>NZ_JNFD01000031.1 GCF_000756375.1 Sphingopyxis sp. LC81 | reverse complement strand
GTGTCCGTCGTCAGAACATTTGGCACAACTCGCGGCGTAAATTAGCGGAGTGCGGGCCTCGTCCTGGGGTTAATGTTAGGCGGCGAGCTTGCGGTGTTGCAAGCGCCGATATTCGATGGTCTGTCGCTTGATCCTTTCGCGCTGTTTGATGATTGCCGAAGCCCTGCCGAAGTAGGCGTCGGCGGGTGTCACGTTGTTCAGGCTCTCATGGTAGCGCTGGTTGTTGTAGTGCTCGACGAACGCCTCGATCCGAGCCTCGAGATCGCCGGGCAGGAAGTAGTTTTCCAGCAGGATGCGGTTTTTGAGGGTCTGGTGCCAGCGTTCGATCTTGCCCTGCGTTTGCGGATGCATCGGAGCGCCGCGGACATGGCTCATGTTTTGAGCTTCGATATATTCGGCCAGCTCGCCGGCGATGTAGCTGGGACCATTGTCGCTAAGCAGCCTGGGCTTGTGCTGCACGGTGGCGCTGTCGCAGCCTGACGCCGCGAGCGCCATGTCCAGCGTGTCGGTGACGTCCTCGGCCCGCATGTTGGTACACAGCTTCCAGGCGATGATGTAGCGCGAGAAGTCGTCGAGCACGGTCGACAGATACATCCAGCCCCAACCGATGATCTTGAAGTAGGTGAAGTCGGTCTGCCACATCTCGTTCACCCGCGTGGTCTTGGTGTGGAACTGATCGGCCGCCTTGATCACGACATAGGCAGGGCTGGTGATCAGGTCATGGGCCTTCAACAGCCGGTAAACCGTGGCTTCGGACACGAAGTAGCGCTTCTCGTCGGTGAAGCGCACCGCCAGTTCGCGCGGTGACAGCTCGCTGTAATCCAGCGCCAGTTCGATGATCTGGTCATGGATGTCAGGCGGGATACGGTTCCACACCCTGCTCGGCGCCGATGGTCGATCTTCCAGCGCCTCCGGACCGCCTTCGAGGAAGCGATCATACCAGCGGTAGAACGTCCGGCGGGCGATGCCGAGCTGGTCCAGCGTGTGCTTGGCGGGCAGGTGCGACTGCTCGACGATCCGGATGATCTCGAGCTTCTCCGATGCAGGGTACCTCATTCGTCGTCGCCCCCATCCGCGATCATGCTTTTTTTAAGTAGGCGGTTTTCCAGGGTGAGGTCGGCCACGCATTCCTTCAATGCCCGGGCTTCGCGGCGCAGGTCCTGGACCTCGCCGGTGGTCGCGGCACGGGCGGTGTCGCCGGCCAGGCGGCGCTTGCCAGCTTCCATGAACTCCTTCGACCAGGTGTAATAAAGGCTCTGCGCGATACCTTCCTTGCGGCACAGCTCGGCGATGCTGTCTTCCCCGCGCAGGCCATCCAACACGATGCGGATCTTGTCCTCGGCCGAAAAGTGGCGCCGGGTCTGCCGCCGGATGTCCTTCACTACCCGCTCTGCGGAGGCCTTGGCGGGCGATTTTACATTGGAGGATCTGGGCTTCATCTTCGTTCCTTCGTCACTACGACGAAGCCCAGATCCTCCTTAAATCACAACCTCAAATCTGTGCCATTGGTGCTGACGGCGGACA
>NZ_JNFD01000030.1 GCF_000756375.1 Sphingopyxis sp. LC81 | reverse complement strand
GTGCTGACCATCCCCGCAGCGGCTTATACGCCGGTCGATGAAACGCTGATCCCGACCGGCGTGTTCCAGCCCGTCGCGGGCACGGTGTTCGATTTTGCCACCCCGCACGAGGTTGGCGAGCGAGTGCGCGACGCGAGCGATCCGCAGATCGTGATCGGTAAAGGCTATGACCATAATTTCGTCGTCGCGAAGACGGTGTCGAAGGCGTTGCGCCAGCTCGCGCGGGTCGAGGAACCCGTCTCCGGCCGCGGCTTCGAGCTTTGGTCGAACCAGCCCGGCGTGCAATTTTATTCGGGCAACTTCCTCGACGGCACTGTCGTCGGCAAGGCGGGCAAGCTCTATCGCCAAGGCGACGCGATCGTGCTCGAGCCCCAGATTTTTCCGGACACGCCGAACCAGCCCGCGCTTGGTTCGGCGCGGCTGGCCCCGGGCCAAACCTATATAAACAAGATGGTTTACCGTCTCTTTTTCGGAGAGTGAGATGCTTCGTTCGTTGATGGCGCTGGTCTGCGCCGCGCTGTTCCTGATATCGCCCGCGCATGCCGCCGAACGCTGGACCAAGGCGCAGGCGCATAGCTGGTACGAGGCGCAGCCGTGGCTCGTCGGGGCCAACTATAACCCCGCGACCGCGATCAACCAGTTCGAGATGTGGCAGGCAGAGACCTTCGATCCCGCAACGATCGACAAGGAGCTCGGCTGGGCGTCGGCGATGGGCATGAACACGATGCGCGTCTATCTGCACAATCTGCTCTGGGAGAACGACCCCGAGGGGCTGAAGCAGCGGATGGACCAGTTCCTCGCCATCGCGGCGAAGCACAAGATCAAACCGATGTTCGTGCTGTTCGACAGCTGCTGGGACCCGAATCCCGTTGCGGGCCCGCAGCATCCTCCGATCCCCGGCGTTCACAACAGCGGCTGGATGCAGGCGCCGGGCGCCGCGCGGCTTGCCGACAAATCGCAGCATGGCAAGCTGGAAGCCTATGTGAAGGATATCGTCGGCCATTTCGCGAACGACGACCGCGTCCTTGTCTGGGACGTCTGGAACGAGCCGAACAATGACGGCGGCGGCAATTACAAACCGACGCCGAACAAGAAGGCGATGGTTGCCGGCCTGCTCGGCCAGGTCTTCGACTGGGCGCGGAGCGCGAAGCCGAAACAGCCGCTGACCAGCGGGCTGTGGATCGGCGACGAATGGTCGGACGTGAACAAGCTCGATGCGGTCGAGAAGATTCAGGTCGCGCAGTCGGACGTCATTTCCTTCCACGACTATAATTGGCCCGAGACGTTCGAAGGCCGCGTCAAGCAGCTCCAGGTTTATGGGCGGCCGCTGCTGTGCACCGAATATATGGCGCGCGGCAATGGATCGACCTTCGACGGCTCGCTGCCGCTGGGCAAGAAATATGGCGTCGCGATGATCAACTGGGGCTTTGTCGACGGCAAGTCGCAGACGCGGCTGCCGTGGGACAGCTGGAAAAAGCCCTACACCGGCGATGAGCCGACGATCTGGTTCCACGAGGTTCTGCGCAGCGACGGCACGCCGTATCGGCAGGCGGAAGTCGACCTGATCAAGCGTCTGACCGCCGCGCCGAAGGGTGTCGTGCCCACAAAATAGCGCGCGTCCGATCTTTCAATTTTTTGTGCCTGAATAATTTATATTACAAATAAGATATTTAAAATCAACAAGATCGGGTGAAACATCACCTGGCAGCTCTATGGGGAGACGACCGATGAAGACCAGATTGTTCATGTTTACGAGTGCGTCGATGGCGGCCTTGCTCGCATCGGCGTCCGCCGCGGCGCAGACGTCGGACGAGCAAGTCGAGACCGGCAGCGTGGCCAGCGAAGGCACCGCCGCGACCGATCGCGAAATCGTCGTGACCGGCCAGCGGGCCAGCCTGCAGGCCGCACGCAACATCAAGCGCAATTCGGACCAGGTGGTCGAGGCCATCGTCGCCGACGACATCGGCAAATTCCCCGACTCCACCGTGGCGGCCGCGCTGCAACGCGTTCCCGGCATCCAGACCGTCAACGGCTTCAACAACGAGGTCGTCAGCCCGCTCGTGCGCGGCATCGGCGATATTTTGACGACGCTCGACGGGCGCGAGATCTTCACCGGTGTCGGCCGCGGCTTCGCCTTTCAGGATCTGCCCGCCGAAGCCCTGGCGGGGGCCGAAATTTACAAATCCAACTCGGCCAACCTACTCGAAGGCGGCGTCGCGGGGGTGATCAACCTCAAGCTGCAAAAGCCGTTCAATTTCAAGGAAGGCGTCAGCGTCGCGCTCAACGCGCGCGGCAGCTATGGCAAGGAAGTCGACAAGTTCAGCTATACGGTCGGCGGGCTGATCAGCGGCCACTGGAACGTCGGCGACGGCGAGTTCGGTGCGCTCCTCAACATTTCCTACTCGGATCAGAATTTCAACCGGCCGATCTCGTTCAACTGCGATCCGCGCTCAGGCTCCAACGGCCCTCCGGGCGCCGCGGGGATCGTGCTGCCGACGTGTGTCGGCGGGCTGACTGACACCGGCAGCTATAGCCGCCCGCAGGCGAATCTCGCGCTCCAGTGGAAACCGACCCCCGAACTCGAGCTTTATGTCGACGGACTCTACAGCGGCTATCGCTCGCGTTTCGCCACCAATTTCATCTTCTCCGACATTTTCGCGGCGCAGAGCATCACTAACGCCGTGGCGGGCGACGAATGTTTCACGGCGCAGGTCGACGGCGGGGGCTTCCCGACGCGCAACGGCGGCACAACGCAGAATCTGTGCCTCGGCGAAAGCGCGACCTTCAACAACGTCCCCGGCCTCACCAGCACGCAGGCCAAGCGCGACAAGACCGACCAATGGCTGATCGCGGGCGGCATGCGGTACGACAACGACCGCATCCATTTCGAAACCGATCTTTCCTATTTCGACACGACGTTCAAGGCGCGCAACATCATCGTCGATATCGGCAAGACGATCCCCGCGGTGAATGTCATCATCAACGACAACGGGCATGGGACGACCGTGATGACGGGCGATCCGCTCAGCGATCCCAATGATTTCCGCTTTGCGAACAGCCTGTTCCAAGACATCAACACCTCGAAAAGCTCGCTGAAGGCGTGGCGGACCGACTTCAGCTACGACGTCGAAAGCTTCATCGACCAGATTCAGCTCGGCTTTCGCTATGCGGACCGCAAGGCATCGTTCGAAGGCTTTGCCGGCGGCCCCGCCGCGCCCGGCGGCAACCGTGTCACGCAGGTCAATTCGGTCGGGCTGCCTTCCGATTTCCTGATCCTGTCGCCCGCGTCGATCCCGTTCATCAACAATGGGGCGAACTGGTACACCCCCGATCCCGACTTCCTGCGCGAAAACACCGACCTCCTGCGCCAGCTCTATGGCGCGCCGACGGGCGATCCTGCGCCCGATCCGTCGCGCAGCTACCGTGCGAACGAAAAGACGATGTCGGGCTATGTGCAGGTCAAATATGCCGCCGACCTTGGCGGCGACATGTTGGTCGACGGCCTTGTCGGGGTGCGCTGGGTAACGAACGACCGGGACCTGCAAGGAACGGGCCGGGTGAGCGGCGTGCTGACGCCTGTCCGGCGGTCGAGCACTGAAACCGACTTCCTGCCGAACGCCAGCGTCCGCCTGAAGCTGACGCCCGAACTGCAGCTCCGTGCGAGCTATGCCAAGACACTGTCGCGCCCGGCGTTTGGCGATCTCAATCCCGGCCTTTTCTATCAAGTGCCGAACAACGCCAATATCCGCCCCAACGGCAATGGCGGCAATCCGGATTTGCGGTCGCAGAAATCGGAAGCGTGGGATGCGACGGCGGAATATTATTTCGGCCCGTCGAGCTATGTGTCGGCCGCCGTCTATTATCGCGAGATCAAGGATCGCGTCGCGATCGGCGTCGAGCCTGAGGTCATCGACGGCATCACCTATAATATCTCGCGTCCGCGCAACCTGGGCGGTGCCCAGTTGAAGGGTGTGGAAGTCAGCGGACAGATGTTCTTCGATTTCCTGCCCGAAGGGCTCGACGGGCTCGGCATGTTCGGAAACTTCACCTTCGCCGACAGCAAGATCAAGACCCCGACCGATCCGCTCGTCGGCGAACCGCTGCTCGGCGTGTCGAAATATAGCTACAACATTGGCGGCCTGTACGAGAAATACGGCTTCACCGCGCGCGTCGTTTACACCTGGCGCGGCAAGTTCAACGAGGGCCTGTTCGGCGGCGGCCTGCTGGTGCCGGGCGACGGCGCGAAGTTCAACCGCGTCAAGGCGAACGGCCGGCTCGATTTCTCGGTCAGCTATGACATCAACGAGAATCTGGCGCTCAGCGTCGACGGCGTGAACGTCCTCAAGAGCAAATATTACAGCTATTTCCACACGCCGGGCTTCCCGCACGACATCCGCGTCGACGACAGCTTCTATGGGGCGAGCCTGCGCGCGCGCTTCTGAACCGGCGGGCCGGGCGTCGCGGCCATCGCGGCGCCCCGCCTCGCCTCAGCTCTCGGCCGGGTTGTCGCTCGTTTCAATGAGGTCGAGGACGTCGCCGATGATTTTCTTCATCGCCTTGCGCGCGCGGTCGGGATTGCGGCGAGCGATCGCCTCGCTGACCGCGGCATGATCGGGAACGCTCGCCGACCGGCCCTTGATACGGTTTGTAAAGCGGATCGAGCTGCGCAGCGCTGTCGTCACCACGTCGCGAAACTGGACGAAGAACGGGTTGCCCGACGCGCGCAAGATCGCAACGTGAAAGGCGATGTCGGCGTCGAGCGGATCGTCGAACCCGCGCTCGGCCGCTTCCATGCGCTTGAGGCCGGCAAAGATCGGTTCGAGATCGGCGTCGCTGGCATTGGCGGCGGCGAGCGCGGCGGCCTCGGGTTCGATCGCGACGCGCAGCTGATTGAATTGCTGCAACAGCTCGACCGAGAATTTGCGCTCGAGAAGCCAGCGCAGCACGTCGGTATCGAACAGGTTCCACGTCGTCGCGGGCTGGACGATCGTGCCCTGGCGCGGGCGCGCGCTGAGCAGGCCCTTGGCGGTCAGCATCTTCACCGCCTCGCGCGTCACCTGCCGGCTGACGCCATGCTGCTTCGCCAGTTCCGCCTCGGTGGGAAAGGGCTGGTCTTCGTAAGCGCCGATGACGATCGCGCGACCCAGCGCATCGAGGAGGCCATAGGTGAGGTTGCGTCCCAATCGGGTTCGCAGTTCCGCCGGATCGCCTGGTTGCACGCTTTTCCCTCTCTTGCCCGCACCGCCGGAAAAGGCGCTTCGCGGTATCCCGTCCCTCGCGGGCTCACTCGCACTTTGTATCGCCCGCAGCTAGGCTCTAGACAAGTGGCATAGATCATATAAATATAAAGTCCTATAAATCGTATAAATAGACGATCGCGTGTTTTTTCGGCGCGGCGTTTGCGGGACACCGCGGGAAAGGGGATGCCGAATATGACGCTGACGACGCTCGATGTGATGGTGATCGTCGCATATGCGATCGGGATCTTTGGGCTCGCGCAGTGGGTCAGCCGCGAAAAGAGCGGCAAGGCCAAGGACAGCGCCGACTATTTCCTCGCGTCGAAGAACCTGCCCTGGTGGGCGATCGGCGCGTCGCTGATCGCCGCCAATATTTCCGCCGAGCAGATCGTCGGCATGTCGGGATCGGGCTATGCGATCGGCCTCGCGATCGCCTCCTATGAATGGATGGCGGCGCTCACCTTGCTGATCGTCGGCAAATTTTTCCTGCCGATCTTCATCCGCAACGAGATTTTCACGATGCCGCAGTTCCTCGAACAGCGCTACGGCACCAACATCCGCACGTTGATGGCGATCTTCTGGCTCGCGCTCTACATCTTCGTGAACCTCACATCGATCGTGTGGCTCGGTTCGATCGCGGTCAACAAGGTGGCGGGGGTCGATCAGGATGTCGCGCTGTTCGCGCTCGGCGGCTTCGCGCTTCTCTATCAGCTTTACGGCGGGCTGAAGGCGGTCGCGCTCACCGACATCGTCCAGGTCACCTTGCTCGTTCTCGGCGGCCTGCTCATCTCGGGCATCACGCTCAGCGAAATCGGCGGTGACGCGGGGCTGATCGGCGGCTTCAGCCGCCTGACCAGCGAACTGCCGGGGCACTTCGACATGATCCTGACCTCCGACAATCCCTTCTACAAGGATTTGCCCGGCATTTCGGTACTGATCGGCGGCATGTGGATCGCGAACCTCTCCTATTGGGGGTTCAACCAATATATCATCCAGCGCGCGCTCGCCGCGAAAAGCCTGGCAGAGGCGCAAAAGGGCATCGTGTTCGCGGCCTTCCTCAAACTGCTGATGCCGGTGATCGTCGTGCTGCCGGGGATCGCCGCGGTGATGCTTGCGCCCGACCTCGCGAAACCCGACGAGGCCTATCCGACGATGATGCGGCTGCTGCCCGCGGGCATATTGGGCCTGGTCTTTGCGGCGTTGATGGCCGCGGTGGTCGCGTCGACCGCGTCGAAGATCAATTCGATCGCAACGATCTTCACGCTCGATCTCTACGCCAAATTCTCACCCGCGCATGCCGGCGAGCGGAGCGAGGCGGGCGAGAAGAAGCTGGTGCTCGTCGGGCGCATCGTCGCCGTGATCGCGACATTGCTCGCGCTGGTCACCGCGCGCCCCTTGCTCGGTGGTTCCGATCAGGCTTTCCAGTTCATCCAGGAATTTTCGGGCTTCTTCACCCCCGGCATCACGGTGATCTTCCTGCTCGGCCTGTTCTGGAAGCGCGCGAGCGAGGCGGGCGCGATCGCCGCGGCGGTGGCGTCGGTCGGTTTCTCCTATTTGTTCAAGGTGCTCGCGCCTTCGGTCCCGTTCATGGATCGCATGGGGATCGTGTTCCTGATCGCGCTCGCGCTGGCGATCGGCCTGTCGCTGCTGATGCCGGCCACCGCCGACAAGGACCGCATCACGGCCGAAGGCGTCAGCTTTAGCACCACGACCAGTTTCAACGTGGCAAGCGGCGCGGTGATCGCGATCCTGATCGCGCTCTATGCGACCTGGTGGTAGGTCGGACGGGCGCATGGACGGACATTTTCTCGCCATAGACTGGGGCACCACCAACCGCCGCGTGTACAGCATCGACGCGGGCGGCGCGGTGATCGAAACCGAGCGTGACGACCGCGGCGTGCTGGCGATTGCGCCGGGCGGTTTCGATGCCGAGGCGGCGGGCATCCGCGCGCGTTTTGGCGATGTCCCGATGCTGTGCGCCGGCATGGTCGGGTCGAAGCGCGGCTGGCACGAAATTCCCTATGTGCCGGCGCCCGCCGACTTCGCGGCCATCGCGCGCGGAACCCGGTGGATCGAGGGGCAGCGCGCAGCCATCGTCCCCGGCGTGTGCCGCCTCGATGACAGCCGCGCCGACGTGATGCGCGGCGAAGAGGTCCAGTTTCTCGGCGCGCTCGAGGCGGGGCTGGTGCCTGATGGCGCGATGCTCTGCCAGCCCGGCACCCATTGCAAATGGGCGCGGGTGGCGGGCGGCCGCCTTGTCGATTTCACCACGACGATGACCGGTGAATTATTCGCGCTGCTCAAGCAGCACAGCCTGCTCGCCGATCTGCTCGACGGCGATGTCGGGCCGAACGACGGGTTTCTGGCGGGCGTCCGTCAGGCGCAGGGGCAGGATCTGCTGTCGCTACTCTTCTCGGTTCGCGCGGCGCGCCTGCTCGGGTCGCTGCCGCTCGAGCAAAGCGCGTCCTTCACCAGCGGGTTGCTCATCGGCAGCGACGTCCGCGCGCGCCTGACAGATCCGGCGGAGCCGGTGCATGTGCTTGCCGACGCCCATCTTGGCGGGCTTTACCGCTGCGCGATCGAGGAGCTGGGCGGCTCGGCGATCCTTGTCGATAGCCATGCGGCCTTCGTCGCCGGCATCACCCGAATCTGGAGAGAATTGTGATGGATTTCGCCTCGGCGCTGGAACAATGCCCGCTTGTCGCCATTCTTCGGGGAATCCGGCCGGAAGAGGCGGCGGCGGCGGGCGAGGTGCTTGTCGATTCGGGGTTCACCTTGATCGAGGTCCCGCTGAATTCACCCGACCCGCTGCGCAGCATCAATATTCTGGCCGGCGCGGTCGGCGATCGGGCGGTCGTCGGCGCGGGGACGGTGTTGTCGTGCAGCCAGGTGACCGACGTCGCCGCGGCGGGCGGGCGGCTCATCGTGTCACCGAACACCGACGCCGCCGTCATCGCCGCGACCGTGGAAGCGGGCCTCGCGTCGATTCCGGGCTTCCTGACCCCGTCGGAAGCGTTCGCCGCGCATGCGGCCGGGGCGACGGCGCTGAAATATTTCCCGGCCGAAGCCTCGTCTCCGCCAATCTTGAAAGCGCTGAAAACGGTCTTGCCTTCCGATGTCCCCGTGATCGTCACAGGCGGCATCACCCCCGACAAATTGGCGCTTTGGCGCGCTTCGGGGGCGACGGGCTTCGGGCTGGGCGGCGCGCTCTATCGCCCCGGGATCGCGCTCGGCGATCTGAAACGGCATGCCGACGACTTCGTTCTGGCGAGCCGTTAAAGTCCATATCCATCGGACGGCTTCCGTCACCGGTAGAATCTGCGGCGCGAGGAAGAGGCTCGAAAAGCGGCGACGGGCGCGATCTTGTGGACCGAGCCGGAACGCCTTTTTCCCGCGGCGGCGCGGCGCAACTTGTGACGCGGTGCAGGCGTTGATGGGGTTGTGATGATGTGCCTGCCGCTTCTCCAGGCGATCGGGGCACCGAGTCCAAGTCGATCGATTGAGGGGGAAATCAAAAAAGGCGTCGCGATGAAATATGATCCGGAAGTCCTTTCTCTTTCAGACGTTTCAGGCGGCGATCTGCTCCACGGAATCTCCGCAAAATTGCCGCCGCAAGCGCGAAAGCGGATCGCGCTGATCGGTTGCTTCCGGCCGCGCCAGTGCGGGATCGCGACCTTCACCGCCGACGTTCATGACCATCTCATGGCGACCGGCGCGGGTCTCGCGGTCGATGTCTATGCGATGCGTTCCTTGCATGCGCAGGCCAGCGACGCGGCGATCACCTGCTCGATCGACGACGACAGCCCCGCCTCTTATCGAGCCGCCGCGACGGCGATCAACCGCAGCGCCCCGGCGGCGGTCTGGCTTCAGCATGAATTCGGCATTTTCGGCGGGCCTGCGGGCGACCTGATCCTCGAACTGGTCGATCGCATCGCCGCGCCGTTGATTGTCACGCTGCACACCGTGCTCGCCGAGCCGAGCGACGCGCAGCGACGCGTGATCGGGCGGCTCGTCGCGCGCGCGTCGCGGCTGGTGGTGATGAGCGACTTCGGGCGCCGGACGCTGGTTGACGTCTATGGCGCCGAACCCGCTTCGGTCGTCCTGATCGAACATGGGACGCCCGACCGGCCCTTCACCGTGTCGCCGCCGCTGCGTGCGGCGCTCGGGATCGCCGAGCGGCCCGTCCTTTCGACGTTCGGGCTCCTCGGTCCCGGCAAGGGGCTCGAAACCGCGATCCGCGCCTTGCCGGTCATTGCCGCGCAATATCCCGGCATCCTCTACCGCATCGTCGGCGCGACCCATCCCAACCTCCTCGCGTCGGAAGGCGAGGCGTACCGCGAGAGCCTCAAGACGCTCGCCGAAAGCCTGGGGGTGAAGGATAATATCGCCTGGGAGAACCGCTTCCTCGAAACCGGGGAACTGCTCGACCAGATCGAGCTGTGCGACATCTATCTCGCGCCCTATCCCAATCTCGCCCAGATCACCTCGGGCACGCTCGCCTATGCCGTCGCGCTCGGGCGCGCGGTCGTCTCGACACCCTTCGTTCACGCCCGCGAGCTTTTGGCGGACGATGTCGGCATTTTGGTGCCGCAGGGCGACAGCGACGCGATCGCGGAGGCGGTGCTCCTCCTTCTCTCGGCCCCTGAGGAGCGCCGCGCCCTCCAGCACCGGGCCTATAGGCGCGGACGGCGCACCGCCTGGCCCGAAATCGCCCGGCAATACACCGCGCTGCTCGGCCAGCTTACCCCGGCGGCGGCGATTAAGGAGGAGCGCGCACCGCCGTCGCTCGGCGCAATCCGCGCGATGAGCGACGGGGTGGGGATCCTCCAGCATGGCCTCGGTATCGTCCCCGATCGCGCCCACGGCTATTGCATCGATGACAATGCGCGCGCGCTGATGCTCCTCAACAGCCTCGGGCCCAAGGCTTTCGCCAAAAACGAAGCGCTCGCCATGCGCTATGCGAGCTTTGTCCAGCATGCGTGGAATCCCGCGAACGGCCGCTTCCGCAACTTCATGGGTTATGACCGCCAATGGCTCGAGGCGGAGGGGTCGGAGGACAGCAACGGGCGCGCCCTCTGGGCGCTTGGCCATTGTGCCGGCCGTGGGCCGCTTTCGGGGCTCGCCGACTGGGGGCTCGAGTGGTTCGGGCGCACCGCCGCGATGGCCCAGGATTTCCGGAGCCCGCGCGCGATCGCTTTCGCGATGCTCGGCGCCGACGAATTGCTTCAGCGTCACCCTGCGCATGCCGATGCGCGCGCGCTGATCGAGCGCGGCGGCGCGTTCCTCCACACGCTCTGGCAATCATCGCGCCGCCCCGGGTGGGACTGGTTCGAAGCCGGGCTTGCTTATGACAATGCCCGGCTCGCCGAGGCGCTGATGCGCGCGGGTCTCCGGCTGCGCTCGCTCCCCCTCGAAGAGGCGGGGCTTGCGGCGCTCGACTGGCTTTGCGACCGCCAGACGGGCGCGGGCGGATGGTTCCGCCCGGCGGGGTCCGAGGGTTTCGGTCTTGCCGGCGAAACCTTGCCCTTCGACCAGCAGCCGCTGGAGGCGTGGGCGACGATTGCCGCCTGCGGCGAGGCTTTCGCCTCGACCGGTCTGCCGCGCTGGAGCGCGCGCGCCGATATGGCCTGGCGCTGGTTCCACGGCGACAACGACCGGTCGCTCGCGCTCGCGAGCGCCGCGACCGGGCGCTGCTGCGACGGACTGACCCCGCGGGGCGTCAATACGAATGTCGGCGCCGAGTCGGTGCTGGCATTTCACCTTGCCTATCACGCGATGGACGACCTATTCTGGCAGGCGGGGATCAACGAAAAGGCGGGCCTTATCGATGCTGATCTGCAGACCCGACCAGTCGCCGCTGCACATACTCAATGAAAAGCTCAGCGCCGATCCCGCGCGGGTCGTCTTGCGACCCTTCCACCTCGCTTGGGCGTCGAATGTTTCCGAACCGCCGCGCGCCGCGCAACTCGTCGCCGACGTCGTCGCGCTCGACGAGGATCAGGCGGAGCTCGAGCTTGGGCTGATCTGGAAGGATTTTTCCGAGCGGCACTGGCAGATCGGCAAAATTTTCGACGAACGTTTCGCCGAGATCGCCGAGGATCTGGCGCTTGCCGTGAGCAGCGTCTCGCCGGTCAAGCGGCGCCTGATCGGTGCCTATTTCTGCCACGAATATAGTTATGCCGCGGCGGCGCTGATGAACCCGAGCGTCGTGCCGCATCCCGACCAGACGGGGCTCGCCGCGCAGCAGCAGCGCTTCCTGATGTCGATGCGCGCGGTCGGCGAGGGCCATATCAGCTCGGTGGCCTTTCGAGAGGGCATCATCGGCCCCGGCGGCGATTTCCATCTCTGGCCGCAATCGGGGCCGGCGATGGCTGCGGTCGCCGACGACCGCCATCATATCGGTCCCGACGAAGCCGTGACCGTCCACCGCCAGCCCGACAGCGCGATCTCGAACAGCGTCCTCTTTCCCGTGACCGAGGCGCAGCGTAACGGGCTCGAGGATCTCCGCCTCGTGCGCTTCGTTCACGACGATGGCAGCACCGAATATATCGGAACCTACACCGCCTATTCGGGGCAGGCGATCCGCTCCGAACTGCTGCGCACCCGCGACTTCACAAGCTTCAGTCTCGCGCCGCTCACCGGACGGGCCGCGCGGCACAAGGGCATGGCGCTGTTCCCGCGCAAGATCGACGGACGCTATCTGATGATCGGGCGGCAGGACGGCAAGAATATCACCCTGCTGACGTCCGACACGCTGACCTGCTGGGACGAGGAAGGGTCGATCCTGATGCGCCCCGAATTTCCCTGGGAATTCATCCAGATGGGAAATTGCGGAAGCCCGATCGAGTGCGATGCGGGTTGGATCCTTCTCACCCATGGCGTCGGGGCGATGCGCAAATACAGCCTGGGGGCGGCGCTCCTCGATCGCGACGACCCGTCGCGCGTCCTCGGGCGCACGTCCTGCCCGATCCTCGCCGCCGCGGAGAGCGATCGCGAAGGCTATGTGCCCAATGTCGTCTATACCTGCGGCGCGATGCGCGTCGGCGACGAGCTTTTCATTCCGTTCGGCATATCGGACAGCGCGATCGGCTTCGCGATCGCCTCGATCGACGACCTACTTCGCCACCTCGCCTGAGGGGCGGGGGTTCCCGGATCCGTAAGTTGCCGGCGGGTCGCTCGCCGGAAAGGACTCATCGATGGCCTGATCGATCGCCTCCCATGGCCGGCGGATCCCGTCGCGCATCGCGTCGGGGCCGGCCGATCGTGTCTGATCGAAATTTTCGGCATCGGTCTCACGGTCGCGAAAAGCGGCCGAATGGCGGTCGGCCTTCGCCGGTCCGGCCCGCCTGCGTATCGCGCGTGCCGCGAGCCAGGCGAGCGCGACGCCGCCGAGTATCCCGGCAAAACCCCGGAGCCGGGGTGCATCCGGATGCGATGCCGCCACCTTTGCCATATGTTTTTCCTCTCGAAGAAGGCAACGGCGCGACGCGGCGATGGTTGCAGCCCGGTGATGGTGTCCGGACTTTTTCGATGCCAGCCGGACTCTCGCATCTCAGGCGGCGAAAACCGACTTCGGGATATGGGTAATGCGGCAGGCGAGGTCGGCTTCACCCGACGCGACGACATAATGGTCGCCTCCGTCGGCGATCCCCGTCGTGAACACGACGTCGCGGACGTAGAGCCGGTCCTCCAGCGGGCGCGTGAGGCCGGCATTGGCTTCGATCAACGGCTGGTGGCCGGTTCGCAGGATCTTGGACGGATCGCGCCGGTCGAGCAGCGACCAATAGGTGCGGTAGATACCGACGATTTCCTTGGGTTCGACCCCGTGCCAGAGCGTCAGCCAGCCATCATCGGTCAGGATCGGCGGGGCGCCGCCGCCGATCCGCGCGGTCGCGAGCGTATCGGCATGCGGGCGGATGCCCGGCGCGAGATGCGGTTTCCAGTGAAGGGCGTCGGGCGAGGTCGCGAGGTTGATCGACGGCCCCGCGCGCCACTCCGAACCCGGCGGATAGGCGAAATAGAGATCGCCGAGCGGGCGCGTCTGTGCCCAGTAGCGCCCGTCGATGCGGCCTTCGAAAATGAGCATGTCCTTGTTCTGGTGATCGAGGACGATGTCCTCAAAGCGCCAGTCGATCCCGTTCGTTGAGCTGTAGAGCGTTGTTGAATGCCGTTCGGGGCTTACCGAGCAGGTCGTCATCAGCCAGCGCCCGTCGACCCGCGAAATACGGGCATCCTCGACGCCATAGCATTGGAAGCTGTCTTGCGGCGCCACCGCCTTGTCATAATGGATCGCGACGCGATCGAGCCCGTCGGGCGACAGTTCGATCGGGAGCAGCCAGGAGAGCGAGGTCAGCGCCATCACGCGCCACGCGCCGCCGCGCACCATGAATTTGCGCGGGTCGGCGGTATCGCAAAGATCGAGAGGCCAGGCGTCGAGCCGATAGCCGCCCTCGGTCCAGCGGATGGCGCGGACATGGCCATCGGCGATCGGCTCGCGCAGCGCTTCGGCGACGCGCACCATCATCAGCAGATTGCCGTTTTCGAGCCGGGTAAGGCCGGGGTTGAAGGCGCCGAGTACATAGGTTTCGGCATCGAACGCGCGGGCAAGCGGCGAACGTCCGAGATCGACGTCGTCGGGGCCGAAGATGAGGTGATCTACCGCGAAGTCCATATGGCGGCGCTCCGACCTGCTACACGGCGCGCTCCGGGCTCGGTGGCGCGCTGGCGGTGGTGACAATCTCGCGATGCTGCTGCGGCCGGATGACCCAATAGTTGCCCGCGCCCAGGTTTTCGCGCCCGAGCATGCAGATCGGCCGACCGTCGGCGCTGAGTTCCGCCCAGCGTCCCTCTGCCTCGCTTTGCGCGATCAACAGGGCCTGCGCCGGCGTATCGGCCTCGAATTCGATGCGCTTTTCGATACCGATCCCGTCGTCCTCGTAACGAAGCGCATAGGTAATCACGTCGAATCCTTTCGCGTCCCACTGTTCACGCAATGAGCAACGAATGGCGCGCCGCGAGGTTTCCGTAGCGGCGGGTGGGGCCGGCAATTTTTATCGGGAATCGTGTCCGTCGGCGGTTGCGGGCGATGGAACAAAGCGGCTTCGATTACGGACAGCGCCGACCTGCAACTCGGCGCCAATGCGGACGTTGAGTTCATGTCACGAAAAGGAGATCCATCATGTCGCACGGCAATCTCGACCATGCCGCGACCGCTCCCGTCGAGCGTGTCGCGCGCGCGCTCGCCGGTCATGCGCTGAGCAAAAATGCTGAAGGCGAATTAACGTCGGCGGGTCCGGCGGTCGATGCTCTATGGCCCGACTATACCGATGCCGCGCTTGCCGTGCTCCGCACGCTGCGCGAGCCGAGCGGACGGATGCTCGCGGTCGGCGACGCCGATGTCTGGGACCGGATGATCCGCGCAGCGATCGAGGATGAAACGATCTCGGAATTTTGATCGATAGCGCCGCGGGGCGCCAGTCCGTCCGGAAGATGGACTCACCCCTCGATGGATCGTTTGCATTTACGATGCGTTGAACCGAAATGGCGAGCGTCCCCGAAGCCACGCCGCAGGAACGGCTATTGCGCTATAATAATGGCGCGGTCCTCCTGCATTGGCTGATAGCGCTGATCATTGTGGCGCAGGTGGTCGTCGGCTTCACCTTTTCCGGCATGGACCGCGGCCCGGCGCGCGGCGACCTCTTCACCGTGCACAAGACGCTCGGGGCAACAATCCTCTTGCTTGCGTTTGTCCGCCTTGCCTGGCGCCTTGCGCATCCGCCGCCGCCCTTTCCGGTCGAACTGCCGCGCTGGGAACGTTTGGCGAGCGTCTGGACGCATCGGGCCTTTTACGTCCTTCTGATCGCGCTGCCGCTTACCGGCCTGATGGCCGTGTCGGGCGGTGCGAGCGCGGAGGGCAAATCGGTGACGCCGATGCTTGGCGGCGTACCGCTCCCGCTGATCCCCGGAATTTCCGAAGAAGCCGGCGAACGGCTTGGCGGCGTTCACGAACTCTTGGTGTTCGTCACGCTCGCGCTCCTCGTCTTGCATGTCGCGGCCGCGTTCAAGCACCAGATCGCGCGCCATCGAGCGGCGGGCCGGATGCCGCCCTTTCAAGCGGCGGGCGAACACCCCGTCGCTTTGCCCTGACAATTTTCTGTCGTGTCAGCGCGCGGGCGCGGCTTGCCTGACCGGTGCGGTCATCGCATACCGACGATTACGGCCGCGGCGTCTATGGCTATTATGGCGTGACTTATCCGTTTATTTGACAGCTGATCGGAATGAAGGCTGGGGCCGGGCGAAGCGCTTGTTCCCTGTCTTTCATCAGCATTCGCCAGCCTGATCGGCGGTCAGCATCTGCTTTCGCTATCGGTGCCCAGAAGCGTTCACGCCGGATGCACCATCATTTGAGTTCGAAGAGCGTCGGTTCGTCGGGCGACGGTGTTTCGATGACCAGCAGGCCCAGGTGCATGGCCTGGGTTATCAGATGCGCGCGGTTGCGCGCATTGAGTTTCAGCCGCACATTTTCGATGTGCCGTTCGACCGTTCGTGGAGCGATGTTGATCTCGATCGCGATCTGCTTGGCCGAGCAGCCGACGGCGACCAGTTCGAGTATCTGATGCTCGCGAAAGGTCAAATGCGGTTCGACGTTCAAAGCGTTTTGATGCACGGCGCAATCCCCTGACACCCAAGGCGTAGACACAGTGCGACCGACGAGCATCTTTTGCGCGGCAATTGCCGCAACCCACCTGCTCTGGCTTCGATGATATATGTTTGTGCGCTGTTTATCAATTAACCTAAGCTAATTAAGCATATAACGGCACGGCGCATGCCAATACAGCTATGCTACTGAAATTCAGCCTTAATCCATCCTGAAATGCTAAGGAAATTTACGTAAGTGATTTTCCTAGGCTGTTCATACACACGAATTCCTTGGTTTTTATGCGGATGGATTCAGCATCCGCAAAGGCAGATGAGACTCGCAAACGGGGTCGCCGCAAATACCAATTCCAGATTGGAGACGTGGCGTGCAAGGTCTGTCGGCAGAATATCAACGCGGGGCTATTCCGCAGGACACCATCCTAAAATTCCGGAAAGGCGAGATTATTTTCTCGCAGGGTGATCCCGGCGATTGCTGGTTCGAAGTCATCTCGGGCACCGTCAGAACTTGTCATTTCCATGCCGACGGGCACCGCCAGCTGACGGGATTTTTCTATCAGGGCGATGTGTTCGGCGTCGAATATGGCGCGCGCGACGCCGCCGCTGAAGCGGTCACCAACACGATCCTGACCCGCCGCCCGGCGCTGGGTGGCGATCCCGATTCGCTGGGGCAGAACCGCGCGCTCGAACGCGCGCTGGACAGCGCGAACCAATGCATATTCCTGCTCGGCCGCCGCAACGCCAACGAACGCGTCGCGGCGTTCCTGTTGATCGCGGCGAAACGGCTGTCGGCGCTCGGCAGTGTTCCCTTGCCGATGACGCGCGGCGATATTGCCGATCATCTCGGCCTGACGATCCATACCGTCAGCCGGACGATCTCGGGCTTTGTCCGCCAGGGCCTGATCGAGCTGGAGGGGCCGCAATTGTGCCGGCTGGTCGACCTCGACGGGCTGCGCGCCATTGCCGGCGAAGAAATGGGCGTCGCGATCGACAATATGCGCGCGATGCAGCCGCGGCAAACCTTCACCGGGCAGGGGGCAGGCGCATGACCAATCTGTCAGCGCCGCCCGTGCTGCGCCATATGGGTGTGGCAGCTGTTGGCCTGTCGGCCGTTTTTGCGCCCTCGCAGGCGAAGGCGTATGAAGCGTTGCCGCTCGAATGCCTGTGCGATGCGCTTCCCTTTCTCGATACCGCGCCGACGTGGAATGCAGCGGCCGGGGCGCCGGGCGCCGCCGCCGAAAGTCCGCCTGCCGCGAGCGTCGAGAGCGAAATCGACGCGCAGCGTCGGATCATCGCCGAGCAGCGCGCGCTGATCGACCAGCAGAATGTGATGCTCGCCGAGCAGCGGCAGCATATCGTGAAGATGCAGGGACAGCTTATCACCCAGCAGGCGCAGATCGACCGGCTATCGTCTTTCGCCCTCGCCGAGGCGCCGCTCGACATGTTCCGCGGGACCGGCATGGGGCAGGGCATTGCCGGCCCCGCGCTTCCGGGCCCCGGCAGCGACGCCGTCGCGCTGCCCGATGCGCCGGTTGGCGAGGCGCCGCCGCCGAGCGAGTCGACCGCCGAACGCGTCGCCGCGGTTCCCGAAGGACAGGGCGTGCTGACGCGCGCCGGCAACCTCATTTTTGAACCCTCGTTCGAATATACGCGTTCGTCGACCAACCGTCTCGTCTTTCGCGGGATCGAGCTGATCCCGGGGATCCAGATCGGGCTGATCGAGGCGACCGACGCCGACCGCGACACGCTCGTCGGCACGGCCTCGCTGCGCTACGGCATCAGCGACCGGCTCGAGGCCGAGGTGCGCATCCCCTATCTCTATCGCAACGACCGGATCGAGGTCGTCCAGCAGCGCGACGAGGGCATCGTCCGGTCGATCGCGCTGCGCGAGGACGGGGTCGGCGACGCCGAATTCTCGCTGCGCTATCAATTCAATCGCCCGGTCGGGCAAAAGCCGATCTTCGTCGGGACGCTGCGTGTGAAGTCGGACACGGGCAAGGGGCCGTTCGAGGTCGGCTACGACGAATTCGGCGTCGCGACGGGGCTCGCCACCGGGTCGGGTTTCTGGGCGGTGCAGCCGGGGCTCAATTTCCTGATGCCGTCGGATCCCGCCGTAATCTATGGCGGGGCGGCCTATCTCTATCATATCCCGCGCGACGTGAACAAACTGGTCGGCGAGGTGCTGATCGGGCGCGTCGATCCGGGCGATGCGGTCTCCGCCAATATCGGTTTCGGTTTCGCGCTCAACCCGCGCTTCTCCTTCTCGCTCGGTTACCGGCACAATTATATCTTCCCGACCAAGACCGAGATTGGCGATACGAACCAGAAATCCAACTATATCCACGTCGGTTCGCTCAATTTCGGCATGTCGTACCGCCTGACCGAGCGCGACGTTCTGAACATGGGTTTCGAAATCGGCGTGACCGAAGATGCGCCCGACGTGTCGATCACGCTGCGCATGCCGTTCGGCGGGAAACTATGATCCGGCTGGTCGGCCGAACCCAACCCCATAAGAACCCCATAAAGAAGCCCCGCCAAAAGAGGCGGGGCGAGGTGAACCGTCCCTGTCGAAACAGGGGCGGGGGGTCGTTCAGTTGCCGAGCGCGCCGACCGTCTGCGCGCCCATCACGGCGCCGATCGCGTCGCTCATCCGCGTCGACGCCAATGCGTCGCGGAAGCCTTCGTAGCCGCCGATGTCGAGTACGGCGTCGACCTGCTGGTTGAGCGAGACATTGCTGGCGGTGTTGATCAGAACATTCTGGATCGCGTCGGTGCGCTGGATCAGCGCGGTCTGGCCGTTGTTCGCGAGGAATACCGGTTCATCGCCGACGCGCATGGTGATGCCGCCGCTGGTCAAGATGCCGCCCTGGATCTGCGCCGCGTCGACCGCGGTCAGCGCGGGCGACACAAAGCGCTCGATCGAGGATCCCTGGGGGGTCCAGCTGACGATCGTGCGGAGCGCAAGTTCGTCGTTCACAAAGCTGCGAATATCGGCGCCGAACGCGATCACCATGCCCTGAAAGGCAAAACCGCCGCGCTGCGCCGCGAGCACTTCGTCCGATACCGTCTCGGCGTCCGCCAGCGGATCGTCGGCCGCGGGCTCGCTTGCCGCGAGGAGCACCGGCGCGAAGGCGAGCAGGAGGATGCGGGGGGACATGGTCGGCCTCATTTCACGGTGCCGACGCGGACATCGAGCAGGATCTGCGGCGTCAGCTGATATTGCGGAGGAAGGTTGGTCGTCAGATCGCTGATCGAAACGCGAAGCGCGCCCTCATCTTCGAGCGGCGCCTGCGACCAGGGACCCCAGTCGCCGGCAAGGTTGAAGGACGGGCGCTTTTGTCCGCCCTCGACGATCGCCAGCGCGATGCCGTTCCAATGCTTCTCGAAATCGCTGAGCGAATATTCGTTGAGGCCGAGGACCGAATCGCCGGTGAGCACGCGGTCGCCGCGGACGCCCTTGACGACCACGAAATGCTTGAAGCCCTTGAGGTCCAGCAGGACGATCGTCGGGCGCTTCACCTGCTTCAACTGCTCGGCGGTGATCCGGAAGCCCTCGGCGCGAAAGCCGCGCGAGGCGAGATAGTTTTTCATGTCGAGCATCGAGAAGCCGACCTTGCGGATCGCCTCGCGGTCGCCCGTTTTCCACATCGCGCGAAAAGGCATCGCCTCCGATGTCGGCGCGCCATAATGATAGGTGAGCAGGGTCGCGATCGCGGCGGAACCGCAGCTGAAATCATAGCGCTGGCGAACGACGGAGCGGAACGGGATATCCCACCAGGTCATCACCTGAAGCTGGTAATTGCCGCCCGTTTCGGGTCCGGTCAGCCGGACCTCGGCGGCGGCGGGCGTCGCCGCAAGGGCGCAGAACATGCCCGCGATCAAGGCTCGCATGGGCCGCATGGCAATTCAATCGCCGAGGTTGATGGTCAGGTTCACGCCGCTTTGGGCACTGACCTGCGCACCGGTGTTGATCAGCAGATTGCCGACACCATTGAAATTGGAAAGCGCGAAATCGCTCAGCGTGACGGCACCCGCGGTATAGTCGCCCTTGAGGACGTTGCCGCTGACGATCGAGTCCATCGTCTGATTGGTGATGACGAGCGACTGGCCGCCGCGCAGCGTGTCGAGCTCTTTGTCTTTCAGCATCGGCGATTTGCGTTCGGGCCGCACCGCGATCGCCGGGGCTGCATAGGCTTCGGCCGGGGCGGCCTCGACCACGCGCGGGGCCGCAGCTTCGGGCGGGGGCAGCTGCGCCGATACGGGCACGGACAGGCCTGCCAGGACCAGCAGGGCCGGGACGATCGGGGGTTTCATGACGCGGGCGCTCCTTGAAAGCGAAAATTTGGGAAATGGCCGGCCCTCCAGTGGGTCGGGCCGGCCATCCGGGGGACGCTGTTAGTCGCCGCCGGCGCCGCCGCCGGCACCACCGTTGCCGCCGCTGTCGCCGAAGCTGACAGTGCCGCTCGCCGCGATGTTGGTCGCTGCCTGGGTGTTGGCGTTGATGCCCGTGTTCCAGGCGGCGTTCAGAATGCCGGCATAGGCCGCGAAGGCGCTGCCGGTCACACTGTTGTTGCCGCTCTGATAGCCGACATTCGTGTCGCTGTCGTCTTCACCATCCATGTCGACGACTTCGTCGAGATTCTGGTTGGTGTTGGTCGCGCTCAATGACTGGGTCGCCACAACGAAGCTGTTGCCGTTGAACGAACCATTGCCGTCATTGTCCTGATCGTCATCCGAGAAGGTGTCGGCAGCATTGTCCTGGACGAACAGGTCGATCAGGTCGTTGACGACGACGGTGTCGCTGTTGTTGCCAGAGGCACCGGTCGTGGTGTTGTCATTGTCCTGGTCTTGACCTTGCGCGATCGCAGGTGCGGCCGAGACGGCAAGCGCCAGCGTCGACACCGCCAGCATGACTTTCTTGATCATGGCTACTCTCCTTACAAAAGGGGATGGCGCGCGATGCCGATCGGCATGGCTGATGCGGATCCTCCCCGACTCCGTCCGCATCGGTGCGAACAAGGCGATCATGATCCGCCGCGGCATGACCCGCTTTGCGAATTGGCAATGTCGGGGGCGGAGAAATACCCAGATGATCTCGGTGGGTGGATTTGCTTGGGGCCGGCTCCGCTATGCGACGTCGGCGCGCATCGTCGTTCGCCCCGCTGCATCGCGCGCCCACAATCGCGTCGCATCGCCATCGCGGGCGAGGCAGAGGTCGAAGGGGACGCCGTCGATCAGCGGTGCCTCGGCGCGGAAGCTGAAACGGCGGGGGAGCGCGCCGGGCGCGGTGCGCAAGAAGTGATCCATCAGCAAGGTCGCGATCAGCGGGCCGTGGACGACGAGCCCCGAATAGCCCTCGACACGCTGCGCATAGTCGCGGTCGTAGTGGATGCGGTGGGCGTTGAAGGTGAGCGCCGAATAGCGGAACAGGAGTACCGGATCGGGCGACAGGCGGCGCACCGCGTCGGCGGGCTCGGGTTCGATTGCTGCGGCTGGCACGGGCGCGGGCGCGGTTGTCGCGGGCGCGCGAAAGACGATGTCCTGCTCTTCGCGGATCGCGGCGACGCCGTCCGCCGCAATGTCGTGGCTCAGCGTCACGAACAGGAGGTCGCCGCTCGCGCCGCGCTTGGGTTTGATCGCGTCGATCGTGGTGACGCGGGTCAGCGCGGCGCCGACCGCGACCGGGGAAAGGAAGTCGATGCGGCTGCCCGCCCACATGCGGCGCGGGAGCGGGACGGGCGGGAGCAGGCCTGCGCCGTCGCGGCGCGGGTGGCCGTCCTCGCCGATCACCGACTGACGCGCGGTGGGCAGGAAATAGAGCCAGTGCGCCAGCGGCGGAACGGTGCCGGGCGCCCAGGGCGAAACGTCATGATCGAGCAGCGCGGCAAGGCCTGCGAGCGGCGCCGCGGTCGCGACATCCTCGCGCGTTTCGCTGCGGCCGACCCAGGCGGAATAATCGTCCATCAAAAGCTCTTGGGCAGGCCGAGCGCGTGGGTCGCGACATGGCTCAGGATCAAATTCGTGCTGATCGGCGCGACTTGATAGAGGCGCGTCTCGCGAAACTTGCGCTCGATGTCATATTCCTCGGCGAAGCCGAAGCCGCCGTGCGTCTGGATACACATGTCGGCGGCGTACCAGCTCGCTTCGGACGCGAGCATCTTGGCCATATTGGCTTCGGTCCCGCCATCCTGCCCGTCGTCGAACAGCCGTGCGGCCTTGTCGACCATCTCGGCGGCGGCGGCGATCTGGACATAGGCGCGCGCGATCGGGAACTGGATGCCCTGGTTCGTGCCAATCGCGCGGCCAAAGACCTCGCGGTCCTTCGCATAAGCGGTGGCGCGGTCGATGAAGAAGCGCCCGTCGCCGATACATTCGGACGCGATCAGGATGCGCTCGGCGTTCATGCCCGACAATATGTAGCGAAAACCCTTGCCCTCCTCGCCGATCAAATTCGCGGCGGGGACTTCGAGATCGTCGAAGAAGAGCTCGGTCGTCGCATGGTTGAGCATCGTGCGGACGGGGCGGATCGTCAGGCCCTTGCCCTGCGCCTCGCGCATGTCGACGAGCAGCACGCTCATCCCGTCGGAGGGCTTGGCGCACTCCTCGCGCGGGGTGGTGCGGCAGAGCAGGATCATCAGGTCCGAATGTTCGGCGCGGCTGATCCAGATTTTCTGGCCGTTGACGATATATTTGTCGCCGACCTTACGTGCGAAAGTGCGGATGCGCGTCGTGTCGGTGCCCGCTGTGGGTTCGGTGACGCCGAACGCCTGCAGGCGCAGCTCGCCGCTGGCGATCGCGGGCAGATAGGCCTGTTTCTGCGCCTCCGACCCGTGCTTGAGCAGGGTGCCCATCGTGTACATCTGCGCATGGCACGCGCCGCCGTTGCAACCCGACCGATGGATTTCCTCGAGCACCGCGGTCGCGGCACCGAGCCCGAGGCCCGAGCCGCCATATTGTTCGGGGATGAGGACCGAGAGGAAACCCGCTTCGGTGAGCGTGCGGACGAACTCGATCGGATAGATGCGGTCGCGGTCGAGGCGCTGCCAATATTCGCCGGGGAAATCGGCGCACAGGCGGCGCACCGCCTCGCGGATTTCAGGGTAGCTCGGCGGCTGCGCTTCGGACATCGGCTTCTGGCTCTCCCCTTGTCGTGGGGAGAGCCTTAGGATGCGAAGCTGTTTCGGTGCAACTGAAACAAGCGCTAGATGCTCGGCAGGTCGAGGCCCTTCTCGCGCGCGCAGTCGATCGCGATGTCATAACCCGCGTCGGCGTGGCGCATCACGCCGGTGCCGGGGTCGTTCCACAGCACGCGTTCGAGCCGCTTCGCCGCTTCGGGGGTGCCGTCGGCGACGATCACCATGCCGCTGTGTTGCGAATAGCCCATGCCGACCCCGCCGCCGTGGTGCAGCGACACCCAGGTCGCGCCCGATGCAGTATTGAGCAGCGCGTTGAGCAAAGGCCAGTCGGACACGGCGTCCGACCCGTCGCGCATCGCCTCGGTCTCACGATTGGGCGAGGCGACCGAGCCCGAGTCCAGATGGTCGCGGCCGATGACGATGGGGGCTTTCAATTCGCCCGATGCCACCATTTCGTTGAAGGCAAGGCCGAGCCGGTGACGGTCGCCGAGTCCAACCCAGCAGATGCGCGCGGGCAGGCCCTGAAACTGGATCTTCTCGCGCGCCATGTCGAGCCAGTTGTGGAGGTGCTTATTGTCCGGGAGCAGCTCCTTCACCTTGGCGTCGGTCTTGTAGATATCCTCAGGGTCGCCCGAGAGCGCGACCCAGCGAAAGGGGCCGATGCCGCGGCAGAAGAGCGGGCGGACATAGGCGGGGACGAAGCCCGGGAAGTCGAAGGCATTTTCGACGCCCTCGTCCTTCGCCACCTGACGGATATTATTGCCATAGTCGGTCGTCGGCACACCGGCCGCCTGCAGGTCGAGCATCGCCTGCACATGCACCGCCATCGACGCCTTCGCCGCCTTGGCGACCGCGGCGGGATCGCTCTCGCGCTTCGAGAACCACTCGTCGAGGGTCCAGCCCGCGGGGAGGTAGCCGTTGACCGGGTCATGCGCCGAAGTCTGGTCGGTGAGGAGGTCGGGGCGGATGCCGCGGCGCACCATTTCGGGCAGAATCTCGGCGGCGTTGCCGAGCAGGCCCACCGAGACGGGTTTGCCCTCGGCATGGCTTGCCTCGATCATCGCAATCGCCTCGTCGATGCTCGACGCCTGCTTGTCGAGATAGCCGGTGCGCAGGCGCATCTCGATGCGGCTCGGCTGGCATTCGATCGCGAGGCAGCTCGCGCCCGCCATCACCGCGGCGAGCGGCTGCGCGCCGCCCATGCCGCCGAGACCGGCGGTGAGCAGCCAGCGGCCCGCAAGGCTGCCGCCATAATGCTGGCGGCCCATTTCGACGAAGGTTTCGTAGGTGCCCTGAACGATGCCCTGGCTGCCGATATAGATCCAGCTGCCCGCCGTCATCTGGCCGTACATCATCAGGCCTTTTTTATCGAGCTCGTGGAAATGATCCCAATTCGCCCATTCGGGGACGAGGTTCGAATTGGCGAGCAGCACCCGCGGGGCATTTTCGTGCGTGCGGAAGACGCCGACGGGCTTGCCCGACTGGATCAGCAGGGTTTCGTCGCCCTCGAGCCGCTTCAGCGTCTCGACGATCCGGTCATAGCTGTCCCAGTCGCGCGCGGCGCGGCCGATGCCGCCATAGACGACCAGTTCGTGCGGCGCCTCGGCGACGTCGGGGTGAAGGTTGTTCATCAGCATCCGCATCGGCGCTTCGGTGAGCCAGCTTTTCGCGCTGAGCTCCGGGCCGGTAGCGGGGCGGATCACGCGGCTGTTGTCGAGGCGGGTCATTTCTATCCTTTCGCAAAATCGAGGGTCGCGGCGATCACTTGCTCCAGTATGGGCCGGATCGCGGGATTGGGGTCGAGGGGGGATGGCCAGTTGGTGTGGGTGATCTCGGCCGGCTCGGCCATATAGCCGCGCTGCGCCAGCTCCATCTGGATCGCGTGGATACCGTCGTCGGGACGGCCATAATGGCGCGTCGTCCAGCCGCCCTTGAAGCGGCCGTTGACGACATGGCTCTTACCGCTCGCGGCGCAGATGTTCGCGACGATGGTTTCGAGTTCGGGGGCTGAGGTCGCGCCGCCGTTGGTGCCGATGTTGAACTGCGGCAACTCACCGTCGAACAGGCGCGGGACGTGGCTGCGGATCGAATGCGCGTCGTAGAGGACGACTTTGCCGTGCGCGGCTTTCAGCCGGTCGAGTTCTTCGGTCAGTGCATCATGGTAGGGGCGATGATAGAGGTTCAGCCGCTGCATGATCTCTGCTTCGTCCGGCGTATCAAAGCGATAGATCGGATCACCATCGAAGGTCGTCGTCGGGCACAGCTCGGTCGTCGCCTGTCCCGGGTAGAGCGAGGCGCCCGACGGATCGCGGTTCATGTCGATCACGCTGCGTGAAATGCTGGTCGCTACGAACGTTGCGCCCCGATCGGCAGCGAAGGCGTACAGCTCGGCGATATACCAGTCGGTGTCGATCTGCGCATGCCAGGGCGAAACAAACTGCTCGTCGAGCCCCGCAAGTCCGGTGCCGCCATGCGGGAAGGCGATGACGAGCGGCGCGTCGCCGCGATGGACGCGCAGCCAGTCCATCAGCCGAGGCCCGGCAGGTTCGCCGGAACCGCGGCGACGAGGCTGCTCGAACGCACCAGCGCGGTCGCGGCCTCCATATCGGGATGGAAATGCCGGTCGTCTTCGAGCGTCGGCACTTCGGCACGCAAATGCCTGTGCGCCGCCTCGAGCGCGTCGCTCGATTTCAGCGGCGCGTGGAAGTCGATGCCCTGGCACGCCGCGAGCAGTTCGATCCCGATCACCGCGCTGACATTGTCGGCCATCTCGAGCAGGCGGCGCGCGCCGTGCGCGGCCATCGAGACATGATCCTCCTGATTGGCCGAGGTCGGGATCGAGTCGACGCTGGCGGGGTAGGCGCGCTGCTTATTCTCGCTGACCAGCGCGGCGGCGGTGACCTGCGGGATCATGAAGCCCGAGTTGAGGCCGGGGCGCGGGGTCAGGAAGGCGGGAAGGCCCGAGAGCGCGGGGTCGACGAGCATCGCGATGCGGCGTTCCGAAATCGAACCGATCTCGCACAAAGCCATCGCGATCATGTCGGCAGCGAAGGCGACGGGCTCGGCATGGAAATTGCCGCCCGACAGCGCCTCGTCGGTGTCGGCGAAGATCAGAGGATTGTCCGAGACGCCGTTCGCCTCGATGGCGAGCGTCGTTCCCGCCTGGCGCAGGAGGTCGAGCACCGCGCCCATCACCTGCGGCTGGCAGCGGAGGCAGTACGGGTCCTGCACGCGCGGATCGTCGACGGCGTGCGAGGCGCGGATCGCCGAGCCCGCCATCAGGGTACGCAGCGTGTCACCGACTTCGCGCTGCCCGGCATGGCCGCGCAAGGCGTGGATGCGCGCGTCGAAGGGGGCGTCGGAGCCTTTCGCGGCTTCGGTGGAGAGCGCGCCGGTGATCAGTGCCGAGCGGAAGACGGTCTCTGCACGGAACAGGCCCGTGAGCGCGTTGGCGGTGGAGAATTGGGTGCCGTTGAGGAGCGCGAGACCTTCCTTGGGGCCGAGGTCGAGCGGAGTCAGACCGGCCTCTGCGAGCGCCTCGGCGGCGGGCAGCGTCTTGCCGCCGACTTCGATCGCGCCGACGCCGATCATCGCCGCGGCCATGTGTGACAGTGGCGCAAGGTCGCCGCTCGCGCCGACCGAGCCCTGCGACGGGACGACGGGGGTCAGGCCTTTCGCGAGCATCGCCTCGAGCATCGCGACAGTCTCGCGCTTCACGCCCGAGGCGCCCATGCCGAAGCTGGCGAGCTTGAGCGCCATCATCAGCCGCACGATCGGGACGGGCGAAGGCGCGCCGGTGCCCGCGGCGTGACTGAGCACGATATTGCGCTGGAGGATCGAAAGCTCGTCGTCGGCGATGCGGACGCTCGCGAGCTTTCCGAAGCCGGTGTTGATGCCATAGACGGGCGCACCCTTGGCGACGATCCGCGCGACCGCAGCAGCGCTCGCGTCGATCGCGCTCCATGCATCGGCCCTCAGTTCAGCGCTCGCGCCCTCGTAAATTTCGCGCCAGTCGGCGAGCGTCATGGCGCCGGGGGTGATGATCATTGTCCGTCCTTGATGCGTTGGTGAAGCGGGTTGAAGCCGATGCGATAGACAAGCTCGGCGGGGTCGGTGACGTCCCAGATTGCAAGGTCGCACGCCTTGCCGGCTTCGAGCGTGCCGACTTCTTTGGACAGGCCGAGCGCGGCGGCGGCGTTCACCGTCACGCCGCGCAGCGCCTCGACGACGGTCAGCCCGAACAAAGTCGCGCCCATGTTGAGCATGAGCAGCAGCGAGGTTGTCGGCGAGGTGCCGGGATTATTGTCGGTCGCGAGCGCGATGCGGGTGCCATGGCGACGCATAGCCTCGACCGGCGGCAATTTCGTCTCGCGCATGAAATAATAGGCGCCGGGGAGCAGCACCGCGACCGTGCCCGCCGCGGCCATCGCGCGGACATCGTCGTCGGTCGCATGTTCGAGATGATCGGCCGACAGCGCGCCGTGCAGCGCGGCGAGCGCGCTGCCATGGAGCGCCGACAATTGCTCGGCGTGGAGCTTGACCGCGAGACCATGCGCCTTCGCGGTTTCGATTACGCGCTCGCATTGCGCGGTGGAGAAACCGATGCCTTCGCAAAAGGCGTCGACCGCGGTCGCGAGCGGCGCGGCGGCGGGGATCATCTCGCCCACGACGAGGTCGATATAGGCGTCGCTGTCGCCCTTATATTCGGGGGGCAGCGCGTGCGCTCCGAGGAAGGTTGGTTCGACGCGGATGTTGCGGCGCTCGCCCAGCGCGCGGGCGGCGCGCAGCATCTTGAGTTCGTCGCCGGTAGACAGGCCGTAGCCCGACTTGATCTCGATCGTCGTGACGCCCTCGGCGATAAGCGCGTCGAGGCGGGGGAGGGCGCTATCGACGAGATCGGCTTCGCTCGCCCCGCGCGTCGCGCGCATCGTCGAAACGATGCCGCCGCCCGCGCGCGCGATCTCTTCATAGCTCGCGCCCGCAAGCCGCATCGCCCATTCGTTCGCGCGGTTGCCGCCGTGGACGAGGTGCGTGTGGCAGTCGATCAGGCCGGGGGTGATCAGCCGACCTTCGCAATCGACGACCTTTTGGGCGGTCGCCGGGGCGCCCTTGGCGGGGCCGGCATAGACGATGCGGCCGTCCTTCGCCGCCACGACGCCATCGTCGATCAGGCCGAGTGCATCATCGGCCATCGTTGCGAGTCGGGCGTTCGTCCAGAGCTGCTCCATCTGGACAGTGTCGTTCGAATGCGCCATTATGTCTAGACATAATATTGAGGACGAACGACGATGGCTCTCTGGTTCGAACGCGCGTGGATCGACAGCGAATGGAAAAAGGACGTGCGCCTGCGCATCGCTGACGGCCGGATTTCGGCGGTCGAGGCCGGCGTCGAGGCGGCAGAGGGCGATGATCGTCACCGCGTCGGCTTGCCGGGGCTTTGCAACGTCCACAGCCACGGGTTCCAGCGCGGGATGGCGGGGCTTTCGGAGCGCCGCAGCCGCCCCGACGACAATTTCTGGAGCTGGCGCGAAATCATGTACCGCTTCCTCGACCGGCTCACGCCCGAGGATGTCGCGGTGATCACCGCGCAGGCCTATGCCGAGATGCTGGAGACGGGCTTTACGCGAGTCGGCGAGTTTCACTATCTGCATCACGATCCGGCGGGCGCCACCTATGCCGACCCGGCCGAGATGGCGGGGGCGATTGCGGAGGCGAGCGCCGCGACGGGCATCGGGCTGACCTTGCTTCCGGTTTTCTATGCGCACGGAAATTTCGACGCGGCGCCGCCGAGCCCCGGCCAACGGCGGTTCCTCAATGACATCGACGGCTTTGCCAAGCTTCTCGGGGCTTCGCGGTCGAAGCTGTCGGGCGACGCCAATATGGGGGTCGCGCCGCACTCGCTGCGCGCCGTGACGCCCGAAGAACTGGCCGCGTTGCTGGCGCTCTCGCCGACGGGGCCGGTGCATATCCACGCCGCCGAGCAAGTAAAGGAGGTCGCCGATTGCGTCGCGTGGAGCGGCGCAAGACCGGTCGAATGGTTGCTCGACAATGCCGGGGTCGACGAACGCTGGTGCCTGATCCACTCGACGCATCTTGATGCGAACGAGGTCCAGCGCCTCGCCGCGAGCGGCGCGGTCGCCGGGCTGTGCCCGATCACCGAGGGCAATCTGGGCGACGGCATTTTTCCGGCGGTCGATTACCTCGCCGCGGGCGGGCGCTTCGGGGTCGGCACCGACAGCAATATCCTGGTCGACGCGGCGCAGGAGCTCCGCGCGCTCGAATATTCGCAGCGCTTAGCGCAGCGTGCGCGGGCGTTGCTGGCGAGTGAGGTGGCGCCCTTCGTCGGCGCGAACCTGTTTGCGCGCGCGGTGCAGGGCGGCGCACAGGCGCTCGGTGTGCCTGCAGGGTTGGCCGTCGGTCATGCGGCGGACATCGTTTCGCTCGACCTTGATCACCCCGCCTTCGCGGGCACAGACGATGCGACGCTGCTCGACCGCTGGATTTTCGCGGCGCGCGCGGGTGCGATCGACAGCGTGTGGCGCGCTGGCGTCAAGCGCGTCGAGAAGGGACGCCATGCGGATGCCGACGCGATCGGCGGCGCCTATCGCGCGTGCGTCGCGCGGCTGCTCGCGTGAACCCCGCACGGCGCATCCGCGAAGAGATCGCCGCCTCGATCCAGTCGGGCGAGTGGCGCCCCGGCGACCGCGTGCCGACCGAACAGGAACTCGCGGCACGCTACGGCTGTGCGCGAGCGACGGTGAGCAAGGCGCTTGGCGAACTCGCCGCATCGGGACTGGTCGAACGCCGCCGCAAGGCGGGGACGTTTGTTGCGCATCCGCCGGTCCATTCGGCGGTGATGACTGTGCCCGACCTCGCCGAACTCATCGCGGCGCGGGGCGAAGCCTATCGCTGGGAGCTGGCGTCGATCGAAACCGCCGATGCGGGTGACGATCCGCTCTCGGGTCCGGCGCTGCGCATCGAGGGCGTGCATATGGCGGCGGGCGAACCCTTCGCGCTCGAGCGCCGCTTCATCGCGCTGGGCGAAGTGCCCGAGGCGGCGGACGCGGACTTTGCCAGGGAAGCGCCGGGAACGTGGCTGCTCGGCCATATCCCCTGGACGCAGGCGCGTCATGTGATCCGCGCGGTGAACCCGACGCGCAAGGAAGCGGCGCTGTTGACGATAGGGACGGGCGCCGCCTGCCTTGAGCTCGACCGCACGACGTGGCGCGCGGGGCGCGTCGTCACGCATGTGCGGCAGCTGTTTCGCGGCGACCGCTTCGACCTGGTGGCGGACTTCAACGCCGCGCCGTGACCGTCGTCAGGCGGCACGGATCGAGGGAGCGCCGTCGTCCATCCACGGGGCGAGCCGCTGCCGTCGGACCTGATGCGCGGAAACGCGCTCGCTGACCGTCGCATATCGATTGTCGTCGACCAGCACTTCGGGCGCGATCGCGCGGCAATTGTACGTCGATGCCATCGACGCGCCATAGGCGCCGGCCGCCTGGAAGATCGCAAGATCGCCCTCCTGCACCCGGTCGATCTCGCGCTCTCTTGCAAAGGTGTCGCCGGTTTCGCAGATCGGGCCGACGATATTGGCGACGAAGGTCTCGCCCGTCGGGCGGACCGCGGCGAATTCGTGCCACGCGTCATACATCGCGGGGCGCGCGAGGTCGTTCATCGCCGCATCGACGACGACGAAGGGGTGACGAGGCCCCGGTTTCACCCACAATACGCGCGTCAGGAGGATCCCGGCTTCGGCCGCGATGAAGCGTCCGGGTTCGAAGAGCAATGTCGCGTCCCAGTCGCGCGTGACCTCGGCGACCATCGCGCCATAGGCTTCGACATCGGCGCCGGGCAGGCCGGGGCGATAGGAGACGCCGAGCCCGCCGCCCAGATCGACATGATAGACGCGGTGGCCCTTCTGGCGCAGCGCGCGGATAAGGTCGCCGATCTTGCGATACGCCGCCTCAAGCGGGGCGAGGTCGATGATCTGGCTGCCGATATGCACGGCGAGGCCGTGGAGATCGAGGCCGGGAAGCGCCGCCAGCCGGTCGTACATGGCCAGCGCATCGTCGATCGGGATGCCGAACTTGCTGTCGAGGCGGCCGGTGGTGATCTTGGCATGCGTGCTGGCATCGACGTCGGGGTTGATGCGCAGCAGGGCGGGCGCCCGTCGTCCGCGCTGCGAAGCGAGCGCCGACAGCAACTGTCCCTCGCGTTCGAGTTCGAGGTTGAAGCGGCCGATCCCGGCATCGAGCGCCGCGATGAGTTCGAGCGCGGTCTTGCCGACGCCCGAATAGACGATGTGGTTCGCGGTAATCCCCGCGCTGAGCGCGCAATCGAGCTCGCCGCCCGATACGATGTCGGCGCCGAAGTTCTGATCGGCAAGCACGCGAAGCACCGCCGGCGAGGGGTTCGCCTTGACCGCGAACATCAGCTGCTTGCGCGGCACCTTGCCGAGCGCGGCGCGGAAGCGCTGCGCCGCGTGGCGCAGCGCGCCGGCCGAATAGACATAGGCGGGGGTGCCGACCGCTGCCGCGATCGAGGCGAGGGGAACCGCTTCGGCGTGCATTTCGCCGCCGAGCAAATGGAAAGAGGACATGAAACTAATCCTTGGATGGTGAGGGGTCAGGGTTCTTCCCGACGAGCCCGGCGCGAGGCGCGGATCGCGCCCGGTAGTTCGCGGTGGCGGCTCCGCTCGACGCGCAGCGCGAGCACGGCCTTCTTTCCCGCGAGCACGAGAAGCAGGCCGGCTGCCGCGACGAGGAGGCCGGTAATGCCGACAAGGTCGGCGCCGGCCTCGGTTGCGAGACGCGTCAGGACATAGCCCGCGCCGACGAGCGCGGCCCCGGCGGTGCGCCAGAAAAGGTCACGCTGGGTCATGATCCGCGCTCCGGTTTCGACTTGCGGTCCCACAGGACGGTGTCGGCCGCGGTCCGGGCCAGCGCCTTTAGCTCGCGTGCGTCGGTATCGGACGCCGGGCACAGCAGCAGGTCGGCCGGATATTCGGCCTCTTCGCGCAGGACCTTGTCCATGTCGTCCTGTTCGAAGACGAGGCCGATGGCGGGATCGCCGTGCCGGGCGGCCGCGCGGCGCGCGCTGGCGATCAGGTGCGGATCGGCGTCGATGCCGCGGCCTTCGATCGCGACGAAACCCATCTCACGCGCACGCCGGACGGCGTGCATCAGCAGCTCGCCGGCGCCGCAATCGGCATCGACGATGCGGATCGCGCGGCGCCCGCGTTTGCGCAGGCCCTTGAGCTTGCGAAGCATCGCGGGCCAGCGTCGGTCCTTCTCGGCACGGTCTTGCGCGCCTTGCACCAGCGTTCCCCACCCGCTTGTGGCGGGTGCCATCCAGACGATGCCGGCGGGGGCGATATAGGGATAATGCATGACGAGCCTCCTCAAGCCGCGCGGTCGATCGCGCATTCGTCGGGCCGCAAGGGCTCGAACGAGACGGCGGGGATCAGCGGCCGCAGCGCGGCGACGATCCGTGCCCCCGGAAGGCCGCGGCACTCGGCGCGGGCGAAAGCCCAGGCGGCGGCGTGCGAAATGAACCGGCCTTCGAGCTGTCCTTTGCAGCCTTGAACGAGCCAGTGGCCGGCCGCGTCGCGGCCGACGAATATAATCGACCCTTCTGGGTCGGGCTCCGCGGAAATCGCAGAAATCATGGTGAGATGCTCCTTGGCTACTCAAATCGATGCCCCGAAGATCGGGACTCGATGCGGGCAATCTATTGAGCCGCGCATAGGGATTCGAGATCGAGGAAGGGCGCCGCCCATTGTATTTTCATTTGTTTTCAACAACGGCCCGCTTCGCACTGGCGCTTGTCCTCCCCGGCCCTGGGCAAGGGTGGCCGGGGAGGTGGCGCGGCCGTCGACGGATCGACGGCGCGTGACGCGGATTTTCGGGGCTTGCGGGTGCGGACTTCAACCGCCGGTTCGTTTGGGCGCGGGCGCATCGATCGCCGCCCAGAAACTATCCAGCGACAATGTCCCCCTTATGCGTTTCGATTTGCCGGGCGATGGATTTTCGGCGGCGGGTGTCGGCTGCGATGGCCGGATGGCGCGGCGCTGCTTGCGCGGTTCGAACATTGGCTTTCCCTGAAGTGAAAGACTCTCCGGCCGAGAAGGGGAGACCGGAGAGTTGGGGGCGTTATGCGCCGGCGGCGCATATTTTCTCCAGAGCGGGCGGCCGGTCGCGGCGTTGAGATTTTCCTATGCGGTCGACGCTTGCGGCAGCCGATGGCGCGACGAACCGAGGCTCTGGCGCGCCGCAGTGCAAAAATCGGCAAAATCATATGAGAATACTATGCGGCGCATAGTTTCACTGTCTCGCAATCAAACGCGTGCCTCACCTATTTGGGAGTCCGCAGACGACTCGTGCCACCTCCCGTGGCCGGCGCCTTGCTGGAGCAAAACCCATGCAGGATCTAATCTGGGTCGGCATCATCCTCGCCCTGCTCGCCGCGAGCCTCGGCTACGCGCGCCTGTGCGACGACGCATAAGGACTGATGACCATGACTCTCGACCTCTGGCTCGCGGGAATCACCGCGCTCGGCCTTCTCATCTATCTCGTCGCCGTGCTCGCACGGCCCGAACGCTTCTAAGGGAGGCGAACCCATGACCTTTCAGGGATGGTTTCTCATCATCGCGTTCATCGCTATCCTGCTCTTGCTCTGCAAGCCGATGGGCCAGTGGCTCTTCGCGCTCTACGAAGGGCGGCGGACGCCGCTCCATCGCGTGCTCGGCCCGGTCGAAACGGGCTTTTATCGGCTGTCGGGTATCGACCCCAAGGAAGAGCAGGGATGGCGCCGTTACGCGGTCCACATGCTGATCTTCAACGCGACGCTCGCGCTCTTCACCTATGCGATCCTGCGCCTGCAGGGTGTGCTGCCGCTCAATCCGCTCGGTTATGACGGGACGAGCGCGGATCTCGCGTTCAACACGACGATCAGCTTCACCGCGAACACCAACTGGCAAAGCTATGGCGGCGAATCGACGATGTCGAACCTCAGCCAGATGCTCGGGCTGACGATCCACAACTTTCTGTCGGCTGCGACCGGCATTTCGCTCGCTTTCGCGCTGTTCCGCGGTTTCGCGCGGCGCGAGATGAAGACGATCGGCAATTTCTGGACCGACATGACGCGCGTGACGCTCTATCTGCTGCTGCCGCTCTGCGTCGCCATCGCGATCTTCTATATCGCGAGCGGTGTGCCGCAGACGCTGGCGGGTTCGGTCGATGTGACGACGCTCGAGGGCGTCAAGCAGACGCTGGCACTGGGTCCGGTTGCTTCGCAGGAAGCGATCAAGATGCTCGGCACCAACGGCGGCGGCTTCTTCAATGCCAATTCGGCGCATCCGTTCGAAAATCCGACCGCGCTCACCAACCTCGTCCAGATGCTTTCGATCTTCGCGATCGGCGTCGGGCTGACCTGGACCTTCGGCCGTGCGGTGGGCAACCAGCGCCAGGGCTGGGCGATCCTTGCCGCGATGATGACGCTGTTCGTCGCGGGCACCGCCATCACCTATTGGCAGGAAGCCGCGGGCAATCCGATCCTTCACAATCTTGGCGCCATGGGCGGCAATATGGAAGGCAAGGAGGTTCGCTTCGGCATCGCCCAGACGGCGCTGTTCGCGGTCGTCACCACCGCCGCGTCGTGCGGCGCGGTCAACGGCATGCACGACAGCTTCACCGCGCTCGGCGGGATGATTCCGCTGTTCAACATGCAGCTCGGCGAAGTCGTGATCGGCGGCGTCGGCGCGGGCATCTATGGTTTCCTGCTCTTCGCGATCCTCGCGATCTTCGTCGCCGGGCTGATGGTCGGACGTACCCCCGAATATGTCGGCAAGAAGATCGAGGCGCGCGAGGTCAAGCTCGCGGTGCTCGCGATCGCTGTCCTGCCGCTCATCATCCTCGGCTTCACCGCCATTGCGTCGGTCACCGAGGCGGGGCTGGCGGGGCCGCTCAACAAGGGGCCGCACGGTTTCTCGGAAATCCTCTACGCCTTCACCAGCGCCGTCGCGAACAACGGGTCGGCCTTTGCGGGCCTCACCGCCAACACGCCTTTCTATAACGGCATGCTGGGCGCCGCGATGTGGATCGGCCGTTTCTTCATCATCATCCCCATGCTGGCCATCGCGGGCGGCCTGGCGGCGAAGAAATATACGCCGGAATCGGCGGGCAGCTTCCCGACGACGGGGCCGCTGTGGACGGGCTTGCTCGTCGGCATCGTGCTGATCGTCGGCGGCCTGACCTTCCTGCCCAGCCTCGCGCTCGGTCCCATCGCCGATCATCTCGCGATGATCAACGGCCAGATTTTCTAAGGATTATCGCAAATGGCTCGGCCTCAAACCAAGTCCCTGTTCACGGCAGAGCTGATCGTTCCGGCGATCGGCGACGCCTTCCGCAAACTCAATCCCAAAGAACTGATCCGCAACCCGGTGATGTTCACCACGGCGGTCGTGGCGACCTTGCTGACGGTGCTGCTCGTCGTCGGTCAGGACAGCCTCGCGACGGGCTTCAAGCTCCAGCTCGTGATCTGGCTCTGGCTGACGGTGCTCTTCGGCACCTTCGCCGAAGCGCTCGCCGAAGGGCGCGGCAAGGCACAGGCCGCCTCGCTGCGCGCCACCAAGGCGGAACTGACCGCCAAGCGGCTGAAGGGCGAAGGGAAGGCATGGGACGCCGTGCCAGCAAGCGCGCTCAAGGTCGGCGATGTCGTGCTCGTCGAAACGGGTGACCTGATCCCGTCGGACGGCGAAGTCATCGGCGGCGTCGCGTCGGTCAACGAAGCGGCGATCACCGGCGAAAGCGCGCCGGTGATCCGCGAGGCGGGCGGCGACCGTTCGGCGGTCACCGCGGGCACGCGCGTCATCTCCGACGAAATCCGCGTCCAGGTGACGGTCAATCCGGGGCAGGGCTTCCTCGACCGGATGATTGCGCTCGTCGAAGGCGCCGAGCGGCAGAAGACGCCGAACGAAATCGCGCTGACGCTGCTGCTCGTCGGCCTCACGATCATCTTCCTGATCGCCGTCGGCACGATCCCCAGCTTTGCGAGCTATGCGGGCGGCAGCATCCCCGTCGCGATCCTCGCGGCGCTGCTGATCACGCTCATTCCGACGACGATCGCGGCCTTGCTGTCGGCTATCGGTATCGCAGGCATGGACCGCCTCGTGCGCTTCAACGTGCTGGCCAAGTCGGGACGCGCGGTCGAGGCGGCGGGCGACGTCGACGTCCTGCTGCTCGACAAGACCGGCACGATCACCGTCGGCGACCGGCAGGCGACCGAATTCCGTCCGGTGGGCGGCCAGTCGGTGGCGGTGCTTTCGGAGGCCGCGCTGCTGGCGAGCCTCGCCGACGAAACCCCCGAGGGCCGCTCGATCGTCGCGCTGGCGCGCGAGAAATTCGGCCAGACGATGACGGACTTACCCCAGGGCGCCGAGATCATTCCCTTTACCGCGCAGACCCGCATCTCAGGCATCAAGCTTGCGGGCAGCGTGATCCAGAAGGGCGCGGTGGACTCGGTGCTGAAGGCCAATCCGGGTGCGGAGGCGACCGCCGCCGCGACCGAACTCCGCCGTATCACCGACGAAATCGCGCGCGCAGGCGGCACGCCGCTCGCGGTCGCAAAGGACGGCCAGCTGCTCGGCGCGATCTTCCTGAAAGACATCGTCAAGGCAGGCATTCGCGAGCGATTTGGCGAACTGCGCGCGATGGGCATCCGCACGGTGATGATCACCGGCGACAATCCGCTCACCGCCGCGGCGATCGCCGCCGAGGCTGGGGTCGACGATTTCCTCGCGCAAGCAACGCCCGAGGACAAGCTCGAGCTGATCCGCAAGGAACAGCAGGGCGGGCGGCTCGTCGCGATGTGCGGCGACGGCACCAATGACGCTCCGGCGCTCGCGCAGGCCGACGTCGGCGTCGCGATGAACACCGGGACGCAGGCGGCGCGCGAGGCGGGCAATATGGTCGATCTCGACAGCGACCCGACCAAGCTGATCGAGGTGGTCGGCCTCGGCAAGCAGCTGTTGATGACGCGCGGGGCGCTGACGACCTTCTCGGTCGCCAACGACGTCGCCAAATATTTCGCGATCATCCCCGCGATGTTCATCGTGCTCTATCCGAGCCTCGGCGTGCTTAACGTGATGGGACTAACCAGCCCCGAGAGCGCGATCCTGTCGGCGATCATCTTCAACGCGCTGATCATCCCGATGCTCGTTCCGCTCGCATTGAAGGGCGTGACCTATCGCCCGATGGGCGCGGGGCCGCTGCTCGCACGCAATCTCGCCGTCTATGGCCTTGGCGGCCTTGTGGCACCTTTTGTCGGCATCAAGCTGATCGACCTCGCGGTCGGCGGCCTGGGTCTCGTCTGAGGATATTACAATGAACAAGGATCTCATCACCTCGTTGCGTCCGGCGCTCGTTATGACGCTGCTCTTCGCAGCTCTCCTCGGGCTCGCTTACCCGCTGGCGCTCACCGGCATCGGGCAGGCGCTGTTCCCGAACCAGGCGAACGGCAGCCTCGTCCGCGACAATGGCAAGGTCGTCGGCTCGACCGTCGTCGGGCAGGCTTTCGCGTCGGAACGCTATTTCAACACGCGTCCTTCGGCGGCGGGTGACGGCTATGACGGGCTTGCCTCGTCGGGGTCGAACCTCGGGCCGACGTCGCAGGCGCTCGTCGACCGGGTCAAGGGCGATGTCGAGAAATTGAAGACCGCCGAACCCGGCAAGGCCGTCCCGTCGGACATGGTGACCGCCTCGGGTTCGGGGCTCGACCCCGACATCACGCCCGAGGCCGCGCTCTATCAGGTCGACCGCGTTGCAAAGGCTCGCGGGCTCGATGCGGCGGCGGTTCGCGGGCTCGTCGAACAGAGCGTCGACAAGCCGCTGCTCGGCTTTCTTGGCGAGCCGCGCGTCAATGTGTTCAAGCTCAATCGACGGCTCGATGCTTTTGGGGCTAAACCCGCCGCGTGACAGGAAATGATCGACCATCTCCCGAAGCCTTTCTGCGCCAGGCGGCGCAGGAAGGCCGTGGCCGTCTGAAAGTGTTTCTCGGCGCCGCGCCCGGCGTCGGCAAGACGTGGGAAATGCTCACCGATGGCCGGCAACGGCGCGAGGCCGGGGTCGATGTCGTGGTCGGGGTCGTCGAGACGCACGGCCGGCGCGAGACCGAGGCGCTGGTTCACGGCCACGAGATCATCGCGCGCCGCGACGTCGATCATCAGGGCCATAGCCTGGGCGAAATGGACATCGACGCGATTCTCGAACGCCGCCCCGCGCTCGTCCTCGTCGACGAGCTTGCGCACACCAACGCGCCGGGCAGCCGGCATCCCAAGCGCTATCAGGATGTCGAGGAACTGCTCGATGCGGGCATCGACGTCTATTCGACGATCAATATCCAGCACGTCGAGAGCCTCAACGACGTCGTCGCCTCCTTCACCCGCGTCCGCGTCCGCGAAACGGTGCCCGACTCGATCCTCGAAAATGCCGAGATCGAGGTGGTCGACATCCCGCCCGACGAACTGATCGAGCGGCTGCGCGAGGGCAAGGTCTATATCCCGCAGGAAGCGACGCGCGCGCTCACCCACTTCTTCTCCAAATCGAACCTGACCGCGCTGCGCGAACTCGCGCTGCGCCGCGCCGCGCAGGCGGTCGATGCGCAGATGCTCGAACATGTGCGCAGCCATGCGCTCGCGGGCAGCTTTGCTGTTGGCGAGCGGATTGTCGTTGCGGTCAGCGAACTGCCAGTCGCCGCCGAACTTGTCCGCGCGGGCAAGCGGCTCGCCGATGCGCTGAGGGCGCCGTGGACCGCGGTCTATATCGAGACGCGGCGCAGCCAGCATATGACGGACGCCGATCGCCGGCAGCTCGCCGACACGCTTGCGCTGGCGTCGCGGCTCGGCGCCTCGACCGCGACCGTTCCGGCGGAGAGCGTGGTCAAAGGGCTGCGCAGCTTCGCCAGCGATGCGCGCGCGACGCAGATCGTCATCGGCAAGTCGAGCCGGCCGTGGTGGTTCGAAATGCGCCACGGGTCGGTCGTCGACCAGCTGGTGCGGACGATCGACGATGTCGCGGTGCATGTGCTGCCCGGCGAGCCCGGTGCGCAACTGACCCGGCGCGGCCGGCTGATGGTTCCGGGGCGCTGGGGCAAACCTTCGGACTATCTCTGGTCGCTGGCGATGGTCGCGGCGATGACGGCGCTCGGCCGTCTTCTGCTCGCCGTTATCGATCTCGGCAATATCGCGTTGCTCTATCTGCTCCCGGTCATGTTCGCCGCAGCGACCTTCGGGCTGCGCGCCGGCTTGTTTGCCGGGCTCGCTTCCAGCCTGGCCTATAATTTCTTCTTCCTGCCGCCGGTCGGGACGCTCAGCGTCAACAATCCCGAAAATGTCGTCAGCATCCTCGTGCTGCTCGGCGTCGCCGTGGTGACCAGCCAGTTTGCGGCGCGCGTGCGCGCGCAGGCCGATCTGGCGCAATGGAGCGCCCGCCAGAATGCGGCGCTCGCGAGCTTCTCGCGGCAGCTGACCGCGGCGCCCGATCAGGACACGCTGATGCACGCGATCTGCGCCGAGGTCGGACGGCTGCTCGATGTCCGCACCGCGCTGCTGCTGCCGTCGGCCGACGGCCCGATGCTGCGCGCCGCGGTTCCGCCCGAAGACCGGCTCGAGCAGATCGAGCGCGCGGCGGCGCAGTGGGCGATGGACAATGAACAGCCGGCCGGGCGCGGGTCGTCGACGCTCACCGCGTCGGACTGGCTGTTCCATCCCTTGCGCACGACGCGCGGCGTGCTCGGTGTGCTTGGCATGACGCGCGACGACGCGCGCGAGCCCGTCCGCTCGGATCAGGTGCCGCTGTTGATGAGCCTGCTCGATCAGGCGTCGATCGCGCTCGACCGCATGGAGCTTGAGGAAGAATCGCTTCGCACGCGGCAGGTCGACGAACGCGACCGGCTGCGCTCGGCGTTGCTGTCGTCGGTCAGCCACGACCTGCGAACCCCGCTCACCACGATCCTCTCGGCCGCGCAGGAAATCCGGCGCAATCCCTCGGCGCTGCTGGCCGAGACGATCGAGACCGAGGCGCTTCGCCTCAACCGTTTCGTGTCGAACCTGCTCGATATGGCGCGTGTCGAGGCGGGTGCGCTGCCGATGAAGGTCGAGGCGACCGACCTGTTCGATGCCGCCGCCAGCGCGGCGCACGATACGCGCGCGTCGCTGCTGGGGCATGAGGTCAAGGTCGATATTTCGCCCAATATTCCGCTGGTGCGCGTCGATCCGGTGCTGCTTCACCATTGCCTGATCAATCTGCTCGACAATGCCGGGCGCTACGCCGACCCCGGCACCCCCATCGTCATTCGGGCCCGCCGCGCCGCCGATGCCATATCGATGTCGATCATCGATCAGGGGCCGGGGATCGCGCCCGGGAACGAGAAGCGCGTCTTCGAAACCTTCACGCGGCTCGAGGGCAGCGATCGCGCGAAACACGGCACCGGCCTCGGGCTCGCCATCGTCAAGGGATTTGCCGAGGCGATGGGGCTGTCGGTCGAGGCGAGCAACAATGAAGATCCGCACGGCGCCTGCTTCACCATTCGCATCCCCGAGCGGCTGATCATCACGCATCTGGGCGACAAGGAACAACCATGAAAGTGCGTCACAAGGTCTTGGTCGTGGACGACGAGCTGCATATCCGCCGCCTGATCCATGCCGCGCTGGCGCGCGCCGACTATGCGATCGTCGAGGCCGAGAATGCCCGCGAAGCGCTCGAAATGCTTCGCGACGAGCGCCCCGATATCGTGCTGCTCGATCTGGGCCTGCCCGATCGCGACGGGCTGGAGCTCGTGCCGCTCGTCAAGCAGCAGTCGGACACGACATTGATCGTCGTCTCGGCGCGCGAGGCGACCGACCAGAAGGTTGCCGCGCTCGATCTTGGCGCCGACGACTATCTGACCAAACCCTTCGACACCGACGAATTGCTCGCGCGCGTGCGCGTTGCGCTCCGCAACCGCATGACCCGCGACGGCGGAATGCTGGCGGTGACCGCGGGTGAAGTGACGATCGACCTGATCGCGCGCACCGTCGTCAAGGCGGGCCGCGAGGTCCATCTGACGCCTAAGGAATATGCGGTGCTGGCGCAGCTCGCGCGGCACCCGGGGCGCGTCATCACGCACAACCAGATCATGGCGCAGGTCTGGCCGCACGAGGTCGAGCATCATGTCGAATATCTGCGCGTCCTCGTCCGCACCCTGCGCCAGAAGCTGGAGAGCGATCCGCAACAACCGCAGATCATCAGCAACGAACTCGGAATCGGCTATCGCCTGCGATCGGTCAGCGACGCGCCGGGCGACGAAGCCGGGCAGGGGCATTAAATCGCGCAGATTCTATGCCGATCATATGGAGTTCGGGCTGACCTGCTCTCGATTTAAAATGGCGCGAGCGCCTATCTAATCCCGATGACAGGCGACGATTTCAAGAACCATCCAGGTGCCGCGCGGCCGTCGCGGCACGACCGGGTCATCGACTGGCTGGGCGCGCAAGGGCCGTCGGCGCTCACGATCTATATGTGCGCCATGGTGGCTCTGGTCGCCTTTATTGTCGACAAGATGGGCTAAGGCGCAACTCTGCCCGCGAGCCGCTGAATTATACGCAATCTCAATGCGCCCTTCGGTTTCTCGATCTCGAATTTCTACGCGATGATGCGTAATTGGTCGGCCTCCCTGCTGGAGGTTGCACGATGAAGAAATGGCATGAAAACCGCGCCGCCGATATCGGCCTGCGCGCAGGGGGCGCCGCCCTGCTCGGTATCGGCTGGCTGCTTGCCCTGAGGCTCCATCACATGGCCCAGACGATCGGACCGCGCGATGCGAGTTCGCTGATGATCCTGTTGTCGGCGGTGACCTTCCTCTGCGCGAGCGCCGGAAGCGCCCTGCTGTTTGTCGGCGCGGGCCTTTGGGAGAGTGTTGAGGTTTCGGCGCGATGGAAACGCGTGCCTCCGCTCGCTTCCAACGCGTCGTTTGCCGTCGAACGCGATCCGGGGAATGATGTCGAGCCGGCAACGCACAGTCGATCGGTCGCATAACGAAAACACTATGCAATTGATCGCCCGCCACTCTCGATTTCCAATGCCGCGCTGATCTAGTTGGGCGTCCTCGCCAGCCTCCCCACTCCGGAAAGAGGCCAGTTCAAGAGGACAATATGAAGACCATTATCTCAGCCGCCGCGCTTCTCGCGGGACTTTCTCCGGCCGCCGCTTTCGCACAGGACGACGAGGCAAAATCCGTCACGATCACGGGGGCCGCGACCATCGCGTCCGATTACCGTTTCCGCGGTGTCTCGCAGTCCGACGAGGGAATGGCCGTTCAGGGCGGCCTGACGCTGACCCATCAAAGCGGCCTTTATGCGGGCGTTTGGGCGTCGAACCTCGCCGGATGGGGTACGTTCGGGGGCGCCAATATGGAACTCGATCTGATCGGCGGTTACAAATTGCCGCTGAGCGACAAGGCCGCGCTCGACGTCGGCCTCGTCTGGTACATGTACCCGGGCGGCGCCGATGAATCCGATTTCGCCGAACCCTATGTGAAGCTGACGGGAACCGTCGGACCCGCGGCCCTGACTGCGGGGGCCGCCTATGCGCCCAAGCAACATGCGCTCGCCAATGTGTCGAACGCGCCGAACAGCCGCGGGCAGAGCGACGATAACCTCTATCTGTGGGGCGACGGCGCGGTCGCCATTCCCGGCACCCCGTTCACGGCAAAGGCGCATGTCGGCCATTCGGACGGCAATCCCGGCCTCGGCCCCAACGGCACCAGCGTTGCCCCGACGGGCAGCTACTGGGACTGGTCGCTCGGTATGGACGCCAGCTGGCGCAACCTGACGCTGGGCGTGTCCTATATCGATACGAACATCAGCAAGGCCGAGGCGGCGCGCCTGCAACCCAATTTCAGCAAGGGTGGGGACGGGACCGGTTCGATTGCCGACGCCGCGGTGGTGGCCAGCCTGACCGCAGCCTTCTGATATGCGAACGGCTCGGGCGGCCGCGCTGCCCGAGCCGTTCGTCGCGGCTACCCGATGGCCGCCGCACGGATCATCCTGTATCCGGCACGTGCCCGCGCGGCCCGCTTGTATTCCCTGGCGCCCAAGACATGTTGCATTGCAACAATATAGCCAACCCCAGGGAGCTCCCCATCCCATGACCAAGATCGACTTGGCGCTCCAAGGCGCACCCATTCGAACGCCGCTCGCGAAGGCGGCGCGGCGCGATGCCAAGATATGGCTCTGTCTGGGACTGATCGCCTTGGACGCGGCGGCGCTCGCGGTGGGCTTCGCCGTGACGTTGATGATCGAGCAGCCCCGGATCATTTCGGAAGGATTGCTGACCGCGATGCTGGGCGCCTTGTTTGTCCATTTCGCGATCGCTTTCCAGAATCAGGCCTATAATCCGCGCTGCCTGACCCGTCCGGTCAAAAGCGTTCGTCAAACGCTGCTGTCGTTCGCGACGACCCTGTTCGTCTTCCTGCTGGTCGCCTTTTCGTTCCGGCTGACCGGCAAGATGCCGCGTCTGGCGGTCGGCATGGGCATGGTGACCGCGGTGACCTTGTTGGTAAGCCAACGGCTGTTACTGTGCCGGATCGTGCGCCGGGCTTTCGGCGACATGACTGCCGAGCTCGTAATCGTCGACGGCGCGAACCTGCCCACTGCCTATTTTGGCCGCGAGATTATCGACGCACGCGCGTCGGGGCTCCGCACCGATCTTGACGACCCCTATATGCTCGATCGCCTCGGCACCGTGCTGCAGGATTACGACCGGGTGACGATCGTTTGCGCGCCTGAATACAAGGTCGAGTGGGCGCGCGCGCTGAAGGGCGTGAACATCGTCGGCGAGATCGTGATGCCCGAGATCGCCGAACTGGGGCCGCTGACGACGCGCCAGCGCGGCGGGGTGACGACGCTGGTGGTGTCGTGGGGCCCGCTCAACCGGGCGAACCGGGTGAAGAAGCGCGCGCTCGACCTCGCGGTCACGATCCCGGCGCTGGTCCTGCTCTCGCCGCTGCTGTTGATCGTCGCGCTGGCGATCAAGCTCGATTCGCCCGGACCGGTCTTTTTCCGCCAGGAGCGGATGGGGCGCGGCAACCGCATCTTCCGGATCCTGAAATTCCGCAGCATGCGCGCCGAGACGACCGACGCCAACGGCGCGCGCTCGGCGAGCCGCGACGACGACCGGATCACGCGCGTCGGACGGTTCATCCGCGCGACGAGCATCGACGAGCTGCCGCAGCTGATCAACGTGCTGTCGGGTGAAATGAGCCTCGTCGGGCCGCGCCCGCATGCGCTGGGATCGACCGCCGGGAACGAGCTGTTCTGGCGGGTCGACCGGCAATATTGGCACCGCCATGCGCTCAAGCCGGGTATTACCGGCCTCGCCCAGATCCGCGGGTTTCGCGGGGCGACCAACACGAAACGCGATATTCTCGACCGGCTCGAGTCCGATCTGGAATATCAGCATGGCTGGTCGTTGCTGCGCGATGTTTCGATTTTGGCGCGCACCGCGCAGGTGCTCGTCCACCGCAACGCTTATTGAGCGGTGCCCCGTGGACGGCGCTTAGCCGTCCACGATTTGGGGCGCGCGACACGCCAGCGCGGTCTCGAAAGCTTCGGCGCGATTTGTCGCGCGCATCAGCCCCGCATAGTCGCCCGTCCATTGATCGGCGAAGCCCGCGACCTTGCCATAGCTGTTGTCGAGCAGCACGTGCGGGATGTCGAGCAGCAGCGAGAGGATGTGTGCGTGCAGCCGGTCGGTGACGACCAGCTCGCCGGTGGACAACATCGTAAGGCCGCGCTGGAACCGCCATTCGGCGAGACGCTGCTGCCGCGCGGCGCGTTGCACCATCGGATCGCGGGTGAGGAGGCGGCCGAGCCCCAGCGACAGGCGCAGGCGGCGTTTCTGGCCGGCATCCTCTTCGAGCCAGTCGTCGGCGACCACCCCCGCGGGCAGCGCGGCATCGCCGGCGGCGCGTTCATGATCGGTGCGGAGCAGCGCGAAGACCGGCGCGGTGGCGGGATCGCGGCGCTGGCGGCCGAGCATCAGCGCCGCGTCAGGGCAAAGCCGGATATCGCAATCGAAATGCTGCTCGGCAAAGGCGAGCGAGCGCGCGTCGCGGACGAGCAGGGTGAATTGCCCGTGCGCGCGGATCGCCTCGGCCATTTCGGCGGCGGCGGCGGGGTCGGCATAGTGGAGCGACTGCGGCATCTGGACGATCGGGTGGCCGCGATGCGTGCGAAGCAGGTGCAGGCGGAACGCTTCGTGCTTGGGCCAGAGCGTCCCCATATTGCCGCCGCCGTGGATCAGGATCGGCCCGTCGCCGATCGCCGCCCGGCACGCCGCGTCGTCGAAATCGGCGATCGCGGAATAATAAGCGGGAAGGCGGCCCGACTGGCGCAGATACGCCATCTCGCCGAGCCAGATCGCCGAATCGCCGACATTCGAGTGGTCGGGGAAGTCGACCAGCGCGAGCGGGCCCGCGGGGATCACCGCGTCGAGCACGCGCGTGAAACGCTGGGCGAGTTCGCCGACGAGCTGGTCGGCGGTCTTCTTGGTCATATCGGACTCTTTCTGAAGCGTTTGAACAGGAACAGGAAACGGCCGCGCCACGCGCCCGAGATGGCGAGCAGCGCGATTCCGTAGAAGAGCGCGCCGATCGCGGTGAGCAGCAGCAGCGACTGCCAGCCGGCCAGATGCATATCGAGCAGCCGCATCGCGATCGCGAGCGCGATGCCCATCACCGAGGAAGCGATGAGCGGCGCGCCGACCGCGCGCAAGCTGTCGACGGGGCGAATGCCCGAGGCGCGGCGGAGCAGCCAGATCTGCAGCGGCAGGGTGAGGTAGGCGCGCCCGACATACGAGACGGCGACGGCGAAGAGCCCGTACGGGAGCGCCGCGAGCGTCAGGATCACGCCGAGTGCCAACTGCGTCGTCGAGAGCGAGATCAGGCTGCGCGACGCGCCGAGCACGCTGAGCGAGGGCGAGGCGAAGAAGTTGAGCGTGAAGGGCACCGCCATGAAGGCGAAAATCTGCGCGAGCTGGCCGGCTTCGGACCATTTGGCGCCGAACACGGTGGGGATCGCGACCGGCGCGAGCGCACCGAACCCAACGAGCGCGGGAAAGGACAGCGCCGACGCGCGCGCAATCATCCAGCGATAGGCTTTGCGCAGCTCGGCGGGGTCGTCCTTGACGCGCGCGAGCGTCTGCACCGCGACCTGCGTGAAGGGCTGGATCGCGCCGCGACCGATCAGCTCGACGGTGCGCCACGCGGTGCGATAGACGCCCACCGCGGCGAGCCCGATCCCGGCGCCGATCGCCATCTCCTGCACGCGCACCGTCGCGAGGAAGGCGAGCTGGACATAGATCAGGCTGGCGTTGAGCATCAGATTACCGCGCAATATGACCCAGTCGAATTGCCAGCCGGGCTTCCAGTCATAGGAGGCGCGCGACAATATGACCCCGACGATTTCGGTCACGAGGCGCTGGATGACGAGGCTCCAGAGGCCGAGCCCGGCAAAGGCGGCGGCGACCGCGCAGGTGCCGCCGATCAGCCCGCCGACGACCGAGCGGAGCGCCGTGGTGCGATGCCCGAACTCGCGCAGGCGCAGCGCCATATGCGTGGCGCCGAAGGAGGAGATTGGCAGCGCGAGGCTCATCACCGCGAGCGGCAGCGCGATATCGGGCGCGCCCATCCAGTTCGCGATCGGCTGCGCCAGCGCCATGATCAAGATCGCCGAGAGGAAGGAGAAGGCCTGCTGCGACCGATAGATGGTGTCGAGGAAGGCCGGACTCAGCTCCTTCTTTCGCGCGATCGTCTGCACCAGACCCGCAGTCGCGATGATGCGGAACGCCTCGGCGGTCACCGCCATCACCGCGAAGGCGCCGATGTCGGCGCGCGTCAGCAGCCGCGCGAGGATCACGAAGACGACGAACGAGAAGATCTGGTCCGACAGGAAACGCGTGATCGTCCAGCCGATCGAGCTGCGGCTGCGCGCGCGTAACCCGTCGTCGAAGCGGGCGGGAAGGTCAGCGTTCAAGCAGGCGTCTCGCTTTCAGCATCCGCATGCGCGCGCGTTCGACCTGCCGCCACACCCTTTGCCGCATCGAATGATAGAGCGGATCGGTCTTGGGCCCGAAGCGCGAATTGCCGATGTCGGAGACGATCGCGGCTTCGAGGATCGGCGCCGGATAGAGCGCGAGATTGGGCAGGCCGTGCGCCCATGACCGGTCCATCTCGTCATCGATCGGGCGGCGGACGGTGCGGCAATGCCCTGCGAGCCGCCGCGCCCCTTCGAGCGTGATCGCATAGCCCTGCGTGCCATAGGCGAGCCCGACCAGCTCGACGATCGCGCGCGAATGCTGGAGGAAGTCGCGCCGCACCACGCGCTGCCAGGTCGGGCGTTTGGCGTAGAGCCGAAGATAGTCAATACCCTCGGCGTGAAGGTCGGTGCGCGCGAGCGGTTCGAGATACGCCCAGTCGACCACCGTATCATCCTCGAGGACGATCGCCTGCCGCACGCCGCGCGCGACCATGTCCTGCCAGATCGAGAAATGGCTGGCATAGCAGCCGATCTCGCCCTTGCTCATCGGCCGGCCCTTGTTGCTGCGGATCGCGGGCTCGTCGATCGTCATCCCCGGCGCCGGGCCGGTGCAGGCATCGAAGAAACGCCACACAAGCGACGTGTCCGCCGCGCGCGCGGCAAAGGCCGCCCGGCGGGCCGCGGCTGATTCGAGCGACACCACCAGAACTTCGGTGGTTTTGCCCGATTCGGGTAGGGAATCACCCACTTGGATCGCCTTTTTGCTTGCGGTTGCGCATGGCTGCGCGGTTCAGAACCAACGACGGGCCGACGCGATCCTTGGTAGCGGGCAATTATTTGAGAGCGAAGGCACCGGCGCTCCGGTCGTCCGGTCAACGGGGCAACTCGTCTTCGCAGGTGCAGCATATTGTTGACCGGCATGCCGTCGACAGCCGATTGGAACGGTGCGGGGGCACTGGACAGGCGTATCTATGTTTCAAGTCGCAGTCGTCATACCCGTGTGGAACGGCGAAAAGGTGCTCGGCCGTTGCCTCGACGCGCTCGCGCGCCAGACGCTTCCGCATGACGCCTATCAGATCATCGTCGTCGACAATGGATCGAGCGACGCAACGCGCGAGATTGCGCGCAGCTATCTGGGTGTCGAGCTGCTCGAAGAGCGCCGCCCGGGCTCTTATGCGGCGCGCAACTTCGCGATCGGGCGCGTCCGCGCGCCGATCATCGCGTTTACCGACGCCGATTGCGAACCCGCGCCCGACTGGCTCGAGCAGGTGCTGCGCGCGGCGGCGGCGAATCCGGGGTTCGGGGTGCTCGCGGGCGAGATCGAGCTGTTCGACGAGATCGCGCAGGAGCGTGAGGTGTTCGGCGATTACGAGCGGCTGTTCAGCTTTCCGCAGGCGCATGCCGCGCGCGGCAATTGCGCGACCGCCAATTGGGCGAGCGAGACGGCGTTGCTAAAGGCGCTCGGGGGGTTCGATGCGGCGCTGAAATCGGGCGGCGACCGGCAGATGGCGCTGCGCATTCGCGATAGCGGCCATCCGCTGATCTATGTGCCGGCGATGGTGGTGCGCCATCCGGTACGCGCGAGCCGCGCCGAACTGGTACGCAAGCGCCAGCGGCTGAGCGGCGGGCGCTGGGATCGCACCCGGCGGCGTCCGCGCCTGATCCATGTGCTCGGGATTACCGCGGTCGATACGATCCGGCGGCTGCGCCGCGCGGCGATCTCGCGCGAGTTATCGTTTCAGCGGCGGCTGGCCGTGATGTGGCTGACATTGGAACTCGCCGGGGTGGCGGTGAGCGAATATCTCAATCTCGCGGGGGGACGAAAGGCAGCACGCGACTGATGACTCCTCCCCATGACGCTCCCCGTTTTTCCGTGGTGATGCCGCTCTATAACAAAGCCGCGCATGTCCGTGCGGCGATCGAGAGCGTATTTGCCCAGACGTTTCCGCCGCACGAAATATTGGTGATCGATAATCGCTCGACCGATGGCGGGCGCGAGATCGTTGCCGCGATCGGCGACGCGCGGATCCAGCTGCTCGACCTGTCGACGCCGGGGCCGGGCGGCTATGCCGGGCGCAACATCGGCATCCGCGCGGCGCGCGGCGACTGGATCGCCTTTCTCGACGCCGACGATCTTTGGCAGCCCGATCATCTTGCAGTGCTGGCCGAAGGCATAAGCGCCGACCCGGATGTGCGCGCGGCGGCGACGCGGTTCGACCATGTGTTCGAGGATCGCTCTCAACCCCAGCGGATCGCGCCGGAACTGGAGCAGCCGCAAAGCTTGGACCTAGCTGGCTTTCTTGCCGCCTGGCTGGCGGTGCGCGAATGCCCGATGTGGACCGGCGCGATCGCGATCCGGCGCGATACTTTGTTCGAGGCGGGGCTGTTCCCCGAAGGCCGTGCGGTGCGCGGCGGCGACAAGGATCTGTGGCTGCGCGTGCTCGCCAAAGGCGCGCTGCGGTACGATCCGCGCGTCACCGCGGTCTTTCACCGCGACAGCGACAATAAGGTCAGCAAGTCGACGACAACGCTCGACGTGCCCTGCCTCGTTGCGACCGCGCGCGCGATGCTTGCCGGAGCGGGCGGGCGCGAGACGGCGTTGCTGCGGCGGCTCGTGAACCAGGAAATCGCGCATTATGCGCGTTATGCGATGAAATATCCGGGCCGCACGGCGATCCGGGTCGGCGATCTTTATCTGCCCGAGGGGGCGGGCACCGCGGCGCTGCTGCTCGCCGCGAAGCTGATCCCCGCATCGGTCCGGCAATCGAGCTATGCCCTGCGCAACCGGATTCGCGCGCGGGCGTGAAGCTGGCCCGCATCTTTGGCATCCTGCTCACCGGCGGGGCGTGCCTTGCTGCATGGCTTTCGCTCGCCGGCGGGCTGGTGCCAATGCTCGATGTGCTGGCGTCGTTCCTGCCGATATTTGGCGTGGCGGTGCTGGTCGGATTGCTCCTCGCCCGGCCGCGCCTGCGCTGGGCTGTCGTCGCAGCGCTGGTTGGCCTGACGCCGGTCGCGATTGGCGTGATGCCCGAGCTGACGCGCGCGATACCGACCGCGCAAAAGAGCACGACCCGGATCCGGCTGCTGACCCACAATGTCTGGCAGAGCAATCGCGACCCCGCCGATACCGCGCAGGCGATCATCGACGCCAAGCCCGATGTCGTGATGCTGCAGGAGGTCGACGGCAGTTTCCGCCCGATGCTCGCGGCGCTGGACCAGCATTTCGCCTTTGCCACCAAATGCCCGCCGGGCTGCGACCTCGCGATCTTCTCGCGCTGGCCGATCGCGGACAGCGACTATTTCCTGAAGGATCCCGGAGGCCGCAAATTCGGTCCCGCGATGCTCTGGGCGCGGGTTGCGGAGCCCGGCGGCGATCCGTTTACCGTGGTGACGCTCCACTATCTCCGCCCGACATCGCGCGATCAGGCGGTGCGCAGACACGATGTAGCGCGCGCGCTGGCACGGATCGAACGCGGCTCCTTGATCGTTGGAGGCGACATGAACCTGACCCCCTGGGCCGCGGCGATGCGTGAGCAGGACCGCGCCTTCGCACCGCTCACCCGCATGACGCGCGCGCTGCCTAGCTGGCCGCGCGCCTTTCCCGTGCTGCCGATCGACCAGCTTTATGCCGGGCCCGATTGGGGACTTGTGTCGGCACGGCGGTTTCCCGCCACCGGGTCGGACCATCTGCCGCTGCTCGTGACGCTGGCGCGCCGATGAAGCGCGCGATCACCTTTGCGCTGCTCGGCAGCTGCGGTTTTGCGGTGCCCGCGCTCGCCCAGCAATCGGATGCGACCGACGGGCTCGGATCGGTTTCGAGCGAGAATAGTTACGGGCGCGACCGCAATATCGGTGTGCTCGAACGCCGCCGGCCCGATTACACGCCCGAACCGATCCAGCTCGGCGTCCTCGAACTGATGCCGCGCATGGCGATCGGTGCGGGCTATGACGACAATCTCTATGCGCAGGAGAATGACCGGATCGGCGACGCCTATCTGCGCCTTCGCCCGCGCGTTTCGCTGGTGCGGCCTTCGCCAACGCTCAAACTGTCGCTCGATGGCGAACTCGACCTCTTGCGCTACGCCGACCGGGCAAGCGAGAATGCTACGCAATATTCGGTGAATGCGGGGGCGCTTTATACGATCAGCAAGTCGGACACGCTGAACCTGACGCTGCGCAACGGGCGCTACAGCCAGGAACGCGTCTCGCCCGATAGTCCGACGCAGGCGTCGCGGCCGGTGCGCTTCACGCTGAGCGGGGGGACGGCGACCTATACGCATGTCTTCAACCGGCTGCGCGTGCGCGGCGTCGTCGATGTCGAGAACCGCAATTACAGCGACAGCGTAACGCCGCTCGGCGATCCGATCGACCAGGATTTCCGCGACCACACGACCTACACCGGCACCGCGGTCGGCGAATATGCGCTAAGCCCGAGCATCGCGCTGTTCGTCGCGGGCTCGCTCAACAAGCGCGACTATCGTGAGCGCATCGGGCCGGTGCCGGCGCGCGATTCCAAAGGTTTCGAGCTTGCCGGCGGCGCGAGTTTCGAACTGGGCCGCAAGGCGCGCGGGGCGCTGCGGCTTGGCTATTTCCAGCAGGATTACCGGCCGGTCGAGTTCGAGGACGTCTCGGGCCTCCTCGTGCGCGGCGAGCTGGCCTATTTCCTCACCCCGCTGGTGACAATCACCGGAACGGTCGACCGCGGCATCAAGGAAACCGGCGTCAATGGCGCGACGGGCTATCTCGCGACCAATATGACGCTGCGTGCCGATTACGAGCTGCTGCGCAATCTGATCATCAGTGCGGGTGGCGAGCTGGAAAAGCGCGATTTCAACAATATCGACCGGCGCGACGACCGCTGGACCTGGCGCGGCAGCGCGTCGTACCTCGTGAGCAAGCGGTTGGCGCTGCGGCTCGACGTCCAGCGACGCACCCAGTCGAGCTGGGGCGCGACGGCGGGCCGCGAATTTACGGACAATCGGGTTTCGGTGGGGCTGACCTTCTCAGGCTTGTGAGGCGTTCACCTAGAGCTGTGTGTCCCCGCGAAGGCAGGGACCCATCTCCTGCGGGTTCAAAATGGCACCGGCCGGAGATGGGCTCCCGCCTTCGCGGGAGCACGCGGCTTTTTCAATTACAGATGGCTGTGCTCTGGGCGGATTTCGGTTTGAGACGCTCGGCGCGATCCGTAGAGCGCACCCTCGCACGCCGCGAGCAGTTCGGGCGGCGCAAGGCGGTTGATATAGCCGTCGGACCCCTGATCGGAGAGCAGCTTCGCCGGGATGCCGCCGACGACGCCGCGCTCGGGCACGTCCTTCGTCACCACGGCGTTGGCGCCGATCGCCGCCTCCGCGCCGACATGAATCCCGCCGATTACCTTCGCGCCCGACCCCAGGAAGGTGCGGTCGCCGATTACCGGCGCGCCGCGCCTGCCGCCGCGGTTCATATAGCCGAGCACGACGCCGTGCGTGATGTTGACGTTGCTGCCGAGCACCGTGTCGCCGTGAAAATAGAAGCCGCCGAAGCGATTGAGGAACAGGCCCGGCCCGATCTCCATATATTCGGGGATCGCGAAGCCATATTTATAGCGCGCGCGCAGCAGCAGCCATTTGGCAAAGGGATAGAGGCCGAACGCCTTGGCGGGCTTGAGTTTGAGCCAGCCCGTCGTGCGCATCAGCACCGTATATTTATACCCCGGGGTGAAGGCATAATGCTTGGCGAAGGCGCCGAAGCCGACGCGTCCCGCATAGCGGTAAAGGTCGGCGGCGAGCAGCGCCTTCAATTTGGCGAAGCTCACCGGGCAACCGCGCCGATGCGGCTTGCCCGCCTCGTCGGACACGGGTTCCTCGAACGCCGGAACGGGCGTCAGCGATGCGGTGGCCATATCCATCAGAAATAGCGCTCGCCGAAACGGATCGTGTCACCGGGAAGCACCGCGAAATCGGCGCTCATCGGATATTCCTGCTCGCCAGCTTCGCCCGCGCGTTTGAGGAAGACGCGCTTCTCGTTCGCGCGATAGGTGAAGCCGTCGGCTTTCGCGACCGCGCCGCGGATGGTGAGGCCCTGCGTATAAGGATATTCGCCGGGCTTGTTCACTTCGCCGAGGATGTAGACGGGGCGGAAATTGGCGACCTGGACCGAAACCTGCGGTTCGAGCAGATAGCCGTCGCCGAGTTTTGCCTCGATCGCTTTGGACAGCTCCTCAGTCTGGAGTCCCGCCGCCTTGACCTCGCCGATCAGCGGGAAGGCGATCGTGCCTGCGGGCGAAACCTCGAAATCGCCGGTGAGTTTCTCTTCGCCATAGGTCGCGACCTTGATCTTGTCGCCCGGCGAAAGGACGAAAGCCGTGGCGGGGGGCGGCGCGGCGCCGCTGCCCGCGGGCGGGGGTTGGCCGGCGCCCCCGCCGAGCGCCATCAGCGCCCCCGCCAGTGCGATCTGCATGTGCCATTTCATGAACTTACTCCCGGACGATAGGCTGATATATCTTCGATTTCGGACGTGGCGGACGGCGCGCGCAGCGCCGCCTCGATCCGCGCCCAGTAATTTGCGGCCGCCTGTTCGACGCCATAAGCCAGCGAGCGATCGCGCGCCCGCGCGCCGCAAGCGCTGCGGCGCGGCTCGGCGAGCACATCGACGAGTGCTGCGGCAAAGGCTTCAACGTCATCGGTCGGCACCAACGCACCGGCATCGACATCGATCCTGCCGCTGATCGTATCGCGCGACCGGCCGGCCAGAATTTCGGACGGACCCGACGCGCAATTGGTCGCGACGACGGGGACGCCGCACGCCATCGCCTCGACCAGTCCGTTGGGGAAGCCCTCCGCATTGGAGGGCATCGCGTAAGCTTGCGCGCGCGCGACCACCGCGAAGGGATTGGCGACGAAGCCCGGCATGTCGACCCGGTCGGCGATTCCAAGCGAGGCGGTGAGTGCTTGAAGCGCGCCGCGCTCCGGTCCTTCGCCAAGGATGACGAGGCGTTCGTGCGGCGAGGCCTGCGCATAGGCGCGCAGCAAGAGCGGAAAATTCTTGTTCGGCATGAGCCGTCCGGCCGAGACGATATAGCGATCGGCAGGCACGAAGGCGGGCGGTTCGGCAGCCAGTTCGGCGATGCGCCGATGGTCGACCGGATTGGCGATCGCCGACATGCGCGCGCGCGCGACGCCGAAATTGGCGGCAAGATCGTCGACCACGCCTTCGGACACCGCGATGACATGCGCGGCGCGCGGATAGACGATGCGGACCATCGCCTTGGCGGCGCGCGCATTGCCCAGATGGGCGCTGGTGTTGACCCGCTCGCTGATCAGCCAGGGCCGGCCGCGCCCCGCCATCGCCCAGGCATTGGCGATATTAGCGCGGGTCAGGAAGCTGAGCGTCGCATCGGGCGACACGCGCCCGACGAGCGCGCGAAGCTGGGTCAGGCTCGGCAGCAATTTGTGCCGGGCATCGAGCTGATGAACCTCGACCCATTCGGGTACGTCATAGGCGCGCGGCTCGTCGTCGAGCAGCGCGAGATGGATATCGTAGCGCGCGCGCCAAGGCACGGATCCTGCCAGCAGGGTGGCGAGGACGCGCTCGGCGCCGCCCCCCGCGAGCGAGTTGATCGCGAATAAAATCCGCTTTCGGTGCAGCATGGTTCCTCGCTGGAGTTTCGGGCGGAATTCGCCTCTGGAGAACTCCTACCACGGGCATTTGTTGCAGTGCACACAGCGGCGCCCGCTTCATCGTCTCGGCGGGGCATCTGGCCGATTTCAAAGGGTTTCGCGCCGCGATACGTCTATCAGGGCGGACATCGACGAACGATTTTGCGGAGGTATTTAATGGACATTCGGCGAGTCGAGTGTCTGGATGGCCTGCGCGGCGTCGCGGCCCTCTGGGTGCTCATCGGGCATATGATGATTCTGACCGGTTTCCGCTTGCCGCTGATCGGCAAGCCCGACCTCGGCGTCGACCTGTTCATCCTGCTCTCGGGCTTCCTGATGATGTACCAGTACCGGCTGCGTGCGGGCAGCGAAGACTGGGACGCGCCCGGCACCTGGGCGGCTTTCTGGACGCGCCGCTTTTTCCGGCTGGCGCCGCTTTTTTATGTGACGCTCGCCGCGGCGTTGATCGCGGGGCCGTCGATCTATGCCGACCGCGTCGCGATCGACAGCTTCCTCGGCCAGGCGCTCCAGCCGGCCGAGCGCTATACCGATGCGAGCCTCACCAATATCGTGATGCATCTGACCTTCCTGTTCGGACTGCTGCCCGATTATGCCTTTCGCACGCCGCTGCCCGACTGGAGCCTCGGGCTCGAAATGCAATTCTATCTGCTCTTTCCTTTCCTGATCCTGCTCGGACGGCGGATCGGCTGGATTCCCGCGGCGCTGGTCGCGGCGGGCGGCGGTGTGGCCATCGCCTTGCTCGCCGGAGCGGCGGGGCTCGACTATCCGATGCCGTCCTTCCTGCCATTGAAGCTCCAGCTTTTCCTCGCCGGCATGCTGATCGCCGCCGGTCCGGGGGAGAGCCTTGCGTGGCTATGGGTGCGCCTTGGCGCCGCGATGCTGCTCGCCGCGATCCCGATCGGGGGCGATCAGGACCTGCTCCATTTCGCGGTGCGCGAACTGCTCGTGTTCGGCTTTTTCGCGCTGGTCCATTGGCGCTCGCTCGGGGCGATCGGCTGGGTTTCGCGCCTGCTCGGCAGCCGGCCCTTTTATTGGCTGGGCGAGCTTTCTTACGGGACGTACCTCATCCATTTGCTGATCCTGCAGCCGGTCGCGGCGGCGGTGATCGGACAGTTCGGCACCGGGCTCGGCGCCGCGGGGCGGTTCGTCCTGACCGGGGCGATCGTGGTGCCGGTGACCTACGCCCTTGCTTTTGTGACCTATAAGCTCGTCGAGCTGCCCGGGCAGCGGCTGGGCAAGGCGATGATCAAGCGTGTGGCCGGGGGCAGCACGCCGCGCGCGCTTCAGACGGTGCCCGAAAAGATCGCGGCGCCCTAGCCACAGGATATGGAAATGGATCGACGAACGCTTCTGACTTCGATGGCCGCCGCGGCCGCCGGCAGCGCCTGCACCGCAAAGGACGCCGGTTCCGGGTCCGACAAGACCGGACGGCCGACGCTGGCGATCGAGTCCGACGGGCCGGGGCGCTGGCGAGTTCGCAGCTGGGCGTGGCGGGAAAATGCGTGGCACCCGCGGATCGCGCGCGCGGCGCGGACCGGTGCGGGTATCGAAGTCAGTGGGCCGATCGATGCGGCGGACCGGGCGAAAGTCGTCGCCCGGCTCGGCGCCTAGGCTTCCACCGCGTCGGAATAATTGGGCGTGCGCGGGGCGGTCCGGCCCGGCGCGAGCGTGGCGCGATAGACGTCGAGCGTGTCCTCCGCCGCCTTGTCCCAGCTGAAGCGCGCGCGCACGGCGTCGCGGTCGACCTGAAAATCGGCGCAATCGGCGTTCAGCCGCTCGGCGAGCGCCGTGACATCGCCGACCGGAAAATAGTTCGGCGCGTCGAGCCCGATGTCGAGGTTGGCCGGGATGTCGCTCAGCAGCATCCGCGCGCCGCAGCTCGCCGCCTCGAGCGCCGCGATCGGCAGGCCTTCGTGATAGGAGGGCATCACGAACAGCGCGCAATGTTCATAGAGGCACTTCAGCGTCGCGCGCGACTGGACGCCGGCAAAGGTCACGCGGTCGCTCGCGCGTTCGAGAAGCTCGCGGGCATATTCGCTTTCGTGATCGGCCGAACCCGCGATGACCAGCTTCGCCGTGCAATTCGACCGCTCATAGGCGTCGATCAGGTCGTGCAGGCCCTTCTCGGGAACGAGCCGCGCGACGGCGAGGAGGAAGTTGCCGTCCTCGAGGCCCAGCCGTTCGAGCACGAGCGCCGGGTCGGCATCGCCGGGCAGGTCCGATGTGCCGTTGGGAATATAGGCGATCGCGTGCGCGCGTTTCGGGAAGCTTTGCCGCAGCTGCGCCGCCAGCGAGGGTGAGACGGCAATGACGCGATTGGCGAAGCTGAGCGCCAGCCACTCGCCGGCGCGCAGCGCGGTGCGCGCGGCGAGGCCCCATTTGGCGCGGTGATAATCGGTGCCATGGTGCGTCACGACGACCTTCAAACCGAGCAGCCGGGCCAGCGGCGCGAGCAGGCCGGGGCCGATCGCATGGATATGGATCAGCCCGGCGCCGCGCTTGCGGGCGGAAAGGACCGCGAGCAGGGTCGACACCACTGCCTCCAGATTTTGCGAGCGCGGGCAGGGGATGCCGACGATCTCGACGCCGCGATGCTCGCCCACCGGCTCGGGCAGATAGGGCGCGCGGCCGAGCACCACCGAACGGTGATCGGGCCAGATCGCCTTGATCCGCGGGAGAAGCTCCTCGCAGTGACTTTCGATCCCGCCCATCACATGCGGGAAGCCGCGAAGGCCGGTCACGCAGATGACGGGCGCGTCCGCGGGGGCGCCGGAAGACAGACTTGTCCGTTGCAGCATTGTCAAACTCCATTAGCGCCCGGCCGGATTTTCCGGCTCAGGCCACCGCTGCCATCGGCCCTCTTCCACCATTTTCTATTTCGCCCAGATACCAGTCGACGAACCGCTCGATCCCGCGGGCAAGCGGGACCTTCGGGCTGTATCCGGTGAGCGCGTTGATCGCCGAGATGTCGGCGTAGGTCGCGGTCACGTCGCCCGGCTGCATCGGCCGCATCAGCTTGATCGCCGGCCGGCCGAGCGCGCGTTCGAGCACCGCGATCATGTCCATCAGCCCGACGGGATTGCAGTCGCCGATGTTGAGCAGCCGGTTTTCGCCGCCCGCCGGCGGGCGGTCGAGCACACCGACCACGCCGTCGACGATATCGTCGATATAGGTGAAGTCGCGCGCCATCCGGCCTTCGCCGAACACCTCGATCGGCTGGCCGAGGAGGATCTTCTGCGCGAAGCCATAATAGGCCATGTCGGGCCGGCCCCACGGGCCATAGACGGTGAAGAAGCGCAGCCCGCTGAGCGGCAGGTGATAGAGCTTGGCATAGCTTTCGCTCATCAGCTCGCAGCTGCGCTTCGTCGCCGCATAGAGCGAGACCGGCGCGGTGCAGGGCTCGTCCTCGCGAAAGCCGGTGCCGCCGAGCGGGCGGTCGCCATAGACCGAGCTCGACGAGGCATAGACGAGATGCTCGATATTGCCCGCGTGGCGCGCCGCCTCGAGCACCGCGAGATGCCCTTTGAGATTGCTATGCTCATAAGCGAAGGGGTTTTCGAGGCTGTAGCGAACACCCGCCTGCGCGGCGAGATGGACGATCCGGCGGATGCCGTTCGCTTCGACCAGCTCGCTGATCAGCCCGGGGCTCGCGATGTCGCCGTCGATCAGCCGGAAGTTGAAATTATCGACGAGCCGCGCGGTGCGCGCCTTCTTGAGCGAAACGTCGTAATAGTCGGTGAAATTGTCGAGCCCGAGCACGCGTTCGCCGCGCGCGAGGAGCCGTTCGGACACCGCATGGCCGATGAAGCCCGCGGCGCCGGTTACCAGGATGGGGCTGTCGTCGGTCACGCGGCGTGCCTTTCGTTCGCGGCCTCGGCTTCGTCCGCGGGCTGGCCCGGCCGGCCGATGCCGACATAGCGCAGCCCCGCTTCCTCGGCCCGCGCGGGCGGGTAGATGTTGCGGAGGTCAACGAGCACCGGCTCGGCCATCGCGGCCTTGAGGCGCGCCAGGTCGAGCGCGCGGAACGCGTCCCATTCGGTGACGATCACTGTCGCCGCCGCACCTTCGGCGGCGGCATAGGCGGAGGATGCATATTCGACGTCGGACAGCACGGCTTTGGCCGCGTCCATGCCCTCGGGGTCATAGGCGCGGACCTTGGCGCCCGCATCCTGCAGCGTCTGGATGATCGCGATCGACGGCGCGTCGCGCATATCGTCGGTGTTGGGTTTGAAGGTCAGGCCGAGCACCGCGACGGTGCGGCCGCGCACCTGCCCGTTCATCGCGGCGATGACCTTGCGGCCCATCGCGCGCTTGCGCTGTTCGTTCACCGCGACCGTCGCCTCGATCAGCCGCAGCGGCGCGTCGTGGTCCTGCGCGGTCTTCATCAGCGCGAGCGTGTCCTTGGGGAAGCAGGAGCCGCCATAGCCGGGACCGGCATTCAGGAACTTCGCGCCGATCCGGTTGTCGAGCCCGATGCCGCTGGCGACCTCCTGAACGTCGGCACCGACCTGCTCGCACAGGTCGGCCATCTCGTTGATGTAGGTGATCTTCATCGCGAGGAAGGCGTTGGCGGCATATTTGATCAGCTCGCTGGTGCGCCGGCTCGTGAAGACGATCGGCGCCTTGTTGAGCGACAGCGGGCGATAGACTTCTTCCATCGGCGCGCGCGCACGAGCATCCTCGATGCCGATCACGACGCGGTCGGGGCGCTTGAAGTCCTCGATCGCGGCGCCTTCGCGCAGGAATTCGGGGTTGGAGGCGACGGCGAATTCGGCGGCGGGGTTGCACTCGCGGACGATCCGCTCGACCTCGTCGCCGGTGCCGACGGGCACGGTCGATTTGGTGACGATCACGGTGAAGCCGGAGAGCGCGCCGGCGATCTCGCGCGCCGCGTCGTGGACATAGGACAGGTCGGCGTGGCCGTCGCCGCGGCGGCTGGGAGTGCCGACCGCGATGAACACGACGTCGGCGGCGCCGACGGCCTCGGACAACTCGGTGGTAAAGGCGAGATTGCCCGCCGCGACGTTGCGGGCGACCAGATCGTCGAGACCGGGCTCATAGATGGGGATGCCGCCGGCCTGCAGGCGGGCGATCTTGTTCGCGTCCTTGTCGACGCAGGTCACATGATGGCCGAAATCGGCAAAACACGCGCCCGAAACGAGCCCGACATAGCCGGACCCGATCATTACGATACGCATTACGCGTTGCTCCCTTTTTATATGAAGTCGGCTTTTTGCTGCACGTGCGAACAATCGCGTCGCAACGGTTAACGGTCAACTTGCCAGCTTTGAGCGGAGGCAATTGAAAGGCGAAATGATCGTTCCCAAAATCCCGACCCAGAACGGGACAGGGAGAAAAAATGCGATAGTTTAGAAGCGGATAATTCGAGGCTTTGCCTAAACGACGGCCAGCCGAATTGGCTGCAATGCGACGAAACGCTTCGACTTGAACTTGCCACGGGTCAGCGTCGGAGTAGAAGCTGGACGGGATAAAATGCGGGAAGGGTGAGATGCTGGAAGCGCAACGTGGGGCATTTTTCGCCGACTTGCCGGTGTCGTTGGCCCTTCGCCGCGACCGGCTGCGGCGTGCGGTGCTGATGATCGAAAAAAACGCCGACGCGCTGTGCGACGCGCTCGCCGCCGACCAGCCGAATCAGGATTCGGACTCCGCCAGGCTTATCGAAGTGGCGCCGGCGCTGGCGGCGCTGCGGACAGCGATCGACGGAGTGGGCCGCTGGATGCGCCCCAAAGGCGGGCGCAGCCTGCTCGCGCGGCTGCGCGGGGCCGGCGACTATGTGGAATATCTGCCGGTCGGGGTGATCGGCATCGCGGCGCCGGCGTCGCTGCCGCTGCTCCGGACGGCGGGCATCCTCGCGGGGGCGCTCGCCGCAGGCAACCGGGTGACGTTGAAATTCGACGCGGCCTCGGAGCAGTTGGGCCGGCTGATCGGCGAACTCGCGCCCGATTTTTTCGATCCGCTCGAACTGGCGGTCGCGTCCGATGGCGACTTTGCACAGCAGCCGTTCGACCTGCTGGTGACAAGCGAACCGCAGGAAGGCGATGGGGTTATGATTGCGCGCTCGGGCCCGTCGCCGGTCATCCTCGGACGCTCGGCCGATTTTGCCAAGGCGGCCGACAATGTGATCGCACGCAAGCGCCTCAAGGGCGGAAGCGCACCGCTCGCGCCCGACTATCTTCTCGTGCCCGAAGAGCAGGAAGAGGCGATTGCGTCCTGGCTGTGGCGCGCCGCGATGCAGCCCGGGGCGAACGAAGCGGCGCTGCCGGGCGCCGAACAGCAACGGCTGGCGCGGCTATTGGATAACGCGCGCGCGCGCGGAGGCGAGGTGATGACGGCGGAGCCGCGCGGGGCGGGAATGCCGCTCCACATCATTCGCCACGCCAGCGAAGACATGCTGGTGATGCAGGAGGAGTTTCGGGGGCTGATCCTGCCTCTGCGCAATTATGCGCGGATCGAGGATGCGATCGCCACGATCCATCGGCGACCGCCGCCGCTCGCCATCACTTATTTCGGCCGTGATGCCGCCGAACGCCGGCACGTGCTGGAACATACGCTGTCTTCGGCGATCGCGATCGACGGGCGCGTTCCGTCCGCGGCGAAGGCCGATGCGGGCATGACGCTCAACATCGATCACGGCGAAGCCGGTTTCCGGCGATTTAGCCGGACGCGGCACGTTTGTCGCCAGCCTTTGGCCGGTTTCGCGCGGGCATCCGCGCGCGACGGCGGCGACGATCTGGGTGGAGCGGCGCCCGCGCTGCACTGACCCCGGACGCGCCACGCCGCGCCGCATCGCGCTGGCCTTGATCGGTGCGCGCCGATTAGCGCGGCCGCATGGACAATCCATCCTCTCGCTTCGCCGCGAAGGCGGTTCAGATCAATGCAGGAGGCGAACCGGTCTATTTCGTGGAGTCGGGCGCCGTCTATCGCGGCGTGCGCGCCCGCGATGTCGGCAACGGCCTGTTCGTGATCCGCGAGCCGGTTCGCAATGTGCAGATCGCCAATGTCCGGGTGGAGGGCGGCTACCGGGTGATCGAGAACAAGGCGGCACCCGAACTGGCGGGGGCGGGGAGCGTCGGGCTCCGCGTGCGCGGGGCGAAGGCGAGCAATCTCGAACGCAGCTTCGCGCGCATCCGTTATGACAGCCACGACGGGGTGATCGAGGATGTCAGCGCGAGCGGCATGCGGACGACGGGCGCGACCGACCTGCCGGTCGGCATCGCCTTCGACGGCACCGCGCACGACTTCCGGGTCGAGCGCTGCTCGATGCGCGGCTTTCAATGGCAGCGCAAAGCCAGGCAATATTGGAACGGCGACGGTTTCTCGACCGAACGCGGCAATGCGCGGATTCTGTTTCGCCAATGCGCCGCGTGGGACAATAGCGACGGCGGGTTCGACCTGAAGTCGACCGAGACTTTGCTCGACGATTGCGTCAGCGGCCGCAACGCGCGCAATTTCCGCCTCTGGTCGAGCATCCGCGCGACGCGGCTCAGCAGTATCAATCCCGTCAAGATCGGCGGGATCGGCGACACCAACCATTTCACGATCATGGCGGCGAAAGGGGCAAGCGAACCGCTGGTCATCCATATCGAGCATCTGACGGTAAAGAGCGACCGGGGCTGGCCGATCTTCGACGTGCATCACGGACCGGCGAAAATCATCATCGGCTCGCACGATATCCAGGTGCCGCCGGGCACGCCGCTGGTCCGCTCGCGCGGCGGGGGCTCGGTGCCGGGCGGAGTGTCCTTTGCCGGGACACCGCCCAAGCTCTGAATGGCTTGGCGCACTTTGGACACGTTTCGACGCCGGGCTCTTGCTGCAATGCAGCGTAAAGGCGCAGGTCGCTCCTTGGCAGCACGCGGCGATCGTGTCTGCCGATCCGAATGCTGGTTAATTGGGGGGGAACCCAGCGACCAGAAAAGGGTGAAAAGATGCGAAAAATACGCAAGGCCGTGTTCCCCATCGGCGGCCTTGGAACCCGGTTCCTTCCGGCGACCAAGTCGATGCCCAAGGAAATGCTGCCCGTCGTCGACCGGCCGCTCATCCAATATGCGGTCGATGAGGCGCGCGAGGCGGGCATCGAGCAGTTCATCTTCGTCACCAGCCGCGGCAAGAGCCTGATCGAGGACCATTTCGATCATGCTTTCGAGCTTGAGGAAGCGATGGCCCGGCGCGGCAAGTCGCTTTCCGCGCTCGACGGCACCCGGCCGCCGCCGGGCGACATCAACATCGTGCGGCAGCAGGAGCCCCTCGGGCTGGGCCATGCCGTGTGGTGCGCGCGCCGCCTCGTTGGCGACGAGCCCTTTGCGGTGCTGCTGCCCGACGATCTGATGGTCGGCGAGCCCGGCTGCCTCAAGCAGATGGTCGAAGCCTATGCCGATCTCGGCGGCAATCTGATCTGCACCGAGGAAGTCGCGGCGGAGGACACGCAAAAATATGGCATCGTCACGCCCGGCTCGCGCACGGGGGCGATTACCGAAGTCAGGGGACTGGTCGAGAAGCCGGCTCCGGACGTTGCGCCGTCGCGGCTTGCCGTCATCGGCCGCTACATCCTCCAGCCCGAGGTGATGAACGTCCTCGGCAGCCAAGAGGAAGGCGCGGGCGGCGAGATCCAGCTCACCGATGCGCTGGCGCGGATGATCGGCCAGCAGCCGTTCCACGGGGTCACTTTCCAGGGCAAGCGCTATGATTGCGGCGACAAGAGCGGCTTTGTGACCGCGACGCTCGCGCTGGCGCTCGCCCGTCCCGACATCGCGCCCGCGGTGCGCGCTTTCCTGGCTGCCGCATAGTATGGACGCAGTTACACGGCATATCCCGCGCGGCCGGGAAGCGGACCCTGAGGTCGATCGCGGTGCACTGATCGACCTGCGCCGGGTCGGCGGGGTGCTGCGCCGGCGATGGATGATCCTATGTGCGGCGATGGCCGCGGCGATCGTGATCGCCGCGGCCGCCTATCTCGCCGCCGAACCGCGCTACCTTGCCACCGCGCAGGTTGCGCTCGAACGGACGGCCGAGCAGGTCATCAAGGTCGATTCGGTGATCCCGACGACCGATCCCGATTCGGCGGCGGTCGATACCGAGGTGCAGGTCTTGCGCTCGCCCGAACTCATCGGGCGGGTGGTCGATCGGCTGAAGCTCGAACGCGACCCGGCGTTCAACGAGGCCGCCGGACAGGGCCGGCCGACGGCGCAGCCCGACCTGATCGGGCGCCAGCGCGCGATCGGTACGCTGCTGAGCGGGCTGACGGTGAAGCGCGACGGGCTCTCCTATGCGATCAGCGTCTCGTTCGAAGGCGGCACGCCGGTGCAGTCGGCGCAGATCGCCAATGCGCTGGTCGACGATTATGTATCGGGGCAGGTCGGATCGAAGACCGAGGCGACGCATCGGGCGCGCGGATTTCTGGAGCAACGGCTTCAGGATCTTCGCGCGCAGGTGGTCGGCGCCGAGCGCGAAGTCGCGGACTATCGCGCCGCGCACAATCTTTTCGCGGTCTCCGAAGCGAGCAGTGTGACGCAGCAGGAGCTGTCGGGGCTGTCGACCCAGCTTGCCCAAGCCAAGGCCGAGAATGCCGCGGCGCAGGCGCGCCTTTCGGCCGCGCGCGCGCAGCTGAGCGGCGGGCGGACCGGCGAGGAGCTCGGCGATTCGCTCGATTCCCCCGTGGTCAGCCAGTTGCGCGCGCAGCGTGCCGAGGTGGCGCGCGAGGTCGGGGCGCTCGAAAAACGCTATGGCCCGCGGCATCCCGATCTCGTTCGCGCGCAGAGCCAGCTCCGCGTCGCCGATCAGCAGATCGCGGCCGAGGTGCAGCGCATCGTCTCCAACGTCGCGATCCAGGCGAGTATCGCCAACCAGCGCGCGGGTTCGCTCGCGGGGTCGGTGGCGCAGTCCGAGGGTAAGCTCGCGAGCGACAATGCGGCGTCGGTGCGGCTGAACGAGCTGGAGCGCAACGCCGAATCGGCGCGGACGCTCTATCAGGCGTTCCTCGATCGCTATCGCCAGACGGTCGCGCAATCGGGGCTGGAGCGCAGCGATGCCTATATCGTCAGCCGCGCGCGCGTTCCCAGCGCGCCGAGTTCGCCGAACATGCTGATCTATGCGGCGATGGCCGTGGTCGGCGGGCTCGGCATCGGCGTGCTGCTCGTTGTCCTGCTCCAGCTGCTCGAACGCGGCATCGAAACGAGCGATGCGATCGAGGAAACGCTGGGGCTGTCGACGCTTGCTTCGATCCCCGACGCCAACACGCTGCCCGGCTATCGCAAGCTGGGTCCGCCGGCGCCCCCGGCGGAGTTACTGCTCAAGCGGCCCCAATCGACCTATGCCGAGGCGTTCCGCACGCTCCGTACGTCGATCCAGTTTGCCGAGGCGGCGGGCCCGATCCGTGTCGTCGCGATCACCTCGGCGGTTCCGGGTGAGGGCAAGACCACGACCGCGATGGGGCTGGCCCGCGCGGTGGCGGCGGCGGGTGGCAAGGTGCTGCTGATCGACGCCGATGCACGGCGGCGCGCGTCCAGCCGGCAGTTCGCCGACGGCGTGAAGCTGGGGCTGGACGAAGTGCTGGCGGGGCAGGCGACGCTGGAACAGGCGATCGTCAAGGACAGCATGTCGGGCGCCTTTCTGCTGCCGCAGCGGCTCGATTCCAAGGGCGTCGGGTTGACCGAGAGTCCGCGGCTCGCCGAGCTGATCGAGGAAGTGCGTGGGCGGTACGACCTCGTGATCCTCGACACGCCGCCGGTGCTGCCGGTCGACGAGGCGCGCGTGATCGCGAGCATGGCCGACGGGGTGGTGTTCCTCGTGCGCTGGCGCAAGACACCGGCCAAGGCGGCGTCGGTGGCGCTGCGGCGATTGTACGATGTCCATGCCGAGATGCTGGGCGCGGTGCTTACGCTGGTCGACGTGCGCGAGCAGGAGCGGGCTGGCTATGAAGATGGCGGCACCTTCCTGAAGTCGTACCGTCCCTATTATGCCGATTGATCCTGCGGCGCCGTGACCACGCAGGCGCTACCTTACGGCCCGGCGTTCGGGCTCGGCATCCTGCTGCCGGTGACGGCGGTGCTACTCGTTTCGCTCGTCATCGCGGCGCGGCGGGCGGGCAGCGTCGCGGGCGCATTCGTCGTGGTGGCGCTGTGGATGCGCTACACGGCGGGCGCCTATCATCTCTATATGTTCCAGCCGCTCGCGGGCGGGCTTTCGGGCAATGCCCTGCTTTCGATCGGGGTGACCGCGTTCGGGCTGCTCTTTGTGGTGCGGCCGGCCAATCTGGCGCTCAAATGGCTGCTGCCCGTCTACGCGCTGGTCGGGCTCGCGCTGTTCAGCGCCGCGCTCAACGGCGATGCGGCCGGCGGGATCAACGTGGCGGTCAAATATGCCTATATGATCGTCATCATGCTCGCGGTGTTCCAGGCGCTGCGCAGCGATCCCGACGCGCGGTTCCTGAGCTGGGCGATGGTTTCGTTCCTTCCGCTGCTCGTGTTTCAGGCGCTGTCGCTGGCGCTCAACCTGCCCAAGGGATCGGAGGACGGCGACGGGCTGGTCTGGATCGGCGGCTATAATCACGAAGCGGCCTTCTCGGTCGCGATGATGACGGGGTTTCTGGTCGGCTGTTTCGCCAAATCGGCGCCGCGCGCGGTGCGCATCGCCTTCCTGCTCGCGACGTTGATCGGCATCCTGCTCGCGGGTTATCGCACGACGATCCTCGCGTTCGCGCCGCTCGCGCTCGCCGCCTTCCTAAGCGGGCTGACGCTGAGCGTGCGGCGCGACCAGCGCGCGCCGATGGCGGTGACGGCCATGGTCGCGGGCGTGCTACTCGTCTCGGTCGCCGCCTTGTCGTACAGCGCGAGTTTCGCGGACCTTTCCGCCTTCCTCGCGGACCCCGCCGGGCTGATCAAACCGCCGCGCGACTTCGACCTGCTCGAACGGCAGGTGATGTCCGGGCGGCCGCTGATCTGGAGCAGCTATATCTATGCCTGGGCCGAGGGGGCGCCGCTTCAGCATCTGTTCGGCCTCGGGCCGGAGAGCTGGGAGGGCGTGTTCAAAGTCTATCCGCACAACACACTGATCGCGACGCTCTACGAACTCGGCTGGTTCGGCGTGGCGGCGATGATCGCGCTGTGGACGGTCATGTTCGCCGCGGCGGCTTCGGCGCACGGCGAGCGCTTCAAGCTGCTCGCGGCGCATTTCGCCTTCTTCCTGCTCAATATGGCGACGATGCCGTTCTGGCAGGTCGAGGGACTGGCGCTCTATGGGCTGCTCTGCGGCTACACTATCCATGCCGCGCGGGCGGCGCCGCGTCCGCAGAAGCGTTCGCGGCGCCTGATCCCGGGCGCGAAGGTGCGGCCGTCGCTGTAAGCGCCCTCAGTGCCGCCCCAGTTCCTCGCGGCCGACCACCATATAATGGACCTCGTCGGGACCGTCGGCGAAACGCAGGTGGCGCACGTCGGCGTAAAGATCGGCGAGCGGGGTCCATTGCGAGATGCCGGTCGCGCCGTGGATCTGGATCGCCTGGTCGATGATCTGGCACGTCCGTTCGGGCACCATCGCCTTCGCCATGCTGACCCAGACGCGCGCTTCGCGGTTGCCGAGCAGGTCCATCGCCTTCGCGGCCTTGAGCACGATCAGGCGCATCGCCTCGATCTCGATCCGCGCACGCGCGATCACCTCCAGATTCTTGCCGAGCTGCGAGATCTGGCGGCCAAAAGCGGTGCGCGAATTGCCGCGCTTCACCATCAGGTCGAGCGCGCGCTCGGCCTTGCCGATCGTGCGCATGCAGTGATGGATGCGCCCCGGCCCGAGGCGCATCTGCGAAATCTCGAACCCGCGGCCCTCGCCGAGCAGAATATTGTCCTTGGGCACGCGGACATTGTCGAAGCGCATGTGCATATGCCCCTGCGGCGCATGGTCGGCGCCGAAGACGTGCATCGGGCCGAGCACCTGCACGCCGGGCGTGTCCATCGGCACGAGGATCTGCGAATGCTGCGCCTTTCGCGCCGCCTCGGGGTTGGTGTTCACCATGCAGATCAGGATCTTGCAGCGCGGATCGCCGGCGCCGCTGATGAAATATTTCTCGCCGTTGATCACCCACTCATCGCCTTCGAGACGCGCACGCGTTTCGAGGTTGCTGGCATCCGACGAGGCGACGTTGGGTTCGGTCATCACATAGGCCGAACGGATTTCGCCGTTCAGCAGCGGTTTGAGCCACATTTCCTTCTGTTCGGGCGTGCCGACCATTTCGAGCACTTCCATATTGCCCGTGTCGGGCGCCGAGCAGTTCAGCGATTCCGACGCGAGCGGCGACTTGCCGAGCTCGGCGGCGATATAGGCATAGTCGAGGTTGCTGAGCGGGGTCCCGGTGTCACCATGCGGGAGGAAGAAGTTCCACAGGCCCGCGGCCTTCGCCTTGTCCTTCGCACCTTCGAGCAGTTCGAGCTGCCCCGGCGCCCAGCTCCAGCGGTCGGCGCGGCCTTCGCCGAGCCGGAAGAACTCCTCGGTGATCGGATCGACATTCTCGGCGATGTGGCGCTTGACCGCATCGAACAGCGGCTGTGCTTCCTTCGACATTCTGAGGTCGTTGAGTTCGGCTTCGAGTTCGATCTCGGTCATGGCAATCCTCCGCTGGGTTTCGCCCGCAGTCTAGCCGCGCCATGTCATCAAGGAAAATGATAGGTGCGAATATAGTTTATTCGCAAGGCGAATGACTATGCGGTCTGCGCGAGCTCGTCAGCGATGATCGTGCGCAGCCAGCCAAGCCCCGGATCGGCCTGCGCGGCCTGGTGCCAGTAAAGATAGCTTCCGCCTTGTTCGACCGGCAGCGGCAGGTCGACGAGCTGCATTGGTCCCATCGCGGCGAGCACTTCGGCGTGCGAGCGCGGTAGCGAAAACAGCATGTCGGAGGAGGCGACGATCTGCCACGCGGTGATCGCATGCTGGCAGCGCACCGCGACGCGCCGCGCGAGGCCCATGCGGCCGAGCGCCATATCCTCGATCCCCGGGCCATAGGGCCGCGACGTCGCGATGATATGTTCGAGCGCGAGATAGGTGTCGAGATCGATCGCGCCGTCGACGCGCGGATGGCCCTTGCGCGCGACGACGACGATGGGCTCGGTCCCGAGATAATGGCGCTGGAGCCGGTCGTCGGCGGGCAGCGCGACATCGAGCGCGAGGTCGAGGTCGCCGCTCGCGAGCATCATAACGAGGTCGCGGCGGCGGAAGGTCACGCTCGCGAGTGCGACGTGCGGGGCTTCGCGCCGGACGCGCGCGACGAGCGAGGAGAAGCGCGGCATCTCACCCGACAGGCGCACCCCGATACGGAATTCGCGCGTCGCCTCGGCGGGGTCGAATGAGGCGGCGGCGTCGAGCGCGGCGTCGAGTCCGCGCAATGCCTCGCGCACCGGCCCGGCGATCGCGCGCGCCGCCGGGGTCGGCACCAGCCCGTTGCCCTGCCGCACGAAGAGCGGGTCGTCGAACTGCGTTCGCAGGCGTGTCAGGGCGTGGCTGATCGCCGGCTGCGACAGGTTCAGATGGCGCGCCGCCGCCGATACGCCGCCCTTGACGAAGATGGCGTCGAATATCCGCAGCAGGTTGAGATCGAATCTGGCGAGCTGCCGCAAGACGTCCTCCTCTGCCAAACCGGCGTGTGACGGATCATCGGCCTAATCGCTAATGATGCGGAAGTGAACCCGGCGGCGCGGGACCCTGCCGCTCAGGATGACGCGATCGTCACGCCGATCCGGACGCCTCCCAAGCCCAGCCATGCCGCCATCCGATCGAGTTCGATCGCGAGACGCTCCAGCGTTTCGGCGGGCGCGCCCGGTTCGATCGTGATCCGGTGCGCGAGCAGGACGCCGGCCTGGCGGTCGGCCTTGAGATCGACGCGCGCCACCAGCGCGTCGTCCATCAGGAAGGGCAGGACGTAATAGCCATGCGTGCGCTTGCCCTGCGGGACATAGATTTCGATGCGGTAACGGAATCCGAACAGCCGTTCGGTGCGGCTGCGCTCCCAGATCAGGGGGTCGAACGGCGCGAGCAGCGCCGCGCCGGTCATGCGGCGGGGCACGCGGGCGTCGCGGTGTAACCAGACCTTCTGGCTCCAGCCTTCGACGCGTGCGGAGATGAGGGTGCCCTCCTCGGCCTCGGCAGCGATCGCATGATCGGCTTCGTCGGGCTTCAGGCGATAATAGTCGCGCAAATCCGAAGCGGTCGCGACGCCGAGCGCGCGGGCGCTCCGTTCGATCAACGCGCGTTGCGCGCTTGCGGCATCGGGGGTGGGCAGGTCGAGAACGGCCTTGGGCAATACGCGTTCGGGCAGGTCATAGACCCGCGCAAAGCTGCCGCGTCGCGTCGCGGTGGTGATCCGGCCCGACCAGAACAGAAATTCGAGGGCGTGCTTGGTGTGGCTCCATTCCCACCAGCCGCTTTTGCTCGATCCATTCTCGAAATCGGCGGCCGCCAGCGGCCCTTCGGCGATGATCCGGTCGAGCACGGCCTGTGCTTCGGCGCGGTGCTCGGTCGCAAAGCGCTTCAGCGCCTGATAGCCGATCTCGCCGCGCTCGGCGCGCGCCATTCGCCAGCGGAGCAGCGGATGAAGGTCGAGCGGAAGCAGCGAGGCTTCGTGCGCCCAATATTCGAACAGGCGTCGCTGGCGGGTGGGACCCCAAGCATCGCGCTCGAGCAAAGTGCGGTCATAGCCGCCGAGCCGCGAGAAGGCGGGAAGATAATGCGCGCGCGCCAGGACATTGACGCTATCGATCTGGAAAAGTCCCAGACGGCCCAGCGATTTGCGCAAATGGAGGGCCGTCGGCTGGTCGGGGCGGCGGGCGCCGAATCCCTGCGCGGCAAGCGCGATGCGGCGCGCTTCCTTGAGAGAGAGGGTGATCGTCACGCGCGCAGGCTTGGCGCCGGCATGGGGGAGCGTCAACCGTCATGGATGCCGCTGGCTGCGAAGCGGCTTGTGAAAGCCGGCCGTCGGGCGTTAGGGGTGCGGCATGGCTCAGCGCATCGATTCTCGCCATCCGACACCGTGCGACGTTGCGGGTGAGTAAAGGAAAGGCCAACGACGGCGCGCGGCCGACGATGGCGGATGTCGCTCGCGAACTGGGCGTCGCGAAAATCACCGTTTCGCGCGCGCTGTCGAACCATTCGACGGTTAAAGAAAGTACGCGCACGCTGATCCGCGAGACCGCCGAGCGCATGGGTTACCGGCTCAACGTGTCGGCGCGCAACCTGCGGCAACAGCGCACGCGAACGATCGCGGTCGTGATCGAAATGACGCCGTCGCACGAGCGCCTGATGAGCGAGCCCTATCCGTTGCTGCTGCTCGGCGGCATCCTGCAGGAATTGACTGCGGCGGGACAGAATATGGTGCTCACCACCATCGACCTGTTTTCGGAAGCGCCACCCTCGGCCGACGGCGTGATCCTGCTGGGGCAGGGGGTGCATGACGACGCCGCTGCCGTGATCGAGGCGACCGGGCTGCCCTATGTGGTCTGGGGCGCCGAACATGGCCCGCCCGAACGGATCGTCGTCGGCAGCGACAATAGCGAGGGCGGGCGCCTGGCGGCCGAATATCTGCTTGGCCGCGGACGGCGCCGGCTCCTGTTCCTCGGCGACGCGGAGCATGGCGAGGCCGAGGATCGCCTCAATGGTTTCCATGCCGGGCTCGCGGGTTCGGACGCGGTGCTGGTCGCCAATATTCCCTGCGCCTTCACCCTCGCCGCGGGCCGCGACGCGGTCGCGCCGCTGCTCGAAGGCGGCAACCCCGGCTTCGACGGCATTTTTGCGAGCAGCGATGCGATTGCGATGGGCGCGATCGAGGCGCTGCAGGCGCGCGGACATGATGTGCCGGGTGCCGTGTCGGTGGTCGGCTTCGACGATTCGCCCGGCGCGGCGTTGTTTTCGCCCCGCCTGACGAGCATCCGGCAGGATTGGGGCGTCGGCGGCGAGTTGCTCGCGCAAAAGGTGCTCGCCATGGTGGCCGGAAAAGCGGTCGACTCGCGTGCGATGCCGGTCGCGCTAATCGTCCGCGACAGCTAGCTGACAGGGTCGCTTATCGTTGCTTTCCAGGGGTTTCCCGCAAAATGGTATCGATACCTTGACATCGATACCATTTTGCGGGAAACCGAACCCCAGAGCGGAGGGCCAAGCAGCCTTCGCCGTGGGTGAGGGTGCGTGGCGACAATCGAAAATCCTTCAGAAGCGATGCGGCTTGTCCGCCATGGCGATGCCGCGACCGGCGCGCAGGCGGCGGCGCTCTTTGCGCTCGCCAACGGGCTGGTCGGCGTCGAAGGCCTGATCGACGAGCGCGCGGACCGGCCCTGCGCCTATCTGCCCGACGCTTATGTCAGCCGGCCGATCGCCTATCATGAAAGCTTTCCCGGCTATGCGAGCGCGACCGATACGCGCGTTCCGTGTCCCAGCCCGGTGCTGCTGCGCCTGCATATCGACGGCGAGCCGGTCGATTTCGGCGGCGCCGACCTTGTCGAAACCGAAAGCGCGCTCGATTTCGCGACCGGCCAGCTTCGCCGCCTCTCGCGCTGGCGGCTTGCCGGGGGGCGCACGCTCGAAATTGCAGTCGATCGCATCGTCCCGCTCGCTGGCGGCGCTTGTGTCGCGTCGCGCATCCGCCTCCGGCCGATCGATTTCGGCGGCGCGGTCGAGGTGCGGCTGACCTACGGGGTCGAAGGCATGGGCGCTGGCGGCGCCGAGGTCGACGATCCGCGCATCTCGGCGCGGTTGCGGCCGGTCTGGACCACCATATCCCCCCTGCCGGGCGACCCGTCCACGGTCACCCGGTTCGCGCAGGATGCCGTCGAGCTCGCCTATCGCCAGCATGTCGCCGCCCCCGCCGCCGAAGTGGCGGACGAGGGCGCGGGGCATGTCGTGCGCGGCACGCTGGTCGCCGGCGGCACCCTGACGATCGACCGGGTGGTCGCGCTGGCATCCGCGCGCGGCCGCCCGGTCGGCCCCGCGGTGTTCGACGATGCGGCAACCGATTTCGACGCGATCGCCGAAGGCCAGAATGCCGCAGTCGAGGCGCTCTGGGACAGCGCGGCTTTCGCGATCGACGGCGACGACGCGCTGACCCAGGCGCTGCGCTTCGACCTGTTCCAGCTCCACCAGTCGGCGAGCCGCGATCCGGACCACAGTATCGGCGCCAAGGGGCTGACCGGCGAAGGCTATGAAGGCCATTATTTCTGGGACGCCGAAACCTTCATGCTGCCGGTGCTTGCGTTGCAGGCGCCCGCCAAGGCGCGCACCTTGCTGGCCTATCGCATCGGCAAGCTCGACCGGGCGCGGGCACACGCAAGGGCGCTTGGCCATGCGCGGGGCGCGCTCTATCCGTGGCGGACGATCGCGGGCGACGAATGCTCGTCGCACTATCCGACGGGGTCGGCGCAATATCACATCAATGGCGACATCGCCTATGCGCTCGCGCTTTACGTTGCGGCGACGGGCGATGAGGCGTTTCGTCTGCGCGCGGCCGAAATGCTGTTCGAAACCGCGCGCATGTGGATCGAGATCGGGGCGTTTGATGCGCGGCGCGGCGGCGCTTTCTGCATCCATGGCGTGACCGGGCCCGACGAATATTCGGCGCTCGTCGACAATGATTTCTACACCAACGCGATCGCGCGCCGGCACCTTGGCTATGCGGCCGAAACGGCGGACTGGCTGCGCGCGCGGGGTGATCTCGGGGCGCTGGCGGACGCGATCGGTCTCGATGAGAACGAGATCGCGACGTGGCGCAAGGCGGCGGACGCGATGTGGCTGCCCGTTGACGCGGTGCTCGGCATCAATCCGCAGGACGACGCCTTTCTGGGGCGCCCCGAACTGCCCGGTCTGAAATCGCCCGTTCACGACGGACCGCTGTTGATGATTTATCACCCGATGATCCTGTTCCGGCACCAGGTGGCGAAGCAGGGTAATGTCGTCCAGGCGATGGCGATGGACCTGGTGTCGATGCCGGTGTCGCAGCAACGGCGCAACCTCGACTATTATGGCCGCGTCACGACGCATGATTCGACGCTCTCGTCGGTGTCTTTCGCGATCGCTGCGGCACGGCTCGGCGACGAGACGGCGGCGCTCGATTTCATGCGCGAATGCGCGTTCGTCGATCTGGAAGATCGCCACGGCAATACGTCGCACGGCTTGCATATGGCCGCGCTGGCGGGAAGCTGGCTGGTCTTGGCGCAGGGGTGGGGCGGATTGCGGCTCGACGGGCGGGTGCCGGCGTTCGCGCCGACGCTTCCGTCGGCTTGGCAAGGCTACCGCTTCCGCCTGCAATGGCGCGGCAGCGTGATCGAGCTTGCGGTCCACGCGGCGGGCTGCACCTATCGCCTGTTGTCGGGCGCGCCGCTCGACATTCTCGATCATGGGCGTTCGCTGCGCGTCGGCGCGGCGCCCTCGACGCTGGCGCGGCCGACGGTGAAGGGGGCGATCTTCGACCTCGACGGCGTGCTGACCGACACCGCGGAGGATCATTATCAGGCGTGGCAGGCGCTCGCCGATACATATGGCTTTGCTTTCGACCGCGCGGTGAACGAGCGGTTGAAGGGGGTCGACCGCGCGGGGTCGCTGCGGTTGATCCTCGATCAGGCCGGCGCCGCGATCGATGCCGAGGCGTTCGATGCGATGCTCGCGGAAAAAAATGCGCTCTACCGGGCGCGGCTGGCCGATTATTCGCCCGCCAATCTCTTCGCGGGCGTCACCGGCCTGTTTGCCGAGCTGCGCGCCGCCGGGTTGAAAATCGGCCTTGCATCGGCGAGCCGCAACGCCGGTGACGTCGTGCGACTGCTTGGTATTGCCGACCAGTTCGACTTCGTCGCCGACGCTGGCGCGGTCGCGCAAGGAAAGCCGGCGCCCGACATCTTTCTGGCCTGTGCCGATGGCATGGGCCTCGCCCCGAACCAGTGCGTCGGCATCGAAGATGCACAAGCGGGAATTTCGGCCATCCATGCGGCGGGCATGGTGGCGATTGGCATCGGGTCGGAAGAGGCGCTGCCCGATGCCGACCTGCACGTCCCCGCCATCGGCGAACTCACGCTCGGCCAGATCCTGTCGACAGAACAGGAAGCGGCGGCGCGCGGACGCCTTTCAATCAGAACAGGTAAAGTGGAGGATATGCCATGTTGAATCGGACCTATCTGCTGTCGTCGATTGCGCTGCTCGCGCTGCCGGCCACGGCTTTCGCCCAGGAAGCGCCTCAGCCCGACGACGCGGCGGCGGCCAATGAAGAAATCATCGTCACCGGCACCGCCGGCGGCGGCGTCAACCGCCAGGACGCGGCGTTCGCGATCACCAGCATCAACTCGGACGCGATCGATCGCGCCGCGCCGAACAGCACCGCCGACCTGTTCAAGGTCATCCCGGGCGTGTCGGCCGAAAGCTCGGGCGGCCAGAATGGCGCCAACATCTTCGTGCGCGGCTATCCGTCGGGTGGCGACGCCGAATTCGTCACGCTGATGGTGCAGGGCGTTCCCTTCTTCTCGCCGCCGACCTTGTCGTTCCTCGAAAACACCCAGCTGATCCGCATCGACGAGACGATCGAGCGCGTCGAGGCGGTTCGCGGCGGCACCGGCGCGCTGTTCGGCAGCGGCCAGCCCGGCCTCACCGTCAACTTCGTCCAGAAGGAAGGCGGGCGCGATTTCGAGGGTCTCGTGAAGGCCAGCATCACCGATTATGGCGACCTGCGCGGTGACATGCTGCTCTCGGGCCCGCTCGGCGAGAACACCAGCTTCATGGTCGGCGGCTATTATTCGAGCGGCGAGGGCATCCGCAGCCCCGGCTTCACCGCCGAAAAGGGCGGCCAGATCACCGCCAACGTCCGCCACGATCTCGATAAGGGCTCGATCCTCGTCTTCGCGCGCTACCTCAACGATCGCGGCCAGTGGCTGCTGCCGATCCCGGTGATCCGCGACGGCAACAAGGTGCGCCAGTTCGGCAATATCGACCCCGGCACCGGTGTGCTCGCGGGCCCCGAAACGCGGCTCAGCACGCTTCCCGACGGGACGCGCGCCGACCTCGCCGACGGTCGCGGCGCCAAGCTCATCAACCTCGGCACCAATTTCGATTACGAGATCGGCGAGGGTTTCCAGCTGCGTTATCGCGCGAGCTATCTCAAGGGCGATGCCGACACGACCGGTCTCGTCCCCGCCAGCACCGCGACCACCGCGAACGCCTATGCCGCCTCGCTCGGCAGCACGGTGGGCAGCCTGACCTATGTCAATGGCGGGCAGGCGGTCGCCGGCACCCAGCAGGTGATCCGCGCGGGCACATGGATCGTGCGCAAGCAGATCGAGGATTTCACCAACGACCTCGCGGTCGAATGGGAAAGCGGGAGCAACAAGTTCACCGTCGGCGCCTATTATTCGGACTTTTCGTCGAACGATCAATGGAACCTCGGCAACGTCCACCTGCTGACCGCCGAAAACCACGGACGCCTGCTCAACCTGACGCTCGCCGACGGCCGGGTCGCGTCGAGCAACGGCTTTACCCAAGGGTCGTTCTTCAACGTCAACGCTGCCTATGACGGCCGCGAATATGCCTTCTATGCGGTCGACGAGTTCCAGATCACGCCCGAGCTGCGTTTCGATGCCGGCATCCGCTACCAGAATTACAAGGCGACGGGCACGATCGAGAACAACAGCTCGGTCGACACCGACAACAACCCCAACACGCTGTACAATAACGGCACCGCGGTGCTCAACGGCACCTTCCGCAATATCGCGTACAAGAAGGGCGCCTGGTCGTGGACCGCGGGGCTGAACTACGACATCTCGTCGTCGGTTGGCGTCTATGCCCGCTACAACCGCGGCAACACCAACCCCTTCTTCGACAATCTGCGCGACGGGATTTTCGTGTCGCCGCGCGTCGACAATTTCGAGGGCGGGGTGAAAGTCCGCACCGATCTCGTGTCGCTCTATGCCACGCTGTTCCATACCAAGTTCAAGGGGCTGGTGACCACGGTGATCCAGAATGGCGCGCCGGTTGCCGACATCGGCGGCGCGCGCAGCACGGGGATCGAGCTCGAAGGGCAGATCCGGCCGATCGACAATTTCGCCATCGCTTTTTCGGGCACCTGGCTCGATGCGAAGTACCGCGATTTCTTCGCTGGCGGCGGGACGATCGACCTCAGCGGCAACCGCGTGCAACGCCAGCCGAAATGGCAATGGCGCGTGACGCCGTCGTATGACATCGAGTTCGGCGACAATAGCAAGGTCTCGCTCTATTCGACCTTCAGCTATGTCGGCGACCGCTTCTCCGACACCGCGAACACCCAGTCGCTGCCGCATTATTTCAAGATCGATGCGGGGGTGACGGTCGACGTCAACGACGCGCTGACCTTTGCGGTGACCGCCGACAATCTGACCGACAAGGTCGGCCTGACCGAAGGCGATCCGCGCACATTGGGGCAGACGGGGGGCGAAGTCGTCAACGCACGCCCGATCCTCGGCCGGTCGTTCCGTTTCAGCGCCGCGTATAAATTCTAAAGGATCATCCCTCCCTGGGTGGCCGCGGCCTCTTCGCGGCCACCCCTTCTTTTTCTGCTAAGGACAGCCGATGGCCCGCACCCGACTGATCGCCGCGCTGATCCTGACCTATGTCGCTTTTGCGATGTTGCTCAACAGCGTCGGGACGGTGATCCTTCAGTCGATTTCCAGTTTCGATGTCACCAAGCCGCAGGCGAGCACGCTCGAAGGCTTCAAGGACATCACGATCGCGGTCGTGTCGTTTGTGACCGCGAGCTACTTGCCGCGTTTTGGCCTTCGCAACGCGTTGATCGGCGCGCTCATCCTCGCGATCGCCGGCTGTATCGTGATGCCGCTGGTCGGTAGCTTCGGCGCCGCGCAGCTCCATTTCGCGATGGTCGGCGCGGCCTTTGCGGTTGCCAAGGTCGTCGTCTATTCGATGATCGGCCTCGTCACCGACAGCCCGCGAAAGCATGCCAGCCTGACCAGCCTGATCGAAGGCATGTTCATGGTCGGCGTCCTCTCCTCCTATTGGGTGTTCAGCGCCTTCATCGATCCCACGGGGCTGCGCTGGCTGAATGCCTATTGGGTCCTCGGCGGTATAACCGCGATGGCGCTGGCGCTTTTGCTCTCGGCGCCCGTCGACGCGCAGCGCGCGCACGAGGGGGGCGATGCGGTCGAGGCCGAAAGCGCGCCGATCCTTGCCATGCTGAAACTCGCCGCGCTGCCGCTCGTCCTCATCTTCATCCTGTGCGCCTTCATCTTCGTCCTGATCGAGCAGGGGATCGGAACCTGGCTGCCGACCTTCAACAACGAAGTGCTGCATCTTCCCGCGCAGATGAGCGTGCAGGCGGCCAGCCTGTTCGCGGCGTGCATCGCGCTCGGGCGCTTCGGTGCGGGTGCGGTGATGGCGCGTTTCGACTGGTATCCGGTGCTCAACATCTGCCTTGCCTTGCTCGCGGCGCTGATCATCCTCGTTCTGCCGCTCGCTGACGGGCTGCGGCCTGGCCCGATCGCCAGCTGGGGCGATGCCCCGCTCGCCGCTTTCCTGTTCCCGCTGATCGGCTTCGCGCTCGCGCCCATCTATCCGACGATCGTCTCGGTGATGCTGAGCGCGATGCCGGGGCGCAGCCATCCACCGCTGATGGGGCTTGTCGTTGTTTTTTCGGCGCTTGGCGGCACGACGGGGTCGCTGGTCACCGGCCAGCTCTTCGCGCATCTCGACGGGCGCACCGCGTTCACGTTGATGCTTGTCCCGACGGCGATGCTCGCGGGCGGTCTCTTCCTGCTCCGCCGCAGAATCCAGGCGATAGAAGCCTGATTCCGAACAAGCGTGCGCGGCTGATTTTTTCCAATTCTGCTGAAAGCCGGCGGGCCGCAATCGGCACATTGCCGTAAAATAGGCGCTATGCCTCTTTCATCGCCGTTCCATGGTAACAACGATATGTCGGCGCTTGTTGCGCAAAGCCAGGCTGCTTTGGCGCGGTCTTTCGCATGTCTGGAAAGAAATGGCCCGGTGTTTCTCCATCGTTCGCGGCGATAGGCTGAGGAAACGTGCAGCCTCGGGTGTACGCAAATAGCGAAATGGTGGGGCTTTCAAAGTCATCATGAGCATCCTTCAGACAAACGCCGGATTGGCGCGCCTGACTCAACTCACTTGCTCTCGCGACATATTTCGATGGCTACTTTGCGCCTCAATGTCGGCCATCCGCACATCTCATACGGACGACCAGAAGCCGCCGTTGCATTTGATCCGACGGGGATATGGAACGCGCCCCATTTGAGGATGGAGCAAAAGAGATAGGACAGGGGAATGCCTCGGTTGGTACGTTACAATCGGCGCCGCCGCCGCGGCCTCCTCGCTTTGTCGTGAGGAGGCCGCCTTATGTCTAAGTCGATCAGAACCGGAAGCTCAAAGTCCCGCCGATCGTCCGGAACGCCTCCGGCATCACGATCTTTGCATAGCCGCCGGGGTTGATGACGCCGGCCGCGTAGGGGGCATAGAAACGCTTGTCGAGCAGGTTGCGGGCATAGATGCCAAAACGCCAGCTGCCGTCCTCGGCACCGATGCCCAATGTGCCGTTGAGCAGGCCATAGGACGTGATCTCGGCTTTGGGATCGCCAATCACCGCCTGGGTCTTCGAACGCCAGGCCCAATTGGCCGCGGCATCGATCGCCGTGTCGCCGCCCACCGCCTGCTTGTAATCGGCGCGCAGGATATAGGACCATTTGGGCGCATTGGGCAGGGGATAGCCGCGATAATTGGCGACCGTCGTGGTCGTCCCCGGCGCGACATAGCATCCCTCGCCGACGACCGGCGAGATCGGCTGGCCCGGATAGCATTGGCCGTCATAATCGCGGAAGGTCGAGTCATTATAGGCTCCGCTGGCCGAAAGACGGAGCGCCGGGGTGACACGGAAGCTGGTTTCGACCTCGACCCCGCGCGCGCGGAGCATGCCGGCGTTCGACAGATAGAAGGCCGGCGGGGTGATCGTGGTGTCGAAGGTCTGCGCCTGGAAGTTGCGGAAATTCGACCAATAGAGCGCTAGGTTGAAGGTGGCCTTGCCATCGAGGAAGCTCGTCTTGGCGCCGATTTCCCAACTTTTGACGGTTTCGGGACGAACTTCGCGGATGACACCGCCGGTACCGTCGATCGCCGGGCCCTTGAACCCGGTCGAATAGGTGGCGTACATCATGACGTCGCGGCTCGGTTCGAACTGGACGCCGACCTTGCCCGAGAGATTATCGGCGCGCACCGTGCCGTCGTAATTGGGGAGCCGGCCGAGCGGCACGGCGGGGAAGGGCAGCGGCGTCACGACCAGCGTGCCATGGTTGCGGTCGTTGGTGTAGCGGAGGCCGCCGATCAGCTTGACGGCGTCGGTGATTTCGAAGGTGATATTGCCGAATGCGGCGAGGCTGCGCACCTTGTTCGTCCCGTCGCGGCGCCCGCCGCCGATGACGACGGGGGCCCCGAACAGCCCGTAATAATTGCCATATTGCGCCGCATAACCGGAATTTTCGGTGCGATAATAATAGAGGCCGAGCACATATTCGAGCCGCTGCCCGCCCGGCGAGGTCAGGCGCAGTTCCTGCGTGAACTGGTTGCTGTCGACGCCGCCGTCGCTGTTGTTGAACACATTGGCGGGCGAAGCGTCGATGTCGGACAGCTGCAGCGTCTTGAGGTGGCGATAGGAAGTGATCGAGGTCAGCGTGTGATCGCCAAGCCCGACATTGATCTCGGCCGACCCCGCATAGAGCGAGGTGTCGGCGGTCCAGTCGCCGTCCATATAGCTGGCATAGACGTTCGAACCCGGCTTCACCGCAAATCGGGCGAACTGCGAATTATAGAGCGCGCTGGTTCCCAGCGATTCGATGATCGCGCCGTCGCGCGCGAACGCCGTCTGATATTCGCCCGACAGCAGGACCGAGACATTCTCGCCGGCTTCCCACAGCAATTTTGCGCGAAGACCGTTGTTCCGGCGGTCGCCCACGGCGCGCGATTTGTCGAGCACATAGGGGATCGCGCCGTCCTGCGCATTGCTATAGCCCGAAAGGCGAAGGGCAAGCGTGTCGCCCAGCGGGACATTGGCGCTCGCCTGCACCGCGCGGTCGTTGCGTTCGCCATATTTGAGGTCGAGCGACATCGAGGATTCGCCGAGACGCGGTTTCTTGGTGATGACCTGGATCACGCCGGCGCTGGAATTTTTGCCGAACAGCGTACCCTGCGGGCCGCGAAGCACCTCAAGCCGCTCGATGTCCGAAAATCCGGTCGAACCGGGATCGCGCGACAGGCCGATGACGACGCCGTCGATGACGAGGCCGACGGTCTGTTCGACGCCGCTGTCATAGGTTTGCGTGCCGACGCCGCGGATCTGGTAGCCGCCGCCGTTCGACACCGGGTTGGTCGCCGAAAAGGTGATGTTCGGCGCCAGATACTGAATGTCGCTGACTTCCTTCAACCCCGAACGGGCGAGGTCCTGAGCCGACACGGCGGTCACCGAAACCGGAACATCCTGTAACCGTTCCTCGCGGCGGGTGGCGGTGACGATGATTTCGTCGCCGTCGTTCGCGGACGCCGCGCTGCCGCCGGCGTCCTGCGCCGTCGCGGGCGCCGCGAACAGCGTCATCGCCGCCGCCGATCCGAGCAACAGATGTCGCGCCGCTGTTTTGTGAACCATGCTAACCTCCCCAATTTGACGTTCTGGACGCCGATGTCGTTAATGGCGCCAGATAGGCCTGCAACATACAAGCAGTCAAGATCGCTTGTATGTTGCGGATATCGGAACTACCGTCGCGTCAATGTCGGGAAAGAAGGGCTGGTTATGAAAAGGTCGATTTATCTGCTTCTTGCCTTGGCGGCGGCGCCGCTCGCCGCGGCCGAACCCGCGCCGCAAGCCGGTGTCGTTGCCGATCCTTGCGGCGCCTTGCCCGCCATGCCGGCGGTGATTGCGGACTATATGGCTCGTGCAAAGGCCGCGCTGACAGCGGGCGAATCGCCGCCGCCGCGATCCGCCGAGGGGATGGCGCTCTATGCGAAATGGCAGCAGGATCTGCTGCTCGCCGACTATCCCGGCCGTTGCCGCTATCGCAAGGACAATGCCGCGCTGCCGCCGGCGACGCCCAACCGGATCGTCTTCATCGGCGATTCGATCACCGAAGGCTGGCTGAACGAACAGCCCGGCTTTTTCACCGGCGACCGTATCGATCGCGGCATCAGCGGCCAGACGACCACTCAGATGGTCGCGCGCTTTCGCGCCGACGTCGTCGACCTGAAACCGCGCATCGTACACATCATGGCGGGCACCAACGACATCGCCGGCAATGGCGGCCCGACCTCGCTCGATGCCGTCGAGGATAATATCCGCAGCATGATCGATCTCGCCGCTGCGAACAATATCGCGGTCGTGCTGGGGTCGGTCCTGCCCGCCAACCGCTTCGACTGGCGGCCCGGCATCGACCCGGCGGAATCGATCGTGGCGCTCAACGCGCGCCTCCGCGCGCTCGCGGCCGAAAAGGGTCTCGTCTATGCCGATTATCATCGAGCGCTCGATGATGGTCGCCGCGGGCTGTCAAAGGCGCATGCGGCGGACGGCGTCCACCCCACCGCTGCGGGCTATGCTGTCATGCAGCCGATCGCCGAAAGCGCGCTCACTGAGGCGGCGCGCAAAGGGTCATAGTCCCGGCAGGCCGCGATAGGCGGGCCGATGGCGGCTTCTCCTTTATGCTTGCCATGCTTTTATGGCTGCCATATGTTACGGTCAATACTGCTTGTAAATGCGGAGAGAAATTCATGGCCGAGAAAGCGCGGAGACGGACGCAGGCGGAAAGAAGCGCCGGAACACGGGAGGTCTTACTGGCGGCCGCGATCGACGCGCTTCACGAGCATGGCTATGCCGCGACCTCGACGATGCTCGTCGCCGAAAAGGCGGGCGTCAGCCGCGGTGCGATGCTGCACCAGTTTCGTACCGCAGCCGACCTGATGACCTTTGTCGTCGAAGCGGTGTTCGATGAAGAATTGGAGCGTTACAGCGAATATCTGACGAGCATCAAGGATCCCGAACAGCGCCTGCTCGCCTATCCCGAAATGGCGTGGGATGTGTTGAGCCGGCCATCGGGCGTCGCGGTGCTCGAAATTTTTCTGGGATCGCGCAGTGACCCCCAACTTTGCGAGAAGCTGGCGCCGGTCCAGGCGCGGATCGAGGAGCAGGCGCTGGCGTTCACGCGTCTCGCCGCACCCGGCGACGTTCGCGGCGCGATGGCGCTCATGCGCCTGGTCGTTTGGGCGGTGCGCGGTCTCTCGGTCGCGCAGGTGCTTGCCCCGGCGCCGGGCAGCGTGCGCGATTCGGTAAAGCTGCTTCGCCGCCTGATGGCCGCGGGGCTCGAAACCGGCGTTCTGTCGGTGGGCGCCAAACAAGACAAATAATTGGAGAAACTGATGGGACGCACCATGACCGCCACCATGCTGGCGGCTGCGACGATACTCGCCGGGCCGGCGGGCCCCGCGATGGCCAAACAGGCGGACAAGATGAACGATAAGGAACAAAAGGCCGTCGATGCGCGCGCCGCGGCGATCGTCGATGCGATGACGTTCGACGAACAGGTTTCGCTCACCCGGTCGCAGGCGGGCGGCAGCCTGCTCGACCTGGGGATTCCGCTGCCGTCCTTCATTCCCGAAGCGATGCGCCAGCCGAAGCCCGCCGGCGCGCTCGGGACCGCGGGCTATGTCGCCGCGATCGGCCGCGTGAATTTTCCGGCGCTGCATCTCGCCGACGCCAGCCTGGGAGTCGCCGACATCGGCTATCTGCGCCCTGGTCAGCAATCGACCGCGCTGCCCGCGACGCTCTCGCTCGCCGCGACCTTCGACCCCGCGATGGCGCGCGAGGCGGGCCGGATCGTCGGCGCCGAAGCCTTTGCCAAGGGCATCAATGTGATGCTCGCAGGCGGGGTCAATCTGGCGCGCGAGCTGCGCAACGGGCGCAATTTCGAATATCTGGGCGAAGATCCGCTGCTCGCGGGTGCGCTCGTCGCCGAACAGATCCGCGGGATTCAGGATCATCATGTCGCCTCGACGATCAAGCATTATACGCTGAACCCGCAGGAAAGCGGCCGGTTCGTCTATGACGCGCGCATTGGCGAGGCGGCCCTTCGCGAATCCGACCTCCTCGCCTTCGAAATCGGCATCAAGCGCGGCCAGCCCGCGTCGATCATGTGCGCCTATAACAAGGTCAACGGCACCTATGCGTGCGAGAATGAATTTCTTATGCGCGACGTGCTGAAGGGCGACTGGAAATATCGCGGCTGGGTGATGTCCGACTGGGGCGCAGTCCACAGCCTGAAACCGTCGGTCGACGCCGGGCTCGACCAGCAATCGCCGCAGGACCAGGATTATTTCGCAGGGCTTCCCGCCGCAGTGAAGGCGGGCGAGATCAGTTCGGCACGGGTGCGCGACATGGCGTTTCGCGTCGTTCGCTCGATGGAGGCCGTCGGTGCGCTCGATAACCGCGCGGCCCCCGGCGGTGCGATCGACAAGGAAGCGCATAGCGCGCGCGCGCAGGCGCTCGCCGAAGCGGGGATGGTGCTGCTCAAGAATGACGGCGTCCTGCCGCTCGCGGCCACTGCGAAATCGATCGCGGTGATCGGCCGCCACGCCGACAAGGGCGTGCCGCTCGGCGGCGGATCGTCGCAAGTCATTCCGTGGGGCGGGGTCTATCGCGATGCGCCGGGCGCCAACCCGCTGTCGGCGCTCCTCGCGCCGAGCTATGGCCTGTCGTCGCCGCTGAAAGCGCTGCAAGCCGCGCTGCCCGCCGCGACGATTGTGTTCGACGGCGGCAGCGACGCGGCGCGCGCCGCCGACGTCGCGAAAGCGGCCGATCTGGTCATCGTCTACGCCGTGAAGCCCGAAATGGAAGGCATCGACCACGCCGATTTCGCGCTGCCCTATGGTCAGGACGCGATGATCGACGCGGTCGCCACCGCCAATGCGAAGACCGTCGTCGTTCTCCAGACGGGCAATCCGGTCGCGATGCCGTGGCTTGGCAAGGTCGGCGCGGTGCTTGAAGCCTGGTTCTCGGGCCAGCGCGGCGGTGAGGCGATGGCGGCGATCCTGACCGGAAAAAGCGCGCCGCAGGGCCGTCTGCCGATCAGCTTTCCCGCCTCCGCCGACCATCTGCCGCACAAGATGGTTGTCGGCTATGATCCCGCGAAACAGCGTCCGCTGGGCATCGGGGTGCAATATGATCCGTTCCCGATCGACTATGTCGAGGGCAGCGACATCGGTTATCGCTGGTTCGAACGGACCGGCGCCGAGCCGCTGTTTCCGTTCGGTTTCGGCCTGACCTACACCAGCTTCGGCTATGACGCGCTGGAATTTCGCGGCGGCAAGGCGCTCAGTGTCAAGGCGCGGGTCACCAACACCGGCGCGCGCGAAGGCACCGAGGTCGCACAGCTTTATGTCGCGGCCCCCGGGCGGACGCACCGGCTCGCGGGTTGGGCAAAGATCAGCCTGAAGCCTGGCGAAAGCCGGGAGGTGACGATCGACGCCGATCCCTGGCTGCTGCTCTCGTATGACGAGGCGGCGGGTCAATGGGCCCGGCCGCGCGGTGAATATCACTTCTTCGTCGGCAAGTCGGCGGGCGAGCCGATGCTGGACGGCGCGGCGGTGCTGACCGCGGCGACCGAAAAGCGGGAGCGCTGAGCATGAGCCGGGCGCTGTGGCTCGCCAGCCTGTCCCTTGTCGCGGCGGTGCCCGCTGCGGCGCAGGATGTCACAACGCGCGACGGCAAGGTGCGGGGCGCGACCGAGGCGGGCATCGAGGTCTTCAAGGGCCTGCCTTTTGCCGCGCCGCCGGTCGGCGAATTGCGCTGGCGCGCGCCGCAGCCGGTGGCGCCGTGGGCGGACGTGCGCGATGCGACCCGGCCCGGCCATGATTGCATGCGCCCCGCCGCGGACCCCGCGTTCGAGCCGTCGGAGGATTGCCTGACCCTCAACGTCTGGCGTCCCGCGGGCGCACAAAAGGGCAAGCTGCCGGTGCTCGTGTGGATTCACGGCGGCGCTTTCGTGTCGGGATCGAATGTCCCGCCCGAGGCTTCGGGCGCGCCCTTCGCGCGCGACGGGGTGATCTTTGTTGCGCCCAATTACCGCCTTGGTCGCTTCGGCTTCTTCGCGCACCCCGCGCTGTCGGCCGAACATGCGTACGAGCCCAAGGGCAATTACGGCTATCTCGATCAGATCGCCGCGCTCCAATGGGTGCAGCGCAACATCGCGGCGTTCGGCGGCGATCCGGCCAATGTCACGATCACGGGTGCCTCGGCGGGCGGGGAATCGGTGCTCGCGCTTGCGGCCTCACCCTTGGCGCGCGGGCTGTTCGGGCGGGTGGTCGCCCAGTCGGGCGGCGGCCGGACGCAGTTGCTCGGCGCGCAGAAGCTCGCCGAGGATAGCAAGGCGCACCCGTCGGCCGAGAAGATCGGCGTCGCCTTCGCAGCTAGTGTTGGGGTTGAAGGCTCCGACGCCGCGGCGCTCGCGCAGCTGCGAGCGCTTCCCGCCGAAAAGGTCGCGGGCAATCTGACCGCGCTCGGCATGTTGTTCCTCGGCGAGCGGAAGCGCTTTTCGGGGCCGATCGTCGATGGCCGCATCGTCACCGCGCAGCCCGCCGAAGCGCTGAAGGCCGCGCCGCCGCTGCCGACCATCGTCGGCGCCGACGAGGCCGACCTCGGCCTCAACCGCGCCCCCGACAAGGACGCCGCCTTCGCCGCGTTCGGCCCGCACGCGGCACAGGCCCGAAGCGCCTACGACCCCGACGGAACCGCGACGCTCGCCGACATCAACGACATGATCGGCCGCGACCGCACGATGATCGAGCCCGCGCGGCTGGTCGCGCGGACGATCGCCGCCAAGGGCAAGCCGGCATGGCTGTTCCGCTTTTCCTATGTCGCGGCATCGCTGCGCGGAAAGCCGATCAAGGGTGCCGAACATTCGAGCGAGGTCGTCTATGCGTTCGACACTTTGTCGGCGCTGCTTGGCGACAAACTGACCGCGCAAGACAGCGCGGTGGCGAGCGCGATGCACGGCTATTGGGTCCAATTCGCCAAGACGGGGAACCCCAACGGTGGCGGTCTGCCCGACTGGCCGGCGGTGACGCCGAAGGATGATCCCCTGCTCGATTTCCAGTCCGACGGAACGCCGCGGGCCAAGCGCGATCCATGGCAGGCGCGGCTCGACGCGACCGAAGCCAATGCCGCGGGCGGTGAATGAATTTCCGAATTGAACGAAAGGGACAGGGCGTGACCAAGAGCCTGGGACTATGGGCGGGTTTGCTGCTCGCGGCGCCGGCGCACGCCGCGCCCGCATTGATGCCGCTGCCGCAGTCGGTGACACTGAACGGCGATAAGATGCTCGCGATCGCGGGTCCGCTCCGCGCCGACATGCGCGGGTGCGGTGATGCCACGCCGCTCGACCGCGCCGCCGCGCGGCTCAACCGCGATGTGTTCAAGCATACCGGCCTGATCCTCGATGCCAAAACCCCGGTCGCGGTGAGCGTGACGTGCCGCGATGCCACGGGCGGGGTCGATGCGGGCGAGGCTTATCGCCTGACAGTCGGGGCGAGCGGCATCGCGATCGACGCCGACGGTCCGACCGGGGTGCTGCGCGCTTTTGCGACCGTGCGGCAACTCGTCGGCCTGTCGCCGCTCGGCATTGAAATTCCGCATCAGACGATCGGCGACGCACCGCGCTTTGGCTGGCGCGGCGTGATGCTCGACACGGCACGGCAGTTTATTTCTGTCGCGACGATTAAGCGCCAGATCGACGCGATGGAACGGCTGAAGCTCAACACGCTGCACCTTCATCTGTCCGACGATCAGGGTTTCCGCGTCGAGAGCCTGCGCTATCCGAAACTCAACGCCGGGGGCGAATATTATCGCCAGGCCGAGATCCGCGATCTCGTCGCCTATGCCGCCGACCGCGGCATTCGCATCATTCCCGAATTCGACGTTCCGGGTCACAGTCGTGCGATCGTCGAGGCCTATCCCGAGGTAGGCTCGGTGTCGAAGACGCTGTTCCTCGGCCAGCCCGAAATGGCGCTCAATCCGGCATCCGATGCGACTTATCGCTTCCTTGAGCGCCTGTTTGGCGAGATGGCGCCGCTGTTTCCCGACCCGCATTTCCATATCGGTGGCGACGAGGTCAGCAAGACCGTCTGGGCCGACGATGCCGGCATGAAGGCCTTGATGGCGCGTGAGAAGCTCGCCGATTACAAGGCGGTCGAGGCCCATTTCCTCCGCCGTGCCGCCGCGATCGTGCGCCGGCTCGGCAAGACGATGATCGGGTGGGAGGAGGTCACCGGCGCCGGGCTGCCCAAGGACACCATCGTTCAGGCTTGGCAGACGTCGAACGCGATGGCCGACGCGACCGCCACGGGGCATCGCACGATCATGTCGGCGGGCTATTATCTCAACCTGCTGATGCCCGCCGACTATGGTTATGGCATTGATCCCGCTGCGACTTCCGCCGCCGGATTGACGCCGGAGCATGCGAAGATGTTGCGCGGGCTCAGCCCGCTGCTCGCCAATTTCGTCACCGATGCGCTGGTCGATTTTCCGCACGCGGCGCTGTCACCCGAGCAGGAGAAACTGCTGATCGGGGCCGAGGCACCGCTGTGGGGCGAAATCGCGCCCGACCAGTTGATCGACCATCATCTCTGGCCGCGCGCCGCCGCGCTCGCCGAGCGTTTCTGGTCGCCCGCCACGGTGACCGACAAGGCCGACATGTACCGCCGCCTCGCGGTTGTCGCCGAACAGCTAACGGTCAGCGGCCTCGACGACCGCGCCAACCAGCAGCGGATCGCGGCGCGCATCGCGCCGAACGACAGCGGTGCCGTCGCCAATCTGCTCGCGGTCACCGGTCCGGTGCGCAACATGGCGCACGACCATCGCATCAAGGCGATGCTTGCGGGAAAGCGCTTCGTTCAGCCGCTCAACGCGCTCGCCGATGCCGCGCCGGTCGACAGCCTTGTCGCGCGGCGTTTCGCCGACGATGCGGCGCGCTATGCCGGGGGTGAGCGCGCGCTGGCCGGGGCGCTGAAGGCGCAGCTTGCCGATTGGCGCGACAATGACGCGCGCTTTCAGGAGGTTGCGGCGGGCAATCGGATGCTCGAGGCGGCGCGTCCGACGTCCGAACTGATTGCGGCATTGGCGTGCGCTGGTCTCGATGCAGTCGACGCGGTGGAGGCAGGGCGCAAATTGTCGCCAGCTGAGGTCGACGCGGCAAACAAGCTGCTCGCGCGGCTGGAGCAGGAAGAGGCGGCGTCGTGGCGTCCGTTCGATGCCTTCATCCGGCCGCAGCCCGCCGCCGACCTGATCGTCAAGATCGGCCCGGGCGTTCGCACGCTGGTCGACGCCGCGGCGGCAAAATAGGGCAGGGAATAGCGGCGGAGCGCGAGGTCGCGCTCCGCCCGATCGTTCAGCCGAGGCCGCCGCGCTTGGCAATCTTGCCCAGGTGATGCGCCGATGGCTTGGGCAGGCGGCGGAAGGTTTTCGGCTCGATCGCGACGAGCCCGAATTTGGGGCGATAACCCGCGACCCATTCCCAATTGTCGAGCAGCGACCAGTGGATATAACCGCGGAGATCAATGCCGTCGGCGAGGCAGCGTTCGACTCCGGCGACCGCGCCGTCGATATAGGCGATGCGGCGGCTGTCATCCTCGGTCGCGACGCCATTTTCGGTGACATAAAGCGGGCGGTCGGTTCGTGTCGCGACGAGCCGGATCGCGCCTTCGATCGCTGCGGGAGTGAAGGCATAGCCCATTTGCGTGACTTCGGTTCCGGGGGCGGGCGGCATGTCGGCATCGGGGCCAACCTCGCCGCCGGTATAGGTCTGGATGCCGACGAAATCGCCGGGCGCGGCGAGCCAGCGATCGAGCATGTCCGCCTGCTTGCGCTTCAGCCCGCGATCGTCGCCGCCCGCCGCGGTGTCGGCTGGGATGGCGAGCGACAGGCCGATCGGGAAGCGCGCCTTTGCCGTGCGCATTGCTTCCAACGCCTTGCTATGCGCGGCGACGATGCCGTCATATTGGCGTTCGCCCGCCAGCATCGGGCTCGACCAGGCGGGGGCGTTTTGCGCGACCCCCGCCGCTTTCTGCGCCGCCTCGATATAGGGGCGATATTTTTCGGAAAGCCCGCTCCAGCGCACGACGGTCGCCAGATTGGGTTCGTTGAAGGTGATCGCGAGATGGATCAGATCGCCCAGCGCGTCGACGATCCGCGCGCAATGGGCGGCAAAGGCCCTGACATTGGCGGGGTCGGTGAAGCCGCCGGTCGCCGCGACCCAGCGCGGGACGGTGAAATGGCTCAGCGTCACGACCGCCTTCATCCCGTGCCGACGGCAGGTTTCGAGGACGCTGCGGTAATAGGAGAGGCCCGCGTCCGAAATCTGCCCGCGCTCGGGCTCGATCCGCGCCCATTCGATGCCAAAGCGATGGGTGTTGAAGCCTAGCGACGCGGCGAGGGCGATGTCTCCCTCATAGCGATGATAGACGTCGCAGGCATCGCCGGATTTGTCGGCGAACAGAGGCGGCGTCACATGTTCCATCACCCAGAGGTCGCTGGCGATATTCCCACCCTCGACCTGATACGCCGCACCGGCGGTTCCCCAAAGGAAATCTGGACGCTTCTTCTTGGTCGCCGCCATCGCCGGCGCTACCATCAGCGCGGCACCCGCTGCGGTACTTGCTATGCTCAGGAAATCGCGCCGTTCCATACTCTCTCCACTTACAATCAGAATTGCTTGTAAGTAACTTGGCTTGATCCTTCAGGCAAGCGGGAATCAGCGACGGATACGCGGAGTTCTTTTTGGGCATGATCGGCGGCGATCTCGCGGGAATGGCGCCGCCTGTTCACGTGCTCACCCGCACGCAGCGCTCATCGCGGGGAGCTACGCCGAGAACAACGCCTGGTCCGCAGGATATGTTCTGCTCGCCGCGCTGGCGGAGCGAGTGCGCTCGACCGGCTCGTTGGGCTACCTGGACGAAGACCAACTTCTTCAGGTCCAATTGCACTTCTCAAATCATGCTCTGTCTTCTGACGAGTGGAAAGATGTCAAAGATGCGGTCTGGGCTGCAACGCTGTCCGACGCGCACATATTTGAGCGCTTTGCCCGCCTCCTTTTCGAGCCTTCGCTTGCTCGCGAAAAGGAACATGTTGCAGGTTCCCACGAACTATTGACCGATGGCGCCGAAAGGCACCCTAAAATCGTCAGTCTCCTTGCCGCGGAATGGCTTGAGCGCTTTCCTGACATGCATTCTCGGCCGGAAGCCGAACTCATGGACGTTCTATTGTCACGCGGACACTGCACCTGCTTCTCACCTGATCGTCGTCATGCGGGGATGTCTGCCACTATGCGGTAGATCGTTGAGCGAGAAGGTGAGGTCAGCTCGGTTGCCTGCTTCATCGAGATAAGGGGGGAGGTAATCATCCGGATGACCCCCGCTGCAGCCACTCGTACACGTCGGGTTTGGCGTTATATTCGCCGATCAGTAAGCCGATCGCTGGGGCAATGCGCGCGTTCAGGCGTGATCGCGATAAGAGGGCGGGCGCATCGCAAAGCTGGGCAGGGATGTATGAGGGCGCCGCAGCCATATTAGGCCACGGCGCTGACGCTGCGGCTCATGTCCGCTTTTTACGATCAGCGCGCAAAAGCGGCTGGACCGCAAACGGCCATAACCGGCCAATCTGCAGCAGTCGGGGCCGAGCGGCGATTAGCCCGCCAACATCGTTGCACCAATTTAACAGAACAATCGTTGTCTTAAAAGTGGGAATCGGATAAAGGAAGCTTCATCGACACCCACGATCGGCGGCAATCCAACGCTGGCGAATTTGGAGAAGGGAAGATGGAAGCCACTCTCAAATATCTGACCCGGATTCTGCCGCTGGTCTTCGGCATCGGATTTCTCGCGCCGCTTTTTGCCCAAGCTATGGCGGTGGCGGGACTTCTGGATCCGGAGCAGCGTCTCGCTGTCGGCCTTGCGGTTGGCGGGGGATGGGGGCTTCTGGCTTCGATTACGGGGCGCTGGATATGAGCGCGTCGCAGCAGATGACGGCTGTCGATCTTACGGGCCTTTCGAACGCCGAACTCGTCCGGCTCGAGCGCCAGATCGCGCAGAAGCACAGCGGCATGGTTCCTTGGGGAATCGTCGCCTGGGCCTTTGCCAATCTTCTCTGCTGGCTTGCGCTCTGGCCGCTCGTTTTCCTGGAGGTCATTCCGCTGTGGCTCGGCTTTGTCATCGCGAGCCTCAACATATCGCTCGTCTATCTGCCGACGCACGAGGCGCAGCATCACATCATCGGGCGGCCGGGGACGAGATGGCACTGGCTGAACGAGCTCGTCGGCCATGCCACCTCATGGATGTTTCTGTATCCCTTCGAAGTGCTGCGCGTCACGCACCTCGACCACCACCGCTTTTCGAACAATCCCGACCTCGATCCCGATATCACCAATCATGCGGATGGTCCGCTGTCGGCGATATGGGTCTCGATCCAGCAGCGCCAGCCCGGCGCGAAGCGGGTCGGCGACTATCTGGGCTGTCTGGCCCGATCGAAGCGCGAAGACCTGATCCGGCTGACGCTCGTCTATCGGCTCGCCTATTTCGGGATTCTGATCGCCCTCGCCTGGACGGGGCACGCGCTGGAGGCGTTCTTCCTATGGTGGCTGCCCTATCAGATCGCCGCCACCTATACGAACTTCTTCCTCTCCTACGCGCCGCACAGCCCCGGCATGCAGGAGGGGCGCTACCGTGACACCAAGAACTGGCGGTCCAAGGTCGGCAATATCGGCTCGATGGGAATGCAGTTCCACATCGTCCATCACCTTCACCCCTACATCCCGCTGACGCGGACGCCGGCCGCGTACTGGGAAATGCGGCCGATCCTCGTCGCGCGCGGATGCAAGCTCGAGATGTGACGGAGATGCGGGCATTTCCGGCATTGTTAATTAACACAACAATTGTTTGCAAAATAGCTAGGTTTCGGCTATCGAGAGTCGCGACAGTTATCGGGAGTAGCGGAACATGGAAGAATCGGTGCGGAAGGCCTATTTCGAGGACGGCGCAGTTCTGATGAAGAATGTGCTCAATGCCGAGCAGCTCGCGGCATGCCGCGAGGTCTATGACTGGATCGTCGCCAACCCCGGCCCGAACGGCCACGGGCTGTATCGCGGCGACCAGAAGCAGCATGTGAAGTCGCACGTCGACAACGCCAATCCGCATGCCAAGGAACGCCTCGACGAGCTGGTGGCGACGCTTCCGTTCGGCAAATTGTTCGCCGAGCTCTGGGGGTCGAAGAATGTCTGGTACTTCGCTGAGGAAGTGTTCCTGAAGGCAGGCGGCGAGGGCACGCGCACCTACTGGCATCAGGATACGTCCTATCTGCCGTGGGCCGGTCACCATTGGGGCAATGCCTGGATCAGCTTCGGCTCGGTTCCCAAGAAAAATGGTCTCGAGATTATTCGCGGCTCGCACCGCGGGCAGCTCTACGACGGCACGACCTTCAGCCCGGCCGATCCGACCGACCCGCTGCACGGCGGCGACGCGCTGCCGCGCCTTCCCGACATCGAGGCCGAGCGCAAGGCCGATCCGGGCAAATATGACATTCTCTCCTGGGCGACCGAGCCGGGCGACGTGCTCTTCCTGCATCCCGGCTCGCTCCACGGCGGCGCCAACATCGATGCCGATTGCCCCGAGCGCCACACGCTCGTCTTCCGTTTCTTTGGGGACGATGCGACCTTCAGCCCGCTGCCCGGCATCAGCAGGTCGGGCTACGAGCGTAACGGCAATCTGTTCAAGAAAGAGATCGCCCAGATGGAGCCCGGCGCGCCGTTCCGCGCACCGGTCTTCGCGCAGATGGTCTGAAGCATACTGGTCGCCGCTCGTCGGCGGCGCGAGCAAGGCTCGTTCCTCAGCCTTTCCGCGCCGCCACGGGCGGTTGCAGCAGTTTGATGATGGCGTCGATGAGTGCGTCGACGCGTTCGGGCGCGAAGCGTTCGATTTCGATCGGCAGCATGATCGTCCAGCCGTCGGCAATCGACCCGATCAGATCGGCGAGGATGTCGGGCGATATGTCGTTGCGCACATCGCCCGCGGCCTGTTGCTTCGCGAGAATGCCGGCGAGGCGTTCGCGGTAACGCGAATAGCGGTCGGCATAGATGGCCGCGAACTTGGGCTCGTGCCGCGCCCGGGCGAGGAGCTGAAAGCCTGCGATCCAGCCATCGGAGTTCGAGTTGAGCTCGACCCAGCGCTTGAGCCGTTTGCGATGGTCGGCGACCTCGTCGCCCGAATCGAGCATCGAGTCGAACCCGTCGAACATGAATTCGATGATCGCGCCGACCATCTCTTCCTTGTCGGCGAAATAATAGGTGATCGCGCCGGTCGTATGGCCCGCCTGCTTGGCAACCTTGCGGAGAGAGGCACCGGCATAGCCCTCGTCGGCGATGACCTTGATCCCGGCGCGCAGCAATTTCGTGCGCTGCGCCTCGCGGTCGCCGACAGGTCTCCCGCGTCGGCCGCGTGTCGCGGCCTTGGTTGCAGGACGTTCGGTGACGGCGGTGCGCGTTGCGGTTCCGGTTTCGCTCATCGCCTCAGCGTAACGATATTTCCCGGAGACTCAATTATCATGACACTTGCTATCTAGCCTGCGCGCGGCTGCGCGCCTTGCGATCGACGCGGGCGTCCATCAGGTCAGCGGCACGAAGTGCAGACTTGAGACCGATCCAGCGCGCAGGCTCCGGCGGAACGCGCGGTGTCGCGTGGCGGATGGCTGCCAGCAGAGGAGGTTTGCTTCCGCCGATATGCTCGGCAAGCAAGCGCCCGATCAGCGACTGGGTGCCGACACCGTGCCCGCTACAACCTGCCGTGTGGAGAATATTGGCGTTCCCGCCCGTTTCGCCGACGACCGGAAGTCCATCTTGCGCGAGGCTGATATAGCCGCTCCAGCATGCATTGATCGCAACATCGCCGATCATCGGGAAGCGCGTGTACAGCGCTTCGGCGAGCGCCCGATAGGCCGTCTCGTCCGGTTCGTTCGGTGTTCGCGATCCATAGAGATAATCGATCCGCTTCGTTGTGAGCACGAGCCGGTTGTCGACGGTGAGGCGATGGCTCTCCATGGTGATGTGCGGGGTCACAATCCCCTCGCGTCCGGCCCATCCGAGCGCCGCCAGCTGTTCCGCTGAAAGCGGTTCGGTTTCGAGGCCGGACACCCGGATCGGGCTGATCCTGTTTCCAAGGGCGCCAAGTCCGGGTGTGTAGGCATTGGTCGCGAGGACCAGAAACGGTGCTCGCGCCGTTCCGCCAGCCGTTCGGCAGGTGATCCGCCTTCCTTCGTCCCACGACAGAAGGGCGCTGTCCTCGAAGATCCTTACCCCGGCTTCGATCGCCGCGCGCCGGAGCCCCATGACATATTTGCCGGGATGGAGCGTGCCGCCATTGGGGGTGTGCACGGCGCAAAGGAAAGCGGGCGGAATGCCGCGGCGGCGCAGTTCGTCGGATTCGAGGAAGGTCGCGGGCGCGCCATAGCGGACGCCGGCTTCCATCTTCTCGCGAAGCGGCGCTCGCTGCGAGGGGTGGATGGCGGCGCGAAGCAGGCCGGTCTGCAAATAGTCGCAGTCGATCCCGTATTTTCGAAGGCGCTCCTCCACATAGGTGACGCCCTCTTGGTAAAAGCGGGTGATCTCGCGGGTTTTCTCGTCGCCGAGACGCTTGGCGAAGAGTCCGAACTTCAGGCCTTGGCCGCCCGACAGATAGCCCGCGTTCCGGCCGCTGGCACCGAAGCCGCAGAAGTCGCGTTCGAGAAGCACCACCTTCGCACCCGCCGCGGTCAGTTCGAGTGCGGCCGAGAGACCGGCGAAACCGCCGCCAGCGATAACGACGTCGGCCTCGACATTCCCGGTCAGGCGCGGCTGACGGTCGGCGGGCTGTTCGACCCAGCCCCCGATCGGGCGATATCTGGCGATCGCGGACTTCGCCCGCTCGCGTGTTGAAGCATGTTCGGCCGTCATGATGACCCTCCCGTTTTACAGCATTTCCTCAATTCGACCGGCACTATCGCACAGTGCACCTAATTTACAAAACAAATGTTGTATTAATTCGTCGAGAGGCGCTACGGGGTGATCTATCGGCCGAATCGAGGGCGCAGCGTGGCGAGGAAATTTACCGCCTCCGACGCTCGCGCGGCATTGAGAGGAGACGAATATGAGCGACAAGCGGCAACAGATTGTCCCGGCGGGCGCGCAGCCCCTCTACGACAATTATCACTTCGCTCCGGCGACCCGCGTCGGGGACCGGATCTGGCTTTCGGGCCAGGTCGGCATCGATGCCAATTTTGTCGCCGGCAAGGATATGGAAGAGCAGGCACGCTTCGCTTTCGAGGCGATCAAGGCGACGCTCGAGGCCGCGGGCGCAAGCCTTGCCGATGTCGTCGAGCTGATGAGCTTCCACACCGATTTGCGCGGGGAAATCGCCGACTTCGTCAAGGTGAAGGACGTCTATTTTCCGAAAGATTATCCGTGCTGGACCGCCATCGGCGTCACCCAGCTCGCGGCGCCCGAGTATAAGGTCGAAATCCGCGTTGTCGCCGTGGCGGACTCCGGCGCGGCCTGAACTTGCCAATCTCGATCCGGGGCACTCTCCCACCCGGCGCGTGCGAGGCGGCAGGGGCACGCCGCCTCGCACGCGGCTTTTCCCTCGTTCCCCGACATGAAGGACTGGCCATGAAAATGTTCGATCTCTCCGGCAAGACCGCGGTCATAACCGGCTCGAGCCGGGGTATCGGCCGCGCGATCGCGGAGGCCTTTGCCGAGGCCGGGGCGCGCGTGGTGATATCGAGCCGCAAGCAAGATGCCTGCGACGCTGTGGCCGCCGAGATCGAAGCGAAGTTCGGTGCGGGCCGCGCTCTCGCGGTGGCGGCCAGCATTTCCGACAAAGAGGCGCTGCAGCATCTGGTCGATCGCACCCGCGAGCAATTCGGGCCGATCGACATTCTGGTCTGCAACGCGGCGACCAATCCCTATTACGGGCCGATGGCGGGGATCAGCGACGAGCAGTTCCGCAAGATTTTCGACAATAATGTCCTGTCCAACCACTGGCTCATCACGATGGTCGCGCCCGAAATGGCGGCGCGACATTCGGGCGCCATCATAATCGTGTCCTCGGTCGGCGGTTTGATCGCCTCGGATACGATCGGCGCCTACAACATATCGAAGGCGGCCGACTTCCAGCTGGTTCGCAATCTCGCGCTCGAACTCGGGCGGCAGAATATTCGCGTCAATGCGATCGCGCCCGGCGTCATCCGCACCGATTTTGCGCGAGCCCTTTGGGAAGATCCGGAAGCCGAAGCGGCGCTTCGGCACGCCGTTCCGCTCGGACGCATCGGCGAGCCCGAAGAGATCGCCGGGACCGCCCTGTTCCTGGCGTCGGACGCTGGCCGCTACGTCAACGGGCAGGGCATTGTCGTCGACGGCGGCATGACGATCCGCGCCCGCGTCTGATACTATTGGCTTTCGTTCGAGGGGCGGCTTGCGAGCCGCCGCCTCGCTGCGTTCGGGCCAACGTGTCTCAGGATTTGCGTATTGCGATGAGGTTGCCCATCTGGCTTGGCCGCGGCAGCGCGGAATGCGCGGCCGCCATCGCCTCGATGCGCTGCATCGCCCAGTCGGGCCAAGGCGCCGAACGACGCGAGGCATAGTCGATATTCATCAGCATCAGCTCATTGGTGGCAACGAGCCGTCCGTCGTCCTCCGCGAACATCGTGTGAAATAGATGGACGCGCTTGTGGTCGTGGTCGAGAATCTGGCTCCGGACGCTGAAGCCGTCGCCCTCCTTCATTTCGCTCACATAATTCACATGCGCCTCAAGCACGAAATACATGCCGATCTTGTTGCTCGTATATTCGTAGGGAAGGCCGAGATTGTTGAATATCTGGCCGGTCGCGTGATCGAACGCGACGACATAGTAACCGACGTTCATATGCCCGTTCCAGTCGGTCCAGGCGTTCAGGACCGTTCCGCGAAAGACGTCGAACGGCGCGTCGAGATTGGGCGTTTCGAGGCCATAGGGCGGCTCCTTCATATAGTGTCACTCCGTTTCAAATTGGTTCGAGGGCGGCTGGGCTGCCCGATGCCGCGATCCGGCTCGCGGCGACTGCAGCGAACCAGCAGATGACCATCAAGACGGCGGAGATCAGGAACAGCGCCGTCGGCGTCGAGCGCGAAAGCAGGGCGCCGGCAAGTTCCGCACTCGCTGCAAAGGCGGCGGCGTCCATCGCGGGGTAGGCAACATAAATGCGGTCGGTGAAGTCGAGTGACCGCACGACACCGAGGAAATAGACATAGCCGATGGTCGCGAATATCGCGTGCGCGACATAGCCGGCGCCAAATATCAACGGCGAAGCGCTGGTCATGCCGGCATAGCTGGCAATGATCCCGGCGGTCGCCACGCCGATCATTGCTATCGGCGACATGCGATTGCCGACGATGGAGGGAGTGAGTGCCCCCACGAGAGATGCCATCAAGGCAAAGGCGACGAACAGGCCGACCGATTTGGCTCCGATACCGTTCGCTGCCGCGATAGATGCGACGAAGGCGCCGGCGCCTCCCATGAAGACGCCCGTGAAGACCGCTCCGGCGATGGCCGCGATCACCGGTGCGGCGTATCGGCCCGATCCAGTGGAGGGCGCGTCCTTCCCCGATAGTGCGGACGGCGCATTTCTCTTGCCGACGAATTGCGTGTCGCGCAGCGCCCATGCGCAAGGGAGCGCGACGAGAAACAGCGCCGCAATCACGATCAGTACACCCTTCTCGCCATAGTGAGGGACGATAAGGGTGGGGAGGAGATAGGCGACGATTGCCGCAATGAGCGATGATCCGAAGAGCGCGATGCTATAGGATCGCAGCGGATCGCGCGCATTGCCGAGCGCGGTATAGGCGGGAGGCGCGACGCAGCCGCTCGTCAGCCCGACGATGAACCAGCCCAGTCCGAGCCGGTTGGTGCCGATGAGGAAAACAACGGCCATAAGCGCAGCCACGGTCGCGATGATCGCGCCGGCGGTGATCTGCCGCGGATTTGTTCGGTAAACCCAGAACGGGGCCGTGCCGATGACAATGCCGCGGCCGAGGACAAAGGCCGCGCCAAGCGTGCCGAGGTCGCCCGCGCCGATACCGCGGCTCTGCTGCGTCGCCTGGAAGATGATCGACAGGATGTTGGGAAGGAGGATTCCGACCGACCAAAGCGCTCCGGCCGAGAATCCGGAATAGCGCGCGGGTGCGGTCGCCAACTCGGGCGCTGCCACGGCGTCCGTCATGATCCGCGCAGTCCAGACTGCAAGGTGGGGGAGGCTGGTGCTGCTATATCTCCGACCGTCATTGTGGCAGACCCTTTGCGCTTGTCGGCGGGGATCGCCAGACGGTTCGCAAGCAGCTTGCTGCCCATGCGACATTAATTTAGATAACAATCGTCTCGAAAAAGGGAAGCGACGATTTGGGCTTGGCGACATTTGAATTGCGAAGGGAGCGATAGACTGTGTCGCCCGGTACGCATCCCCGGCAGGCCGAGCTTGAAGCGGCGCTCGCGGTTCATCTTGCAAGTGGGGCGCAGAGGCATTGTGCGTCGCGCGATCACGCGGTCGCGGTGCAGATATTGCGCGCGCTTGGCCGCCATCCCGGGGCGGCGACGCTGATCGAAGAGCTTGCCGCAATGGCGCAAGGGACGGCCGAAGACAGCGAGGCGCTCGGCTTCGCCGCGTTCGAGGCCGGAGCGCACCAGCGATCGCGCGACTGGTATGCAAAAGTGGTCGAGGCCCGACCGGGCGACGCGCTCGCATGGTATAATCTGGCGACCGGCGAACGGAACATCGGACGATTGGAGGCAGCCGAAGAAGCCAGCAACCAGGCGCTTCGTCTGTCGCCGGACATGGTTGAGGCCGCGATGTTTCGCTCGCAGCTTCGCAATCAGGCCGCGGACCGCAATCATATCGATGAGCTGCGGGCGATGCTTGCACGAGCATCAAACGAGCCGGGTGCGGCCGTCTATTTGCACTATGCGCTCGGCAAGGAGCATGACGATCTCGGCGACTATGACGCCGCCTTCGATCATTTCTCGGCCGGCGCGAAGACGCGGCGGGAGATGTTGCGGTACGATGTCGCGGACGATGTGTGGAAGTTTGGGCGCATCGTGGAGAGTTTCGATGCGGTGCGCATCGCGCAAGCGCCCGAACTGACACCGCCGCGCTATGGCTTCATCGTCGGACTGCCGCGATCGGGCACGACCATGATCGAGCGGATCCTCACCGGAGCCCCGCAGGCGCGAAGCAACGGCGAGACCGAGAATCTTTTCGGCGCGCTTGCCGAAGGAGCAGCGGCGGACGGAGGCGATATCTTCGAGCGCGTCGCCAACGCCGATCCTGCGCGCGTTCTGTCAGCCTATGCCCGGCGCGCGGGAACGCCGGCGGCGGGCGACGTGATTCTGGAGAAGCTGCCGTTCAACTATCTCTACGTAGGCGCGATCCGGCTGACGATGCCCGGCGCCCGGACGTTGCTGGTAAACCGCGCCCCGCTCGACAATCTGTTTGCCATGTACTCGACGCTCTTCGGGAGTGCCTATCCGTTCAGCTATTCGCTTGGCGACCTGGCGGCCTATTATCGCGCTTACAGCGGCCTCCTCGATCATTGGCGCGCTGTGGCGGGGACGCAGCTCCTCGAGGTCGCCTATGAAGATGTCGTATGCGACCCGCGTGAGACTGGCCAGCGGATCGCAGGCCACATGGGCGTTGGATGGGACGATGCCATGGTCCGGATCGAGCGGAACCGGACGGCGTCGGCCACCGCCAGCGCGGTTCAGATCCGCCGTCCGATCTATCGGACCGCCGCAGGCCGCTGGCGCAATTATGAGCGGCATCTCCGGCCGCTCGCCGATGCGTTGGAGGCGGCCGGCATAGATCCACGAAGGACACGGAGCGCGGGGAGCTGATACGGAAACGGCGCGCGTAGGCCGCGCGCCGTTCCTGATGCCGGTGGCATTCGGCCGACCTTCGATTACCAGCTCTTGCTGAGGCGGATGCCGACTTCGCGCGGGCGCGAGACCGAATAGGCATTGCCCCAGTTGCCGAGCGTCGCGATCGAGTTCAGCGTCCGGAGGTTGGCGGTGTATACCGCCCGCTTGTCGAGCAGGTTGGTGCCGTAAAGCTCGATGTTCCAGTCGTCGATCGCATAGCCGATGCTGCCGTTGAACATGATATAGCCTGACTGCTTGCTGGCCGGGGTGTTCGTGCTCTGGCTGCGAAGCTGGTTCCATGTCCCGCTTCGGAAATCGAAGCCGAGATTATAGGTCATCTCGCCTTTCCCGGCCGCGTGCCGGTAGGTCAGCGAGCCCGCGCCGCTCCAGTCCGGCGCCCCCGGCAACTGGTCGCCCTTGGCGCCCCTGATCGCGTTCGGGACCTCACTCCCGCCGCCGTCGCCCGCCGGCAGGCCGAAGTCTTCGCTGAGGCGTGCGCGCGCATAGGCAAGACCAAGATTGAAGCTCAACCCGTCGACCGCGATCGGTCCCGACAGCTCAAGCTCGAACCCCTTCGATTCCGCCTTCGATCCATTCACCACGACCGGGAAGAGATTGAATGGGGTCTGCAGGTCGATCTGCGGATTCTTCCAGTCGACGTAGAAGGCGCTGAGCGAATAGTAGATGCGTGACATCGAGCCCTTGATGCCAACCTCGAAATTGTTGGTCCGGTCCGGTTTGTAGGTCAGCAGCTGGGCCGGTTCGAAGATGATCGGGTTGTCCGCGGGCGTCGAGAAGGCGTTCGCGCCGCCGCGGCGGAAGCCCTGCGAGAAGGTCGCATAAACCTGCCCGCCGCCGCTGAGCTTGTACGACGTGTTCACCTTGAAGATCTGATCGGTTCCCTTGGTGGCGTTTGACGAACTGCGTGACTGCACGCCGACCCCGTCGACCTCCGGCGACCCCGGAGGGGCGAAAAGGGTGCTGAACGAGTTCAGATTGGACGAGAATTTCTGCTTGAAGACGCGTGCGCCACCGGTGACAGACCAGTTGTCGCTGAGATTGAGCGTGACGTCCCCGAAGAAGGAAACTTCCCGGAACTTCTGGTGGGTGATCTGGCTGTAGGCCGTTCCATCGGCAAGCGTCGGGATATAGGTCGCGTCCGGAAGCCCGAAATAGCCCTGGTAGATCGGGGTCCGGCTGCCACCCGCCGCGAAGCTCTGCTCGCCGGCACCGGGCGCATAGACAACGAGGTCGATCCGTCGCTTCTGCTGCTGCAGGAAGACGCCGGCGGTGTAGTCAATGAAGCCGCCTTCCTTCGACACGATCCGCAGTTCCTCGGTCCACGACTGGTCGCGGTCGTTGTTGGCGACCGGGATCACCGCGCGCGGGTTCGCCGGCGCGCCCGTGTAGAAGAAGCCGTAGGGTGAGCCGAGGAGGCTGACCGTGGAGTCGTTCGACGATCGGCCCCTGGTCTTGCCATAGGCGACCGTCGCCGAGACCGTCGCGAACCCGAGATCGTAGCTTGCATCAAGCGACGCCAGTTCGGTCCGCCGGTTCCAGGGTTCGAGCATCGGGACCGAGCGCTCATATTCGCCGGTCGGCTCGAGCTGGATGCGCGGATCGAGCGGCGAGGGGCCGCCGCCGAAGCTGTCATTGTCGATATTGCCGCCGACACCCTTGGACTTGGCGAAATTATAGGCGAGGCCGACCGAGAAATCGTCGCTCGGTTCCCAGCGGATCGCCGCGCGCGCGAACGTCGTGTCGGCGTAATTATAATCCTTCTCGGTGAAGTAGACGGCGGGGCTGTTGGCGACGTCCGCCGTATTGGCGAGAACCGGCACGCCGGTGATATAGCTGTCGCCCTGACGTTTCAGCACGTCGCGGGTGTCGATGAAGCCGCCCTGATGTTCCTGCCTCGCGACCAATCGGATCGCGATCGTGTCGCCGACCGGCAGGTTGACGATGCCGCCGAAGGCGTAGGACGGGTCCTTCGAATGCGAGAGCTTGCCGACCGAGCCGGTAACCGATCCGCTCACTTCGCCAAGCTTGGGATCGGTTGGCACGACGCGGACCGCGCCTGACAGCGACCCGGCGCCATAGAGGGTGCCCTGCGGGCCGCGCAGAACCTCGACGCGCGAGATGTCATAGAGCGGCAAAGAGCCTGTTACCGGCGCATTGCCGGAATAGAAGCCGACGGGCGACTGGAAATAGCGCGCGGCGTTTGTGCTGGTCTGCGACGCGTTGAGGCCGCGGATGATCGGAATCTGCGCCGCTGCCGTGCGCGCGCCGGCATCGACGATATTGAAGTTGGGAACTTGTCTTGTGAGTGACGCGACGCTGCTGATGTTGGCGCGCTCGATCTGCTCGCCGCCATAGGCGGAGATGTTGAATGGGAGGTCTGTGACCCGTTGCTCGCGGCGGCTCGCGGTCACGATGATGTCGCCATCGCCGGAAGGTTCCGATGCCTGCGCCGAGTCCTGCGCCATCGCCGGGGTGGTCGACAACACGGCCGTCAGGGCCATCATGCAACCCGTGGTCCCGAGGACTGCCTTGCGACGGCGCGCCGCGAATGCTTGCTGTTTAATCACCGCTAGTCTCCCTTATCGATGCTTCATCACGTCCCGCCTGAGGAGCGGTCACGGACCCGTGAACGGATTTCCATGACGGTTGTTATGTTTTCAATGCGCACCTGTGTTACAGTTAAAATAACAATTGTCATGATATTATTTGAGAGCGGCGACCCGTGGTTCGGCGGGTGGCGCCGGACGCCCGGTGCCCCAGTCGGACAGCCGTATCGATCGCCAGGTCGAGAACAGCGGCGTCGCGCTGAACGCAAGCGCTGCCACGAGGATGAACCCGGCGGCACCGAGATGGGCCAGCGCCCACCCGCCGACAAAGCCGCCGACGGCGTAACCGACCTGGATCGCGAAATACCAGGCGCCGTAGACCACAGGGAAGCGCAGGCCGCTCGCCTCGCGCTTGAGGAGGCCCATCCAGAGAACTTCCGCCGCGCCGCCGCCGAGACCGGCAAGCATCGCCGCGATTACCGCCACCGACGTCAACGGCGCGGCGGTGAGGAAAAGGTAGGTCGTCATGCCGGCGAGGTACACGCCCCCGACTGCGACGCCCGGCCAGGCGAGACCGAAGCGGTCGGTCAGCCAGCCGATTGCGAGGGCCCCGGTCATTGACGCGGCGGCATTGAACCCCACGATCAGCGCCGTCGTATGGGAGTCGAATCCGAAGCTTCCGAAAAGCTGCGGCTTCAGTGCGAGGAAAGCCACATTGGCGCAGCCCAGCGCGGTCGTCGCTACCACGATGCAGGCGATAATCGCCCGGCTCGCGTCGGCAGGACGGACTGCGCCATCTCCGCGTTCCGTGCCATGCCCGGCCTTGGAAGCCGGGGCCGCCGTGGCACGCGGCGTCGGCTTCGCACGTGCGGTCAGGGCCGCGAGCATGGCGACGGCGGCGATCCCGCTGGCAAGAGCCAGGGTGGTGAACTGGAAGCCCGCGGTGCGGTCGAGATATTCGACGAGCGGCGCCACGGCGATTCCGCCTGCGCTGCCTCCTGCCCATACGATCGAGATAGCGGTCCCGAAACGAAGGTCGAACCAGCGCGTCACGACGACGGGGACCGACGTCATGATCGCGACCTTGCCGAACCCCATCAGGACTCGGAGCGCGTAGACTTGCCAGAACTCCGTGGCGATCGCGAGGCCGGCAAAGGCAAGGGCAAGGATCAATAGACCCGCGACGATCAGTCGCCACGGGCCATAGCGCTCGATCGCGGGCGCGCTGAACAGGGCAAGCGGCGCGATGAGCCACATGGCGGATACGAGGCCGCCTGCGGCCATATCGGACCAGCCGTGCGTTCGCGCCATGCTGTCGGCGATCATGATGAAGCCGTAGATCGACGTGCCCATCAGCGACGCGGTGCAGAGGAAGAGAACCGCAACGACGTTCCAGCCGAAATCATATGTCGGGATGCGCATCCGTCCGGTCATGATCGCAGGCTCCGACCGCTAGCGGTGCGGATATGACGTCCGAGCCCATGGCTTGGGGACATCGCCCAGGTCCGTCTCAGATTCACGCGCATGCACCGGGGGCATAGCGGGAGCCGCGACGCGGCTCTTGCCATCGATTTCCCATAGAGACGACCGGCACGATGCATTGTCCGCTCTCCCGCCGCTCACTACGGCGATAATTATAATAACAACAGTTGTCATTGTTATGAGGTGCGGCTCGTTCTTGTCAAGGCGCGGGATCGCGGTCGCATGAGTCGAGCGCGCCGCGTTAGTGGAATGTCAGATAAATTGTGGTATAACCGTGTTATAGGATCGATGATCTCTCGGGTTTCTCAATCGTCTTCGCCCTCCGCAGAGCAAATATGGCCGCGATTGCCAACCACTCGGCGCATCAATATGACAACAGTTGTAATGCTGTCGGCGAATCGCCTTTCATGCCGGCGAGCCAGCGACCGTGCTCAGCCGCTATCGCTTATTCGGCATGACCGACGGGGAGATTTTTATGGCCGGGAAAGTCAGTGACAAGTTGCAGCGCCGCGAAACGGATGCGGCTCCGCCGGAGCGGAGGCTCGAGGTGCTGCGCGCGACCCGGCGGGTCATCGCGCGCGAAGGTTTCGACAAGGCATCGATGCGTGCGATTGCCCGTGAACTCGGCACGACGACGGGCGTGCTGACGCACCATTTTCGCAATAAGGAGGAGATACTCGACCTTGTCCTCCATGCGACCCGGTACGGGAAATATGACGGACGTTTTCCGGCCGACACGCAAATTGGTGATCTCGTCGACGCACTGACATCAACGCTGCCGCATGACGAGGAAAGCCGCGACGGGTGGAAGGTCTTCTTCGCCTTTCTGGTCTATATCTTTCCGAACCCCGAAAAAGCTGCGCACTACGCATCCGATTTCGATCGGTGGCGCAAGGCGTGGGCGATGATGATCCGGTCGCTGATCGGGCGGGGGATCATAAGGGCGGACACCGACCCGATCCTCGCGGCCGACACGCTGCTCTGCCTGTTCGAAGGGGTCGGGGTGCATGGCACCGTCAGCCCCGAGACTTTTGGCGCCAGCCGTCAGAGAGCCGTCATGCTGCATTATTTCGAGACATTGCTCGCGGCCGGGGTCGCTATCGGAGCGGAAGGACAAGGTGCGAACAGCGCGCGCGCGAACTGAGCGGCGGTCAGGCGCCGGCCCCATGTACCGAAACGAGCGGACACCGCATCTCCGACGCGAGCCCCCCGATCGGCAGCCTATTTGTTGGCTGCGGATCCCGCGACGGCGACCGCGCGAACTTCCAGCAACAGGCCGGGCAGGGCGAGGCTCGATACGCCGAAGCCGGTGATCGCCGGATAGGGTGGTCGGATATACTCGTCCTTCACCCGGTAAAAGGGTGCCATATCGATTGTGTTGTCGGTCAGGAGCAGCGTGAGCTCGACGATATCGTCGAGCGTTGCGCCGGCCGATTCCAATACTCTCTTCAGATTTTCAAAGGTCAGGCGCGTCTGCGCTTCGATGCCGTCGGGTACCGTCCGCTCGGCGGTGACGCCGACCTGCCCTGAAACCCAGATCATGTCGCCGACGCGCATCGCTTGCGACAGCCGGTATTTGTCCGCCGACGCCTGCGTTCCGGGCGGATTGAACGATTGCTTCTTGCCGGGTGCACTCATCTGTCAGTCCTTCTGGCAAGAGAGCCGCGAGTGGCTCTCGGGATTATCGAACGCGATGCCTTGCCGTCGTCAGCTATCGGTATCGGATAAATATAGCAACATATGTTGTGTAAAAAATATGCGCATCGTTCCAGCCGACTGGGACGGGCGAAAACGCACTCTCCGCTTCCCGTTTGACAAATAGACAACGATTGTTATGTTTAAGATGTGGCGGTGGCGCCGAGGGGGGCGATCTGCTCGCCGTTAATCGCCTCGATAAACGCCCCGCTTCTCGAAGATCAGGAGGGTAGAGGATGCCGATCGTTTCCGAAGTCAGCAAAGTCGATGTGATCGTCGTCGGCGCGGGCATTACCGGCCTTTCCACCGCCTATGCCGTCCAGAAAGCGGGGGGCAATGTCCTGGTCCTCGAAGCGTCGGATCACGTCGGCGGCCGGATCATGACGCGCGAGCGGAACGGCGACAAGGTCGAGGTCGGGCAGCAATATCTCCTCTCGACCTACGATAATGCGTTGGCGCTGATCGAAGAACTGGGAATGAGCGGCGAGCTGATCGAGGAAAGCCGGGAAGCCTATCAATATATCGACAAGAAGGGCCGATCGCATGTCCTCGACGGCGAAACCGATCTGCTGCGCCTTCTCGGCGTGCGCGGCGCTGCTGACCTTGCTCGCGCGACCTTGCAGCTCGGAACCCTCGGCAAACCCTATCCGACCTACGATCTCGAAACCTGCGTTGAGGAATATGACAATGTGACCGCGAATGAGGGGCTGGCGTGGGCGGGCGAAAAGTTCCGCGACTTCGTCCTGCGCCCGATGTGCTACGGCAATGCGGGGACGTCGCTCGATCATTTGAGCCTGTTCGACGCGACACGCATGTTCCGCAGCCACCTGAAGAAGCCGAAACATTTTGCTTTCAGGCAAGGCAATCTGTCCTTCCCCAAGAAGCTCGCCGAGCAAGTGCCGGTTGTTCTCAATGTCAAGGTCAGCGGGCTCCTTACCCGCGACGATACGGTAGTCGGCGTACAGCTGGCCGATGGACGCAGCGTGGAGGCAAGGCACGTCATACTCTGTACGACGCCCGATGCGGCGGCGCGCATCACGCCGGAAGCGTTCACGCGCCCTAGGGCGCTTCTCGACGACTTTCATCACAGCCCTTTGGCCCTGGCCTTTTTCCACCTCGACCGGCCGGTCAGAAGTGCAGGGGTGAGCTTCGGCATTGCCTATCCCGAGAAGCGCTTCTTCAACCTGTCGATCAACCACACGGTGACGCGTCCGTTTCTTGTACCGAGCGGCAAGGCCATCATCTCGGCCTGGTCAGCCTATCCTGACTCCCCTGAAATGCTCGCGAAGTCCGACGAGGAAATCGCCGGGCGGGCCTTCGAGGAACTGAAGCTCTTTTATCCGGGTCTTTCGCATGAATGGATCGAGCACAACGAGGTGGTCCGTCACGCATGGGGCTATTCGCGGCACGCACCCGGAGACTGCCGGCGCCTTCTGGAGTTCCGTGACGACGCCGCTCGATACGCCGGGCTGTCCTATGCGAATGCGGACTATAATCTCGTCTCGCTAGAGTCGGGAATTATCATGGGAAAACGCGCCGCTGCGCGAGCTATGCTGGGCCTTAAGGAGTTGGCTTAGGCCTGCCTCCGGGCAAAGACTTGCCCGGCGTCTGCTTCGCTAAGTTTGGAACCCAAATACAGCGGGTCTCAACCGGCCATTACACCCACTCATTTGGGCCTAGACGGACCAGAATGGCGACGTGAATCCATGTCGCTCGAATACCGTCCGAACCTCATCTGCGGACCTTTTTCGCCACGGCTTGCGTATCGCGTCCCCATACCAGTCGCGCGCGAAGGCCCACATCGTGGGCATCGGAACGACCGCGCCTTTGGGAAGGGCGTGGCGAGCGCACCAGTCTTCGACGTCGGCTTCCGTCCTGAACGGCTGGAAACTCGCGCACGCATGGATCACATTATCCCACCAGGCCCGCGGCGGCGTTGAGAGGTGGAACAGCAGGTCCCGCTCGACGAGTTCGCCATTGCGGACATGGATTTCTACAGGCTCACGTTCGCCACCGATGCGCGTATAGATCGTGGCATCCTCGTCTAGGGCGGCCGCGATCCCGAAGCCGCAATATACGCAGTTCGCCCAGTAACCCTTGTCTCCAGTCTCGACCCAGCAGGAGCCGGGCGACAGGGCGAACGGGTGGACGGCCCAAGGTTCGGTCTTTCCCGGATGAAGAAGCAGCGCATGGGCTTCGTGCAGTGCGTGAAGCGCCGCTTCAACGACCGGAACGGGGAGGCCGGCACGCTCCGCCAAGTCGGCGTTACTAGGCGCATGGCCCAGCTCGGCGACAGCGCGCGTCAGTTCGGTCCTCACCTGCAATTGTTCAGGGGTCAGCATGATTGTCCTTCCTGGTTTGAAACGAGCGGTTTCGTCGGTCCGTTCGGCTTGGGCCGGCGTGGTACAACGAGAGTCCAGAGCTGTGTGATGAGCGCCGTGCCCGCAGTCGTGCTCGTCACGACCTCGATATCGAGAAATCCGCGATCGTCGCGTGATGTCATCGGACGAATACTCAGAATCTTGGCGTCGGCCTTGATCCGGTCGCCGGCGCGCACGGGGCCGTGAAAGCGAGTCCGTCCGAACTCGGCTGCGATTATCGGAGTATCTCCAAGCAGCCTTGCATCGACCACGAGACGCATCGTCATTGCTAAGGTTTGCCAACCGCTCGCGACGACCTGTCCTAATATCGTTCGCCCGGCGGCGGTTGCGTCCAAGTGCTGTGGCTGAGGGTCATATTCGGCGGCAAACGCATGAAGCGCTTCCGCTGAGATAACCGCTTCCCCGGTTTCCACGGAGTATCCGGGCGCAAGGTCATCCCAGAAAGGTGCTCGCCCGCTGATCCCGCCAGCATGGTCCGTCATAAATACTCCTTGAGCCTACCGTCGGCGTCGCATATGGTAGCTTCAATAATTGAAGGGAGTCAATATGGCCTGGTCGAATGTCGGCGACACGCTTTGCCCAATCGCAGGCGCGCTTGCGGTTGTCGGCGAAAGATGGACGATCCTCGTGCTGCGAGAGCTTTTCCTCGGCGGGCGAAGATTTGACGACCTGCAGATCCAGACGGGCATGTCGCCGCATCTGCTTTCGGTGAGACTGAAATCGCTGGAGCAAGAGGGCGTCATTGCTCGTAAACTCTACAGTGAACGGCCGGCGCGCTATGAGTATCGTCTGACCGAAAAAGGTCTCGGCCTCTACCCCGTGCTCTTGGGCCTCAAAACTTGGGGCGAGCGCTGGGTCCACAATATTGATGACGAACCCGCGTTAATAATAAGACACAAGGCCTGCGGCCATGAAGTGTCGCTCTCTGTGTCTTGCGATGGTTGCAGCCAGCCCATTGGCGCTCGGGATGCTGCGGTCACAATGGGATCGGGCTATGCTGCTGAGCGGGAGGGGAGGCGATCACCGACAGATTAACGGCTGCTTTTGCTGGACAGTCCGCAACCGGCCAAAAGCAGAACGTCGTTCATCGGCTTGTTGGCCTGGGACGCTACGCCAGTGTAACCGGAGAAGCCCCACAGGGCGACGCTGCTGTGTCCACGGGCGCGCTAGGCGGCTCTATGGCTTGTATTTCTTCGCTAGCCTACGCGAAGTCGATTTCCCCGTTGCAGTGTCGGGGCGACCTACGATATTCTGCTCTGCGATAAGAGTTGAGGCTCTTCTCATCGCTGCCCCGGAATACGGGGGAGTGCCGTCGGCAAACGTCGCGCAAAGCCAGAGTGCTTTGGCGTAGTCTTTCGTATGTCTGGAAAGAAATGGCTCCCCGGCGACTATAGTCACGAGGACCTGTGGTCGGAAGACATTGAAAAGCCTCAAAAACATGGGAGTACTCCAGCGAAGGTAGCTTTCAAGGCCGCCGAGACCTCGAAACCGGAGCCTCGTTTGTCATTGCGCGAGCGTGCGATTGAGTTGGCGAAACAGCGCGGAACGGTCCGGACAAAGGATTTGGAAGCGATCGGCATTCCCCGGCAATATCCTCTCATGATGTGCAACGAAGGGCTCCTCGTTCGCGTGCGCTACGGTGTCTATCGGGCTGCGACCGATCTCGCTTCCAACGTGACCAAGCCGGAAGAGGTTCGCGTTTCGCGGTGATGGAATTTTGCAAACCGTCCGATTTTTACTCCGAATGGCGGCTATTCGTTACCCAACGCGTTACTGCTCTACGCCTGCAAGCTTCCTGTTTCGCTCCCGTGTCCGAAGCCTGCCATCGACAATGCTGACGCGTTTTCTATTCTGCGGCGATGGAGTGGAAGTATCAGATCATCGACGGTCACGCCGTGCGCAGCGACATTGCCGTGACGAATATGACCTGCTCGATTATTATGGCCCGGCGCACAGGCGGCGGGGTGCCGAGGAATGGACCGTTGTTGCCGATCTCCCGGAAGTCGTAACGATCAGTCCTCAGATGCTCGATGTTCTCGAATTATGGTTCGGTGACATATTGGACGAACTGCTGATCGACGAATGCGCAAGCCGTGAGCATGGTGACCATGCTCACGGGGATTAAGAGTTACGCGCCGGATCTGTGATCGGATGAGCAGATACGGATATTCTGATCTGCCCAATCCTGCAGATCCGGAATGGAGTAGACGACGCGGCCGCCAAGTTTTCGATACCGCGGGCCGGTCCCATAGAGCCGGTGCTTCTCCATCGTCCGCGGTGACAGGGTGAGGAACCGAGCAGCCTCGGGTGTACGCAAATAGCGAAATGGTGGGGCTTTCGAAGTCATCATAAGCATCCTTCAGACAAGCGCCGGATTGGCGCGCCTGACTCAACTCACGTGCTCTCGGGATAAGCGCTGGTGACCGTTTTGCGCCTGAATTATGCCGCTCAGCCCCGCTTTGCACTTTCCTGAAACCCGCTATCCGTCGAGGCATGCGCTGACAGGAAAATTTCCGCTCATGTCAGGATCTGAATAGACAGCGTGTAACCACATTGACGCGAAGCGCCCCTAACCGGCCGAGTTCCACAAGGGGACTCGGACAATGCAACTCGCACATAAAAAGACTTACACTCTGACGCTGCTATCCTCTTTGACCGCGCTCGCATGGTCAATGCCCAGCATCGCTGCGGAACAGGATGCAACGCAAACGGCTGCTCCGGAAACGGAAGCAGAAGAGACGGCGCAATCTGACATCGTCGTGACGGGAAGCGCCCGCGCCCAGCGCCGGTTCGATGTATCCTATGCAGTGAACTCCCTTGGACAAGACGAAGTCCAGCGGATCGCGCCCAAGAATTTTGCCGATCTGCTCGGCACCGTTCCGGGTATCCAGGTCGAAGCGACCGGCGGCGAAGTGCAGAACATCACGCGCGTCCGCGGTATTCCTACCGATCGCGGATACCTGATCTTCCAGCAGGACGGACTGCCGCTCTATCATGAGATTGACGGCGTGTTTTTCAACTCCGGCGAAGGCATGAACCGCTTTGACCTGATGACCGAGCGCGTTGAAATCGTGCGCGGCGGTCCGGCGCCGATCTATGCCAGCAGCGCCGCAGCGATCGCCAATAACATCACCGTGTCGGGTGGACCCGATGCGCGTGGCAAAGCCCAGTTAACCTTGGGTGATACCGGCCTCTACCGGCTCGACGCGATGCAGTCGGGACCGATCGGCGAGCGCACCTATTTCGCCATTGGCGGCTTCCTGCGCCAGCATGACGGCTATCGCGACGGCGGCTTTCCCAGCGACAAGGGTGGTCAGATCCGCGCCAACCTGAAGCACGACCTCGACAATGGCTTCGTCAAGGTATCGATGCAATATACCAACGACCACAACATCTTCTACCTTCCGATTCCGGTCGCCGATCCGCGCAATCCCTCTCTCTCGCTCGATCCCTATATCGATTATCATAAGGGTACGCTGAACTCGCCGGCGCTGCGCAACGTCAACGTCAAATATCGCGATGGTGCTGGCGTTCTGCAGGGTTTGAACCGGGATCTTGCCGATGGCCGGCACATGCGCTTCTTCAACGTCGGCCTGCAATATGAAGGCGATTTCGATGATTGGCTGGTTTCGGTCAAGGGCGGATTCACCAAAGGCAAGAGCAGCTTCGACGCTTTCTATTCGACCACCAACCCGGTCAGCGCGAACACGTTTGCGGCAAGCTATCTGACTGCCGCTCGCACCGCTTTCGGGGCTGATGTGACGCGGCTCGGCTATGCCGTTGCCGGCACCAACGGCGCGACCGTTTATGATCCGGGCGCGGCTTCGGGCCTCATCATGTCCGGCCAGTATCGCGTTTCCGAATCGGACTTTTATTCGGGGCAGGCCGATCTCAGTGTTACCCGCAAGTTCGAGACCGGCTTGGGCACCCATGACGTGCGCGTAGGCGTTTATGGGGCGGCTTATGGCAATACGCTCTTGCAGGCCTATCAGGACATGCTGATCGAAGTGCAGAGCCAGCCTCGCACGATCGATCTTGTCGCCTATTCTGCGACGGGCGCCGTGCTCGGCTCGGTCACCCAGAACGGCGTGTTGCGATACACCACCACGCTGAACCAGGGCGAGGCCGATGCGAAGATGGTCGCCGTCTACGCCAATGATACTTGGGAAATTACCGACGGACTTCGGGTCGACGGCGGCATCCGCAAGGAATGGTATGACTATGAAGGCTTTGCGCTGTTGTCGACCGCCGCTGATCTGGGCGATACGACGACGCTGGCCGACAATGCCACCCGTGCTTTCAGCGGGGCCATCGTTTCGAACAAGCTCAAACCCTCGGCGACCAACTGGACGGTCGGCGTCAATTATGACTTCACGGACAATTTCGGCACTTACGGTCGCGTTTCGAACCTGGAAGTGCCGCCCCAGATGGGCGTGGTATCCAGCACCGCCCCTACAATCATCAAAACCAAGGCGCGGCAGTATGAACTGGGCGTCAAGGCCAGCTTCGGCCCGCACTACCTCTACGTCACCGGCTTTTACACCAAGTTCGATCCTTTCAACGCGACGTTCATCGCGTTCAACCCGGTGACCGGCCGCAACGACCAGCCCGTGCCGTTCATCGGCGAGGCTGTCGCAAAAGGTGTCGAGGTTGACGGCCGGATCAAGCCGGTGAGCTGGTTTGAACTGGCCGGTTCGGTCACTTGGGCCGACCCCCAATATCGCAATCTCGCGAACACGTCGGGCGCCGATCCGACCGCAGTGAACGGCAACCAGATCATCCGCGAGGCCAAGTTCTTCGGCAATGTGCGTCCGTCTGTCCGTTTCCCGGTCGGCGGAGGCGAAGTCGAGATCGCAGGACGTTACGAATGGGTGGGCCGCCGCTATGTCGACCTTTTCAACCTGACGGCGTTGCCCGCTTATCAAACGTTCGGCGCAAGCGCGTCGGCGAGCTTTGGCAACTGGCGCTTCCAGGTGGTTGGTGACAATCTAACCAACGCCAAGGGATTGACCGAGGGGAACCCGCGGACCGACCAGCTCGCCGGTCAGGGCGCGAGCGATGCGATCTATGGACGGCCTTTGTTCGGCCGCAGCTTCCGCTTTATCCTCAGCCGCAGCTGGTAAGGGTGCGCGCAATTCGCACCACAGCCTTGAGCATCTGCCTCGCCGTCGCCTCGTCCCTTCATCCGGGAATGGCGGCGGCGCAGGATCCCGCCGGCTACGCATCACCCTTTGCCGACACGCTGGCGACCCGTATTTTTCCGCTGTTCGCAATGATGCGAACGGCGCCAGGTTGGGCGCAGGCGCTGCGTGACGATCCCGTTCTGGTTGAACTTGCAGCCGCGCGCGCCGCGCGGGTGCCGGACAACACCTGTGTACCGTCTCCGCAATGTCTGGCCGATGCGTGGATATGGACCGAGGCGGACATCGCTCTGGTGCAGGCGCGGTTGCGGCTCATGATGAGCGATGAAAAGCGCGCCAAGGCGCTTGTGACGCGGCAAATGCGAGCTTCCGGGCGCTTCGCCGGCCATGCGGCACTGTCCGATGCGGATCTTGTCGCCACGGCCTGGGCCGAAACGGCGGCAGCGGTGAACCAGGTCATTGCCGTCTATGCCAAAGGGGTACCGCCGCGTTATCCCGTTATCGACTCCATCATCTTCAATATTGCCGACCCCAAGATGGCCGATGTGCTGAGTACGCACGGCGTCGCCACAGCCGCGCAGGCCAAGGCCGATGACCTTTTCTTCGACCCGTCGTTGCGTTACGCGGTTGGCCTGCTCCAGATGAACGAGCGTATCGAGGCGGGCAGCTACCGGCCGCTACTGGGCGGCGACAATGCCGACACGGCCCGGGCGGTCGCCAGGATGAACTGGCGCGCAAAGCCCTATACCGCGCTGCTGGTGTTCGGCCATGGGCCGGAAGACGTGCAATCGCGCACGGGCGTGATGGGGCATATCCGCATGGCAATTGCGGCCGATCTGTTCGCGCGCGGTTTCGCCCCTTTCATCATCGTATCAGGGGGCAATGTGCACCCCAACCGCACGCCGTTCAACGAAGCGGTGGAGATGAAGCGCCTGCTGGTCACGCAATATGGCATTCCGGCCGACCGCATCCTGATGGAGCCGCATGCGCGCCATACCACCACCAACCTGCGCAACTGCGCGCGACTTCTGCTCGCCGCCGGCTTTCCAGAGGATCGGCCGGCGCTGATCGTCTCTGACCATCGCACGATCCAGTATATCGGCGGCGAGGAACTGGCGCTTCGCAACCTGAAGGAAATGGGGGTGCAGCCGGGTCGTCTGACACCAGGCCCCGATCGCTTCACGCTGCGCTTCGTACCCGACCCGGTCGCGTTCCATGTCGAACCGGCCGATCCGCTCGATCCCTGACTTCCTGTTCGGAGCAAAGTCCGTGCGTCATTTCCTATTCGCTTTCGCCGCGGCCGCGTGCGCCGCCGTTCCTGTCCCCGCCCTCGGCTGGGGCGAACGCGCCCACGCAGCCATCGACAGGGCGGCCATCGCAGCGCTGCCCGCCGACGGTCCTGTATTCCTTCACAAATATACCGACTATATCGCGGCGTCTTCGACCATGCCCGACAGCTGGCGCAACGCCTCCGAGCCCTTTTCAAAGATCGAGGAAGATCCCAATCATGGATGGTTCAAGGAGCAGTTCGCTTTTTTGAGCCCCATCCCGCGCTCGCGCTACGAGTTTATCCTAGCCGTGCATGACGAGTATCTGCGGATCAAGGACCGCGATCCGGAGCAGGCCAAGCGGACCAACGTGCGCTGGACCGGCACGCTGCCCTATGCGGCAATGGAAAGCTATGGGCGCCTTGTCGTTTGCATGCGGCAGATTCGCGCTGCGCAAACAGCGGGTGCTGACGCCAGTGTGCCGGAACAGAACTGCGCCTATCAGGTTGCGCGCCTTGGGCATTATATCGGCGACGGTTCGCAACCGCTCCACGCTTCGGTCAACAGCGATGGATGGCTGGGCGCCAATCCGAAAAACTATACGACCGACCGAAGCATCCATGGCCGTTTTGAGAGCCAGTTCGTCGATGCGATCGCGCTGGAGCCAGAGAATCTCGCCGACCGGATCAGCGCGCCGGGCCGGCAGCGAGGCGATTTGTTCGAAGCTGTCCTCTCCTTCCTCGACGAGGCGGGGAGCCATATGGAAGCCGTCTACATCCTCGAGAAGAGGGATGGCTTTACCAATCCGGAGGATCGGGACGCGCGGGCCCTGGTCTACAGCCGGGCGGCAGCAGGCGCTGAGATGCTGCGGGACATGATCTACCGCGCATGGACCGAGAGCGCCGAACCGTCCGCTCAGGTGGTTCCGTCCCCGCTTGATCCTGCAAATCCTCGCTACAATCGGGCAACTGGTTCTGCGCCAAGTCATTGAGCGCGGTCAGCCTGTGCGCGTCATAGGAGCAATTGATGCTCTAGTACTATTGGCCGGTGTCAGGGTCGGATGGGTCGGGATGGCCTGAAGCTTCGCGGCTTGAACGGCGCACCGCAAAACGAACGCCCGTCTGGCGCAGCGACGCATAACCGGCGATGGGGCGGCCAGTCAGGGTTTGATCTTGAAGAGTTCCGCGGGCCGGAAGGCACTCCCTTCCTCTCGTTCGCCGGTTCCTTCGATCCAACCCTTGTCGAGCATGCGGCGGCGAAAGGCCGGCTTGTTGAGCGTTGTGCCGAGGATCGCTTCATGGACGTCCTGCAATGCGCGCAGCGTGAAAAGCGGCGGGAGCAGTGCGAAGGCGACGGGCGCATAATCTAGCTTGCCGCGCAGGCGCTGGATGGCGTGACCGACGATGGCTGTGTGGTCGAACGCGAGATCGGGGAGTGCGTCGATCGGTGCCAGCGAGAGGTCGTCGCGGCGGTCGAGCGCGGCGGTGAGATTGGTGGCAGGGAGTAGCGCGAAATAGGCGATGGTGACGATACGCATGCGCGGGTCGCGGGCCGGGTCGCCGAAGCTGTAGAGTTGTTCGAGCCACGCATGCGAAAGGCCCGCTTTGTCTGCGAGGATGCGTTGCGCCGCCGCATCGAGGCTTTCGGCGACACCCACGAAGCCACCAGGAAGCGCCCAGTCGCCTTCATGTGGCGCCTGGCTGCGGCGCTGGAACAGGACCGCCAGACGGCCGCAGTGCACTGTCATCAGCACGAGATCGACCGTCACGGCGAGCGGCGGAAAGTCGGCGGGATCACATTTGCCGGGCATGGCGACAACTTATATCTTGACTAGATATATGTCAAATGAATATAAGTATCGCATTGCCAGCGAATCAGCAGGCGGATCGCGCCGGGGAGGCCGGGGCGAATAACGGATCGAGGGAGTCTCGAGCGATGAAACAGACAGATTTCGGCGTCTTCATCGGACGCTTCCAGCCGCTGCATATCGGGCATGAACATGTCATCCGGCAGGCGCTGACGCAGGTCGAGCGGCTGATCGTCCTCGTTGGTTCGGCAAATGTCGCGCGCGACCCGCGCAATCCCTTCACCTTCGACGAGCGCGCTGCGATGCTGCGCGCCGCCTTCCGCCACGAGATGGCCGAGGAGCGACTGATCGTCGAGCCTCTGGACGACCATCTCTATTCGGACACCGCCTGGGTGACCGAAGTGCAGCGGCGCGTAAACCGCATCGTCCTCGACGTCGGCAATGGGCACGGCTTTGGCAGCCACGGGCTTGCGGACTTCAAGGTCGCGCTGACGGGATACGGCAAGGATGCATCCTCCTATTATCTCCGCCTGTTTCCCGAGTGGGACAATATCCAGATCGACAGCCAGTACGGGACTTTCAGTTCGACTGACGTGCGGCGGCGATATTTTCAGCGCATCCCCGAAGTGCCGGCGTCGATCCTGACGGTGGACGTCGCGGCATGGCTCGATGCGTTCAAGCTCGGCGAAACGTTCCGCACCCTGCTCGAAGAAAGCGAATATCTCGCCGCCTATCCGACGCAATGGGGCAAGGGGCCGTTCGTTACCGCCGATGCGGTGGTCGTCCAGTCGGGGCACATCCTGCTCGTGGAGCGTGGACGGCTGCCCGGTATGGGGCTGCTCGCACTGCCCGGCGGTTTCGTCGATGCCGGCGAGCGGATCCGCGACGCCGCTATCCGCGAACTGCGCGAGGAAACGGGGATCAGCGACGGCAAGGGGCAGATCCCGCCCGCGATGCTCGGCAGCTTCATCGAAGATCACCGCACGCGGGTGTTCGATGCGCCGAACCGCTCCTTGCGCGGTCGCGTTATCACCCACGCCTTCCTGTTTCGTCTGCCCGAGCGACGGAAATTGTTCGCGGTCAAGGGCGGCGACGATGCCGCGCACGCGCGCTGGTATCGTCTCGGCGACCTCGGCCCCGAAATGTTCTTCGAGGACCATTGGTCGATCATCGAGGAAATGGCCGACCTGTAATCCCGGCGGGGGAGCCCCGCCGACAAACAAGAATGTGAGGAGTTCACATCATGAAAAACCCGATCCTGGCGACCGATAGCTACAAGCAGAGCCATTTCCTGCAATATCCGCCCGAGGCGCGCGTGATCAGCGCCTATGTCGAGGCGCGGCCGAACCCCTTTTCCGACGAGCTGGTGTTCCTTGGCCTCCAGCCCTTGCTGGTTGATTATTTCAGCCAGCCGATCGCGGGCGCCGATATCGACGAGGCCGAGGCGATTTGTCTTGCGCACGGCGTGCCGTTCAACCGCGCCGCGTGGGAAGCGATCGTAACCGATCATGGCGGCTATCTGCCGCTCGAGATCAAGGCGCTGCCCGAAGGCGCGATCGTGCCCGCCGGCGTGCCGCTGGTGCAGGTTCAGAATACCGACCCGCGCATGCCCTGGCTCACGACCTTCATCGAGACGGCGATGCTGCGCGCGATCTGGTATCCGACGACGGTCGCGACGCTGAGCTGGAAGTGCAAGCAGGTGATCCGTGCCGGGCTGGAGAAGACGTCCGACGACGTCGAGGGGCAATTGCCTTTCAAGCTCCACGACTTCGGCGCGCGCGGTGTGTCCTCGGCAGAGAGCGCGGGGCTTGGCGGGCTGGCCCATCTCGTCAATTTCCAGGGCACCGACACGATGGAGGCGCTCGTCGCGGCGCGGCGTTACTATGGCGCCGACATGGCGGGCTTTTCCATCCCCGCCGCCGAGCACAGCACGATGACGAGCTGGGGCCGCGACCGCGAGGAAGCCGCCTATCGCAACATGCTCGATCGGTTCGAGGGCGAGGGGCGGATCGTTGCGGTCGTTTCCGACAGCTACGACCTCGATGTGGCGGTCGCCGACATCTGGGGCGGCAGCCTGCGCGAGAAGGTGCTGGCGCGGCAAGGCACGCTCGTCGTGCGGCCCGACAGCGGCGACCCGATCGAGACGCCGCTGCGCACGGTCAAGACATTGTGGGAGAAGTTCGGCGGCCATGTGAACGGCAAAGGCTATCGCGTGCTCGACCCGCATGTCCGCGTGATCCAGGGCGACGGGATGACGCTCGACAGCATCGGCAGGCTCGTCGCGCGAATGATCGAGGAGGGGTTTGCGATCGACAATATCGCCTTCGGTATGGGCGGCGGCATGCTCCAGCATGTGAACCGCGACACGCTGCGCTTCGCAATGAAGGCGAATGCGATGCAGGACGATTGCGGCGAATGGCGCGACGTGTTCAAGATGCCGAGCACCGACCCCGGCAAGGCGAGCAAGGCCGGGCGGCAGGCAGTGGTGATGCGCGAAGGGCGCATGGTCGCGGCGAGGCTCGATGCCGTGGCGGCAGGCGAGGATCTGCTGGTGCCGGTGTGGCGCAACGGCGAACTGCTGGTGCGGCACGACTTCGATGCGGTGCGTGCGCGGTCGGAGGGCCGATAACGGCTGGTCGATCTTTTACTGGATGTCGGTTTTTGGCGCCTTGGTCCCGAAAGCCGACAGTCCGTAGTCGGCCATTCGCCCGGGATGGTGGCAGGGCTGATGCAATCGAGCCGGATTGCCCATTTGGGAAGCGGTTCAGAGCCGGGCTTGCCGCGCCGGCTCTGAACACATCTTATCTTCAGAAGCCTTGGCTTACGCCGATGTAGAGCACCCGCCCGCGCGGGTCGTGGACGATGGGGTCGAAGCCCAGGTTGAGCTGTGCGACCGGCGGCTTTTTATCGGCGAGGTTGATCGCGCCCAGCGTCAGCTTGGTCGGCGCGCCCAGCAGACCTTCGAGCGTCAGATTATATTGCAGATCGAAGGTCGTCTGTGCCTTGATCGAGCGGTCGGTGATCCCCGAGCGATCATTGGTGTAGCCGCTCACATAATGGCCGAATGCTTGGAGCTGGTGGTTCTCGAGCGTCCAGCCAAGGCCAAACTCGACGCGATTGCGCGGCAGTGAACGGCCGAGGTTGTTGAAGTTGACGCTGCCCGCACCGTTGATCACGGGCCCGCCGGGCGACAGGCGGACGCGATAATTGCGGATATGCGTCCAGGCGGCATTGGCCTCGAACGCGCCGATCCCCGTGTCGAAGCGATAACGACCCGACACGTCGATGCCTTCGGTCTTGACCGAGGAGGCGTTGATGAAGTCGAGCTTGACGAGCTGGAGGTTGCCGAGCACGTCGCGTTTCACCTTGAGCTGCGCGGGCGTACCGACAAGACCCGCCGCGGTGTCCGCCCGAGCCTGATCGATAATCGGTTGCGGGTTCTCCTTCACGATCAGGTTCGAATAGTCGAAGCCATAGAAATCGACGTTGAACTCGAGCCCCTGAAGCGGCCGGAGCGTCGCGCCGATATTGTAGCTGTCGGACTTTTCGGGCTTCAGATCGGGATTGCCGAAGGTCTGGGTATTGGCGAAGACAAAGATGCCGCCATCGCTCACCGAAGGCTGGCCCGCCTGCACCGCGACCAACTGGTAGATCGAAGGCGCACGGAACGCCTTGCCATAGGAGGCGCGGAGCGACAGCGCATCGAAGGGGCGGAAGAGCAGCGCCGCCTTGGGACTGAAGTTGCCGAAGCTGTCGATATATTTCTCGTAGCGTCCCGAAAGCTGGAGCTCGAGAATCTCGCCGAACGGCACCTTGACCTCACCGAAGACCGACACGGTTTCCTGATTGCCCGAAAAGTCGGGTGCCTGGCCGAGCGTGATCAGTTCCCCCGCATTGACATCGGCGCCCCAGTCGTGGCGGAAATGGTTGCGGCGATATTGTGCGCCGACGGCCGCCGCGACGGTGCCGCCCGCCCAGTCGAAAACGTCGCCAGTGGTCACGCCCTCGATCGTGACAAGCGAGGCCTTGCCATGCAGGTCGGTCAGGCCGATGAGGCTGTCGATCAGCGCCTGGCTGTTCGCGGTGCCCGTGCCCAGCTGCGCCGAACCGAACGGGTTATAATATTGGCAGGGGCCGACGCCGGGCGTACCAGTAGCAGGATTGCAGCCCGTGCCGCCAAGGCCATTGAGCGCATTCTGGAGCGCTGTCGCCCGCGTGTCGGGCTTGTCATATTGCACATTCTGCTGGCTGTAGCCGGCATCAATGTTCCAGTTCCAGCCGAAGGCAAATTTGCCCTCGAGCCCCGCTGCCACGCGGAACGTGTCATATTTGAAGGTCGAGATCGACGAGCCATAGTTGCTGCCAAGCAGGCGGCCACGGAAGCGGACGGCTTGGCCGAACGGATTGTCGGGATGCGTGGCCGGAACCAGCGGCGATACGGTCAGGATCGGGAAGGAGGGCGATGCGCGCACCTTGGAGTAGGTGTTGGTATAGGCGGCCTCGAGGTTGAGCTTTACCGCATCGGTCAGATCCACCTCATAGGATCCGTAGAATTGTGCACGCCGCTCGGTGGGCAGCAGATCGAAGGATTCCGAGAAGTCATAGCGGCAGAAAGTGTCGGCCGGCGAATTGCGATAGCTGTCCGGAAATGCCGCATTGGTGCAATTGGGGTCGGGTGCGAAGCGGCCGAGGCTCGGGACGAAATAGGAGCCAGGTTGACCAAAGCTTGAAACCGAATGCCAGGACGGGCGCCCGAAGGTGCTGGCACGCGAAAAGCTGCGCTCATTGGTGCCAAGGCGGCTGCTCGAAAAATAGGATGCTGCGAGTATGAGGTCGCCGCCCGCAAGCTCAAGACCGGCGATGCCCTGAAGCGTCAACTGATGGGCGCCATCCATGCTGAGGTAGCGTCCAGAGATTTCGGGACGCTCGACACGGCTGCGCGTGATGAAGTTGACGACGCCTGCCACCGCGTCCGAGCCATAGGTTGCCGCGGCACCGTCCTTGACGACTTCGACGCGCTGGAGCGCGATTAGCGGGACGAGCGAGTTGATGTCGACAAAGGTGCTGCCATCGGTCGCGGCCACTGCGCTGAGTGTTTGCCGGCGGCCATTGAGCAGCACCAGCGTCGAGCCCAGTCCAAGATTGCGCAGGTTGAACTGCGCGGTGCCCGACGTCAGCGGCTGATTGAGCTGATCGACCTGCGCTTCGGAACCCGCATTGGCGGGAAGCGCGCGTACCAGTTCGGCGGGGTTGGCAATGCCGCGCGTGGCGATCTGGCCCGCATCGACGATATCGACCGGCGAGGGGATCGAAGACTGGCGGATCAACGAGCCGGTGACGACAATCTCGCCGCCTTCGTCGGGTGCGGCCGCCTCGGGGGCAGCTGCTTCCGTCACGGCGGCATCCTGTGCAAGCACTGGGGCGGCATGCACCAGCGCCAGCGCGCATCCGCACAAGGCGGCACGGCGCAGATTATCAATTCTCATATTATTTCTCCCTGTTGAAATTGGTCGAGATCGGCGGGGAAGGCGGACGCCCTTCCGCGAAACTCAGGAGGTCGTCATGTTGTGGACGACGAGTGCGCGGTATGGCGTGAGCCCCCAGCACGCGAGCATCAGGCTCAGCGGGCAGACGGCGCCCGCGATGACCGCGAGCGCGGCGCCAAGATTATTCCCTCCAAAGAACAGATGATCGATCAGCGGCACGATCGCGGCGCCGAGCGACAGGCCGATGAGATTGTTGGCGAGAAGGAAGAGCGCGGCATTGGTCGCACGCATCTTGTTGGGCGTCGTCAACTGTATCGCCGCAGTCGACGCGCCGAAAAAGCCGCTTTGCAGGAAGGTCGCGGGCGCGAAGAACAGGAGCATCGCGGGCAGGCTGTCCATCAGCGGTGCTGCGACCGCGGGTAGAACCACTGCACCCGACACGATTGCGACGACGCGCAGGTTTGCGTCGTGTCGGCCGCGGGCTGCCAGCCTTTCGGCGAGCAGTCCGCCGGTGATCGAGCCCGCGCTGCCGAGAAGGAGGTAGATCAGCCCGACATAATGCCCCGCTTCACCCGGCGAGAGGCCAAAGGAACGGATGAGCAGCGTCGGGTACCAACTCATCATACTATAGCCGAGAATGCCGAGCAGCGACGAGGTGAAGTAGATCGGCGCGAAGGCGCGCCAGTTGGATGTCACATAGCGCAGCACCGTGGCGAGCGTCGGGCGATCGGGCCCGAGATCGGGCGCCAGCACCGCGCCGCGGCGGCGCGGCTCGGTGACCAGCATGACAAGCGGCGCGATCAGTAATCCAGGCAGCGCCACGATCAGAAAGGCGAGCTGCCAGGATTTGAGCGTACCGAGCAGCGGCAGCGTGGTCGCTCCACTGCGCGCGACCAGATCGATGACGCTTCCGCCGATCATGAACGCCGCCCCCCCGCCCAGCGTGATGCCAAGCGAATAGATCGCCATCGCCCGCGCGAGCCTGGCGGGAGGAAAGGCGTCGCTCAGAAAGGAATGCGCGGTCGGCGACAGGGCTGCCTCGCCAAGACCAACCCCCATGCGTGCGAGAAACAAGGTCGTATAGCTTCCGGCAAAGCCGCACAGCCCGGTGGCGACGCTCCAGAACGCCACGCCCAAGGCGATGATGCGCTTCCGAACCAGGCGATCGGCGAGCATCCCGATCGGCACCCCCAGCATGGCATAGAGCAGCGCAAAGGCTGCGCCCTGGAGCAGCCCGATCTGTAGATCGCTGATCCCCAGATCGCGGCGGATCGGATCGACCATCAGGCTCAGTATCTGGCGATCAACGAAGGACAGGACATAAGCGAGAAGGAACACCGCAAGCGCGAAATGCGCCTGTGCTCCCGTCAATGACGTGCCCGCGTCGTTACGCTGTTCGTGCATATGCCCCCCTGATTCCCGGGCATCGATGGTCCCGGGCCTCGCATTCCAGCGATCATTTAATGGGGCCGATGCGCCGCCCGGCATCATCCGGCCATTACCATTTGGGGGCCGCAGCTCAGTGTCGCGGCCATGTCACGCCCTGGCGTTGACGGTCATGATGTGGACGGCATTCAGGAAGTCCGCCTCTTTTCCTTTGGCTTCTCCAAAGCAGGCCGTTCGCAAGCGGCCAATGACGGAATGGGCGTTCACCTCACCGAGGTGAAGGCTTGCCCTTTGTGCGGCTCGTTAAGTGAAACCGCCGGCAGCGGTCGCAGCGGTATGTCCGGAGCTGCAATTCAGAGCGCCGAACGACAACAAGCGCCTCCTCCTCCGATCGATAAGAAAGCTTCTTTAAGCAAATGCTTAGTCTGGTGCGCATGTTGTCTCTTCGCCAAAGATTGCGGACGGCCGCTTTTCGCACAAAGGAGACTGAAAGCAGACCGTCCGCTTCCGGCCATACCAGCTAAAGATCAGTGGAATGTAGTGCTCTGGTGACATCGAGAAACGCGGAGATCATCCGCGATTGCAGTCGATCCTGGCGACACACGATGTGAGCATAGTTGAAGATTTCGGCATCGACGACCGGCAGGCTGCGGATGCGATCGTCGGCGATATATTCGGCGCTGGAGACGAAACCGAAGCCGACGCCGCTCGCTACCGCCTCGCGCACCGCTTCGCGGCTTCCGATCTCCATCACGATTTTCGGCCGCACATTCGCCTTCGCCATCGCCTCGTCGCTAGCGCGGCGGGTGTTCGAGCCATGCTCTCGCGCGACCATCGGCTGGCCGTCGAGTTCGGTGATGCTGATATGCTCGCGGTCCGGCGCGAAAAGCGGATGGTCGCGGCGCCCGAACGCGACGATCGGGCTTTCGCTATACTGCGAGAACCACAGCCGCTCGTCGTTCTCGACATAGGCGAGCACCGCGACGTCGGATTCGAACTCGAGAAGATTGCGCAGCACGATGTTGGAATTGCCGATCGACACCGAAATTTCGATTTCGGGATAGCGGGCGTGGAAGGCGACGAGCATCTCGGTGACGTGAAAAGGGCCGACCGCGCCGACGCGAAGGTGGCCGGTGCGCAATTCGCGGCTTTCAGTCAGGAAGTGCCGCGCATCAGCTTCGTCGGCGATCATGCGCCGCGTGATCTGCTGAAGCTCGCGCCCGGCGTCGGTCAGGCGCATCCGCCGCCCGGTGCGCACGAACAATTCGACCGCATATTCCTCCTCCAGCTGGCGGATTTGTGTGGTCAGCGTCGGCTGGCTGATGTTGAGCCGGTTCGCTGCGGCGGTGACACTCTCGGTTTCGGCGACCGCGTGAAAGGATCGGAGCTGCGTGTATCTCATAGATTTTTTATATAGATGAGACGAAAACTATCAATTGGATAATACGGTGCGCATCGGCTTCAAGGCTCCCCAACAATAGTAGAGGGGGGACGAAAGCGCCGATGTCGAATTCGTGGAAATATGGGAATCCCGTCGAGGTGACGTTTTGCGGGGACGCCGTGGCGGCGGTCGCCGACAAGGTCGCGGGCCGCGGCTATTGCCTAGTCACTTACAATGATCATCCCTATTTCGACGACATCGTTGCGGCGATTTCGGCGCGTGTCGGCACCCCTGCGGTCGTGGTGCGCGAGGTCGAACCGAACCCCAGCTTCAACGGGCTGCGCGGCCTGTGCCGTACCTTTGGTTCCGCCGCGACGCCGCCCGAAGTCATCGTCGCGTTCGGCGGCGGATCGGTGATCGATTCGGCCAAGGCGCTGGCCGTCTCGAACGGCGACTTCGCCAACGTCCAGGGCTTCCTCGAAGGCCGGAAGGGCGCCGAGGCGGTGAAGGCGATGCCGATCATCGCGGTGCCGACGACCTTCGGCACCGGCAGCGAGGTCACCTCGTGGGCGACGATCTGGGACACCGATGCGCGCAAGAAATATTCGCTGAACCGACCCGACCTCTATCCCGAACACGCGATCATCGACCCCTCGACCTCGCTGGGCGTGCCGCGCGGGCTGACACTGGCGACGGGCCTCGATACGCTGTCGCACGCGCTCGAAAGCATCTGGAACGTCAACGCCAACCCCGTCTCGGCGAACCACGCGATTTTCGCCGCGAGCGAGTTGATCGACGCACTGCCCAGATTGGTCGACGACCTCGGCAATCTCGAGCTGCGGACCCGCGTCGCGCGCGCCAGCCTGTTTGCCGGACTTGCCTTTTCGAACACCAAGACCGCGCTCGCGCATTCGCTGTCCTATTATCTGACGCTGCATCACGGCACCGTCCACGGGATCGCCTGTTCGTTCATGCTGCCCGCCGTGATGCGCAGCGTGATCGGGCAGAACGCGGCCTGCGACCAAGCACTGGCGCGAATCTTCGGCGACGATCTCGCTGCGGGTGCCGACCGGCTCGATGCCTTCCTGACCGGTCTCGGCGTGTCGACCGACGCAACCGATTACGGCGTCACGCGCGAGAATTGGCTCGCGGCGATCGACGATGCCCTCGACGGCGAGCGAGGGCGCAATTTTATCGGCACCCGCGATGCCTTTCTATCCAGCGCCGCCTGAGGAGGAATTTTGTGAACATGCCCACCAACCCCGCCGACCTTGTCGTCAACGGCCGCGCATACCAGCGCCCCGACCGGCCCGTCGTCGTCATCTGCCTCGACGGTTCCGAACCCGGCTATATCGAGGCCGCGATCGCGGCGGGGGTCGCGCCGAACCTCGACCGGATACTGAAGACCGGGACGAACCGGACCGCGCTGTCGGTGGTCCCGACCTTCACCAACCCGAACAATCTGTCGATCGTCACCGGTCGCCCGCCGTCGGTGCACGGCATTTCGGGCAATTTCTTCTACGACCGCGAGGCGGGCGTCGAGGTGATGATGAACGACGCCAAATTCCTGCGCGTGCCGACTATCTTCGCAACGGCCCAACAGGCTGGGTTGAAGATCGCGGTGGTGACGGCGAAGGACAAGCTGCGCACGCTGCTCGGCAAGGGGCTGGACTTCGCCAGCGGCACCGCGATCGCCTTCTCGTCGGAAAAGGCCGACCAGGCGACCAAGGCCGAGAATGGCATCGAGGACGTGCTCGATTTCGTCGGCCTGCCGCTCCCGAACGTTTACTCCGCCGACCTTTCGGAGTTCATCTTTGCGGCCGGCGTCAAGCTGCTGGACAGCTTCCGCCCCGACCTCATGTATCTTTCGACGACCGACTATGTGCAGCACAAGGCGGCACCAGGGGCCAAGGCGGCGAATGATTTCTACGCGATGTTCGACCGCTATGTCGGGCAGCTCGACGCCGCCGGCTGCACGATCGTCATCACCGCCGACCATGGCATGAACGACAAGCACGACAGCGAGCAGCAGCCGGACGTCATCTATCTGCAGGACGTGCTCGATGCCGAGCTCGGCGCAGGCACCGCGCGCGTGATCCTGCCGATCACCGATCCCTATGTCGCGCACCACGGCGCGCTCGGGTCGTTCGCGACGGTCTATGTCGACGCCGACAAGGTGCAGCCGGTGATCGACGCTGCCAGCGCGATCGAGGGCGTGACGGTCGCGATTGCGGCCGCGGAGGCGGGCGAGCGCTTCGAACTGCCGATCGACCGCATCGGCGACGTCGTCGTCATCTGCGATCGCCACAAGGTGCTCGGCACCACCGCCGCGCGACACGATTTTTCGGGGCTCACCGAACCGCTGCGCAGCCACGGCGGACTGACCGAACAGACCGTGCCGTTGATCTCGAACCGCCCGACCGAGGTGAGCTCCGATCGCGTCCTGCGCAATTTCGACGCGTTCGACATGGCGCTGAACCTGGTGCGCTGAGATGAACATCCACACCCGCCCCAGCCAGCCCGTTCGCCTCGAATCGATGCGCATTGCCGGCAAGCTCGTCCAGACCGACGACGTGATCGAGGTCCGCAATCCTTATGACAATACGCTGACCGGCACCGTCCCGGCGGCGCGGCCCGAGCATGTCCGCGAAGCGTTCCGCACCGCCAAGGCGTTCAAGCCGAAGCTGAGCCGGTACGAGCGCCAGCAGATATTGCAGCGCACCGCCGAACTGCTGCGCGATCGCAAGGAGAAGTTCGCGCGGCTGATCGTCGCCGAGACCGGGCTGTGCTGGAAGGACGGCCTGTACGAGGCCAGCCGCGCCTATGACGTCTGGTCGTTCGCGGCGCAGCTCACGATCAAGGACGATGGCGAAATCTATGCCTGCGACATCTCGCCGATGGGCAAGGAGCGCAAGATCTTCACGACACGGGTGCCGCTGCTCGGCGTGGTGTCCGCGATCACGCCGTTCAACCACCCGCTCAACATGGTCAGCCACAAGCTGGCGCCGGCGATCGCGACGAATAATCGCGTGGTGCTGAAACCGACCGAACTGACCCCGCTCACCGCGCTCGCGCTCGCCGACGTGCTGTATGAGGCCGGGCTGCCGCCCGAAATGCTGTCGGTGATCACCGGCAATCCGTCGACGATGGGCGACGCGATGATCACCGACCCCGATGCAGACCTCGTGACCTTCACCGGTTCGGTGCGCGTCGGAAAGCACATCGCCAACACCGCGGGCTACAAGCGCAAGGTGCTCGAACTCGGCGGCAACGATCCGCTGATCGTGATGGAAGACGCCGACCTCGACAAGGCGGCCGAGCTGGCGGTGGCCGGGGCGACGAAGAATTCGGGCCAGCGCTGCACCGCGGTAAAGCGGATTCTGGTGGTCGACAGCGTCGCCGACGATTTTTCCAGACTGGTCGCCGCGAAGGCGAAGCTGCTGAAGAGCGGCGACCCGATGGACCCGTCGACCGACGTCGGCACGGTGATCAACGAACGGTCGGCGATCCTGTTTGAAAACCGCGTCAACGATGCGGTAGAACGCGGTGCGGAAATCCTGCACGGCGCGCCGCGGCGCGGGGCGCTGTTCGCGCCGACCGTCGTCGACCATGTGCCCGCCGATTGCGAACTGGTGTTCGAGGAAACCTTCGGTCCGGTGATCCCGATCGTCCGCTGCCCCGACGATATTTCGGAGGTGATCCGGATATCGAACTCGACCGCCTACGGCCTGTCGTCGGGCGTCTGCACCAACCGCCTCGATTATGTCACGCGCTTCGTCGCCGAGCTCGAGGTCGGGACGGTGAACGTCTGGGAAGTCCCTGGCTACCGGATCGAAATGTCGCCCTTTGGCGGGATCAAGGATTCGGGTCTCGGCGACAAGGAGGGCGTCGTCGAGGCGATGAAAGGCTTTACCAACGTCAGGACATGGTCGCTTCCCTGGAATATTTAATAATTTGTCATAAAAATTGCACAAGAATCACTAAATAGAGAGCACATAAAGTGCCTATTCACGGGACAGATGCAAATGAACGTGGTTCAAAAAGGTGTTACGGAAATCTGTAACTTAACAGATAGTAGTATGTTATTTCGCAAGGCGCAGCATCGTATGCTTTTTGCGGCGATGTTCTGCTATCTGTTCTTTTACACAGGTCGTCAGACTTTCGGTTTTGCTATTCCGGGCATCCAGGCCGAATTCGGCGTGTCGAAAGAAACGCTGGGCTGGGTCAGCGCGGCGCTTCTGTGGTGCTACGCGATCGGACAGGCGATCAACGGCAACCTCGGCGACAAGTTCGGCGGCCGCCGCGTGATGAGCGCGGGTGCGATCCTCTCGTGCATGGCCAACTGGGCCGCGAGCTTCGCGACCGGCGTGCTCAGCCTCGGCGCGCTGTGGGGGCTCAACGGCTATTTCCAGGCGATGGGCTGGGCACCCGGCAGCCGGCTGTTGTCGAACTGGTTCGGCAAGCACGAGCGGGGCAAGGTGTTCGGATTCTATGTGTTCGCCGCCGGTATGGCGTCGGTGCTGTCCTTCGTCACCTCGATCATCGTCGTCCATGTGTTGCAGCTCGACTGGCGCTGGATCTTTCGCCTTCCCGTGCTGCTGATGCTGGTCGGGGGGATCGCATTCTACCTCGTCGCGCGCGAGCGCCCCGAAGACCTGGGGTTCCAGTCGCCGCACGACGATGTCGCCGATGAGGACGCCGCTCCCGATGTCGCCGACGACGAGAGTTCGTGGGCGCGTTACAAGGCGGTGCTTTCCAACTGGCGCCTGCTGCTCGGCGGCCTTGCCATCGGCTTCCAGAATTCGGCGCGTTACGGCTTGCTCGTGTGGGTGCCGGTGCATTTCCTCGGCGGTGCGGGGGAGGCGGCTCCATCAAACAGCTTCATCGATCCCCAGTGGATCAGCGTCGCGCTGCCCGTCGGGATGGCGATCGGCGCCGCGACCAACGGCTGGGTGTCGGACAATGTCTTCGGATCGAAGCGCTACCTGGCGATCGTCCTCTACATGGTGCTCGCCACCGTGACCTCGCTGTTCATGTACACGATCCCCGCCAGCGAGGTGTATCTCGGCCTCGCCACGCTCTTCCTGTGCGGCTTCTTCGTCTACGGCCCCCAGTCCTCTTTCTGGGCGCTGTGCCCCGATCTGGTCGGACACAAAAGGGCGGGGACGGCGATCGGGATCATGAACTTCTTTGCCTATCTTTTTGCGGGGCTCGGCGAACCGCTGATCGGCGGCTTCATGGATACCCACCACGACACGTCGCTGGTGTTCCTGATCGTCGCGGGGGCGAGTGCCGCCAGCGCAACGGTGGCGTTGTTCATCCGGCGATGAACCGCCCCTGCGGGGGCCACCTGGCAAAGTTCCACGTGCCAAGATTTTGCGGCCGCGCCGACCGGTGGCCGCCTGCCTACCCAGACTGCGATTTTTGCTTAATGCGGAGGGAAACATGAAAGCTCGTCATTCGATTCTATGCGGCACCGCGATGGTGTTCGCGCTCGCCACAGCAGCCGGTGCCCGCGCGCAGGATGCGGCTCCGTCCGCCGACGCGGCACCCGCCGAAGCGGACGCGCCGACGAAGGAAATCGTCGTGACCGGCACCAATATCCGGCGCGCCGAAACTGCACTGCCGGTCACGGTCATCGACCAGTCGGAAATCGATCTGCGCGGCGGATCGACCGGCGCCGATCTTTACGAGACGCTGCCGTCCGCGACTCCCCCCGAAATCAACGAAGGCACAATCGCGTCGCAAGGCGCGCGCGGCGACGTATCGTCCCCCGATTTACGCGGCATCGGTGCGGGAAGCACCCTGTTGCTCATCAACGGTCGCCGCATGGCACCGCATCCGATTTCAGGCACCGATCAGGGCGTGCCGTCGCTTTCGGCCAATGCCAACGTCATTCCGACCGCCCTGATCTCGCGCGTCGAAGTGCTGCGCGACGGCGCATCGGCAATCTACGGCGCCGACGCCGCGGCGGGGGTGATCAACAACATCATCTCGCCGACCAAGGACCGCGGGCGCATCTCGATGGAAAGCGCGATCACGCAGCATGGCGGCGCCGAAGAATTCCGCGTCACCGCGGCGAAGACCTTTCAGTTCGGCCAGACGTCGATCGGCATTTCGGCCGACTATTTCCGGCGCAACGACCTGCTCTTCGGCGACCGCAAATGGGGCTCGCAATCCGACCTCAGGCGCACGCGCAAGCTGCCCGCGCCGTGGAACGGCCTGCCGATCGTCAATCCGGCGACGGGTGCGAACTTCTCGCTCGACAACGACCTCGATAACGGCAGCACGATCACCCATTATGGCCAGTTCCGCCGCGGGTTCATCCAGTCGGACTTCCTGACCTTCAACGGCGGGCGCCCCGACGGCAACCGCGGGATTTCGACCTCGACCTCGCCGACCGGCGGCGTCGCGACGGTCGCGACCGACGGCACCTTCTTCCTTTATCCCGGCGCGGATGGCGCGGTGAATTTCAAGCAGACCGCGCCGTCGCGCAATCTCGGCAATCCCGAAGACGAATATTACGACAACCGCCTGCCGCACCGGACGCTCGTGCCCGGCCTGAAACGCCTCAATCTCGCGATGTTCGTCGAGCATGAGTTCAACGACAGCTTCACCCTTTTTGGCGACGTCCTCTTCTCGGGCTCGCACGCGAACAGCCAGCGCGAAGCGGCGAACATGCAGAACGTCAACGAACCGGGCCTCTATGTCCCGGCGTCGAACCCCTTTAACCCGTTCGGTTCGCGCTTCTATCATCCGCAGGGCCTGCCCAACGCCGACGGCACCGCGCGCATCGCCGGCACACCCGCCGACGTCACGATCGTGTCGGGGCTGATCCCGCCGGGCACCAAGGATCGCTATATCGAGGTTGATTCGACCTTCTATCGCGCGATGGCGGGTGCGCGCGGCAAGTTCGGCGACAGTTGGGCCTGGGAAAGCGGCCTGCTCGTCTCGGGCGCCTACAGCCATGAAACCGAGTCGAACATCTACCGCGAATCTTTGCTGCGCCGGGCGCTCGCGCGCACCGACGGCACCGCTTACAATCCGTTCCCCGTCACGTTCAAGGTGGTGAACAACCGGGTGGTCGTGGACCAGCCCTACGTCAATCCCGCCTCGGTCACCGAACCGATGTACGACACCGACAACCGCTACGGCAAAACGCGGATCATCGTGTGGGACGCGAAGATCGGCGGCGAGCTGTGGAAACTTCCCTTCGGCGGCGGGCCCATCCAGGTTGCCGCGGGCGCCGAGGCGCGCTGGGAGAGCTATCATGCGTGGAAGGCGCCCTTCGCGGGCCTCAATCCACCGGGATCGGGGAATGATTTTCCGTACCTGCGGGAGAATGACAACGACTTCATCGCGATGAGCCCCAACTCGGACATCGACGCCAAGCAAAATGTGCAGGCGGCCTATGCCGAAGTCGCGTTGCCGCTCGTCACCGAGGACAATCGCTTCTTCCTGTTCGACCGGCTCGAACTCGGCGCCGCGGTGCGTCACGAGCGTTTTTCGATTCACGGATCGAGCACGACGCCCAAATACAGCATTCTGTGGGGCCCGGCCCCGTGGCTGAAGTTGCGCGCATCCTACAATGAATCGTTCCGCGCGCCGAACCTTGCGCAGACCAACACCACGCCGCTGCTGCGCGTGAACTATACCGCCGATCCTTATCGCCGCGACGTCACCAACTCGGCGGCGGACGACAGCGCGCCGCGCCGGACGTTCCGTCAGGGCAACGACCGGCTCAATCCCGAAAGGGCCCGGAACTTCGGCGCGGGCATCGCGATGGAGGTGCCCGGCGTCCGCGGGCTTTCCTTCACGGTCGATTATTGGCGGCTGAACCAGCGCGACGCGATCACCGCGCTCGGCAACACCGAGGTGCTCGCGACCGACGAGCTGCTGCTCGACCTCGCGACCCAAGCGGGGCTCGCTTCCGGCAAATCCGCCGACCAGATCGACCTCGGTTCGGGGACGGCCGGCTATGCGGGCAACAGCCGCGTCACCCGCCGCGCCCCGACGGCGGCCGATATTGCTACCTTCAACGCGTACAACGCCGCCCAGCCGACCAACGCCACCAAACGCGCCGTCGTCGGGGAAATCACCAGCCTCGTGAACGACTATATCAACCTCGGTTCGCGCAAGCTCGCGGGTCTCGACCTCGCGCTGCAGTATCGCGTACCCGACTTTGGCCTCGGTCAATTCACATTGAAGGCCGAGGCGACGCATTATCTGAAGCGCAAGGAGGAACTTTCCGACGATGGTATCGTGACCGACGAACTCGGCAAGAACAAGCGCGCGAAATGGAAAGGCATTGCGTCGGTGAACTGGAAGAGCGACGGCTGGTCGCTGGGCTGGTTCACCAGCTATTACGGCCCCTACGCCGACACGTCGGCGTCGACCACCGAGGCGATCTATGAAGCGCTGGGCCGGCCCAAGAGCATCATGACCTTCGACGATAATGGCATCAAACGCTTCTATCTGCGCGTGAAGCCTGCGATCCTGCACAACGCCCGCGTCACTTATGCCTTCGGTCCCGGCAACGACACGCGCGTAACGTTCGGCGTCAACAATGTTTTCGACGCCGACCCGCCGGTCGCGGACGAGGATGAAGGCTATTTCGTGGGCACCGTCAATCCGCGCGGCCGCCAGTTCAAGCTGAAGCTCGAGCACCGCTTCTAGGGTCCCGCGCGGCGCTCGCCCGATCCATCATTCATTTGTGGAGCCAGTCATGAAACTTTGGCGGACAATCCAGTTTTCGGTCGCACTCGTGCTGGCAGCAAGCCTGCCGGTGGGTCAGGCCGGGGCCCAGACTGGGGCGGCGACACCGGACGCCGCCGACGTGTCCGGCCGTCACCCGGTGCTGATGATCTCGATCGACGGGCTGAGGCCCGACGCGGTGCTCGACGCCGACAAACATGGACTGAAGATTCCGGTGCTCCGCAGCTTCCTGACCGGCGGCAGCTATGCACAGGCGGTGATCAACGTGAACCCTACCGTGACCAACCCGAACCATACGACGTTGGTCACGGGCGTGCTGCCCGCCGAGCACGGCATCTATAACAATCGGCCCTTCGCGCCGACCGCGAAGCTGCCGAAAAGCTACAGCAGTTATGCGCAGATCAAGGCGTCTACGCTGTGGGGCGCGGCGAAAGGAGCGGGCCTCAAAACCGGCAGCATCTTCTGGCCGGTGACCAAAAAAGCCACCGACATCGATTTCAACCTCGTCGAGGGCAATGACGAGGACGATGCGAAGATCGCCGACGATGCGATCGCGCTGATCGAGCAGAAAAATCCCGAATTGCTGACGGTCCATTTCGTCAATTTCGACCATCAGCAGCATGAGTTCGGTCCGTTCAGCGCCGAGGGCAACGCGGCGCTCGAACGGATCGACACCGCGATCGGCCGCGTCGTTACCGCATATCGGAGGACGCATCCCGGCGGCGTCGTCGCGGTCGTGTCCGATCACGGCTTCGACACAGTATCGCATCAGGTCAATCTGAACGCGGCATTCGTCGACGCGGGGTTTATCAAGCTCAGCGGCAAGGGCGACGAGCAGGAAGTCGCCTCGTGGAAGGCGTTCGTCTGGTATGTCGGCGGGTCGGCGATGATCGTGCTTCAGGACCGCAAGGACGAGAAGACGAAAGCGCGCGTCGGCGAATATCTGCAAAAGCTGGCGGCCGACCCGGCGAACGGGATCGAGCGCATCTATGCTCGCGACGAATATGCCAACCGCGGGCTTCCCCCGGCGGCCGAATATGTCGTGGCGTTCAAGCCGGGATACCGGATGGCCAACGCGATGACAGGGCCGATTGTGAAGCCGTCCAAAGGCGGCGCGCATGGCGCCTTTTCGACACGGACGGTGCGTCCCGACATGCATTCGTCCTTCTTCATCACGGGACCGGGGATCGCCGCGGGCCATAACCTGGGCGTGATCGACATGCGGCAGATCGCGCCGACGCTTGCCGCGGAACTCAAGGTTTCGCTTCCCGCCGCCCGCGCACCCGTGCTTCCGATCCGCGGCCAATGACGGAGGAAAAGCGCGTGTCCGACGTGTATCCGGTTCCGGCGGCGTGGACAGAGCGGGCGCTCGGCGAAGCCGCCTACGCCGCAATGTACGAAACCTCGCTCGCAGAGCCGGAGGCGTTCTGGCTGGAGCAGGCGAAGCGGCTCGACTGGATGAAGGCGCCGGGCAAGGCGGGCGACTGGTCGTTCGATGAAGGCGATTTCCGTATTGAGTGGTTCGCCGACGGCACGCTCAACGTCGCGGCGAATTGCATCGACCGGCATCTGTTGAAACGCGGGGATGATGTCGCGATCATCTGGGAACCCGACGATCCCGCCGAAGACCCGCGCCGTATCACCTGGCGCGAGTTGCACCGCGAGGTCTGCCGCTTCGCCAACGTCCTGAAAGCGCAGGATGTCCACAAGGGCGACCGCGTCACCATCTATATGCCGATGATCCCCGAAGCGGCGTTTGCGATGCTCGCCTGCGCGCGGATCGGAGCGATCCATTCGGTGGTGTTCGGCGGCTTCTCGCCCGAGGCGCTGGCGGGCCGCATCACCGATTGCGACAGCCGCGTTGTGATCACCGCCGACGAAGGACGCCGCGGCGGCAAGCGCATCGCGCTCAAGGCCAATGTCGACGAGGCGGCCTGGCGCGCACCGGCGCTGGAGAAAGTGGTCGTCGTGCGGGCAACCGGCGGCGCGGTTGCGATGACCGAAGGCCGCGACATTTGGTATCACGATGCCGCGATGGGTGTCTCCGCCGACTGCCCGCCCGAGGAAATGAACGCTGAGGATCCGCTGTTCATCCTCTATACCTCCGGTTCAACCGGCAAGCCCAAAGGTGTTTTGCACAGCAGCGCGGGCTATCTGCTCTGGGCAAGCCTGACGCACGAACTCTGCTTCGACTATTGCCCCGGCGATGTGTGGTGGTGCGCCGCCGACATCGGCTGGGTCACCGGCCACAGCTACATCCTCTATGGCCCGCTCGCCAATGGCGCGACGACCTTGATGTACGAAGGGCTGCCCAACTGGCCTGACGCGAGCCGCATCTGGCAGGTGGTCGACCGGCACCAGGTCCACACCCTCTTCACCGCCCCCACCGCGCTACGCGCGTTGATGAAGGACGGCGACGCCTTCGTGGCAAGGACGAGCCGCAAATCGCTCAAACTGCTCGGCACGGTCGGCGAGCCGATCAATCCCGAGGCGTGGCGCTGGTATCATGCGGTGGTGGGCGAAGGCCGCTGCCCGATCGTCGACACATGGTGGCAGACCGAGACCGGCGGCGCGATGATCGCGCCGCTGCCGGGAGCGACCGCGCTCAAGCCGGGCAGCGCGACGAAGCCGCTGCCGGGCGTCGATCCGCAACTCGTCGATGGCGAGGGGCATATCCTGCCCGGCGCCGCCGAGGGCAATCTCGTCATCGTGCGGAGCTGGCCGGGGCAGATGCGAACCGTCTGGGGCGATCACGAGCGCTTCATTCAGACCTATTTTACGGCTTACCCCGGCACATATTTCACCGGCGACGGGTGCCGCCGCGACGAGGATGGCTACTACTGGATCACCGGCCGGGTCGACGATGTGATCAACGTCAGCGGGCACCGCATGGGCACCGCTGAGGTCGAGAGCGCGCTGGTGCTCCATCCGAAAGTCGCCGAGGCCGCGGTGGTCGGCATGCCGCACGATGTGAAAGGGCAGGGCATTTACGCCTATGTCACGCTCAATGCCGGTTGCGCCGCCGACGACGCGCTACGCGGCGAGCTCGTGAAATGGGTGCGGAGCGAGATCGGTCCGATCGCGACGCCCGATGCGGTGCAGTTCGCGCCGGGCCTGCCGAAAACCCGCTCGGGCAAGATCATGCGCCGCATCCTACGCAAGATCGCCGAGGGCGACACCGCAGCGCTCGGCGACACGTCGACGCTAGCGGATCCGGCGGTCGTAGACGATTTGGTGGCCAATCGGGCCGGGTAGGCCCAAGCGGACCGGCATAATGGGCCGTGGGACCAGACTCGGCTCCCAACGGCATTTGGGAAGGGATATGTTCGTTTCATTCGGATTCCCGACAAAAGCGGACAGTCCGAAATCGGCCAAAAGCAGATCGTCGTTCGTCGGCTTGTTGGCGCAGAGACGCTACGCTAGAGTAACCGGAAGGCGCCAAGGCGACGCTGCTGTGTCCGCAGGAGCGCTAGGCGGCACTATGGCTTGTATTTCTTCGCTAGCCTACGCGAAGTCGATTCCCTCGTTGCAGTGTCTGGGCGACCTACGATATTCTGCTCTGCGATAAGAGTTTAGGCTCTTTTCATCGCTGCCCTGGAGTACGGGGGAGTGCCGTCGGCAAACGTCGCGCAAAGCTAGGGTGCTTTGGCGTAGGCTTTCGTATGTCTTGGAAGAAATGGCTCCCCGGGTAGGATTCGAACCTACGACCGATCGATTAACAGTCGATTGCTCTACCGCTGAGCTACCGAGGAACACGCCGCCGAAGCGGACAAGGCGGCCCCTTTGCCGCCAACCGACAACTTTATCAAGGGGCTTTTATGGCCTTTTGTGACTCTCAGACGATAAATTGTTCCATCGCGATGCGTTCGTCGAGGCCCTGGTCAGGATCGAACAGCAAAGTCAGTGGCCGGCTGCGGTCGGTGGTGACCAAAACGGTCTTCACATCGCGGATCTCGCGCTGGTCGGCGACCGCGCTCACCGGGCGCTTCGCGGCCTCGCGGACGTTGAAGCGGATGCTCGTCGATTCGGGAACAAGCGCGCCGCGCCAGCGGCGGGGGCGGAAGGGGCTGATTGGCGTCAGCGCCAGCATCTCGGATTCGAGCGGCAGGATAGGGCCGTTGGCGCTGAGGTTGTACGCGGTCGATCCCGCCGGGGTCGACACGAGCACGCCGTCGCACGCCAGTTCCTCGAGCATCGTCTTTTCGTTGATCATCACCTCGAGCTTCGCCGCCTGGCGCGTTTCGCGCAGCAGCGAAATCTCGTTGATCGCAGGCAATATGTGGCGCTCGCCGCTGATCGTCGTGATGTCGCCCGACAAAGGATGGATCAGGAAGGGACGCGCGGCGGCGAGCCGGTCGACCAGCCCCTCGATCCTAAACTCGTTCATCAGGAACCCGATGGTGCCGCGATTCATGCCGAAGACGGGCAGGCTGCGGCGCTGGTCGAGCAACTGGTGCAGCATGTGGAGCAGGAAGCCGTCGCCGCCGAGCGCGATCAGCAGGTCGGCCTCCCCCAATTCCACGAAGTCATAGAGCGGGCGGAGTTCGGCTTCCGCCTCCATGGCCGCGGGCGCGTTCGATGCGACGAGCGCAATCTTGCGATGCATATTGGTCCGGTTCCCCTAGCGGGCGGCCCCTCAGCCGCCCGTTGCACTCATATGACGCGCGACCGCCGGTTGGGACTTTCCATCGATATGAAAGTCATGCGCGCGGGGTTTGCCAGCCAATGCCGCATCAATCAACCCATCGACGTCGCCGCCGTCGCGCAGCGCGGCGCGCAGGTCGACATGATCGTCCTGGCCAAGGCACATATAGACGCGCCCCTCGACGGTCAGGCGGATGCGGTTGCACGTCGCGCAGAAATTGTCGCTGAGCGGGGTGATCAGCCCGAGCGTCACGGGGCTGTTCTCGACCGCGAAATAGCGCGCCGGGCCGCCGGTGCGCTTGTCGACCGGATAAATGGCGCGGGTTTCGCGAAGCGGCGCGATGAAATGGTGGAGCGGGATATAATGATCGCTGCGGTCGTCCGCGACTTCGCCGAGCGGCATCGTTTCGATCAGCGTCAGGTCGCAGCCGGTCGCGGCGCAATAATCGAGCATCGGGAGAAGTTGGTCTTCGTTGAGCCCGGCGAGCGCGACCATGTTGATCTTGATCGCCAGTCCGGCGGCGCGCGCGGCATCGATGCCGCGCAGTGCGACATCAAGGTCGCCGACGCGGGTGATGTGACGAAAGGCCCCGGGGTCGAGCGTGTCGAGGCTGACGTTGATGCGGCGCACCCCCGCCGCGGCGAGCATCGGCGCATGCTCGGCCAGCCGCATCGCGTTGGTGGTGAGCGTCAGTTCGTCGAGGCCGCGGCCGATCATCGCCCCCAATCGCGTCGCGAGCGTATCGATCCCGCGCCGGACCAGCGGTTCGCCGCCGGTCAGGCGGATGCGGCGGATCCCGCGCGCAACGAAGCGCTCGGCAATTTTGCCCATTTCCTCGATGCTGAGCACCGCCGATTTGGGCAGGAAGGTCATGTCCTCGGCCATGCAATAGCGGCAGCGCAGGTCGCAGCGATCGGTGACCGAAAGGCGTAAATAGCTGATCCGACGGCCATGTCCGTCGATGAGCGGCGCCGCGGGTAGGGCGCTATGGGAAAATGTGGCAGCCACGCGCCTATATTGATGCAAAAGGCAGGAACTTGGCAAGCAAAGCCTGCTAGAGGAATGCGATGAATCGCCTGTCCGAATCTCTTTCCGCCTGCGCCCGCAAACTCGAAGCCCTGCACGCGCGCCATGATGCCGACGCCGGCGTCATCCTGGTCCAGGTCGACCAGATGGCGCGCATCAACAACAGCGCGGGGACGGCAACGGGCGATTCGGTGCTCGAAGAGATCGGGCGGCGGCTCGAAAATTTCGCGAGCGACGAATTCGGGCAAGGATCGTGCGTCGACCGGCTCGACGGTCCGCGTTTCCTGATCGTTCCGTCGACACCGATGTCGCTCGGTGCGCTTCGCGCGCAGGAGCGCGCGCTCCACGTCGCGCTGGCCGAACCGATCGTCGGCGATCCGAACGGCCGCCTGTCGATCCGCATCGCCGCGGCGCTGATCACGCGCGATGAGTCGGTCGCCGAGCAATTGCGTGCTGCGGGCGACCAGCTGGCGCGGCCGGCGTCGGCGCGCGACGGGGTGATGGTCCATGCCGCGCTGTCGCAGAACGAGGTCGTGATCCATTACCAGCCGCAATATGACGTCGCGACCGGCGAGATGACCGGCGTCGAGGCGCTGCTGCGCTGGCAGCATCCCGAGCTTGGCCTGCTCGGCGCGGGGCCGCTGGTTACCGCGGCGCGCGCCGCACGGCTTGAATGCGAGCTCACCGAACATGCGCACCGCGTCGCGCTCGCCGAAATGGCGAGCTGGCCCAAAGCGCTGGCGAAGCTGCGCGTATCGCTCAACATCACCGCCGCCGACCTGGGCGATCCCGAATTTGCCGGCCGCTTCGCCGCGATGGCGAAGGCGGCAAAGGTCGACCCCGACCGGTTGACGCTCGAGCTGACCGAGCAGGCGATGCTCAGCGACCCGGCGAGCGCCGCCGACCAGCTGGCGCAGATTCGCGCGCTCGGCGTCGCGGTCGCGATCGACGATTTCGGCACCGGCTATTCCAGCCTGTCGCTGCTCGCGCGGCTGCCGATCGATTATCTCAAGATCGATAGCGGCTTTACCCGCACGATCGACGGCAGCGACCGCGACCGCATCGTCGTGCGCGCGATCGTCGACCTCGCGCGCGCGCTGGGGCTGCTCGTGGTCGCCGAGGGGATCGAGAATGAGCGCCAGCTTGCCCGATTGACCGAGCTGGGGGTTGCGACCTGGCAGGGGTTTTTGAAGTCGGGGCCGGTGCCGGCGGATCAGTTGCTGGGATTGCTTACCGCTCAGAAATAGCTGTGCCCCGGACTTGATCCGGGGTCCATCACCTGGGCGTGGTTCTTGCCGCAGCGGCGGGAGATGGGCCCCGGCTTTCGCCGGGGTACGACATTTTCCTAGGCGACCTGCTTCGCCAGTTTCCCCAAACCCTTCGATAGCTGCAGCGCGCCGTTCAATCGTGCGCCGGTGCTCATCCAGTCGCCGCTGATCGACAGTCTGTTGTCGGGGCGAATGCGCGCACGGCCCTTCAGCCGTTCGACATAGGCGATCAGCCCCGGGACGTTGGCAAACGCGTCGCCATGGAAGCTGACGAGCGCGCCCTTGGTGCCGACGTCGAGCTTGGCGATGCCCGCGAGCTTGGCGTTCGCCTTGATCTCCATCAACTGGACGAGGTTCGCGGTTTCGGGCGGCAATGGGCCGAAGCGGTCGATCATCTCGGCCGCAAAGGCGTCGAGCGCCGGGCGATCCTGTGCATCGTTGAGGCGGCGATAGAGCGCCATGCGCAGCGGCAGGTCGGGAACATAATCCTCGGGGATCAGGATCGGCGCGTCGACGGTGATGACCGGAGACAGCGCCTCGCGCGGCGGCAGCTTTCCGGCGCCCTCGGCCTTGGCGACCAGAATCGCCTCTTCGAGCATCGACTGGTACAGTTCGAAGCCGACTTCGCGGATATGCCCCGACTGCTCGTCGCCGACGAGGTTGCCCGCGCCGCGAATGTCGAGGTCGTGGCTCGCGAGCTGGAAGCCCGCGCCGAGCGTATCGAGATCGCCGAGCAGCTTGAGCCGCTTTTCGGCGGTGTCGGTGATCGCGCCGCCTTCGAGCGTCGTGAGATAGGCGTAAGCGCGCGTCTTCGAGCGCCCGACGCGGCCGCGGAGCTGGTAAAGCTGCGCGAGGCCGAAGCGGTCGGCGCGGTGGACGATCAGCGTATTCGCGCTCGGGATATCGAGCCCGCTTTCGACGATCGTCGTCGAGACGAGTACGTCATATTTGCGGTCGTAAAAGGCGCTCATCCGCTCCTCGACCTCGCCCGGCGCCATCTGGCCGTGCGCGACGACATATTTGATCTCGGGCACCCGCGTCCGCAGGAACGCCTCGATATCGGGCAGATCCTTGATCCGCGGGGTGACGAAGAAGCTTTGCCCGCCGCGGTCATGTTCGCGGAGCAGCGCTTCGCGGATCACCACAGGATCCCATGGCGCCACATAGGTGCGGACCGCGAGGCGGTCGACCGGCGGCGTCTGGATGACGCTGAGTTCGCGCAGCCCCGACATCGCCATTTGCAGCGTGCGCGGAATCGGCGTCGCGGTGAGGGTGAGGACATGGACGTCGGTCTTGAGCTGCTTCAGCCGCTCCTTGTGGACGACGCCGAAGCGCTGTTCCTCGTCGACGATGACGAGGCCGAGATTCTTGAATTCGACCGATTTCGCGATCACCGCATGCGTGCCGACGACGATGTCGATGTGTCCGCTCGACAGGCCATCGCGCGTCTTTTGTGCTTCACCCGCCGGGACGAGGCGCGACAGGCGGCCGATGTTGACCGGGAAGCCTTTGAAACGCTCGGCGAAGTTCGTGTAATGCTGGCGCGCGAGCAGGGTGGTGGGCACGACCACCGCGACCTGTACCCCCGCCATCGCGGCGACAAAGGCGGCGCGCAGCGCGACCTCTGTCTTGCCGAAGCCGACGTCGCCGCAGACGAGCCGATCCATCGGGCGCCCCGATGCCATATCGGCGAGGACATCGCCGATCGCGCGGTCCTGATCGTCGGTTTCCTGATAGGGGAAGCGGTCGGCGAAGGCCGGATAGGCGGCATCCTGCGCGAGCAATTCGCCCGAACGCAGTGCGCGCTGCGCCGCGGTCGCGAGCAGTTCGCCCGCGATCTCGCGGATGCGCTCCTTCATCCGCGCCTTGCGGCGCTGCCATGCTTCGCCGCCCAATTTGTCGAGGCCGACGCCCTCGCTCTCGCCGCCGTAGCGCGAGAGGACGTCGAGATTTTCGACCGGGACGTAAAGCTTGTCGCCGCCCGAATAAGTGAGCGCGACGCAATCGTGCGGGCTGCTCCCGACGGGGATCTGGGTCAGCCCCTCATAGCGCCCGATGCCGTGGTCGAGGTGGACGACGAGGTCGCCGACGCTGAGTGTCGCGAGTTCGGCGAGGAAGGCGTCGGCGCTCTTGCGGCGCTTCTGACGGCGGACGAGGCGTTCGCCGAGGATATCCTGTTCGGTGAGCAGGCTGATCGCGTCGCTCGCAAAGCCATGATCGAGCGGAAGGACGACCATCGCGGTCGCGCCGCCGCTTTCGGACGACGCGGTGCCGAGGGCATCTTGCCAGCTTTCGGCCGGGGCGAGCGAGGTGACGCCATGGTCGCGCAGCAGCCCCGACAGGCGCTCGCGCGCGCCGCCCGAATAGCTGGCGATGATCGTGCGGCGGCCCTTGCGGCGTTCGTCGGACAGATGGTCGGCGACCTTGTCATAGACGTTGAGATCGGCCGTGCGTTCGGGGGTGAAATCGCGCGCGGCGAAGGTTTCGAGGTCGACGACCGTCGCGGCGGGCGGGACGTCGAACGGTGTGACGATATGGATCGGTCGATCCGCCGAGGCTCCGGCCCATTCCTCTTCGGTCAGATAGAGCGTCTCGGGTGCGAGCGGGCGATAGCTGCCGGGCGACTCGCGTTCGGCGGCGACGCGGTTCGCATGATAATCGGCGATCGCGGCGAAGCGTGTCTCGGCGGTTGCCTCGGTGCGGTGGCCGCGCAGCACCGGGGTCGCGGGATCGATATGGTCGAACAAGGTCGCCAGCCGTTCCTCGAACAGCGGCAGCCAATGGTCCATGCCTGCTTGGCGACGCCCGTCGCTCACAGCCTGATAGAGCGGATCGCCGGTCGACTGTCCGCCGAACAGGTCGCGATAGGCCGACCGGAAGCGCTTGATCGTCGCTTCGTCGAGCAAAGTTTCGGACGCCGGGAGAAGCTGCAATGCCTTCGCGGGGCCAAGGCTGCGCTGGTCGGCGGGGTCGAAACGGCGGATGCTTTCGATCTCGTCGCCGAAGAAATCGACGCGCAGGCCCGTTTCCTCGCCCGCGGGGAAGAGATCGAGGATACCGCCGCGCACCGCGAACTCGCCCTGGTCGGCGACGGTATCGACGCGGCTGAAGCCATTCGACACCAGCAATTCGGCGAGCGCATCGCGGTCGATCCGCTGCCCCGCTGCGAGCGTCGTCGCGAGCTGGCGGATGCGGAACGGCGTCAGCGTGCGCTGGGTGATCGCGGCGACGGTGGTGAGGATCAGCTCGCCGCGTTTCGGCGGGAGTTGCAGCGCGGAGAGGGTCGCGAGCCGATCGGCGCTGACGCGCATCGACGGCCCCGCGCGGTCGTAGGGCAGGCAGTCCCACGCCGGGAAGCGGTGGACGATGAGGTCGGGCGCGAAGAAGGGCGCGGCGTCGGCGATCGCCTGCATCGCGCTATCGTCGGTCGCGACATAGACGAGACGCTTGTCGCTCGCCCGCGCGAGGTCGGCGAGCAACAGCGGCAGGAAGCCGTCGGCGGCGCGCGCCAGCGTCAGCGGCGCCGACGCCGATCCGATCGCGGCAAAAATGTCGGCGGCGGGCATCGTCATGGCAGCGGGATATAGTCCAGGCGGCGCATCGCGGCGATCATCTCCGGCCGGTCGAGATGCGCGGGCGGCTGACCGGTGCCGAGCGCCCACGCCATGATGTCGACGTCGTCTTCCTCGACAACGGCTTCGTACCAGGCGAGTTCCTCGTCTCCCCAATCGGCGGAATAGCGGTCGAAGAAGCCGCCGATCATATAATCGGCCTCGCGCGTGCCGCGGTGCCAGGCGCGGAATTTCAGGCGTTTGAGGCGGTCTTGCATGGCGGGCCTTGTCTTCTTCTCTCGAACTTCTTCAACGGCCATCCCGAAATCCGTTCGCATCGAGCGAAGTCGAGATGCCCGTCGGTCCGGCGCAAACGCGGGGTGTCTCGACTTCGCTCGACACGAACGGAATGTGGGGGCTAGACACGCCCTAGCCATGCGACCCGAGATACTCAATCCGCTCTTTGCCGCGCTCACCGACCTGAAAGGCGTCGGGCCGCAGCTTGCCAAGCCGCTGACGCGGCTGGGGCTGGAGCGCGTCGTCGATATACTGTTTCATTTGCCGACGGGGCTGATCTCGCGCTTTCCGGTCGACCGGCTCGATCAGGCGCAGGTCGGACAGGCGATCATCGTCGAGCTGACCGCGCAGGATTATCGCCCCGGCCGATCCCCGCGAGCGCCCTTCGGCGTCGAGGCGTTCGACAGCGCCGGCGACCATGTCCGGCTCGTCTATTTCGGGCGCGCGTCGGGGCTGGCGCGAAAACTTTTTCCCTTGGGCGAGACGCGGCGCGTGTCGGGTCGGCTCGATATGTACGGCGACATGCGCCAGATCGTGCACCCCGACCATGTCGCCGAGCCGGGCGACGAGGACGGCATCGCGGTGCACGAACCCGTCTATCCGCTGACCGAAGGCCTCACCAACGCGCGGTTGTCGCAGCTTGGCGCGGTGGCACTCGAACGGCGGCCCGAGCTCGCCGAATGGATCGACGCGCCCTTGCTGGCCAGCCGCGGCTGGCCCGCGTGGAGCGAGGCGATGGAGCGTGCCCATGCCAGCCCGCGCGACGAAGCCGCGCGCGACCGGCTCGCCTACGACGAGATTTTCGCGAGCCAGGTCGCGCTGATGCTGATCCGTCAGGGGCTTCGGACACGCAAGGGCAGGGCGATCCGTGGCGATGGCCGGCTGACCGACGCGCTGAAGCTGCCATTCGGGCTGACCGGCGCGCAGGAACGCGTCGGGCGCGAGATTGCGGGCGATATGACAGAGGACACGCCGATGCTGCGCATGCTGCAGGGCGACGTCGGGTCGGGCAAGACGCTCGTCGCCTTGCGCGCGATGCTCGCGGCGGTCGAGGCGGGGACGCAGGCGGCGCTGCTCGCCCCGACCGAGATTCTGGCGCGCCAGCATTTTGCGACGTTGCAGCGCATGCTCGGCGGCCTGCCGGTGAACCTTGCGATCCTCACCGGGCGCGACAAGGGCAAGGCGCGCGAATCGACGTTGATGGGCCTCGCCGACGGCAGCATCGATATCCTCGTCGGCACCCACGCGATCTTCCAGCAGGCGGTGACGTACAAGGATCTCGCGCTCGTCGTCGTCGACGAGCAGCATCGCTTCGGCGTCGCGCAGCGGTTGATGCTCACGCAAAAGGCGGCGCGCCCGCCGCACCTGCTCGTGATGACCGCGACGCCGATCCCGCGCACGCTGCAGCTTGCCAATCATGGCGAGATGGACGTGTCGCAGATCGACGAGATGCCGCCGGGGCGCACCCCGGTCGATACGCGCGTCATTTCGCTCGACCGGCTCGACGACGTCGTCGACAGCCTCGACCGCCATCTCGCGAGCGGCGCGCAGGCCTATTGGGTATGTCCGCTCGTCGCCGAGAGCGAAGGGAGCGAGTTGGCTGCGGCTGAGGACCGTGCGGCATTGCTCCGCGCGCGGCTGGGGGATGCGCGCGTCGGGCTGGTCCACGGGCGGATGAAAGGCCCCGAAAAAGACGACGTCATGGCGCGTTTCCAGGCGGGTGAAATCGGTGTCCTCGTAGCGACCACGGTGATCGAGGTCGGGGTCGATGTGCCTGCCGCCAGCCTGATGATCATCGAACATGCCGAGAATTTTGGGCTTGCGCAGCTCCATCAACTCCGCGGCCGTGTCGGGCGCGGGGCGGCGAAATCGGTGTGCCTCTTGCTGCGCTCACAAAATCTGTCTGAAACCGCGCGTGAGCGGCTCGCGTTGATGCGCGATACGAACGACGGTTTCGTGATTGCCGAAAAGGATCTCGAGCTGCGCGGCGGTGGCGAACTGCTCGGGCTCAAGCAGTCGGGAGATGCCGACTACCGGCTCGCTACCCCCGAACAGCTGGTGCGGCTGCTGCCGGTCGCGCATGACGATGCGCGGCTGTTCGTCGAGCGGGATGGCGGGATGGACGGCGTCCGTGCCGATGCGGTGCGGCACTGCCTCTATCTGTTCGAGCGGGATGCCGCGGTGCCGCTATTGAGGAGTGGATGATAGTCCCCCTCCCGCAAGCGGGAGGGGAGAAGAAGCCGATCTCTGCTAAGTGTTTAGTTGACATCCCCGCGTGCGCCCATGGCGCGGATCATCGGCAGATAATCTTCGACCGAAATCGATTTTTCGAACTGCAAACCCGTCTTGCCGGCGAGCGACCAGACGACCTTCGCCGAGGTGCGGCCGATGATGGGCATGCGGAGCACGACAAGGTCGCCGATCTCCAGCCCGCGTTCGAAGCGCATCAGCATACCGTCGGCGCTGATGTTGACGCAGGTGCACATTTCCTGCCGTCCGTCGGGCATGACGAAGGGCAGGCGGCAATAGACGTCGCTACGCGGAGCGATCCGCTGGTCGAGGCCGACATAATGGGCCTTGCTCGTGTCGATCTTGCGCATATTCGTGGACCTTGTTGATTTGGCCATGACGATCCATCCGATTGCTGAAGAAGTCGTAAACGTTCCCTGCGCGCTAGCGCGTCACAAGGCCATGTTTTTTTGACCCGAAGCTAAGCGGAACGGGGTCCGCGCCAGGCTGGATCAGGTGTTGCGGGTCGCGAATGACGACGCCGTCGACCTTCACCGCGCCCTCGTCGAGCTTGCGGCGCGCCTCCTTGTTCGAGCCCGCGAAGCCGAGTTCGCGCAGCGCATCGACGACGCTGATCCCCTCGGCGGGCGCGACGGCCTGCGGAAGATCGCCACCGATTTGTCCCTTTTCAAAGGTTTGCGTCGCGGTCTTGGCGGCCGCCTTTGCGGCGTCCGCGCCGCGGCACATCGCGGTCGCTTCGTTCGCAAGGATCTTCTTCGCCTCGTTGATCTCCGCGCCTTCGAGCGCTTCGAGCCGTGCGATCTCCTCGAGCGGCAGATCGGTGAAGAGCTTCAGGAACTTGCCGACGTCGCGGTCGTCGGTGTTGCGCCAGAACTGCCAATAGTCAAAATGGGACAGTTGTTCGGGATTAAGCCACACCGCGCCGGCGGCGGTTTTGCCCATTTTGGTTCCCGCAGCGGTGGTCAGCAGCGGAGTCGTGAGGCCGTAAAGGTCGGCGCCGTCCATCCGGCGGCCGAGTTCCATCCCGTTGACGATATTACCCCACTGGTCGGACCCGCCCATTTGCAACCGCATGTCCATCGTCTTCGACAGATGGCGGAAATCATAGCCCTGCAGGATCATGTAGTTGAATTCGAGGAAGGTCATCGGCTGTTCGCGTTCGAGCCGCAGCTTGACCGAATCGAAGGTCATCATGCGGTTGATCGTGAAATGCGTGCCGACTTCCTGCAGCAGCTCGATATAACCGAGCTGGCCGAGCCAGTCCTGGTTGTCGACCATCACCGCGTCGGTCGGGCCGTCGCCGAAGGTCAGATATTGCTGGAAGATGCTGAAGATCGACGCGATGTTCGCGGCGATCGTTTCGTCCGACAGCATCTTGCGGCTTTCGTCGCGGCCGGTCGGGTCGCCGATGCGCGTCGTCCCGCCGCCCATCAGCACGACGGGCTTGTGCCCCGTCTGTTGCAGGCGGCGCAGCATCATAATCTGAACGAGGCTGCCGACGTGCAGCGACGGTGCGGTTGCGTCGAAGCCGATATATCCGGGGACGACCTGTTTGGCGGCGAGCGCATCGAGCCCTTCCGCGTCGGTCGTCTGATGGATATAGCCTCGCTCGTCGAGGAGGCGCAGCAGGTCGGATTTATAGTTCGTCATAACGCGCGGGCGCTTAGCATGGGGTTTGATATTTGGATAGCATGCGCAGGGAATTGATCTGTCACCCCGGCACGCCGGGCAAGGCCGTGCGCGCCGTCGCGGTCGAAGTGTCGCTGTCGTTCGACGACGGTTTCGCGTTGCGCTTCATCGTCGATGGCGCGACCGCGGCGCTGGTGCTGCCCGATGGTCAGGGCGAGCTCGTGATCGCCGACAGTGCGACCGATGGCCTTTGGGAAAGCACCTGCTTCGAGGCGTTCCTGACCGAGGACGGCGAGCCCGATTACACCGAGTTCAATTACTCGCCCGATGGCCGCTGGGCCTGTTACCAGTTCGACGATTATCGATCGCTCTTGCGCGCGGACGACCTCGCCCCATGGGAAATGGCGGCAGAGAAGGGCGATCAAAGCTATGCGCTGCGCGTCGAGCCCGGGATTTTTCCCGACAATGGCGCAAAATTGGCACTGTCCGCGGTAATCGAAGAGCTCGACGGCACCAAAAGCTATTGGGCGCTCGCGCACCCGCCGGGCAAACCCGACTTCCATCATCCCGATTGCTTTGCGCTCACGCTTGGGGCACCCGACGCGGCATGACTGTTCACTTCGGCATCGACCGCCTGCTCGCCGACCCGGCGCTTCGCAAACCGCTCGAAGGAAAGCGCGTCGCGCTGCTCGCGCACCCCGCCTCGGTCACCGCCGACCTGACGCACAGCCTCGATGCGCTCGTCGCTTCGGGGCTCGACATCACCGCGGTGTTCGGACCGCAGCATGGCGTGCGCGGTGACCTTCAGGACAATATGATGGAGTCGCCCGACTTCACCGATCCGACCTACGGCATGCCAGTGTTCAGCCTCTATGGCGAGGTGCGCCGCCCCTCGGGCCAGTCGATGCACACTTTCGACGTGATCCTGGTCGACCTGCAGGACCTCGGCTGCCGCATCTACACCTATGTCACGACCTTGCTCTACATCCTCGAAGCCGCGGCGCAGCATGGCAAGGCGGTGTGGGTGCTCGACCGGCCGAACCCCGCGGGGCGCCCGGTCGAGGGCACGCGGCTTCTGCCCGGCTGGGAAAGTTTCGTCGGCGCCGGGCCGATGGTGATGCGTCATGGCCTCTCGATGGGCGAGATCGGGCACTGGTTCATCCGCCACTTCGGGCTCGACGTCGACTATCGCGTCATCGCGATGGACGGCTGGGACCCGAAGGGCCCCGGCTTCGGCTGGCCCACGGACCGCGTGTGGATCAATCCCAGCCCCAACGCCGCCAACGTGAATATGGCGCGCGCTTATGCCGGAACGGTGATGGTCGAGGGCGCGACCTTGAGCGAGGGCAGGGGGACGACACGCCCGCTCGAACTGTTCGGCGCGCCCGATATCGACGCCAAGGCGGTGATCGCCGAAATGCAGCGGCTGGCGCCGCAATGGCTCGGCGGATGCAAGCTCCGCGACATCTGGTTCCAGCCGACCTTTCACAAGCATGTCGGCCAGCTCAACAGCGGCGTGCATATCCATGCCGACGGGCCGTGGTACGACGATAATGCGTTCCAGCCATGGCGCGTGCAGGCGCTCGGCTTCAAGGCGATCCGCAGCCTCTATCCGGACTATCCGATCTGGCGCGGCAAGGATTTCAAATATGAATATACCGACGATGTGCTCGCGATCGACGTGATCAACGGCGGCCCCGGCCTGCGCCAGTGGGTCGACGATGCGGGCGCGGTGGCGGGCGATCTCGATGCGCTGGCGCTGCCCGATGAGGCTGCGTGGCGCGACGAAATCGCCGATCTGCTAATCTACTGACGAAGGGGATGATAATGCACCGACGGCAATTCCTCGGCACCGCGGCAATTGGCGGGCTGGCAGCGGCTTTGCCCGCGCCGGTGTTCGCCGCCGATACCGCCGGCCTTCCCAATCTCGCCGCGAAGGCTGTCCCGATTGGCAAGGCCGAACGCATGGCGCGGATCGCCAAGGCGAAGGAACTGATGCGCGCGAACGATATCGGGGCGCTGCTGATCGAGCCCGGGTCGAGCCTCATCTATTTCACCGGCGTCGAATGGTGGCGCAGCGAACGGCTGACCGCCGCGGTGCTGACGCGCGAGGGCGAGTTCGCGGTCGTCACGCCCTTCTTCGAGGAACCGTCGGTGCGCGAGAGTCTGGGCGTCGACGCCGAGGTGCTGACCTGGAACGAGGATGAGAATCCGCTCGCAGCGGTCGCCGCCTGGCTCGGCAAGCGCGGGCTGGCGAAGGGCCGGATCGGGGTCGAGGAGACGGTCCGCTATTTCGCGGTCGACGGCCTCGAAAAAGCGATGCCGGAGGCAACGGTCGTCAACGGCGCTCCTGTGGTGCGCGGGTGCCGGATGCACAAGTCGCCCGCCGAAATCGCGCTGATGCAGATCGCTGCCGACATCACGCTCGCCGCCTATCGCCACACCGCGCCGCGGGTCGAGGCGGGAATGCCCCCCGCCGACATCGGGGCGATTATGAAGGCCGCGACCATCGCGCTCGGCGGCAAGAGCGAGTTCGAGCTGATCCTGCTCGGCGAGGCGAGTGCCTATCCGCACGGCAGCGGTAAGCCGCAGGCGGTCAAGAGCGGCGAGGTCGTGCTCATGGACTGCGGCGCGACGGTGCATGGCTATCAATCCGATATTTCGCGCAGCTTTGTTTATGGCAAGGCGACGGCGCGCCAGCGGCAAGTGTGGGACCAGATGCGCAAGGGACAGGATGTCGCTTTCGCCGCGGCAAAGCTCGGCACCCCCGCGGGCAAGGTCGATGACGCGGTGCGCGCCTATTATGAGAGCCTCGGTTGGGGGCCCGGCTACAAGCTGCCCGGCACCTCGCACCGTACCGGCCATGGCATCGGGCTCGACGGGCACGAGCCGGTCAACCTCGTGCGCGGTGAAACGACGAAGCTTGCGCCCGGCATGTGTTTCTCGAACGAACCCGGTATCTATATCCCCGGCGAGTTCGGTATCCGGCTCGAGGACTGCTTCCATATGACCGACAGCGGGCCGAAGTGGTTCAGCGAACCGCCGCCGTCGATCGACAAGCCGTTCGGTTAATCCGGTGTCTTCGGCCGCTGGACGAGGCTGACAAGCACGAACGAGATGATCATCAGCAGATACCAGCTGCCGAGCTTCTCCACGCCGACCATGTGCCAGCCGTCGTTCTGGCTCGGATAGGTCCAGGCGCGCGCGAAGGTGCCGATATTTTCGGCGAACCAGATGAACAAAGCGACGAGGCCCCAGCCGACGAGCAACGGCATGCGGCGGTGGACGTGCAGCGGGCGGAACCACACCTGACAGCGCCAGAAGAGCAGCGCGGTCGCGGCGAAGAGGAACCAGCGGATGTCGTATAGCCAGTGGTGCGCGAAAAAATTGACGTAGATCGCCGCCGCCAGCGCGTAGCTCGTCCACGCGGGCGGGTAGCCCGAATAGCGGAAGTCGAAGATGCGCCAGACACGCGCGATATAGCTGCCGACGGCGGCGTACATGAAGCCCGAGAAGAGCGGCACCGCGCCGATGTGGAGCAGGCTCGCCTCGGGATATTGCCATGACCCCGCGGCGGTCTTGAACAGCTCCATCACGGTGCCGACGATATGGAACATCAGGATGACGAGCGCTTCTTTCGGGGTCTCGAGCCGGAGGGCGAGCATGCCGAGCTGGATCATCACCGCGCCGATCGTGATCGCGTCATAGCGGTGGAGCGGCGCGTCGTCGGGCCAGAAGAGATGGGTGCCGAGCAAGAGCGCGAGCATCAGCGCGCCGAACAGGCACGCCCATCCCTGTTTGAAGCCGAAGACGAGGAATTCGAGAAACCAGCCGCGCGGCCCGGGTGTTACCGCCATCGCCTCCAGCCGCGCTCGGACGGCATGGAAGCGGCTGTGGCCGCGCTGCGTGTCAGACATGCACGGCGACCCACGCGATCAGCAGCGCGGCGGGCAGCAGCAGCGCCTGCGCCAGGACTGTGCCCGCGAGGCGGCTCAGCGAGATCAGCGTGATCGCGCGGCGGAAATCGGCCTCGTCGACTTTGCCCTCGACCGCATCGTCGGTCATCACCGACAATTGCGGGTCGATGAAGGCGAACAGGAGGATCGTCGCGAAGCCGTTGATCAGCGCCGAGAGCTGCGACGCGGTGACGCGAAATTCGGGGGCGAGATAGCCGGCATAGAGCGACGCGACGACGCCCACCGCGAGCAAGGATTGCGCGAGGCAGTTCGCGATGAGCACGCCCCAGCCGATGCCCTTGGGCATCTTCCAGCTCCGGAGGTGCGACAGGCTGGGGAAGGTCAGCGATCGGCCCAATGTGCGCAGGCCGCTTGGGCTCGCGGCCTTCAGTGCGAGCTTCGTCGTCGAGCGGTTGTCCTGATACCAGCCGATCGCAGCCGCGAACATGCGCTGCCCCGTGGGCACGAGCAGGATGCCGATCAGTGTCGCGACGCTCGCCGCGGCGAGCACGAACTGCATGTCGATGAAGAGCTGGGCGCCGCTGCCGTCGTGGATGCGCGTCTCGATGCGCTTGGCGAGGAAGGGGCCGAGGAAGCTGTTCGAGGTGCGCGAAAAGAGCACGAGGATGTTGAACAGCGCGAACGACATCGCGATGCGCCGTGTGCGGACGCCGGCAATGCGCGCGGCATAGGCAAGCGCGCCGATGAGGTTGATGAAGCCGGTGAGGAGCAGGATGGTGACGAGGGGGAGGTCGATCATCTTCGGGGATTAGCCGGAGGGGCTGGTGATTTCGAGCGATTTCACTCGGAGTCGTCGATCGGCATTTCGGCCGGGACGAACTGGCCCGTGCCCGGGTCGCGCTCGAAGGCATTGCCGACCGGTTCGTCGATCAGGTGCAGCCAGCTATCGTCGCGGTTCAGCACCGCGCCGAGCGCAACATAGCTGAAAGGCGGACTGCTGCTCTCAATGTCGGACAACTCGGGCGGGTCACTCTCGATCCGCCAGCCGCTGTCGGGAAACTTATCACCCTCGCGCGGCGGTTCGGGTTCTTCGCGATACAGAAACTCGACCTTTCGCCGGCCGTCAAGGATCGCATTGTCGACGAAACAGCGGTCCCAATAGTCGCGGCTGCGGGGGGAGGGCGGCGGCGGTGTGACGCGATCATCGTCCCATATGATATCGATGATGTGGTCGCGACAGAAATTTATGCGGTCGCCGGCCTTGAGCTGCGGCATGTCGCTTGGTTCATTGTCGAGCGTCCCGGCCATATTCGCGCCATCGGCGTCGGTCACGATGACCCACATGCGCTCGGTTTCCCATTCACCGGCCGGAATCGACCGGAACAACAGCTTGACGAGGTCGCCAGGCGCGACCGCGAGCAGCTCATTCTCCGACGGAAGTTCGAAAGTATAGGGTGATCCCGCGGCAATCGGCCGCGGATCCTTGATTTGGTAACGGCCGAACCAGCGCTGATATTGCCGGCGAAGCGTCATGCGCCGCGTCAATGCTTTCGCGTCAGCTCGCGCATCGCATCGTCCAGCCCGGCGAGGCTGAGCGGATACATGCGGTCGCTCATCAGCTGTTTGATCAGCTTCACCGACTGGGTGTAGCCCCAATGCGCCTCGGGCACGGGGTTGAGCCACACCGCGGCGGGATAGACATGGGTGATCCGCTGGAGCCAGACCGCGCCCGATTCCTCGTTGAAATGCTCGACGCTGCCGCCCGGATGGGTGATTTCATAGGCCGACATCGACGCGTCGCCGACGAAGATCACTTTATAATCATGGCCATATTTGTGGAGGATATCCCACATCTGGTGCCGTTCGGACCAGCGGCGCTTATTGTCCTTCCACACGCCTTCGTAGGGGCAGTTGTGGAAATAGAAGAATTCGAGATTCTTGAATTCGGTCGTCGCCGCGCTGAAGAGTTCCTCGCAGAGCTTGATGAACGGGTCCATCGATCCGCCGACGTCGAGGAACAGCAGCAATTTCACCGCGTTGCGCCGTTCGGGGCGCATCTTGATGTCGAGCCAGCCCTGCCGCGCGGTGCCGTCGATCGTCCCCGGAATGTCGAGCTCGTCGGCCGCGCCCTCGCGCGCGAATTTGCGCAGCCGGCGAAGCGCGATCTTGATGTTGCGGGTGCCGAGTTCCTTGGTGTTGTCGAGATTCTGGAACTCGCGCTTTTCCCAGACCTTGAGCGCGCGCTTATGCTTGCTCTCGCCGCCAATCCGCACGCCCTCGGGATTATAGCCCGAATTGCCGAAGGGCGAGGTGCCGCCGGTGCCGATCCACTTGCTGCCGCCCTCGTGGCGCTTCTGCTGTTCCTCGAGCCGCTCTTTCAGCGTCTCCATGATCTTATCCCAGTCGCCGAGCGACTCGATAGCCGCCATTTCCTCGGGCGTCAGGAATTTCTCGGCGACCGCCTTCAACCAGTCGGCGGGCACGTCGACCGGGTTCTGGCCATAGTCGGAGATGATCCCCTTGAAGACCTTGTTGAACACCTGGTCGAAACGGTCGAGCAGACCCTCGTCCTTCACATAGATCGCGCGGCTGAGGTAATAGAATTGCTCGGGGCTGCGGTCGATCACCTCGCGGTCGAGCGCCTCCAGCAGCATCAGATGCTCTTTCAGGCTGGCGGGAATGCCCGCGGCGCGAAGCTCGTCGAGAAAGCCGAAAAACATGGCGCAGGCGTATCGCGTTCGGGCGCGGCGCGCAACTTACTTTACGTTCGCGTAAAGCGCCGCGGGTTGACCCCGCGTTAACCATTGTCGGGCATAGCATCGCGATCAATTTGATGTGGGTGGCGCAATGAAATTCGATCCGATCAATCCGGCGGCGCAGATACTCGACCAGTCGGTCGCGAGCGACTGCGGCGAGCTCGCCGTTGGGTGCAGCGACGCCGCGGGGCGGATCAAGCTGGCGACCGACCAGATGGACCGGCAGATCGGCGAGCTCGGGCGGCTCGAAGAATATGTCGTCAGCCTCGAGGCCGATCAGCGCCAGATCGCCGATTCCACTGACGAGGCGAAATTGCTCTCGGCGCGGGCGTGCGAACAGCTCGACACCGGCGCCGAGCGTGTCAATGCCGCGGTCAGTGAATTCCGCTCGGTGATCGACCTCGTCGCGCGGCTCGGCACGCATGTCACCAATTTCGCCGCGGTGATGGAGCAGGTGCAGCAGGTCAGCCAGTCGATCGAACAGATCGCCAAGACCACGAACATGCTCGCTTTGAACGCCGCGATCGAGGCCGAGCGCGCCGGCGATGCCGGCCGCACCTTCGCGGTCGTTGCCGCCGAGGTGAAGAAGCTGGCGCAGAACACGCGCGGCGCGACCGACGAGATCCGCCGCAGCATCGGCAGCCTCGCCGCCGAGGCGAGCGGGCTCGTGACCGAAATCCAGTCGGGGGTCGAACAGTCGAGCCGCGCCGAAGCGCAGTTCGAAACGATCACCGACGCGTTGCACGATGCGACGCACCTCGTCGCGCTGCTCGACGACCAGAGCGACCGCATCGCGCAATCGAGCGCGATGGTGCATGCGAATGGGGCAAAGGTGCGCGAGGCGCTCGACGGTGTCGTCACCTCGGTGCGCGACAATAGTTCCACTTTGGTTGGTACGCGCGATTCGATCCTGTCGATGGAGCATGTGTCGAACCGCATGTTCAACGCGGTGATCTCGGCGGGGGTCAGCCCGCAGGATTCGGCGATCGTCGCCCTGGCGGCGAAAGTGCGTGATGAATTCGTCGGGCTGGCTGAACGCGCGGTCGCGCACGGCGAGCTGTCGATGGAGCAGCTCTTCGACACCGATTATGTCCGCGTCCCGAATTCGAACCCCGAACGTTTTCGCACGACGCTCAGCGACTGGGCCGACGCGCACTGGCGTCCGCTGTTCGACCGCATCGTCGCGCAGCATCCCGAGATCAAGATGTCGTCGGCGGGCGACATGAACGGCTTTCTGCCGACGCATATCACCGAATGTTCGCGCGCGCCGACCGGCGACCTCGAGCATGACACCGCGCATTGCCGCAACGGCCGCATCCTGTACGACGCGACCGACGCTGCGGCGAAGCGCAGCACCGCGCCCCTTTTCATGACGGTCTATCGGCAGGAAGGCGACGGCATCAATTATGTGACCGTGCGCAACGTCTATATGCCCGCGATCATCAACGGCCGCCGCTGGGGCGACGTTGAGGTGGCGTATCAGCTCTGAGCCGGGAGCGGATCGAGCACCCGCGCGATCAGATCGGTATCAGTATATTCGGTGATTTCCGCCACTTTTCCTGCAACGAAGCGGAACGTCCAGCTGTAGCGATTGGCATAGGCGTCGCCGCGCTTGGTCACGCTATGATTGCGTCCCTCAACGACCACCAAATCGCCCTCGGCAATGAAGCGCTCGGCGGTGACGATATTGGATCCGTCGAAATTGGCAGCGAGCGGAGTCAGCAAGTCGCGGACCACTGACTGCTTGCCGGAATAGCTGCGCGACCAGCTCGTGGTGCCGATAATGGTCCATACGACGTCATCGGCCATCATCTCGAGAAATGGTCTGCCATTGCCCTTCGCGGTTTCCACGAAAGCGTGGCTTAGTACCGCCTTGTTTTCGGCAAGCCCCAAGGCTTAGCTGCCCTGACGGCGCGCCATAAACGCCAGCTTTTCGAACAGCATCACGTCCTGCTCATTCTTGAGCAGCGCACCGTGGAGCGGGGGGATTGCCTTGCCGACGTCGCGGTTCTGCAGGACTTCGAGCGGCATGTCTTCGTTGAGCAGCAGCTTCAGCCAGTCGATGAGTTCGCTGGTCGAGGGCTTCTTCTTGAGTCCCGGCACGTCGCGAACCTCGTAGAAGATGTCCATCGCGCGGCTGACCAGCGTCTTCTGGATGCCCGGGAAATGGACTTCGACGATTTCGGCCATCGTGTCGCGGTCGGGGAATTTGATATAGTGGAAGAAACAGCGGCGCAGAAAGGCGTCGGGCAGTTCCTTTTCATTGTTCGAGGTGATGACGACGATCGGGCGTTCCTTCGCGGTCACCGTCTCGTCGGTCTCATAGACATGGAACGCCATGCGATCGAGTTCCTGGAGCAGGTCGTTCGGGAATTCGATGTCGGCCTTGTCGATCTCGTCGATCAGCAGCACGGGTAGCTTGGGCGAAGTGAACGCCTCCCACAATTTGCCCTTGCGGATATAGTTGCGGATGTCGTGGACGCGCTCTTCGCCGAGCTGGCCATCGCGCAGGCGCGCGACGGCGTCATATTCGTAGAGGCCCTGCTGCGCCTTGGTGGTCGATTTGATGTTCCAGGTGATCAGCGGCGCGTCGAACGCTTTCGCGATTTCCTCGGCGAGCACGGTCTTGCCGGTGCCGGGTTCGCCCTTCACGAGCAGGGGGCGGCGCAGCAAGGTCGCGGCGTTGACCGCGACCTTCAGGTCGTCGGTGGCGATATAGGCGCTGGTGCCTTCGAAACGCATCGGCTCTTTCCCTTAACGTGAACGTCAAGCTGGCATAGCCGGGCGAGGGGGAGGGTGCAAGCCAACAGGCATCGCCCCTGCGAAGGCAGGGGCCGGTGGCGGTTCCAACCGCTCTATCAGTTCCAGGATGCCAGCGGTCCCTGCCTTCGCAGGGGCGACGAGTTGTTACGGATGCAGGCGGCTCGCGGCGCGCGCGGCCATCAGGTCCCACAGGCCACTGTGCTGGGTGATCAGCTGCTGGGCGCCGAACACCATCGCGCGTTCCACCGCAGGCGTTCCGGCGACGGTTGCGGCGAGCCGCGCGGTTTCGCGGAGGTCGGGGAGGGTGCAGGTCGGTGGGCTGAGGTCGAGCCGCAGCGCGCTGATGTCGAGCAGGACGCGGATCGTCCGCCAGTCGAGCGTCAGCGCGATCGCGGCGCCGAGCGCGCAGCCGTGCCGGTCCGATTCGGCGAGCATGTCGATCGCCTTGCGCTGCGCGGCGACCGCGGCCTCGCATTGTGCCTGGCCCTGCGTGCTCGGCACCGGGCCGACCGCCGAGGCGATCTTGGTCAGAAAGGCGCGTTCCTGGACGAAGGCGTCGGCGGCCTGGGCCATCCACTGGCGCGACGCGGGGTCGACCGCCTTGCGCGCGGCATTGTCGATCACGCCCGGATAACGGCCGTGGAGCAGGCAGAGAAAATGCACCGCGTCGGCAAGGTTGCGCATCGCCTCGGGCCCGCTCGACAGGGCGCCCGAGCGGACGTGCGGATGCGCGCCGGTGCCGTCGCTGGCGACCAGCGCATCGAGCAATTCGGCGACGCCGCGCGTCTGTGCTTTGGGCTGGGGCGACTGGCTCAAGGCTTGATCCTCGCTGTGGCGGGGCGCCGGAGCCCAAGCCAATGGAATTACAGCGATCGGTCATAGATCAACGTCGTAAACGACGCGTTTATAAGCGGCGCTTTGATTTGCCGCGGGGCTGTTCCAGTCAGGGACAACAGGAACAAGGAAACCAAAGAGACCGGCAAGCCCCGGGGAGAAGCTTGCCGGTCCCATCGATATGGCGCCGGGGGGACGCCATTGGAGCGGGGTGGCCGGACTCAAGGGAGAGAGTGTCCAGCCAGCCCTGCTCAAGCTGCGAGTGCGAGTTCCTCGGTCTTTTCAGCCTGCGGCGCGGCGACGTCGATCGCGTTCGGCGCGGGCTGGGCCGCCGCCTTGGCGGGGAAGATCAGGCGCGATGCGAGGACGACCAGGCCAAGGGCGAAATAGCCGATGAAGGTCTGGACCGGGAAGAAGAAGAGCGGCGCGACGAAGGCGAGGCGCAACCACAACGGGTTGAAGCCAAAATCCTGGCCAACGGCCTCGCAGATACCGAAGAAGGTATCGCGGCGGCGGAAGAGGTTGGTGGTTTCGTTTTCCATCTTTTTTGTCTTTCCCTTTGGCTGCAGGCACTGCCCCGCGCCGATGCCGAATGCATCGCAAAGGTCGTGCCAATTTTCGCGAGCCCCAGATTTCCGAGCTTTTTTGTATCAGCCGCGTTGGGCGGCCTGCTCTGGATCGTGAATCTATCCCCACCTTGTGGGAATGATTGCCATTTGATGGGTGGCGCCTGAACCCTTCATGAAGCGCTCTGCATCGCGTGACGAGCGCTATCTGGTGGACAAATATGAAGAATAAAAGACCATCGGGCAAAAAAATTGTGCAGCGCAGCATCCGGGCAACGCTTCGATCGGAGCCGCAAAACAAAACACCCCGCCGGTGAGGGCGGGGTGTTGATGTCCGAAAGACCCGAAGGGCTTACTGGTCGAGGAAGCTGCGCATCTTGCGGCTGCGCGACGGGTGCTTCAGCTTGCGGAGCGCCTTCGCCTCGATCTGGCGAATACGTTCGCGCGTCACGCTGAACTGCTGGCCGACTTCTTCGAGCGTGTGATCGGTGTTCATCCCGATGCCGAAGCGCATGCGCAGCACGCGCTCTTCGCGCGGGGTGAGCGACGCCAGGACGCGGGTGACCGTTTCCTTGAGGTTCGACTGCACCGCGGCATCGACCGGGATCACGGCATTCTTGTCCTCGATGAAATCGCCGAGGTGGCTGTCTTCCTCGTCGCCGATCGGCGTTTCGAGGGAGATCGGCTCCTTGGCGATCTTCATCACCTTGCGAACCTTTTCGAGCGGCATCGACAGACGCTCGGCCATTTCCTCCGGCGTCGGCTCGCGGCCGCTTTCGTGGAGGAATTGGCGGCTGCAACGGACCAGCTTGTTGATCGTCTCGATCATATGGACCGGGATGCGGATCGTGCGCGCCTGATCGGCGATCGAGCGGGTGATCGCCTGACGGATCCACCAGGTCGCATAGGTGCTGAACTTGTAACCGCGGCGATACTCGAACTTGTCGACCGCTTTCATCAGGCCGATATTGCCTTCCTGAATGAGGTCGAGGAATTGCAATCCGCGGTTCGTATATTTCTTGGCGATCGAGATCACGAGGCGCAGGTTCGCCTCGACCATTTCCTTCTTAGCGATACGCGCTTCGCGCTCGCCCTTCTGGACCATGTTCACGACGCGCCGGAATTCGGTCAGGCTCATGCCCGCGGCTTGCGCGATTTCGCTGATCTCGATGCGAATGCGGTCGACCGCGCCGGCTTCATTCTCGGCGAAGGCGGCCCATTTCTTGTCGAGCCCGCTGACGCTCTCGATCCAATTTTCTTCGAGCTCGCGCCCGACATAATTGTCGAGGAACGACTTGCGCGGCACCTTGTGGCGTTCGGCGAGGCGCAGCATCTGGCCGCCGAGAGCCGTCAGGCGGCGGTTGTAGCTGTAGAGCTGGTCGACCAGATATTCGATCTTGGTGCCGTGGAACTGCACGCTTTCGACCTGCGCGGTGAGTTCCTCGCGCAGCTTGTGGTACTTCTTTTCCGACGCCGACGGAAATTCCTCGCCGCCCGAGAGCGCTTCGAGGCGTGCTTCCTGCAGCCTCGAGAAGGCCTTGAAGCTCTTGGTGATGTTCGCGAACTTTTCGAGCGCGTCGGGCTTCAGCAGCTCTTCCATCGCCGCGAGGCTGAGGGTGTTGTCTTCCTCATCCTCTTCGAAGCTTTCGCGCTTGCCCGACGAGCCTTCGCCATCCTCGTCGTCGCCGTCGGCCGCGGGTTCTTCCTCGACCTCGTCCTCGTCCTTGAACGAAACGCCGGCGGTCTTCTCGCTGATTTCGCCGTTGTCGTCGGCGCCTTCTTCCTCAAGATTTTCGGGCGCCGGGTCCTTCGACAGCATCGCTTCGAGATCGACGATCTCGCGCAGCTGCATGTCGCCATTGTTCAGCGCGGTCGACCAGTCGATGATCGCGTTGAAGGTCAGCGGGCTTTCGCAAAGCCCCAGGATCATCGTGTCGCGGCCCGCCTCGATGCGCTTCGCGATCGCGATTTCGCCTTCGCGGCTGAGCAGCTCGACCGCGCCCATTTCGCGCAGGTACATGCGAACGGGATCGTCGGTGCGATCGACCGTTTCCTTCTTCTTTTCGATCGCGGGGTTCGAAACCGAACCGGTGCCGGCGCTGACATCGACTTCGTCGTCGGGCTCCTGGTCGGCCTCTTCCTGCACATCCTCGTCGCTTTCGACGATGTTGATGCCCATGTCGGAAATCGCCGACATGATGTCCTCGATCTGCTCGGACGACATCTCGTCCTGCGGCAGCGCCGCATTCAGCTCGTCATAGGTCAGGTAACCGCGCTTCTTGCCGCGCGCGATCAGCTTTTTGACGTCGGCCTCGTTGAGGTCGATCAGCGGGCTGTCGGTGTCGGTATCGGTGTCGGCGGTGCTTTTGGTGGCCATTCGTGGTTCCTGCCTAAGGGCGTAATCGTTCAGCTCTGGTTGCTGTCTTCGGACAGCGCAGCCAGGCGGCGGGTCAATTCTTTATCCATGGCGGACAGCTTTTGCTGCCGCGCGAATCCTTCGTCGTCCATCGTGCGCTGGAAATCCGCGGTGGCTTCGGCAAGCCGCTCCCGGATTTCGGGCTGGGTCACCAGCACGCCGATATATTCGTCAAGGTCGCGAAGCGCCGTTTCCCGCGCCGCTGCGGCCTCTTCCTTGCTTTCCAGCCTGCGATTGAACGAGAAGTGCATTCCGTCGGCTCTGAGCAATGTCATCGCCCTATTATACACTTTCATTGGCTCCAATATGGCAAGCAACCCCTCGCAATCAAGCCCTTCCTGACGCATCGCGCTGTCAAGCATTACGCCGAGCAGTTCGGCGTCGCTTGAATCGCTCACCGGCAGCCGCGTCAGCGCCTCCTCGTTGCGCCGGAGCGCCTCGGGGTAACGCAGCAATCCGCCGATCAGCGCCGCGACATAAGGCGCCGAAATCCCGGCCTGCCCGATGGAACGCGTCTCGTCGGCCGGAGGTTGCAATCGCGGGTCGGGGCCGAAGCGGCGATTGCCGCCTCCACGCGGCGGGTTCGGTGTCCACGGCTGGCGCTGAGGGCGCTCGGGTTGCTTGCGCGCGAACAGCATATCGAGCCGCTCGCGGAAAGCCTCGCGATAATGGTGGCGGACGTCGGCGTCCTCGATCGCGTCGGCGTGGGCGAGCAGACGGGTCTTGAGCGCGGCGCGTTCCTCGGGGGTCGCGGGCGGTCCCGCCGCGACCTCGTGCGCCCAGAGGCGCTCGACGAGCGGCTGCGTTTCGCCCAGGATCGCGTTGAACCCCTCGGCACCGCGCGCACGGACGATATCGTCGGGATCCTGCCCCGCGGGCAGCGTCGCGAAGGCAAGGCTGAAGCCCGGACGCAGCAACGGCAACGCGCGCATCGCGGCGCGCATTGCCGCCTTTTGTCCCGCGGCATCGCCGTCGAAGCACAGCACCGGCACGGGCACCATCCGCCAGATCAGGCCAAGCTGCGCCTCGGTCAGCGCGGTGCCGAGCGGTGCGACGGCGTCGGCGATCCCCGCCTCGGCGAGCGCAATCACGTCCATATAACCTTCGACGACGATGATCCGGTTCGTCTGCCGCGACGCCGGCGACGCCTTGTCGAGATTATAGAGGACGCGGCCCTTGTCGAAGAGCGGCGTGTCGGGCGAGTTCAGATATTTGGGCTCGCCATCGCCCAAAATGCGCCCGCCGAACGCGATCACGCGCCCGCGCGCGTCGCGGATCGGGATCATCAGGCGGCCGCGGAAACGGTCGTAGGGTTCCTTGTCGTCGACCGCGATCAGCATCCCCGATTCGACGAGCATCGCGGTCGGAAATTTCTTGAGCGCCTCTTTCAGCGCGCTGCGGCTCTCGGGCGCAAGGCCGAAGCCGAACGCCTTGCGCGTCGCCTCCGAAATGCCGCGTTTGGCGAGATATTCGCGCGCCGGGGCGCCGTTGCTGCTGCCGAGCTGCTGCGTGAACCACTCGGCCGCGCCCTGCACGACATCGCGCAGGCTCGCCGCCTCCTCGGCCTTTTTCGCGGCGCGCGGGTCGGCGGCGGGAACCTCCATCCCGGCTTCGGCGGCGAGTTCCTTCACCGCGTCCATGAACGACAGCCCGCGCTGGTCGGTCATCCAGCGGATCGCATCGCCATGCGCCGAGCAGCCGAAACAGTGGTAGAAGCCCTTTTCGTCGTTGATCGTGAAGCTGGGCGTCTTTTCGTTATGGAAGGGGCAGCAGGCCTTATACTCGCGCCCCGCGCGCGTGACCTTCACCGTCCGCCCGATAAGCGTCGACAGCGTGATCCGCGATCGCAGTTCGTCCAGCCATTGCGGGGTGAGGGTCATTCTTCTCCCCTCCCGCTTTTAGCGGGCGTCCCATGTCCGTTCGTGTCGAGCGAAGTCGAGACACCCATCGTGGGCGCACGCCCTATCGGCATCTCGACTTCGCTCGATGCGAACGGAGAGGGAGGGCGTTCGTGTGGCGGCTTCGCGAAATGGTTCATCGCTTGCCAATCTCCGCGGATTAGCGCTTCTTTCTTCGCTCGCGACCATTTCTTGATCCGCATTTCGGCATCCAAAGCTTCGAAGCGGGTTGGAAAATCCTGCGACCACATCAAGCGGACGGGTAAGCGCGACGAGGTGAAGCCTTCGATCTGGCCCGACTGATGCTGGCCAATCCGATACTCAAGATTGTCCGTATGCCCGGTGTAGTAGAGCCCATCGGCACAAAGCAGGATGTAGGTCCAGAACGCCATCCCACCTCTCTACCCGTTCGCATCGAGCGAAGTCGAGATGCCCGTCGATATGGCGCGAGGCCGATGGGTGTCTCGACTTCGCTCGACACGAGCGGGAAAAGAGAGAGCGTTTTCGGCCGAACCGTCAGCTCAACGCCGCCTTCACCCAACCACTCGCCTTGCTCATATCGAGCTGTGAACCCAGCCGGTCCTTCACCGCGGCCATCACCTTGCCCATATCCTTGAGGCTCTCGGCGCCGAGCTCCACCACGATCGCCTTGATCGCCGCCGTCGCTTCATCGTCGCTCAGCTGCGCGGGCAGGAAATCCTCGATCACGACAACTTCGGCCGCCTCGATGTCGGCAAGCTCCTGACGGCCGCCCTGTTCGTACATGGTGATCGATTCGCGGCGCTGCTTCACCATTTTCTGGAGCACGTCGGTGACGAGCACATCGTCGTCGGCCGGCGCGGTGCCGGTGCGCAGTTCGATGTCCTTGTCCTTGATCTTGGCCAGCATCAGCCGGATGGTGCCGAGCCGCGCCTTGTCGCCGGCTTTCATCGCGGCGACCTGCGCAGCCTTGATGTCGTCACGAATCATACGTGTCCCCATGCGCTGCAAATTTCGGAAAGGCCCTCTCTAGCGAGAAGTTTCCTAATCCGATAGCTTGTGAATCACTTTTTTGGCGCCTACTTGGTCGGCCGTTTAGCCCCCCGTCCGGAGCATATTGAATGGCACCTGCCAACCCCTCTGCCGCGCCCAAAAGCCAGCCATCTGGCGCGACTGGCGTCCTTGTCCTTGCCGATGGCACGATCCTGTGGGGCGTCGGCTATGGCGCAAGCGGTGCCGCTGTGGGCGAGATTTGTTTCAATACGTCGATGACGGGCTATCAGGAAATCCTGACCGACCCCTCTTATGCGGGTCAGATCGTGACCTTCACCTTCCCGCATATCGGCAATGTCGGCGCGAACCCCGAGGATATGGAGCGCGGCGTGCATGGCGCGCTTGGCGCCATCACGCGCGAACTGCCGACGCAGCCGAGCAACTTCCGTAGCGTCCAGACCTTGCCCGAATGGATGACCGAACAGGGCGTGATCGGGCTCGCGGGAATCGACACGCGCGCGCTCACCCGCCGCATCCGCGACGCGGGCGCGCCGAACGGTGTGATCGCGCACAGCCCCGACGGCAAGTTCGACATCGACGAGCTGCTCGCGATGGCGCGGAACTGGGCTGGGCTTGAGGGCATGGACCTCGCGAAGGCGGTCAGCCGCACCGACACGGGCGACTGGACCGGCGGGGCGTGGACGCTGGGGCATGGCTATGCGAGCGAAGAGGGCGGCGAGCGGCCGCATGTCGTCGCGATCGACTATGGCGCAAAGGACAATATTTTCCGCAACCTCGTAAAGGCCGGCGCGCGCGTCACCGTGGTGCCCGCGACCGCGAGCCTCGACGAGGTGCTGGGGCACAAGCCCGCGGGCGTGTTCCTCTCGAACGGCCCCGGCGATCCCGCGGCGACCGGCGACTATGCGGTGCCGGTGATCCAGGGGCTGCTCGAACGCAACGTGCCGATCTTCGGCATCTGCCTCGGCCACCAGATGCTGGGCATCGCGGCGGGTGCCAAGACGGTGAAGATGCATCAGGGCCACCGCGGCGCGAACCATCCGGTTCAGCGCGCCGAGGATGGCGTGGTCGAGATCACCAGCATGAACCACGGCTTCGCGGTCGACGCCGCGACGCTGCCCGCGGGCGTGGTCGAGACGCACAAGAGCCTGTTCGACGGATCGAACTGCGGCATCGCGATCACGGGCAAGAACGCGTTCAGCGTGCAATATCACCCCGAGGCGAGCCCGGGGCCGCAGGACAGTTTCTATCTGTTCGAGAAGTTTGTGGGGCAACTGGGGAAGGACTAAGCGATGGCGACCGTCAGGAAGTTTACCGTTGTACCACTCGACGATGCGCGCCCACATGAAGACGTTGAAGCCATCGTTCGCCTTGTTGATTGTGGACGAGAGCGCCTAATACAAATCGATACTTATGGCCGGCCAACGCGCGAAAAGCCGGGCAAACTTTCACAAACCATCCGTCTGGATAAGGCTGCTTTTGAAAAGCTGGTCGAAATTGGAAGCAAGCACTTTTAATGCCCAAAAGAACCGACATTAAATCCATCCTCGTCATCGGCGCCGGCCCGATCGTTATCGGTCAGGCGTGCGAGTTCGACTATTCGGGAACGCAGGCGATCAAGGCGTTGAAGGAGGAGGGCTATCGCATCGTCCTCGTCAACTCCAACCCCGCGACGATCATGACCGATCCCGACCTCGCCGACGCGACCTATGTCGAGCCGATCACGCCCGAGATCGTCGCGAAGATCATCGCGAAGGAGCGCCCCGACGCGGTGCTGCCGACGATGGGCGGGCAGACCGCGCTCAACACCGCGCTGGCGCTTGCGCAGGACGGCACGCTGGCGAAATATGGCGTCGAGATGATCGGCGCCGATGCCGAGGCGATCGACAAGGCCGAGGACCGGCAGAAGTTCCGCGACGCGATGGACAAGATCGGGCTCGAAAGCGCACGCAGCGGCGTCGCGCACACGCTCGACGAAGCCTTTGCGATCCTCGAACGCACCGGCCTGCCCTCGATCATCCGTCCGTCCTTCACACTCGGCGGCACCGGCGGCGGCATCGCGTACAACCGCGAGGAATTCGAGCATATCGTCCGCGGCGGCCTGATCGCCTCGCCCACCACCGAAGTCCTGATCGAGGAATCGCTCCTCGGCTGGAAGGAGTTCGAGATGGAGGTGGTGCGCGACCGCAAGGACAATTGCATCATCATCTGTTCGATCGAAAATGTCGATCCGATGGGCGTGCATACCGGCGACAGCATCACCGTCGCGCCGGCGCTGACGCTGACCGACAAGGAATATCAGATCATGCGCAACGCGAGCATCGCGGTGCTGCGTGAGATCGGGGTCGAAACGGGCGGGTCGAACGTCCAGTTCGCGGTCAATCCCAAGGACGGCCGCCTGATCGTGATCGAGATGAACCCGCGCGTGTCGCGTTCGTCGGCGCTCGCGTCGAAGGCCACGGGTTTCCCGATCGCCAAGGTCGCGGCAAAGCTCGCGGTCGGCTACACGCTCGACGAGATCATGAACGACATCACCGGGGTGACCCCGGCGTCGTTCGAGCCGACGATCGACTATGTCGTCACCAAAATCCCGCGCTTCGCCTTCGAAAAGTTCAAGGGCGCCGAGGCGACGCTGTCGACCGCGATGAAGTCGGTCGGCGAGGTGATGGCGATCGGCCGCACGATCCACGAGAGCTTGCAAAAGGCGCTGCGCGGGCTGGAGACGGGGCTGAGCGGCTTCAACTTCGTCGACCGCCTCAAGGGCGCGACGCACGATCAGCTTCGCAGCGAGCTGGCGAAGCGCACCCCCGACCGGCTGCTCAACGCCGCGCAGGCGATCCGCGAGGGGCTGCCGCTCGCCGAGATCAACCGCGTCGCGGGTTACGACATGTGGTTCCTCGAACGCATCGCCGAAATCGTCGCGGCCGAGGTGGACGTGTGCACCAATGGCCTGCCGCGCGATGCCGAAGCGCTGCGCAAACTGAAGGCCATGGGCTTTTCGGACAAGCGCCTCGCCTATCTCGCGCTCCAGTCGGCGAACCTCCACCCCGGCACGCGCCGCGCGACCGCGCGCGGCAGCGGGCTGATCCACGACGCGGTGAAGGCGATGACCGGCGGCGTGACCGAGGCCGAAGTGCGCGCGCTGCGCCACAAGCTGGGCGTGCGTCCGGTGTTCAAGATGATCGACACCTGCGCCGCCGAGTTCCAGGCGCAGACGCCGTACCTCTATTCGACCTATGAAGCCCCGACCTTCGGGGAGCCCGAGAATGAGGCGAACCCGTCGGACCGCAAGAAAATCGTCATCCTTGGCGGCGGCCCGAACCGGATCGGGCAGGGGATCGAGTTCGACTATTGCTGCTGCCACGCCTGCTTCGCGCTTGAAGAGGCGGGCTATGAAACGATCATGATCAACTGCAACCCGGAGACGGTTTCGACCGATTATGACACGTCGGACCGCCTCTATTTCGAGCCGCTGACCGCCGAGGATGTGCTCGAGATCCTGCACGTCGAAATGTCGAAGGGCGAACTCGTCGGGGTGATCGTCCAGTTCGGCGGGCAGACGCCGCTGAAGCTGGCGCAGGCGCTGGCCGAGGCGGGCATCCCGATCCTCGGCACCTCGCCCGACGCGATCGACCTTGCCGAAGATCGCGAGCGCTTTGCCGCGCTCGTCAACAAGCTCGGCCTCAAGCAGCCCGAAAACGGCATCGCGCGCAGCCGCGAGGAAGCCGTCGCGGTCGCGGCGCGCATCGGTTACCCGGTGCTCACGCGCCCGAGCTATGTGCTTGGCGGCCGCGCGATGGAGATCGTCGACGATCAGGCGCAGCTCGAAAATTATATCGAGACCGCGGTGCAGGTGTCGGGCGATTCCCCGGTGCTGATTGACCGTTACCTCCGCGACGCGATCGAGGTCGATGTCGATGCCTTGTGCGACGGGACCGACGTGGTCGTTGCGGGCGTGCTCCAGCATATCGAGGAAGCCGGGGTCCATTCGGGCGACAGCGCCTGTTCGATCCCGCCGTACAGCCTGTCGGCCGACATCGTCGCCGAAATCGAGCGCCAGACCGAGGCGCTCGCGCGCGCGCTCGAAGTCCGCGGCCTCATGAACATCCAGTTCGCGGTCAAGGGCGACGAGGTTTATCTGATCGAGGTCAACCCGCGCGCCAGCCGTACCGTGCCCTTCGTCGCCAAGGCGGTGGGCTCGCCGATCGCCAAGATCGCGGCGCGGGTGATGGCGGGCGAAAAGCTCGCCGACCTGCCGAAGATCAACCGCGACATCGCGCATGTCGCGGTGAAGGAAGCGGTCTTCCCCTTCGCGCGCTTCCCCGGCACCGATCCCGTGCTTAGCCCCGAGATGAAGTCCACCGGCGAAGTCATGGGAATCGACAGCAATTTCAACCTTGCTTTTGCCAAGGCGCAGCTCGGTGCGGGCGACCGTCTGCCGACCGAGGGGCGCGTCTTCGTGTCGGTCAAGGACAGCGACAAGCCGCGCATCATCGGCGCGGTGCGCCAGCTGACCGATTGGGGCTGGAAGGTGATCGCGACCGGCGGCACCGCCGACTATCTGATCGAGCAGGGCATCGAGGTCGAGCGCGTCAACAAGGTCGCCGAAGGCCGCCCGCATATCGTCGACCGGATCAAGGATGGCGACGTGCAGCTGATCTTCAACACGACCGAGGGATGGCAGTCGTTGCAGGACTCGCAATCGATCCGCGCGTCGGCGCTCGCGGCCGATATCGCCTATTATACGACGGCTGCTGCGAGCGACGCTTCGACGCAGGCGATCGGCGCGCTCCGCTCGCACTCTCTTGAAGTAAAGCCGCTTCAGGACTATTATTGAACCACCGCTCCACCCCCCGACATTGACGGATCAGCGGCGCAGCCGCCCGGCGAAACTTCGCTGGCGCTGGATTATTGACGAAGGACAACAGGATAATGGCAAGCGTTGAAAAGGTGCCGATGCTGGCAGAAGGCTATGAGAAGCTGAGCACGCAGCTCACGGCACTCAAGGCCGAGCGACCGCTGATCGTCGATGCGATCGAGGAAGCGCGCGCGCATGGCGACCTTTCGGAAAATGCCGAATATCACGCCGCGAAGGAACGTCAGGGCCAGGTCGAAGCGACGATCGGCGACCTCGAAGATCGTCTGTCGCGCGCGCAGGTCATCGACCCGACGACGCTGTCGGGCGACCGCATCGTGTTCGGCGCGACCGTCACCCTCGCCGACGAGGACGACAAGCCGGTGAAGTATCAGATCGTCGGTCAGGCCGAGGCGGACGCCAAGGACGGCAAGATCAGCTATAATTCGCCGCTCGGCCGCGCGCTGATCGGCCGCCGCGTCGAGGACGAGATCGAAGTCACCGTGCCCGCGGGCGATAAATATTATCTGGTGAAGAAAATCGAATTCATCTGATGGGTTTTTGACGATGAAGCCGCACGACGCGCCGCTGGTCACGGGCTATGCGCTCGTCTGCGTCATCGTCTTTGTCCTGCTGTCGATCACCGGATTTCAGGTCGACGCGATCGTGCGCGCGGGGTTTATCCCTGCGCGTTTCGGCAGCGAGCTGATCCTGCCTCCGGGGACGATGGTGCCCTTCATCCTGACCCCGCTGACATCGGCCCTGCTGCACGGCGGGGTGCTGCACATCGTCTTCAACGTCATCGTGCTGCTGTTCATCGGGCGCCAGCTTGAGGCACCGCTCGGACCCAAGGCGATGGCGGTGGTGCTGCTCGCCGGCGCTTATGGCGGCGCGCTCGCGCAATTTCTTTCCGACCCGCAATCGGCGGTGCCGATGATCGGCGCCAGCGGCGCGATCTCGGCGCTGATCGCGGTGTACGCGCTGATCTTCAGCCGCTCGCAGGCCCCCGCTATCGGCCCGATCCCGGGGCATTGGGTGCGCGCTTTATGGCTCGCCGCGGCGTGGATCGGGCTTCAACTGCTGCTTGGTTTCGCCGGCGGCGGCGGTTTTGGTGCGGTGGCGATCTGGGCGCATGTCGGCGGCTTCCTTGCCGGATTGCTGCTCGCGCGGCCGCTGCTCCGCTGGCGCTTCGGGGCGCGGTAGTCCGCCCCAAAAGATTCCGTTCGCATCGAGCGAAGTCGAGATGCCCGTCGGGGTAGCGCAAGGCTGAGGGGTGTCTCGACTTCGCTCGACACGAACGGGGTTAGAGGTTGTTCAAGAGCCCGCCCGCCAGCAGCATAGCGACACGCACATCGATCCCGCAGCCTTCGGCGCGCTTTGCCGCGACGAAATCGGCGATGCCGTCCAGCGGTACACGGTGGACGATGATGTCCTCGCCATCGACCCCGCCGCCTTCGCCGACCTTGGTCAGCCCGGTCGCGATCAGCAATGTGAAACTTTCACTGACCATGCCCGGCGAGCTGTAGAATTCACCGACGGTGCGCCAGCTGGCGGCGTGATAACCCGTTTCCTCCTCCAGCTCGCGCTGCGCCGCGATCTCCGATGCCTCGCCGGCGGTGTCGTCGCCGACCAGCCCCGCAGGCAGTTCGAGGCAATTGACCTTCAGCGGCACGCGATATTGTTCGACCAAAATGACGTGACGCCCGTCGCTATCCTCGTCGATTGCGAGGATCACCGCGGCGTGGATGCCGCGGGCGCGCGAGACATATTCCCAATTTCCCTGCTGCTTGACGGAGATGAAGCGGCCTTCCCATCGCGTCTCGATGGGGGCGTCGGGGGAGGGGCGGGTCATGCTTTTCCTTCGATAGAAAACGGATTCAAGAGCCTGCTGTCACCCGCTTAGATCTCGATCAGGCGGTCGGGAAGTTCGTTGGGATTTTCGTCGCCCTTGGGGAAATGTTCGGCGAGCACGATGCCCATCTGGCGCACCGCCTCGGCCATGCCTTCGCCGGGCTTGCCGGCGCGCACGCGCTCGATCAGCGCGGCCATCGCATTGCCCCAGATTTCGGGGGTGACCTTTGCCGCGATCGCTTCGTCGGCGACGATGTCGGCGCGATGCTCTTTTAGGCTGAGGTAGAGGAGGACGCCGGTGCGGCCGAGCGTCTTGGCCTCGGTCCCGACCTTGAACAGGTCGATCGCGCGCGCGCGGACCCGCTGCGCCTTGATCGCGCGTGGGGTCAGCGCCATCCGTAGCGGCCGCCACAGCAGAATCAGCCACATGCCGATCCATTTGAGCACGCCGACGGCAATCACCGTTCCAAGCCATTGATTGGCGGTGAGATCGTGCCCCCAGCCACCCGTGAGTCGGTCGTACAGGCCGCGGTAGAATTCGGGGAAGAGCGCGATCGCCGACATCGCAATAAAGGCGATGACGCTCGCCCAGACGAGCGCGACATCGTCATAATCGTTCGATTTCGCCGCGACGACGGTGACGATCTCGCCGCTGGTGTGCGCCTCGGCCGCGGCGACCGCCGCGGTCACGATATCGTGATCGGCTTCGCTCACATGATTGACTTTATGTGGCATGTCCTGCGTCCCCTACCAGCCGCCGGAGGCGCCGCCGCCCCCGAAGGAGCCGCCGCCGCCCGAAAAGCCGCCAAAGCCGCCGCCACCGCCGCCCCATGACGAACCGCCGCCACCGCCCCAGCC
>NZ_JNFD01000029.1 GCF_000756375.1 Sphingopyxis sp. LC81 | reverse complement strand
CGCTCCTCCTGCCCGCCCGCTCCTCCCGTAACAGGTTGATGCCGCATGAGGCTTGCCATGCCCTCTTCTGATCCCGACGCGGGCGCTTTCGCCCCGGCCGTCGCCGGATTTGAAGACCGCATGCGCGTCCAGGACCGGACGCAGGCTCCTTTCGGCAATAACGTCTTTTTTCTTTTCACCCGTATCCGCCGCGGCCCGCCCTCGGGCAGGTTCGCGGGATTTTTTGATGGCGCGCTAAGGCGCGCTTGGAGTGTATCTAATGACCACGCGCATGTTGATCGACGCGCGGCACCGGGAAGAAACCCGGGTCGCCGTCACCAAGGGAAACCGAATCGAGGAGTTTGATTTCGAGTCCGCCGAGCACAAGCAGCTCAAGGGCAATATCTATCTGGCCAAGGTTACCCGCGTCGAACCGTCGCTGCAGGCGGCGTTCGTCGAATATGGCGGCAATCGCCACGGCTTCCTCGCGTTCAGCGAAATCCATCCCGATTATTACCAGATTCCGAAAGAAGACCGCGACGCGCTGCTGCGCGAAGAGGCCGAGCACGCCGCAGCCGCCGCGCAGCGCGCCGAGGAAGACCTCGACGAGCTCGAAGGCGATGTCGCCGACGTCGAATATCACGACGAGGACGACAATGGCGACAGCCGCGCCGATCGCGACGACGACCGCGACGAGCATGACGACCATGATGACCGCGACGACAATGGCGATGCCGAGAATGGCGACGCCGAAGAGGGCGCCGAAGGATCGGAAGAAGGCAAGGAAGGCCGCGGCGATCGCCGGGGTCGTGGGCGCGGACGCGGCAACAACCGCAAGGGCGGCCGTGGCCGCAGCCGCCGGGGCGACGACGAGGACGGCGAAAACCGCATGTCGCTGCGCCGCCGCTACAAGATCCAGGACGTCATCCGTCGCCGTCAGGTGATGCTGGTCCAGGTCGTCAAGGAAGAACGCGGCAACAAGGGCGCCGCGCTCACCACCTATCTGTCGCTCGCCGGCCGCTATTGCGTGCTGATGCCGAACACGATGCATGGTGGCGGGATCAGCCGCAAGATTTCGAACGGCGCCGATCGCCGCAAATTGAAGGCGATGATCGACGAGCTCGCGCTGCCGCCGACGATGGGCTGCATCGTCCGCACCGCGGGGATGAGCCGCACCAAGGTCGAGATCAAGCGCGACTTCGACTATCTCGCGCGCCTGTGGGACGAGATTCGCGAAAATACGCTCGGCAGCTCGGCACCGGCGCTGATCCATTCGGACAGCGACCTGGTGAAGCGCGCGATCCGCGACATCTATCATAAAGACATCGAGGAAGTGCTCGTCGAGGGCGACGACGGCTACAAGGCCGCCAAGCAGTTCATGAAGCTGCTGATGCCGAGCCACGCGCGGCGCGTGAAGCAATATGCCGATCCGGTCTCGCTCTATCAGCGCTACGGTGTCGAGGATCAGCTCGCCGGGATGCTCAATCCCGTCGTCCAGCTGAAATCGGGCGGTTATCTGGTGATCAACCCGACCGAGGCTTTGGTGTCGATCGACATCAACTCGGGCCGGTCGACGCGCGAGCATAATATCGAGCAGACCGCGCTCAGCACCAACCTTGAGGCAGCGGCCGAAATCGCCCGCCAGCTGCGGCTGCGCGACATGGCCGGACTGGTCGTGATCGACTTCATCGACATGGATCATGGCTCGAACGTCCGTAAGGTCGAGCGCGCGATGAAGGACGCGCTGAAGAACGACCGCGCGCGCATCCAGGTCGGCCGCATCTCGGGCTTTGGCCTGATGGAGATGAGCCGCCAGCGCCTGCGCACCGGCGTGCTCGAAGCCTCGACGCGTCCGTGCCCGCATTGCGAAGGCACCGGCCTCGTCCGCACCGCCTCGTCGGCGGGCCTCAGCGCGCTGCGCCTGATCGAAGAGGAAGCCGCACGCGGCAAGGGCAACAAGATCACCCTGCGCGCGAGCCAGGAAGCGACCTTCTACCTCCTGAACGAAAAGCGCCGCGAACTGCGCGAAATCGAGGAACTTTACGGCGTCACCGTCGAAATCCTGCCCGACGGCGAGACCGAGGGCGCGCGCATGGCGGTCGAGGTCAGCGGCCCGCCGCCGATCGCGCGCCGCAGCTTCGCCCCGATCGCGCCGATCGAGGATGACGACGACGATTATCCCGAGGACGAGGAAGAAGAAGCCGAAGAAGAGGCGGCCGAAGAGCGTCCTGCACGTTCGCGTGACCGCGAAGAAGGCGCGCGCGACCGCGAGGAAGGCGATGCCGACGGCGAAGGCCGCAAGCGCCGCCGCCGCCGCCGCCGTGGCCGCCGCGGCCGCCGCGACGACGAGGGCAATGAAATCGCCGAAGGTGTCGAAGGCGGCGAGGATCGCGAAGGCGACCGCGCCGAGGCCGACGAAGGCGAAGCCGCGCCGGCCGAACCCGTCGAGGCCGCTCCCGAGGCGGACGCCGAGGAAGCCGAAGCCAAGCCGCGCCGCCGCCGCGGTGGACGCGGCCGCAAGAAGGCCGATGCGGTGGAGACCGCCGATGAGGCCGTGGTCGAAGCGGAAACCGCACCGGTAGAGACGGTCGAAGCCGTCGAACCGGTTGCCGAAGAAGCGCCGGTCGCCGAGGAAAAGCCGAAGCGCAAGCGCGCGCCGCGCAAGACCAAGGCCGCCGCGGCCGCCGAAGCCGAGGCTGCGGAAGCCGCCGAGGCACCGGTCGTCGAAGCGCCCGCGGTCGAAGTACCCGCCGCCGAAGCTCCGGCTGAAGCAGAAGCCGAACCCGCCAAGCCCGCACCGAAGAAGCGTGCGAGCCGCGCGAAAAAGGCCGTTGCCGCCGAGGCAGCAGCCGAACCCGCGACCGCGGGCGAAGTCGAACCGGTTGCGGCCGACGGCGAGGGCGAGGGCCCCGACGGCGAACCGCGCCGCGGCTGGTGGCAGCGCACGTTCGGCAACTGATCGTCCAAGCCGATCGGGTGACGCCCGATCGGCGGCTACCTGTCGCAGAAATAGCAAGCTGACCTTGCGTCCGCGCGCACGGACCCCCAATAAGCCCGCATGGCTTCACTCGGGGTTCAGGCGCGCGGCGCAAGAGAGGCGGGGATGCCCGCTTTCCCGCCGCAGCCCGCGTTCGGGGCGCACAGGCTGCGCTCCCTTTTCCGTATCGCGCTGACATTGCTTGCGATGTTCGCCATCGCGCTGCGCCCGGCGGCGGCACAGTCGATCTTGCGCGACGCCGAAACCGAAGCTTTGTTCCAGGACATGATGGACCCGCTGCTCGTCGCCGCGGGGCTCAAACCCGGGCAGGTGCGCGTGCATCTGCTCGGCGACCGCAGCATCAACGCCTTCGTCGCCGGCAGCCAGGACATCTATGTGTTCAGCGGGCTGATCGAGGCCGCCGACAGCGCCGAAGAGGTGCAGGGCGTGCTCGCGCACGAACTCGGCCATGTCATGGGCGGGCACGCAATCCGCGTCAACGAAGGCGCCAAGACCGCGACGGGCATCTCGCTGCTCAGCCTGTTGCTCGGCGCCGCGGCGATCGCGGCGGGCGCGGGTGAGGCCGGCATGGGCGTGATGATGGCGGGCCAGCAGGCCGCGCTCGGCAAGTTCCTTGCCTTTTCGCGCGTGCAGGAATCGACCGCCGACGCCGCGGGCGCGCAATATCTGTCGACGGCCGGGATCAGCGGCCGCGGCAGCCTCGCCTTTTTCAAGAAACTGCAGAACCTCGAATTCCGCTACGGGGTCAAGCAGGACGACGATCAGGCTTACGGCCGCACCCACCCGATGTCGGGCGATCGCATCCAGGCGCTGCGCGAAGTCTATGTCATCGATCCGGCATGGCAAAAGCCCGCCGATCCGAAAATCGAGGCGCGCTTCCAGCGCATCAAGGCGAAACTGTCGGGCTATATGGCCGAGCCCGAGCGGACGCTGCGCAAATTCCCCGAAAGCAACCGCAGCATTCCGGCGCGCTATGCCCGCGCCTATGCCTGGCACAAAAGCGCCTATCCGCAAAAGGCGCTGACCGAGGTTGAAGGGCTGCTCGCGACAAGCCCGAGCGATCCCTATTTCCTCGAACTCGAGGGCCAGGTGCTGCTCGAATCGGGCCGCCCCAAGGAAGCGATCCCCGCGCTGCGCAAGGCGGTCAGCCTGTCGCGGTCGCAGCCGCTGATCAGCGCGACGCTGGGCCATGCGCTGATCGCGACCGAGGATCCGGCGAATTATGCCGAGGCCGAAGAGGTGCTGAAAACCGCCGTCGCGCTCGACAACCAGAACCCGTTCGCCTGGTATCAGCTCGGTATCGTCTATGCGAACAAAGGCGATCAGGCGCGCGCCGCGCTCGCCTCGGCCGAACGCTACAGTCTTGAGGGTGGACAGTCGGGGCTCGCGCTGCGTAATGCCGAAATGGCGATGCAGGGTTTGCCCCAAGGCTCGCCCGACTGGATCCGTGCACAGGATATTTCGTTGGTGGCTCGCGCCGAGGTGGAACGCGAGCGCAAACGGCGTTAGTTTCGGGTGAAGACAGGGGCGACGCGTCGCATTTCCGTGATGCTCGAGGGCGATAAGTGACTGACAGAAAAGACGATTATTACCAGCCCTGGCTGCGCGACCCCGCGCCGACGCCGACAGGCGGCGCGCCGGCGCCGGGCGAAGGATTGGCGAAGCCAAAGGACGAGCCCCCCGTCGGCATTGACCTGACGCGATACAGCGCCCCCGAAAAACCGCGCGATCCGCTGGTGAAGCCCGAGGCGATCAAGGCCGGCGCGGCCAACCTGTGGGATCGTATCCGTGACGGCGCCGAAGCCTTTGCCGACTGGACGATCCGCGTCGGCGACCGCGCCGACATTCCCGCGCGCGTCGAAGCGATGGAAATTCCGCGCCGCTCACGCGAACTCGCGGCAAAGACCGGTGCCCTCACCATGCGCGCCGCACGCGCGGCGGGGCGCGGATCGGCGCAGGCGGGCCGCGCCGCAGCCAAGGCGAGCGGCGAGGCGTGGGAGAAGATGGCGCTCGGCGACAAGGCCCGGAAGCTGTCGAGCGAGGCCGGGCGCGGACTCGGCGAAGTCGCGGGCAAGACCAAGGCGGGCGTTGTCGACATCGCCAAGGCGGGCGGCGAAAGCCTTCGCGACGGCATCGGCGATGCCGCAAGCAAGCTGCGTCCCGCACCGCGCGAGGAACTGGCGCCGCCGCCCTCGGGGCTCGAACAATTGCTCGCGCGCGAGGAAGCCGCCGCCGCGCAGGCGAACGCGCCTGCCGCACCCGACCTGCCGCTCTTTGCGGGCGACGCCGCAATTCCGGCAGTAGCGAAGCCCGCGCCGGCCAATTCGGCGAACGCGATGGACGGCGACGATCGTTCGCCGATTGCGTCGCCGGTGAAAAATGCCGCAAAGACCGGGGCGATCCCGGCGCAAAGCTTGCCGCAGGTGAAGGGGACGGAAATGGACGGCGTTTCAACGCGCACATGGGGTTTGGCGCTCGGCGGCATATTGCTCCTCGCCAGCGTCTTCTGGCTCGGCGGCCGCTTCGGCGGCGGGATGAGCAAGAGCGAGGTTGAGACCATTGTCGCCGATTATATCAAGGCGAACCCGCAGATCATTCCCGAGGCGCTCGAAGCGCAGCGCAATGGCGAAATCGCCAAGGCGATCGACACGATTCGCCCGGCGCTCGAAAAACCTTATGCCGGTGCCTGGGCGGGCAATGCCGACGGCGATGTGACGCTGGTGGTGTTCACCGATTATGCGTGCGGTTTCTGCCGCGCGAGCGTGCCCGACGTCGACCGGCTGATCCGCGAGGACAAGCGCCTGAAGGTCGTGTTCCGCGAACTGCCGATCATCGCACCGCAAAGCCGCGATGCCGCGATCATGGCGCTCGCCGCGGCGCGGCAGGGCAAATATGACGCCTTCCACCACGCGATGTTCGCGGCGTCTTCGCTCGACAAGGCCGCGATCGCCGCCGCGGCTGAAAAGGTCGGCGTCGTCACCGACGGCACCGCCGACGCAACCGCGAACGAGGCGCTGTTCCAGCGCGAGCTCGACAGCAACCTCGCGATCGCGACCCAGTTGCAGCTCAACGCCACGCCGACGTGGATCGTCGGCAACCAGCTGTTCCAGGGTCAGATCGGTTACGACGCTTTGAAGCAGGCCGTCGCGAAAGCCCGCGCGGCGAAAAGCTGAGGGGCGCGACCATGGCGACCGTCTCGCACGATGAAGCGCTCGCCAACGCCCGCCGCCTGCTGGGCGGCGAACCCGGTGCCGCGCTGGCGCAGGCGCAGGCGATCATCGAGGCGATCCCGACGTCGGCGGCGGCGCATCGCCTCGCCGCGCATGCCTTTCGCGCCCTGAACCGCGAGGCGGAAGCGCAGGCCGCGTCGCTCGCGGCGGTCGGGGCGACGATCCATGACGAAGCGATGGTCGCTGCCGCGCTCGCGCTCGCCGAGGACCGGCTGCCCGACGCCGAGGGGGCGCTGCGCCAGCGCCTCCGCGAAGATGCGACCGATGTCGCGGCGATCCGCATGCTCGCCGAGGTCGCGGGGCGTATCGGACGATATGACGATGCCGAGAAGCTGCTGTCGCGCGCGCTGCAGCTTGCGCCCGGTTTCGGCGCCGCGCGCGCCAATCTCGCGACCGTCTATTACAAGCAGAACCGCTTCGCCGATGCGGCCGAGACGCTCGATGCCGTCCTCGGCGACGATCCCGACAATCCCGCGCATGCGAACCTCCGCGCCGCCGCGCTCGGCCGCATCGGCGGCTATGACGAGGCGCTCGCGCTTTACGAGGAACTGACGCGCCGCTTTCCCGATCACGCCAAATTGTGGATGAGCTATGGCCATATGCTCAAGACCGTCGGGCGGCAGGACGACAGCATCGCCGCCTATCGCCGCGCGCTGGCCGCCGATCCGGGGCTTGGCGAAATCTGGTGGAGCCTCGCGAACCTCAAGACGATCCGCTTCGACGCGGAGGACCGCGCCGCGATGGAGGCTGCGCTGGTTGCGGCCGAACCCGACGGCGACGCGCGCGGCGACGACCGGCTGCACCTGCATTTCGCGCTCGGCAAGGCGTATGACGATGCCGCCGAACATGACCCGGCGTTTCGCCATTATGCCGCGGGCAACGCGATCCGCTCCGCCCAGCTCGGCTATCGCGCCGCCGAAACGAGCGCCGCGGTCGATGCGATCATCGCCGCCTGCACCCCCGAATTCTTCGCCGCGCGCGCCGACGCGGGCGATCCCGCACCCGACCCGATCTTCATCCTCGGCATGCCGCGCGCCGGATCGACGCTGATCGAACAGATTCTCGCGAGCCATTCGGCGATCGAGGGCACGATGGAGCTGCCCGATATCCCCGCGCTCGCGCTCGGCCTCGGCCGTGAGAAGCACGACGATGGGCGCCGCTGGATCGAGGCGCTGGCCGAGACGCCGAACGCGCAGCTCGCAGACCTCGGCGCGGCCTTCCTCCAGCGCACCGCGGTGCAGCGCAAGACCGGCAAGCGCTTCTATATCGACAAGCTGCCGAACAACTGGCTCTACACCGCCTTCATCCGCCTGATCCTGCCGAATGCGAAGATCGTCGACGCGCGGCGGCACCCGCTCGACTGCTGTTTTTCGAACTTTCGCCAGCATTATGCGAAGGGGCAGGCGTTCAGCTACGGGCTCGCCGACGTCGGCGGCTATTACCGCGACTATGTCCGCCTGATGGCGCATATCGACGCGGTCCAGCCCGGCCACGTCCACCGCGTGATCCACGAGGCGCTGCTCGACGACCCCGAAACCGAAGTGCGTGCGCTGCTCGCCTTTCTGAACCAGCCTTTCGAAGCCGCCTGCATGGCGTTCCACACCAACGCGCGCGCGGTGCGCACGGCGTCGAGCGAACAGGTGCGCAAACCGATCAATCGCGACGGCGTCGGGCAATGGCAACCCTATGAAAAATGGCTCGATCCGCTGAAGCAGGCGCTCGGCCCCGTCCTCGGCGCCTATCCCGCCATTCCCGCCGATTTCGGTTAGGGCCCGCACGACAAAACGTTGCCTTTGAGCAACAGCGGACGACATTTTCGACCAACGACCGCACCGCCCCGCCAACAATGCTTGCGCTTGCGCGGCGGTGCGTCATGCTCCGTCACATGGCTGTCATGTGAGGGGGATTCCATGCGGAAACTATCGGCAGTATTGACCAAAAGCGGCGCGTTCCTGCTCGGCAGCACGATCTTGTGCACGTCGGGAACCGCGCTGGCCCAGCAAAGCAACACCAACGACGACCGCGACATCGTCGTCACCGCGTCGAAGCGCGAAGAAAATCTGCAGGACGTGCCGCTCGCGATCACCGCGATCGGGACCGAACGGCTCGACGAGCTGCAGGTCAAGGAATTCCAGGACGTCGTCAAATTCCTGCCGTCGGTGACGATCCAGACGCTCGCGCCGGGGTTCAGCCAGGTCTATTTCCGCGGCGTCGCGTCGGGCGAAAACGCCAACCATTCGACCTCGCTGCCGACCGTCGGCACCTACCTCGACGAAATGCCGATCACGACCATCCAGGGCGCGCTCGACATCCACGCTTATGACCTCGCGCGCGTCGAAGCGCTCGCGGGGCCGCAGGGCACGCTTTATGGCGCGAGTTCGATGGCGGGCACGATCAAGCTGGTGACCAACAAGCCCGACACCAGCGGCACCTATGGCTCGGTGGGGCTCGAACTCAACAGCGTGACGCGCGGCGGCATCGGCGGCGTGGCCGAGGGCTTCATCAACGCCCGGATCAGCGATCGCGCGGCGCTGCGCCTCGTCGGCTGGTATCGCCACGACGCCGGCTATATCGACAATATCGCAGGGACGCGCGTCTATCCGATCAGCCAGAACACCGATACCGATGGCGACGGCGAGAATGACACGGTCATCAACCTGCCCGGCGACGACATCACGCAGAACAACGCCGATCTGGTCGAAAAGGATTATAACACCGTCGACACCTATGGCGCGCGCCTCGCGCTCGGCATCGAACTCGACGACGACTGGACGATCCGCCCGACCTTGATGGGACAGATCCAGAAAGCGAACGGCAGCTTTGCGCAGGAACGCTCGTCCGCGGTGACGCGCAGCCTGCAGACGGTGCAATATAATCCCGAACGCAGCGACGATAAGTGGATACAGGCGGCGCTGACGATCGAGGGCAAGATCGGCAATTGGGACCTGACGGTGACCGGCGGGCACCTCCGCCGCAAGACGCTGACCGACAGCGACTATTCGGACTATGCCTATTTCTACGACGCGCTCTTTGGGTCGGCGGTTTATCTTTACGACAATGCCGGCGACCAGATCAGCCCGAACCAGTATATCCAGGGCATCGACCGCTATCGCCGGAACTTCGGCGAAATCCGCGTCGCCTCGCCCGCCGACGCGCGCATCCGCTTCATCGGCGGGCTGTTTTATCAGCGCCAGTCGCACAATATCGAGCAGCATTATATCATCGACAATCTGTCCGACGATCTGCAGGTGCCGGGCACCGTCGACAATATCTGGCTGACCAAGCAGCAGCGCGTCGACCGCGACTATGCGGCGTTCGGCGAGCTCAGCTTCGATATCACCGACAAATTGACGCTGACCGGCGGCGGTCGCCTTTACAAATTCGACAACAGCCTCGTCGGCTTCTTCGGCTATAACAACCCGGGTTACAGCAGCAATCCGGTCTATGCGTGCCAGGGGCCGGCGGTCGTCGACGGATCGCCGTGCACCAACCTCGACAAACGGACGAAGAAGACCGACTTCATCCACAAGCTGAACCTGACGTACAAGTTCACCGACGATGTGATGATGTACGCGACCTGGTCGCGCGGCTTCCGTCCCGGCGGCATCAACCGGCGTGGTTCTTTGCCGCCCTATGGCTCCGACACGCTCGACAATTACGAGCTCGGGTGGAAGACCAGCTTTGGCCCGGTTCGTTTCAACGGCGCGGCCTATCAGCAGGATTGGAAGAATATCCAGCTCTCCTTCCTCGGCGCCAATGGGCTCAGCGAAGTCCGCAACGCGGGCATCGCGCGTATCCGCGGGATCGAGGCCGACGTCAGTTACCGCTCGGGCGGTTTCTCGCTCGGCATGGGTGCGAGCTATAATGACGCGACGATCCGCCGCGATTTCTGCGCGATCGCCAATGCCGATTTCGATTGCACGACGCCGGGCAACAGCCTGCTCGCGCCGTCGGGATCGCGCCTTCCGGTCACCGCGAAATTCAAGGGCAATGCCGTCGCGCGCTATGAATTCCCGATCGGCGGGATGGATGGCCATGTCCAGTTCGCGGTCAACCATATCGGAAAAAGGCGGTCCGACCTTCGCACGCTCGAAAATGACATCGTCGGCAATTTCAAAGCCTATACGACCGCCGATTTCAGCATTGGCGTGAAGGGCAAAGGCTGGGACGCCGAAATCTATGCGACCAACCTGTTCGACAGCCGCGGCGTGATCAACAGCGCGGTCCAGTGCGGCGAGACGGTGTGCGGCGACGGCGATGGCCTTACCCCGGGCGGCGGGGTCTTTTACGACAATGTCATCCGCCCGCGCCTGATCGGGGTCAAAGTGAGCAAGGACTTCTGAGCGGCCCATTGAGGGGACGGCGCGAGGCCATCGCGCCGTCCCCTCGGCTCTATCCCCCACGCGGGGGATGGACGAACAGACCCCGATCGGACGGTATCGCCCGGCTCGATCGCGACCGGGGATAGAGGATGGGAACCGGCTTCGCATGGCAGAGATGATGACCGCAGGCGTCAGGCCCGCCCAAAAGCTCGGCCTTTCGATGTGCGTCGCGCTCGTCATGGGCAATATGATCGGATCGGGGGTGTTCCTGCTCCCCGCCAGCCTCGCGCCGTTCGGCTGGAACGGGGTCGCGGGGTGGGCGATCACGATCGCCGGGGCGCTCGCGCTCGCGGTGGTTCTCGCGCGGCTGACCGTCGCCTTTCCGCAGGCGAGCGGGCCGACCGCCTTCGTCCAGCTCGCCTTTGGGCGCATTCCCAGTTTCATGATCGGCTGGGCCTATTGGGTGTCGGTGTGGACCGCCAATGTCACGCTCGCGGTCGCCGCGGTCAGCTTCCTCAGCCTCTTCGCGCCCGCGCTCGGCGACCATATGGCGCTCTCGACGCTCGCGCTGATCTGGATCGTCACCGCGATCAACTGGCGCGGTGCGCGGGCGGCGGGGCGCTTCCAGATCGTGACCCTGCTCATCAAGCTGATCCCGCTGCTGACCGTGATCGTCCTGATACCGATCGCGTTCGGTAGCGAGACCCCCGTCGTCACGACGCCCTTTCCGGCCGAGGGACTGTCGCTGACGGCGGTCAGCGGATCGGCGATCCTCACCTTATGGGCGCTGCTCGGTTTCGAATCGGCAAGCGTCGCGACCGACAAGGTCAAGGACCCGGTCGTCACCATCCCGCGTGCGACGATCATCGGCACGCTGGCGACGGGCATCCTTTATCTGATCGTCTGTTCGGCGGTCGCGCTGATGTTGCCCGCGGACGCGGTCGCCACGTCCGACGCGCCGTTCGCCCTGTTCGCCGAAACCTATTGGGGGCACGGGCCGGCGTTGTTCATCGCCGCCTTCGCCGCGATCAGCGCGATCGGGGCCTTGAACGGCTTCACGCTGATCCAGGCCGAACTGCCGGCAACGCTCGCGCGCCAGGGCCTGTTTCCCGCGTGGTTCGCGCGCACCAACCGTCACGGCACGCCCGTTGCCGCACTGCTGATCGCAAGCACCCTCGCGACGGCGTGCGTCGTCCTGAACAGCAACAAATCGACCGCCGAGATGTTCACCTTCATGGCGATCCTGTCGACCTCGGTAACGCTGTGGCTCTACCTCTCCTGCGCCGCCGCGGCGCTGCGGCTGCGCGTCGCGATACCGGTTGCGCTGATCGGCCTCGCCTATTCGGTCTGGACGCTCTGGGGTGCCGGGCTGAACGTCAGCGCGATGAGCCTGATCCTGATGGCGGCGGGGCTGCCGCTTTACTGGTGGACGCGCGGCTCAACGCCATCGGGGAGCGAAGAGGCCCCGGTCGCGTAGGATGACTGCGGCGGCATTATGCCCCGGCGCGCCGGTGACACCGCCGCCCGGATGCGTCCCCGCACCGCACATATAGAGCCCTTTTACCGGCCCGCGATAGGCGCCGTTGCCGAGCACGGGGCGCGCCGACCACAACTGGTCGAGGCTCATATTGCCGTGCATGATGTCGCCGCCGACCAGCCCGAATTTGCGTTCGAGCCCTTTGGGGCTGAGGATCTGGCGCCCGACGATCGAGGCGCGGAATCCGGGAGCATAAGCCTCGACCGTATCGATGATCGTATCGGCGGCCTTGTCCTCCTCGGCATCCCAGTCGCGCCCGTCCGGAAGTTCGGGCGCGAATTGCTGGCAGAAGAGGCTGGCGACATGCTGGCCCGGCGGCGCAAGGCTGTCGTCGACGGTCGAGGGGATGAGCATTTCGACGATCGGCTTCTTCGACCAGCCATATTGCTTCGCGTCGAGGAAAGCTTTGTCCATATAGTCGAGCGTCGGGGCGATGATGATGCCCGACTGATGATGCTCGCCCGGTTCGGGCAGACAGGTGAATTTCGGCAGCTCGCTGAGTGCAACGTTCATGCGGAAGGTGCCGCTGCCCGCCTTGAACGCCTTGATCCGGCGCCGGAACTCGGGCGCGATATCGCCTTCGTCGAACATCCGTTCGTAGAGCAGCTTGGGCCCAACGTTCGCGATCACGCGCGCCGCGGCGATTTCCTCGCCGCTGACCAGCTTGACGCCGACCGCCTTGCCGCCGTCGACGAGAACCTTGTCGACCGGGCTTTCGAGGCTGATCTCGACGCCGAGCTGGGTGCAGACCTTCGCCATCATCTGCGTGATCGCGCCCATGCCGCCGACGCTGTGGCCCCACGCACCCTTCTTGCCATTCACCTCGCCGAAGACGTGGTGGAGCAGGACGTAGGCGCTGCCCGGCGTATCGGGGCTGGCGTAATTTCCGACGACCGCGTCAAAGCCGAAGGCCGCCTTGACCGCCTCGCTTTCGAACCAGCTGTCGAGGAAGGTGCGCGCCGATTTGGTGAAGAGTTCGAGCACGTCGCGCTGCTGCGACAGGCTGAGTTTGGTGAGACCACGACCCTGCCGCGCCGCGTCGAGCAGTGTCTTGAAGCCGTCGCCGACGTTGGGCGGCGATTTCAATGCGAGGTCGCGCAGCACGTCGGCCACCCCCTCGAGCATGTCATAATATTCGGGCAGACGCGCGGCGTCATGCGCCGAGAAGCGCGCAAATTCCTTTTGCGTGCGCTCAAGCCCGCCGCCGAGCTTCAGATAGCCACCATCCTCCTGCGGCAGGAAATTGCTGATCGGCCGCTCGATCACGCGGTAACCATGATCGGCGAGCTTCATGTCAGCGATGACTTTCGGCTGGAGGAGGCTGACCGTGTAGCTTGCGACCGAATTGCGGAAACCCGGTGCGAACTCCTCGGTCACCGCGGCGCCGCCGACGACGTCGCGCGCCTCGACGATGCGCACCTTCAGCCCCGCCTTGGCGAGATAGAAGGCGCAGACGAGGCCGTTGTGGCCGGCGCCGATAATCAGGGCGTCATAGGCTTTGGTCATTGGAAGTCTTTCGCAAGCGGGGATTGGACATGCTGGCGGCCGAAGCCGAGGCCGAGAACGCGGCCGGGAATCCGGCGCAGCAGCGGAATATGGTTGAGCAGGCGGACGGCGAACGGAACGCGCGTGATTTCGCCTCGGAGCATCGGTTCGATGATATTCTGGTGTGCGAAACGCTGGAGCCCCTGCATCCGCGTCGTCGGTTTCCAGCGGCGTTCCTGCACCCTGGCGAGCAGCGGATCGGGATCGGCGCCAGCCGCGAGCGGCGCGGCGAGGATGTTCGCCGCCGCGACGGCATCCTGCACCGCAAGGTTGATCCCGACGCCGCCGACGGGCGACATCGCGTGCGCGGCATCGCCGATCGCGAGCAGGCCGGGACGCGACCAGCGCGTCAGCCGGTCGAGCGCGACCGAGAGCAGTTTGACGTCGTCGAAACTCCGGATCGCATCGATTCCGGCAGCGAGGCCAGGCGCAATATCGACGATCCGGTCGCGAAACGCCGCGATGCCGCGCGCCTCGATCGGGGCAAAGCCGCCCTTTTCGATGATCTGCGCACATTGCCAATAATCGCCGCGCGGGATGGCGACGACCATGCCGCCCTTGTCGATCGTGCCGAGCGCAACTTCGGACATATCCATTCCTGCGGGAACGGGAATGCGGAACCACAGCACGTCCATCGGCGCGCCGAGGTCCTCGAGCGGCAGTTCGGCCGCGTCGCGGAGCACCGAACGGCGCCCGTCGGCAGCGATGACGAGCCGGGCGGGCAAAGCCTCTCCGGTCGCGAGCGTTACCCCGCTGACGCGGTTTGCGGCATCATAGGTCAGCCCGGTCGCCTCGGTCGACATGCGCAGATCGAAGGTCGGATATTTTCGGCCCTGCCCGGCAATGAAATCGAGCAGATCCCATTGCGGCATCATCGCGACGAAGCGCGCCGCGACGGGCAGATGCTTCATCGTCGCGATCGTATAGCGCCCGCCGAGCAGGTTGAGCATCATCGTGTCGATCGCGGCGTGCGGCTCTTTCAGCAGCTCTTCGAGCAGCCCGATTTCGTGGAACAGCTCGAGCGTCGAGGGGTGCACGGTGTCGCCGCGGAAATCGCGGAGGAAGTCGGCGTGCTTTTCGAGAATGGTGATGGAAACCCCGGCGCGCGCGAGCAACAGGCCCGCGACCATACCCGCGGGACCGCCGCCGACGATGATGACTGGAAGGTCGCTCTTCATTCTCCCCTCCCGCTTGCGGGAGGGCCCCGGGGGAGGGCCTGTCCCGCTGACAATTGACCGGAAGGGAAACAGACCCTCCCCTAGCCCCTCCCGCAAGCGGGAGGGGGATTTATCGGCTCCAGCCCGGCGCGGGCGCGCACTCCAACCGCGCCTCGGGGATCAGGTCGCGCATCCGCGAGCAGAAATGCTTGAGGCACACTTCCTTGTCGCTGAGCGGGCCCATGGTGAAGCTTTTCGACTGCATCCCCTGCTGGACGCGCGTGATCAGCTCGGTGTCCTCGGCGTTGACCTGGCGGTTGATGCGCCAGTTCAGATAGCGCGCGGCCTTCATTTCGCGGCGCTCGTCGGGGAGCACGTAGGAAATCTCGCGGATCAGGCACGTCGTCGGCCCGGTCGGGAGCCACTGCATGAAATCGACCTGGTCGGGATAGATGTCGAACGCGACGTTCGGCCAAAGCTTGAAATAGAGCCAGTGGCGCTGGTTCGCTTGCGGAAGATGCGGCACCGGCGGCAACAAGCGTTGATACATGCGCTCGGACCAGTTCACCGACGGCCGATCGATCAAATCGCCCCACATGCGGTCGACATTGTCCTCGGCCTCGACACCATAGCTTTTGCCGAACAGGCGCGTGAGGCCGGGATGCGCGACGGGGATGTGGAGGCCGTCCGAATAATTGTCGCCGACATTTTTCCAGTTCACGTCGCGCGGACGCAGCGTGACGCGGCCGAGCGCGCCGAGTTCCTCGAAGCGGTAGGGCGCGACCTGCGCCTCATAGGGCGCCATCATGCTCGCGACCGACGGGCCGCCATCGTCTTCGAGACGGACGAACCAGAAACCGCGCCATTGTTCGAGCCCGACGGGGACGAGCCCCGCCTTGCCCTTGTCGAGCGTCGGATAGCTCGCCGAATCGGGCACGCCGGTCAGCCGGCCGTCGAGTTCGTAGGTCCAGGCATGGTAGGGGCAGACGAGCTTTTTCGCGCAGCCGACCGCGCCGTCGACAAGCCGCGAGCCGCGATGGCGGCAGACATTGGTGAAGGCGCGCACATCGCGATCGGTGCCGCGCACCAGAATCACGCTCTCTCCGCAATAGTCGATGCTGTGCCAGTCGCCGACGTTCGGAATGTCGCTGTCGTGGCAGACGACCTGCCAGCTCGGACGGAATATCCGCTCCATTTCAGCGGCATAGAAATCGGGATCGCTGTACGTCCAGGCGGGCAGCGACCAACCGTCGAGCGGGTCGAGATTCGAATCGCGAAGGGGTGCAGTTGCCATGTCTCGTTCCTTGTTGTACATATGTATAACAAGATGACCGCCGTTCGCCAAGCCTTTACGCGCGAAAGCGCCGATGCCCGCCGGGCGGACCTGATCGAGGCGACCGCGGCGGTGCTCGCCGAACAGGGGCTGGCGGGAACGAACGTCCGCGCGATCTGCGCGAAGGCGGGGGTGTCGCCGGGGCTGCTGCGCCATTATTTCGGCGGCATCGACGATCTGGTGGCGGCAACTTACGAGGCGACAAGCGACCGGATGGACGCAATTTTCGCGGGCGCGGTGGACGGCGCCGGTGCCAACCCGCGTGAGCGGCTCAACGCCTATCTGACCGCCAGCTTTCGCCCGCCGGTGACCGATCCCGAACTGCTCGGCGCCTGGACCGCCTTTTGGGCACTCGCGCGCAGCGACACGCGCATGGCGGCAATCCACGCGACAAGTTACGCGGGCTATCGCGCCCGGCTTTGCGAATTGCTGATCGCGTGTGGCGCAGCTGACGCCGATCGGCTGGCGATCATGCTCACCGCGATGGTCGACGGGCTGTGGCTCGAACTGTCGCTCGACGCCGCCAGCTTCGGGGCCGAAGCGGCGGCGGCGATGGTCGAAAAGGCCGTGGCGGCGCTGCTCGATTAGCAACGCCGCCAACGGGGTATCAAAAGCTGCCCTTCACCGGGCGGACGATGATCTCGCTGACGTCGACATCCTCGGGCTGTTCGACCGCGAAACGGATCGCGCGGGCGATCGCGTCGGGCGTGATGGCAATGCTGCGAAATTCGGCCATGGCCGCCGCACTGTCGGGATCGGTGATGTCATGGCCGAGTTCGGATTCGACAACACCGGGCGAAATGATCGTCGCGCGGACGTCCTGATGCTCCTGCCGGATGCCGTCGGTGATCGCCCAGACCGCAAATTTGGTGGCGCAATAGACCGCGCCGGTGGGCACGACATAATGCGCGCCGAGCGAGGCGACATTGATGAAATGGCCCGAACGCTGCGCGATGAAACGGGGGAGCGCGGCCGCAATGCCGTTCAGGACACCACGGATGTTGACGTCAATCATCGCATCCCAATTCTGCGTTTCGAGCGCGGCGAGCGGCGACAGCGGCATGATGCCGGCATTGTTCACGAGCACATCGACGCGGCCGAAGCGAGTGACCGCGTGATCGACGAACGCCTGCATGTCGTCGCGGCTGGTGACGTCGAGCGCACGAAACTCGGCTGCGCCGCCCGCGGCGGCGATCTCTGCGGCGAGCGCTTCGAGCCGATCGGTACGGCGGGCGCCGAGAATAAGTTTCGCGCCGGTGGCGGCGAGCTCGCGCGCGGTCGCGGCGCCGATGCCGCTGCTCGCGCCGGTGATCAGGATGACTTTGTCGGTGGTGGGGGTCATGATCGTCTCCATCGAAGCCGGGCGGCCCTGTGCCGTCCGCTGACCCGTTTTGGACCGTTTCGGACAGGAAGCGGTAGAACGCACCTCCGCGATGATTGCACGATACTCCGGACGCCGCGCTTTGCGCTTGTCCGGGCACGGCAAGACTGCAAGACCGTCGCAATGACGACACTTGAGGAAATGCAGTCACTGTTGCTTCGACACCGGCCCACCGAGGGGATTCACGCCTGCGCGCTGCCACGCGTTTCGCTTGTCCGCAGCTCCGAACCGAGCAACCCGATGCCGGTCGTGTACGAACCGTCGCTCTGCCTGGCAGTCAGCGGGCGCAAGCGGGTGCTGCTGGGCGACGCCAGCTTCATCTACGACAGCGCGCAGTTTCTGGTGGTGTCGGTCGACCTGCCGGTGAGCGGCATGATCGTCGATGCCAGCATCGAGAATCCCTATCTGTGCCTGAAGCTGGACCTCGACGTCGCGGTGCTTAGCGAACTGCTGCTGGCGCACGATGCGCGCGTGCCGCGCAGCGACCATGCCCCGTCGATCGCGGTCGGCGATACCGACGCGGGCCTGCTCGACGCCGCGCTCCGCCTGCTGCGGCTGCTCGATACGCCGGACGACATTGCTGCGCTGGCGCCGCTGGTCGAACGCGAGATATTGTACCGGCTGCTGACCGGATCGCAGGGCGCGATGCTGCGCCATATCGCCACCGCCGACACGCGGCTGCACCAGATCAGCCGCGCGGTGGCCTGGATCAAGGAGCATTATGCCGGCGCGTTCAGCGTCGACCATCTGGCGGGGCTGGCGGGGATGAGCCCGTCGTCCTTCCATGAGCATTTCAAGAGCGTTACGCGCTTCAGCCCACTGCAGTACCGCACCCGGCTGCGCCTGCTAGAAGCGCGGCGGCTGATGGTGTCGGAGGCGATGGACGCGGCGAGCGCGGGCTTTCAGGTCGGGTACGAAAGCCCATCACAGTTCAACCGTGATTACAGCCGGACCTTCGGCGTACCGCCACTGCGCGACGCCGCGCGGTTACGCGCGGCGCCGGAGTTCGGCTTGTCGGCGTAGCGCCGCCTTCTATTTCGACAGGTCGCGCAGCAGGCTGTCCCAATGCGCGAGCGCCGGGGTGATCGCGTCCACGGGCACGCGCTCGTTGAGCCCGTGCGCGTAGCTGTCGCTCGCCTTCGAAAAGAGGCCCGCGACGCCGTAGCTCGGGACGCCCTGAATGCGGAAATGATAGCTGTCGGTCGCGCCCGCGCTCATCGACGGGATGATCGGCAGCCCCGGCGCGCGCGCGCGCACCGCCTTCGTCACCGCCGCCACGACGTCGGGGCGCAGCGGCGAAGCATCGCTCGCGCTCGCGTCGGGATCGGTGTTCACCTTGATCGCGGGGTCGGCGATGGCCTTTTCGAGCTCGGCGCGCACCGTTTCGACCGGCACCCCGGGAAAGATGCGGCAGTTGATGTTCGCCGTCGCCCTTTGGGGAAGCGCATTTTCGGCGTGACCGCCCTTGACCAGCGTCGGGACGCAGGTGGTGCCGATCTGGCCGACATATTCGGGCTCGGCGCGGATCGCGGCGATCGCCTTGGCGTCGGCCGGGTTCGCCGCGAAGGCCTTCAGCGCCGCGCCGATATCGCCGCCGACCTGGTCGGCGACGATCGGCATGCCGACCTTGGTCAGCTCATTCTGCTGCGGCGTGAAGCGATAGGCGCCGACCTTGGCGAGCGCCGCCGACAGCTGGACGATCGCATTGCTGCCCGTGGGACGCGAGCTGTGCCCGCCGGGGTTGGTCACTTCGAGCGTGAAGTCGGCATAGGTCTTCTCGCCCGCCTGCAGCCCGTAATATTTGGGTTTGCCGTCCTCGCCGATCGTCCCGCCACCACCGTCGCCGTTGAGCGCGAATTCGGCGCCCTTATATTTCGCGGCGAGCGCGCGCGTCGTGGTCATCGAGGTTTCCTCGTCGCCCGACAACAAAAGAATGATCGAACGCTTCGGCTTGAAGCCGTCCTTCTTGAGCTGCGCCATCGTCGCGACCATCATCGAGACGTCGAACTTATTGTCCTCCGACCCGCGGCCGAAAATATAGCCATTCTCCTCGACCGGCACGAAGGGGTCGCGTGTCCAGTCCTTGGGATCGGCCTCGACGACATCCATATGGCCGAGCAGCACGATCGGCTTCTGCTTGGTCGTCCCGTGCAGCGTTGCGGCGAAGGTCGCGGTCTCACCGATCGGCGTGATCTCAATGTCAGCGTCGGCATAGCCCGCGGCTTTCAGCACGCTGGCATAATAGGCGGCGAGCTTGGGCACCTGTCCGCGGCCCTCGACGGTCGGGATCGCGATGCTGTCCTTCAATATCTTTTTCGCCGCCTCGGTATCGGCGGGCTTGGCGTGGACGGGCGCGGCGGCGAGCAAGGCGGCGGCGAGGGCGAGCGGAGCGGTTAGGTTGCGCATGGAGGCGGACTATGCCGCGTCCGCGCGCCTTCGCAAGGGGGCATCCGACAAGCGGGATCAGGCAGGCAGAGTTTTCGCGAGCGCGCTGCCCGCGAGCCGGGCGGTGGCAAGGAGGCGGGGCAAGTCGTGCCCGCCGCGCGCTTTCGCCGAAAGCCCGGACATCGTCGTGCTGACGAAATCGGCCACTTCATCGGCGGCTTCGGGATGGCGGGCCGCGATATAGTCGCGGATAAACGCCTCGGCGCCGAGGTTAAGCGCGCGTGCGGCTTCGCGCGCGCCCTCGTCGTTGCAGCGCGTACCTTCGAGCACGAGACAGCCGCCCGCCGCCGGGTCGGATGCATAGCGGCGCGCGGCTTCCTCCAGCATCGCCGCAAGAGCCTTGGCGACAGGCACGTCAGGACGCAGGATGTCGGCGAGCGGGATGGCCGCGGTGCCGGTCCAATGGTCGAGCACGCGTTGATAGAGGCCGGCCTTGCTGCCGAAGGCGGCGTAGAAGCTGGGCGGATTGATGCCGAGCGCATCGGTGACGTCGGCGACGCTGACCGCGTCATAGCCGCGCGCGTGGAAAAGCTGCTGCGCGGTTACGACAGCGGCGTCGGGATCGAAGCGCCGCGGGCGGCCGCGCGATCGGGGTTTATTTGTAGTCACTGTTACAAAATACCTTGACGATGGCTTTCGCGATTTTATGTAGTGCTCCCTATATTAATAAGCAAGGAATCTCCCAATGTCCGAATTCCAAGGAAAATCCGTTCTCGTCCTCGGTGGCAGCCGCGGGATCGGGGCGGCGATCGTGCGCCGCTTCGCCGCCGACGGCGCCAAGGTCGTCTTCACCTACAACGGCTCGCGCGGGGAGGCCGAGCAGCTGGCGACCGAGACCGCCACCACCGCGGTGCCGACCGACAGCGGCGACCGCGACGCGGTGATCGCGCGGGTGCGCGAGAGCGGTCCGCTCGACATTTTGGTCGTCAACGCCGGCTTCGCGCTGTTCGGCGACGCGCTCGACCTCGATCCCGACGAGGTCGACCGGCTGATCCGCGTCAACGTCAACGCCCCCTATCATGCGTCGGTCGAGGCGGCGCGGCAGATGCCCGAAGGCGGCCGCATCATCGTGATCGGGTCGGTCAACGGCGACCGCATGCCAGTGCCCGGCATGGCCTCCTATGCGCTGAGCAAGTCGGCGTTGCAGGGCATGGCACGCGGACTGGCGCGCGACTTCGGCCCGCGCGGGATCACGATCAACATCGTGCAGCCGGGTCCGATCGACACCGATGCCAACCCCGAGGACGGGCCGATGCGCGAGCTGATGCACAGCTTCATGGCGATCAAGCGCCATGGGCGGCCCGAAGAGGTCGCGGGCATGGTGGCCTGGCTCGCGGGCCCCGAGGCGGGCTTCGTCACCGGCGCGATGCATACGATCGACGGCGCGTTCGGCGCGTGAGGTGATTGGGGGCGGTCGCGAGGCCGTCCCCACGGGAGAGAGGCGTCCGAAAGCGACCGGAAGCTGACCCTCTTTCATCGTCACCCCGGACTTGATCCGGGGCCTGCCTTGTCTTCGGCGATGCTGGAAAGAAGGAAGGCGGGTCCCGGGTCAAGCCCGGGATGACGAAGCCGGAAACGTCCGCGCCCCGCCCCTAAGCGGGCGGTCATCGACCTCAAGCCGACATGGCCGTCAATAAGGGCTTTTCGGCGCCGTTCCCGGCCGCGTGAACAGCTTGCCGCGCTCGGCCCAGAAGACGAGCGCGAGGCCGATCACCGCGCTGATCAGGAAGGCATAGGCGAGCGGCAGCGTCGTGCCATCATATTGCTGGCCGATCGTCGCGCCGACGGTCGCCGCGAGCAAAGTCTTGGCAAAGCTCTGATACGACGACGCGACCCCGGCCATATGGCCGAAATCCTCCATCGCGATCGACCCGAAGTTGCTGCCGATAAAGCCGACGAGGCCGACATTGACCATCATCAACGCGGTGAACATCCACAGCGTCTCGACCCCGCTCAGCGCCGCGACGATCTGCAGGATCGAGGTCGCCATGAAGGCGAAGACCGCCGCCTGCGATACGCGCCGCGCACCGAACCGCTCGACGATCGCGGCGTTGGAGAAATTGGCGATCGCAATGCCGACCGCGACGCACGCGAAGATCAGCGGGAACATCGCCTGCGCGCCGAACACTTCGGCGATGATCTGCTCGCTGCTGTTGAGATAGCCATAGAGCGCGCCCTGCATCATCCCCGACGCGATCATATAGCCCGCCGCGCGGCGATGCCGTGTGACCGTCGCCCAGCCGGCGACCATCGTCTTGAGATCGAGCGGCCGCACGTCGGCGGGGTCGAGCGTCTCGGGAAGGCGGCGCAGCCAGAACAGCATCACGATCGACATCACCGCCAGCACGACGAAGATCGCGCGCCAGCCCGCCACCGCGGCGATCCCGGCGCCGATCGTCGGCGCGATGATCGGCACGATCATGAAGACGAGGAAGATCAGCGACAGCCGTTTCGCCATCGCATCGCCCGCGAACAGGTCGCGGATCACCGCGACGACGATGACGCCGAGCGCAGCACTGACCAGCCCGTGGACGAAACGCAGCACGAGCAGCATCGCGAAACTCGTCGCCAGCCCGCACCCGATCGCGAGCGCGAGATAGGCGAACAGCGCGGGGACGAGCACGCCCTTGCGCCCGAACCGGTCCGACAGCGGGCCGTACAGCAGCGAACCGAAGCCGATGCCGAGCAGATAGATCGAGATGATATGCTGACGATCATTCGCGACCGTGACGCCCAGCGCCTGACCGATCGCGGGCAGCGCGGGCAGCATCGAATCGATGGCGAGCGCATTGAGCGCCATGACCATCGCCATCATGACCACCATCTCACGGTCGCCCGGCAGGCTCCGTTGGGGGGATTGGGCCGGCTTGTGCATGGCGGCAGCCTATGCGCCCATGCCGCCGCTTTGGATAGTCCCCCAATGCCCCACAAAGGCAAAGGGCATTGCTATGCAACGCAAAAGGGCCGCCTCGGCGAGACGGCCCTTCGCTTTTCGTGGGACGTGGCTCAGCCCTGGCGGGTGCCGGTCATCGCCATCGAACCGAACGCACCGGCCTTGATCGTGCCGGTCAGCGCGTCGCCGTCGATCGTCGCTTCGCATTCGAGCGTCATCGGCATCGGCACCTTCATGTTCATGGTCCAGGTCAGCTTGTTGCCGTCGACCTTGCCATTTTCGACGTCGAGCGAACCCATCGCGCCGGCGTTCTGGCCGGTGAAGCCGCCGCCGTCGCTATTCACGGTGAAAACCGACTTCTGGTCGCCCATCGGCGACTTGGTTACGCAATCATAGCTGCCATCGACTTGGGACATATGGGCTCTCCTTACTGAAACTGATGTTAGTTATCGAGGGACACCGTTTCCACCGGCAGACCCAATCCGTCAAGCTGCGGTTTTACCACCGCGGCATCGCCGACGACGACATAGACCAGACCGTCAACACTGAGCGCCTTTCGCGCCGCCGCGTCGATTTCGGCGGCGGTCATCGCTTCATAGGTTGCAGGCAGCGTCTCGTAATAATTGTCGGGGCGCGAGAATTTGACGATCTGCCGGATTCCGCCGAGCACGTCGCCCGAAGTTTCGAAGCTGCCGGGCAGTTCGCGGACGCTGCCGTTGATCGTGCGTTCCAGCTCTTCCTTCGTCACGCCCTTGTCGCCGAGGAAGCTTTTGAGGTCGCTTTGCAGCTCCTTGATCGAATCGCCCGTGCGATCGGCCTGCACCGGCGCCGCGGCGACCCAGGTCAACCGGTCCTGATCGCCCGAAATGCGGCTGCGCACGCCATAGGACCAGCCCTTGGTCTCGCGCAAATTGGTGTTGAAGCGCGACAGGAAATTGCCGCCGAAAATATCGTTCGCCGAGCGGAGCACCTCCAGCTCGTCGCCGCCCTTGGCGCCCAGCACCTTGCCGGCGAGGATCACCGACTGCGGCGACTTCGGCCGGTCGAACAGCAGGATGCGCGGTTTCGGCGCCGGGATCGCGATCTCGAAATGCTTAGTGGGCTTCGCGGTCGCGGGCGCCTGCCACTGGCCGAGCGTCGTATCGAGCTGTTTCTTCACTTCGGCGAGCGTCGTGTCGCCGACCACGAAGATGCGCGCATTGTCGGGACGAATCCACGCCGTATGGAAGGCCGCAAGCTGGTCCCGCGTCACCGCCGCGACCGATTTCGCATTGCCCAGGCCCGACGGCGGGATGCCATAGGGATGGTCGGCGCCGTACAGCACCGGCGTCAATATGCGCGACGCGATCGCGTTCGGATTATTGAGTTCGGCCTTCAGCCGGTTGAGCTGCTGCGCACGAACGCGCTCGAGTTCCTTGGCGTCGAACGCCGGGTTGCGGATATAGTCGGCGAGCAGGCTGAGCGAGGCGCCGAGGTTGGGTTTCAGCGCGAACAGGCTGAACACCGTTTCGTCGGCATTGGCGGTCGCGTCGATCTGCGCGCCGAGCCGCTCCTTCGCCTCGGCAAAGGCGATCGAATCGAGGCTCGTGGTGCCCTCGTCCATCAGGCTGAGCATCAGGGACTGGGTGCCCAGCGCGCTGTGCGGATCGGCGGCATAGCCGGCGTCGAAGCTCACCGCGACATTGACCGTCGGCACCGTCGTGCGCCGCGCGAAAACGACCTCGACGCCGTTTTTCAGCTTGGTGCGTTCGATCGCCGGAAAATCGAGCGCCTTGAGGTCGGCGACCACGGGCAGCTGCGAGCGGTCGGCGAACGACAAAACACCGCCCGTATCGGGGCCGACATCGCCGAGCGCCTCGTTCCAGTAACGGTCGGGCTGCACCGGTGCGGTCACCTTGCCGCCCGTCACCGCGCCGCCGCGATTCTCGCCGCCTTCGGTGCGCTCGCCGGGGGTATAGGTCAGCGAGAAGGCCGGGCGCGACAGCCATTTATTGGCCACCGCCTTGACCTGCTCGGGGGTCGCCTTCGCCATCCGCTCGAGCTCGACCTTATAATAGGCCGGATTGTTCGAATAGAGCGCTCCCTCGGCCAGCGTCACCGCCTTGCCGCCGAAACCGCCGACCGATTCGAGCCCGGAGATCGTGCCCGCCAGATAGCTGGCCGCGGTCCGCTGCAGCTCGTCCGCGGTCGGCCCGCTGGCGAGGAAGCTCGCGATTTCGGCGTCGAGCCGCGATGCGACGAGTTGGGGGTCGACGCCCGATTTCACATCGGCCTGTACCAGCAGGATGCCGGCATCCTCGAACGGCTGCGCGACCGCCGAAACGCTCACCGCGACCGGATCCTTGCGCACGAGCGCATTGTCGAGCCGCGACGACGACAGGCCGCCGAGCACGCCCATCGCCATCTGCAACGGCACCGCCTCGGGATCGTTGAGCCCGGGGATCGCCCACATGCGATAGATGCGCGTCGTCGGGACGAGGTCCTTGACCTCTTTCGCCAGCGGCGCGGGCAGCGTCGGGATCGACGTCTTGGGCGCCGCGATTTCGGGGCCGCGGGGGATGTCGCCGAACCATTCCTGCACCTTGGCTTTCGCAGTGGCGACATTCACGTCGCCCGCGAGCACCAGCACCGCATTGTTCGGGCCGTAATTGTCGGTGAACCACTTCTTCACGTCGCCGAGGCTCGCCGAATTCAGGTCGCCCATCGAACCGATCGTGCTGTGGTGATAGGGGTGGCCGGTCGGGAAGAGATTCTCGAAAATCTCGTAGCGCAGCAAGCCATAGGGATTGTTGTCGCCCTGGCGCTTTTCGTTCTGGACGACGCCGCGCTGGTTATCGAGCTTTTCCTGCGTCACCGCGCCGAGCAGGTGCCCCATGCGGTCGCTTTCGAGGAACAATGCGCGGTCGAGCGCGCCCGTCGGTACGGTTTCAAAATAATTGGTGCGGTCGACGTTGGTCGTGCCGTTGCTGTCGGTCGCGCCGACCTGTTGCAGCGGCTCGAAGAAATCGCCGGGCGCATTTTCGGAGCCGTTGAACATCAGATGTTCGAACAGATGCGCAAAGCCCGTCTTGCCCTTCGGCTCATGCTTCGACCCGACGCGATACCACACCGACACCGCCACGACGGGCGCCTTGCGGTCCTCGTGCACGATCACGCGCAGGCCGTTGTCGAGCGTGAATGCCTGATAAGGAATATCGACCGCCTTCACGAGGTCGGCGATCGGTGCGGGGTTCGCGGCCTTCGCCTTGGCGAGCGCCGGGCCAGCAGCGACAAGCGACGTGGTCACCGCCAGGGCGAGGGCGAAACGATGAAAACGGGGCATGAAAATCCTCTTGTTCGGGCGCAGGCTCTATGCCCGCGTGCGACCGGATGCCGGACGGCACTGTATCAATGGTTTAGGACAGCGTTTCCCGGCTTTCAAGGCCGATAGAAGCGCGCGCCGCTCGCCTTCAGCGCCGCCGGATCGAACAGCACGGGCTTCAGCTTGTGCGCCACGAACAGCGGCGCCTGGTCGTTATAATGCGGGCTGCCCGGCCGCGTCGTCGCCGACCCGAAGGGCTGGATCGATTCCGACCGGACGCGGCCCTCGGCATCCCATGTCACGAACATGATGAAGCTGTCGCCGTGGCGCACCTTCAGCCGCCCGTCGGGTTCGGCGTCCCACAGGGTCGAGGCGCGCACCGTGTCGTTGCCGCCGTCGAGCGGCAGGTCGATGCGGTTCGCGCCCTCACCGTGCCGCAGTCGCAAGACGGTCCCGAGCTTCGGATCGAGCCCGTCGAAATGCTCCTGCAGATGCGCGACCGTCTCTTTCAGCACCGTGCGCGGATCGGGCGCGGCGCGGCGCTGGTAATGGCTGCCGTTCGCGGGGCGAAGCACCATCAGCGCCAGCGCGTCGCCCTTCCCCTTGCCGTCGAGGTTCCAGTCCCAGCGGCGGAGCAGGTTCTGCGCCTCGCGAAGCGCCGGATCGCCCTTTGTGTCGAGCGCGAGCAGCCGGTCCATCCACGCCTTCGCATAGCCCGTCTTCGCATAGGCCGTGTCATATTTGATCGCCTTCAGCCGCGCCGCGTCGATCTGCCCCGACGCCTCGAACAGCTCGATCAGCCGCGTGGCGCGGTTGGTCATATCGTCCTCGATCCCGAGCAGCGGCGAAAAGGCCGCGGCGTCGAGCTCGTCGCCCGGCCCCGCCGCCACCCACGGCGTGTTGTTCGCGTTCATCACATAGCCCGAGCGCGGGTTGACCAGTGCCGGCACGCGGTCGAACGGCAGCGTTTTCGTCCACAGATCCGCCGACGTGTCGCCGGGCAATATCCCGCGCCAGTTGAACCCAGGCTGCCGGTCGGGGAACATCGCATTATAGAAAAGCCCGATATTGCCCTTGGCATCGGCGTAGATGAAATTGGTCGCGGGCACGCCCTGCCTTGCCATCGCGGCGCGCCATTCGGCGAAGCTCTTCGCCTTGTTCAGCCGATAATATTGGGTGACCATATTCGCCTGGTCGATGCCCGCATAACGGATCGCGAAGGCGCCCTTTTCATTCTTCACCACCGGCCCGTGAACCGAGCGCCAGATGGTGCGCGGGACGGGCAGCACGAACGGGCCGACCTTCACCTTCAACCAGAGGCGCGTCTTTTCGAGCGGCCGCCACGCACCGTCGAAGCGATAATTTTCGCCGCCGTCGTCGAGCACCAGCTTGTAGACGTCGATCAAATCGGGCCGGTTCACCGTGTTGGTCCAGCCGAGATATTTATTATGGCCGAGGAAGGGATAGGGCGACCCGGGGAAGTTCGCGCCCGCGAAATCCCAGCCTTCCTCCGAATGGACGACGAGTTCGTACCAGGCGACGCCGCCGGTCCACGGCTGGTGCGAATTCGACACGAGCCGCGTCGCACCATCGGTCGAGCGCGCGGGCGCGACCGCGATGCCGTTCGATCCATTGTCGGCCGGATCACGGCCGACCGGCGTCAAACTATCGGCGGGATCGGTCCCGACCGGGGTCAGCTCGCGCGGGACCAGCTTGCCCGCCCGATCGAGCGCGGGGCCACCTTCGCGCCCGACCTCCTTGTCCTCGACGAGCGACCCCAGCACCGAATCGAGCCCGAAGAAGAAGGGCGAGCGCAGCACGAAACCCGCGACGACATCCTCGCCGGTCGCAGGGAACAGCCCCGACAGGCGCACCTCATCGGGATGCTTCTCCGCATAATGGTTGAGCCCCGCGGCATAGGCCGTGAACAGCGCCCTCACGTCGGCGGGCAGCCGCGGCCAGTCGCGCGCGGTGGTCGCACGGACGCCGAGCAGCGCCTCGGCATAATCGATCTTGGCGCCATCCTCGCCGAGCATCGCCCCCGCCCGGCCGCGCGTCATCGCGAGCACTTCCTGCAAGGTCGAGAAATCATCCTCGGCGTGGGCATAGGCAACCCCGTAAGCGACGTCGGCGTCGGTCTTGCCGAAGATATGCGGCACGCCGAATTTGTCGCGCGCAATGCGAACGTCGGTGGGCTTGAACGCGGGCGCGGCGGGCGTTTCGGTGGTCAGCGGCTCCCAGAGCGCGAGCGAGGCGGCGGTGAGCACCAGCAGAGCCAAGAATCCCAGCAAAATCCGTCGCAGCATCTCTGGTCCTCTTCGGCGCGTCGCCCGCAGGGCTATGTGACGGGCATGTCGTCCGATGGCAAGCGACTGTCGTTCGTCGAGCCGGATTTGCGGGCAAGCGGTGTGCCGCTATGCAAGACCCAGGTCATTGAACAACGGGGATTATCGAAAAATGCGCATGAAAAGCCTGCTCCTTTCCGCCTGCCTGTCGCTCGCGCTCGCGCCCGCCGCGCTGGCGCAGACCATTACCGGGTCGGGCGTTGCGCCCGCGACCGCCGCGAACAGCGCCGAACGCGCCATCGGCTTTGCGACCAACGCCCCGGCGGGCGCCGCGCTCGTCGTCGTGATGAGCGATGCCACGCTGCCGCCGCTCGACGGGATCGCGCTTGGCAGCGGCGAACGCCAAGCCGTCACCGCGGCGATTGCCGCGGCAAGCTTCGACGGCAAGGCGGGTTCGACGCTGTCCTTGCGCGGCATCGGGGCGCATCCGCGCATCCTGCTCGTCGGCGCGGGCGCGACCCCGTCGTCGCTCGCGCTCGCCGAAGCCGGCGGCAAGGCGGCGCAGGAGCTGAAAAGCGAAGCCCAGCCGGTGGCGATTGCCGGCGCCTTCGGCGACACGTCGGCCGCCGACGTCGCCTATGGCTTCGCGCTCGGCCAATATCGCTTCGACCGGTACAAGACCGTCGACAAAAAGGCGCCGCCGACGGGCGCGGTGACGCTCGTGGGCGCAAACCCCGCCGCCGCCGAGGCCGCCTTCACCGGCCGCTGGAAGCCGCTCGCCGACGGCGTGCGCCTGTCGCGCGATCTCGCCAACGAACCCGCGAACGTCATCTATCCCGAGAGCTTCGTCGCGCGTGTCCGCGAGGCGTTCGGCAATACACCGGGTGTCAGCATCGAAGTGCTCGACGAGGCGGCGATGCGCAAGCTCGGCATGGGCACGCTCGTCGGCGTCGGTCAGGGCAGCCCGCGCGGGTCGCGGCTGCTCGCGGTGCGCTATCGCGGCGCGGGGGCTCCTGCGGCGCCGACAGCCTTCATCGGCAAGGGCATCACCTTCGATTCGGGCGGAATTTCCTTGAAACCCGGCGCAGGCATGTGGGACATGAAAGGCGACATGTCGGGCGCCGCCTCGGTCATTGGCGCCGCGCTGTCGCTCGCGAAATCGCGCGCGCCGGTGCATGTCGTCGCGGTCGCCGCGCTGGCCGAAAATATGCCCGACGGCAATGCCCAGCGCCCCGGCGACGTCACGCGCACCCTGTCGGGCAAGACGATCGAGATGCTCAACGCCGACGCCGAGGGCCGCCTCGTGCTCGCCGACGCCAATGAATATATCGCGCAGACGTACAAGCCGCGCGCGATCGTCAATATCGCGACGCTCACCGGGTCGATCGTCGGCGCACTCGACGACCAATATGCCGGGCTGTTCGCGCGCGACGAAAAGCTCGCCGCCGCGCTGCTCGCCGCCGGCACCGCGAGCGGCGAGTTATTGTGGCGGATGCCGCTCCACAAAAATTACGCCGAAAAGCTCAAATCCGACATCGCCGACATCCGCAACATCGCCCCGAGTCAGGGACCGGGCGCGAGCCTCGGCGCGCATGTCATCGGCTTCTTCGTCGACGAGGCGACGCCGTGGGCGCATCTCGACATCGCCGGGGTCAATCAGGCCGACAAGGCAAGCTCGCTGGTTCCCAAGGGGATGACGGGTTTCGGCGTCCGCCTGCTCGATCAATTGGCGCGTAGCGGGGAATAAAACGCCCGTGCCCCTGCGAAGGCAGGGGCCCATCTCCGGTCGGCGCCAGATTGAACCGGCTGGAGATGGATCCCCGCCTGCGCGGGGACACGTGGTTTTGGCAGGAACAATATGAGGGCTCTTGTGTTGCCAAAAAGCAACACTATCTTGCTCGCCAAGAAAGGGGCTTATCCAGAATGAACCTCGAAAAATTTACCGACCGCGCCAAGGGCTTCCTGCAGGCGGCGCAGACGATCGCGATCCGCATGAACCATCAACGGATTTCGCCCGAGCATATCGCGAAAGCGCTGCTCGAAGACAATGAAGGCATGGCCGCGGGCCTGATCGCGAAGAGCGGCGGCGACGCGAAGCGCGCGGTCGCCGGCATCGACGCGCTGCTCGCCAAGGTCCCCGCGGTGTCGGGATCGGGCGCACAGCAAACCCCCGGTCTCGACAATGACGCCGTGCGCCTGCTCGACCAGGCCGAACAGGTCGCGTCCAAGGCGGGTGACGGCTATGTCACCGTCGAGCGACTGCTGCTCGCGATGGTGCTCGCGCCGACCACCCCGGTCGGCAAGGCGTTCGCCGACGCGGGCGTGAAGGCCGAGGCGCTCAACACCGCGATCAACGACCTGCGCGGCGGGCGCTCGGCCGATACCGCCTCGGCCGAAGACCGCTATGAAGCGCTCAAGAAATTCGCCCGCGACCTCACCGAAGTCGCGCGCGAGGGCAAGCTCGATCCGGTGATCGGCCGCGACGAGGAAATTCGCCGCACGATCCAGATCCTCGCGCGCCGCACCAAGAACAACCCGGTGCTGATCGGCGAGCCCGGCGTCGGCAAGACCGCGATCGCCGAAGGGCTGGCGCTCCGCATCACCAATGGCGACGTGCCTGACAGTTTGAAGGACCGCCGGCTGCTCTCGCTCGACATGGGCGCGCTGATCGCGGGCGCCAAATATCGCGGCGAGTTCGAGGAGCGGCTCAAGGGCGTGCTCGACGATGTGAAGGCCGCCGAGGGCGAGATCATCCTGTTCATCGACGAAATGCACACGCTGGTCGGTGCCGGAAAAGGCGAAGGCGCGATGGACGCGTCGAATCTGCTCAAGCCTGCGCTCGCGCGCGGCGAGCTTCATTGCATCGGCGCGACGACGCTCGACGAATATCGCAAGCATGTCGAGAAAGACCCCGCGCTCCAGCGGCGTTTCCAGCCGGTGTTCGTCGGCGAGCCGACGGTCGAGGATTCGATTTCGATCCTGCGCGGGCTCAAGGAAAAATATGAGCTGCACCACGGCGTGCGCATCACCGACGGCGCGATCGTTGCCGCGGCGACCTTGTCGAACCGCTATATTTCCGACCGCTTCCTGCCCGACAAGGCGATCGACCTGATGGACGAGGCCGCGAGCCGCATCCGCATGGAAGTCGAATCGAAGCCCGAGGAAATCGAGACGCTCGACCGCCGCATCATCCAGATGAAGATCGAGGAATCGGCGCTCGGCAAGGAAAGCGACGCCGCATCGAAGGACCGGCTCGCGAACCTGCAGGCCGAACTCGCGAACCTCGAGCAGCAGTCGGCGGGCCTCACCCAGAAATGGCAGGCCGAAAAGGACAAGATCCACGCCGAGGCGAAGATCAAGGAAGAGCTCGACGCCGCGCGTTCGGCGCTCGATCAGGCGCAGCGCGCCGGCGACCTCGCGAAGGCGGGCGAGCTCAGTTACGGCACGATCCCCGGGCTCGAAAAAAAGCTCGCGGACGCCGAAGCCGCCGCGGGCAATGCAATGCTCCGCGAGGAAGTCACCGCTGACGATATCGCCGCGGTGGTCAGCAAATGGACCGGCATCCCCGTCGACCGCATGATGGAAGGCGAGCGCGAGAAACTGCTGTCGATGGAAACCACGCTGACCCGGCGTGTCATCGGGCAGGACGAGGCCGTGCGCGCCGTCTCGACCGCGGTCCGCCGTGCGCGCGCCGGGCTGCAGGATCCGAACCGCCCGCTCGGCTCGTTCCTGTTCCTCGGCCCCACGGGCGTTGGCAAGACCGAGCTCACCAAGGCGCTCGCGCGATTCCTGTTCGACGACGACAATGCGATGGTCCGCATCGACATGTCCGAATTCATGGAAAAGCACAGCGTCGCGCGGCTCGTCGGCGCGCCGCCGGGCTATGTCGGCTATGAGGAGGGCGGCACGCTCACCGAGGCGGTGCGCCGCCGCCCCTATCAGGTCGTGCTGTTCGACGAGGTCGAGAAAGCCCATGCGGACGTGTTCAACATCCTGCTGCAGGTGCTCGACGACGGGCGCCTCACCGACGGGCAGGGGCGCACGGTCGATTTCACCAACACGCTGATCATCCTGACCTCGAACCTCGGCAGCCAGGCGATCGCCGCGCTCCCCGACGACGCGCCGGTCGAACAGGCCGAGCCCGCGGTGATGGAGGTCGTGCGCGCGCATTTCCGGCCCGAGTTTTTGAACCGGCTCGACGAGATCGTGCTCTTCAACCGGCTCGCGCAGCAGCATATGGGCGGGATCGTCGACATCCAGGTCGCGCGCGTCCAGAAACTGCTCGCCGATCGCAAGGTCACGCTCGACCTCACCGATGCCGCGCGTGCGTGGCTCGGGCGCGTCGGTTATGATCCGGTGTATGGCGCGCGGCCGCTGAAGCGCGCGGTCCAGAAATATCTGCAGGACCCGCTCGCCGACCTGATCCTGAAGGGCGAGGTCAGGGACGGACAGGCGATCAAGGTCGACGAAGGCGACGGGGCGCTGAAACTGACTTCGGCGTAAACTAAAGAGGGCGGCAGAAATGCCGCCCTTTCCCTATCCCGATCCGCCGCTCAACAGGTGCCCGTCGCGCGGCAATCGCCCGCCTTGCTCGAATAGGCGTCCATGGTATCGCGCGAATCCTGATTGCCCTGCACCCACAGCTGTTTCCACTGTTCGTTCGTGTGACAGACGCGCGCCTTCTTCACGAGCGAGCCGATTTCCTCGACCTTGCGGCATTTGACATAATAGGGGTGGGTCGCCGCCAGCCCCTGGTTATGCGCCTTGATCTCGCTGCTCGTCATCATCGACGGCGGACGATCCGGAGCCGAGCGGCCGGCAGCGGGATCGGCCGCCGGCGCCGGGGTGACCGAAGCGGCGACGAACGCCAGCATGGTCAGCATGTGCAGCATTGCGCAGACCCGTTATTGGGGCCGGATGGCCGGCACGATACTGCCCGCGGGTTCCTGCGAGTTGCTCCATCCGCGCGCGAGCGTTTCCATCGAATCGCGGGCATCCTGATTGCCTTTGTCGGTGACCCGCCGCCATTCGGCGTTGGTGTGGCAGACGCGCAATTTCTTGACCAGCGAGCCGACCTGCTCGATCCGGCGACACCGGATATAATCGGGGTCGGTCGTCGCGCGGCTTTGGTTATAGGCGTCGATTTCCGCGCCCGACATCTCGGACGCTGTTCGGGCCAGCGGCACCTCGGCCTCATTGGCCGCAGCGGCGGAAGCCCCGGACAGAGCAATCAGAATCGCCAGACTTGCTATATTGCGCATCTTATACCTCCCATCGGGATCGGCAGACAGGCTATCAGTTCGAGTTGCCCGCCTTGCTGGTCATGGCTTCGGCCGTATCGCGGGCGTTCAGATTACCCTTGTGCGACACTTCTTTCCATTTTTCGTTCGTGTAACAGGTGCGGTTCTTCTTCACGAGCGAACCAATCTCGAGCATCTTGCGGCATTTGATATAATAGGGATGGGTCTGGGGCAGCCCTTCATTATAGGCCTTGATCTCGGTCGGCGTCATCGCCGAGGGCGCCTTGGACGGCGGGGCGCGATCGGCGCCAGCCGCGGCTTCGGCGGCAATGGCAGCTGGTGCGCCCAACAAGGCGACCGCCACAAAAGCAGGCAAAATCCGGTTCATCAAAATCCTCCTACCGCGAGCCTTACCCGCAGCCTCCTGCGCGGTATCATATTTGCTATCAGGCCTTTCTCAAAGCTGAATTTCGGCCAGCGGCCAACACCGGGCGACGGACGACGAATCAACGCGGAACGGCATAGCCCGATGCGTCGGCCGAGGCGAAATATCGCACCAGGAGATCGCGTTCACGGGCGCTCAAATGCGGGTTCCACACGTCGAAAATCAGCACCGCGCGCAGATCGTCGCTGTCGTTCCACGCCTCATGCTCGATCGTATCGTCGAATGCGAAGGCCCGGCCCTCTTCCCATATGCGCGTTTCGCCGCCGACGCGAAAACCGCACCCCGGCGGCACGATCAGCGGCAGATGGACGATCGCGCGCGTGTTGGTGACACCAGTATGCGGCGGGATTCGCGTGCGCGGCTTCAGCATCGAAAAGAAAGCGCTCGGCGCGCGGCCCGGGATGCGCGCGCCGGGGATGGCGGCGAGCGCAGCGGCGGTGGCGGGGCAGCGGTCGAGCACCGGCTGGTTCGGCTCACCATATTCCCACAGGAAACACGCGCCCCAGTCGAGCCGGTTGTCGAGATCCGACCAGATCGATGCGGGCGTTCCCGCCTCCATCCGCACATAAGGCCGCAGCGCTTCCCCTGGATCGGCCAGCAACGCCTGCAGTTCGGCCCGGATCGCGCTCGTTTGCGTTTCGATTTCGGTCAGCCATGCAAAATGATCGCGGTCGAAAAACTCGTCGGCGGGCAGGAAGGGGTAGTAGATGCCCGCGCATTCATTCTGATAGATGCGGCGGCGGCCGAGCGCGCCCGCGATGAAGGCGTCGCCGCGCCGCGTTTCGGCCTCCGACAATTCGCCGCGTATCGCCCCGAATGCGTCCGACGCGGCGGCGTACATGGTGTCGGTCGCACCCGTGACGAAGGCCTGCCCGTGCGCCAGAAGCGCCTCGAGCGGCGGCGGCACCGGGCCCATCTGCCCCCCCAGCGCGATCGCCGCGCTCCACGCCGCCAGCGCGGCGCCCTTTTCGCCCCGCGCCTCGTGCCGCTCGCCCTTGCGGATCCACGCCATCAGGTCGCGGCGATCGATCGCCAACGCGGCATCGAGGGCCGCAAGTTCGCGGTCCCCGTCGCCGAGCGCGCGCCACGCGGAGGCGAGGTTGCGTTGCAGGGCGCCCGAATGCGGATCGCCCGCGATTGCGGCGGTGAAATGGCTGGCGGCGGCGGCGGCATCGCCGGCCTGCAGCGCGGCGATCCCGTGCCGATTGGCCTCGGTGGCAGAGGCGGGTGGAGGTGAGCTGGTCATGGCCATGCTTGCCATCGGCGGGACCAATCGGCAAGGTCGATTGATGACCGCAGCGCCCCCCATGACCGCCATCGTCGATGATGCCGAATGGCTCGCGCACCGATATGATCCGGGCCACGATGCCTTTCATTTTCGCCGGGTTGCACGCACCGCGCGCGCCGATGTTCCCTTCCTGACCGATTTGCATCTGGGCGAGGAAAGCGCACCCGTCATATTGCGACGGACGGACTGCCGCGATGCGGCAGCAGGCGCGCGCGCACCGCTGCATTTCCTGTTCCATTCGGCCTATTGCGCCTCGACGATGCTCGCGCAGGCGCTCGACCGGCCCGGCCTCGCGACCAGCCTCTCCGAGCCGGTTTTGCTCAACGACATGGTCGGCTGGCGCCGCCGCGGCGCGAGCCCGCGCGATCATGCACGGGTGATGGACGATGCGCTGACGATGCTCGGCCGCGGCTTCACCCGGGGCGAGGCGGTCGTCGTCAAACCGTCGAACATCTTCAACCCGCTGGCGCGCGGCGCTCTGATGCTGCGGCCACAGGCGCGCGCGATCCTCCTCCACGCGCCGCTGCGCGCTTTCCTGTTGTCGGTGGCGCGCAAGGGCATGTGGTGCCGGCTCTGGTGCCGCGAATTGCTCGAGGGCTATCTCGCCGACGGCTTCGTCCAGCTGGGTTTCGAAGCGCGCGATTATTTCCGCCAGTCGGACCTGCAGGTCGCGGCGGTCGGCTGGCTGGCGCAGCAACAGGCCTTCGCGGCGCTGCTCGACTGGGCGCCCGACCGGATCGCGTCGCTCGACAGCGAGATACTGACGCGCGACCCGGTCGCGGCCGTCGCGGCGGCGATGGGTCATTTCGGCCTCGCCGACGGCAGCACCGCGACCGCCGATCATCCCGCGCTCGGCCGCAACAGCAAATCGGGGATGCCCTTTGCCGTGGGTGAGCGGCAGCGCGATCTGGCCGCCGCCGAAACCGCCTATGGCGAAGAGATCGCGCAGGTCGTCGGCTGGGCTGAAGCCGTCGCCGATCAGGCGGGCATCCCGCTCGCGCCGCCCGCACCGCTTTTGACGCGCTGATCCCGCCGGGTTGGCGGTCGATCTCCTTTACCGCCGTTTTCGACAGCTAACGACCGATTGCGGACGTTTAGCATTCACAGGATACTAACCCCGAAAGAGCATCAGTAATGAATGCACTTTCGATACGACGACATAATCGCACAGATTTCAGGCCGCCCCACTTGGTGGTTCAACGGTGTGCCTCGCTATGGCGCGTTCGATCCAGCTATGGTCGGATCGTTCGAAATTGCGTTGGTTCATACTGAATGCCGGGAATGTCGAACTCGCTATGACGTTGCGATTGGCTCGCAACCTCCATCCTTCGCTTCCCTTCGGGATGTAATCTCTTTCGAAAACCGCCTCAATGTGGGTGACCCGCCATTTGCGTGCGCCGAAATGGGCGCGCGCTGCAGCGGGGGTTATTGCATGACATCACTCGAAATTCGCGTGCTTGAGTTTTGGACGAAAGATGGGCGAATCTCAAACGCGTGGCGCCGCGATGCTGATTGGGAGCGTCCCCTCATCCACGCGAACTGGGATTCCGACGCTCAAGATGACGAAGGTATTTGGGGCCGCATTCTGGATTCAGAACGGATTGACGAATGGTCGCAAGCGCGTCGCGACGGCGACTTTGGCACTATGGTTGCGATCCTCAAAGAGTTCGATTGCGAGCGCCCCTTGGAAGTGGCGCATATGATTGACGTCGAACGCCGTTATCAACTTTTGAGGGACAAAACCTCGGCGATAAGGAATGATCGCTTCGGCGAAAATTGAGCGTCCGCTTCCCACCCCAAAACCGCCATCAACCCGACCCTCTTGCACCATAGAAAAAGGGGCGGACATTGCTGCCCGCCCCCAATTCTTGCCGAAGCGTGAAGTGACTAGAACTTCAGCTTCGCCGACACCGCATAACGGCGGCCCAGCGCGTCGTACGACGACGGGAAGGTATTGCCGCTGTTGTAGGTGGTCGAACCGATCGTGTTGCCAACGATCGGCGGCTTCTTGTCGAGCAGGTTCTGCACGGTCATCGTCACCGTCAGGTTTTCGCTGACCGAGAAGCGGCCGGTCAAGTCGAAATAATGTGCCGACTTGATCTTGCGGAACTTCGGATCGACGACGCAGCCGTTCGGATCGGTGCCCGTCGGATCGGGGCAGCCGGTCGTCGCGCTGGTGCCAGCCGCGATCGCCGCGTCGATATCGTCCTGCAGCTGAGCAGGTTCGAACGAAACGCTGTCCTGCCAACGCCACAGCAGCGACAGGTCGACCTTGTCGAAGCCAAGCGTGAAGCGGTTCGAGGCCTGGAACTCGGGCTGGATCGAACCCGTGAACGAGCAGTTCACGCTGTAGAAGCCGACGCATTCGCGGTTCAGCGAATCCGGATCGGCAGCGTTCGCCTTGAACTTCGAGCTGCGCGTCCAGTTACCGACGAACGACCAGTCGAGGCTGGCGAAGCCCAGATCGGCGTTATAGTTCATCAACAGGTCGATACCGTCGGTGAACAGACGGCCCTGGTTGTTCGTGGTGCCGAACAGGCCCGGGGTGATCGCCGGATCGCCATCGAGGCCGCCGGTGATCGGGTTACGACGGATCGACGTACAAGCCGCGCTGGTGGCGTCGAGGTTGTCGAAACAGGCCGCGATGATGTCGCCCGGAAGCGGCACACCCAAAACGTCGGTGATCTTGATGTTGTAGTAATCGACCGACAGGTTGAAGCGCGGCAGGAAGTCCGGCTGGAACACGGCACCGATGGTCCAGGTGTTCGCCTTTTCGGGCTTCAGGTTCAGGTTACCACCGGTGGTGATGTTCGCCTGAGCCGCGGTCGGGTTGGTGATCGAGCCGATCGAACCCACCGGAGCGCCCTGAGCAAGACAGACCGCGCGCAGGCTGGCGTTGCCAACCGGAGCGGCGCCGGCGCAGGGATCGACGCCCAGGTTGGTCAGGCCAACCGAGGTCGGCGTGAACAGTTCGCCGATGTTCGGAGCGCGGACAGCGCGGCTGTAGTTACCACGGATTTTGAAGCCCGCACCCGGTTCCCAGCTGCCGCCGGCTTTCCAGGTGGTGGTGTTGTAACCACCGGCGCCCTTGATGCTGTAATCCGAATAACGGATGCCGGCTTCGAGGGTCAGGCTTTCGAAGAAGGGCTTGTCTTCGACCAGCGGCGCGACGATTTCGGCATAAGCTTCATAAACGTGATACTCGCCGTCGATGTCGGGAGCCGCACCGCCAGCGCCGCCGAGTTCACCCGGGGTCTTGGCGAGAAGATCCGAAGACTGCTGCGCGGTGTAGCGGCGGAATTCGCCGCCCAGCGCGAAGCCGATCGGCTGCACCGCCATCGGCGAAGCGAAGCCGACGTCGCCCGAGACGATCGCGCGAACCTGCGACAGCGAGGTGCGGTTGGTCGACGTGCTGTTTTCCGTCAGATAGTCGACCATCGCCGGGGTGATGGAGCCTTCGGGGCCAAAGATATTGACCGGAACGCAGCCCGCGTTGCCGCTCTGACAGGTCGTGGTGTTGTTGGCCAGCGACGCGTCGCGGAAGCGCGATTGCAGCGTGTAGTTCTGGATCGTCTGGATATTTTCGGATTCGCCATAGGCGCCTTCGATGTTCCAGTCGATCGTGTCGGTGATACCGCCACGGGCGCCGACGCGATAGTCGAAGAAGGTCGTCTGATAGTCGCTGATACGCGGACCAACTTCCGGCGTACGACGGTTCAGCGTGACGCCGGGGTTCGGGTTGTAACCCTCGCCAGCCGCGAGCACACCGTCATTGTTGACGTCGAATGCGACAAAGCCGCCAGCGCCAAGCACCTGGTAGCCGGCAGAACCCGGGCCGGTCGCCGCCGCACCGGCGTCGCACTGAGCCTGAGTGAAGCGCGGCGTGTAGATGTCCGGACGCGGGTTCACGTCAAACGCGCAGAACTGGTTGCGCAGCGCGGCGGGCAGATACGGGTTGTTCAGATTGATCGGCACCGTACCGCCGAACGAGCCCGACGGCGCGATGATCGTCGAAACCTTGTTCTTCGAGAACATGCCGCGCGCATAGACTTCGATCGCGTCCGACACTTCATAGTTCGCCTGGCCATAGATGTTATAGCGCTCGAACGGCGTCTGGAAGATGTTGAACGGGTTGAAGTTGTAGGTGGCAAAAGTGCCGACGCCCTGGCCAGCGGCGTTGACCTGGCGCAGGCCACCGTTGGCGGCGCCGCCCGGGTTGGCGACATAGATCGGTGTGCCATCGGGGTTACGGCCGGTGAAGATCGACTCCGGCGTTGTGTTCGGGACGCCGCCAGTGAGCGGGCGGGTGCCGGCGAAACGCGACGGAACCGAGGTGCCCGAACCCAGGAAGGTGTCCGAATAGCTGTCGAGCGTGTTGTTCGAGAAGGAACGTGCGCCCTGATAGACGGGGTCAGCCTGCTGATAGCCGATGCTCAGCACGGCGTTACCGCGGCCGTCGTCGAAGTTCGCGCCAATGGTGGCGTCGACGCGGAAGACGTTGCCGTCACCCTGTTCGGTGAGCTGCTGCGAAGCGGTGACTTCCAGACCTGCGAAATCGCGCTTGGTGATGAAGTTGACAACGCCGGTGATGGCGTCGGCACCATAGGTGGTCACGGCGGCGCCGGTCAGCGCGTCGACGCGCTCGATCAGGGCCAGCGGGATGTTGTTAAGGTCGACGCGGCCGTTCACGTCCGACGGAGCGACGCGGTTGCCGTTCAACAGGACGATGTTGCGGACCGAACCGAGGCCGCGAAGATCGACGTACGAGCCGCCGGTGTTGCCGTTGTTGACGGCCGAACCCATGTTCGGGACGACGCCGGGCAGTTCGCGCAGGACTTCTTCGGCGACGTTCGACTGCTTCAGTTCGATCGTGTCCGAGGTCGTCACGTTGACCGGGGTCGACTGTTCGAGGTTCGGGTTGCGGATCAGCGAGCCGGTGACGACGATTTCCGACTGCGTGGCAGTCTCTTCGGCGGCGTCCTGCGCAAAGGCAGGAGCCGAAACCAGGGCGACACTCAATACGAGCGGCGCGGCGCCTAGTCTCAGCTTGGAATATTGGGTTTTCTTCACAGTGCAGTCCCTTGCTACTGGTGGATTGAATTACCCGGACGCCCCCGCGGCAGGCCAAAGCCGACGCGCACAGATGCCCCGATAGCGTGCGGGATGTAACTTCGTTCATGTCGAGTAAAGCGAATTCCCGGCGCAATCGGCCGTTTCGCGAGCCATTGTGACGTATTTGCAACAAACGCGGGAATCCGCGAAATACTATATGCTGCAGCGCGGCATTCCGCGACATATTGTTTCACTGGTTACGAATTCGCGGGGCACCCAGCCCGGCTCAGCCGCCGATCGGTCCCGCCAGCTTTCCGGGGTCGAGCCGTGCGCCCCGCCATTTCAGCCCCCAGTGCATATGCGGCCCCGTCGCGCGCCCGGTTCGCCCCACGGTGCCCAGCCGCTGCCCTTGCACGACTCGGTCGCCGGCCTTCACGTCGAGCCGCTGGCAATGGAGGAAGGCACTCGACAGCCCCATGCCATGATCGACGATCAGCAGATTACCTTCGAGCGTGAACGGTGCGCTCGCGGCGAGCACGACGACCCCGTCGGCGGGCGCGACGAAGGGCGTTCCGGCCGGCACCGCGACGTCGGTGCCGCTGTGATAGCTACCCGGCTTGCCCTGATAGACGCGCTGCGATCCGAAGAATCCCGACAGGCGCCCCGTCACCGGCCAGCGGAATGTCTGCCGCCAGCCATCCGAATCGACCTGCATGTTCCGCGCCGCGGCGATCTCAGCGAGTTCGGCGGGGCGGCGGCGCTCGAAATCGGCGTCGCTCGCCGCGCTGCCGCGATAGGGCGCGTTGATATGTTCGAGCCGCCAGCGGCCCGCCGCGACCGCGATGATGCGCTCGACCTCGCGTCCATCGCCGAGCGTCGCGACCAGCCGCGCGCTTGCCCCGGCATCGCGGTCGAACGCGATCAGGAAGCGGCCGTCGCCGGCGAGCGGAATCGCCTTGCCGTCGAGGCTGAGCGCACGTGTGTCGCTGGGCGCCTGCCCGATCATTACCGCACCCTGTTCGGCAAGTCCGGCGAGTGTGAAGCCTGCGCGCACCGGCGCGCGCGGCGGCGCGGGCGGAGATGGCGGTGTGGCGACGGGCTGCACGGCGGGCCGCGGCGCGGGCCTGGTTTCGGTTTCGGCGGCCGGAACGCAGCCGGCGGCAACGATCATGAGCGCCAACGCCGCCCCGTGCCGCAGCCCGTCGGCCCCGCCCCTCATGCCTTGCGCGCGGCGTCCAGTTCGGCCTGCACCGATATCTCGGCACTGGCATAGGGTTCCTGCCGCGCGACCGACCAATAGCGCAGCTCGTCGAGCCCGATCGGCGCGCCGCTCACCGCGCACAGCACATGGTCGCCGGGCGCGAGGACACGAAACCCGTTCGGTCCGTACTGCAGGCGGGCAAGGCGGTTGCGGCTGGCGATCAACATGATTCTCTATCCATTCGGCGGTAAACTGTTGCCGCGACCATAGCAGCATCGCGCCGCGCGGCCACCCCCGCCCATCTCAGAAAAGCTCGCCCTGCCCCCGCTTGGGCTCCGCGGGCGGCGCCTTGCGCGCGGGTTTAGGCGCCGTGGGCGGTGGCGCGTCACTCCCACTGACCTGCACCGGAACGTCGCCGTCGGCGAATTGCAGCCGGAGGTGCCCCGCGTCCTGCGCCTTGGCGGCGGTCGTGACGATCGCACCACCCGCATCGCGCACCATCGCATAACCGCGCGACAGCAGCGCGCGCGGGTCGAGGCTGTCGAGCAACCGCCCCAGCCCTTCGAGCAGCGCGCGGTCGCGGTCCCAGCGCCGCGCGAGCAACGCGGGACGCAGCGCGGCGCCGCGCGTCGCGAGCCGCTCCGAAATCACCGCCAGCCGGTGGCGCTGGCTGCGGTCGAGCCGGTCGCCCGCATCGTCGAGCCGCTGGCGCTGCGGCGCATAGAGCGCATCGCGCTTCGGCAGGTGCCGCGCGAGCGCGGTCAGCCGCTCGCCCGCCAGCGCCTGATGCCGGTTCGCCGCACCGATGATCCGGCCGTTCCACGTCGCGAGCTGCGACATGAGCTCGGCGCGCACCGGAACCGCCATTTCGGCGGCCGCGGTCGGGGTCGGCGCGCGCACGTCGGCGGCATAGTCGGCGAGCGTCACGTCGGTTTCGTGCCCCACCGCGCTGATCGTCGGGATGCGGCAATCGGCGATCGCGCGCACGACGACTTCCTCGTTGAACGCCCACAGATCCTCGATCGACCCGCCGCCGCGCGCGACGATGACCAGATCAGGACGCGGCACCGGTCCTCCGGGCGCGATCGCATCGAATCCGCGGATCGCGTTCGCGACCTGCGCCGCCGCGCCATCGCCCTGCACCAGCACCGGCCAGACGATGACATGCGTCGGGCAGCGATCGGCCAGCCGGTGGAGAATATCGCGGATCACCGCGCCGGTCGGCGAAGTCACGACCCCGATCGTGCGCGGCAGATACGGCAGCCGGTCATATTTGCGTGTCCGGTCGAACAGCCCTTCGGCGCCAAGCCGTGCCTTCAATTTCTCGAAGAGCAGCATCAGCGCGCCCTCCCCCGCGACCTCGAGCGTATCGACGACGAGCTGATATTTCGACCGCCCCGGATAGGTAGTGAGCTTCCCCGTCGCGATCACCTCGATCCCGTCCTCGGGCCGGAACGCGAGCCGCCCCGCCTGCCCCTTCCACATCACCATGTCGATCAGCGCATTATCGTCCTTCAGCGCCGCATAAAAATGCCCCGACGCCGCGCGTTTCGCCCCCGACAATTCTCCTCGCACGCGCACGCGCGCGAAGCCGTCCTCGACGGTGCGCTTGATCGCCGCCGATAACTGGCTGACCGACAGCGCCGGTGCATTGTCGCCGGGCGCCGCCTCGGCTAACAGCCGCGCTTCGGTGCCATCGTCGGACGCCGTATCGGGAAAAGGGACTGACATGAATATCCTGCTGGTCGGATCGGGGGGCCGCGAACATGCGCTCAGCTGGCAGTTGGCACAATCGCCAAGCTGCGCCAAGCTCTATGCCGCGCCGGGCAATCCGGGGATCGAGGCGCACGCCGAATGCGTCGCCATCACCGCCGATGATCTCGATGGCCTGATCGCCTTCGTAAAGGCGCATGCGATCGATTTCGTCGTCGTCGGCCCCGAAGCCCCGCTCGTCGCGGGCCTCGCCGACCGGCTGCGCGACCTAGGCGTCGCGGTCTTCGGCCCCGGCGCCGCCGCGGCGCGGCTCGAAGGGTCGAAGGGCTTCACCAAGGATCTCTGCGCGCGCGCCGGTATCCCGACCGCCGCCTATGTCCGCTGCACCAGCGCCGAGGAAGCGCATGCCGTACTCGAAGGCTTTACAATCCCCGTCGTCATCAAGGCCGACGGCCTCGCCGCCGGCAAGGGCGTGATCATCGCCGAAACAATCCAAGAGGCGGAAGCCGCGATCGAGGACATGTTCGACGGCGCGTTCGGCGGCGCGGGCGCCGAGGTGGTGATCGAGGAATTTATGACCGGCGAGGAGGCGAGCTTCTTCGCGCTCTCCGACGGCACCGACGTGATCGCGTTCGGCAGCGCGCAGGATCACAAGCGCGTCGGCGACGGCGACGTCGGGCCGAACACCGGCGGCATGGGCGCGTACAGCCCCGCCCCCGTGCTCACCCCCGATCTCGAAGCCCAGGTGATGGACCGCATCATCCGTCCGACGGTGGCGACGCTCGCGGCCGAGGGCACGCCTTATGTTGGCGTACTGTTCGCGGGCCTCATGCTCACCGATGCCGGGCCGAAGCTGATCGAATATAACGCCCGCTTCGGCGATCCCGAATGCCAGGTGCTGATGATGCGCTATGCCGGCGACCTCGCCGCGCTGCTCCACGCCGCCTCGACCGGCGCGCTCGCTGATGCGGCGCCGCCCGCTTTCGCCAGCGATTATGCGCTGACCGTCGTGATGGCGGCGAACGGCTACCCCGCCACCCCCGAAAAGGGCGGCGCGATCCACGGCATCGCCGACGCCGAAGCGGGCGGCGGGCGCGTCTTCCACGCCGGCACGGCGCGCGAGGGTGCCCAGATCGTCGCCGCGGGCGGGCGCGTGCTCAACGTCACCGCGACGGGGCGCACCGTGACCGCGGCGCAGGCGCGCGCCTATGCCGCCGTCGACAAGCTCGATTTCAAGACCGGCTTCTGCCGCCGCGATATCGGCTGGCGCGAGGTCGCGCGCGAAGCCGACTAGGGTCAGTATCTACTAATTGCACGTTCGAGGTTTGAAGCGATTTTGTTCAGTGCGAGAAGGCAAGGCGCAGGAATATGTCGATATTTCCAGACTTGCCGACGAAGCAATGGACAAAATCGGTCAAATCCCGAAGGGACGCCGAAATGGCTTCGATCTCAGGCCCGTGCGACCTTGCGGGTAGCGATGCTACCCGCGGCGGCCACCCGAACCCGATATCTTCGCCATTTCGACGCCTCGAACATGCAATTAGTAGATCCTGACCCAAGCACGCCACCTCGTCATTTCCGGGAAAGCGGGAATGACGAATAAATATAAGTCGACCAAGCCCGTACGGCCGCATAGGCTATCCGCAACATAGGGAGACAATCATGGCCTGGCTTCAGGAAAACTGGATTATCGCGGTCGTCGGCCTCGTCGTTGCCGTCGTGCTGCTGTGGTGGCTGTTCGGACGCGCGAAGCCCGAAGACGTCGCGCCCCCGACCGTCGTCGAACCGGCGAAGCCCGCGAAGCCGCTCGAACCGGTGAAACCCGAAATCATCGCCGCCGAGCCCGCCCGCTTCAAGCCGATCGAACCGAAGCCGCAGCCCGTCGCACCCGCTGCGCCGCCGCCGTCGCCCCGGCGGTTGTTTCCTCCAAGTCTCCGACCCTG
>NZ_JNFD01000028.1 GCF_000756375.1 Sphingopyxis sp. LC81 | reverse complement strand
GGCTCGAGGTGTTGATCGAGGACCCGCCCGACTGGCTCGACGGGCAAGCCCGGGCAAGGGTCGACGGCGCGCGGCATAGCCTCGGCACGCGAATCGACACGCTTGGGGGCTGGCTCTCGCTGCTCGGGCGCGTCGGCGGCCCCGCCGATCCCGATTTCGTCGACTGGCTGGCGGTCGACCGCTACGACGGGCGCGAGTTCGACTGCGGGCTGCACCGCCACTGGCTCGACCCGGCAAAGCCCATCGCCGACGTCGTGTATCGCCCGGCGCAGGGTGTGCTCGTCACCTCTGCGACCTTGCGCAATGGCGGGCACGGGAGCGGCGGCTGGACCGACGCCGATATCCGCACCGGCGCGCGTCACATGGACGGCGGCGTCCAGCATTTCGCGGTCCCCAGCCCGTTCGACTATGCGCGCCAGTCGGAGGTGCTGATCGTCACCGACATCGCGCGCGGCGACCTGCCCGCGCTGGCGGGCGCATACAGCCGCCTGATCGAGGCGTCGGGTGGCGGCGCACTGGGGCTGTTCAGCGCGATCCGCCGGCTGCGCATCGTCCATTCGCGGATCGCCGACCGGCTGGCGCGCGCCGGGCTGCCGCTGTTCGCGCAACATGTCGATCCGCTCGACACCGGCACGCTCGTCGACATTTTCCGTGCCGATCCGCACGCCTCGCTGCTCGGCACCGATGCCTTGCGCGATGGGGTCGACGTGCCCGGCGATTCGCTGCGGCTCGTCGTGATGGAGGGGGTGCCCTGGCCGCGTCCGACGATCCTCCATGCGGCGCGGCGCGCGGCGCAGGGTGGCAGCGCCTATGACGACATGGTCATCCGCGCGCGTATCGGGCAGGCCTTCGGGCGGCTGATCCGGCGCGCCGACGATTTCGGGCAGTTCGTGATGCTCTCACCCAGCTTTCCCTCGCGCCTGCTCAGCGCCTTTCCCGAGGGCACCCCGATCCGCCGCCTGCCGCTCGACGAAGCGGTCAATCATGTCGCCGCGGCGAACGTCGAGCGCAGAAAAACCGCTTTTCCAGCCTTTTCACCGTCATAAGTTTCCGGCACAAGGCCCGCGAACACACGGGACAAGAGCGCGGGGACGCGGGGAGCGATTTTGAAGACTTTGACCATCCTGCGCCATGCCAAATCGGGTTGGGACGTACAGGTCGAGCGCGATTTCGACCGCCCGATCAACAAGCGCGGGGCGCGCGGCGCCGAACTGATCGGACAATGGCTGAAGCGCCAGAAGCTGCCCGTCGACCGCATCATCGCCTCGCCCGCGGTGCGCGTGACCGAAACGCTCGATATCTTCCAGCCCGCCGCAGACCTCGACACACTCGAGCCGCATTGGGACCGGCGCATCTATCTTGCGTCGGCCGCGACGCTGATCGACGTGATCCGCGACACCGGCAAGGATTCCGAACATCTGCTCATTTCGGGACATAATCCCGGGCTCGAGGATCTGATCCTGATGCTCGTTCCCGAATCGGCGGGCGACGAACTCCGCGCGAAGGTCGAGGAAAAGCTGCCGACGTCGGCGCTGGCGCGGCTCGAACTCGACATCGGCAACTGGCACGATCTCGATACGAACAGCGCGCGTTTCACGGGCTTTATCCGCCCGCGCGATCTCGACCCGGCGCTCGCGCCGGCGATGGATAATGACTGAAACCTAGCCTATCGCCGCGGCGAGCCGCTGACGGAGCGCGACCAGCGCCTCGACCGGAATTCCCTTCACCACGCGCATGGGCGCGGCGCTGTCGAGCGCTTCGCGGGTCAACGACGCGCGCGCCGTCGGTGCGGCACCCGGCTCGGACAGCGCCTTGCGCGCGCCTTCGACGGTAAAGCCCTGGACATGCAGCAGATGGTGGATGCGCTCGGCAAGCGCGACGTCCTCGGCGCGGTAATAGCGGCGGCGGCCCGAGCGCTGCAGCGGCTTCAGCTGCGGGAAGCGCGTTTCCCAATAACGCAGCACATGCGTCGGCACGCCGATGCGCACCGCCAGTTCGCCGATGGCGAGCATGGCGCCGGACGCCTTGCCGCCATCGTCGGTCATCTCAAAACCCGACATGGGTCAGGTCCGGTTTATTTGCCGGCAACGCGGGCTCGCATCGTCTGGCTGGCGCGAAAGGTCATCACGCGCCGCGGCAGGATCGGCACTTCGATACCGGTCTTGGGATTGCGGCCGATCCGCTGCGCCTTGTCGCGCAGGACAAAGGTGCCGAAGCCCGAGATTTTCACATTCTGACCGACCGCGAGCGCGTCGGACATATGATCAAGAATCGATTCGACGATTGCGGCCGATTCATTGCGCGACAGCCCGATCTGCTGGTTGATCCGCGTCGCAATGTCGGCCCGCGTAAGAGTCCCTGCGGTCATGTTGATCCCTTCCCCCTCTGAAGCGAAAACGCACGATGGGTTCCCTGACAGCCCCCACCGTCACGAGTCCCTGTACACATATGTAACAAATACGAATTAATCCGCCAAACTGAAACGGATGGAGCGAGAAGTTGACGCGCCGGAGCGAAGCGTCAGACGCGCAGAACCGCGGCGCCCCAGGTGAAGCCGCCGCCCATTGCTTCGAGCACCACCAGGTCGCCGCGCTTGATGCGCCCGTCGCGCACCGCGAGGTCGAGCGCGAGCGGCACCGACGCCGCCGATGTATTGGCGTGTTGGTCGACCGTGAGCACCACCCGTTCGGCGGGCAAACCCAGCTTTTTCGCGGTTGCGTCGATGATCCGCTTGTTCGCCTGATGCGGCACGACCCAGTCGATCGACTCGGCCGACAGGCCAACATCGGCCATCACCTCGGCAAGCACCGAGGCGAGGTTGGTGACGGCGTGGCGGAAGACTTCGCGGCCCTGCATCCGGACGTGGCCGACCGTCCCCGTCGTCGACGGACCGCCGTCGACATAGAGCATATCTGCGTATTTTCCCTCGGCATGCAATCGCGTTGCGAGGATGCCCTGATCGTCCTCGACGTCCTTGGCCGACAGGACGACCGCGCCCGCGCCGTCGCCGAAGAGAACGCACGTCGTGCGATCTTCCCAGTCGAGGATGCGGCTGAAGGTTTCCGAACCGATCACCAACGCATGCTTTGTGGCGCCGGTGCGGAGCATCGAGTCGGCGACCGACACGGCATAAAGGAAGCCCGAACAGACAGCCGCGACGTCGAAGGCGATGCAATCGGGGATGCCGAGCAACGCCTGCACCTTGGTGGCGCTGGCGGGGAAGGTATTGTCGGGGGTCGCGGTGGCGACGATGATCAGACCGATGTCGGCGGGATCAAGCCCCGCGGCCGCCAGCGCCTGCTTTGCCGCATCGGCGGCGAGCGTTGCCGTCGTCTCGTCGGGTTCGGCAATGTGGCGGAAGCGGATGCCCGTGCGTTCGACGATCCATTCGTCGCTCGTGTCGACGCGCGCCGCGAGTTCGGCGTTCGAAACCCGCGTGCGCGGCAGGGCTGAGCCGGTGCCGGCCAATATGGCGCGGAGCGTCATGCCGCGGCGCCGCTGCGGAAATTCGCGAGATCTTCGGTCACCTGACGCGTAATATCCTTCTCAATCAGTTCGGCGCAGAGGTGGACGCAGTTCGCGACCCCCTTCGCATCGGCGCTGCCGTGGCTTTTGAGCACGACGCCGTTGAGGCCGAGGAACACCGCGCCATTATGGTTATTGGGATCGAGATGATGCTTGAGCAGCTCGGTCGCGGGGCGCGAAATCAGGAAGCCGATCTTCGAGCGCGTCGAACTGGTGAAGGCACGGCGCAGCAGGTCGGTGACGAAACGCGCCGTCCCTTCGATCGTCTTCAGCGCGATATTCCCTGAAAAGCCGTCGTGGACGATCACGTCGACGTCGCCGCGCGACAATTTGTCGCCCTCGATAAAGCCGGTGAATTCCATCGGCAGCCCATGCGCCTCGCGTAGCCGCGCGGCGGCATCGCGAATCTCGTCGGTACCCTTCAGCTCCTCGGTGCCGATGTTGAGCAGCGCGACGCGCGGCTTTTCGAGCCCCATCGCGGTGCGCGCATAAGCGGCGCCCATGACGGCGAACTGGATGAGGTTGTTGGCGTCGCAATCGGTGTTGGCGCCAAGGTCGAGCATGACGACGTCATTGTCGCCCAGCGTCGGCAGCAAGGCCGCGAGCGCCGGCCGGTCGATGCCCGGCATCGTGCGCAGCGCGAGCTTCGCCATCGCCATCAGCGCGCCGGTGTTGCCCGCGGACACGGCGCCGCCGGCATCGCCGCGCTTCACCGCATCGATCGCCAGCCCCATCGAGGTGCTTTTAGCCTTGCGCAGCGCCTGGCTCGGCTTGTCCGAACCCGACACCACGCCGTCGGTGTGGATGATATCCGACGCCGCACGCAGATTGGGGTGATTTTCAAGCGCCGCCTTGATCTGCACCTCGTCGCCGACGAGGATGAAGCGGAGGCCGTCGTGCTTGTGGCGCGCCATCGCGGCGCCAGCGAGCATCATGCGCACGCCGACGTCACCGCCCATCGCATCGATTGCGATTCGCGGTGTCAGTGCCATCAGGACGCCCTCCGGCTAATGCTTATGCGCCGACCGACACCACTTCACGGCCGTTATAATGGCCGCAGGCGTTGCAAAGATTGTGCGGGCGCTTCAGCTCGCCGCAGTTCGGGCATTCCTGAAAGGCTTCAACCTTCAGGCTGTCGTGGCTGCGACGCATGCCGCGCTTCGAGGGCGAGGTTTTTCGCTTGGGAACGGCCATGATATTTCCTGCATTCTTAAAGTGTGTGTCACGAATCGGCTACCCGGATTTGTCACCGCCGTCGCCGGAAATGACTGGCCCGCCCGCCACGCCGAAGCCCGATCCTGCCGATGTTCGACAGGGAAAAACTTCCGCCGGAGGGTGCCTCAACGCCATATGGTGTCGGGTGCCGGATCGGGCGGGGCTATAGCGTTTTTGCCCGCAAAGGCAAGCCCATTGCGTCCATGATCGCACAGGCTTGCCGCCCCGGTCGGGGGATGTCACACCCTGCCCGCTGCCGGCAAGCGAAACGCGCCGGTCCATAAGGGGGAAACCAGATGATAATCTTGCCGATCAGCCTGACGATTGCCGCCGGCGCGGCGCTGCTCAACCTGTGGCTCGCGGTCCGCGTCGGCCGCGTCCGCACAAGGGAAAAGGTCTTCATCGGCGATGGCGGCAACGACCTGCTGACGCGGCGCATGCGCGCGCACAGCAATTTCGTCGAAAACACGGCGTTCGTGCTGATCCTGCTCGCGCTCGTCGAACTCGGCCTTGGCTCCTCGCTCTGGCTCTGGGGCATTGGCGCCCTCTATCTCGTCGGGCGCATCCTGCACGCGATCGGCATGGACGGGATGATGTGGGGCCGGATGGTCGGCACGATCATTACGATGCTGACCCAGCTTGGCCTCGCAATCGGCGCGCTAGCGATCGTCTATCTGACGCCGACGAGCATCACGACGACCGAGATCGTAGAAACCGAAGTCGCCGCGCCGAAGTGATGCCTCCCCTCCCGCTTGCGGGATGGGTAAGGTCAGCCCGCGCTTCCCAAGGCCATATCGCTCACGAACGGATTGGTGCGCCGTTCGTGCGCGAAATTGCTGTGCGCGCCGTGTCCCGGCAGGAAGGTCGTGTCGCCGCCGAGCGGCCACAGTTTCTGCGTGATCGAATCGAGCAATTGCTGGTGATTGCCGCGCGGGAAGTCGGTGCGGCCGATCGATCCCTGGAAGATCACGTCGCCGACGATCGCTAGCTTCGACGGCGCGTGGTGGAAGACGACATGGCCCGGCGTGTGCCCTGGGCAATGGATGACGTCGATGGTGAGATTGCCAACGGTCACCGTATCGCCATCGACCAGCCAGCGATCGGGCTCGAACGATTCGCCGACCATGCCGAAACGCGCGCCGTCCTCGGCGAAGGCATCGATCCAGAAACGGTCGTCCTCGTGCGGCCCCTCGATCGGCACGCCGAGGTCCTTCGCGAGCATCCCCGCCTGTCCGCAATGGTCCATATGGCCGTGGGTGACGAGGATTTTCTCGACCTCGACCCCGGTCTGCCGCACGGCGACCTTGAGCTTGTCGAGATCGCCGCCCGGATCGACGAAGGCCGCTTTGTTGGTCGCCGTGCACCACAGAAGGGTGCAATTCTGCTGGAAAGCGGTGACGGGCACGATCGCCGCGCGCATCGGAGGATTGGGAGTGTTCATGGCGGCCGATGTGGGGAAATGCGGCGGAAATGGCAAGCGTTGGAGCGGTGGCTAACAATCGGTTGCGGACATTGCATTTCTCGTCACCCCGGGCTTGACCCGGGGCCTGCCTTGTCTTTTCAACGTTGAGCGGGAGGAAGGCGGGTCCCGGGTCAAGCCCGGGATGACGAATAGGTCACGCCCGCTCACCGCTCGTGATCAGCCATCGCCTCAACGCAGCGTCATCGTGTCGCCTTCGACGTTCACCGCGGCGAGTTTCGAGAGGAAGCTCTGGCCAAGCAGCGATACGCCCATGTCGGCGTCGACCACCGCGGCTTCGACGCGCCGGACTTCGATCCCGTCGATTTCGACGCTGTCGAGCATGACCGTGCGCATCGGGACATCGCCGCCCGCGGTGCGCGCGGTGCCGCTGATGGGCAAGCGATCGACGTCGATGCCGATGGATTCGGCGTCGTCACGCGTCAGCGCGACGATCGATGCGCCGCTGTCCACCATCATCCGGATATTCGTGCCATCGACTTCGGTGTCGGCATAGAAATGCGAGTCGCCTGACCGGTCGAGACGCACCGTTCCGCCCGAGGATTTGGGACTCGATGCCGAAGACCAGGTGCCGCCCTTGCTACGCTGGGTCGTCCAGTTTCCATTGTCATCGCTGCTGCTATCGGCAGAGCCCTGCGCATCGGCCATGCTTGTCGAGCGGCCGGCGATGCCCGCCATGCCGATCGACACCACCGCAATCCCCGCGGCCAACGTAAGAAATCGCCCGATCATTGGCGCTCTTGTCGCAAAAGAGGGTTGGAGATTGGTTAAGCGGGCTCGCGCGGGGCGGTAGTAGCAAGAGCACCGCCTTCACCTTGTTCGATGAACGCGCGCCAGGCCGGAATTCCGCCACGAATGCTATAAGCGATCCGTGCGCAGGCATAGGAGCGACCCGGCCGATTATCGGCCTCGACCGCGGTCGCCGGCCATGGCCCCGCGCCGTCGCTACGCGCCGACCAGCAGACCAGCGCCTCCGCCTCCTGCCCTCCCTCGATCGCCGCGCGTTCGTCCGCGCTCAGCGACGCGGGCGCGTTCCAGCCGAGGATTGTGCGGTGGGCAACGCCCTTCGAGAAAAGCGCATGCAGGAACGGGCTGCTCCGGTCACCCAGCAGATTCTTAACGCGCGCGCGATCCGCCGCGGACAACCACTGCCCCCCGAGTAAAGGCCCCCATTGGGCCTCATCGCGCGAGCGTAGCGCCATCGCCAATTCGTCCGCCGCGGCTGCAAAGCGCGGCGTCCACGCGGAATCCGGCGCGAGCGGCGCGAGTCTGGAAGAGGGTTGCGCGGCCTCGGGTTCGGTCGGCAACAACGACGTCGGCGCCGCAACGACGGGAGCCGACAGGGCGAAAGCGGCGGCGAGCGCCGACGAAATCAGCATAGCGCGCATGCCCGGCACTCTAGCAGCAAAGGCTGCATCTGTCATGAACCGGCGGCGAGCCCCTCGCGGAGCCACGCGGGTGCGGCGGCCGCCTCGATATTCTCCACCCGCCGGTGCTCGACCGACCAGCCGAGGTCGGGATAGGCTATCACCTGCCGCTTTTCGTCGGCCTCGGCGATCGGCACGACGACCAGCCGCCGGTTGACCTTTTGCCGCCAGTTCATCCGCGCAGTATTTTCCTGCCCGACGTAACAGCCCTTGGTGAAGCTGACGCCATTGAGGTCGATGGCATTGCATTCGAGCCACAAGGTCGTGCCATCGCCGAGTTCGGCGCGTCCCTCGGTGACACCAAGCGCGAGGCGGTGGGCCTGCCATCTCGCGTCGGCGCCCTCCCCTTCACCCGCCGGCGCCAGCCAGCGCTGGCCGAGCTCGACGAGTCGCGGGTCGACGACGCCCAAGTCGCCGCCCGGCGCCCAGTGGACGCAAAGATCGGGTTCGCGTTCGATGGTGATCGCGCGGCGCAGACGATAGAGCGTCAGACGCTTGGCAAGGTCGCCCGCCGCGTCGCGCTCGCAATCAATCAATATATCCTCGCCATCGCCCCAAATCAGGAAATCGAACAGCGCCTTGCCCTGCGCGGTCAGTAGCGCCGCCCACACCGGCAGATTGCCCGACGTGTCATTGGTGACAAGACCCTGCAGAAAACCGCGGACATCCTCGCCCGAAAGTCGAATGAGGGCGCGATTAATCAGGGTGGTATTGGTCATGGCGATAATCTAGGGACGCCCCAGCCAAAACCAACCCACAAGTTGACAAGTCCGACCATGACCGACCGCCTGACGATCCGCCGCCCCGACGACTGGCATGTCCATCTGCGCGATGGCGCGATGCTGGATCATGTCGCGCAATATACCGCGCGCCAGTTCGCGCGCGCGATCATCATGCCGAACCTGTCGCCGCCGGTGACGACTGCCGAGGAAGGCGCAGCATATCGCGACCGCATCAATGCCGCGGTGCCGGCCGGGCTCGACTTCACACCGCTGATCGTCGCGTATCTGACCGACCACAGCAACCCCGACGAGATGGCGCGCGGCCATGCCGAAGGCATCTTCACCGCGGCGAAACTCTATCCCGCGCACGCCACCACCGGCAGCGCGCATGGCGTCACCGATGTCGCAAAGATCATGCCCGTGCTCGAACGGATGGCCGACATCGGCATGCCGCTGCTCATCCATGGCGAGGTCACCGACCATGACGTCGACATCTTCGACCGCGAGGCGGTGTTCATCGAGCGCACGCTCAAGGGACTCGTCCGTGACCTGCCGGGCCTGAAAATCGTGTTCGAACATATCACGACGTCGGAAGCGGTCGATTTTGTGACGGCCGCCCCCGCCAATGTCGCCGCGACGATCACGCCGCAGCATCTCCACATCAACCGCAACGCGATGCTCGTCGGCGGCATCCGGCCGCACGCTTACTGCCTGCCCGTCGCCAAGCGCGAGCAGCACCGGCTCGCGGTCCGCGCCGCCGCGGTATCGGGCTCGCCGAAATTCTTCCTCGGCACCGACAGCGCGCCGCATGCGGTGCACACGAAGGAAGCCGCGTGCGGCTGCGCGGGCATCTTCAACGCCCCCTATGCGCTCGAATCCTATATCCAGGTGTTCGACGAGGAAGGCGCGCTGGACAAGTTCGAGGGCTTCGCCAGCGAACATGGGCCGAATTTCTATGGCCTGCCGCTCAACACCGGCACGGTAACGCTCGAACGCGGCGAGACGCTGGTTCCCGAACGCGTCGGCGAGGTCGTTCCCTTCCACGCCGGCGAAACGCTCGGCTGGCGGCTGGTTTAATATCCTTTCGTCACCCCGGATTTGATCCGGGGTCCATGACTTCAGCGCCGCGGTGGATGCCGGATCAAGTCCGGCATGACGAAGAAATAGTCTAAGCCGCCGGCATCATCCGGTCGGCGCGCATCTTGCGCCACATGTCGAAACTGAACACCGCGATGCTGACCCAGATCAGCAGGAAACAGGCGAGCTGCGCGGGCTTCAGCGGCTCGTGGAAGACGAAGAGGCTGAGCAAAAAGGCGATGCTCGGCGCCAGATACTGGACGAAGCCGAGCGCGGCATAGCTCATCCGCCGCGCCGCGGTCGCGAACAGCAGGAGCGGCACCGCGGTTACGACCCCGCCCGCCGCGAGCAGCCAGCTGATCCCCGCTTCCGATCCGAAACCGCGGCCGTCGCCGACCCAGATATACCAGCCCGCAGCCGCAACCGAGAGCGGCAGCAGCAACGTCGTCTCGATCGCGAGGCCCGGCAGCGAGCCGACCGGCACGATCTTGCGGATCAGGCCATAGGTGCCGAAACTGAACGCCAAGGTCAGGCTGATCCACAGTGTGTCGAGCGCCCCCGCGAGCAGGATCGCGACCCCGATCCCGGCGATGACCACCGCGACCAGTTGCAGCCGCGAGAGCCGTTCGCCGAGGAAGATCATCCCGAGCATCACATTGACGAGCGGGTTGAGATAATAGCCGAGGCTGGCCGCGAGCACATGGTCGGTGAAGATCGAATAGATATAGACGAGCCAATTGAGCGCGATCAGCACCGAACTGACGAGCAGCATCCGCAGCACGCGCCAATCGCGGAGCGCCGCAAGATACTCGCCGATCTGGCGACGGAAGAGCATGATCAGGAAGCAGAGCGGCAGCGACCAGACGATGCGCTGCGCCAGTACTTCGACCGGCGGGACGCTCGACAGCAGTTTAAAGAAGAGCGGAACGAAGCCCCAGATCAGATAGGCGCTGATCGCAAAGGGCAAGCCGCCCTGATTGCTCCCCGCGGGGGCCTTATCCTGCGTCATGATCGAAAGCTGCCTTCCGGCCGGAGATTCAGATGATGCCGCCGCCGAGCATCAGGCGGATCACGCCGATGACGATGACGACGATGTTCAGGTTGCGCCCGCTCGTCTTGTCCGACATCGCGCCGAGCGCCAGCCCGACGACCGCGAAGGGTATGATCACCCAGTTCGCCCAGCCGAGTAGCGGGATGAACGCAAAAACGGCCAGAACCAAGGCGATAGCGCCAATGACGAGCGATCCGATATTGAGCATGCCGCGATTGTCGCATGCCGCCGCCGATGCGGCAAGGGGCTTTCGGTTCGTCGATGGAAGCCCTCAACTCGTCTTGTTGCCTTGGGTTCATGCAACGGCTTTGCAGCCCGGCTCGTTTTCCCCATCGAAGCGCCCGGTCCTGTACAAGCGGGACGAGGCGCCGAGACCAGGAAAGGACTTTTTATGCGTAGTTTCACCAAGGGCATGATGGGCGCTTTTGCTGCCGCCAGTGTCGCCCTGACCGCGCCTGCCTATGCGGGTATCGCGGCTCCGGCGAAGGCCGACGGCTTCCATCAGCTCGACCAGTCGAGCGGCTTTCACAAGCGCAAAAAGCGCCATTACCATGACGAGCGCGTCAGTTCGGACACGCGCATCTGGCGCGACAATGACGGCCGTTATCGTTGCAAAAAGGATAATGGCACGACCGGCCTGCTGATTGGCGGCGCGGTCGGGGGCCTCGCGGGCCACGAAATCGCGGGTGGCGGCGACAAGTTGCTCGGCACCGTGCTCGGTGCAGCAGGTGGCGCCCTGCTTGGCCGCGAGATCGATCGCGACAAATATCGTTGCCGCTAAGGCAAAAACGCTAACCGTCTCGCGTGTGAGTTTGGACCCCTCCGCTCACGCACGCTGATGGCGAGGACGCCGGTTTCACCACCGGCGTCCTCAAGCGTATCCCTTGCCCAAAGCCTCCTCTTGCCGCAGAAGCGTCGGCCAACCGCCGCGGGAGAGAGAATATGTTGAATGGCCCCCTGCTCGTCACCGAGCGGCTGATCCTGCGTCCGCCCGCGACCGAGGATTTCGACGGCTTCGCCGAAATGTGTGCCGAAGAGGACACGATGCGCTTCATCGGCGGCACCTGCCCGCGCTCGCAGGCGTGGCGCATGTGGTGCACGCTCGCGGGTGCCTGGCATATCCGCGGCTTCTCGATGTTTTCGGTGATCGAGCGCGCGACCGGCGAATGGGTTGGACGGCTCGGTCCGTGGGAGCCCGATGGCTGGCCCGCTCCCGAGATCGGCTATGGCGTGCGCGCCAAATTTGCCGGCAAGGGCTATGCCCTCGAAGGGAGCGTCGCGGCATGCGATTTCGCGGTCGAATTTCTGAAATGGCCCGAACTGATGCACAGCATCGATCCCGCCAACACGCGCTCGCAGACGCTCGCGCGACGGCTCGGCGCGACGAACAGCGGCCCGACCCGCCTGCCCGCCCCCTTTCAGGACGCGCCGGTCGATGCATGGACGCAAAGCGCCGATGCGTGGCGCGTGAAGCGCAAGGAGTTTCTACCCGGAGCGTGAGCGAAAGCGCAAAAGCGTCTCGCTCCGAGACAGTTTTCGGCTAACAAAGCCCCACGCGTTAACGCATTTTATTTGGGCCTTTTTGACCAGAATAGGGCATTCCCGGCAATGGATTAAGGGAGTGTTAGCGATGATGTTGCGCGGAAAATGGCTGGTTACCGGCTTGCTGATGGCGGCTGCGCCGCTCGCCGGGTGCCGGGACAATCCCAAGGCCAAGGCCGACCTCACGCCGCTCGACGACGGGCTGACCGACGCCGACCCGGCAATCAAGGGCTCGCTCGAAGACAAGATCATGGTCGACCCCAAGCTGGCCGGCCAGTCGAACAAAAATGCCGTGGGTCCGGGCAACCGACCCGTCGACGGGGGCGTTCCCGGCATCGCGGGCGGCAAAGCCGCGACGGTTGCCGAAGCCAGTGCAGCCCTTGCAGCAGGCAAATTGCTCACCGCACCGAAAGCGCTGCCCCTCGAGGCCGGATGCGACGGCTGCGAAGCCAAGCAGCGCCCCGTGACGATCGGCGCGCTTGCGCGCGATCAGCAAAAGGGCAGCTGCGACGCCAAGCTGACGTACAGCAACGCCTGGGCCGATCGCCTGCCCGCCGCGTTCAAAGTCTATCCGCGCGCGACGCTGCGCGAAGCCGCGGGGATCGCCGGCGGCAAGTGCAACATCCGCGTCGTCAATTTCCAGACGGCGGCGTCGATGCAGGCGGTGCTCGATTATTATCACACGATGGCGATCCGCGCCGGCTACACCAGCGACCACCGCGTCAACGGCAACGAGCATATGCTCGGCGGTACCAAGGGCGACCTTGCCTATGTGCTGATGATGCGCCGCGACGGCACGATGACCGACGTCGATATGGTGGCGTCGGGGGGCAAATAAGCCACTTTACGCTACAGCATGAAAAAGGCCCCGGGGAGAGGGATGCCCCGGGGCCTTTTTCATGGCTTGCGTGACGCGCAAGCGGTTAGATCTTGTCGCCGAGCGCGCCCTGGACCTTGCCCTTCAGATTCTGGGCTTCGCCCTTGCGCTCCTGCGCTTCGCCTTCGGCGCGAAGACGCTCGTTATCGGTCGCCTTGCCGGCCGCCTGCTTCGCATTGCCGGCCGCTTCGTTGGCGATGCCTTTCGCCTTTTCGGTGAATTCACCCACGGGGTTTCTCCTTGGTTTTCAGAGGCGGGAGGGGCTCGCCTCTTGCCACACCAACGGATCGCCGGAGAGTTTGTTCCGGAAACAAGCCAAAGCGTTCAGGGCAAAGGACAGCCGGTCAATCGCCACAATTGTTCTTGATACGTTCCGACCCATTGCTTACTGCATCGACCCGCGCGAAGGCCGAAAGGAGAAGATGACGGTGAAACTCGAACCCGGCTGCATCATCGAAAACGCCGATCTTTCGGGCGTCGACTTCGCCGAGATCGACCTCGCCGGCGCGGCGCTGACGAGGTGCGTGCTGCGCGACGTACAGTTCACGGGAACCTGCCTGCAGGATGCTCGCCTAACCCAGGTCCGCCTGATCCGGTGCCGCTTCGCGAATGTCGATATGCGCGATGCAATTTTCGAGGATTGTTCCTTTATCGACGACGCGGGCCACGTCGGCGCGCAGTTCGCCTTCTCGCGTCTCGACCAGGCGCGTTTCAGGCGCTGCGACCTGTCCTTTGCCAAGATCGACCGTTCCACGCTGTTCGGCGTCGAATTCGATGACTGCAATATGCGCGGCGCCGAGTTTCACAAGGCCGATTTCAGCCGGACGTTTGGCCGCAAGCTCGTCAAGACAGCCGCCGCCTTGCGCGGCTGCAACCTCGAATTCGCCGACCTGAATGGCGTCCGGATGCCCGATTGCGAGCTTTCGAACTCGAACTTTCGTGAGGCGGTCCTGTTCGATTCCGATCTGGAAGGCGCGGACCTGCGCGGGAGCGATCTTGTCCTCGCGCTTACCGCCGGCGCCAAATTCGCGCGCGCCGATCTTCGCGGCGCGGATGTCGCCGACCTGAACCTGAGGGAACTGGCAACCCTTGACGGCATGATCGTGTCTGCCGGCCAGCAGCCGCATCTGCTCGCGGCCATGGGCCTCGACGTCTATCCCGACTGACGCGCTTAAATCAGTCCCGCCAGCGGGCTCGACGGATCGGCGTAGCGCCGTACCCCCATCCGCCCCGCGAGGTAGGAATCGCGTCCCGCCTCGACCGCCAGCTTCATCGCGCGCGCCATGCGGATCGGGTCCTTGGCCTCGGCAATCGCGGTGTTCATCAGCACGCCGTCGCAGCCGAGCTCCATCGCCACCGCGGCGTCGCTCGCCGTCCCGACGCCCGCGTCGACGAGCACCGGCACCGAGGCGCCCTCGACGATCAGGCGGATCGTGACGCGGTTCTGGATGCCGAGTCCTGAGCCGATCGGCGCGCCGAGCGGCATCACGGCGACCGCGCCCGCATCCTCGAGCTGCTTCGCCGCGATCGGATCGTCGACGCAGTAAACCATCGGCAAGAAGCCCTCTTTCGCGAGCACCTCGGTCGCCTCTAGCGTCTCGCGCATGTTCGGATAAAGCGTCTTCGCCTCGCCGAGCACCTCGAGCTTCACCAGATCCCAGCCCCCCGCCTCGCGCGCCAGCCGCAAGGTACGGATCGCATCGTCGGCGTTGAAGCAGCCCGCGGTGTTCGGCAGGTAGGTGATCTTCTTGGGATCGATATAATCGGTCAGCATCGGCGCATTCGGGTCCGACACATTGACGCGGCGCACCGCGACGGTGACGATTTCCGCTCCCGACGCCGCGACCGCGGCAGCATTCTGCTCGAAATCCTTGTACTTGCCGGTGCCGACAATCAGCCGCGACGTAAACGTCCGTCCGGCGACCGTCCAACTGTCGATCTTGTCCACGTTCAATCCTTATTCTGTACCACATTCGCGATGTCGCCGAGCGGATCGCGAACGAAAAACCGTCGGACACCCCAAGGCTCGTCGCGCAGGGCGTAGACTATATCGTGCCCCGCCGCGACCGCCCGCGCATGCACCGCATCGACATCGTCGACACCCACCGAATAGGCGGGACGCATCCCCGACGGATCCTCGGTCAGGATGCTGATCTGTGCCATCGGCTGGGTGCCCGAGCGATACATGGTGATGAAATCCATCGCCATCGCGGTCTCCAGCCCCAGCACATCGTTGAAAAAACCTTCGCCGGTCCGCGCGTCGTCGGCATAGCGGTTGGGTATGATGCGAGCGACCGGCATCAACCGCCCCCCACAAAATGCACGATTTCCAGCGCATCGCCCTCGGCGAGCGTCACATCGGCAAGCGTCGAGCGCGGCACGATCTCGCGGTTGCGTTCGACCGCGACCTTCTTCACGTCGAGGCCCAGCGAGGCGACGAGGTCGGCGATGCTGCCTGCGCGCACCTGCCTTGTTTCGCCGTTGAGGATGACCGAGATCACTGAGGAATCCGCCTTGCTTTGCCTTTTGCCGAGCAGCCCATATAGGGGGAGCGCGCTTCCTCGCAACCGAAAGCCAAACCCTTGACCAACGAGCGTCCCGACAAGCCGACCGTCTTTGTCTTTTCCGGCCCCAACCTCAACCTGCTCGGCACCCGCGAGCCCGAGATTTACGGGCACGACACGCTGAACGACATTCATGCGCGGCTCGAGGCGCAGGCCGACGAGCTGGGATTGCGCGTCGAATGCCGCCAGACGAACCACGAAGGCGTGCTGATCGACTGGTTGCACGAAGCCTATATCGCGGGCGCCAAGGCGGTGCTGCTCAACGCCGGCGGCTATACCCACACCTCGATCGCGATCCACGATGCGATCAAGTCGATCAAGGTGCCGGTGATCGAGGTCCATCTGTCGGACCCGATGAAGCGCGAGGAATTCCGGCACATCAGCTATGTCGGCATGGCGGCAGTGGCGCATTTTGCGGGGCACGGCGCGAACAGCTATACGCTGGCGCTGGACGCCGCCGCCCGTCTCTGACAATAGGGCGCATCAAAAACGGGGTCTGAGCGTCGGAACACCGACGCCGCAACAACAGGAAAAATTCTCATGGGTGACCATAAAGACAATGGCATCAACGTCGATCCGGCCTATGTGCGCGCGCTCGCCGAGCTGCTCGACGACACCGGATTGTCCGAAATCGAGGTCGAGGACGGCGAGCGCAAGATTCGTGTCGCGCGCACGCTGAACGCCGCGCCCGTCGCTTACGCTCCCGCCGCCGCACCGGTTGCCGCAGCCGCTCCGGCCGCACCCGCAGCGCCCGCCGCTGCGTCAGCTCCGGCGGCCGACAATTTCGCCGACGCCGTCAAATCGCCGATGGTCGGCACCGTCTATCTCTCGCCCGAACCCGGCGCGGCCAATTTCGCCGCGATCGGTTCGGCAGTGAAGGCCGGCGACACGATCCTCATCGTCGAGGCGATGAAGGTGATGAACCCGATCACCGCGCCGGCGTCGGGCACGCTGAAGGCCGTGCATGTCGAGAACAGCCAGCCGGTCGAGTTCGACCAGCCGCTGTTCACCATCGGCTGAGCCCCCACATATGGCCATTGAAAAGCTCCTGATCGCCAACCGCGGCGAGATCGCGCTGCGCATCCATCGCGCGTGCCACGAAATGGGCATCAAGACCGTCGCGGTCCATTCGACCGCCGATGCCGACGCGATGCACGTCCGCCTTGCCGACGAGGCCGTGTGCATCGGTCCGCCCGCGGCGAAGGACAGCTATCTCAATATCCCCGCGATCATCTCGGCGGCCGAGATTACCGGCGCCGACGCGATCCACCCGGGCTATGGCTTCCTGTCCGAAAACGAGCGCTTCGCCGAGATCATCGAAGCGCATGACATGATTTTCGTCGGGCCGAAGCCCGAGCATATCCGCACGATGGGCGACAAGGTCGAGGCCAAGCGCACCGCGGTGGCGCTCGGCCTGCCGGTCGTTCCGGGCTCGCCCGGCGCGGTCACCTATGGCGACGAATGCCGCAAAATGGCCGAGGAAATCGGCTATCCGGTGCTGATCAAGGCGGCATCGGGCGGCGGCGGACGCGGGATGAAGGTCGTCCCCGATGCCGACAGCCTCGAAAGCCTGATGGGCCAGGCGTCGAGCGAAGCCGCGGCCGCGTTCGGCGACCCGACCGTTTACATGGAAAAATATCTCGGCAACCCGCGCCACATCGAATTCCAGGTGTTCGGCGACGGCAACGGCGGCGCGATTCACCTCGGCGAGCGCGACTGCTCGCTGCAACGCCGCCACCAGAAAGTGCTCGAAGAAGCCCCCTCGCCGATCATTTCGGCCGAAGAACGCGCACGCATGGGCAAGGTGTGCGCCGACGCGATGGCGGCGATGCACTATCGCGGCGCCGGCACGATCGAATTCCTGTGGGAAAATGGCGAATTCTTCTTCATCGAGATGAACACGCGCATTCAGGTCGAGCATCCGGTGACCGAAATGATCACCGGTTTCGACCTCGTCCGCGAACAGATCCGCATCGCGGGCGGCATGGGGCTGTCGGTGAAACAGGAAGACCTCGAATTCCGCGGCCACTCGATGGAATGCCGCATCAATGCCGAGGATCCGCGCACCTTCCTGCCCTCGCCGGGCAAGGTCACCAATTATCACGCCGCGGGCGGCATGCATGTGCGCGTCGATAGCGGGCTGTACGCCGGCTATTCGATCCCGCCCTATTACGACAGCATGATCGGCAAGCTGATCGTTTACGGCCGCACGCGCGAAAGCTGCATGATGCGGATGCGCCGCGCGCTCGAGGAAATGGTGATCAGCGGCGTGAAGACGAACATTCCGCTCCATCAGGCGCTGCTCGCCGACCCCGATGTCATCCACGGCGACTATACGATCAAGTGGCTCGAGGAATGGCTGGCCAAGCAGGATGAAGCGGCGAAAGCCTGACATCTATTCTTGCGACGGAGTGTGCGGCAGCTCACTTTAACTGTGGATGCTTTTTGGCTATGGGCTTTAACCATGGTCAAAAACTCCCCCTTTTCGGCGCGTCCCGCTGCGGCGCTTCTTCTTCCGCTGAGCCTGCTCGCGGGGCCCGCTTTCGCGCAGCCGGGGGTCAAGGAGGATTCGGTGATCCTCCAGCCCGACAAGGTGCAGGACGACGCCCCCGTCGTCGAAACCGCGGCCGAAGCGAATTTGCCGAGCTGGTCGAAGCAGAATGCCGAGGCGCTGCTGGTATCGATCGAGAGCATCGGCTCCGAAGGGCTGTTCGCGAAGGATTATAGCCCCGACGCACTCGCCGCCGCGATCATGAGCGGCGATCAGGCACGGCTCGACAAGACCGCGACCGACACCTTCCTGCTGCTCGCGACGCACCTGCGCGACGGACGCACGCCGAACGCGGCGCGCAAGCAGTGGTTCATGGTCGACAGCGACGGCGACAGCGAACCCTTGCTGTCGCTGCTCGCCGCGGCGCTCGGCGCGGGCACGGTGAGCGAAACGCTCGCGACGCTCGACCCCGTGCACCCCGATTTCGCGGCGCTCAAGGCGTCGCTCAAAAAGGCGAAGACAACCGCCGACGCCAATGCGATCCGCGTCAACATGGAACGCTGGCGCTGGATGCCGCGCGCGCTCGGCGAACGTTATGTCGTCAGCAATGTCCCCGAATATCTGACCCGTGTCGTCCATGGCGGCACGATCATCGCAACGCACAAGGCCGTCGTCGGCAAGTCGGCGACCCCGACGCCGCAGCTCAACCCGATGGCAACCGGGATCATCGTCAATCCGACCTGGACGCTGCCGCGCAGCATCATCAACGAAGGCATCGGCGCAACGATCGCGCGCAATCCGGGCGCCGCGCGCGCGCAGGGCTATACCTGGACGGGCAGCGGCAAGACGCTGTCGGTCGTGCAAAAGGCCGGCGCGAACAATGCGCTGGGTGTGATGAAGATGGAAATGCTCAATCCGCACGCCATCTATCTGCACGACACCCCGTCGAAGGGCGCCTTCGCCGCCGCGGCGCGCGCGTTCAGCCATGGCTGCATCCGTACCGAGCGCGCCCTGCATTTCTCGGGCCTGATGGCGGTGATGTTCGCCGGGAAAAGCCCCGAGGAATTCGGCGAAGCGATCGCCAGCGGCGCGACGACGCGCTTCGGTTTCGACAACCCCTTCCCCGTCTATGTCGCCTATTGGACCGTCATTCCCGACGGCAAGGGAGGCGTGAAGAAGCTCGCCGACATCTATGGCCGCGACGCGCCCGTCGTGGCGAGCTTTGCCAAGCCCGGCCGCCCGACCGCGACGATCATCGCGCCGACGCCGCCGCCCGTGGTTCCGACGGTGACGACAACCGCGCGTGCGACGACGCCGGGGACAAGCGGGATTTATTGAGCGACAACGCGACTTTCTTCCGCATTCCCGCTTTCGCGGAACTACCTATATTATAGCTCGCTGGGCGCAATCATTTGAATCCCTTGGCCGGATGCCTTGCGTCGCAATCCCCAACTCCTTGCCAGAAATATGCAAGCGGAGATGGTCTTTACTGGACAAGCGTTCTTTTTGACAGATAGGAGGAGCTTCAAACGGGGGCCAAGTGATTACAATTCGGAAATTCGTAGCGACTATAGTCGCGGCGATCTTGACCACGGCCGGCAACGCGCAGGACGCAACGAACCAGGGCGAGTTCGTCGCGCAGCGCTCAACCGAGCAATCGACCGATGTTACGCTTTCGGCCACACAGCTTTTCAAATTTGCCGATGACGCGCGCGCACGGGGCGACTTTTCGATGGCGGAAACAGCCTATCGCGCGCTCGCAAGGGATCCGGACATCGAACTGCGCACGGAGGCCAGGTTTCGCCTCGGCATGATGCTGGCCGACCACCTCAAGCGCTATTCGGATGCCGCGATCGAGTTTCGCCGCATCCTCGACGAAAAGCCGGATGTGGCACGGGTACGGCTGGAACTGGCGCGCATGCAGGCCATGCTCGGCGATCTCGGCGCGGCGCGAAGGGAATTGCGCGCCGCCGAGGCCGCTGGCCTGCCGCCAGCAGTCGAGCAACTCGTCCGCTTCTATTCGCGCGCACTCGACGCCCGAAAGCCGCTGGGCGGCTCGATCAAGCTGGCGCTAGCGCCCGACAGCAACATCAACCGCGCCACCCGGGCCGATACGCTAGGCACGGTGATCGGCGATTTCGTGCTCGACGAGAATGCACAGGCAAAGTCGGGTATCGGGCTCGATTTGCAGGGCCAGAGTTATTTCCGTCTCGGTATCGAACCCGGGGTGGATCTTATGGTGCGCGCGTCGGGTAGCGCGACGCTCTATCGCGAAGCCGACTTCAATGATGTCACGATCGGCATTCAGGCCGGCCCGCAATATACTTGGGGCAGTAACCAACTGACCTTTTCATTTGGGCCGTCGTGGCGTTGGTATGGACGCGATCCTTACAGCACGACGATCGGCGGCAATGTGAGTTGGCAGCGTCCGTTGGGCAAGCGAAGCCAATTGCGGCTCGAAGGCGGGATCGCGCATCAGACCAACAAGCGCAACGCGCTGCAGACTGCCGACGACTTCACCCTCGCGGCGAGCTTCGACCGGGCGTTCAGCGCGCGAACGGGCGGAGGAATACAGGTCTACGGTTTCCGGGAGGCCGCGCGCGATCCCGGCTATTCGCTGGCGAGCGGCGGGACCACGATCTACCTGTTTCGCGAACTTGGGCGCGCCACTCTGGTCGGCACATTGGGGTACAGCCATCTCGAGGCCGACGCACGGCTGTTCCTCTATCCCAAACGCCGGGTCGAGGACCGCTATAATGCCAGTCTCGCGATGACGCTGCGGTCCTTGCGCCTCGGCAGTTTCGCACCGCTGATACGCCTCAAATGGGAGCGCAATCGCTCCTCGATCGAAATTTACGACTACCGCCGCGTTGCCGCCGAATTTGGCGTCACATCGGCATTCTGACGGGGATATGTTTATGCGATCGATACGTTCCAAAAAGGCGACGGCGATGGTTTCGTTGACGGCGCTGAGCTTGATGCTGGCTGGCTGCGGCGGCGGGAGCGGGGGCGTCAACTCAACACCCCCGCCGCCGACGTCTACGCCGACACCGACACCCGCGCCCACGCCGACGCCCACGCCCGTGCCGACCCCGACACCTACTCCTACTCCGACTCCGACGCCTACGCCCACGCCTACGCCCGTGCCGACACCGACGCCGACACCCACGCCGACGCCCACACCCACGCCGACGCCGACGCCGACACCCACGCCTACTCCGATCCCGACGCCTACCCCAACGCCGCCCAAAATCTTGGGAAAGCCAACGATCAGTTCGACATTTGCGGCCTTAGCCAACGCGGTCAGCGTCGATTATGATGCCGGTCGTGCCCAACCCGCGTCCGGCGGTGCGGTGACGGATGCCAGCCTGGCCTATGACGCTGGCACGGACAGCTTTACCCTCAAAGCCGGTTCCGAACAGCTCGTCTTCGGACCGGGCGATTTTAAGGTCCTGTCCTCCAAGGGGACGCGCCACGAGAAAATCGATGGGGACAAGATCACCCAACTCGACCTCGATTGGGGGGCGCAGACTGACTTCACGACCACCCCTGGCTATGTGGTGCTTGCCCAGCTCATTTCCCGGCAGCGCGACGTTGCCACCAGTATTGATCGCTATCGCGCGATCGATTTCGCTTTCGGCCTGCCCAGTGCCGCGTCCGCCGTGCCCAGGTCCGGCAATGCCGCCTATGACCTGACCTTCAGCGGCACGCGCTCCTCCAATGCCTCAGCCAATCTGCTGGATGTGGCAGGGCACGGAACCGCGCTGGTCAACTTCGGAACCGGACGGCTCGAAATCGCCGCCAAGACTTTCACGTTCAATTTTTTCGGCGGCGGCGTCATCAGCACCGAAAGCGATGGAGAGGTGAAGGCTGTCGGCGCAATCGTCGCGGGCGAGAACCGCTTTACGGGCAGGTTCATCGCACAGGCGGGCGCATCCGATAGTTATGCGGGTGACATGACCGGATCCTTTTTCGGACCTGCCGCCGAGGATATCGGCGGGGCGCTCTATGGAGCCTCGGGCGCGCTCTATTACAGCCTCGCTTTCGCCGGCTATGGTCTGCCCGAAACCGCGGTCGGCGATACGCTCGCCAATCTGAAAGGGATGACGCGCTTTCGAACGGTCCGGACGACCCTCTCGCTGCCTGGCTCGGGGTTCCTGAATCCGCCGCCGTTGGCGGAAACGATCCGTTACAATGCCGACACCGGCACCTATACGTTCCCCGCCGGAGGAAATGCGGGGCTTTTTCTTACAGTCGGCCCCGCCAATCGCGCTGCAGACAAAGATGCGGGCGACCTGCGCGCCCATACGGGGACAGAGGTGGTCGCCGGTACGAAGATAGATTATTCGGTTGGCCTGTTCGATGGCAATACCGATGGCATCGAATTGACATATGCCAGCTTCATGCGTGTTTTCACGCATCGCGATAGCGGCGGCGACGGCCTCGAATATATCGGCTTCGGCAGCTTCACCCCGCCCGATCAATTACCGCGGAGCGGCAGCGCCACCTATGCCGGCCGCCTTTTCGGCGACGTCAATGACGGCTCGAAAATCGTCGCCTCGCTGAACGGCCGATCCGACCTTACAGCGAATTTCGGAACCGGCGTGTTGGCGGCGAGCCTGTTCCCCAACCGGGTTGGGCTCGACGGCGTCTCGACGGCGCTTGGCCGGTATGATTTCGCCGGGTCGATCGACGCCTTCACGGCTGCATTCAACGGAGCGTGGAACTCGGGTACGGGAAGCCTGATCGGTCGTTTCTACGGCAATGCTGCCCAGGAATATGCGGCTGTATTCAATATCAACGACCCGGCAGCGGGCAATATGACAGGCATCGCCATAGGGAAGCAAACCGTGCCTTAAACGCCCGGGAAACAGTCAGATATACCCGTTCAGAAAGCAGCGTCGCCAAACACCTTGGCGACCTGCGACTTCCCTGCTTGCGAGCGCGAGTTCAGAACCCCCACGCGCCGGATGACCATATCGGTGTCATGCCTTCACGGGAACGGCGCTGTGATAGGTGGAAGCGCTCAGTCCGCCGTCTTCGGCAACGGCCCGCTGATCGAACTCGCGCGCCGCAGATTCTCCATACCCGGAAGCGGGTCGGAGGGCGGCAACTCGAACGGCCCCGGCATCGGCGGCGGCAGGCTCAGCCGGTCGGCGAACAGCAAGCGCCCCGGCCCGAGCTTGTAGAGGATCATCGGCAGCAGCTCTTCGCCGAACACGAAACAGCCTTCGCTGCGCCCCAGCTTGCCCTGCGTCGCGATCAGCGCCGGGTCGGCATACCAGGCACCGTGCACGACGATCGCGCGCTGGTCGGCGGAATAATTGTCGGGCTCGAGGCCCGCGAGCCGCATCGACGATCCGTTGGCGCCCCAATAATAATCGCTGGTGCGGTACGCCCCGCGCGAGGTCGCGAGGCTGCCGACGCGGTTCGAGAAATTCTTGAGCCAGCCGTCGTGCTGCGGGTCCGATCCGCGTCCGTGCGTCACCGGGAACATCTCGACCTTGCCCGCGACCATGTCGACCAGCGCAAAGCGCGGGCGCGACGACGGCAGGCCGAAATCGACGACGCCGACGCGGTCGCTCTGCGGGATATTGCGCCCCTGCATCGCGAGCTGCTTCTTCGCCACGGCGAGATAATCGACCGGCGGCGGCAAAGGCGCCACCGGCTGCTGAATCCAGTTGGGGAGTTGTGCGCGCGCGGGCACGGCGGCCATCGCCCCCGCCCCAGCCATCGCTGCCAACATCGCCCGTCGATCGATCAATTCATTCACTTGCAACCCAACCCCGCATTGGCCGCCTTTTACGGTCCTTCGACTTTCCATAAGTCGTATGTTGGCCGCGAAAGGCAAGCGGATGGTTCCCCTTCATGCGGGAAGATGTGCCATATATGCCATGAATAGCGAGTTTACGCTGCTGCAAGGCTGCGTTAGGACACGCGCCATGAACGCAACCATCTGGCACAACCCCGCTTGCGGCACCTCGCGCAAGACGCTGGCGATTCTTCAGGAAACGCCCGGCGTCGCGCTGACGGTGATCGAATATCTCAAAAACCCCTATACCGCGGACAAGCTGCGCCAGCTGCTTCAGGATGCCGGGCTGACCGCGCGCGACGCGCTGCGCCTGCGCGGGACCGACGCGGAGGAACGCGGACTGAAGGACGCCAGCGAGGACGCGATCATCGCCGCGATGGCCGCAAACCCGGCCTATGTCGAACGCCCGATCGTCGAGACCGACAAGGGTGTCCGCCTGTGCCGCCCGCAGGACCGGGTGCTCGAAATCCTCTAACCCGCCGCAATTCGCCCGCCCGCAATCCAGAAGCGCGTCACCGGCCCGGGCATGTCGTCGAACAGCGCCGCCTCGGTTCCCGTCAGCCACGCCTGCCCGCCCTGCCCCGCGAGGCGTTCATAGAGCGCGCCGCGGCGTAGTGGGTCGAGATGTGCCGCGACCTCGTCGAGTAACAGCACGGGGCGCTGCCCGCGCGCGCGCGCGACGCTGTCGCTGTGCGCGAGGACGAGCGAGAGCAGCATCGCCTTTTGCTCGCCGGTCGAACAGCGTGCCGCGGCGCGGCCCGTTGCGGCGTGGACCGATGACAGATCGTCGCGGTGCGGCCCGGCGGTCGCACGCCCCGCGGCGGCGTCGATACGGCGGCGAGAGGCAAATAGTGTTTTGAGCGCCTCCGTGTCGTGCGCCCCCTTCCGCGCCGCGCCTTCGCTGTCGACCAGCGTCAGCAGCGGGCGCGCGAACGGCGCGTCGGGTTGCTCGGCGAGTTCGGCTGACAGCCCAGCGAGCATATTCTGCCGCGCCGCATCCATCGCCGCGCCATGTTCGGCGAGCTGCGCCTCGAGGCTCGTCAGCCATTGCTGGTCGGCGTGCCCGGGATCGGCGAGCAGCTTGCCGCGCGCGCGGAGCGCCGCCTCATACCGATTGCTGTGCTGCGCGTGGCGCGGGTCGAGCGCCAGCACGAGCCGGTCGAGGAAGCGCCGGCGGTTGCCCGCGGTCTCGACGAACAGCCGGTCCATCGCGGGGGTCAGCCACAACACCGCCAGCCAGTCGCCCAGCGCGGTCGCCGCCGCGGTCGCGCCGTTGATGCGCACGATCCGCCGCCCCGGCTGCGCGGCCTCGATCCCTGTGCCGAGCGCCACCGGTGCCAGGTCCGCGCCCACCTGAACCTCGGCAAAGACGGCAAAGCCACCGCTCGCGCCATCGCGCACCATATCGGACAGCGCCGCACGGCGGAGGCCGCGGCCGGGCGCGAGCAGCGAGATCGCCTCCAATATATTGGTCTTGCCCGCGCCATTGTCGCCGTGCAGCGCGACAAGCCCGGGGGCGGCCGCCATGTCCGCGCCGGCATGATTGCGAAAATCGGTCAGCGAAAGGCGGGTCAGCGTCATCTGCCTGTCCGCCTACCCCAGCCCCTCGCGCGATTCCAGTCCAACGCCAACCGAGGTTCCGTTGAATATTTTCCGACTAGCGGGAATTTTCACCATCTTGGCGCATTTTTCGCGAAGAAATAATCTGTCGCAAACCCGAAAACCCCGCTTAACCGCCAATGAATGAAATTGGCACGGTCCCTGCAAAGGTGTCGGCATCCACCGGATGGCCCGGAATGGAAGGTTCAAGGAAGGAAAAAATCATGGCCCATTTCAATGTCGACTCGTTCAAGAGCTACGCGATCGCCGCTGTTGCCTCGCTTTACTGCTCGATGATGTTCCTGGCCGCTGTCGGCCCGAACGCTGCACATTTCGGTGGGCTGGTCGCCTGACCAGCCCCCGTACCCCGCCAATAACGCCGGCTTGATGGCCGGGATCGAAAGGAAAGAAATGAAACAGGGTTTTCGCAAGAATCGTCGCGACGGGATGATTTTCGGTGTGTGCGCCGGGATATCGGACCAGTTCGGTATCGACGTCTTGTGGACGCGCGTCGGCTTTGTCGCCCTGACGCTGTTGGGCTTCGGCCTGCCTCTGCTGCTGTACCTCGCCGTCGCGATCCTCGCACCCTAGGACAGCCAAGGGCCGGACGCCTTCAAGGCGCAGTCGCACCGGCCCGCATATTCCCAAGACCAAGGGCTCACCGGCCACCCCGGTGGGCCCTTATCTATTTGTCGGCTAGCGACCGATTGTGGACGATAGAGATGTATGCCCCGGCGAAAGCCAGGGTCCAGAATTCTAACGCGAACCTAGCGTGTTTCCGCACTGGGCCCCGGCTTTCGCCGGGGTGCACAAGGGCGGCTTCCCATCCCTAAGTGGACGTCGGTGCTTGCCAAAGAAAAAGCCCCGCCGGATCGCTCCGGCGGGGCTCTTTTCTGTCAGCCAAAAGGTTTGGGGGACTTATTCCTCGCCTTCGCCTTCGGGGCGTTCTTCGACCATCACGTCGTCGGTGGTGAAGTCTTCGCCCTGCACCTTGCCGAGCGGATCGTCGCCGATCGCCGCTTCGGGGCCCTGCGCCAGTTCGGCGGCATGCTCTTCGGCAGCGGTCGCCGGGGCGATCAGATGCTCCTGGTTCGCGGCGCGCATCGCGGCACGGAGAGCAGCATCCTTCGACGAGGCGGTGACGCGGACGCGGTTCATAGCAGCGCCGGTACCCGCCGGGATGAGGCGGCCGACGATGACATTCTCCTTGAGGCCCTGCAGCGAGTCGATCTTGCCCTGCACCGAAGCCTCGGTGAGAACGCGGGTCGTCTCCTGGAAGGACGCCGCCGAAACGAAGCTGCGCGTCTGCAGGCTCGCCTTGGTGATGCCGAGAAGGACCGGACGGCCCTCCGCGGGAACGCCATTCTTCGGCAGCTTGGCGTTATATTCCATCATCTCCAGATAATCGAGCTGTTCGCCCGGCAGCAACGTGGTGTCGCCACCAGCGGTGATCTCGACCTTCTGCAGCATCTGGCGAACGATCACCTCGATGTGCTTGTCGTTGATCTTCACGCCCTGCAGTCGATAGACTTCCTGGATTTCCGCGACGAGATATTCGGCCAGCGCTTCCACGCCCATGACGTCGAGGATGTCGTGCGGGTTCGGCGAACCGCTGATCAGCGCGTCGCCGCGCTTGACCTGGTCGCCTTCCTGCACTTCCAGGACCTTCGACTTGGGAATGAGGTACTCGATCGAATCGCCTTCTTCCGGAACGATCGCGATCTTGCGCTTCGCCTTGTAATCCTTGACGAATTCAATGCGGCCGCTGATCTTCGCGATAACGCTGTTGTCCTTCGGAATGCGCGCCTCGAACAGCTCGGCAACACGCGGCAGACCGCCGGTGATGTCGCGCGTCTTCGACGCTTCGCGGCTGACACGCGCCAGAACGTCGCCCGCCTGCACTTCCTGACCGTCCTCGACCGACAGCATCGTGCCGACCGCGAGCAGGTAACGTGCCGCTTCGCCCGACTGATCGTCGAGCAAGGTCAGGCGCGGCTGAAGGTCTTCCTTCTTGGCGCGGCCCGCCGAGCGATATTCGATCACGACGCGCTGGGCGATGCCCGTCGCTTCGTCGACCTGTTCGATCAGGGTCTTGGTGTCTTCCAGATCCTGATACTTCACGACGCCCTGCTTTTCGGTGATCAGCGGCATGGTGAACGGATCCCATTCGGCAATCCGGTCGCCCTTCTTCACCTTCTCGCCGTCCTTGTGCATGATCTGTGCACCATAGGGCAGCTTGTGCGTCGCGCGCTCGCGGCCTTCGGCGTCGATGATCGCGATTTCGCCCGAACGCGACAGCGCCAGACGGCGGCCGCGCTGGTCGACGATCGTCGCCATGTCGCGATATTCGATCGTACCGTCCGAAATTGCTTCGGCGTTCGACTGCTCGTTGACCTGCGCCGCACCACCGATGTGGAACGTACGCATCGTCAGCTGCGTGCCGGGCTCACCGATCGACTGCGCGGCGATAACGCCAACAGCTTCACCGATGTTGACCGGCGTACCGCGGGCAAGGTCACGGCCATAGCATTTGCCGCACACACCCAGCGTCGCTTCGCAGACCAGCGGCGAACGGATCTTGACCGACTGGACTTCGGCATCTTCGATCCGCTGCGTCGTCGGTTCGTCGAGCAAAGTGCCCACCGGCGCGATGACATTGCCGTCCTTGTCGACGACGTCTTCGAGCGTGGTACGGCCGAGGATGCGTTCGCCCAGCGAAGCGATCGTCGAACCGCCCTGGATGATCGCACGCATTTCCATGCCGCGTTCGGTGCCGCAATCTTCCTCGATCACGACGCAGTCCTGCGACACGTCGACCAGACGGCGAGTCAAATAACCCGAGTTCGCCGTCTTGAGCGCCGTATCGGCCAGACCCTTACGCGCACCGTGCGTCGAGTTGAAATACTCGAGAACGGTCAGGCCTTCCTTGAAGTTCGAGATGATCGGCGTTTCGATGATCTCGCCCGACGGCTTGGCCATCAGGCCGCGCATACCGGCGAGCTGCTTCATTTGGGCCTGCGAACCACGAGCACCCGAGTGCGCCATCATGTAGATGGAGTTGATCGGGGCCAGACGGCCGTCTTCCAGCTTCGGCGTCGCACGGATTTCGTCCATCATCGCGGTCGCGACCTTGTCGCCGCACTGCGACCAGGCGTCGATCGCCTTGTTGTACTTTTCCTGCTGCGTGATCAGGCCGTCCTGATACTGCTGCTCGAAATCCTTCACCAGCGCGCGGGTTTCGTCGACCATCCCTTCCTTCGACGCCGGAATGATCATGTCATCCTTGCCGAACGAGATGCCCGCCTTGAACGCGTTGCGGAAGCCCAGCGCCATGATGGCGTCGGCGAACAGCACGGTCTCTTTCTGGCCGGTGTGACGATAGACCTGATCGATCACGTCGCCGATTTCCTTCTTGGTGAGAAGGCGGTTGACGACGTCGAAGGGCACGGTGTGCGACTTCGGCAGGCATTCGCCGATCAGCATGCGGCCCGGAGTGGTCTCAAAGCGCTTGAGATACTCATTGCCCTGCTCGTCGGTCTGCGGAACGCGGCTGATGACCTTCGTGTGCAGCGTCACCGAACCGGTGAACAGCGCCTGATGCACTTCGGCCATGTCGGCGAGCAGCATGCCCTCGCCCGGTTCGCCTTCGCGCTCCAGCGAGAGATAATAGAGACCGAGGACCATGTCCTGCGACGGAACGATGATCGGCTTGCCGTTCGCCGGGCTGAGGATGTTGTTCGTCGACATCATCAGCACGCGCGCTTCGAGCTGGGCTTCCAGCGACAGCGGCACGTGGACCGCCATCTGGTCACCGTCGAAGTCGGCATTAAACGCGGCGCAGACCAGCGGGTGGAGCTGGATCGCCTTGCCTTCGATCAGCACGGGCTCGAACGCCTGAATGCCGAGACGGTGAAGCGTCGGGGCGCGGTTCAGGAGGACCGGGTGCTCGCGAATGACTTCGTCGAGGATGTCCCAGACTTCCTTGCGTTCCTTTTCGACCCACTTCTTCGCCTGCTTCAGGGTCATCGACAGACCCTTGGCGTCGAGGCGCGCGTAGATGAACGGCTTGAACAGTTCGAGCGCCATCTTCTTCGGCAGACCGCACTGGTGCAGCTTGAGTTCGGGACCGGTCACGATGACCGAACGGCCCGAATAGTCGACGCGCTTGCCGAGCAGGTTCTGACGGAAGCGGCCCTGCTTGCCCTTGAGCATGTCGGACAGCGATTTCAGCGGACGCTTGTTCGCACCCGTGATCGTGCGGCCGCGGCGGCCGTTGTCGAACAGCGCGTCGACGGCTTCCTGCAGCATGCGCTTTTCGTTGCGGACGATGATGTCCGGCGCACGCAGCTCCATCAGGCGCTTCAGGCGGTTGTTACGGTTGATCACGCGGCGATAGAGGTCGTTCAGATCCGACGTCGCGAAGCGGCCACCGTCGAGCGGCACCAGCGGGCGCAGTTCGGGCGGGATGACCGGCACGACTTCGAGGATCATCCACTCGGGACGATTGCCCGATTCGATGAACGATTCCACGACCTTCAGACGCTTGATGATCTTCTTGGGCTTGAGCTCGGACTTCGTCGTCGCGAGATCTTCCATCAGGTCGACGCGTTCCTGCTCCAGATCGAGATTTTCGAGGAGCACGCGGATCGCTTCGGCGCCGATGCCGGCCGAGAAGGCGTCTTCGCCATATTCGTCCTGCGCGTCGAGCAGTTCGTCTTCGGTCAGAAGCTGGAACTTCTCGAGCGGGGTCAGGCCGGGCTCAAGAACGATATAGGCTTCGAAATAGAGGACGCGCTCGAGCTGCTTCAGCTGCATGTCGAGCAGCAGGCCGATGCGCGACGGCAGCGACTTCAGGAACCAGATGTGCGCGACGGGCGCGGCGAGCTCGATATGGCCCATGCGCTCGCGGCGAACCTTGGTCACCGTGACTTCGACACCGCACTTCTCGCAGACGATGCCCTTGTATTTCATGCGCTTATACTTGCCGCACAGGCATTCATAATCCTTGATCGGACCGAAAATGCGCGCGCAGAACAGGCCGTCACGCTCGGGCTTGAACGTGCGGTAGTTGATGGTTTCGGGCTTCTTGATCTCGCCGAACGACCACGAGCGGATCCGCTCGGGGCTCGCGATGCCGATCTTGATCATGTCGAAGGTTTCGGGCTTCGCGACCGGGTTCATGAAGTTGGTAAGCTGGTTCATATTCTAAGCTCCACTCTTCCCCCCTCGCCGCAGGCGAAGGGGGTGAGGAAAATCATTATTCGGCGGCTTCCGGAAGAGCATCCGGGGCGTTGTCGGGGTCTTCTTCCGCATAGGAAGAGAGTTCGACGTTGAGGCCCAGCGAGCGCATTTCCTTGACGAGCACGTTGAAGCTTTCGGGAATGCCGGCCTCGAAGGTGTCGTCGCCCTTGACGATCGCTTCGTAAACCTTGGTGCGTCCGATCACGTCATCGGACTTCACCGTCAGCATTTCCTGAAGCGTGTACGCCGCGCCATAAGCCTGCAGCGCCCACACTTCCATTTCACCGAAGCGCTGGCCACCGAACTGCGCCTTACCGCCCAGCGGCTGCTGAGTGACGAGCGAGTACGGCCCGATCGAACGCGCGTGGATCTTGTCGTCGACCAGGTGATGCAGCTTCAGGATATACATATATCCAACCGTCACCTTGCGGTCGAACCGGTCGCCGGTGCGGCCGTCGTACAGATCGACCTGACCCGACCGGTCGAGACCGGCGCGTTCCAGCATCGCCGACACGTCGCCTTCGCGCGCGCCGTCGAACACCGGGGTCGCGAAGGGCACGCCCACCGAAAGATTTCCGGCGAGTTCGACGACTTCATCGGTGCTGCGCGCCTTGATTTCGTCGGCATATTCATCGCCATAGGCCTGAAGCAGCGCCTCGCGCACCGCCTCGGGCGGGGCGCCCGCCTCGGGATCGGGGTTCGCCATGCGCCAATCCTCGAGCGCCGCTGTGATCGTGCGACCGAAACCGCGCGATGCCCAGCCGAGGTGCGTTTCGAGAATCTGCCCGACGTTCATACGCGACGGCACGCCCAGCGGGTTGAGCACGAAATCGACGTGCGTCCCGTCTTCGAGGAACGGCATGTCCTCGATCGGCAGGATGCGGCTGATGATGCCCTTGTTGCCGTGACGGCCGGCCATCTTGTCGCCCGACTGCAGCTTGCGCTTCACCGCGACGAAGACCTTGACCATCTTGAGCACGCCCGGGGCGAGTTCGTCGCCGCGCTGCAGCTTTTCGACGCGATCTTCATATTTCGCGCTGATCCGCTTGATCGCGTCGTCATACTGCGCCTTGATCGCTTCGAGGGCGGCCTGGGCATTGTCTTCGACAACGGCCAGCTTCCACCAGTCGGCGCGGTCGAGATCGACGAGCATCTCTTCGGTGACGACGTCGCCCTTCTTCAGGCCCTTCGGCACCGCGCTGGTCGCCTGACCGATGAGCAGTTCCTTGAGGCTCGAGAAGGTCGCACGGTTGAGGATCGCGCGTTCGTCGTCGGCGTCCTGCTTCAGACGTTCGATCTCTTCGCGTTCGATCGCGATCGCGCGTTCGTCCTTGTCGATACCGTGACGGTTGAAGACGCGGACTTCGACGACCGTGCCCGACACGCCCGGCGGCAGGCGAAGCGAGGTGTCGCGCACGTCGCTGGCCTTTTCACCGAAGATCGCGCGCAGCAGCTTTTCTTCCGGCGTCATCGGCGATTCACCCTTGGGGGTGATCTTGCCGGCCAGAATGTCGCCCGGGCCGACTTCGGCGCCGATATAGACGATGCCCGCTTCGTCGAGGTTGCGCAGCGCTTCCTCGCCAACGTTCGGGATGTCGCGCGTAATGTCTTCCGGCCCAAGGCGCGTGTCGCGTGCGGTGACTTCGAATTCCTCGATGTGGATCGAGGTGAAGACGTCGTCCTTCACGATGCGTTCGCTGATGAGGATCGAGTCCTCATAATTGTAGCCGTTCCACGGCATGAACGCGACGAGCACATTCTTGCCGAGCGCCAGTTCGCCGAGCTCGGTCGACGGACCGTCGGCGATGATGTCGCCCGCGCGGACGATCTCGCCCACCTTCACCAGCGGACGCTGGTTGATGCAGGTGTTCTGGTTCGAACGCTGGAACTTCTGCAGGCGATAGATGTCGACGCCCGACTTGCCGGGTTCGACCATATCGGTCGCACGGATAACGATACGCGTCGCATCGACCTGGTCGATCACGCCGCCGCGGCGCGCCGCGATGGCGGCGCCGGAGTCGCGCGCAACCGTTTCTTCCATGCCGGTGCCGACGACCGGAGCCTCGGCCCGGATCAGCGGCACAGCCTGACGCTGCATGTTCGAACCCATGAGCGCGCGGTTGGCGTCATCGTTTTCAAGGAACGGGATGAGCGATGCCGCGACCGAAACGAGCTGCTTCGGCGACACGTCCATCAGCGTGATCTGATCGCGCGGGGCCATCAGGAACTCGCCCGCTTCACGCGCCGAGATCAGTTCGTCGATGAAGCTGCCATCGGCGTTGAGATCGGCGTTCGCCTGCGCAACCGTGTGCTTCTGCTCTTCCATCGCCGACAGATAGACAACGTCGTTCGTCACCTTGCCGTCGACGATGCGGCGGTACGGGGTTTCGATGAAGCCATATTTGTTGACGCGCGCAAAGGTTGCGAGCGAGTTGATCAGACCGATGTTCGGGCCTTCGGGCGTTTCGATCGGGCAGATGCGGCCATAGTGGGTCGGGTGAACGTCGCGGACTTCGAAGCCCGCGCGTTCGCGCGTCAGACCGCCCGGCCCGAGCGCCGACACGCGGCGCTTGTGCGTCACTTCCGACAGCGGGTTGGTCTGGTCCATGAACTGGCTGAGCTGCGACGAACCGAAGAATTCGCGCACCGCGGCGACAGCCGGCTTCGCGTTGATCAGGTCGTTCGGCATCACGGTCGACACGTCGACCGAGCTCATGCGCTCCTTCACCGCGCGCTCCATGCGGAGCAGGCCGACGCGATACTGGTTTTCGAGCAGCTCGCCGACCGAACGGACACGACGGTTACCGAGGTTGTCGATATCGTCGATTTCGCCCTTGCCGTCCTTCAGGTTCACCAGTTCCTTGACGACGGCGAGGATGTCCTCGCTGCGCAGCGTGGTGACCGTGTCCTCGGCGTCGAGGCCAAGGCGCATGTTCAATTTCACGCGGCCGACGGCCGACAGATCGTAGCGCTCGGCGTCGAAGAACAGGCCGCCGAACAGCGCTTCCGCGGTTTCGCGCGTCGGCGGTTCGCCGGGACGCATGACGCGGTAGATGTCCGAAAGCGCCTGGTCGCGGTCTTCGGCCTTGTCGGCCTTCAGCGTGTTGCGGATCCAGGGACCGGTGTTGTTGTGGTCGATGTCGAGCAGGACGAGCTTGTCGATACCGGCCCCGTCGATCTTCTCGAGATTGTCGGCGCTCACTTCGTCGCCGGCTTCGATGTAGATCTCGCCGGTCGACTCGTTGATGAGGTCATAGGCGCTGTAGCGGCCGAAGATTTCCTCGGTCGGGATCAGCAGCGTGTCGAGACCGTCCTTCGCCGCCTTGTTGGCAAGGCGCGGGCTGATCTTGTGGCCGGCGGCGAAGACGACTTCGCCGGTCTTGGCGTCGACGACGTCGAACGCCGGCTTCGCACCGCGCCAGTTCTCGACCATGAAGGGCACGCGCCAGCCGTTTTCGGCGCGCTCGAAGACCAGGCGGTCATAGAAGTGGTTGAGGATTTCCTCGCCCGACATGCCCAGCGCGTAGAGCAGGCTGGTGACCGGCAGCTTGCGCTTGCGGTCGATACGGACGTTGACGATGTCCTTGGCGTCGAATTCGAAGTCGAGCCACGAACCGCGATACGGGATCACGCGCGCGGCGAACAGGAACTTGCCCGACGAGTGGGTCTTGCCGCGGTCATGGTCGAAGAGCACACCCGGCGAACGGTGCATCTGCGACACGATAACGCGCTCGGTGCCGTTGACGAAGAAGGTGCCGTTCTCGGTCATGAGCGGCATGTCGCCCATGTAAACGTCCTGCTCCTTGATATCAAGGACCGAACGGGTGTCGGTTTCGCTGTCGACTTCAAAGACGATCAGGCGGAGCGTGACCTTCATCGGCGCCGCATAGGTGATGCCGCGCTGACGGCATTCCTCGACGTCATACTTCGGCGCTTCGAGTTCGTAATGGACGAAGTCGAGCTCGGCGGTGCCGGCGAAATCGCGGATCGGGAACACGCTGCGCAGCGTTTTTTCGAGGCCCGAAACATAGCCGACCGAGGGGTCGGACCGCAGGAATTGTTCATAGGATTCGCGCTGCACCTCGATGAGGTTGGGCATGTCCACCGCTTCGTGGATGTTGCCGAACAGCTTACGGATTCGCTTGCTTGCGGTTGCTTCGAGGGCCTTGCCCACCGACTTCGCCTTGGTCGCCATAAGTGATTGTCTCGCCTTAAGAAAAATCAGGTCGCGAGCGCATCGACGCGAAAAAAGCCGCAGGCCAACCGTTGCCGGTTTACCGCAGCTTTTCAACGCTGTCGAAATCCCCGCCGCCCTATCCGTACAGCCCGCTGCGCAAAGTCAGGCTCTATCTCGGACGAAGGGGTATGCCGGGGATATAGGATTTGGGGGGCACGGTGTCAACGGGAGCACCCGATTGAGATCCTAGAAAATACCTTTCAGGAGGTTCGCGGGGTTCCGGCGCAGCGCTGCCTCTTCACCTGCCATATAATGAAAGATGCCTTTGAGCGCCTGTTCGGTCACCGACCGTGTCAGACCGTCGCGCGTCAGCCCGGCCGACGCCATCAGTTGATTGCCCTTCGACAGCTGGTCAAGCTGGCGATAGGCGCCGACATTCTCCAGCGCCGATCCGATCAGAGGCGTCACCTTGGTAAATAGCACGCTGCCCGCGCTCGACTGGAGATAACGCGTCGCGCCGTCGTTCTGCGTCACCAGCCCCGGTGCGTCGGTCCAGCGCAGATTGTCGATCGCGGCGCGAAACACCGGCTTCGCCTCGCCCGCGGCCTTGCCGCCCGCGTCGTTCAGGCTTTTGGTCAGATTGGTCGTGAGCCCCAGCTTGTCGCCCATGCCAAAGAGTTTCGAGGCGAGCTTTCCGCCCGCACCGGGCAGCAGGATGCGCACTGCGGTATCGCGATAAAAGGCGCCGGGCTCTGCGAGCTTGTCGAGCGCGCCATCGGATGCACCCGCGATCAGTCCCTTCACCCCGCTCTTCGGCAGCTTCGCTACCGCCCACGGCGCGTGGATCAACGCGAGCGTCCCGATCGCGCCCGCGAGCAGCACCCGCCGCGCCATCATTGCTTCGTCCGATTCCATGATGCGACCTTCCCTGCCCGTGACCGATGCCGAGCCTATCAGCAAAACCGTCGACGCCAAAGCGCAACGGGTGTTTGGGGTGGTGAGCTGCCATGCCCCGCTTTCGCGGGAATGGCGAAGTAAGAAGGGATAGCGGCAACTTCCGGTCGTTAGCCGGCACTCGATCATGTCACGCCGCGCTGCGTAGCCGGTTCCGTCCTTCGCGCTTGGCGACATAGAGCGCCTTGTCGGCGCGGTGAAGCAGTTCCTCGATATCAGCCTCGCCGTCATAGATCGCGAGGCCGACGCTGATCGTCGCGTTCGGGAGATCGTCTTCAGCGGCGGTCCCGGTCTCGACCGCCTTGCGGACGCGCTCGGCAACGATTTCGGCGGCCTGCGCGCTCGATCGCTGGAGGATGCAGACGAACTCCTCGCCGCCGATGCGGCCGAGCATGTCCGCGTCGCGAAGCGCCGCCTTGGCGCGCTGGGCGACGCGGCGGATCACATCGTCACCGACCACATGACCATGCGCGTCGTTGATCCGCTTGAAATGGTCGATATCGAAAATCGCGACGGCGAGCGGCGCACCATGGTCGCGCGCGCCGGTCAGTGCCTTTTCGAGAAACGCGAGCGTATGGCGGCGGTTGGGCAGCCCGGTGAGCATATCGGTGTTGGCGACGCGTTCAGCGGCGCTGCGCGCGGCCTCGAGGATCCGGGCATTCTCGACCGTCTCACTCACGTCCTGGACTGTGCCGAAAATCGCGGCCGCCTTGCCTCCGCGCCCCATTTCGATCGAGCCGTGCGATTTGACATGCCGGATCTTGCCGTCGGCGCGCAATATCCGTCCCTGAAATTCGAAAGGCTGGCCGGTCCGCACGGCCTCCGCCAAAATCTTGCGCACCGCCAACCGGTCCTCGGCCACATATTGTTTGACGCTATAGTTGACGTCGACCGGCATACCGGGCTCCAACCCGTGGATGCGATAGCTTTGGTCCGACCAGGTGATCGTCCAATGGACCAAGTCGACGCGCCAATGCCCGACCAGCGCCGCGGCCTCGGCTTGGAGCAGCCAGCGGTTGCTTTGCTCGAGCCGTCTCGAAAGCCGCCGCTGCACAACGAGCAACGCGGCGAGCGGCAGCGCGACGACCAGCATCGACAGCAGGTAGAATTGCAGGAAGAATATCTTGACCTTCGGTTCACCGTCGATGGCCGCGATCGGGCCAAAACCCTGAGCTGTCAGCAACGAAGCGATGATCGTGACAATCAATATGCCGGCGGCGGCGCCAAAAGGCCCTAAGCGGTAGGATGCGACAATGACCGCCACATAGGGCAGGAAATTGACCGGAAACTGCGATTGCGAAAAACAGATAGCCGTGATCGCGGCGGCACCCGTCAATATCGCCGTCGCTTCGGTTTTCATGCCGGCCGGCGCATTGCTGAACGCATTCGACACGATGAGCCGCGCGAGCATGACAATCGGCGGCGTGACAATCAATATGCCGAGCGCGACCGTCGTCAGCCAGGACAGGAAAAAATCGAAGCCCGTGCCGGCAAATAGTGTCGCTATTCCCGCGCCGACGAAACTTGCAGCCAGCGCGGCGCCGCAGAAACGCACAACATCGCGCGGCGTCGTAAAAGATAGCTCGGCCGGTTCGCGCCGACGCAACAGCCACAGCGCGACGGCAGCCTCGACGGCATTGGCGAGAACGAAGGCCGCCGACATCGCGAACGCCGTGCCGCCGAGCATGTTTGCGACCATGCTGGACACCGCCATGCCGGTGAAGGACGCGATCCGCCCGCGCGCGGGCATCATCAGGAGAAGGGCAAGGAAATATCCGCTGGGCGGCCACACCGCAGCGATATTGTCTGCTCCCTTCGTCGCATACAGCGACAGGCTGGCCAGCAGGAAATATCCCGTTGCGGTCAGAAGGAGCCAAAAGATCGCTTCGACTCTGGGGGGCAGCGATCGGGTCATGCGGCCAGATAACCAAAAACAAGAAAAGAAACCGCTAAATTATGCCGACTGTGTCTGCGCCCGGTCGCGCCAATATATCTCGCGACCCTTCAGCCGACCCCGCCAAAGGTCAGCCCGACCACTTCGGCGACCTTCGCCTCGTCCCATTCGATGCGCCGGTCGAGGATCAGCATCGCGAGGCCATGCACCAGCGCCCACGCGTGGAGCGCCGCGGTATCGGGGTCTTCGACGCCGGGCAGCGCCTCGCCGACCCCGGCGCGGAGCAGATTATATGCAACGTCGCCGCCGTCGTTGCTGCCGTCGGGACAGCGTTCGGACATCTGGCGCGTGAAGCTCAGCCGAAACAGCGCCGGCTCGTCGTGGGCGAAGCGGACATAGGCAATGCCGGTCGCCTTGAAGCCCGCAACCGCGCCCCCCGCTTTCAGCCACGCCTGGGCCTGAAGCGCCCCGAGCCGCCGCAACCCCTCGTCGGCGAGCGCGTCGAGCAGCGCCTCCTTGTCGGGGAAGTGCCGGTAAAGCGCCGTCGCGCTCACCCCGACGTCGCGCGCCAGCGCGCGTAGGCCGAGTTCGGCGCTGTCGCCTTCCTCCAGCCGCTTCAGCCCCGCCGCGATCACCGCCGCGCGCAGGTCGCCATGATGATAAGCGCCCGCCGCCTTCGCGCCGTCGCTTTTTATGTTGACACTGTTATCTTTGCTTGCCATCATGTTGTCACTGTAAACATATCGAGTCGTCCGCACAAGCCCCCGCCACGCGGTACTTTCGCCAACATCCGTAAGGAGCAATATCATGGCAAGCAACGTCGAAACCCTGATCCGCGGCGCGGTTGTCAAAGGCATCGGCAAGGTCGCCGACTTCAACCGCAAGCGCCTCCCCCGCCCCACCGACGCGCACCCGTTCCTGACGGGCATCCACAAACCGATGACCGAAGAGGTCACGCTGGAGCAATTGCGCGTCGAGGGCGAAATCCCCGCGGCGCTGACCGGCCGCTACCTGCGCAACGGGCCGAACCCCGCGGCCGCCCCCGATCCCGCCAGCTACCACTGGTTCACCGGCGCCGGCATGGTCCACGGCCTCCGCATCGAAGGCGGCAAGGCCGACTGGTATCGCAATCGCTGGGTCCGCGGCAGCGAGGCATGCGCCGTGCTCGGCGAGGAACTGCCCCCGGGGCCGCGCGAAACCAGCGACGCGCCAAACACCAATGTCGTCGGCCTCGCGGGCCGCACCTTCGCGATCGTCGAAGCCGGCGGCAAGCCCGTCGAGCTCGGCTATGAACTGAACACGATCGCGCACAACCCGTTCGACGGCACATTGGCCGGCGCCTACACCGCGCACCCGCATCACGACCCGCTTACCGACGAAATGCACGCGATCACCTATCGCGGCGACGAACCGAACAAGGTCTGGCACGTCGTGCTCGACAGCCAAGCACATGTCGTCCGCGAAGAAGCGGTGGCAGTCAGCGACGGCCCGTCGATCCACGATTGCGCGATCACTGCAAGCTATGCCCTTATCTTCGACCTGCCTGTCACCTTCTCGATGAAGATGCTGCTCGCGGGCTATCGTTTCCCCTATGCGTGGAACGACGCGCATCAGGCACGCGTCGGCCTGCTCCCCCGTAAGGGCCGCGGTGACGAAGTCATCTGGGTTCCCGTCGAACCCTGCTATGTCTTCCACCCCGCCAACGCGTTTGAAACCGCGGATGGCAAGGTGATCGTCGACGTGGTCGTGCACGACACGATGTTCGCCCATTCAACGCGCGGCCCGGATAGCGAAAAGTCGCGCATGGAACGCTGGACGATTGACCCGGTGACGAAAACGACGGTCCGCTCGGTGATCCACGATCATGCGCAGGAATTTCCTCGCTATGACGAACGGCTGACCACCAAGCCTTATCGCTATGTCTACAGCGTCGCGATGCCCGACGGCGAGAGCATCGAATGGGCGATGGCCGACACCCGGCTGTTCCGTCACGACCTCGCAAAGGCCTCAACCGACATCCATGACTTCGGCCCCGGCCGCCATCCGGGCGAGTTCGTGTTTGTCCCGCGTAGCGACGATGGTGCAGAAGACGACGGCTGGCTGATCGGGCTGGTCGTGAACATGAATGACGAGACGACCGCGCTCGTCATCCTCAACGCCGACGACTTTACCGGGTCACCGCAAGCTGTCGTGCATCTGCCGCACCGGGTTCCCCCCGGCTTTCACGGGAACTGGGTCGCGGATTGACGATGTCGGGGCGCTTCATCAGCGCCTCGGTCACGCGCAGCGACCTTTCATTGTCGACATCGATCGCCGTCGCCCCGTTGCTCACCAGCAGCGGGGCGATTTCGACGTCCAGATGGCGCGAAATGCGCTGGAAGATGTGGTGGATCGGACCGAGCCCGAAGCGGAAACGGAGCAGGTTGATCAGGCCGAACGCCTGCATCACGCGAAACGGCTTCTTGACGAACTGGCCGCCGCCGCGAAACGCCTCGGCCGCGCGGAGCGCGTTCGGATGCCCGATCCAATAGGCATTGCAGTTCGATACCGCTACGTCGGAAAACTCGTAAAAGCGCCGCTGGCCTTCGGGATGGACCGCCAGCACATCCTCGCGCCGCGCCAGCGCGACCCCGGCATCGGCGCCGAGCCGTTCCGCCTCGGTTTCGATCTCGGCGATCGTCGCGGAGGTCAGCAAGCAATTATCTGCGGTCGTGACGAGCAGCGGGAAGCTGGCCACGACCGCGACCGCGAGAACCGAATCCGCCAGATTATCGGCCGCAGGTACGATGATCAGCCGGTCGCCGAGCAGATCGACGACCGGGTCGTTCAATTCGGCGAGCAGCGCCGCGTGATGCGTCGAAACGAACACCTGCCGCGCACTGCTATCGGCCGCGCTTTCCAGAACATGCGCGATCATCGGCCGCCCCGCGACCGGCACAAGGCATTTGTCGCCGACGCCAGATGCCTCGGCGAGCGCATCGATGGCCCCGGCGCGGCGCCCGGCAAGGATCAGGATCGACCCGCTCATGCGGCGCTCCGCCGCGCCGCGGCGGGCGCAATCTGACGGATCATGCTTTCGGCGACGATCGTTTCGATCAGCGCCGCGTGGGTGAAGCCCGCCGCGACGGCGGAGCGCGAGAACAGTTTTTCGGACCACAGATTGCAGTTGAGATTGACCTCGAGCAGCCGGACGTCGCCGGTCGTGTGATCGACGCGAAACTCGAACCGGCCATAATCGAACGGGCGGAAGATATCGGCCATCCGCTTCGTATAGTCGATAATCCGTGCCGCAATCGCCGGATCGCCGAACCGCTTGATGCAATATCCGACGTTGCCGACGAGGTCGCGCTTTTCCTGATAGGTACGAAGCTGGGTCGGATCGTCCTGCTCGAAAATCATCATCGGCAGCATCGCGGGTTCGCCATCGAGCGTGATCACGGGCACCTCGATATCGCTGCCGTCGATAAAGGGCTCGACGAGCGCATCATGGTCGAGCGCATGGATTTCGGTGACCGCCTGCGCAAGTTGCACCCGGTCGTGCGCGTCGCGGACGCCCCACGAGGCCGAGCTGTTGTTCGGCTTGATCACCCAGCGCCGCGCCGGCGGGCAGCGCGACACGTCGACCGGCGCGCCGCGGCGGAACAGCGCCCAGGGCGCGGTCGGCACGCCGCGCGCCGCGGCCTCGAGCTTGGTCAGATGCTTGTCGTCGGACAGGCCGCGCACGATCGGCGAGGCGCCAAGGTAGGGCAGGCCATGCTGGTTGCAGAGCAAGGGCAGCAGCATTTCGGAATTGAAGAAGCCGCCGCGATTGAGCAGCGGGAAGACGAAATCGGCGGCAGGCCGGTCGAACAGCGCGGCGTAGCTATCGGCGATCAGCAGTTCGATGCCGATCGCTTCGAGCGTCTCGCGCATTTCGCGGTGATAAAGCGCGTGATTGCCGTCATCGGCATGCAGCCCGCCGGTCCAGCGTGCATGCTTGGCGATGAACAGCAGCCGCTGCGTTTCGCGCAGCTGGTTCGGCAGCCGGGTCGGGGCAAGGTCGGTGGTTTCCATGTGCGGCGTTGATCACGGCAAGGTTGCGCGCGAATGACGGATTGGTGACCCGGCCGACACCAAAACGCAAAACCCCTGTCATATTGAAGCGCACGTCCCTGGGAATGCGTGCTCGCGGACCCGGCCCGGGCGATCGATCGCACCGGTCCGCCCGATCGCAAAAATGGTGTGACGGCACGACCAGCCGCACCGGAATCCTCGCCGCGCCGTTCGGCAGCCACGGCTCATCCCGGAAACCGCGTTGTCCGAGCAGCATTTTCGGCGAGTGGCTCGTTCGTGCTTCACTATGACAAGAAATATCGCCCTCTCCCGCCCCGCCATGAGCGCGATTGCCGCGTTCCTGGTTCTGTCCACCCCCGGCGCTTTTGCGCAGGAAGCCCCGACCGTTACGATGACTCCGCCGGTCGCGGCGCCGACGCCGCAGACCCCGCCGACGGTCCCCGAACCGAGCACCACCGCCCCGGTCGCAACCCCGCAGACCGCACAGCCTGCCGCGCCCGCCCCGGTCATCCGCGTCCCGCTGGACATCCCCGCCGAAAAGACTGCACCCGCACCCAAGACCGCAGAACGCGCCGCAGCGCCCGCTCCGGCGCGCGCCGAACGCGCGGCGCCGCGTGCGCGCCCCGCGGCGCCCGTCGCAGCGGCTGCCACCCCTGTCGCGGCACCGGCCGCCGAGGCTCCCTTGATCGAGGAAGCCACGCCGATCGCCGCACCGATGGCAGCGCCGGCCGAACCGATCGCCGAACCGGCACCGCTGCCCGCCGAAACCGCGAGCACGACCGGCGATGCGTTCCCGTGGGAGATCGCCGGCGGCGCAGCCGCGCTGCTGATCATCGGCGGCGCCGGATTGGCCTTCGCTCGCCGCCGCCGCGCGGTCGGTGCGGAAGCCACGGCGTATGAATATGAGCCCGCGTCCGTTGCCGCAGCCGAGCCGGTGACCGGCGAGACGCAGCCGTGGATCACGCCCGCCTATGCCCCGCCCGAAGAGGAAGAAGTCGCGCCGCGAACGGTTCCGGCCTTCGTCGCCGCGCCGAGCGGAAGCATGGGTCGTCACGAAGCGATGGCGATGGCCGGGCCGACCGACGACAATCCCTTTGCGACGCTCAGCAAGCGGCTGAAGCATGCGCGTTTCCTCGATCGCCAGGAACGCACCGTCTATGACGAGACGCTCGGCGCGCAGAAGGACATGACCCGCAAGCCGGTCAGCGCTTGGGAAATCGCCCAGCGCCCTGCCCCCGCGACGCAGGAACAGGATGTGCGCCGCCCCGAACCCGCGCGTGTCCGCACGTCGACCAGCTTCCGCCCGGGCTATTCCAAGAGCTGAGCGCCCGATCATCCGCGGTGGTCCCCTCACCGCATAGAAAAAGGGCGGTGCCTCGCGGCGCCGCCCTTATTCTTTTTCGCTGGAACCCGGCCGGATGATCCGGCCGGAACCCATCCAACCGAATTACTTCAGTTCGACGGTGCCGCCGGCAGCGAGAATCTTGGCCTTCAGCTCTTCAGCTTCTGCCTTGTTCACGCCTTCCTTGATGGCCTTCGGTGCGCCTTCGACGAGTGCCTTGGCTTCGCCCAGACCCAGACCGGTGATCGCACGGACTTCCTTAATCACGTTGATCTTGTTGCCGCCGTCACCCGTCAGGATGACGTCGAATTCGGTCTGCTCTTCAGCAGCCGGGCCAGCAGCGGCAGCAGCCGGAGCGGCAGCAACAGCAGCGGCAGCCGAAACGCCCCACTTTTCTTCGAGCAGCTTCGACAGGTCAGCCGCTTCGAGGACGGTCAGCGCCGACAGTTCTTCAACGATCTTTGCAAGATCAGCCATGTTCATTCTCCATCAGAACCGGGATATCCCGGTAGTAAGTTTAAAGGGTTAGTTCGAAATCACGCTGCTTCTTTGGCGGCATATGCGCCAAAAACCCGCGCCAACTGGCCCGCCGGGGCTGCGGCAATCTGCGCAACCTTGGTGGCCGGAGCCTGCACCAGACCGATGATCTTGGCGCGGAGCTCGTCGAGCGAGGGAAGCGAAGCAAGCGCCTTCACGCCATCTACGTCGAGGACCACGTCGCCCATGCCGCCACCAACGATTTCAAGCTTGTCGTTGGTCTTGGCAAATTCCACGGCGATCTTCGCAGCCGAGACCGGATCGGTCGAGGTTGCGAGGGCCGTGGGACCGGTCAGCAGTTCGCCGATACCGGTGTAGGACGTGCCATCGAGCGCGATTTTGGCAAGACGGTTCTTCGTGACGCGAAAGTCGGCCCCTGCATCGCGCATCTGCTGGCGCAGCACCGTCGACTGAGCGACGGTCATGCCGAGGTTGCGGACGACCACAACAGCAGCAGCTGATCCCAGCGTAGCGTTCAGCGAGGATACGGCTTCGGCCTTTTCCGTACGATCCATGCCTATACTCCACTCATCTGCCCGGATGCGCCCACGCCGAAACGCATGCGCCGCCGGGCGGCTAACACACGCAAAGACAGACGCGAGCCAAGGCTCGCCTGCATTTGCGCAACGATGTCCGATGGGGTCGGTCAAGACGCGTCGCCTGAATACAGGCGGGCGACCGAAAAAGACTGTTCCCCGTCTCGGCTGGAAATTAAGAAGGGCAAATCCCCTTCACCAACTGTCTCGGACGGAATTGCCACGGCCGAGACCGGGACAACACGGGGGTGCTAATAGCGTCGATGGGCGCAGAGTCAAGGCCGATGGCGGGATTTCGGTCGCCTTCGGACTTGGCGAGCCTTGTCGCGATCGACTAAAGCCCCGGTCATGATACGGATCCGACAATCGACGCCCGCCGACGGCGACCGCGCTGTCGAGATCTGGCGCGACGCCGTCGATGCGACGCACGACTTTCTGACGGCCGAGGATCGCGTCGCAATCGAAGCCGAAGTCCAGTCATTCCTTCCCGCAGCATCGCTCTGGCTCGCGGTCGATGCCGATGATCGGCCGATCGGCTTCATGCTGCTCGACGGATCGAGCATGGAGGCGCTGTTCATCGATCCCGCATATCGCGGTGCCGGTGTCGGGCGAGCGCTGGTCGCGCATGCGCTGGAACACCATCCGACGCTGACGACCGAAGTGAACGAACAGAATGGGCAAGCCGTCGGCTTTTACGAGCGCTTGGGCTTCGTACCCACCGGCCGGTCGGAGCGCGATGGCCAAGAGCGGGCCTATCCGCTGATTCACTTGCGCTTCGCACGCCAAGGCTGATCGCCCCGCATTTCCGTCGAGAATTTTTCCTGAAGCCTCTTGCATATCGCATCTTAAGATATATCTTAGACGCATCTAGAATCACTCTAAGGAACGAAAAATGATATTCTATGCGAAAATGGAAGGCCACGGTTGCGGCGGGCGGCATGCGATGCATCGCGGCGGTCGCGGCTTTGGCCACGGGTTCGGGCATGGCTTTGGCGGTGGCCGTCGTGGCGGTGGCCGGGGCGAGCGACGGCGGATGTTCGACGGCGGCGAGCTTCGGCTCGTATTGCTCAAGCTGATCGCCGACGAACCGCGCCACGGTTACGACCTGATCCGCCACATCGAGGAACTCACCGGCGGCAGCTATGCGCCGAGCCCCGGCGTCATCTATCCAACGCTGACGATGCTCGACGACATGGGCCTGATCGAAGCGCAAGAGAGCGACGGCGCGAAAAAGCTGTTCGCGATCACCGATGCGGGACGCGCCGAACTCGAAGCGAATAGCGAGATCGTCGACGCCGCGATCACCCGCCTGACCGCGGTCGGCGAGGAAACGCAGCGGACGGACTCGGCATCGGTGCGCCGCGCGATGGGCAACCTGCGCCAGGTCCTGATGAACCGGCTCGGCGACCGCGACCTCGACAATGCGGCGCTGCACGACATCGTCGCGCTGATCGACGAGGCGGCGCAAAAGATCGAGCGGCTGTGATGGGCAGCGCTGTCGCCAACGTGCCCACGGCGCACGCGAGCAAATATCTCCAGCAACTGTGCAAGCATTGGCAGCATAATCTCGCGGTCGAATTCACACCCGACCACGGCACCGTGGCCTTCCCCAAGGACGCACGCGGCGCGACATGGGCGGGCGATGCGCTGGTGACGTTCGATGCCGGACCCGACGCGCTGTCGGTCCGCATCGACGCCAGCAGCGCCGACCATGTCGAGGCGATGAAGGGCGTGGTGGCGCGCCACCTCGACCGCTTCGCCTTTCGCGAAGCGCCGCTGGCGTTCGACTGGCAGGCGGCTTGACCCCCTTCGTCATCCCGGACTTGATCCGGGATCCACAACGCCCTCGATCGGAAGCACGGCACATGCCGTCATGGACCCCGGATCAAGTCCGGAGTGATGAAGGGGGGAGGTACGGCTGGTCGCCAGGGCGGCCAGTTATCGTTTTTCGATAATATCGATTGACGATAAGTCGGACTTGATATATTGTTCTTCGATAAGCAATCTATCGGAGAACGATATGCCTGTTCCCAACTACACCCTGCTCGGCGCGACGCGCGGGCTGCTCTGGCTGATCCTCGGGCTGATCGTGGCGTCCGCGCTGCTCGTCGCCGGCATCGCGGTCGCGCTGGTCGTCGCCTGGCCCGAAGTCATGGCCGGATTCCGCGACAGCCCCGAATTCGTCGATGTCACGACGCTTCGGCTCCCGGTTGGCCTGCTGCTGGGGCTGCTCTTCGCCATCCTCGCCGGGGCGGCTTACATAATCCGTCAGTTTCAGGCGCTCGTGGCTAGCGCGGCGCGCGATCCCTTCATCGCTGCGAACGCGACCCGGCTGCGCCGGGTCGGCTGGGCGCTCGTTGCCGTCCAGTTGCTGGCGATCCCGCTGCACTGGACCGCCAGCAGCATCGCGAAAGCGGGCAGCGCGTTCGCCGACATGGGTGGCATCTCGCTCGGCAATTTGCTCGCGATCCTGCTCGCCTTCGTCCTCGCGGCGGTGTTCGAACAGGGCACCGCGATGCGCGACGAGCTGGAAGGGACCGTGTGATGGCGATCGTCGTGAAACTGGATGACCTGCTCTACGCGAAGCGGATGACGCTGACCGACCTGTCCGACCGCATCGGCATCACGCTCGCCAATTTGTCGATCCTCAAGACCGGCAAAGCGAAGGCGATGCGCTTCTCGACGCTCGAGGCGATCTGCACCGAACTCGAATGCCAGCCCGGCGACTTGCTGGCGTTCGAAGCCGACAGCTGAACAGAGCACGGCAAAACTCGGCCCCGCTCCGCCTCCCCGGTCGGAGCGGGGCCTTTTCTGTTTGCGGAACGCACCATAGCCATGACACGTTAGAGGGACGGCGGCTCACCCGGTCGCCTTTGCGATGAAAGGAAATTTCGTGTCCGATGCCCAAGGGCTGCTTTGCCCGACCTGCCGCGTGAACCTGACCATGTCGGAACGGCAGGGAATCGAGATCGACTATTGCCCCCAATGCCGCGGCGTATGGCTCGATCGCGGCGAACTCGACAAGATCATCGAGCGCAGCGAAGCCGCCAGCGCGCCTGCTCCCGCGCCGCGCGCGTCGGCCCCGCCCCCGCCGCCGTCACAGCCGCAATATCGCGAACACGGCTATGATGACCGCCATTACGGCGGCAAGCCGTACAAGAAGCACTATAAGAAGAGCTTCCTCAGCGAATTGTTCGACTAGGACTAACCGACGATGGCGTGTCGGCGGGCGTAGAGGAAATAGACGGCCAGCCCGCCGACATTCCACACGAGGAACCAGAACTGCGTCTGCACCGGCAGGCTGAAGAAGAGGTAGATACAGCCGAGAACCGCGATGCCGCCGACCACCCACGGCATTGGCGCGCGGAAGGTCCGCGGCGCATCGGGCGCGCGGCGGCGCATGATGAGCATGCAGATCGACACCGCGGTGAAGGCCGCGAGCGTCCCCGCATTGGCGAGCGCGGCGAGTTCACCGAGCGGGATGAAGCCCGCGAGCACCGCGACGACGAGCGCGGTGAAGATGGTGATCCGCACCGGCGTCCCACGCGACGACAGCTTGGCGAGGCTGGCGGGCAGCAGCCCGTCGCGCGCCATCGTGAAGAAGATACGGCTCTGCCCATAGAAGAAGGCAAGGATGACCGTCGGCAGCGCGATGATCGCCGAAACGGCGAGATATTGCGCCGCGAGCGGACTGCCGAGTTCGCGCAGGATCAGCGCGAGCGGCTCGGGGCTGTTGGCAAAGCGCGTGTAGGCGATGGCGCCGACCGCGGCGACCGCGACGGCGATATAGATGATCACGCAGGCGAACATCGACCCGACGATCCCGATCTTGAGATCGCGGTCGGGATTCTTGGCTTCCTCGGCCGCCGTCGCGATCGCGTCGAAGCCGTAGAAGGCGAAGAAGATGATCGCCGCCGCGGCCATCACGCCGCGCTCGACGCCATCAGGACCCATATGCTTGGCAAAGCCATAGGGGCTGAAGGGTTCGAGATTGGCGGCGTTGAAGGCGGGCAGCGCAACCGCGACGAATACGACAAGCGCGACGATCTTCACCAGCACGAGGATCGCATTGAGCGTTGCGCTTTCGCGCGTGCCGACGAGCAGCAGCCCCGCGACCACCGCGATGATTGCGATCGCGGGCAGGTTGACGATGCCGCCGAGTTCGGGTCCCTGCATCAGCGCCATCGGGAAGCCCGCCCACGCCTGTAGCAAGGGCGCGGCATAGCCCGACCAGCCGACCGCGACTGCGCTCACCACCAGTGAATATTCGAGGATCAGGCTCCACCCGACGATCCACGCGAGCAATTCGCCGATCACGACATAGGAGTAGGTATAGGCGCTGCCCGAGGCGGGGATCATCGTCGCCATTTCGGCATAGGCAAGCGCGGCGCAGGCACAGATCAGCCCCGCGATACCGAAGGACAGGATGACCGCAGGCCCCGCCTTGTCGGCGCCGACGCCGATGAGGGTCAGGATGCCCGTGCCGACGATCGCCCCGACGCCGAGCGCGATCAGATGCGGCCAGCCCAGCGTCCGCGCCAGCACCTGCTCACCCTCCCGCCGTTCCGGAACGATCGGTTTGCGGCGGAACAGGCTATCGGTCATGCGGTGGGCTCCCCTGGGGTGTTATGCTGTGCTTTGCGCCGCTTGTAAGGACATGAGGCGTCAGCGCAAGATAACAACAATCACAGGCGGGTTACAGTAGCGCCTCGATCGCCTCGGCGAGCTTCGCGTCGCGGTCCGACAATCCGTCGGCGTCGTGCGTCGTGAGCAGAATATCGACGCGATTATAGACATTCGACCATTCGGGGTGATGGTCCATCTTCTCGGCGATGATCGCGACGCTCGCCATGAAACCGAACGCCTGCGCGAAATCGGCGAATTTAAACTGGCGCGTGATCGCGTCGCGCACCGGTTCGTGCGTCCATTCGGGAAAGCGGGCCAGCAGCGCGCCGCGCGCTGCATCGTCGAGTTTCTGCACCATCTTCTTTCTCCCGCTGGTCAATATCGTGCCGCCGCCATAAGGAAGGGCGCGATGAGCGACAAGTCTGCCCTGCCCGATTTGCCTGCCGGATGGACCGGCGGTCCTCCCGACGCCGACGCACTGTTCGCGATGGCCGAGGCGGCGCTGGCGAATATGCCCGCGGTCTTTGTCCCGCATATCGAGGGAGTGGTCGTCTCGATCGAGGAATTCGCCGACGACGAAGTGCTCGCCTCGCTCGACATCGAGCATCCCTACGAGCTCACGGGGCTCTACGAGGGTCGCCCGCTCACCGAGCGGAGCATCGGCGAAAGCGGGGGGATGCCCGATCGGGTGACGCTCTATCGCATCCCGATCCTCGTCGAATGGATCGAGACCGGCGAACGGCTCGACACGCTCGTGCGTCATGTGCTGATCCATGAAATCGGCCATCATTTCGGCTTCTCCGACGACGATATGCACGCGCTCGAGGATATGGCGTGACCGAACTGCTGCGGCTGGACAACGTAGCGTGCATTCGCGGCGACCGGCTGCTGTTCGAGAATTTGTCGCTGGTGCTGAACCGCGGTGACGCGCTGTGGCTGCGCGGCCCCAATGGCGCGGGCAAGTCGAGCCTGATCCGCCTCGTCGCGGGACTGCTGCGCCCCGCTGCCGGAACCGTCGAGCGCCGCGAACGCATTGCACTGATCGACGAAGCATCGGCGCTCGACACCGAACTGCCGCTGCGCCGCGCGCTCGACTTCTGGGCGCGGGTCGACACCGTCGACGGCCACACGGTCGACCGCGCAATGGATGAGATGGCGCTCGCGCCGCTCGCCGAGGTGCCGGTGTCGATGCTCTCGACCGGCCAGCGCAAGCGCGCGGCGATGGTGCGCGTGATCGCCAGCGGCGCGCCGATCTGGCTGCTCGACGAGCCCGCGAACGGGATGGACGATGCGGCGCAGGCGCGGCTGGTCGCAGCGATCGCAAAGCACCGCAGTAACGGCGGCGCGGTGCTGCTCGCCTCGCACTTTGCGCTCGGCATCCCCGATCTGGCGGAGCTCGACATGGGGGCGCTTGCTTGACTGCGCTCATCGCCCTCTTCTGGCGCGACCTCCGCCGTGCGTGGGGCAGCGGGGCACTGTGGTTGCCGGTGCTGTTCTTCCTGCTCGTCGCGACCGCCTTCCCGTTCGCCGTGGGTCCCGACGCACCGTTGCTGCGGCGCGCCGGCGGCGGGATGGTGTGGGTCGCGGCGCTGCTCGCGGCGCTGCTGCCGATCGACCGACTGGTGCGTCCCGACAAGGACGCGGGCGTGCTCGACCAGCTTGCGGTGCGCGGTTTTGCCGACGAGGTGATCGCAGCGATGAAGATCGGCGCGCATGCCATCGGTTTCGGGCTGCCGCTGATGATCGCCCTGTTCCCCGCGGCGGCGCTGCTGGCGCAGGACGCGGAGCGCCTCGGACTGCTCGCGACCGGGATCGCCATCGCCATTCCGGCGCTGGCCTCGCTGGCTGTATTAAGCGCCGCGCTGACCGCGAACCACAAGGGCGGCAGTGCGATCGGCGGACTGCTCGTCCTGCCGCTGGCGGTACCAATGCTGATCTTCGGCGCAGGCATGCTCGATCCGTCAGGGCGCGGCGCGATCAAGCTGCTGGCGGCGACGAGCCTGCTCCTCACCATGATCGGGCCATTCGCGGCGGGCGCGGCGCGGCGCGCCCCCCGCGAATGCCCCGCCAATCGCTCGCCCATATCGCGCTCGTCGTGCGCGAGTATGACGAGGCGATCGACTTTTACGTCGGGACCTTGGGCTTCACGCTCGTTGCCGACGAGTATCAGCCGGCGCAGGGCAAGCGCTGGGTACTCGTCGCACCACCGGGCAACCCGCCGGGCGGGGCGACGATCCTGCTGGCGCGGGCTTCCAATGAAGAACAGGTCAAGTATATCGGCGACCAGGCGGGGGGCCGCGTCTTTCTGTTCCTCGAGACCGACGATTTCGCCTGCGACTATCAGCGCCTGCTCGACAAAGGCGTGCGGATCGAGCGCGAGCCGCTGGAGGCGGAATATGGCACCGTCGCAGTGTTCCTCGATCTCTACGGCAACAAATGGGATTTGATCGAGTTTCGGCGGGCGGAGTGACCGCTAGCGACCGGAAGCTGCCCTATCTTTCATCGTCATCCCGGACTTGATCCGGGATCCCGCTTTTTGACCCACTCACCGCCTTCGATTTCAAGCGGGACCCCGGATCAAGTCCGGGGTGCCGAAGGGAATTGAGCTGACGTCCGCTCCCCACACCAAGGCAGACATAAGAAAAGGGCCGGAGTTTCCCCCGGCCCTTCCCTAATTCAGTGGCGTGCCAATCAGGCGCCGGTCACGTCGGCCGTATCGACCTTCACGCCGGGGCCCATCGACGACGACAGCGCGATCTTGCGGACATATTTGCCCTTCGCGCCGGCCGGCTTCGCCTTGACGATCGCGTCGACAAAGGCGTCGAAGTTCTGGCGGAGCTTTTCCTCGCCGAACGACAGCTTGCCGAGGCCGGCGTGGATGATGCCGACCTTTTCGACGCGGAATTCGATCTGACCGCCCTTGGCGGCCTTCACGGCTTCGGCGACGTTCGGGGTCACGGTGCCCAGCTTCGGGTTCGGCATCAGGCCCTTCGGACCCAGCGTCTTGCCCAGGCGGCCGACGATGCCCATCATGTCCGGCGTCGCGATGACGCGGCCATAGTCGAGGTTACCCGCGAGCATGTCTTCCATCAGGTCTTCGGCACCGACCTTGTCGGCGCCGGCGGCCAGCGCCTTGTCGGCGTTGTCGCCGCGCGCGAACACGGCAACCTTGACGTCCTTGCCGGTGCCGGCGGGCAGCGTCACGACGCCGCGGACCATCTGGTCGGCGTGGCGCGGATCGACACCAAGGTTCATCGCGATTTCGAGCGTTTCGTCGAACTTGGCCGAGGCCAGTTCACGAACGGTCTTCAGCGCTTCGTCGACGGTGTGCAGCTTGAGGCTGTCAACCTTGCCCTCGAGGGCCTTCTGCTTCTTGGTCAGCTTTGCCATCGGTTCAGCCCTCCGTCACTTCGAGGCCCATCGAGCGCGCGCTGCCCTCGATGATCTTCGTTGCCTGTTCGATGTCGTTCGCGTTGAGATCCTTCATCTTGATCTCGGCGATTTCGGCGAGCTTCGAGCGCGCGATCTTGCCACCGCTGATTTTGCCCGGCTCCTTCGAACCCGACTTCAGGTTCGCGGCCTTCTTGATCAGGTAGGTTGCCGGCGGCGTCTTCGTGACGAACGAAAAGCTCTTGTCGGCGAACACGGTGATGATGGTCGGGGTAGGCGTACCCTTTTCCATACCGTCGGTCGCGGCGTTGAACGCCTTGCAGAATTCCATGATGTTGACGCCGCGCTGACCCAATGCCGGCCCAAGCGGCGGCGACGGGTTGGCGGTGCCGGCGGGCACCTGCAGCTTGATGTAGCCGCTAATCTTCTTAGCCATGATGGCCTCCTGTCTTTCTGTCGCCCCGGACCTCGATCCGGGACTCAAAATTAGCGGTCGAACAGAAGGGCATCACCCCTTCCTCCCGCGCGGAATCACGCCCTTATCTGACGCGAAGCGCCGCGCATAAGCGCAAACGCCGCAGAAAACAAGCCTTATGCGCCGGGCGCAGGTGGCGTGATGCGCAGCAGCCCTTCCTGCATCGCCGAGGCGATCAACGTGCCGTCCCGGCGATAGATCAGCCCGCGGTTGATCCCGCGGCTGCCGCCCGTCCAGTCGCTGTCCATCACATAGACGAACCAGTCATCGACGCGAATGTCGTCGTGGAACCACATCGCATGGTCGAGGCTGGTCGAGAACAGCCCCGGCGTCGACCAGGTGAAGCCGTGCGGCAGCAGCGACGAGGACAACAGCCCCATGTCCGACACATAGGCCAGGAAAGCACGGTGGAGCAGCGGATCGTCGCCGATCGGCGCCGCGAGCCGATACCATTGATAGTGCGTCGTGCCTCGCTCGGTCGAAGATGGGCGGAAATTGCGCGTCTCGAACGGCCGCAGCCGCGCCATCCGCTCAAGCTGCGCATCGCTGACGTTCGGATCGGCCGCCAGATTTTCGACCAGCTCGGCGCATTCCTCGGGCGGCAGCACGTCGGGCATCGGGGCTTGGTGCGCCGCGCCGGGCTCGGGCGCGTGGAACGAGGCGGTCAAGTTGAAGATGACCTTGCCGTCCTGCCGTACGACGACGCGGCGGTTTGCAAAGCTGCGTCCGTCGAAATCGCGGTGGACACGGAAATGGAGCGGCTTCGCCTCGTCGCCCCCGCGCAGAAAATAGGCATGAAGCGAATGCGCCGTCTTGCCGGAATCGACGGTGCGCGCGGCGGCCACCAGCGCCTGCGCGATCACCTGCCCGCCAAAGATGCGCTGGCGGGTCGGCTTGTCGAACGCTGGAAAGGTGAATTCGTCGGGCTCGTCGGCCGGGACGAGGTCGAACAGCCGGGTCACCCCGCGAACAACCTTTTCCGGTGAAAAGCTCGCCTGAATTTCGCGCACGCGATCAAGCCGAGCCTGCATCTCTTCGGGAGTGAGGCTCATAGTTTTGATCCGTTGGCTGGGACGCACCCGCAAAGGCGCGCCGCGATGTTATTTGAAGCGTTCGACCTGTTCGAAGTCGAGTTCGACCGGAGTGGCGCGACCGAAGATCGACACCGAAACCTTGACGCGCGCCTTTTCGAAATCGAGTTCCTCGACCAGCCCGTTGAAGCTGGCGAAAGGACCGTCGAGCACCTTGACCTGGTCGCCGATTTCGTAATCGACGCGGATTTCCTGCTTCGGACGAGCCGCGGCCTCTTCCTTGCTGTTCAGGATGCGCGCGGCTTCGGCTTCGCTGATAGCCTGCGGCTTGCCCATCGAACCGAGGAAGCCCGTGACCTTCGGCGTGTTCTTGACGAGGTGATAGACATCGTCGGTCATCGTCAGCTTGGCGAGGACGTAGCCCGGGAAGAATTTACGCTCGGCCTGGACCTTCTTGCCGCGCTTCACCTCGGTGACGGTTTCGACCGGCACTTCGACAGCTTCGACGAAATCGGTCAGGCCCATGCGTTCGGCTTCGGAAAGCACCGAATCGCGAACCTTGTTCTCGAAACCCGAATAGGCGTGAATGATGTACCAGCGCGCCATGTGTATCCGTATCCTGTCCCTGTAACCGCGGGCGTTAGCGCGCGAGCGACGTCAGCCAGCTGACGATCGCGTTGAAAACCGTGTCGACGCCGAAAAAGAACAGCGAAAGGATCGTCGTCATGATCAGCACCATGATCGTCGTCTGCACCGTTTCGCGGCTGGTCGGCCACACGATCTTGCGGGCTTCGGCGCGTACCTGATTGATGAACTCAGCCGGGCTGGTCTTCGCCATGTCGATCGTCCTGTCTTTTTACGTCAATGATCCGGGCCAGATGGGTTGCCGCCCCCCACGCGTCAAGCGCGCTTGGGGCAATAGTCCGCCCACCCTCCCCGAGCGTGTCGGCGAAAGGCGGAAGGAAAACGGCGCATCTGTCCGAATGAACGCGGCCTTTACTTGGGCGTTGCGGCGATTGCAAGTCAAAGGCGGGACAGCGCGCGCTGCATCCCGAGCAGCAACCCCGCCATGACAATCCAGCTGAGTGTCGGTTGTAGCGCGAAGAGCAGGTGCAGTTCGCGAGCCGCGGCCTCACCGTTCTGCGGATCGAAGCCGACGAGGTCGAGCAAGAGATAGCTGACCGCGATCGCGGCGGCGACGCCGAATTTCTGCATCAGGTTGAGCAGCGCGAAGAGAAAGGCCGATCGGTTGCGGCCGCAGCGGCGGGCATCCTGCGGGATCAGGTCGGCGAGCATCGAGTAAGTGAAGAGCAATCCGACGAACCCCGTCCCGAGCATCAGCGAGAAGCCGACGGCCTGCGCAAGACCACGGGGCTGCTGGAACAAGGTCGCAACAAGCAGGCTGGATATCAGGAGCCCCATCGCGATCATCATCGGCGGCTTGCCGAAGCGGCGCGCAAGGAAGGTCCAGACGGGCGACGCGAAGGCCCCGCCAAGGAAGCTGGCGAAGAGCAGCACCGCGCTCTGCGCGTCGAGATCGAGCACCGCGGCGGCGAAGAAGACGAACAGCGCGGTCAGCGACCCGAACGCGAAGCTGTTGAGGAACTGCACGCCGAGCAGCAGCATCAGCGGCGGGAAGGAGAAGGACGCGCGAATCTCGTGCCGCCAGCCGATACCCGCTTCCGCCACCACGGCACGCGGCGGGACGAGACGGATCGCAAAGAGCGCGACCGGCGCCATGAGCAGGAAAAGGCTGGCATAGGCCATGATCCGTCCCTGCAGGCTGATCCCCGGAATCAGGAGCTGCGCCGCTGCGGGCGCGGCAAAGGCGCAGATCAGCGCGATCTTCGCGAACCAGTCGCGCATCCCATAGAGAAGCGCGCTGTCGGCGGGCGTGCGCACCAGCGCCGACCCCCACGACAATTGCGCGACCTCGTAGAGGCTGTAGCTCGAATAAAAGAATATCATCATCAGGAAGAGCGCTGCGAAGGGCAGCCGGTCGCCGACGGTCACAAGCGCGAGCAGTAGCAGCGCCAGCGGCACGATCGCGAGCAGCATCCAGCGCCGGTGCGCGCCGAGCCCGGTGCGCACGCGGTCGACCATCGTGCCGATCAGCGGGTCGACGACGCCGTCCCATATCGTCGTGAGCGAGAAGAGCAGCCCGACCAGCGCCACCGAAATGACGCCGCCCTCGGCGATATAGGGCGGCAAGTAGACGCTGAATGGCAAGCCCAGCATAACCGTCGGCCCTGCCGTCGCGGCATAGGCGGCGACCGTCCGTGGCCGCAATGCCGGGGTTTCGTCGGCGCGGGCGGCCGAAGGCAGGGCGGTACTGGCCAAGGCGCGATGCTCCCGAAACAGGAGCCGGCACGCTTTCAGTTATTGACAGCCATGTCAACAGATCGCCGCTGCCCGCTGGGCGGCGCTAGCGGATATTGAAATGGGACAGGAACGGCTGGAGCCGCCAGTCAATCTCTTCCGGGTCGAGCCATTCGTCCTCGATCCCCATCAGCGTGCTCAGCATCGAATCGCCGACGACGATATCGAAAAAGAGGCGCGCGGCTGCTTCCGGGCGGTCGATGTCGGCCTTACCGGTCGCCGCCCATTCCGCGAACAGCTCGATCAGTTCCTCGAGCGCGGGCACGTGCAGGTCGCGGTATATCTGCATCGCGAATTCATGGTCGCGCAGGCTCTCGGATATCAGCATGCGCATCAGCGCGACGGCGTGCGGCGATTCCATCAGTTCGCTTTGGCGATGCGCGTAACTCTTCAGAATTTCGACGGTCGACAACCCCCGGGTCGCGTCGTCGTCGAGCGACCGCAGCATCGCTTCGTCGCACCACCGCGTTGCGATCGCGCGAAGCAGCCCCTGCTTGTTGCCGAACAATTCATAGAGCGTCGCGAGCGAGCCGCCCGAACGCTTGACGATTTCGGCGAGACTCGTGCGCTCATACCCCTGTTCGAGGAACAGCGCCTCGGCGGCATCGAGGATCGCATTCTGCCGCCGTTCGCGTGGCGATAGCCTATCCATTTGACATAAGGCCGATTCCGACATGCTCAAAATTTCCCCCCTCCCTTGCGCTTTTTTGTAATTTAAATTACATGACGTCCCAACGCAAGCTTTTGCGTATAAACAAATCCCGCACAACTGCGATTTTTTCAGGGGTCCCTATGAGTCGCTCTCGTCCTCTCAGCTGCGCCGCCGGCGCTGCGCTGGCCCTATTGCTGGCTTCCTGCTCGTCCGAGGCGCCGCCCGCGCCGCCGCCGCCCGAGGTCAATATCGTGACGGTCCGCACGCAGGCCGTACCGAATGTGATCGAATTGCCTGGCCGCGTTCAGGCGTATCGCACGTCCGAAGTCCGCGCCCGCGTCGACGGCATCGTCGAACGCCGTCTGTTCAACGAAGGCAGCTTCGTGCAAGCCGGTACGGCCCTGTTCCGCATCGATCCGCGCCAGCTGACCGCCACGGCCAACGCGGCGCGCGCGCAGCTCGCCCGTGCGCAGGCGACCGCCGCCAATGCGCGGCAGGTCGTCGGCCGTTACCAGCCGCTGCTCGCCGACCAGGCGATCGGCAAGCAGGAATATGACGCCGCGGTTGCCGCGCAGCGTACCGCCGAGGCCGACGTCGCGGCGGCACAGGCCAATCTGGAATCGGCGCGGCTCAATCTTGGCTATTCGATGGTCACCGCACCGATTTCGGGCCGCGCGCGGCGCGCCGAAGTGACCGAGGGCGCACTCGTCAGCGCGGGTGCGGGCACCCTGCTGACGACGATCGAACAGATCGACCGCGTCTATGTCAATTTCGGCCAGTCGAGTTCGGACCTGCTCGCGACACGCCGCGAGATGGGATCGGGCAAGGTCAGCGTGCCGCAACTCGAACGCGTCGAAGTCCAGCTGATCCTCGAGGACGGCACCGCCTTTCCGGTCGTCGGCCATCTCGACTTCCTCGACCTGTCGATCGACGAGGCGACGGGCACCGCGGCGCTGCGCGCCGAATTCCCGAACCCGAACGCGGCGCTGCTGCCCGGCCAGTTCGTTCGCGCGCGCATCTTTGCGGGCGACCGTGCCGGCGGCGTCCTGATCCCCCAGCGCGCGGTCAAGCTGGCCGCCGACAATGCCAGCGTCATGGTGCTCGATGCCAAGAATATCGCGACCCCGCGCCCGGTGAAGCTGGGCACGATGGTCGCGGGCCAGTGGGCGATCCTCGACGGGCTGAAACCCGGCGACCGGGTGATCGTCGACGGGCTGCAAAAGGTCCAGCCGGGCCAGCCGGTGCGCGTCGCACCGGCAAAAGGGGCGCAGTCCGCGCCGACGACAAAGCGCTGACCTGATATGACACCCCGCTTCTTCATCGACCGGCCCATCTTTTCGTGGGTCATCGCTATCGGCATCCTGTTGTCGGGCATCATCGCGCTGCGCGGGCTTCCCGTGGAGCAATATCCGTCGGTGGCGCCGCCGTCGCTGACGATCGGCGTCACCTATCCGGGCGCCGACGCCAAGACGCTCGAGCAGAATGTCACGCAGGTCATCGAGCAGGAACTGAACGGGGTCGAGGGCTTCCTCTACATGGCCTCGACCAGCGAATCGAACGGCACCGCGTCGATCAACCTGACCTTCGAGGCGGGGACCGACATCGATAATGCGCAGATGGAGGTGCAGAACCGCCTGCGCCGCGTCGAGCAGCGTTTGCCCGAAGATGTGCGCCGCCAGGGCATTTCGGTCACCGAGGCCAATTCGGGCTTCCTGCTGATCGTCGCGATCACGTCGAAGAGCGGCAACACCGACCCGATGGAGGTCAACAACTTCGCGAACACGCGCGTGCTCGACGAGCTGCGGCGTGTGAACGGCGTCGGCAACGTTCAGGCCTTTGCGCCCGAATATGCGATGCGCATCTGGCTCGATCCGCAAAAGCTCGCCTCCTACAATCTGTCGGCGGCCGAAGCGCTCGGCGCGGTGCAGGAACAGAATAGCCAGACGCCGGGCGGCCAGCTTGGCGATCAACCTATCGCCAAGGGCGCGCAGCTCAACGCCGTGATCACGACGCAAGGCCGCTTTACCAAGCCCGAGCAGTTCGAAAGCATCATCCTGCGCGCCAACCCCGACGGGTCGGCGGTCACGCTCGGCGATGTCGGGCGCGTCGAACTGGGCGCAGCGAGCTATCTCTTTTCGTCCGAACTCAACGGCAAGCCGATGGCGGGCCTCGCGGTCCAGCTGACCCCCGGCGCAAACGCGCTGTCGACGGCCCAGGGCATTCGCGACCGCATGGACGAGCTGTCGAAGGGCTTCCCGCCCGACATCACCTGGTCAATCCCCTACGACACAACGCCCTTCATCAGCCTGTCGATCGAAGAAGTGGTGAAGACGCTGGGCGAAGCGATGCTGCTCGTCTTCCTCGTGATGTTCCTGTTCCTCCAGAACTGGCGCGCGACCGTCATCCCCACCGTCGTGGTTCCCATCGCGCTCGCGGGCGCATGCCTCGGCCTCTGGATGTTCGGTTTCTCGATCAACGTGCTGACCCTGTTCGGCATGGTGCTCGCGATCGGCATTCTCGTCGACGACGCGATCGTCGTGATCGAGAATGTCGAGCGCATCATGAACGAGGAGCATCTGTCGCCCTATGACGCGACGGTGAAGGCGATGAGCCAGATCACCTCGGCGATCGTCGGCATCACGCTGGTGCTGATCGCGGTGTTCATCCCCATGGCCTTCTTCCCCGGGTCGACCGGCGGCATTTATCGTCAATTCTCGATGACGCTCGCGATCTCGATCGCCTTCTCGGCGCTGCTCGCGCTGACGCTGACGCCTGCGCTGTGCGCGACGCTGCTGAAGCCGCACGACCAGACCGCGCGCAAGGGCCGCATCGGCGCATTCTTCGACCGCTTCTTCGGCCGGTTCAATGAATGGTTCGGGCGCACGACCGACCGCTATCAAGGCGGCGTCGGCAAGATGCTGGCGACGCCGCTGCGCTGGCTCGGCGTGTTCGTCGCGATGGTCGCGATCACCGCATTGCTCTTCACCCGCCTGCCGGGCTCGTTCCTGCCGCAGGAAGACCAGGGCTATCTGGTGACCGTGATCCAGGCGCCCCCGGGCGCGACGACACAGCGCACCAACGAAGCGACCAAGCAGGTGAAGGCCTTCTTCGCCGAGCAGCCGCAGGTCGCCAATGTCGTGACGGTCAACGGATTCAGCTTCTTTGGACAGGGACAGGCGAACGCAATCATGTTCACCCCGCTGAAGCCTTGGGAAGAACGCAAGGGCGAAGGCGACAGCGCCGACGCGATCGCGGGCAAGGCTATGGGCACCTATGCGAACATCAAGGAAGCCTTCGCCTTCTCGCTGAGCCCGCCGTCGATCCCCGAACTCGGTACGTCGAGCGGCTTCACCTTCAAGCTGCAGGACCGCGGCGGCAACGGGCGCGACGCGCTGATCGCCGCGCGCAATCAGATGCTCGGCGGCGCGATGCAGAGCAAGCTGCTCGCCAACGTTCGCCCCGAAGGGCAGGAAGATGCACCCGTGCTGAAGGTCGATATCGACCGGATTCAGGCACGCGCGCTCGGCCTGTCGATCGGCGACGTCAACGCGACGCTCGCGATCAGCTTCGGCAGCGCCTACGCCAACGACTTCACCCGCGAAGGCCGCGTGCTGCGCGTGCTGCTCCAGGCCGATGCCGCGAGCCGCATGACGCCGCAGGACGTGCTCGACCTGCGCGTGCGCAGCGCGGCAGGGAACATGGTGCCCTTCGGATCGTTCAGCACCGCCGAATGGTCGGCCGAAGCCCCGCAGCTCCAGCGCTATAACGGCTATCCCGCGATGACGATTTCAGGCGAACCCGCACCCGGCCAGTCGACCGGCGAAGCGATGGCCGAAATGGAGCGGCTGGCGCAGACGCTGCCCGCCGGCTTCTCCTTCGAATGGACCGGCATCTCCTATGAAGAAAAGCAGTCGGCGGGCCAGATCGGCATGCTGCTCGGCCTGTCGCTCGTCGTCGTCTTCCTGCTGCTCGCGGCGCTTTATGAAAGCTGGTCGGTGCCCGTCGCGGTGCTGCTCGTGGTGCCGCTCGGCGTGCTCGGCGCGGTGCTCTTCTCGATGCTGCGCGGGCTGTCGGCGGACATTTATTTCAACGTCGGCCTGATCACGATCATCGGGCTGGCCGCCAAGAATGCGATCCTGATCGTCGAATTCGCGATCGAACAGGAGGCCGAGGGCAAATCGACGCTCGACGCGGTGATGGAAGCGGTGAAGCTGCGCCTCAGGCCGATCATCATGACCAGCCTCGCTTTCATCCTGGGCATGGTGCCGCTCGTCATCGCGAGCGGAGCCGGCGCCGCCAGCCGCATCGCGGTCGGGTCGGGCGTGATGGGCGGGATGATCGCGGCGACCTTGCTCGGCATCTTCTTCATCCCGCTTTTCTATCTCTCGGTGCGCAAGTGGATCAGCCGCAAGCGGCCGCCCGCACCCGCCGAAAAAGGACATCATGAGGAACCCGGTCATGCGTAATCTGATCGCGCTGCTCGCAGCGACGACGCTCGCCGGATGCGTCAATATGGCGCCGAAGCACGAGCGCCCGGCGCTACCCACCGCGCCCGCCTATCCGGCCGAGTTCGCGGGCGATGTGACGCTGGGGCAGCGGGCGACCGAAGTGTCGTGGCAGGACTTCTTTGCCGATCCGCAGCTCGAAGTGCTGATCGCGCAGGCGATCGAGCGCAATCGTGACCTCGCCGTCGCGGTCGCGCAAATCGAGGAAGCGCGCGGGCTGTACCGCATCCAGGACGCCGATCGCCTGCCGACCGTGGGCGCCAGCGCCGCCGCGACACGCACGCGTGGCGCCTCGCTGACCGGCCCCGGCACCGACACGTCCAATCGCTATTCGGTCGGTGTGGGCGTGACCTCGTTCGAGCTCGATTTCTGGGGCCGCGTCAAGAATCTCTCCGAAGCCGCGCGCAGCCAGTATCTCGCGACCGAGGCGGCCGAACGCGCCTTCCGTCTCGCGCTCGTCCGCGACGTCGCCTCCTCCTATTTCGCGTCGCGCGGCGCCGAGGAGCAGATCAAGCTCGCCGAAGCCACGGTGACGAGCCGCAAGGAAGGGCTGCGGATCGCAAAGCGCCGCCTCGACGCGGGAGTCACCTCGGCGCTCGACTATCGCCAGTCGGAGACGCTGCTGACGCAGGCCGAAACGCAACTTGCCAGCCTGAAGCTCGGCAAGGCGCAGGCCGACAATTTCCTCGCCGTGCTGACCGGCGGACCGGTGACCGGCCCCCTGCCCGCGCCGCTACCGCTCGTCGCGCAGAGCCAGTCGCCGACGCTGACTGCTGGTCTGCCGTCGGACCTGCTCGTCGCGCGGCCCGATGTGGTGGCGGCCGAAGAGCGGCTGCGTGCCGCGCGCGCCAATGTCGGCGCCGCGCGCGCCGCCTTCTTCCCGTCGATCTCGCTGACCGGCAATTTCGGTTTCGCCTCGGGGTCGCTCGACAATCTGTTCAGCGACAACGGTATGACGTGGAGCTTCGGCCCCTCGATCAGCCTGCCGATCTTCGACTTCGGGCGCAACAAGGGCAATCTTACGGTTGCCGAGGCGCGCGAGAATATCGCGGTCGCGACCTATGAACGCACCGTGCAGGGCGCATTCCGCGAAGTTGCCGACGCGCTCGCCGGACGCCGCCACCTCGCCGAGCAGGTCGAAGCGCAGGAGCGCGGCACGCTCGCGACCCGGCAGATCGCCGATCTGGCGCGCAAGCGGTACCGCGAGGGGGTCTCGACCTATCTCGAAGTGCTCGACGCCGAACGCAATCTGTTCGCCGCCGAACAGGCGCTGATCGAGCTGAGGCGTGCGCAGGTCGACAATCTGGTGACGCTCTATGTCGCGCTGGGCGGCGGACTGGTCGAGCGACGCTAAGGCGCCAAGCAAAACTGCATGACGAACGAGGCCGCGTCCCCTGCCCTGCTCAAGGATATTCTCGGCCCGCAAGCGCTCGAAACGATCGGCGATGCGGGGGTGGCGGCGTCGCGACATTTCGATCACGCCGCCTTTTTGTCCGCGGCGTCGGACGGACTCGATGCACTGTCGATCATGGAACGTGTGCGCCATATCGCCGACGCGCTCCATGCGGCGCTGCCCGGTGATTATGCGGCGGCGCTCGATGTCGTCCGCGCGATGGCGCCGCGGCTCACCCACGCTTTTCAGGCGATGGCGGTCACCGAATATGTTGCGCGCTATGGCCTCGATGATTTCGACCCGTCGATGGACGCCCTCGCCGACCTGACGCGCTTCGGCTCGGCCGAATTTGCGATCCGCCCGTTTCTGGCCGCGGATACGCGCCGCGCGCTGACCGTCATGGCGCGATGGGCCAGCAACGAGGACGAGCATGTCCGCCGGCTCGCGAGCGAAGGCGCGCGGCCGCGCTTGCCGTGGGCGGCGCGCATCCCGGCGCTGAAGTCCGACCCGACACTGGCGGCGCCGATCCTCGAAATACTGAAAGCCGATCCGAGCCTGTATGTTCGCAAATCGGTCGCGAACCATCTGAATGATATCGCCAAGGACCGGCCCGACTGGTTGCTGGATCGCCTCGCGACGTGGCCGCAGGACAATGCACGCACGGTCTGGATCGTCCGCCACGCGCTGCGCACGCTGATCAAGAAGGGCGATCCCGCCGCCTTGGCGCTGATTGGGGTCGGCCATGGGGCCGCGGTAAGCGTACGCGATTTCAGCATTGCGCCGTCGGCCGTCCATCTTGGCGACCGGATTGCCATCACGGCCAACCTCGCATCGGATTCATCGGAAAATCAGCGACTGGTGGTCGATTATCGCGTCCATTATGCACGCGCGGGCGGCAAGAGCGCCGCCAAGGTCTTCAAGCTGAAAACGTTCGAACTTGCGGCGGGAGAGACCGCGTCGCTCGGCATCAGCCAGACGATCCGCGACTTCAGCACCCGCCGCCATCATCCGGGGAGGCACGAAGTCGAGTTGATCGTCAACGGGCAGACGATGGCGACCGCAGCGTTCGAGATCCTGTCGGCCGCCTGATCCCGGCGATGAGTTGGCCTATCCCGGTGGCGGCACGGTGGCCGCCTCGGGCGGCGGGCGCCCTTCCTGGATCGTCGGGCGCCCCTCCGGCATCGGCAGGCGCAGGTCGATTCGGCTGCCGTTGATTTCGGTCGAGATGACGGCATTGTCACCCTCGATGCCGATGCGCGTCCGGTCGCCGATCGGGATGTCGCCGATGTCGGGAATATCGAGCGGCTCGACGGGACCGGTCGGATCGACCACCTTCTTCGGCCGCGGCGCGGCCTTTTTGCCCGATGCCTCGGTCATAAAGTCGCGCCAGATGCGCGCCGGCAGCCCGCCGCCCGAAATGCCCTGAAGCGGCGTATTGTCGTCATTGCCGATCCACACCCCGACGACGAGGCCGTTGGCGTAACCGACGAACAGCGCGTCGCGATTGTCCTGGCTGGTGCCCGTCTTGCCAAAATTGGCCTGCGGCAGCCGCGCGGCGCGGCCGGTGCCGCGATTGACCGCGGCGCGCAGCATTTGCTCGATATCCTCATGCTCGCGCGACCCGAAGCTCGACGGGCCTGAGATCAGATTTTCGAACCAGCCCTTTTCCTCGGCCTCGAACGCGTGCGGTTCGACCGGATAGCTGTTCGCCGCAACCGCGGCATAGGCAGCGGTGAGTTCGAGCAAGGTCATGCTCGACGTGCCGAGCGCGAGGCTGGGATCGCCCTTGGCCATCGGCGCGGTGACGCCGAGGTCGCGCGCCATGTCGATGACCTTGTCGTCGCCGATTTCGCGGAGCAGGCGGACCGCAGCGACATTGCTCGACGAGGCGAAGGCGTCTTCGAGGCTGATTTCCTTCGAATAGGCGCCGCCCGAATTTTTGGGGCGATAGGAGCCGGTCTCGATCGCGCTGTTGTCGATCATGTCGTCGGGGTCCCAACCGGCGCGCAGCGCGGCAAGATAGACGAAGAGCTTGAAGGTCGAACCGGGTTGGCGCCGCGCCTGCGTCGCGCGGTTGAAGGGCGATGCGGCATAATCCTTGCCGCCGATCATCGCGACGACCTCGCCATTCGGGCGCATCGCGACGAGCGCGACTTGCGCCTTGCCCAGCCCCGCGCGCCCCGTCACGCGGCGCGCGACGCCTTGCAACCGCGCGTCGAGCGTCGTCGCGATCGTCTGGCGCGAATAGCCGACGTCGCTCAATTTCCGCGCCGCGGGCAGCGCCCAGTCGGCGAAATAGGTGCCGGTGGGCAGCGTGTTGCGGCTGCGCACGTCGATGCGCGGGGTGCGCAGCGCCTTCCGCTCCTGCTCGGTGAGATAGCCCGTCGTGACCATCGCGTTCAGCACCAGCTTCATGCGCTTTTCGGCGAGGTCGGGATTTTTGGTCGGCGCGAGGCGCGACGGCGCCTGTACCAGTCCCGCGAGCATCGCCGCTTGCGCCGGGGTCAGCTTCTCGGGCTGGCGATAGAAATAATGGAGCGAGGCGGCGCGCAGGCCATAGGTGTTGTCGCCGAAATAGGCGTTCGAAAGATAGCGTTCGAGGATCTCGTCCTTGCTGAGCCAAGCTTCGAGCCAGAAGGCGATCAGCGCCTCGCGCGCTTTGCGACCGAGCGTGCGTTTGGGCGTCAGGAAGGTGAATTTCGCGAGCTGCTGCGTGATCGTGCTGCCGCCCTGCGTGCGCCCGCCGGTGAGGTTACTCCAGACGGCGCGCTCGATGCTGCGCGGATCGACGCCCCAATGCGTATAGAAGCGCCGGTCCTCGATCGCGAGGAAGGCGCCGGTCACATGCTTAGGCAAATCCGCCGCCTTCACGGGTGTGTCGACGATCGCCCCGATGCGCGCGATCGGGGTGCCGTCAGATGCGAGCAAGGTGATTTGCGGCGGCGCGATCGGCTCGAGCGATTTCGAGAGCGGTGCGGTGAGCGCGAGCCAGCCGACGAGCAGGATGAAAGCCACGGCGAAGATCGCAAAGCCGCGCGAGATGCGGCGCATCCATTTGCGCCCGCGTGTCTCGGGTTCAATGGGCGGCGGCGGGGCTGCTATATCGGCGAACGGGCCACCCGGCGTCGCGGCGAGGGTGGGATCGGGGCCTTCGGGTTTACGGAACCATTTCATGCGCAGCGCCCGTATTACAACCCCAACACAGCATAAGCAATTGCGTTATCTGGTGCGCTCGATCGGACCTATTCATCAAGAAGGACAGCGACTTGACTGGCGCGCCGGGGTAATAAAGGGAAAAGCCCGCCCATCCGGAGAGCGATGACATGAGCCAAACAGCCACCCGCTATTGCGACCTGGTGATGAAGGGCGGCATCACGAGCGGGATCGTCTATCCCAACGCCGTCCTGGCGCTCGCGCGCGATTTCCGGTTCAAGAATATCGGTGGGACGTCGGCCGGCGCGATCGCCGCGGCTGCCACCGCGGCGGCGGCGCTGGGCGACCGCAAGCATGTCGCATCGGGATCGACGGCACCCTGCCCCCCAACGCTCGGTTTTGCCGGTCTTGAGCGCATAGCGGCGCAACTTTCGTCAGAGGGCTTCATCTTCGGCCTCTTCCAGCCCGCGCGTGGCGGGCGGAACGCCTATCGCCTGATCGTTACCCTCGCCGGGAATGCGAGCATGCTGCGGAAAGCCTTGGCGGCTGCGGTAGCCGTGGTGGCGATCGCGCCCCTCGAAGCGCTGCTTCTGCTCGGCCTGTTCCTTACGGGCGGTTACTGGCTTGCGGGCGCGCCCGGAATTGCCGCGGTGCTATTGCCGTCGGCGATATGCGCCTATCTCGGCGCCGCGATTGCCGCCGTTTTGCGTGTTGCGCGCGTCACGCGGCGCAATCTGCTCGGGCTTTGTTCGGGCCTGAGCGTGCGGAAGGATAGCAAGCCGGCGCTGACCGAATGGCTGCACGAGGTCCTGCAATCGCTGTCGGGCAAGGACATCGCCAAGCCCCTGCTGTTCGACGATCTCTGGGCCGCGCCGCGCTACCCCGGTGAGCCGAACACCGAAACGGCGATCTCGCTCCAGATGATCACGACGGGTGTCTCGCATCACGAGCCGCGGACACTGCCCTTTACCGACGCGTCCTTCTGGTTCCTGCGCGAGGAGTTCGACCTGCTGTTCCCCAAGCCAGTCGTGGACGCGATGGTGGCGATGGCGGGGTCGCCCGATCGGGTCGGGGAGAAGGATTACTTCCGCCTGCCCGGCAAGGGCCGGATGCCCGTGCTGGTGGCGATGCGGATGAGCCTCAGCTTTCCGCTGCTGATCAGCGCGGTGCCGCTCCACGAGCCCGTCGGGAAGCGAACGCTCCGCAGCGAGACCGAAGGAGAAACGCTCGATGACGGCGGGGACGCCAAGGAGACGACGCTGAGCCAGAGCACCGACAGTCTGGCCACCGGCGGCGAGGCGCCGCTGTCGCTGATCGAGGGCTTTCGCATCTGCTGGTTTTCCGACGGCGGCGTTTCGAGCAATTTTCCGCTCCACCTGTTCGACGCGCCACTGCCGCGCTGGCCGACGTTCGCGATCAACCTCGTCTATCCCCAAAGCAGCGACGATCCGCAGGTCGAGAACCCCGAACCCCGCAATCCGCGGGACGAGGCCGAGGCCGCGGTGTGGCTTCCGCTGCACAACAATCGCGGCTGGCAACGCAGCTATAGCTCGATCGCCCGGCCGCTCGCGCTGGCCGAAGTGTCCGGCTTCGTGTTCGGGATCATCAGCACGATGCAGAACTGGCGCGACCTGTTGCAATCGCGCGCGCCCGGCCAACGCGACCGGATCGTCCATGTCGCGCTCGACAAGGTCGAGGGCGGCATGAACCTCGACATGTCGCAGGACATATTGGACAGCATTTCGCTGAAAGGCACGGTCGCCGGCGAACGCCTCTACCAATTCTCGTTCGACAATCATTATTGGGTGCGATGGCGGAACGTCGCCTCGGGACTGCAGCGTTATACGATCCGGATTGCGGCGAGCGCGAAAGTCGTGCCCCCGATCCCGGCCTATGAGGCGGCCTTTGCGACGGTGCGCACGGGAACGCCGCCACCGGTTTCGTATAAATTCCGGTCGGCCGAGACGCAAACCGCCGCTCAGAATCTGTTCGCCGACCTGGTGTCGCGCGGCGAGGAATGGGACGACCTTGGCCCCGACCTCAGCGACGGGACGCCGCGCCCGCTTCCGCTAATGCAGATCACCCCGATCTATTAGTTCGCGGGGTCCTCGCGATCCTGCTGCGGCGACGCGCCGTCTTTCTTCTTGATGAAGCTCATCTTGCCTTGCGGCTCGAGGATCGCCCATGCGACGTCGGCCATCCGCCCAATCCCCGCGAGCCGCATTTCGGACAATATCTCGTCGCGCGTCAGCCGGTCACGCCGCAGATTTTCGGTCACGATTTCGCCGTCGCGCACGATCACGCGCGGCGCGCCTTCGAGCAAATCCTTGGCACGCGGAAACAGATAGGCGGTCCAGCTAAGCACCAGCGCCCAGAAGGCGAAGGTACAGATGGCGAGCGTCGCGCCAGTCAGGCTGAAGTCGTTGTGCGTCACACCCTGCTGGATCAGGTCGCCGAGGACGACGAGCACGACGAATTCGAACGGCGTCATCTGGCCGAGCTCGCGCTTGCCGAGCAGCCGGATCAGCAGGAACAGGATGAAGAACATCACCGTGGCGCGAAGGACGATATCCATCAGGGCAGCACCTGGATCGAAAGCGGCATTGTGCCAATGCGCCGCTTGCCGTCGAAGACCGCAATGTCACCTGTGGTCCCCGCGAACAGCGGCGGGTTGATCTGGCCATCGATCTTGATGTGAAGGCTATCGCCGGCGTCCAGCGGGCCATAAGAAAAATGAAAGCGGCCGTCCTCAAAGCTTTCTTCGGCGGGCGCCGGGATCATCGTGTTGACGGTCATGTCGTGCCAGAGCGCTGGAGTTACCGCCACCACCGCGTCATCGAGCGGAGCGTCCGCGGTCAAAGTGATGTCAGTTTCGAAAAACTCGCCGTTGCGGATAGTCGTCGGCGTTTTCACCGTCAGGCGCGCATCGCCGAAATCGACGGTACGCGGCGGGCTTGGCTGCCCACCGGCGAGGCCTAGGCCCGCCGCCAGCAACAGGCCGCCAAGGACGAGGATCGAGATCGGGCTTGCGTGCCTATCCCACAGACGTTGGTGCGATGGCTTGGCGTCGAGTCCTTCCAGCGCCTGCATCCGATCCTCCGGCCTGATCGCAAATGTCCTGCGGCCGCAATAGCCGAGCACGCCCGCCTCCATCAGAAACGGGCGCCTATTGGACGCTTGGAGCGGCGGTTCGTTCCGCCAGCCTGGCTATGCCCCGCGAAGGCGTTGCCCGGGTTTCCTGCGAGGATTATAATAGGGAGGCGGAGCGCGTCCGCTCCTGCCGCGCGTCGGCGACGGCCCAGATGCTCAGCAATGCTGTCAGAATCGCGGGCAAGGTGACCCCCGCGAAATCGCGCGCGAGGGCCGAAGGACCGCAGATGCCGACCGCGACCTCCCAGAAGTGGAAGAGCGCATGGCCGCAGAGCCAGAGCGTCGCACTCATCCACAGCAGCACACGATATTGCGGGCGAAAGGCGCCGACGAGGAGCGCCGTGCCGACGAAAAGGTAGATGAGCCCGATGTCGCGGATGAAATGCTGATTGAACGGGCCGGTCGTCGTGACGCCCGGGACCGCGAGATACCAGTCGGCGGGCGACCAGAGCATGAAAAGCGCGTTCGCGTCGGCGCCGATGCCGAGGATGACGGCGGTCCAGATACAAATCGACTTGAGCATTATAGTCTCCCCCTTGGATCGCTGACGGCTGTTTCTTCAGCGGCGCGCGACGTTTGAGCCACCGGCCGAAGCGTGTGGAGCCGAGCTTGCCATCGGAACCGGGGATGGGCGAGTCATCCTTCGACCGCGGCCCGAAACGAACGCCTCGGCAAGCCCCTCGCCCACCGGCCAATTGGCGGCCGAGGGGCTTGCCGAGCCCCCGTTTTCCTGAAACCCGGTTATCCGTTCGCGAGCGTATCGCGCGCGACGCGTTGGAGCGCGGCGGCCTGGGCGTCCGAAAGCCCGAGTTCGTCGGCACCCTTTTCCTTAGGCCCGAGCGTCGTGGGATCGATGCCCGTGATCGCGCCGAAGGTCACGAGCGCCGAGAGATAATAGCCCGCGACGCTGGCGTGATAATGGTCGTAAGCCCAAAGATCGAGCTGGCCGTAACCGATCCCGTCATAGGGATTGGGATCGGCGACGCCGTCCGCCATCGCGCGGTTCCATGCCTGGCCGACCGGCACGACACCCGCCACGGACGGATTAACGGATCGTGCGCGGTCGGCCGCGGCGCGGAGGTCATCGGCCATCGCCGTCACCGGCTTTCCGTACCAATGGCCCCCGGACTTATAGGTCTGGTCGGCGCGCGTCCATGCCGCCGCGAGGCGGATATCGACCGCCGGATTACGCGCCTTGAACAGCGCGGCGAGCCGGCCGACATTGCGCATATAGTCCGTGGGATCGCCGGGCTTTGCGCGGTCGAGCGTGCTGAATTCCTGCAGCACGACGATGTCCCACGACCGGTCGAAGAGCTGGCGCCGCTCGTCATAGTGAAAGCCCAGCGACTTGCCGCCCTGCGTTTCGAGGCTGACCCGATAGTCGAGCCCCGCCTGCTCGGCGAACAGCTTGAACAGCGCGGGCACGCCGCCATAGCCCGCATTATTGAGGTCGGTGACCGTCCCCGCGCGCCAGTTGCGCGCCGCCGAATGCGCCCCCTGCGTAAAGCTGTTGCCGATGAACAGGATCGTCTTCGGCGCCGCTTTCGTTGGGACAGAGGAAGTCGCGCCGGCGGCAGTCGGCGCGGGCGCGCTCTCCTTTGCCGTTGCCGCCGGCGCGACGGCGAGCGCGGCAGCGCCGATCAGGAACCAGATGCCGTGCCCGTGTTTCATATCAGAACTCCGTGGTGACCGAGGTGTACCAATAGCGGCCATAGGGGCTGTAGAGCGACCCCAGATAACCCTCGGACGAAAGCGGCGGCTTTTCGTTGGTGATGTTGCGCACCCCGACGCGCCAGCGCATGTCGCCGCCAAGACCCCCGGCATCCTTGACGCGGACCTGCGCATAGAGATTGCCGGTGACCTGCGACTTGACGCGCCACGGGTTGCCGTCGGCATCGACGAACGCCGTTTCGTCGACCGCACCAGTGTAGCGCGCGAAGGCGCCGACCTGGAACTGCCCGAGCGACCATGTGAGCGACGCGGTGCCGCGCCATTTCGGACGGCCGTTGGCTTCGATCAGATTCTGCGTCTCGGGCAAGGGCGTCGCGGCGTTGATGTCGCCGGCTTCGCGCGCGGCGACGAGCTGGTCGACGGCGTCGCCCGGCGCACGCGAGAATTTGAGCAACCGCGTCGCGTTCACCGAAAAATCGAACTTGCCGACGTCCGTCTTGGGCGACTGCCAGTAGAAGGCGAAATCGAGCCCGCGGACGGTCTGCGGCTGCAGGTTGATGAACTGGTCGCGCACCGTCGTGATCCGGCCGACCGGCGTGATCCCCGTGCCCGCGAAACTGACAATATCGTCGGCATTGGCGGCATCGCGAATGACATTGGGGTTCGACGAGCCCTGAAGGCGGAGCAGATAGTCGAGCGCCACCGCGGTGTCGTTGCCGAGGATGCCGACGATGCCCTTTTGCTTGATCGACCAATAGTCGACGGTGAAGGTCATGCGGCCGAGGTCGGACGGGATGAAGGTCGGCTCGAACACCGCGCCGAGGTTATAGTTTGTGCTCTTTTCGGGCCTCAGATCGGGATTGCCCGAGACGCGGCGCGAATAGCCGACATTGTTCCCGCACTGGGTAAAATTGGCGATCCGCCCGGCGCGAAGGTCAACCTCGCAGCGCAGGAAATCCTGGCTGGTCGCGAGGCGCGCATATTCGACCGCGTTGACCTGTTCGAGGTTCGGCGCGCGGAAACCCTGCGAGAAGGAACCGCGCAGGCGGAAGCCGTCGACGACGTCCCACGCCGCGGCGACCTTCGGCCGGGCGACGCTGCCGAAATCGCTATAATGTTCGTAGCGGCCGGCGAGCTGCACGTCGAAACGCCGGACGAGCGGGATATTCATCTCTTCCGACACGATCGGCACCGCGAGTTCCGCGTAGGCAGCGGCGACGGTGCGCTTGCCATAGGTATCGGGGTTATCGCTGACCGCCGCGGCGTCGCTGATCGTCACCGCGCCCGAAACGGCATCGACGAAGGGGCTCGATCCGTCGACGGCGGAATCGCGGTCGTCGCGCTGCGTCTCGCGCCGCACTTCGAGGCCGAAGGCGACGCCGACGTCGCCGCCGGGCAAGGCGAACAGGTCGGCGCGCGAGGCGCGGAAGTCGCCCATCGTCAGCGTGGTTTTCGAGGCGCGGCGAAGCTGGAAGGTGATCGCATCGATCGCCGCCTGCGAGCTGGGGGTGCAATCGCCCGAGCTGAGGCTGTCGATGCAGCCCCCGTTGAACGGGTTGTACGCATCAGGAGTCGCGAGCGCGAGGCTCCGCTGGAGCGCAGAGCTGCGCACCGCGAGGCTGCTGTCGACCGCCGAGGCTTCGGAATAGACGAAGGCGCTGTCCCATTTGAAGCCTGCAGCCTCGCCGCGCACACCGATCAGGCCGCGCAGCTGCTCGCCCGAGACCTTCACCGCCTGCGGCCCGGTATCGACGAAGCGATAGGTGGTGAGCAGCACCGGCAGGCCCGCGGCGGGCACGTTGACGAGCCCCGGGATGCGATTGGGATTGGGCTGGCCATTGATCGTCGTCGCGCCGAAGGGGTTGTAATAGTTGCTCGCCGGGATCCAGATCTGGTTGAGGTTGATCACCGGCGGCTGGATGCGCGTCGTGTTCGAGCGGTAATAGCCGAACTCGCCGAACAAAGTCAGATCGTCGGTCAGGTCGTAGTGGCCGTTGATGAAGGCGTTGTAACGTTTGACGCTCGGCATCACGGTCGTCCCGACCGCCGTGTCATAGCGCAGGTCGCGGAAGGCATTGTTCGTCGCGAGCGCGGTGTTCACGAGACAGAGGTCGGCGGTCAGCGCCTGCGTGCAGCCGCCGAGGCGGGTCGGACGAACGGTGAAGGACCCCGCCGCGGTGGTGAGGTTCGTCGTGCCGCGGCGCGGCCGGCCGCCGGTGACGGGGACCTGCAGCGCCGGCCAGGCGCCACGCGTCGCGCGCGCGTCGGGGGTCAGCGAGTCGGCGAATTCGGGATAGTCAGCGAACAGCGGACGGAGGTTGGCCGAGGCGGTGAAATCCTGATCCTCGGCACGCAGCGCCGTACGGTCGGTATATTCGAACGAGAGGGTGATATTGCCGCGGTCGAAGCTCTTGCCGGCAAGGATATTGCCCTGGAATTCGCGCAGGTGCGTGCCTTCGGCGCCGCCATATTGCGCCTGCATCCTCAGGCCGTCGTAATTGTCCTTGAGCACCGTGTTGACGACCCCCGCGACGGCATCCGAGCCATAGAGCGCGGCGGCGCCGTCGAGCAGGACTTCGAGCCGCTGCAGCCCGGTCGTCGGGATCGCGTTCGAGTTATAGCTCAGTACCGGGACGGTGCCCGTGTCCGACAGGCCCTGGCTGGCGGGGTGGGTGACGATGCGGCGGCCGTTCAGCAGCACCAGCGTGTTGCCGACTCCGAGCGAGCGCAGGTTGACCGAACCGACGTCGCCGCGCGCCGCGTTGCTGGTCTGCGCATTGTTGCCGGGGTTGAAGCTGACGTCACCCATCTGCGGGATGTTGCGGATCAGTTCGTCGCCGCTGACCGCGCCGATCGCGTCGAGCTTGTCCTGATTGACCACGACCACCGGTAGCGCCTCGGTAACGCGCGCGCCCTCGATGCGCGTGCCGACGACGACGATATCGCCGGTGGTTTCGCCATCGGGTTGCGGCTCATTGGCATCGGCGGTTTCAGCAGCCGGATCGGTTTCGGCCGTTTGGGCCTGTGCGGGGGCACCTGCGAGAAGGCAAATCGCCGTACTCGCCAGAAGCATTGTTCCAAAACTGCGCCTCATCATCATTCTCCCCAATTTTATTGTTTGAATTTTTGTGTCTTGTTGATCTCAATCGCTGTCGGTCTCGACCGGCGGCGCCGCGAGCGGTGCGGGCTCGCCGCTGAGCGCGCGGTTCAGCGCATCGCGGTCGAGCGCATTTTCCCACATCGCGACGACGATCGCCGCGAGCGCATTGCCGATGAAATTGGTCAGCGCGCGGCACTCGCTCATGAAGCGGTCGATGCCGAGGATCAGCGCGAGCCCCGCGACGGGCACGGTCGGGACCGCGGTCAGCGTCGCGGCGAGCGTGATGAAGCCCGCGCCGGTGACCCCCGCCGCGCCCTTCGAACTCACCATCGCGACGAGCAGTAGCGCGACCTGATCGCCGAGGCTGAGGTCGACGCCCGTCGCCTGCGCGACGAACAGCGCTGCGAGCGTCATATAGATGTTCGTGCCGTCGAGGTTGAAGCTGTAGCCCGTCGGTACGACCATGCCGACCACCGGCTTGGCGCAGCCCGCTTTCTCGAGCTTTTCCATCAGGCTCGGCAGCGCGGCCTCGGACGACGAGGTGCCAAGCACGAGCAACAGCTCGGCCTTGAGGTACGCGATCAGCCGGAAGATCGAGAAGCCGCAGAGCCGCGCGACCGAACCAAGGATCACGACCACGAACAGGATCGAAGTCAGATAGAAAGTCGCGATCAGCGCGCCGAGATTGACGAGCGATTCCACGCCATATTCGCCGATGGTGAAGGCCATCGCGCCGAATGCGCCGATCGGTGCGAAGCGCATCAGCATCCCGACGAGATAGAAGAAGACGCTCGAAAGCTTTTCGAGCATGCCGAGCACTTGGGCGCCGGCGGCACCGGTGTGCGACAGCGCGACGCCGAACAGGATCGCAGCGAACAGCGCCTGCAGGATCGATCCCGAGGTCAGCGCCGAGACGAAGGTCGTCGGAATGATCGCGAGCAGGAAGCCGACGAGCGAGGTGTCGTGCGCCTTCGCGTCATATTCGGCGATCTTGGCGACCGCATTCGGATCGAGCGTCGCCGGGTCGATGTTCATCCCCGCGCCCGGCTGGACCACATTGGCGACGATCAGCCCGATGATCAGCGCGAGGGTCGAGAAGAAGAGGAAATAGGCAAAGGTCTTTGCCGTCAGGCGGCCGAGCGTCTTGCCGCTGCCGACCGATGCGATGCCGGTCGAAACGGTGAGGAAGATCACCGGCGCGATGATCATCTTGACGAGGTCGATGAAGCCCTTGCCGAGCGGCTGGAGCTGGACGCCGACGTCAGGCCAGAAATGGCCGAGCAGCACGCCGCCGGCGATCGCCGCGAGCACCTGAACATAGAGATGCGACCACCACGGCCCGGACTTGGCCGGCACGTGCACCGCATTCATGTCGATCGTGGCTGCCACCAGCCTCTCCCCATATTTTGCGTCCGGCTCGACGCGGACCGGGGTGTTTCCCGGCCTTTGGCTGAAAATAGAGGCGCGATGGAAGCAGGGTCAAACGCCACAGGATATTCACTCAACATATTGTTATTATTTGAATATGATGAACGCAGCGCTCAACATAGCTTCGAGTTTGTGCGAAATACCGCATACGTCCCCAGAAATTTGTGCAATAATCCGCACATGCCCTTGCAGAGCGAGTCGTCCCCGATCGGTCCCCACGCCAACCGCCGGCGCCTGTTCGTCGCGGTGGCGGTGGGGCTGGCGATCCTGCTCGTCGCGGCGCTCGGCCTCGCACAATGGGCGGAAGGACGCGCCAGCGCGCAGGCCGACGTCGAGGCGCGACAAAATGCACGCGCGCACGCGAGCCTGCTCGAAAGCGAGCTGCAAAAATTCCGCCTGCTCCCGCGCGTGCTCACCGAATTCCCCGATGTGCGCGCCGCACTCGCTGACAAGAGCGATGCCGCGTCGCGGCGGCTCGATCGCGAACTCGAACAGCTTGCGGCGCGCACCGACGCCACGGTGATCTATGTCATCGACGCCGATGGCATGACGATCGCGGCGAGCAACTGGCGCGCGCCGACGAGCTTCGTCGGCGAGAATTACCGATTCCGGCCCTATTTCCAGGGCGCGATGCGCAGCGGCGAGGCCGAGTTGTTCGCGCTGGGCACGGTGAGCGGACGCCCTGGGCTCTACCTCGCGCGCCGCGTCGATGTCGGGGGGCGCCAGCTTGGCGTGATCGTGCTCAAGGTCGAGTTCGACAAGCTCGAAAGCCGCTGGGCCGATTCGGCCGCGGCGACGCTCGTCACCGACGCGGCGGGGATCGTCGTGATGAGCAGCGAGCCGCGCTGGCGCTTCCGCTCTTTCGCTCCGATTTCGGCCGCGACGCAGCAGCGGCTTCGCGCGACGCGCAGCTATGGCGACGCACGCCTCGATCCACTGCCGGTCGACCGCGTCGATGGCGGCGTTCGCGTCGGCGCGGACCTGTTCCGCGAAGCCAACGAGCGCGTCTCCTTTCCCGGCGGCACGCTCCGCCTGCTCCAGCCCGCCGAGCCTGCACGCGCGAGCGCCAATGCCACCGCGCGCGTCGCGTTCCTCGTCCTGCTGATCCTCGTCGGCGCGGCGATCATCACGCTGCTCCGTGTCGTCGAGCGGCAGACGCTGCGCCAGGCCGCGCACGAAGCGCTCGAACGCGAAGTCGCCGCGCGCACCCGCGACCTGCGCACCGCGAACGACGAACTGCGCCTCGCGTCCGAGCGGCAGACCGAAACCGACCACCGCTACCGCGCCGCGCGCGAGGAGCTGGCACAGGCGAGCCGGCTGGGCTCGATCGGCCAGATCACCGCGGGCGTCGCGCACGAAATCAACCAGCCGATCGCCGCGATCCGCACCTTTGCCGAGAACAGCCTGCGTTATCTGGAACGCGCGCAGGCCGACAAGGCGCGCGGCAACCTCGAGACCATCGTCGAACTCACGGCACGCGTCGGCGCGATTACCAACGAACTGCGCAACTTCGCGCGCCGTAAGCCCACCCCGCTGGGCCCCGTAGCGGTGCAGTCGGCGGTCGACGGCACCTTGCTCCTGATCGGCGACCGGCTGCGCGCGCAAGGCATCGCGCTCGACATCGCAATCGAAAATCCCGCTGCGGCGGTGCATGCCGACCGCGTCCGGCTCGAACAGGTGCTCGTCAACCTGCTGCAAAATGCGGTCGACGCGGTGCAAGGCGTGAAAGATGCACGCATTGCGCTCCGCACGCACGGCCGCGACCCCGTCCATATCGACGTCTGCGACAATGGCCCCGGCGTTCCCGCCGAACTGTTGCCGCAGCTCTTCACGCCTTTTGTCACCGGGCGGCCCGACGGGCTCGGCCTTGGGCTCGCGATCGCGAGCGATATCATGGCCGAATTTGGCGGCACGCTGACCCTGATCCCCTCGCCGCTCGGCGGCGCGGGGTTCCGCCTGACGTTGAGGCCGGCATGAGCTTTTTTACCGGCGAGCAGACGATCTTCTTCGTCGACGACGATGCGGCGCTACGCGAGGCGAATGTCCAGACGCTCGACCTCGCGGGCATTGCGGTCGAGGCATTTCCCGACGCCCAGAGCGTGCTGCCGCGCATCGAAGCCGGCTTCTCCGGGATCGTCGTCACCGACATCCGCATGCCCGGGATGGACGGGCTCGAACTGCGCGCGGCGATCCACGCGATCGATCTCGACATCCCCGTCATCCTGGTCACCGGCCACGCCGATGTAGCGATGGCGGTGCGCGCGCTCCACGACGGCGCGTTCGATTTCCTCGCCAAGCCCTTTGCCGCCGATCATCTCGTCGGCATCGCGCGCCGCGCGCTCGCGCACCGCGCGCTGATCTTGGACAACCGGCGGCTGACAGCGGCGGCGGCGGCGATCGACAGCCCGCTGATCGGCGAAAGCCCGGCGATGGTCCGGCTGCGCGAGACGATTACGCAGCTCGCGCAGGCCGATATCGATGTGCTGATCGAAGGCGAGACGGGGACCGGCAAGGAACTCGTCGCGCATATGCTCCACCGCCAGAGTCGGAGGAGCCCGGCATCATTGGTTGCGGTGAACTGCGCGGCGCTGCCGCAGGAGCTGGCCGAGGCCGAGCTGTTCGGCAGCGACCTCATCGACCGGAGCAGCGGCAAGCTCGGTCAGGTGGGGCGGATCCGTAGCGCGCATCGCGGCACATTGTTCCTCGACGAGATCGATACGATGCATCCCTCGGTGCAGGCGAAGCTGCTGCGCGTGATCGAGGAGCGCGAGGTCCAGCCGATCGGCGCCAGCGCGCCCGAACCCGTCGATCTGCGCGTCGTCGCGGCGACCAAGACCGACCTGATGGGTGCGGTGCGCAGTGGTGATTTCCGCGAGGATCTCTATTACCGGCTGCACGTCGTGAAGCTGCGTATCCCGCCGCTGCGCGAACGCCGCTCCGACATTCCGCAGACCTTCGCCTTCTTCCTCGACGAAGCCGCGGCGAAGATGGGAATGGCGGGGTTCCGGATCGACGACGGCATCCGCCGCCATCTCGTCGAGCATGACTGGCCGGGCAACGTCCGCGAGCTCAAGAATTTCGCCTATAGCGTCGTGCTCGACCTGCCGTCCGATCCCGGCCTGTCGGCGATGCCCGCCGACGCGCCGCTCGCCGAGCGGGTGCGCCGGTTCGAGGCGACGATCATCCACGACACAATGGCGCAAACGCGCGGCAATATCGCCGAGACGATGGCGCGGCTGGGGCTTCCCCGAAAGACACTCTACGACAAGATGCAGAAGCTCGGGATCGACCCCAAAAGCTTCCGCGCCTAGCGCGCCGACCGTTCCCCCTGTGCCGCCAGCACGCGCAGAATATTACCGCTCCACATCTTTTCGATATCAGCGTCCGAATAGCCCGCGGCCTTCAGCCGTTCGGTGACCTTGGGTAGCGCCGAAATATCCTCGATGCCCGGCAGGCCGCCGCCGCCGTCCCAGTCGGCGCCGAAGCAGATATGGTCGACGCCGCCGACCTCGATCGCGCGCAGCACCATCTTCATATAGGCGTCGAAATCGGCCGCCCAGAGCTTCTCGGTCTTGTCGAGTTCGCGCCACTGGCGGTTGAGATCGGCCTGCTCGGCAGGCGTGATCTGGCCGATCCGTTCATATTTGCCGAACAGTTCGGCGCGCGCGGGCGACATGTTCATTTCCGACATGAAGATCGTCGAGATGCACATCGCGCCGCCCTTCGCCGCAAGCGCCTTCAGCCGCCCTTCGTCGAGGTTGCGTGGATGGTCATAGGCCGAGCGCAGGCTCGAGTGCGAGAGCAGGATCGGATATTTGGACAGCGCCAATATCTGGTCGAACGCCGCGTCGGACGAATGGCTCGCATCGATGACGATGCCGAGACGGTTCATCTCGGCGACCCATTGCTTGCCGAGCGGGCTCAGCCCTTTCCAGCGCCCCTCGCCCGTCGCGCTGTCGGCGAACTGATTATCTTTCGAATGCACCGGCCCTGCAAGGCGGAGGCCCTTGCTGTAGAACTCCTGAAGCAGCGACAGGTCTTCGCCGAGCGGATAGCTGTTCTCCATCGCTTTGAAGGCGATCAGCTTGCCTTCCTTGTTGAGCCGCAGCGCGTCGGCCGCGGTCAGCGCGGGCGCGATCGCATCCGGATATTTCGCAATGGTGCGATCGATCAGGTCCGACCGCTTTCGCGCGAAGGCGAGCGCGTCGGCATAGCCCTTCGGCGTCAGCGGTCCCTGGTCGGTGTAGATGGCGAAGAATCCGCCATCGAGGTTGCCGTCCTTCATCCGCGGGATGTCGAGCTGCGCCATGTCTTCGGCGAGTGCGTGACGGTCGGCGAAGCTCCAGCCCGCGCGCTCGAAATGGAGCGGGGTGTCGAGGTGCGTGTCGAGCACGAGCATCCGGCTGTGCAGCGGCGCTTCGGGCGCTTTGGGCTTATCGCCGCCCGGCGAGCAAGCGGTCAGCGCGGTTGCGGTCAGCAGAATGGCGAAACGCTTCACTTCTTGTCCTCCACGGGCTTCAGGTCGAGATCGTGATAATCCCAGCTGAAGTCGGCGATCTTGCTCACCGCCTTCATCGTCACGCCGGTAATCTTGCCTTCGGCGTCGAGCGCGAAGGTCACATAGGCTGGCTCGATCGCCGGGTCGTCGAACTCGGTGACGAAGCTGTCATATTGCCAATGTTTGAGCCGCCCCGCCATCCGCGGTGTCGAGGTGAAATCGATCGTGAGACCCTTCGCACTCGATCCGACGACGATGTCGCCATACCATGGGTCGCGGTAACGCCCGGCGTAGCCCGCGAGCGCGAGCGACGGCCCCGACTTCGCGGGCGACGCCTTGGACTGTTTCAGAAACTCGACCCCGCCCGCGAGCCGCGACTGATACCAATCCTCCCATTTCTGGATCCAGCCATAGTCGGGCTGATCCAGATAATGGTCGAGCAAATCATAGGTGAGACCGAGCAGCATGCCGCTGTCCTCGCTGTTCATCATGATCGCGAAACCGACATTCTTGTCGGGGATCATCACGACGCGCGTGATCGACCCGAAGACCCCGCCGCCATGCTGGATGATGCGGTGGCCGCGATAATCCTGCACCTGCCAGCCGAGCGCATAGGCCTGCTGCGTTGGCTGCGCGGGCTTGAGCTGGTCGGGAAGCGGCGAGATTGGCATCGGCGTGACGGGCGCCCACATCTCAGCCGCCTGCTTCTCGCTGAACAGCCGCTTGCCGTCCGGCAGCGCGCCATGCGCGAGCTGGATCTTGAGCCACGCCGCCATGTCGTCGGCGCTGAGCGCGAGCCCGCCCGCCGGCGCACCGTTGCGGCCGAGTTCGTCGCGTTCGTTGAGCGCCGCCTGCGGGCCGAGGCCGCGCAGCGCGCCCGATAGCCGCGCGTGCGGCCACGACCGATTGGGGATGCGGAAGCGGTCTTCGCTGTCGCTCGTCGCGTTGTTCATCCCGCCCGCGCGGAGCACGCGCGCACGGATGAAGTCCTCCCATGTTTGCCCGGTGACTTCCTCGATCAGCTGGCCGGCAACGGCGTAGAGGATATTGTCATAGGCATAGGCCGAACGGAAACTCGTCTGCGGCTTCAGATAGGCGACGCGCTCGACCGTCTGCTTGCGCGTGAGGTGCGTGCGCGGCACGAACATCAGGTCGCCCTGCCCCAGCCCGAGCCCGCTGCGGTGGACGAGCAGGTCGCGGATCGTGATTTCGCGCGTCACCCACGCATCATACATGCGGAACCAGGGCATATGCTTGATGACGGGATCGTCCCACGCGATCTTGCCCTCGTCGACGAGGATCGCGAGCGCAGCGGCGGTCATCGCCTTGCCGGTCGAGCCGGTCTGAAAGATCGTCTGTTCATCGACCGGCGCCGGATCGCCGATCTTGCGCACACCCCAGCCGCGCGACAGCGTGGTCTTTCCGTCCTCGACGATCGCGATCGACACGCCGGCGGCGCCGACCTTCTTGCGCAGCGTCTCGACGCTTTCGCCGATATCGGCGGGCGGTTCGGCCCATGCAGGCACGGCGACCGACAGCATCAGCGACAGGGCAAGCAGGCGTTTCATGGCAAAGCCTCCATATGGGGAGCGGTGGACGGGCGCAGCAGGCGCCAAGTCCCGATGGTGAGTAGCGGCAGGACGAACACCGCGAGGAACAGCCAGGCGAGAAAGCGGTATCCGCTCGCGATCAGGTCGACGAGGCCGATCTCGCCCGCGACGAACATGCAGCCGGTAAGGATCACCGCGCCGATGATCGCGCGCGCGCCGGTTGAGAGCGGCGGGCGACCGCGGCTCTCGATCGCGCCCGAAATGCGCTCGTTGATCGCATGGACCGAGCCTGCCCCGCTTTCGAGCAGCGCGGCGAAGATCATCACCTGGAACAGGATATGGAAGCCCGGCACCGTCATCTGACGGAGCAGGAAGTCCGACGGCAAAGTCTCGTCACCGATCGCGGGATAAAAGGCCATCATCGCGACGAAGAAGAGGATCGCGGGCAGCATCGACAGCGGCCCCGCGATCAGCCCCGCGACGACGGCATCGCGCTGGTGCCTCAGGTGCCGCAGCACGGGCAGGATCACCACCGCGCCGACGATATTATAGCTGGCATAGGTGAGCCCGCCCGCCATCCAGTTGCCCGACGGCGGCGGCGCGTTCGCGAATCCCTGCCCGATCAGCCCGCCGAAACTGGCGAGCGCGAGGATCAGGAACAGCCCGTAGACGGCGTAGAGCAGGATCGAGACATATTTGAACATCTGCTCGACCGCGCCGGTGCCCCATGCGGTGACCGCGACGATCGATACCGCGAGCAGGACGACGCCCGCGAGTTCGGGCCAACCGAAGGTCGCCGCGCCGATCGCGCCCGCCGCAGCGCCGAACACCGCGAGAATCAGGACGACGAAGATGATGTAGGCGACCTCGAATGCGACCCAGGCGGGGCCAAGAAGCCCCTTGAAAAAGCTACGATAATCATAGGCGCCGAGTTTGAGCGCGAGCGCGAAGGTCAGTGCCGCGACAATGCTCCAGATCAAGGTCGCGAGCAGCATCGCGGACAGCCCGCCCCATGGCCCCGACGGCACGAAATATTCGGCCAGCTCACGCCCGGTCGCATAGCCGCCTCCGATGATGACGGCCTTCAGCGCAAATCCGGGCAGCAGGTAGCGCTGAAACCAGCTCGACCCGCCGCCCGTCTCGCCCACACTCACGCGAGAATGCTTTCGACGAGCGCGTCGAACGCCGCGCCGCCGCGAATCGGATCGGCGACCGGAAGTCCCAGCCGATGCCGTTCGGCCGCCATCAGCGCCTCGGCTTCGTCCGCGTCATAGCTCGACGTATTGAAGCTGACACCGCCACAGCGGATCGCGGGATTGGTCCGGCTACCGAGACGGATCGTCATGTCGATGACCTCTTCCACCGAAGGCAAGGCGAAGCTTTCCATGCCGAGGATCACGCTGCGCGTCGGGTCGTGACAGACGACGAACACATCCGGCTGACTGCCGTGGAGCAGGCCTAGCGACACCGGGGCATAGGCGGGGTTGAAGATAGACCCCTGCCCCTCGATGACATCCCAATGATTATCGGGCGCGTCGGGGCTGAGCATTTCCGCCGCACCCGCCTCGAAGTCCGAGATCACCGCGTCCATCGGCATGCCGCCGCCCGCGATCATGATGCCCGTCTGGCCGGTCGCGCGAAAATCGGCATCGAGGCCGCGCGCCACAAAGGCGCGGTGCAGCGCGAGCGCGGTATATTTCTTGCCGAGCGCGCAGTCGGTGCCGACGGTCAGCAGCCGCTTGCCGGTGCGCTTGCGCCCCGTCCCCACCGGTATCGCGGGCGGCGGGGTGCGAATGTCGATGAGCCGCTGCCCCGTGCGCGCAGCCGCCTCGACGAGCGCGGGAACGCTCGTCAGCTTGGTGTGAAGCCCGCTGATGATATCGAGCCCCGCCTCCATCGCCTCGACGAGCACGGCGACCCAGGATGCGCCGATGATGCCGCCCTGATTGGCGACGCCGATCACGAGCGAGCGCGCTCCCGCCGCGCGCGCGTCGGCGGGCGACAGGCGCGGCAGGCCGGTCGAAACGGTGCAGCCGTCGATCGCCCATTCGCCCGTGCAGCGATCGCCCGCCCAGTCGGCAAGACCAAAGGCGGTCTTGGCATAGCTCGCATTGGTCGTGTCGCCGAGGAACAGCAAATAAGGCTGCGGCAGGGTCAGGCTGCCCTCCAGCCTGCCGATAGGCGCGTTCATCTTGTCCAACTCCAATTCGCTCAGAAGGCCATGTCGAGCGCAACGCCGATCGTCCGCGGCTGCAGCGGCGAGATCGCGAGGAAGCTCGGCCGGTTGAGCCCGTCGGCCATCGTCGACCGCGCCATCTCTCCCTTATTGTCGAGCAGATTGCGGGCATAAGCACGCACTGTCCAGTGATCGCCCAACGTCACCGACGCATTGAGATCGACCGACGTATAGGGCTTGGCGCGCGCGACGAGCGGATCGCTTTCGACCAGCGACAGGCGGCTGCTCGCGTGGCGGACGCCGACGCCGAAGCTGCCCTTGTTGCCGCCGCCAAGTTCGAATTCATAATCGGCGCGCAGCGCACCGCTGAACTTCGGCACCGCGGGCAGGCGATCGCCGTCGACCCCGCTGATGTCTGGCACATCCTCGCTGAGCACCGCGTCGGTATAGCTGCCCGTCGCGCTGATCGTCAGGCCGGGCGTCGGACGCAGCGCGAAGCTGCCCTCGACGCCCTTGCTCCGCGCCTTGCCGCCGTTGGCGCCGCCCGACACGCCGCCGAAGGAGCGCACGACCTGGATGTCGGTCCAATCCATCAAGAAGAGCGCGACATCGACCGAGACCATGCGATCCGCGAAATCGGCCTTCAGTCCGATCTCATAGTTTTTCATCCGATCGGCATCGACCGTCGGCGGCACGTTGGGAACGATGACGTTCGGGCCGCCCGGACGATAGCCGGTGGCGAGACGCGCATAGAGCATCGCGTCTTCGTTGATGTGGAACTGCGGACTGATCGAATAGGTAAAGACATCCTCGGACGATGCGCCCGGATCGTCGGCCTGCGGCACGATCGCGCCGGAGCTGATCTGGCGGAAGGTCTGTTCGTTGCGCGCCCAACGTAGGCCGCCGGTGATTTCGAACTGCTCGCTGAGCTTGAAGGTCGCGTTGCCGAAGACCGCATATTCCTTGTAGGTCGCGGGCAAGCCGACAGTCGCGAGCGGATCGAGCGGTGCGATCGGGTTACCCGCCATGTCGAACGAGCGGACAAGCTGCGAATTGCTCGTCTTCTCGTCGGTGAAGAAACCTCCGATCAGCCATTCGAAACGTCCGCCGCTCGGCGAGGCGAGCCGCACCTCCTGCGTCCATTTCTTGAGGCCGAGGTCGAGCGCGAAGGGCGTGATACCGGGAGGAATCGCGCCGCCGGTGAGCAGCGGGAAGAGTACGCCGAAGGCATAGCTCGTGTCCTGCACCTGCGCGCTCTGCGTCTTGCTGTATGTCGTTGCCGAGGTCAGCGTCGCGGCGCCGAAATCATAGTCGATCGTCGCCGAATAATAGTCGAGATCGACGTCGAAGGATTCGGGGACAAAATTATTGTACGAGCGCCCGTCGCCGAGCCGCCGGCCGGTGAGGTCGGCAGCATAAAGACCATTGCCTTCGGAATCGAGCGACTGCCAGATGCCCGCCAGCTTCACGTTGAGATCGGGCGTCGGCGTCCACAGCAGCGCGACGCGGCCGCCGCGCTGTTCATAATCATTCTGGTCCTTCAGCGCGGCATTATTGACGCTGTCGACCCAGCCCGGGGTGCTGCGCCAGGCAAAGCTGCCGCTGACCGCGAGTTTGTCCTGGACGATCGGCACATTGACCATCGCCTGCGCGCCCCAGCCGAGCCCGTCGCCGCCCTTGATCGCGAAACCTTCGACGCCCGCCTTGACGCTGAACGCGTTCGTGTTCGGCTGGACGGTGACATATTTCACCAGGCCGCCGATCGAGCTCGCGCCATAGAGCGTGCCCTGCGGGCCCTTGAGCACCTCGATCCGTTGCAGATCATAGGGCATGAGGTCGATCGTGAACGCCCCGGCGCGGTTATAGATCGCGCTCGACCCCACGGGCGCGTCGTCGAGATAGATGCCGACGGTCTGGCTATTGTTGAGCGGCGCGACGCCGCGCAGCGTGATCGTTGTCTGCCCCGGCGTGCCGCTGTTGCTGACGTTCATGCCGGGGACGTAGCCCGCATAGTCGACGAGCGAAGCCGAGCCCTGTTCCTGCAGCGCCTCGCCGCTGACGACGGCGATCGAGATCGGCACGTCCTGCACATTCTGCGTGCGTTTCTGCGCGGTCACGACGATTTCGCCGCTCGTTTCGACGGCGGCAGCGTCCTGCGCCTGCGCCGGCATAGCGGCGACGACCGCGGCGATGCTTGCTGCAATAAAGAGTCCCTGTTTCATCGTCTTACCCCCAGACTTGGGCGAGCAGGCGGCGGAAATTGCCACCGAGCACGGCCCGGATGTTTTCGTTCGAATAATTGCGGCGGATCAGCTCCTCGACGAGATCGAAGGTTTTGAGCGGATGGTCGAAGCCATCGATGTCGATCTTGTCGCGAAAGGCGTAGCTGCCCTTGTAGCTGCCCTTGAGCAGAGCATATTCGTCGGGCTTCATATCGTCATAGCCGTGCAGGTCGGCGTCCGAGCCGATGCCGACATGGTCGATACCCACCAGCTTCGCGACATGGTCGATATGGTCGGCCATATGCCCGACATTGGTCGGGTCGCTCGTGCGAACGAACATGCGGACCCCGGTGATCCCCATCACCCCGCCCTTCGCCGCGAGCGCCTTGATCGCCGCGTCGGTCTTGACGCGCGGGTGGTCGACGAGCGCGCGGGCGTTGCTGTGCGTGATCGCGATCGGCCCCTTGGCGATTTCGATGGCGTCCAATGTCGTCTTGTCGCCGCAATGCGAGACGTCGACGAGCATGCGCTGCTTTTCCATCTCGGCGATGATCGCGGCGCCATAATCGCTGACCCCGCCGTCGACGCGTTCGGTGCTGCCCGACCCGATCAGGTTTTGCGTGTTATAGGTGAGCTGCGCGCAGCGCAGGCCGAGGCGGCGAAACAGCGCGACATCCTCGATCTTCTCGAAATGCTCGGCATTCTGGATGCCCATGATGACCGCACATTTCTTGTCGGCCTTGGCCCTGTCGAGATCCTGCACCGTATCCACAAGCGTGAAGACATGGCTGTTGCGCCCGGCGAAGCCCTGCCACCCGGCGAGGAATTCGAGCGCCTGCGCCTTTGCGTTGGGGCCGCCAAGGCCATAAGCGTTGTGAAAGCCGGTGATGCCCGATGCCCGGAACTCGGCGGCTTCGGCGTCGGTCAGCCGGTGCGCGATATAATTTGCGTCGAGCGTGATCTTGAGCGGCGCGAGCATGTCGATGACGAGCGACGAGGCGACCAGATCGACCGCGCGGCGCGAGTAGCTCTTCCCCGGAGCCGCGGCAAAGGCATAGGCACCCCGGTTGATCATCGGCGCCGACACAGCGATACCCACCACGCCCGCGAGTGCCGCGCGGCGCGTAATCTGGAACGACGCCGTCATCCCAACCTCCCTCTTTTATAGTTTCAATTTAGACTATTGTCCTAATCAGAAAATTGTCAACCCATTTAGGACATATATTTGTCATCATCCCCAGATTTCGGGCGGGCAATGGATCAGGCCGTCGCGATAGCTGACGCCCGGATCGCGATCGCGCGCGAGAAAGGTCGGCCCGTCGAGGTCGACGATGTCGCAAAGCTGGCCGACGAGCCAGGAGGGCGCCATCGACAGGCTGGTGCCCATCATATTGCCGACCATGACGTCGAGGCCGAGCTTCTTCGCCTGCCGCGCGATCGCCAGCCCCTCGGTCAACCCGCCGCATTTATCGAGCTTGATATTCACCACGTCGAACCGGCCGACGAGCGAGGCAGTGTCGGCGAGCGACAGCGCGCTTTCGTCGGCGACGAACGGCAAGGGCCGCTTGAGGCCGTCGAGATCGGCCTCGCGCCCGCGCTTCAGCGGCTGTTCGAGCTGCGCGACGCGCGCCGACACCAGCACGGGCAGCAATTCGGCGAGGGTCGCGACGTCATAGCCCTGGTTGGCATCGACCCCGATCCACGCGTGCGGCCGCGCGGTGCGGATCGCGACGACGCGCGCGATATCATCGGCAAGGTCGCCGGTGAGCTTGACCTTGACCGGGGCGTCCGGGTCGATCGCGAGCGCGGCTTTCGCCATCGCCTCCGCGCGGTCGGCACCAAGCGTCAAGGTCGAGCGCAGCGCCTTGGGAGGGCTCAGCCCGGCAAGTTTCCAGACCGGAGTTCCCGTCTGTCTGGCCTCAAGATCCCAGAAGGCGCAGTCGAGCGCGTTGCGCGCCCCGCCCGGAGGGAGGAGCTGTTGCAAATCGTCACGCGTCGCGCCGTCTTCGATCGCGCCGCGCACGCGCGTCGCCTCGGCCAGCATATGGTCGATGTCATCGCCGAGATAATAGACCCCGGCGCCCTCGCCGCGCCCAACATGCGTCCCGTCCGAAAGCTCGGCGACGAGCAGCGCGGTTTCGGTGAAGACATGCCCCGAAATACGGAACGGCTGGTGATAGGGAAAACGCTCGACCCGAAGGTCGAGCGTCAATTCCTTTATGCTTTGCGTCGCCATCAATAGACCATTCCGAAGCCATAGAGATGGAAGACGAGCGTCACCCAGACGAGGATCAGCGCGGCGAGGATCAGCAGCACCGCGCCAAGCTTCATCGTCCAGCGGCGCTTGTCCTTGATGCTGAGCCACAAGTGCCAGCCCGCCGTCGCGAGCAGCCCGAAGGCGGCGAGCGGCGTCAGGATGCGCAGCAGGTGGATCAGCCAGTCGAGCGGGCCGCCGAGGCTGCCGATATCGGCCGAGAAGGCCGCGATCAGCCCGATCCACCCGGCGAGCGCGCCGATCGCGAGCCAGGCGAAGACGCGCGACAGGCGGTAAGCACGGCGCGCCTTGCCCTCGAGCGCGAAGTCCGTCTTGAAGTTGCGGCGTACCAGCGCCCGCACCGGCCACGCCAGCGCCGCGAGCAGGATGATGCCGAAGGCGAAGATTAGCGCCGGATTGAGCCACGCGGCATTGACGCTCGCCGGGGCGGGTTCGAACACCATGAAGGGCGAACCGCCGTCGACGCTCCAGCGCACGACGCGGCCGTCCTTGACCTCGGCGGCAACACGCTCGCCGGTGCCGGTGTCGCGCCATACGAAGGGCTCGACCTCGACCCAGTCGCGTGCGCCTGCACCAAGGCCGTCGAGCGCCGGCAGCGTGATCTTGCCGTCCTCGGTCAACGAGATCGTCAACTGGCCGAGCAGACCGAACAGGCTCGCAAAATTGGTGAAGCTGCCACGGCTGCTGACATAATGGCCGACCATCATTTGCGCATGTTCTTTGGCGGTCTTCGCATCGACCTGACCCGGCTTGTCGGCACCCGGCAGATAACGATCGGCGAATTTATGGAACAACGCGCTGCGGATCGCGCCCGCGTCGCCCTGCGTCCCCGCGCTGTTCATCGAGATATAGACGCCGATGTCGGCGTCTGGGAACAGCCACAGATAGCTATGGAACCACACAGTGTCGCCGCCATGCGCGATCGCGCGGTGGCCGTTTACCCATTGCTCGTAAAAACCGAGCGCCATGCTGTTGAGCGGGCCGACGCCGGGCGCCTTGAAATCATGCATCTGCTTCGCGGTTTCGGGCTTCATGAGGCCCGCGCCGTCACCCAGGTGCGCGATCATGAACTTGCCCATATCGGCACCGCTCGCCGACAGGCTGCCTGCGGGTGCCGGGACGACGATCTCGAACGGCTTCGCCTTTTGCGTGATGTCGGGATAGCCCTTTGCCATATGCGGCGCGAGATTGGCGGGCAGAGGCTGGCGGAAGGTCGAATGCGCCATGCCCAGCGGCTTGAAGATATGATTGTCGACATAATCGTCGAAATCCTGGCCGCTCACCCGCTCGACGATATAACCCGCGAGCGCGGTCGCATAGTTCGAGTAGGCGGGCGTCGTGCCGGGCGCGAAGACGCGGTCGGGCAGCGCGAGCGGCATCTGCTTCTTCAGCGTCATCACCGCTTTGGGATCGCTGCTGATCAGATGGCGGATCGATTCCTGGAAACCCGCGGTGTGCGTCATGATGTTGCGCATCGTCACCGGCTTGCCCTCAAAGGGCGGAATCTTGAAATCGAGATAGGCGTTGACGTCCTTGTCGAGGTCGATCTTGCCCGCCTCGACCTGCTGCATCACCGCGGTCCAGGTGACGAGCTTCGACACCGATCCGGGACGGAACAGCGTGGTCTCGGGCAGGACCGGCGCGCGCTTAGCGACGTCGGCGAAGCCATAGCCCTTTTGGAGCACGACCTGATTGCCGCGCACGACGACGACGACCGCGCCCGGAATGCGCGCGCGTTCGAGCGCATAGGGCAGATAGCCGTCGAGCCAAGCCTCAAGATCCTTGGCGTCGAGCGCGACCGGCGCTGCGGCGGTTTTTGCAACCGGAACCGCGGCAGCTTCGGCTTTCTTTACGGTCGGTGCAGGCACAGGCCCCTGCGCCGCCAGCGGCAGCGCGGCAAAAGCCGCCAGCCCAATCATCGCCTTTCGGATGAAACGCATCGCTTTCCCCTTTTCATTGTCGTGGCCTGTCACATCTTGCAGCAAGCCGCGCGACCCCTTACCAAGGGACCAACATCTGTTGGCCCGATAGGGACATAATGATCCTGATTGGAAAATTGTCAAATATGGAATGGAAAAATTAATGGCTGATCGCGGAGCCCCGCCAACGCTCGGCACGGTGATGAAGAGCATTCGCTCGCGAAACGGCTGGACGCTCAAGGAAATGAGCGCGAAATCGGGCATCCCGGTCTCGACATTGTCGAAGGTCGAGCACGACCGGCTGACGCTGAGCTATGACAAGCTCCAGCAGCTCAGCCAGCGACTCAACATCCGCATGTCGGACCTGTTCGCCGAAGACGAAGGCGACAGTTCGCCGCGCGTGACCGGCCGTCGCAGCGTCGGCACGATCGACCAGGCGGTGCGCGTCACCACCGACAATTACGATTATCACTATCTCTGCACCGACCTGCGGCAAAAGCGGATGATCCCGATCATCACGCGGATCCGCGCGCACAGCGCCCGCGAATTCGGCGATCTCGTCCGACATCAGGGTGAGGAATTCATCTTCGTTCTTGAAGGCGAGGTCGAGATTCACACCGAATTCTACGACCCGGTCGCGCTGAAAACCGGTCAGGGCATCTATCTCGATTCGTCGATGGGCCACGCCTATGTCGTCGCCGAGGGATATGAGGAGGCGCTGGTTCTCGGCGTCTGCTCAAGCGCCGACGACGGGCTGATGGACAGCCTGATGAGCCTGCACGGCTGACACCCCAGATCACGGAGAAACTGATGGCATCCCACCGGCGCGTCGCACCGTCCTTCCTACTGCTTTGCAGTTCGATGCTGGTATCCGTGCCGGTGGCCGCACAGGCGCCCGCCTACGACCTCATCATCCGCGGCGGGACGATCTACGATGGGTCGGGCAAGGCACCCGTCGTCGGCGATGTCGCGATCAAGGACGACCGCATCGTCGCGGTGGGCAAAGTCGACGGCACCGCGAAGACCGAGGTTGCGGCGAAGGGCATGGCGGTCGCGCCGGGCTTCATCAACATGCTGAGCTGGGCGACCGAGTCGCTGATCGCCGACCCCAAGAGCCAGAGCGATATCCGCCAGGGCGTCACGCTGGAGGTAATGGGCGAAGGCTGGTCAATGGGGCCGGTGAACGCGACGATGAAGGCGCTGGAAACCGACCGGCAGGGCGACATCAAATTTCCGATCGAGTGGACCAGCCTCGGCGACTATTTGTCCTGGCTCGAAAAGCGCGGCGTTTCGACCAATGTCGCGAGCTTCATCGGCGCTGCGACCGTGCGCGTCCATGAGCTGGGCGAAGGCGATGTCGACCCGACGCCCGAACAGCTCGCCCGGATGCGCGCGCTGGTGAAGCAGGCGATGAACGAGGGCGCGATGGGGGTCGGCAGTTCGATCATCTACGCGCCCGGATCTTATGCCGAAACCGACGAGCTTGTCGCGCTGACCAGCGAGGCCGCGAAATGCGGCGGCATGTATATTAGCCATATGCGCTCCGAAGGCGACCGGATCGAGGAAGCCGTCGACGAGCTGATCGACATTTCGCGGCGGTCGGGCGCGCCCGCCGAAATCTATCACCTCAAGATGGCGGGGCGTAGCAACTGGGGCAAGCTCGATACGATCGTGAAAAAGATCGAGGACGCGCGGGCCGAAGGGCTTAAGATCACGACCGACATGTACACCTATACCGCCGGCGCGACGGGGCTCGATGCCGCGATGCCGACGTGGGTGCAGGCGGGCGGGCTCGAGGAGTGGATCAAGCGGCTGAAAGACCCCGCGATCCGCGCGCGCGTCGCCGAAGAAATGAAGAAGCCCGGCAGCAATTGGGAAAATCTCTATTTCGGCGCGGGCGCCGACAAGATGATCCTGTCGGGGTTCAAGAATGACGCGCTGAAACCGCTGACCGGAAAGACGCTTGCCGAGGTTGCGGCGATGCGCGGCAAAAGCCCCGAAGAAACCGCGATGGACCTCGTCGTCGAGGATGGCTCGCGCGTCGGCACCGTCTATTTCCTGATGTCCGAGGACAATGTGCGCAAGCAGGTCCAGCTGCCATGGATGAGCTTCGGGTCGGACGCCGCGTCGCAGGCGACCGAGGGTGTCTTCCTGAAATCGGGGTCGCACCCGCGCACCTATGGCAACTTTGCGCGGCTGCTCGGCCGTTATGTCCGCGACGAGAAGCTGATCCCGCTCGAACAGGCGGTGTACCGGCTCACCACCCTGCCCGCGACCAATCTGGGCATCAAGGATCGCGGGGCGCTGAAGCCCGGCTATTATGCTGACGTTGTGGTGTTTGACCCGGCGACCATCGGCGACCGCTCGACCTTCGAGAAGCCGCACCAATATTCGGTCGGGGTTCGTGACGTGTTCGTCAACGGCGTTGGCGTGTTGCGGAACGGCGAGCATAGCGGCGCGACGCCTGGGCGCGCGGTGCGCGGCGCCGGCTTTAATCGCTGCAGCTAGGCGGCGAGCAAGCGCCGCTGCTCGGCGGGTGATTTGAAAAGGAAATCATGCGGCAGGCCGAGGCGGACGCTGGCCTGACAATGCGGCGCGGTGCGATCGATATGACGGTCGGCAAGCCGGCCGGCGATCCGTAATGCGGTGCGGTCGAGCCGCGTCAGATCATAGCGCGGGCCGAGTTCCAGCTTGCGCCGGATATGCCCGGGAAGCAGCGACACCGACGCGCGCGCGATCGCACGATGCAGGAATCGCGGCACGCCCGGCGCCGCGCGGCCCGACTGGATAATGTCGAGGAATTCGAAGATGATCGGATGCGGTTCGAAGCGCGGTTCGAGTTCGTCCATCATCGCCATGAACGCGCCCACCGTCGGCGGCGTATGCCGCGCCCCGAACTCGCGCCCGATCGCGTCGCCGTCGGCCATGAAGCGGTCCTTGTCGGCGTCGCTGAGTGGATGGACGAAGCGGTCGTAAGCCATCAGGAAGCCATAGGACGCGGTTGCGGCAACCCAGTCGAGCAGCACGGGGTCGAGCGCGCGATATCTGGTGCCACCGGGCGTCTCGCCCTTCACCTTGCCGTGCATGCGGTTGACCTGCCCGATGACGGCCTTCGCGCTGCTCGCCGGGCCGTAGCAGGCGAGCATCGCGACGAGTCCGGTGCGGCGCGAGCGGCCGATCGGGTCGGCCTTGTAGGTCGAATGGTCCCACACCCCCGACCGGATGCGCGGCTCGGCGAATTCGAGCAGCACCGCGGCGATCCCGCCGATGCCGAGCGCGATCGGGTTTTTGTAGATGCGCCACTGGACGCTGTCGGGCGCCAGCAGCGCGGGCTCGCCGAGCGGCGCGGCGAAATCGATCGCCGTCCCCAGATATTCACTCTGCATCGGCGCACGCACCACCGTCATTCGCTCCTTCAGAAGTCATAACCCAAAGTCAGGCCATAGGTTCGCGGCTGATTAGCGAAACGCACGACGACGTTGGCATTGCTGGCGACCGCCGACCAATAATATTTGTCGAAGAGGTTTTTCGCCCATAGCGACACCGACCAGCCGCTTTCGTCTTTCAGGCCAAGGCTCGCGTTGACCGTGCCATAGGCATCGACCTTGTAGAGATCGAGATCCTCGAAGATCGTGTTCGACTTGCTCTGGTAACGCGCGCTGATCGCGCCGGTCAGGTTGACCGTGTCGCTGACCGGCGTGTCATAGGCGAGCGTCAGACTGCCTTGGAATTTGGGGCTATAGATGAACTCCGCCCCGTCGAAATTCTCGGGTCGCCCCGCGGCGTTGGTGCCGTTGTAATTATTGATCCGCGTCTTGAGGTACAGCGCGTTGGCGGCGATCGTCAGCCCCGTCGCCGGGCGGATCGTGAGCTCGCCCTCGACGCCGTAAGCCTCGCTGTCGGGCACATTGTCGAGCCGCGACAGCGCGGTGTAGATCGGATCGGCGAAGTAGGTGCTGATCTGCTTGTCGGCATAGTCGTAATAGAAGGCCGAGAGATTGGCCTGCACCGCGCGGTCGGCGAGCGTTGCCTTCACGCCGACTTCGTAGGCGGTCAGCTTTTCCTGTTTCACCGGCGCATTCTGCCGCGCAAGGTTCGCGGCGTTGATCGGCGTCGTCCCCGATTTATAGCCGCGCGACACTGACGCGTAGAGCAAGGTGTCGTCGTTCGGCGACCAGTCGAGCGCGACGCGCCAGGCGACATTGTTTTCCTTGAGCAGCGACTGGACTTCCCCAAACCGGCCCGTCGCGGGGTCGAAGGTGTTGCACTGGCCCTGCGAAATCTGCGGCGCGAGCACGCCATAGGTTTGCAGATAGAGCGCGCGGTTCACGACATTGACGTTCGGCAACATATTGCCGTTGAAGTCGCGCGAGCAGCCGTTGTAGCGCTGCTTGTCCTCGGTGTAGCGAACGCCGACGGTCAGCTTGAGCTGGTCGGTCAGTTCGGCATCGGCGTTACCGAAAATGCTCCACGTCTTGGTGCGGATGCGCCCGAAATCCTCATAGGTACGGAAAGCCTGGCTGAGTTGCAGCGGGGTATAACCGCCCGAGTTGAAGATCGGGCTGGCGAGCAGCGGCGCCCCGGCGGCACGGATCAGCCCGACATTCGCATTCTGGCCGAGCAAGGTGCGGTTGGAATCGATGATGCGGTCGTTCGCATAATAGCCGCCGACCAGCCAGTTCACCGCGCCGGCCTCGCCCTCGACGTGCAGCTCCTGCGCAAAGCTCTTGATCCGCCCGACGGTGTTCTGAAGCAGGATTTCGAACGGCGCGCCGCTCCAGTCGGAGAGTGCGTTGCGCTTGAAGTCGTTGTAGCTGGTGAGCGAGACAAGCTTCATCGTCTCGCCGAGATCCTGATCCCAGCGCAGCTTCAGCCCCCAGAAGCGATTGTCCTCGGCGAGCGGCCCGTCGAGGCCGGTGCCGGTGCCGATATCGGCCGAACGATTCGCCTCGGGCGCCCAGTCGGCCTGACTCGCCTTGGTCGGAAAATTGTTCGCGAGGTACGTCGCGAGCCCCGGCGCGTTGAAGAAGCGTGAATTGCTGGTGCCGCCGACGGGGTTTGTCGCCGGGGTAAAGCCGATCCCCTGCCCCGCGACGGTGTCCGACTTGTTGCGCCAATATGTGACCGACAGGTCGAAATGCGTGCCCGGCGCCGGGTCGATCGCGAGCGACCCGCGCACACCATATTTCTCGACCTCGCCGAGCCGCTCGCCCCGCGTGTTGCTGACCTGCCAACCCTTGTCGCTATTCTCGCTGCGGAACGCGATGCGCGCGGCGATGCCTTCGCCGAGCGGGCCCGAGATATGGCCGCCGATGTTGTACGTCTGATAATTGCCGAGGTCGGCCTTGATGCTGGCATCGAAGCTGTCGGTCGGCTTGGCGGTGATGAAGTTGATCAGGCCCGCGGTCGTGTTGCGGCCATAGAGCGTGCCCTGCGGCCCCTTGAGCACTTCGACGCGTTCGAGGTCCATCACCGGCCCGGTATTCATGATCGGATAGGCATAGGCGACTTCGTCCACGTAAGTACCGACGGTCGAGGTCGAGGAGAGGTTGATCGTGTTGAAGCCGATTCCGCGCAGCGTATAGGTCGGCACGCCCTGATAGCTTTGCGAAACGGTGAAGCTCGGCGCCACCGTTGTCAGGTCGCGCATGTCGGTGACGCGGAGGTTTTCGAGCGTCGCGCCATCGACCGCCTGGATCGCCATGCCGACGTCGTTCATCGATTCGGCGCGGCGCTGCGCGGTGACGATGATGTCGCCTTCGGCCGCGACCGTGTCGGCGGCGGTTTCCTCGGCTGCGAAGGCCGGTGCCGCAATAACCAGACCGATCGCCGTGCCCGCACCCAAGAAAATACGCATTGCTTTCATCATCCATCCTCCCTCAAACAGCTTGTCGCCGAACTCGTCTTTGTGCGAGCGTCGCGCGAAACCGGACAATGGCAGAACATAGAATTGCGGCCGGGCGGACAAGCTGACACCTGTGTCAGGATGTGGAGGGAAAAGCGGGTCATGGATCATCAGCGCGAATGCTGGGCCGAAATGCCGGCGCTGATTGCGGCGGTGCAGGCGGCGGGCGACGCGATCGGCCTGCCCTTCGTCGCGGCACAGGCCGACCTGGGCGACCCCGAACCGATGAGCGACGCCGAAGGCCGTCCCTATGCCGAAACCAGCTTTCGCTGGGTCGACCCGAGCTATGCCTATTGGCGCGACCGCAAGCTGGCGTTGCAGCTGGCCTTTCTGACCGCCGCACGGCTCGTCGCCGAACCCTTTTATTACAGCGACGGCCGCCTCGGCACATGGCGATCGACGCGCCTACTTGACGAGGTCGACTGCTCGCAGGCGAAGAACACGCCTAATTTCGGCGAAGCGATCATCGCGCCGGTCCACCTGCCGCGCGGGCTGGTCGGCGCGGTCTTCTGGTGCTCGCGCGAACCCGTCGGGGTCGAGCCGCTGTTCGCAAAGCACGCCGGCGACTTGCACAATCTCGCGCTCAAGCTTGTTGCGACGCACAATGAGGCGCGCGACCGCCCGCGCAACGCCACCGTGCCGCAGACGCTGACCCGCCGCGAGGTCCAGTGCCTGCGCTGGGCGGCGGCGGGCAAGACCGATGGCGAGATCGGGATCATCCTGTCGCTGTCGGTGTCGACGGTGCGGTTCCACCTGCGCAACGCCGCGGCAAAGCTCGGCGCGACCGGGCGCGCGCAGTCGATCCAGATCGCCGCGGGACTCGGCTTCGTCGGCGCGCGCGCGGCCTGACGCAGGTGCCAGCTTGGCCCCGCCTCACCGCGACCTACAAGTCCGGGGCATGGACATGCTGAACGACCCGGCGCTGACCGCCTTTCGCGATGAGGTGAGCACCTTCCTCTCCGCGCATCTGCCCGACGATATCCGCCGCGGTGCGGCGCGTGCGACAAGCGTCTTTATCGATCCCGACATCTCGCTGCCGTGGCAGCGCATCCTCCATGCCAAAGGCTGGGCAGCGCCCGACTGGCCCGCCGAATTCGGCGGCCCGGGATGGGGCGAGATCGAGCGCTATATCTTCGCCGCCGAATGCGCGCAGGCCGGCGCACCGAATTTGGCGCCGATGGGCCTCAAGATGGTCGCGCCAGTGATCATGCATTATGGCAGCGCCGAACAGCGCGCCCATTATCTGCCGCGCATATTGTCGGGCGAGGATTATTGGTGCCAGGGCTTTTCGGAGCCCGGCGCGGGGTCAGATCTGGCCGCGCTGCAACTGCGCGCGGTGCCCGATGGCGGCGATTATATCCTGAACGGGTCGAAGATCTGGACGACGCACGCGCATTTCGCCAACCGCATGTTCGCACTTGTCCGCACGTCGAACGAAGGCAAGCCGCAGGCGGGGATCAGCTTCCTGCTGCTCGACATGGCGACGCCGGGGATCATAGTCGAACCGATCCGCACGCTCGCGGGCGACCATGAATTCAATCAGGTCTTCTTCGACGATGTCCGCGTCCCGCAGGCGAACCGGCTCGGCGAAGAGAATGAAGGCTGGTCGGTCGCGAAGCATCTGCTGACCTTCGAGCGCGGCGGAAAATATGCGCCGGGGCTGATCGGCCGCCTCGAACGGCTGCGCGCCCGCGACGACATCGAACCGGTGCTGCGCGCGCAGCTCGACCGCGAGGCGGTGACGCTGAAGGCGCTGCAAGCACTCGAACTCAAGGCGATGCGCGGCGTTGGCGGTAGCACAGCACTTTACGCGTCGGCGCTGAAGATACTCGGCACCGAAACCGCGCAGCGCATCGACGCGCTGGCGTGCGAGGTTGCGGGCCATGCCGCATGGGCCGACGCCGACGGGCAGACGCCCGCCGAGCTGGCGGTCGCGGTGCCGCGCTATCTCAACGACCGCGCGGCGACCATTTACGCCGGATCGAACGAAATCCAGCGCGACCTGATCGCAAGGACGATGCTGGGTTAGGCAGCCGCCCCGGCAAAACGCGCAAGATGACCGGCGCGCGGACCGAATGCCGCCGCAATCGCGAGCGCGCGTTTGAAATGGCCGCCGAGGTTGAGCTCTTCGGTCAGCCCCATCGCACCATGGATCTGCACCGCGCTTTCGCCGACGATGCGCACCGCGTCGCCGACCTCGATGCAAGCGGCGCTGACCGCCTGTGCGCGGTCGGCGCGGTCTTGATCGACCGCAAGGATCGCTTCCTCGGTCAGCGCCGCCGCCTTCATCGCCGCGAGTTGCATGTCGGCCGCGCGGTGGCGCAGCGACTGGAAACGGCCGATCGGCGTGCCGAACTGCGTCCGTTGGCCGAGATAATCGATGCTGTCGGCGATCATGCGCTGCATCAGCCCGACCGCCTCGGCGCAGCGCGCCGCGAGGATCAGGTCGTTCGCATAGTCGGCCCACAGGCGCGCGGCGTCACCACTCGCGAGCGAAGTGGTGTCGCCGGGCTTGAGCGTGAAGGCAAGGTCTGCCGAGACGCTGCCGTCGTGCATGATGCGATGCCGCTGTTCGACCTTGTCGCCATCGGCGGGGATGAGCAGCAACGCCTCGTCGCTCGCGAGGAGAAGCAAATCGGCTTCGGCTGCACCCGCGGCCAGCGCCGCGCTGCCGCGAGCCAGCTCGCCGTCGACCACAGGCATCGCTGCGGTCGAAGCCGTGCAGACGATGGCGATCCGGCGGCCACCCACCGCGAAATCAGTCAGCGCCGGATGATCGGGTACGACCCGCGCCAGCAGCGCCGTCGCCGCGACGTGCGAAAGCCAGTCGGCGCCCGCGAGTGCCGGCCCCAGCTCGGCCATCACGACGGCGATGTCGATCGGACCGCCGCCGAAACCGCCGGCGCTTTCGGGCAGCGCGAGGCCCGCTAGCCCGAGCGACTCCGAAAGCTCGCGCCAGCCGGGGCGCAAATTGTCGGCGAGGAAGCGCTGGATGCTATCGCGCAACATTTGTTGCTCGTCCGAAAGCGGCAGGTCGAGTTCGGCCATGTCAGTTCGCCGGCCCGGCGGTATATATGTGCGTCATTTGCTCTCCCGCACCTATCCTGCAACTTGCCACGCCGCGGGTCTAGCTGATTGGCGTAACAGGTCGGGGGCAGCGATCGGTGCACGCCATATACTTAGCAATAAAACTATTGCATGGGGCGGCATGCACAGCGCGGGGCGAGTCGGGAAAAACAGGCAGAGCGGGAGGATCGCATGAATCCGATCTGGCTTCCCGCCTCGCTGTTCGGCGGCCTGTTCCAGGCGTGGCGAACCGCGCTCCAGCAGCGGCTTCGCGCCGAACTCAGCATCAGCGGCGCGGGACTGGTGCGCTATCTGTACGGCCTTCCCTTCGCGCTGGTTTTCGCCGCGGCGTGGCTGACGATCCAGCACGATGCGATCCCGGCGTTCGGCGGGGCTTTCGCCGGTTTCGCCGTCGCCGGGGCGATCACGCAAATGGCGGGGACGATCCTGCTCATCATGGCGTTCGGGCATCGCGGGTTCGTCGTCGGCACCGCCTTTTCGAAGACCGAAGCGGTGCAGGCGGCGCTCGTCACCGCGCTGTTCCTAGGCGAGCGGCTGCCGCTGCTAGCATGGATCGGGATCGTTGCGGGTGTCACGGGTGTGCTGGTACTCGCGCTGGCCGGACGCGGGGTTTCGGGGCGCGAGATATGGCGCGCGCTCGGCCAGCCCGCGGCGCTGTGCGGGCTCGGCGCGGGGTCGATGTTCGCGCTCGCCGCGATCGCGGTGAAGCTTGCGACCGCCGAACTCGATGGCGTCGACCTGATCGGTTCGGCGCTCGTCACGCTCGTGGTCGTGATGGCGATCCAGACCACGCTGCACCTTGCTTGGGTTTTGCTGCGCGACCGCGACACCGCGCGCGCGGTTTGCCGCACATGGCGGAACTCGAGTCAGGTCGGGCTGCTGTCGGCGCTCGGCTCGGCGTGCTGGTATATCGGCTTTGCCGCGGCGCCGGCGGCGCTGGTGCGCATCGTCGGGCAGGTCGAGGTCGTGTTCACGATCGGCTTCGCGCATTTCTATCTGCGCGAGCCGGTGCGCTGGCACGAGGTCGCGGGGCTGCTGCTCGTCGTCGGCGGGGTCGTGATGGCGCTGCTCGCGACCTTCTAGGGAAAGGCGGGCGCCTTGCTGACCATCGCGGGCAAGGGACGCCCCATCACACCGGCAAGCCATCCCGCCGCCTCGACGACCTGCGGCAGCGTGATACCCATTTCGATGCCACTCTGTTCGAGCATGTAGATCACGTCCTCGGTCGCGACATTGCCCGCCGCGCCGGGCGCGAAGGGGCAGCCGCCGAGCCCGCCGAGCGACGCGTCGACCGTCACCGCGCCTTCCTCTACAGCCGCCCAGACATTGGCGATGCCGGTGCCGCGCGTGTTGTGGAAATGGACGCGCACGGGCAGTTCGCCGACGGCTTCGCGCACGCGTCCCACCATCTCGGAAACCTGCGCGGGCACGCCGACGCCGATTGTGTCGGCGAGCGCAATTTCCCGTGGGGCTACGTCGGCGGCGCGCTTCGCCATCTCGACGACGCGATCGATTGCGACCTTGCCTTCGAACGGGCAGCCGAAGGCGGTCGCGATGGTGATCTGGCCGCTGCGCCCCGCCGCCTTTGCCAAGCCGACGATCTCCATCGCGGCGGCGAGCGATTCATCAGAGTTTTGGCCTTGGTTGCGGATGCCAAAGCTGTCGCTCGTCACGCACACCGCGCCCAGCTCGTCGATCCGCCCGGTGGCGAGCGCGCGCTCGGCGCCGCGGCGATTGAGGACGAGGCCGATCCAGGTGACATCGTCGCATTCGGGCAGCATCGCGACCAGCTCCTCGGCGTCGGCGAGCTGCGGCACCTTCTTGGGATTGACGAAGCTCGTCACCTCGATACGCCGGACACCATAGTCGATCGCGCGGCGGATCAACTCCAGCTTGTCGGCGGTCGACACGATCGCCGCTTCATTCTGCAGCCCGTCACGCGGGCCGACCTCGACCAGTTCTACAGCATGATTTTTCAACATCTTGCGTCCCGATTATCCCGAGTCATTTAGCAGGTTGAAAATTACATAGCATTCTAAGTATACAAAGGCCATGGGCGAGGCAGGTCGTCTTACCAGAGTCGGCCGCGAAAGGAACGATATGAGCGAGACGGGCAGCGGGGGCGCGCTGGAAGGCATCAGGGTGGTCGAGATGGGGCAGCTGATCGCGGGCCCCTTCTGCGGCCAGCTCCTCGGCGACATGGGCGCCGAGATCGTCAAGCTCGAACCGCCGGAGACCGGCGACCAGATGCGCAACTGGGGCCAGGGCGACAAGCCGAGCTGGTGGCGCGTGATCGCGCGCAACAAATATTCGGTCGCGGTCGATTTGCGGTCGGAGGAAGGCCAGGCACTCGCGCGCGAGCTGATCGCCAAGGCCGACATATTGATCGAGAATTTCCGTCCCGGCACGCTCGAAAAATGGAATCTCGACCCCGCCGAGCTGCGCAAGGCGAATCCCGGGCTGATCGTGGTGCGCGTGTCGGGCTATGGCCAGACCGGCCCCTACTCCGCACGCGCGGGTTTCGGCGGCATCGGTGAGGCGATGGGCGGGTGGCGCGGCATCGTCGGCTATCCCGACCTCCCGCCCGCACGCATGGGGGTGTCGATCGGCGACACGCTCGCCGCCACTTACGGATGCATGGGCGCACTCGCCGCGCTCCACCACCGCAGCAAGACCGGTGAAGGCCAGATCGTCGATTCGGCGCTTTATGAAGCGGTGCTGCAGGTGATGGAATCGACCGTGTCCGATTACTCGGCGAGCGGCACCAAGCGCCGCCGCACCGGGTCGACGCTGCCCGCGATCGCGCCGTCGAATGTCTATCCGTGCAAGGACGGCGAATATCTGATCGGCGCCAATCAGGACGGGGTTTTCGCGCGCCTCGCCGCCGCGATGGGGCGCCCCGAACTCGCCAGCGACGAGCGTTATGCGACGCACCGCGCGCGGGGCGTGCGGCAGGAGGAGCTCGACGCGCTGATCGGCGAATGGACGAGCACGCTGACGATCGCCGAACTCGAAGCGAAGATGGTCGAGGCGGGCGTTCCCGCGGGCCGCGTCTTCGATGCAGAAGACATGCTGAACGACCCGCATTTCGCTGCGCGCGATGCGCTGGTGACGGTTGAGGATGCCGAGTTCGGCGAAGTCACGATGCAGGGGGTGTTTCCCAAACTGTCGGCGACGCCGGGCAGCGTGCGCCGCCCTGCTCCGTTGACGGTCGGGCAGGACAGCGCCGACGTGCTGAAACGCTGGCTCGGACGGGAGGCCTGACGCGATGATTACGCTCTATGGTGGCCCCACCCCCAACGCGCGCAAGATCGCGATCGCACTTCTCGAAATGGGGCTCGAATGGCGGCTCGAATATATCGACATCCTCGCGGGAGATCAGCTGACGCCCGAGTTCCTCGCGCTCAACCCGAACAACAAGACGCCGGTGATCGTCGATGACGAAGGTCCCGGCGGCAAGCAGTTCGTGCTGTGGGAAACCGGCGCGATCCTTCTCTATCTCGCCGAAAAGAGCGGGCGCTTCATGCCGGCCGATCCGGTGAAGCGCGCGATCTGCTGGCAATGGCTGATGTTCCAGGTGTCAGGCGTCGGCCCAATGTTCGGGCAGGAAGTGCATTTCTCGCACTATGCCAAGGATCGGCACGAATATGCGATCGAGCGCTACAGCCGCGAGGTCGACCGGCTGATGATGGTGCTCGACAAGCGCCTGGGCGAGGCCGCGTGGCTCGCGGGCGACGACTATACGATCGCCGACATGGCGACGCTGCCCTATCTGCGCCGCCAGCTGATCGAAAAGGCCGGGCGTTTCCCCAATGTCGATCGCTGGGGCGCCGCGATGCTCGAACGCCCCGCGGTCGCCGAAGGCATGACCGTCGGCGTCGCGCGCGCCGAGACGATCGAGGGCGGGCTCACCGGTTTCACTGACGAGCATCGCGCGATCCTGTGGGGCGACCGCCAGCACGCAAAGCGCTGACGTTCAGTCCTTCGCAACCGCCGCATGGTTCGCGGCACCGAACATGTTCGACCATTCCTTGTCGTCGAGCTTTTGGTGGCGGCCGACATATTTGGCCGGCGCCTTCAGATCCTCACGCGCCATCGCACGCGCTACCGCCGGGCGTCCGCGGATCCGTTCGAACCAGCCATGCATCGCGGGCCATTCGTCCAGCCCCATCCCCATTACGAATGCGGAAGCTCGACCCGGCCAGATCGCCATGTCGGCGATCGTATAATCGTCACCCGCGACATAGGCGCTTTTCTCCAGCCGCTTTTCGAGCACAGTGAGCAGGCGCTTCACTTCCTTCGTATAGCGTTCGACCGCATAGTCCTGCCCGGCCGGCGCATAGCGCATGAAATGGCTCGCCTGTCCGCCCATCGGTCCGAGTCCCGCCACCTGCCAGGTCAGCCATGACAAGGTCGCCGCGCGCGCCGCGCCCGACGCGGGCAGGAAGCGCCCGCTCTTTTCGGCGAGATATTGCAGGATCGCGCCCGACTCGAATATGGTGATCGGGTCGCCTCCGCCTGCCGGATCCTGATCGACGATCGCGGGCAATTTGTGGTTCGGGTTGATGCGCCCGAACGCGGCGGTCAGTTGGTCGCCGTCGAAAATGTCATAGGGAATGATGCGGTAGGGTTCGCCGATTTCCTCAAGCATGATCGCGATCTTCTGGCCGTTCGGGGTCGCCGAATAATGGAGGTCGATCATTTCACAGCACCTCGTGGATCACATGGCGCACCCCGAAATCGGTGCGCTCGCCGACGCCGACCGCGAGCACGCCGTTGAGCCAGCCATATTTGGCGCTCGCGGTTTCGAACACGGGTGCGATTCGCAGATAATAGCGCGACGGGTCGGCGTCGGGGACGGCGGGATCGGCAAACGTCGCGCGCACATCGTCGGGAATGATGTTGCGGCCTGTGTAGCTGAGGTAGATGAGCTCGCCCTCGTCGGTCTGCCACACCGCGCGGGCATCGAAGGTGCCGACCGAAGCATCGTCGCCCAGCCGCCCACCACGCGACCAGTTCCCGCCGCCGGGCAAAACTATACCATTGATACGCGGACCGAAAAACCGGCCGCCGCTGATATAGCCGAGCCGCTGATCGCCGAAGGGCGACGCACCGATGCCGATGATCCCGCCCCCCACCTCGAACTCGACGGTGCACAGATGCCGCGTCGCGAGTGCGACCGGGGTGGTCTGCGTATTTTCTTCGTTCATAATGCGAATCCTCTTCCTGCCTATGGACAAGCATAAAACCATTAGTATACTAAGGGTCAATCAGATTGACGGATCGGAAGCTTTCCGGGACCGCGACGATAAGCTCTATGGGAGGGTGAAGATGAAGGCGCATAACCAGTTCCTGCTGTCCGGCGTGGCGGCGATCGCGATGCTTGCCAATGCCGCGCCAGCGATGGCGCAGGCAGCCCCCGCGGACACGGCGGACGTCGACGACAGCAACGCCAACGAAATCATCGTGACCGCCCAAAAGCGCGAACAGAATCTGCAGAACGTGCCGATTTCGATGGAAGTCGTGAGCGGCGCCAAGCTCGCCGAGTTCAACACCAGCGATATCAAGGCGGTGATGAACTACACGCCGAACGTCTTCGTCCAGTCTACCGCGGGCAACGACGTCATCTATATCCGCGGCTTCGGTTCGCCGCCGGCGAACTTCGCGTTCGACCAGTCGGTCTCGCTCTATGTCGACGGCATCTATGCCGGCCGCAACCGGCAGGCGCAGGCGCCCTTCTTCGACCTCGCGCGTGTCGAAGTGCTGCGCGGTCCGCAAGGCGCGCTGTTCGGCAAGAACACCGCCGCGGGTGCGGTCAGCGTCGTGTCGGCAGGTCCGACGAAGGATTTCGAAGGCGCAATCACCGGCCTTTACAACTTCGACCACAAGGGCACCGATTTCTCGGGCTATCTGTCAGGGCCGATCAGCGACACGCTCGGCGCGCGCTTCGCGTACAAGATCGTCAACCAGGACGGCTATATCTATAACCGCGCGACCGATCACGACGACCCCGAAATCAAGTCGCAGCTGCTGCGCCTGACCGTGAAGTGGGAGCCGTCGAACAATTTCGATTACACCGCGAAGGTCGAGTACGGAAACCGCGAAGTCATCGGCGGCATCACCGTATCGAGCCCGCTGACCAGCGGCCAGGATCCGCAGACCACGCGCTATCTCGAGCGCTCGGCACTCGGCGACGAGGGGAACAACAACAAGTCGGTGATGATCTCGGGCGTCGGCAACCTCGCGCTCGGCGATTTCACGCTGACCTCGGTCACCGGCTATAGCTGGTTCAAGTCGAAGATCGTCAACGGCTTCGACCAGACGATCCCGAACCGCGGCGGAGCGATCACAGCCAATTCGGTCTACAACGCCTTCCCCGAACGTTTCGACCAGATTTCGCAGGAAATTCGCATCCTGTCGCCGACGGGCAAGACCGTCGAATTCATCGCGGGCGCCTATTACGACAAGTCCGATTACACGCTGGAGCAATTTCAGGGCTTCAACATCGCGGCGCTCAACTATTTCGGCCGTATCGACAGCCTGTTCAGGCAGAAGGCTGAATCCTGGTCGGTCTTTGGCCAGGCGACGTTCAACATCAGCGACGCGTTCCGCGCGATCGGCAGCCTGCGTTACAGCCACACGAAGAAGGACGGCAGTTTCGCCTCGCGGCTCGTCTACGGCCCCTTCGCGCTGCGTCCGATCTCCAGCGCCACGGGTTCGATCAGCGAAGGCAATGTCGATCCGTCGGTGACGCTGCAGTACGACATCGCGCCGCGCATCATGGCCTACGCGACCTGGGGCCGCGGTTCGAAGTCGGGCGGTTTCGTCTCGAACACACTCGGCACAACAAGCGCGACCTTCTCGTTCGAGCCCGAACGGTCGGAGAATTTCGAGGCGGGCATCAAATCGACACTGTTCGACGGCAAGGTCGTCGCGAACGTCTCCGCCTATCACACGAAGTTCAAGGACCTGCAGGTTTCGGTGTATCAGCCCGCGATCTCGAGCTACCTGACCGGCAATGCCGCCGCGGCAACGTCGAAGGGCGTCGAAGGATCGCTCAGCATCTACCCGATCCCCAATTTCGACATCAGCGCGTCGGCCGCCTATTCGGATATCAAATATGACGACTATCCCGGCGCGGCCTGCCTCGCCAGCCAGCCGTTGTCGGTTTGCAATCCCGCGCAGACCGATCGGACGCAACCGAACCACGTCGCGAACAATAACCTGGCCGGTTACCCCGTTGCCTATTCGTCGAAGTTCACGGGTAGCGTCACGGCACACGCGCGGTTCGACCTGTCGAGCGATCTGAAGTTCGACATCACGGGCGTCGCGTCGGCGCGGTCGAAATATTTCAATTCGGACAACCAGAGCCCGATCTTCGGTGTCCAGCGCGGCTATGCGAAGCTCGACCTTCGCGTTCAGCTGGCCGACCAGGACGACCGCTGGCACGTCGCGCTCGTCGGCAAAAATCTGACCAACGAGAAAACGATCGGCAGCGCATTCAACCTGCCGGCGCCGATCACCGCGGCCCCGCGCGCGATCCTCTATCTCGAACCCACCCGCAACATTTCGGTCGAGGCCGGGATCAAGTTCTAGGTTCGAATTCGATGTCCCAGGGATCGGCCGCGATCGAAGCTTTCCTCAAAAGGGAAGCGGCGATCGCGGTCGTGACCTGTGTGAAGGGGTGAAGCGCGATGATCGACGTCTATTTCACACCCACGCCCAACGGCCACAAGGTTTCGATCATGCTCGAAGAGGTCGGGCTGCCGCACCGATTGCTCGCGATGAACATGCTCGAAGGGGATCATCTCACCCCCGAATATCGCCGGATCAATCCGAACGGCCGCCTGCCCGCGATCGTCGACCATGACCCGATCGGCGGTGGGGCGCCGCTGCCGGTGTTCGAGAGCGGCGCGATCCTGCTCTACCTCGCCGAAAAGAGCGGGCAGCTGCTCCCCGAAAGCCCGCGCCGCCGCAGTCAGGCGCAGCAATGGCTGATGTGGCAGATGGCGAGTTTCGGCCCGATGCAGGGACAGGCGCATCATTTCATCCGCTATGCGCCCGAAGGGCAGACCTATCCGGTCGAACGCTATCGCAACGAGACCTTGCGGCTGCTCCACGTGCTCAATGGCCGCCTCGGCGAGGCCGATTATCTGGCCGAGGAATATTCGATCGCCGATATCGCGGCATGGCCGTGGACGCGGGCGATCCGCGCGATCGGGCTGACGCTCGATGATTATCCCGCAGTCGCCGACTGGTTTGCGCGGATCGGCGAGCGACCCGCGGTGATGGCAGGGACCGACGTCAAGAACGCCGCGAACCTATCGAGCGCGCGCCCGGTGCTGACCGAGGAGCAATGGTCGAACCTGTTCGGGAAGAATATGCTGGAAGCGCCGACGCGGTGACATCTGCTCCCCTCCCGCTTGCGGGAGGGGTTGGGGGTGGGCCAGCACCCTATCGTTTGCCCACTCCTCTGCGACTAGCGAGCGAGCTCGCAAGTCTCGCTGCCCCTCCCGCAAGCGGGAGGGGCCTACATAGTATCGGCGTGACCCCACTGATATTCGACCTTGCCGCCGAGCCGCCGCACCGCGACCCAATCACCGCCCGCGAGACTATCGTCCTCGATCAGCGCCATAACGCCCCCAGCAATATCCTCGGGCCGGCACGCCTCGTTGTTCGCAAGCACCGCCTCCATCCATTCGGACTTGCCGCCCGCGCCGGTCGTGTCGAGGATCGGGGTGTCGACCAACCCCGGCAACATGCCCGCGACGCGGACGTTGCATTCCTCTTTCAACGGCGCGCAGCAGCGGGTGAACATCATCACCGCCGCCTTGGTCGTCGCGTACATCGCGTCATAGAAACCCGTGCCGAGCGCCACCGTCGACACGGTGTTGACGATCACTCCGCCGCCGCGCTGGCGCATTGCCTGCACCGCAATCTGCGTCGCTGCGACGAGCGAGGTGATATTGATGTCGATGATCCAGCGGATGCGCGCCGCATCGACGTCGGGGAATTGCGGCAAGCCCGACACGACCCCGGCATTGTTGTGCAATATGTCGACATCGCCATGCGCACGAAACCAGGCTTCGGTTGCGGTAATGTCCGACAGGTCGAGTATGTGGACGCTCGCCCGCGCGCCCGCCGCCTCGACCAGCCGCGCGGTTTCGGCGAGCTCCGCTCCGTTGACGTCGACGAGCGCGATCTCCGCCGCGCCGCGGCTGGCCAGCATCATCGCGGTCGCGCGCCCGATGCCACCCGCCGAGCCCGTCACAATGGCGCTTTTGCCGCTGATATCCATCTCTTCTCTCCCGTCGATTTTGCCGTTACCGTAAAGCACATTGACAGATAAACTTAAATACCTAAGTATTTTTGCAACGGGAAGACTCGTGCGTTTTTGGAGAGTGTGATGACAGAGGCGACTGCCCTCGATGGAGGCGCCATAGCGTCCAACCGCGGCCTTGCTGTGCGCCGCAACGTCGCGCTCGCGATGCTCTTCGTGGTCGGCACGATCAACTTCGTCGACCGCCAGCTTCTGTCGGTGCTCGTCGAACCGATCCGCGCCGAAATGGATTTCAGCGATACGCAGTTCGGCCTGCTCACCGGCCTTGCATTCGCGCTTTTCTATGCCGCGATGGGGGTCCCCGTCGCGATGATCGCCGACCGCTGGAACCGCGTGAAGCTGATCGGCATCGCGTGCGTCGTGTGGAGCGGGTTCACCGCCGCGTGCGGCTTCGCATCGAATTTCTGGCAGCTCGCGCTGATGCGCTTTGGCGTCGGTGCGGGCGAAGCCGGGGGCACAGCGCCGTCGCTATCGGTCATCGCCGACTATTACCCGCCCGCGCAGCGCCCGCTCGCGATCGGTATCTTCACGCTCAACGGCCCGTTCGGTGTGTTCGTCGGCGCGACCTTCGGCGCCTGGGCCGCTGCGAACATCGGCTGGCGCAACGCCTTCCTGCTGATCGGCGTCGTCGGTATCGTCGTTGCCCCGATCCTGATCTGGCTCGTCCGCGAGCCCGCGCGCGGACAGATGGACGCCCACAAGCCCGCCGACGAGGCTCTGCCCTTCTCGCAGAGCCTCGCGATGTTCTGGCGCCGCCCGTCGTTACGCATGGTGATGATCGGCAGCGGGCTTGCCGCCTTTACCAGCTATGGCATGCTCAACTGGATCCCGGCGTTCCTGATGCGGACGCAGAAGATGCCGCTCGAAGCGATGGCGACATATTTCGGCCCCGCGGCGGGCATCACCTTCGGGATCGGCATCCTCGGCGGCGGCTGGCTCGTCAGCCACCGCGCGAAAGTGTCGGCGCGCGCTTATGGTACCATCCCGGCGCTCGCGACCGCCGTTCTGATCCCGACCTTCATCGCCGCGCTGCTCGTCGACAGCTGGCAGCTCTCGCTCGCGCTGATGCTGATCCCGATGGCGGCGTGCACCGCCTATGTCGCGCCCGCGCTCGCGCTGGTGCAGAATTTGACCCCGCCGCGCAGCCGCGCGACCGCCGCCGCGGTGCTGATGCTTATGTTCAACATCATCGGCCTCGGGCTCGGCCCGCTGTTCGCGGGGATCGTCAGCGACGGTCTGAAGCCCGAATATGGCGACGGCAGCCTGCGCTGGGCGCTGATGGCGCTGATGCCCTTCGCCGCGGCCGCTGGCATCGCGCAGTATCGTATGACGCGTTACCTTGAGAAAGATTTCGCCGAATGACCGATGTCGCGGGCAAGACCGCCTTCATCACCGGCGGCGCGAGCGGAATTGGGCTTGCCACCGCCAGGGCGCTCGCTGCCAAGGGCGCATCGGTGATTCTCGCCGATATCGATGGTGCAGGCGCCGATGCCGCGGCCGAAGCGCTGCGTAGCGACGGCGCGAACGCAATCGGCCTCCAGCTCGACGTCACCTGCGAGGACAGCTGGGCCGCTGCCGGCGCAAAGGCTCGCGATTTCGGCCCGGTGCGCATCCTGTTCAGCAACGCCGGGGTCGGCGGCGGATCGGGGCCGTTCGAGCAATATGACACTGACGTCTGGCGCTGGAACTATGCGGTCAACGCGCACGCGCATCTCTATGCCTGCCGCACCTTCCTCGGCGACATGAAGGCTAGCGGCGAGCCGAGCCACCTCGTCATCACCTCATCTATGGTCGCGATCGTGCCGCCGCCGATCTCGGTCGCCTATATCAGCTCGAAATATGCAACCCTCGGCATCGCGATGGCGCTGCGCAACGAGCTTGCCGGGACCTGCGTCGATATTTCGGTGCTGATGCCCGGCATGTCGGCGACGCGGATCGTCGAGACGACGCGCGATCTGCGCCCTGTAGAGGTCGAGGTCGGCAAGGCGGCGGCAACGAGCCAGGCGATGCAGGGCGTGCTCGCGGGCGGCATGTCGCCCGACAAGATCGGCGCGCGCGTCGTGCAGGCGATCGAAGCCGGCGACTACTGGATCTTCACCCACCCCGAATGGAAGGCGATGGCCGAGCTGGTGACGCAGGATATGCTGGCATCTTTCGGCCCCTCGGCCGATCCGGCGTACCGGGGTGACGATATCGACGGGCTGATCGCTGCCAACGGCGGCCGCATGTTCGGCGCGAAAGCTTAAGGAGAGCATCATGGCAGAGCAGGACGACATCCGCGCAATGGCGCAGCGCTTTTTCGACGCGATCGAGGCGGGCGACATCGAGACGATGCAGGGAAGCTTCACCCCCGACGCCGAGATCTGGCACAACACCGACGAGCTGATCGTCACGCCCGCGCAGACCGCGCAGACGCTGACCGGCATGGTCGCACGGATCAAGGACCGCGAATATGCCGAGCGCCGGCTGACCACCTTTCCCGGCGGCTTCGTCCAGCAGCATGTGCTGAAGGGCAAGCGCGTCCACGACGACGGCGCGGTCCGCCTGCCCTGCGCGATCATCTGCCAGGTCGAGGGTGGCAAGATCACGCGGCTCGACGAATATTTCGACAGCGCGCACGTCGCCGAATTCCGCAAATTTGCGAACGCCTGAGGAGTAAGCCATGCCCGTCCTGCGCCAGGTTCCCCGGTCCGAAGTCACCGACGAGACCGTCCTCGCTTATTACAACCGCCTGTTCGGCGAGCGCGACCCCGTCGCCGAGCCCGGCACCGCGACCGGCACGCCCGGCGACTGGTGGACGGTCTTCGCGTTGTCGCCTGACATCTTCGAACATGCGGTCAAGGGTTTCGCCGTCTATCGAAACCCGGCACGCACGATCGATCCGGTGCTGCGCGAACTCGGCCAGACGCGCGCGGGCTGGGTCAAGGGCAGCCAGTTTGTCTTCTCGCAGCATTGCAAGTCGCTTCGCGGCCTCGGCGTCAGCGAGGAGAAGATCGCCGGCATCGCCTATTGGCAGGTTGCCGATTGCTACAATGAGCAGGAGCGCACCGTCCTCGCCTATGCCGACTGCCTTGCACAGGCGAGCGGGCGCGTTCCGCTCGAGGTGTTCGACAAGCTCAAGACCTTCTGGAACGACGAGCAAATTTTCGAGTTCACCTACATCACCTGCCTCTATGACATGCATGCGGTGATCACCCGCGCGCTGCGCATGGAATATGACGCGCGCGAGGATCCGATCGTCGAAGTCGCGGCGCCCGAAGGCTTCAACGCCGCCGACTTCCTCAGCGCCCCGCGCCCGGCGAACGGATGAACGGCTTCGGCGCACCCGAGGTCGTCGCAACGGGACTTCGCTTTCCCGAAGGCCCGGTGCCGATGGCGGACGGGTCGGTGCTGCTCGTCGAGATCGCGCGCGGCACGCTGACCCGCGTCACCGTCGATGGCGAACTTTCGGTCGTTGCCGAACTCGGTGGCGGTCCGAACGGCCTCGCGATCGGGCCCGACGGCGCCGCCTATGTGTGCAACAATGGCGGGTTCGAGTGGGTCGAGGCGGGCGGCCTGCTGTTTCCGGGTCACGCCGCGAACGCCGATGCGTGCGGGTCGATCCAGCGCGTCGACCTGACTACCGGCGCGGTGACGACGCTCTACGACAGTTTCGAGAACGAGCGGCTCAAGGGACCGAACGATATCGTCTTCGATGCCGACGGGGGTTTCTGGTTCACCGATCATGGCCAGGTGCGCGACACCGGCCGCGACCATGGCGCGATTTATCATGCCGCCGCCGACGGGTCGAAGATCAGCCGCCAGCGCGCCGACATGATGGGGCCGAACGGCATCGGCCTCTGCCCCGACTGCAAGACGCTCTACGTCAGCGAGACGATGACCGCGCGTGTCTGGGCGATGGACATCGTCTCGCCCGGCGAACTCGGCCCGCCCCTACCGTGGGCGCCCGGGCGCTTCGTCGGCACCCCGCCCGCCTTCCGCCTGCTCGACAGCATGGCGATCGAGGAGAGCGGGCGCATCTGCGTCGGCACGATGGTCGAGGGCGGGATCACGATTTTCGACCCCGATGGCGGCGGGTCGGAGTTCGTGCCGCTGCCCGACCTCGGGGTCACCAACATCGCCTTTGGCGGCGCCGATCGGCGCGATGCCTATATAACGGCGTCGACCACGGGGACGCTTTATCGTGTTCGCTGGCCGCGCCCGGGCTTAATCGTCAACTAAATTGACGATTAAGCCGCAAGATGGTAAAAGGACCAGGAGAGGACAGAATGAAATTCTATAATAGCGTCGGCCCCAACCCGCGCGTCGTGAAGCTTTTCATGGCCGAAAAGGGTATCGAAATCGCCGAGGTCAGCGTCGACCTGCGCGGCGGCGAGAACCGGCGCGCGCCGTATAATGTCGATGTGAACCCCGCCGGTCAGACCCCCGCGCTCGAACTCGACGACGGCAGCTTCGTCTGCGAAGTCACCGCGATCTGCGAATATCTCGACGAGCGTTTTCCCGAGCCGACGCTGATCGGATCGACACCCGAGGAACGCGCCAAAACACGCATGTGGACGCGCCGCGTCGATCTCAAGATTTGCGAGCCGCTCACCAACGGTTTCCGTTTTGCCGAAGGCCTGCCGCTGTTTGAATCGCGGCTGCGCTGCCTGCCCGAAGCCGCCGATGGACTGAAGGCCACGGCGCAGGACGGGATCAAATGGCTCGACGCGCAGATCGCAGGGCGCGAATTCATCGCGGGCGACGCGTTCAGCCTCGCGGACATCATGCTGTTCGCCTTCCTCGATTTCGGCGCGACGGTCGGCCAGCCGATCGATCCCGCCTTCACCAACATCGTGCGCTGGTACGAGCGGATGAAAAGCCGCCCCAGCGTCAACGCACACTGAACCACAAGGAGACGGATCATGGCTGCAGCAAATAGCGAATTCGAATTCTGCGGGGTCAATCACCTCGCGCTCGTGTGCAAGGATATGGCGCGGACGGTCGAATTCTATCGCGACACGCTCGGTATGCCGCTCACCAAGACGATCGACCTGCCCGGCGGGCGCGGCCAGCATTTCTTTTTCGACATCGGCAATGGCGACAGCCTCGCCTTCTTCTGGTTCCCCGATGCACCCGAAGCCGTCCCGGGCATCTCGGCCCCTGCGGCGCTGCCGACGCGGGGCAGTTTCGTGTCGGCGCACGGGTCGATGAACCACATCGCGATCAACGTCCGCGCCGACAAGTTCGACGATTATTATAACCGCCTGATCGAGAAGGGCATCGAGGTCACCCCGGTGCTCAACCACGATGATTCACCGATGCAGGCGTCGGCCGAGCTTCACCCCGGCGTCTTCGTCCGCTCGGTCTATTTCTTCGACCCCGACGGCGTCTGCCTCGAGTTCGCGGCGTGGACCAAGGAATTCGACGAAAGCGACGTCGCGCACGATCCGGTGCAGGCCGACGGCACGAAGCGCGAAGGCTTCATCACCGGCCGCAACCCGGTGCCCGCCGAATAGACATTCCCAAAAGTACACTGGGAACTCCTCCTGGACCCGGCCTTTTGGCCGGGTTCTTTTTTGTGGAGGTTGGCGGGCTGGCGGCTATCGACCGATGGTAGCCATTCATATCTTACTTCGTCATCCCCGCGAAAGCGGGGATGACGAGTGTGGTGGCAATCGGAAAACTACCCCACTGCCCTGTCACGCCCTTCCCAATAGGGCGCGCGCAATTCGCGGCGCAGCACTTTGCCCGACGGGTTGCGCGGCAAGGTCTCGATGAACTCGATGCTCTTGGGAATCTTGTACGCGGCGATCCGCTCGCGCGCCCATGCGACGACATCGGCGGGATCGAGCGTCGCGCCCGCCGCGCGCACGATCAGCGCCTTGACGCTTTCGCCCCATTTGTCGTCGGGCACGCCGATCACGGCGACATCGGCGACGCCGGGGCAGCCCATGATCGCGCTTTCAACCTCGGCCGGATAGACATTCTCGCCGCCCGATACGATCATGTCCTTGATGCGGTCGTGGACGTAATAAAATCCGTCGGCGTCGCGATAGCCGACGTCGCCGGTGTGGAGCCAGCCGCCCGCGAGCGTCTCCTCGGTCGCTTTCGCGCGGTTCCAATATTCCTTCATCACGATGCCGCCACGGATCGCAATCTCGCCGATCTCGCCCTCGCCGAGCTCGCGGCCATCGCCGCCCAGGATCGCCATCGCGGCGCCCGGCCAGGGCTTGCCGCACGAGGTGAGCTTGCCCGGCAGATCATGCGCGCTCGGCGACAGGTATGAGCCGCCACCGGCCGACTCGGTCATGCCGTAAAATTGCACGAAATCGCAGCCAAAGGTCGCGCGCGCGCGGCGCAGCACATCCTCGGCGATCGGCGAGGCGCCATAGGCGATCGACTTGAGCCCGGGATAGGCGCCGCTGTTCGCATCGGGCTGGAGCAGCATCATCTGGATCATCGCGGGCGCGAGGAAGGCGTGCGCGACATTTTCCTCGCGCATCATGCGCACCGCGTCGGCCGCCGTGAAATCCTTGACGAGCACAAGCCGCCCGCCCTGCGCGAGCCCCGAAAAGCTGACGTTGGTGCCCGCGACGTGGAACAGCGGCATGACGATCATCACCGTCTCGTCCTCGCCATAGGCAAAGCCGTCGACCTCGGTCGCGGCCTCCAGGAAGGTCCGGTAATTCGCGTTGGTGAGCACGACGCCCTTCGGCAGGCCGGTCGTCCCACTCGTATAGAGCTGGAGCACATCATCGGTGAGCTCAGGCGGATCGGCGAGCACCGCGTCGGACGCCTCGCCAAGCCATGCATCGAACGGCTCGAACGCGGGATGCTCGCCATAGAGTGCGATCAGTCTTGGCGGCGTCGCCAGGTCGGCAATGGCGGCGAGCGCGCAGTCGAAGAAATCCTCGCCGACGAACAGCAGTTTCGGACCGGCATCGCCGAGGATGAAGCCGATTTCGGCGGGCGCGAGGCGGCAGTTGATCGGCGCGAAACAGGCGCGCGCGCGCGCGGTGCCGAAGAAGAGCGGATACCAGCTGTCATGATTCTTGGTCAGCGCCGAGACGCGGTCGCCCGGAGCCACGCCCGATGCGATCAACGCATGTCCGACGCGGTTCGAGCGCGCATCGAGCGCGGCAAAGCTCGTCTCGCGCTCCCCGAATTTCACTGCAGTCGCCTGCCCCCGCACGCGCGCCTGCGCCGCCGGAATATCCGCCAGCGTCCGGATGGCCTCCAGATCGATCATTTTGCTCTCCCAATCGTCGTTTCGACTTGAATTAGATAGAATACTAAGCAAATGCTTGGCCAGCCTAAAAATGAGAGGAATGGCCTTGTTCGACCACCCCATCCTGCCGACAACGATCGTTGGAAGCTACCCTCAGCCTGACTGGCTGATCGATCGCGAGCGGCTGAAGGCCAGCCTGCCCCCGCGCGTGCGTGCCGAGACGCTGTGGCGCATCCCCGAACCTTGGCTCGCCGATGCGCAGGAGGCTGCGACCTTGATGGCGATCCGCGACCAGGAAGAGCTCGGCATCGACATCGTCGGCGACGGCGAAATGCGCCGTGAAAGCTATTCGAACCGCCTCGCGACCGCGCTCTCGGGGATCGACCGCGAAAAGCATGGCACGGCGGTCGACCGCACGGGCAACGCGAACCCGGTACCGCTCGTTTCGGGCCCGATCCGCCGCGTCGCGCCAATCGAGGCGCAAGATGCGGCCTTCCTCCGCCGCCATTCGACGAAGCCGGTAAAGCTTACCCTGCCTGGCCCGTTCACGATGACGCAGCAGGCCGAGAATGGCTATTATCCCGACGCGCGGGCGCTCGCGATGGACTATGCCGACGCGGTCAATGCGGAGGTGAAGGATCTGTTCGCGGCTGGGGTCGACGTCGTCCAGCTCGACGAACCCTATTTGCAGGCGCGCGCCGCCGAGGCAAACAGCTATGCCATCGAGGCGATCGACCGCGCGCTCGACGGCGTCGGCGGTACGACTGCGCTCCATATCTGCTTCGGTTATGCGATGGTCCATCATGGCGCGGGGGCGACGGGTCCGAAGCCGAAGGCATACGACTTCCTTGCCGAACTCGAGGCGTCGGCGATCGATGTGATTTCGATCGAGGCCGCGCAGCCCGGGCTCGACCCCGCGATCCTCGCCGAGCTGCCGACCAAGACGATCATGTACGGCGTTCTCGACCTGTCGATCCCCGAGGTCGAGACGCCCGAGATCGTCGCGGGGCGCATCCGCGAGGCGCTGCGCTATGTTGACGCCGAACGGCTTTGGATCGCGCCCGATTGCGGGATGAAATATCACAGCCGCGAGCATTCGCAGGCCAAGCTGAAGGCGATGGTCGACGGGACCGCGATGGTACGGGCGGAGCTGAAATAGGCCTTTGAGGCGTTCCCCGGCGAAAGCCGGGGCCCATAGCGGGGCCGACTGGGCCCCGGCTTTCGCCGGGGAACACTTATGTCAGCCGTCCACGAATTCCGTCAACAACGGCACCACCACCTCGGGCGCCTCAACCGTCGGCAGATGCCCAGCGCCCGCCACGACCTCGAGCCGCGCCCCCGGGATGGCGTCCAGAATCTCGTCATGATGCGCGCGGCTCGTGATGCCGTCCCTCTCGCCCCAGATCAGCAACGTCGGCACCGCGATCTCGCCGAGCCGCGGGCGGCTGTCGATGCGCGCCATGATCGCGCGCTGCTGCGCGAGAAAGGTATCGGCGCCGGTATCCGCTGCCATCTGCCGCGCGATGCCGAGCAGGCGCGCGTCGCTGCGCTTCTCTTCGGGGAAGAGGATCGGGATGCGTTCCTCGACCACCTGGTCGAACCGTCCGCTTTCGACGAGGTCGATATAGCCCTGCCGCCGCGCGGTCTGCGCGGGACCGTCGGCCGAGGCGAGCGTCGAGATGAGAGCGAGCTTCGCGACGCGTTCGGGCGCGCGCCGCATCACCTCGAAGGCGACGAAGCCCCCCATCGCGTGCGCGACCAGCGCGAACCGCGGCGGCGCATTGTCGAGCAGGCGCTGCGCGAATCCCTCGATCGTGTCGTCGCTCCGGTTATCGGAAACGGTCACCTCGCGGTCGCCCCAGGCATCAAGCAACGGCTGCCACACAGCGTCGGTCAGAAGCTGGCCGGTTATCAAAATAATAGGAAGCGACATTAGACCACCTGATGAAGAAGGGTTTCACCTGCCGCGAGCCGGCGGCAATTTTCGTGCGCCACCGTCAGGCCGCGCACGAGCGTTTCGGGCGTGAGCCATGCGATATGTGGCGCGAGCACGACATTCGGAAAGCCGAGCAGCGGATTGCCGCGCGGCAGCGGCTCCTCGGCGAACACGTCGAGCCCGGCGCCGCGCAGATGGCCCGTGGTCAGCGCCTCGACCAGCCGCGCCTGATCGACCAGTTCGCCGCGCGCGGTGTTCACGAGCACCGCCCCCTTCTTCATCGCGAACGGATCGACGCTCGCGCGCGTCTCGTCGGTGAGCGGCATGTGCAGCGAAACGATATCGGCTTCGGCGATCAAGTCGTTGAAAGGGCGATATTCATACGAGCAGTCACGGCGATTGCGCGCGGTGTAGACGACCTTCGCCCCGAGCGCCGCCAGCACCGGCGCGAGCAGTTGCGCCGAATGGCCGAAGCCCACCAACCCGACGGTCCGGCCCGCAACCTCACCAACGCTGTCAAGTTCGGACGGATCGGCTGTCCACCCCTCGCCGGCGCGCGTACGCGTGTCGAAGAAGCAGGTCCGGCGCAGTACCGCCATCATCAGCGACAGCGCCATTTCGGCAACCGCCTGGCTGTTGGTGCCGGGCATGTTGCAGACGGCTACTCCATGGTCACGGGCGGCATCGAGCGCGATCGTATTCACCCCGACGCCGAGCTTTTGGATCAGCTTCAATTTCGGCGCCGACGCGATGAACTCGGGTGTCACAGGGGTCAGCACGTGGAGCAGCGCGGTGATATCCGGCGTAACCGCATCGAGCGGTGCCGCCTCGTCGACATGCGTCACCACACCGGGACCGAATATGGCATCGACCGCGTCACGGAATCCCGGGCTTGGACGGGCGTGAAGGACGATCATGCCGCTACCCGGCCGATCGATCCAGCGAAGGCAGAAAAGCCCGCGAACTCGGCGTCGCCGCCCATCGCTTCCTCGATCCGCAGCATTTCGTTCCACTTCGCCATGCGTTCGGAGCGCGTGAAGCTGCCGACCTTCAATTGCCCCGCGTCCCACCCCGTCGCAAGATGCGCGATGGTCACATCCTCGCTCTCACCCGAGCGCGCCGAAACGATCGCGCCCCAGCCCCGCGCGACGGCGGCGTCGAGCGCGGCCTTTGCCTCGGTGACGGTGCCGACCTGGTTGACCTTGATCAGCGCGGCGTTGCACACCGCCGCGTCGCCCGCGCGTTCGACGCGCGCGGCGTTGGTGACGAGCACATCGTCGCCGATGATCTGCACCTGCTCGCCAATTGCAGCGGTGACCGCCGCCATCGTCGTCCAGTCGTCCTGTCCCGCCGGATCCTCGATCGACAGGATCGGATAACGCTTCGCCCAGTCGATAATGCGCGCTGCCATCGCTTCGCCCGACAGGCGCCCGTCGTCGAGCGCGAGATTATAGCCGTCGGCGTCGCCCAATTCGTTCGCCGCGATGTCGAGTGAGATGAACACCTCCTCGCCCGCGCGATGCCCGCTCGCCTCGATGGCCTTCGTCAGCGTGTCCAGCGCATCCTCGTTCGACGCGAAATTCGGCCACCAGCCGCCTTCGTCGGCGACCCCCGACAGCGGTCCCTTCGCCTCCATCAGCTTGCCCGCGGCGCGATAGACATCGTCGGTGATTTCGAGCGCGCGGCGGAAGCTGCCCGCCTTGGGGCACATCACCATGAAATCCTGCACGTCGGTGCGCCGTCCGGCATGCGCCCCGCCGCCGAAAATCTGGATTTCGGGCAGCGGCACGCGCACCTTGCGATCCCCGGCGAGATAGCGCCAGAGCGGTTCGCGCGCGTCCGCCGCGGCAGCGTGGAGCACCGCCATCGACACCGCGACAACCGCGTTCGCGCCGAGCCGCGCCTTGTTCAGCGTGCCGTCGAGGTCAGAAAGCGCCGCGTCGACCGCTCCCTGATCGCGCGCATCCATGCCCGCGATCGCATTCGCAATCTCCGACCCGATCCCCGCGACCGCGCGATTGACGCCGAAGCCGCCGAACGCTTCGCCGCCATCGCGCAGGTCGATTGCCTCATGCGCCCCGCGCGAGGCGCCCGCGGGAGCGATCGCGCGCCCGACCGCGCCCGATTCGAGCACGACTTCGGCCTCGACGGTGGGCCGGCCGCGCGAATCCCAAAGCTGGCGGCCGGTGACGGAGGCGATACGCGAGGTCATGCAAAAGTCCTTTTCCAGTTGGCGACGAGCACGTCGATCGGCGACGGCGCGACAATCAGCCCCCGCGCCTGATCGCGCACGACGCGCTTATGTTCGGGGTCGGTGAGATAGGGTGCGGGCGATTTGCCCTCGACACGCGCGAGGAGCAGCGCCGCGGTGAGTTGTCCGGCGCGGAGCAGAACTGCGTCCGCATCCTCCCAGTCTATGCCAGTGCGATAGGCCGCAACGAGGGCGCCCGCCGCTTCGTTCATCCGGGCATCGCCCGACCACACCGCCTTCAGCAGCAGATGCGTCGTGCAGAAGGCAAGGTCGAACGCCGGGTCGCCATAAACGGCGCATTCGGCATCGAGGAACACCGGGCCGTCGCTGCTGACGAGGATATTCTTGGGGCTGACGTCGCCGTGGACGAGCGCGATCTTGCGCGACGAGAGGCCGTCGGCGAGCGCCCGCAAGACCGGCGCCAGCTCGGCGTCATGTTCGGCGACGAAAAGTAGGAACGGATCGACGCGCAGCGCGCGGAACATCGCGTCGTTCGGAAAGGCATCGCGATCGCCCGGATTATTCGCTGTCGCGGTATGGACAGCGACAATCCCCCGGCCCACAGCGGCGGCGAAACCAACGTCGACCCGCCCGGCCATCAGTTCGTCCTTCCACACCGGGCAATCGGGGAGGAAACGCATCGCGAAGCCATAGCCGGGCAGTTCGGCGAGCACCTCGGGCGCCGAACGCACATCGACCCCCCGCGCGCGCCGGAGCCAGCGCACCTCGCTCTGGCCGCGCTCGATCGGCGCGTGCCATTCGGCGGCGACGCGGAGCTGTTCGAGCGGGCGCTTGACGACGATCGGCCCCGCCGGCGTCTCGACCTTCCACACGTCGCATGACACGCCGCCGGTCAGCGGTTCGAGGACGACATCGCCCTCGCCCACCAACCCGGCGGCGCGCAATCCGTCGATGATGTCGGCGTCGGCCGTCACGTCACAGCTTCTCCCGAATCCACGCGCCGACGAGGTCGGCGGCGTTCTGTCGTTCTTCGATCGAGTCCTCGAAATAATGTGCGCCGGGGATCAATTCGAGCTTCTTGTCGCTGCTCCCGAGGAAATCGAAGATCTTGCGCGCGTCGCTCGGGAATACGCCCGTGTCGGCGGTGCCCTGTACGACGAGCGCGGGCGTGTCGTGTTTGGCGAGGTGCGGCTGCCCCTGGCACGGCGAGGTTTCGAGGCTCCACATGTTGAGCCAAGTCTTGATCGTGTTCGCGCGCCCGATGCTCGGCGTGCGGTTCGCGGTCGCGGGGTCGCCGCGATAGCACCAGTTGGGCTTGCGGTCCGACGGGTCGATCGCCGGATCGACGCAGCGGATATCGCCCCAGCACCGGAACATCGGAAAGATGCGGTCGGGAATGCCCGCCGCGTTGAGCCGTGCGAGCTCGGCCTTCGCCCAGTCGGTGATGCGCTGGTTGCGCGCGCGCTGGCCGGCGCGATATTTCGCGATGAATTCGTCCGAATAGGGCGGGCCGTTGTCGGGGTTGAACGGGTCGAGCTCGGGGTCGGTGAGGGTCGGATCATTCTCGTCGATCACCGACGCGTCCATCCAGTCGGTGAGCACTTCGGGACGCCCCTGGTGCGCGTTGAAGCTGATATAGAGATCGCCCTTGATCAGTTGCGCCAGCGCGTCCTGCCCGACCGAGGGCAGGCGATCGGTCAAGGTCGGCGCGATCGCTTCGGCCTGATAGGCGCCCATCAGCGAGCCGCCGCCCGAGTTGCCGAGGATGACGATCTGCTCGACGCCCGCCACTTCCTTCAGCCATTTCATGCCCACGCCGATGTCGAGGATCGCATGTTCCAGCAGGAACTGGTCCTCGAACCCGCGATAGCGCGTGTTCCAGCCGAGGAAGCCGAAACCCTGCCGCGCGAAATAGGGCGCGATATAATGTTCCTTGAAATCGACATTATAATGGGTGGCGATGATCGCGATCTTTGGCCGCTTGCCCGCCTCGGTCCAATAGATGCCCTGGCACGGATGCCCGCCCGCCTGAATACGCGGCGCGGTCGGCGACGCCAGCCCTACGAATTGCGCGTCCAGTCCTTCGATCCCGTTCGGGTCCATCATCGTCTCTCCTGTTTATGATTATGTCAGCGGGTGACTTCGAAGGGCAGCTCATAGCCCTCCAGCCCCGCGCGGATCGCCTTCTTGTCGATCTTGCCCGTCGGCCCCAGCGGGATATCCGCGACGAACAGCACGTCGTCGGGCATCCACCATTTGGCGATCTTGCCGTCGAGAAAGGATTTGAGATCGTCGGCGGAGGCGCTGACGCCGGGCTTCAACTGGCAGAGCAGGATCGGCCGCTCGTCCCACTTCGGATGCGCGACCCCGACAACGGCGGCGTTGGCGACCGCCTCATGCCCCATCGCGATATTCTCGATCTCGATCGAGCTGATCCACTCGCCGCCCGACTTCACGACATCCTTGGCGCGGTCGGTGATCTGCATATAGCCTTCGGCGTCGATCGTGCTGACGTCGCCGGTGTCGAAAAAGCCTTCGGCGTCGAGCACGTCACCGCCCTCGCCGCCATAATAGGCGCCCGCGATCGTCGGCCCCTTGACCATCAGCCGCCCCGGCGTCTTGCCGTCGTGCGGCAGGCGGTTGCCCGCATCGTCGACGAGCTTCATGTCGAGACCGCAGAGCAGCCGGCCCTGCTTGAGCTTATACGCCATCTGCTCGGCGTCGGATTTGGCCGCGACCGCGGCATTGGGCACCGACACCGTGCCGAGCGGCGAGGTTTCGGTCATGCCCCAGCCCTGGATGACGTCGACGCCATAATCGTCGCGGAAGGTGCGGATGATCGATTCGGGGCACGCCGACCCGCCGATCGTTACGCGCTCCAAAGTCGTGAAGCGCTTTCCATTTTCCTGCATATATTGCAGCAACATCTGCCACACTGTTGGCACGGCGGCGGAATAAGTAACGCCCTCCTCTTCGATCAGATTATAGATCGTTTCGCCGTCCATCCGCTGACCCGGGAGCACCAGTTTCGCGCCGACCGCGGGCGCCGAATAGACGACGCCCCACGCGTTGGCATGATACATGGGCACGACGAGCAGCACGGTGTCGCGCGCCGACAGGCCGAGCGCGTCGCGCTGCAAGGTCATCAGCGCGTGAATATAGTTCGACCGGTGCGAATAGAGCACGCCCTTAGGATTCCCCGTCGTACCGCTGGTATAGCAAAGCCCGCACGCGGCATTTTCGTCGAACCCGCCCCAGACATATTCGGCGGGTTGCCCGGCAATCCAGTCGTCGAAGGCGGTCGCGGCAAAGCTGGTTTGCGGCATCGACGCAGCGTCGCAGAAAAAGATCACCTTCTCGATCGACGGCACCTGCGGCAGCAATTGCTCGACCAACTCTGCGGTCGCCGGGTCGGCGATCAGCAACCGATCGCCCGCGTGGTTCGCGATATAGGCGATCTGTTCGGGAAAGAGCCGCGGATTGAGCGTATGGAGCACCACCCCCATCCCCGCCGCGCCGTACCAGGCGGCAAGGTGCCGCGCGCCGTTCCACGCCATCGTCGCAACACGGTCGCCGGGCTTGATCCCTTCGGCGGCGAGCGCGTTCGAGACGCGCTTCGCATCGGCATGGACGTCGGCCCAGGTCGAGCGGGTGACGCGCCCCTCGGCATCGCGCGACACGATCGCGCGCGCGCCGTGCCAGTTCGCCGCATGATCGATGATCCGGTCGACCGTCAGCGGCACATTCTGCATCAACCCGTCCATGCGACTCTCTCTCCATTCTCGTTACAATAGATAGTATGCTAAGTATTTTACCTTTGCAACGCCGCTCTGCCTTGCTTCGCTCGTCCTGCTCTTCTAGCTTGCGGACGTCGGCACCCCGCCGGCAACAGGGGCATATCATCGCGTCCATGCGCACCAACCAGCTTATCATCGCGCTTTTCCAGCGCTTCTGCTGGCTCGACGAAGGGCTTCAGGCACGGCTCCACGACCATGGCTGGCCCGACGTCAACCGCCCGCAATCGATGGTGATGACGAATATCGTCAGCGGTATCGTGCGCCCGTCGGACATCGCGCGCAATCTGGGCATATCGCGGCAGGCGATCCACAGCACGATCAACCAGATGGTGAAGCTCGGCATCGTGCAGATGGACGTCGACCCCGCCGACCGCCGCCACATGATCGTGTCGCTGACCGACCTCGGCGCGCGCATGCGCAAGGACGCGCAGCGCTCGATGGACGAGCTTACTGCACAAATCGCGACCAAGCTGGGACAGGACAAGTTCGACGCCTTGTTCGCGGCGCTCGAGGCCGACTGGGGCGACAATATCGACCGCCCTGCCGCCGCCCCGCGCCGCTAGGGTCAGGACCTAGGCCGACAGCGCCTTCGCGACCGCGATCAGCCGTCCGGCGGTCATTTCGACCAGCGACGCCGGCAGCGGTTCCTTCAAGCTGCCATCCTCGGCAAAGGCGGCGTGCGCGTTCGGCACCAGCACCTGTTCGGGAATCACCAGCATCTGGATCGTCGACAATATCTGGCGGAGGTGCATCAGCCCGCGGAGCCCGCCGAACGGACTGATCGACGCCGACATGATCGCCGCCGCCTTGCCGCGATAGGCGGTCAGCGCGACAAGGTTTTCGTCGCCGGTCGGGCGCGAGGCCCAGTCGATCGCATTCTTGAGCAGCGGCGACAGCGAGCCATTATATTCGGGCGATACGAACAACAGGCCGTCCTGCGCGACGAACAGCGCCTTGAGCTTCAGCGCGTCGGGCGGAAAGGCATTTGCCTCCAGCGCCGCCGAATAGAGCGGCAGGTCGAACGCTGCGAGATCGACCCGCGTCACGCTTGCCCCCTGCGCTTCGAGGCTGGCCGCGGCGACTTCGCCCAATGCGCGGTTAAAAGACCCCTCGCGCGTGCTTCCGACGATAACGGCGATGCTGGTCATTTTCCCTCCCGGACGACATAGTTAGAATACTAACCTATTGTCCGGATGCGCGGCAAATGCAAGCGATCAGGCCTTGATGTCGGACAGCACCGCAAGCTTGCGCGTTTCATCGCCGAGATTGTCGATGACGCGGCGCATCAACCCCTGCAGCACCTCGACCTCCTCGTCGGTCATGCCCTTGGTCGCGATCTCGTGAATCTCGGCGTTCATCGGCGCGAGGATCAGTTCGAGCTTTTTCGCGTGCGGGGTCAGGTGAATGAAGGTCTTGCGGCGGTCGTCGGCGGTCTTCTTGCGCGTGATCAGCCCGGCCTTTTCTAGCCCCTTGAGCGCAACGACCGTCGTCGGTTCGCGCATGCCGACGCGTTCGCTGAGTTCGCGCTGGGTGATGCCGTCCTCGCGCCATAGCTGGCGCAGGAACCGCCACTGCCCCGCCGATACATCGTGCGTCAGCGTGCGGCGCTCGAGCAGCCGCGAAAAGGAGCGGAAGACGACGCGCGCCAGATAGCCGATGCTGTTTTCCGGATCGGTATAATATTCGGCTGGATGCCGGTAATCCTGTGTTTTCTTTGCCAAAACCCTGCTCCCCTGTCGCGATCCCCGGCGCCCGGCACCGGCCCGCGCAAGCGTGAACCTTAGGACGCGAAGATTCGCGCGGCAACTGTCTTCATCGCCATCTTGCGCCGTATCACCCTTCCAACCCCGCGATAATGTTGGACAAGATCGGCCGATCCATTTACTTAGAATACTAAGTTACTGGAGGCGATGTGCAAAAATTTACCCGGATGAAGGCGATTGCGGCCCCGCTGCCGCTCGCCAATGTCGACACCGACATGATCATCCCCGCGCAATATATGAAATCGCTGACCCGCTCGGGGCTTGGCAAACATCTGTTTCGCGAGCTTCGCTTTGCGTCGGACGGAAGCGAACGGTGCGATTTCATCCTGAATCAGCCGACATGCCGTAGTGCGCAGGTGGTCGTCGCCGACCGCAATTTCGGCTGCGGGTCGTCGCGCGAGCATGCGGTGTGGGCGCTCACCGACTTCGGTATTCGCTGTGTCATCGCGCCAAGCTTTGGCGATATCTTTGCCGGTAACGCCCGCAAGAATGGCCTGCTGCTGATCCGCCTGCCCGACGCAACATGCGCGCGGCTGCGCGACGAAATCGCACTTGCCCAATATGCGCCGGTCGAGGTCGATCTGGATGCACAGCAGATACGGCTCGCGTCGGGCGAGGTGATCGATTTCGCGATCGATCCCGATGATCGCCGGATCCTGATGGAGGGGCTCGACGACATCGCCCGCACGCTGCGCCACGCCGATGCGATCGCGCGGTTCGAAGCCGCGCTCTAGAGTCTGACCCTAGCCGGGCATTTCGGGCGCCGCGATGCAGCCCGCAATCGCACTCGCCGCCGCGAGAGCCGGGCTCATCAAATGGGTGCGCCCGCCACGTCCCTGCCGGTTCTCGAAATTGCGGTTCGACGTCGCGGCACAGCGCTCGCCGGGCTGCAGTCGGTCGGCGTTCATGCCGACGCACATCGAACAGCCGGGCTCGCGCCAGTCGAACCCCGCGTCGCGCAGGACGCGGTCGATCCCCTCTTCCTCGGCCTGTCTTTTGACCAGCCCCGAGCCCGGCACGACCATCGCGCGAACATGTGGCGCGACGCGGCGGCCGCGCACGACCTCTGCCACGACGCGCAAATCCTCGATCCGGCTGTTGGTGCAGCTGCCGATGAACACCCGGTCGAGCCACTGACCGGCGATTGGCGCCCCGGGATCGAGGTCCATATAGGCAAGCGCCCGCTCAGCTGCTCCGCGCGCTTCGGCGCTCGGCAGCCCGGCCGGATCGGGAACCAGCCCGTCGATCGCGACAACCTGCGACGGGTTCGTGCCCCAGCTCACCATCGGCTGGACATCGCGCGCGTCGACCCGGAGCTCGCGGTCGAATATCGCCGCATCATCGCTTGCGAGGGCCGCCCAGCGCGCCCGCGCGACGTCCCACGCCTTCCCTGTCGGCGCCGCGGGCCGACCCGCCAGATAGGCGAAGGTCGTCGCATCGGGCGCGACCAGCCCTGCGCGCGCGCCCATTTCGATGCTGAGATTGCACAGCGTCATCCGGGCCTCCATCGACAGCGCGCGCACGGCTTCGCCGGCATATTCGACGACATGCCCTCCCGCCCCGTCGACGCCGATCACGCCGAGCAGGTGGAGCGCAAGATCCTTGGCATGGACATGCGGCGCGAGCAGGCCGTCGACCGTCACGCGCATGTTGCGTGACCGGCGCTGGCGGATCGTCTGCGTCGCCAGCACATGCTCGACCTCCGACGTGCCGATGCCGAACGCCAGCGCCCCGAACGCTCCATGCGTCGAGGTGTGGCTGTCGCCGCAAACGATCGTCATCCCCGGCTGCGAGCGTCCCTGTTCGGGCCCGACGACATGGACGATCCCGCCGCGCGGATCGCCCATCGGGAAATTCTCGATCCCGAAATGGCGCGTATTGCTGACCAGCGCTTCGAGCTGCGCGCGCGCTTCGGCATCGGCGACCCCGGCGGGGCCCGCCGCCTGCCCCGCGGTGGGCACATTATGATCGGACAGGGCGAGTGCGCGCTCGGGACGCCGCACCGCCCGCCCCGCCGCCGCCAGCCCGGCGAAGGCTTGCGGCGAGGTCACCTCGTGCAGCAGGTGCAGGTCGATATAGAGCAAAGTCTCGCCGTCATCCTCGGCGACGGCGTGCGCATCCCATATCTTGTCGTAAAGCGTGCGGGGTCGGTTCACAGCTTCCCGATCGTTTCGCGCCGCGGCCCCATATATCCGAACAGGTAAGCCGCGACCTTTCGCATTTGTATCTCTTCGGCGCCCTCGGTGATGCGGTATCGGCGGTGGTGGCGGTAGATGTGCTCGAACGGCTTGTGGCGTGAGTAGCCGATGCCGCCATGGACCTGCATCGCGCGGTCGGCGGCTTCGCAGACGAGACGGTTCGCCCAGTAGTTGCACATGCTGACCTTGTCGGAGAGGGTGCGCTCGACCTCCTTGTGCGGCGTGTTGTCCATGTCCCACGCGGTCTTGCGGATCAGCAGGCGCAGCATCTCGGCCTGCGTCGCGAGCTCGACGAGCGGGAACTGGATCGCCTGGTTCTTCGCGAGCGCCTCGCCGAACGGCTTGCGCTGGCGTGCGTATTTGACGCTCTCCTCGATGCAATAGACCGCCGCGCCCAGCGAGCTCGCCGCCTGCCGGATGCGGTTCTGGTGGACGAAGCTCTGCGCGATCGCGAGCGCGCCGCCCTCGGGGCCTAATCTGGCGCTATCCGGCACCCACACATCGCTGAACGTCATCCTTGGATGGTCGGTCGGCATGTTGAACGTCCACAGATACTCGTCGACCGTCATGCCGGGCGTGCCGGTGGGGACGAGCAGGCAGGTGATGCCCTTCGCATCGCCGTCGTCGCCGCTCGTGCGGCAGAAGGTCGCGCAGTGCGTCGCGCTGTGCATGCCGGTGATCCACATCTTGCGCCCGTCGATCCGCCAGCCGTCGACGCCGTCGCGCGTCTCGCGCACGGCGCGCGTTTCCATGTGCGTCGCGTCCGATCCATGGTCGGGCTCGGTGAGCCCGAACGCGGTGCGGCGCTTGCCCTCGAACCCGCCGAGGATGAACTCGGCCTTCTGCTCGTCGCTCGTCGCGAACTGCTCGAACATCTCGACGAAGGGGAAGTTGCCGACGATGCTGTGCTCGTTCTGAAGGTCGTTGTGGAGCCCCAGCCCCTTCGCCGCGAAGTGCTCGCGGATCACCGCCATCCAGAGGTTGCTGCCGTCCTTGCCGCCATATTTCTTCGGCGCCGAGAAGCGCCAGTGACCCGCGGCGTCGGCCTTGCGAGTGGCTT
>NZ_JNFD01000027.1 GCF_000756375.1 Sphingopyxis sp. LC81 | reverse complement strand
CGGCTCAATAATTGACCACTCGAAATCTGTCAGTTCAAAACGGCGATGCATTGCAAGGCTCCTTTCACGAGCCTTGAATCAACCAGTACCGCTTCGCGCAACTAAATTTATGAGTTTACCGCCTAGCGTCAATCTGGAGTATAGCCTAACCGGACGTCAGGGCGCTACCGCGGTTTCTGTCAGATTAGGGTACTAAACGGAATTTGTTGACGAATGTCGTTGCGTATCATAGATTTCAACCTGACATTTTGATGGAGAGAGTGCGCAGTGAAGGGGCAACGGATCGGCTATGTCCGGGTCAGCACGTTCGATCAGAATGTGGATCGCCAATTGGAAGGTCAGTCGCTCGATCGGACCTTCACCGACAAGGCATCGGGCAAGGACGTCAACCGCCCCCAGCTTGAGGCTCTGCTCACTTTCGCCCGCGAAGGCGATACCGTCGTCGTCCACAGCATGGATCGGTTGGCCCGCAATCTGGATGACCTGCGCAAGCTGGTCCAGGGCCTCACCAAGCGAGGTATCCGGATCGAGTTTGAGAAGGAAAGCCTGTCCTTCTCGGGGGAGGACTCCCCGATGGCCAATCTGATGCTCTCGGTCATGGGTGCGTTTGCTGAGTTCGAGCGCGCCCTGATCCGCGAACGGCAACGCGAAGGCATTGCGATCGCTCGGCAGCGCGGCGCCTATCGGGGGCGGAAACGGTCGCTCTCGGATGAGATGATTGCCGATCTGCACCGCCGCGTTGCCGCCGGTGAACGCAAGGCGACCATCGCGCGCGACATGGGCATCAGCCGCGAAACCCTCTACCAGTACCTTCGCGCCGCTGCCTGACACCAATGTTCACATTATGTCCGGAAAATCGTTGTTCAGCGTACAAAGCTTGAGGTGACGCCTGGTAGGGCGCCTGTCGGCGGCGCCTTCAGTGCGAGGCCGCAGACCTCGCTCTGAAATAGCACTTGAACCTGTAGGTGCTACAGGCACTATCTTGAAAAGATCGAGGAGATAAGGAATGAGTGAGTATGTTCGAACGGCCCCGGCGCGGCTGACCGGCAAACCCGAAGCGGGGACGTCGCAGGGCGGGCAGAAACTGTTGATGGCGGGCGGGATCCTGGCCGCCCTTGGCGCATCGTCCTGCTGCATACTGCCGCTTGTTCTGTTCAGCATTGGCGTGAGCGGGGCGTGGATCGGAAACCTGACTGCGCTTGCGCCTTACCAGCCCGTCTTTGTGGTCGCAGCGCTTGTCTTTCTCGCTGTGGGCTTCTGGCGCGTCTACCGCCAGCCGAAGGTGGCCTGCGCGGAAGGTAGTGCTTGTGCTCGCCCGGGCGCGAGCCGGGTTGCCAAAATCGGGCTGTGGGCTGCGACCGTGCTCGTCTTCGCAGCGATGGCGTTCCCTTATGCTGCGCCGTTCCTTCTCGACCTCTGATGCAACCTTTCAAACCAGGAGACTTGTGACCATGAAGACCTTGATTCGCACTGCATTGACCGCCGCCGCCTTAACTCTCGCTGGTGGCGCTTACGCCGCCCCTCGGACCGCCACACTTGCGGTGGAGAATGTGAGCTGCGTGACCTGTGCACCAATCGTAAAAAGAACGCTCTCGCGCATCCCCGGTGTCAGCCAGGTCGTGGTCGTGGAGCGGGACGGTCGGGCCACGGCGACCGTGACCTTCGACGATGAGAAGGTCACGGCCAAGGCACTGGCCCAGGCGACCACGAATGCCGGCTATCCTTCGACCGTGACGGGCGTGAAGACCGCGGCTCTCGCGCGCTGACGTGACCGCAATGAATAATCGCGCCCTCTTTCGAACGGGCGTCATCGGAGCGGTCGTCGCGGCGCTCTGCTGCGCGACCCCAATCCTTGGGATTGCGCTGGGAGCGATCGGGCTCTCAGCACTGGTGGCCAAGGCCGATTATGTCCTGATCCCGGTTCTGGTCGCCTCGCTCGGGCTGATCGGGATCGGGCTCTACCGACGCAACGCATCTGCCCCGGCCGTCATCGACTGCTGCGAGACGGATAAGAACTCAGGAAAGTTCAAGTCATGAGTGATTGCTGCGCTCCGAGCGCAAAGAACAGGAAGCGTCGGCCTCACGGAAGCGCAGGCGCGCGCCGCCGGGTACAATTGTCGGCACTTCCGTGCTTTCGCTCGACAACGTGCCCCGCGCGCTCACGGCCCGGGATACACGCGGCCTGATCAAGCTTGTAGCGGACGGCGGCACACGCAAGCTGCTTGGGGCACACATCCTTGCGCCTGAAGGCGCGGACAGTTCCAGATGGCGATTCCTGGTGGTCGTGTTGCGGATGCCTCAGTGGTGCCGAAGCTGCCGGCTGCGCAGCCAGACGTTCAGGCCACTCGCAATGATAAGGCCGGCGATCCCGACGTAGAGGATGATCGCGCTGTCGCTTCCGAGAATCAGCGCAAGTATGATCGACAACAGCGCCGGGAAGCCCAGGCAACAGAGGGCTGCGAACACGGATCCGGCAATGCCGAGCTTGTCGAGATAACGGCTCCAAGGTCCGCCACCATCATGCCCTCTTTCATTGACCTTCATGCGTCACTCCCTCGGCTCGCCGGCTCTCACCTCGCGTGCCGTGCAGCTACTCGCCCGGAATGCTCGGGCATTCGATATGCACAACGCTTTGGTCAGTCCCATTCTCCGCGGCTTTTGTTGAGGGCACAGCGTGGAAAGTACGCCAGACAACGCTAAGTGAGAACGTTCGGAGAACCGTCGATCGGGGAAGGGGCGGGCCTCCATCGAGTAACCGCGATCAACCTGATCACAGCCTGACGTCACAGCACCCTGACATCTGTGACGTCTGACATCTTGCGGAGCTGCTCCAAGAATTCACGGTGCCGCGTGGGAGTGTCGCAGAACGAGATATGCATCCGGGTTACCCCGTCCTGTCGTTCGTATGCAAGCGGACCTTCCTGTAATCGGCATTTGCTGAGAGCGTCGTGGATGGCTTGGACAACGCTCTCGTTCTCATATGTTGTAATTTGATATTCGAGGATTTGCCACTTTTCGCCTAAGCGTTTTTCGATGAGCGCAAGCACGCGCAGCGCGGCCAGCGCCAGACCGACGCCTACGCCCGCCAACACATACTCCTGCGTGGCGGCAGCAAGGCCCAACGCGCCGTTCACCCAGATAAGAGCGGCGGTCGTCAACCCGCGCACGGTGCCGCGATGCTGCAATATAACTCCCGCACCCAGAAACCCGAGGCCCGTCACCACATTTGCCGCGACCCGTCCGGTTTCCATCCCCGGAATTGAGCGCCCAGCCAGGACGAATATGGCCGTGCCCAACGTGATCAGAAACTGTGTCCGAAGGCCTGCGGGTTTGCGCGCCAGTTCACGCTCGAAGCCCAGTGTCAGGCCGACCGTCGCGGCGGCGACAAGCGGCAGCAATGTGTCGATGATGAACTCAGAAAACGACATTGTCACAGCAGGAACGGGGGGCGGAAATCAAACGCGGCGCGACGAGAGATGATGCGCCGCATCGCCGCCGCGAACAGGCGATCGCCCGGGCGGGGGCACGGGTATGATCGCCTATGGTCAGCGATGCGGCGCTGGCCGGGCGCAATTGCGGCGACCCGCCCGGCCAAAGGCGGCAGTGGAAGGATGATTCGGAAGCAGGGTTGTCAGGCACGGGCGGATTCTTTGGCGGTGTCGGCACCGATGGCGGAAATCATTTGCTCCAGATGCCCGTCCAGCACGTCCAGGGCTGCGCGCCGCGCGGCAAGTCGTGCCCGCAGGCATAGCAGAAATTCGATGGCATCGCCGCCGCCGCCGTCCAGAGCGTGACACAGCCTGGTCAGTTCATCGAGGCCGACGCCCGCCTCGAACAAGGTGCGCACGAAGCGCATCCGCTCCAGCGCATGATCGTCATAGAGACGGTGACCGCTCTGCGTGCGGCGCGCCGGGCGCAGCAGCCCGCGCAGCACATAGTCGCGCACAATATGTACGCTCACTCCGGCATCATGGGCCAGACGGGACGCTGTGTAGGGGGCATCGGACACCTCCCTCCTCTGTCGGCAGGGCATGCGCTCCCCGGAGTTCGATCCGCGCGCTGCAAATCCGATGTCAACTGGGTTGTATGCGATCATGGCGTTGCCCGGTGTGGCGGGTGCAACAGCTGTCGATTCAGCTCCTGGCCCACACAAAAAGCCTCCCGAACGCCGATGATGGTCAACCCCGGACGCTTGGAGGCCCAGTCTTGCGCCACATGGGTAGAAGCAAAGAAATGGACGTGGCAGCAGAAGGACCGACGAACGTCGTTCGTTTCCTGCGGCGGCACCAACGACACCGCCACGTCGGCGGGTTCAACAGCCCGTATCTCGTTGGGTGACACGGTAAGCGAAACGGGCGCTCCGGTGGCAGCGCAACGCGATGAGACGCGGGCTGTACAGCCGAGCAGCGCCGGAAACATCAATGTATCCAAAGCGCACCAGGCGTAGAGGCGGCGGCCGTCGATCTCGAAGGAATGCGCCGTTTCGCGTAGGGTGAGGCCGTGGCCGATGATGTTTCCGTCATCATCATATTCGGTACTGGCGGTTTGCGCGAGCACGGCGGCGATGCGCTCATCAGGCCAGTTGAGAATCCCGGCAAGCGTGGTTCGCGATACCGGGCGCCCCTTGGCGAGTTCCCGCAACAGCGCGACGAGGAGTTCCGCGGAATCTTGAGACCGACTGATCGACGGGAAATGCTCGATATATGTAGTGGGGCTCATGACGCTCTCTTTCATCCTGCGCAGCAGGACAGTTTTGCCACATCCTTGCCGAAGCCCTGTGCGGCGAGTTTCAGGCCCTCGACCGTGGTGAGATAGGGAAAGATCGTCTCGCCCAGCGCCTTCGTCGTCATGCCGTGTTTGATCGCGAGCACCATGGTCTGGATGCTGTCGGCTCCCTCGGGCGCGACGATTTGACCGCCCAGCAGGCGATCGGACGTTTTGTCAGCGACCAGCTTGATCAACCCCCGTGTGTCGCGAGCGGCCAGTGCCCGCGGCACCTGGTCGAGGGCGACGATCGAGGTCTTGGTCTCGAAGCCCGCTGCCTGCGCTGCCCTTTCGCTCAGTCCCACGCCCGCCACCTGTGGGTCGGTAAACGTGACCCAGGGCATGACCGTATTGTCGTAGACGAGGTCGTCGCCGTTCAGCGCGTTGTGCGCGGCGAGCTTCGCGCCATAGGCCGCCATATAGACAAACTGATCGCGACCGGTGACGTCGCCGGCCGCATAGACATCCGGTCTCGAGGTGCGCATCCGGTCGTCCACGACCACACTGCCGTTGTCGGCTTGGGCGATGCCCGCTTCGACAAGGCCGAGGCCATCGGTATTCGGCGCCCGTCCGGTGGCTACGAGCACCTGCTCGGCGGCGATCACCTGCTGTGCGCCGTCGGTGGTGATACTCAGCTCGACGCCGGCAGCCGTGCGCGCGATTCCGCGATAAGTTAGTCCGGTCCGGACGGTAATGCCCTCGTCGCGGAGATAGCCGGTCAGCGCCTCGGAGATTTCCGGCTCGGCCTCCGGCAGCAAGCGGCGGCGGGTGATGAGCGTCACCGCCACGCCGACGCGCGCGAACATCTGCGCCAGTTCGCAGCCGATATAGCCGCCGCCGATGACGAGCAATGAGCGCGGTAGCGCGCCAAGTTCCAGGGCAGTCGTGCTGGTGAGATAAGGCACCTCCTCAATGCCGGGAATGTCCGGCAGGGCCGGCGAGGTGCCGGTCGCGATGATGATCTTGCCCGCTGAAATCGCGGCGCCATTCACCATCACGCCCTGCCCGTTCAGACGCGCCGCGCCTTCCAGATAGGCAACGCCGTTGTACTCGGGCAGCAGGTCAATATATTTCTTCTGCCGCAAGCTGGTGACCAGCTCGTCCTTGGCCGCGACGAGCGCGGGCCAGTTGGCCACGCTTGCTTCCCCGACCAGGCCGGGAAAGCGTTGCGCGGCCCGCACACCATGCAGCGCCTCGGCCGCGCGGATCATCGTCTTCGACGGCACGCAGCCGACATTGACGCAGGTGCCGCCGATGGTGCCGTGGCCGATCAGCGCGACATTGGCGCCCTGATCGGCGGCGGTGATCGCGGCCGAGAATCCGGCCGATCCGGCGCCGATGACGGCAAGGTCGTAGCCGCCCTTACGGCTTCCTTCGGTGGTGCAGCAGTCTGACATGTTCAGCTATTTTCCTTGTTCGTTTGTGTTTCAGTCGCACAGCAATCTGCGGCGCGTTGTCGGCGCCAGAGGCCATAGCCGGTGAGCGCGACAAAGAAGGCGAGCGCCGGCATGAGGACATAATCGATCCAGCCCAGCCAGGCCGACAACCCGATCGCGCCGAGCAGGACAACCAGCAAAGGCGTGGCGCAGCAGATCACAGCAATGAGCGAGCCGGCGATGCCGGTCTTCAGAAGCGTTGCGTCCTTCATGCTGCGGTCCTCATCCCGCCGGGCGGGCCGGATAGCCGGCATTGGTGGACGCGGCGGCAATGGCTGCGACGGTGGCGGTCGCCGGGTCATAAATGACCGTCGCCGTCTTGGCGGCGAAGTCGACAGTGACGGACTTCACTCCGGCGACGCCTTTCATCGCCTTTGTCACTGTCACCGGGCACATGGCGCACGTCATGTTTTCGATGCTGAACGTTGTCTTCTGGACCGCGGCGGCTTGCGCGGGGGCAGCTTGCGCGGCGAGCGGTGAAATCGTCGGCGCCGAGAGAAGGCCGGCGGCGCCCAGGGCCGCCGCGCCGAGCGCGATGAGAAGGGGGCGTTTCATATGGGTTTCTCCTATGGGGTAGCGTGATCAGTAGAACAGCGGCGCCCACCAGCTGATTGTCAGGGCAAGGAGGACCAGAACCGTGGCCAGCCACAGCGCCGACTTGGTGATGCGCGAGGCTTGCGGCCGAGCGCAGTAGGAATCTTCCGCGCAGGCCCCCTTCGGCTTGAAATAGACCTGCCGGAATCCGAGCCCGATAAAGACGAGCGCTACGGCGGCGGCGTAGGGCTTGTAGGGTTCAAGGGCCGTGAGGTTGCCCATCCAGGCGCCGGAAACGCCGAGCATCAACAAGAGAAGCGGCGCGATGCAGCACGTCGAGGCGAGGATCGCTCCGACCACACCGCCCGCCGCGAACCATCCTGGCCGGCGGCTCGCCGTTGCCTTTGGCTGCTCAAGAACCTGCATTTGCATATTAGCGCGATCCATGCGACTCGCCTCTCGATTGCTATTCCACTTCATGCTACGCTCTGTAGGTACTACAGACTCAAGAGGTTTTTTGGACCGATGAGCGATCACGTTTTCGGGAAGGGAATGCAGCGCGCTGACTTGGCCAAGCTTACGGGCTGCAATCTGGAAACCATCCGCTATTACGAGAAAATCGGTATGATGCCGGACCCGCCGCGCACGGCCTCCGGCTACCGCATTTATGGCGAGGACCACGTATCCCGCCTGCGCTTCATCTTGCGCGGCCGCGAACTCGGCTTTTCGCTCGACGAAGTACGCGGCCTGCTTGCCCTCGTCGAGGGCGGCGCGCAGACCTGCGCAGAGGTCAAGGAGCGCACTGAGCGGCATCTGGCCGATGTGCGCGCGAAGATCGCCGATCTCAGGCGCATCGAGAAAGTGCTGACCCAGACCGCCGCGCAATGCTCCGGCGATATGGTGCCGGACTGCCCGATCATCGAGGTGCTCGCCTCATGACCCGCTGAGCGTTAGGATTTCGTGTTCTCCCGCAAACTACCCCTTCTTGCGCAACAGCGGAACGACTGCAATTCTCCACCCTACCCCGCCGATCAGGCGGGGCGCTCGATACCCAATCTGCGCATTTCCCGGTAGATGGTTGATCGGCCGATACCGAGCTGCCTTGCGGCTTCCGTTGGCGATATCCGGGCTTCCACCAGTTTGATGGCGGCATCGACCCTGGCCATGTCGAGGGGCTGACGGCCAGGCCGCTTTCCCTTGGCGCGGGCAGCAGCGATGCCATCTTTCGTCCGTTCGGAGATCAGGCGCCGCTCGAAATGGGCGATGGCCCCGAACACATGGAAGATCAGTTCGCCAGCGGCCGACGACGTGTCGATCTTCTCCTCAAGGCTCAGCAACGCCACGCCCTGGGCGCGCAGCTTCTCGACCGTAGCGAGAAGCTCGGCGAGCGAGCGTCCGAGCCGATCGAGGCGCACCACGGCCAGCGTGTCGCCCTTGCGGGCGTAGGCGAGAAGTTCGACGAGGCCGGGACGATCCATGCTCTTGCCGGACATGACGTCGGTGAACACCTTAATGGCACCGGCTTTCTCGAGACGTATGGTCTGCCCCGCCACATCCTGATCGCCGGTGCTGACACGGGCATAGCCCAGAATATCGCTCATGCCGGCGTCTCCCAAACGGTCGTTCTGTGGACGCTCTGAAGCGCGACCGCTTCACCCCACCCATATCCGTCCACATACTATGTCTCTTTACTCATGCCTGTCCATAGTCGCAATTGACCTTTTGTGGACAGGAATCGGCATGACAAAGCGCAAGCATCAACTCTTGACCGAAAGCGAGCGCGGCCAGATCCTCGCGATCCCGACCGATCGTGACCATCTGGCCCGGCTCTATACCTTCGAGCCTGCGGACATTGAGATCATCGGCGCGCGGCGGGAGCGACGGAACCGGTTGGGCGTCGCGCTGCAGCTCGCCCTTTTGCGGCATCCGGGCATCGCCCTCGCGCAATTGATACGCGACAGGGGAGCGATACCCCATGATCTCGCCGCTTTCGTCGCGGAGCAGCTTGGCCTGCGCGTAACTGATCTGGCCGACTATGCCGCACGGGATCAAACGATGACGGACCATGCCCGCGAGCTGGCGGCGCGCCTAGGCCTTCGGGGGCCGACCCGCGCCGATATCCCCTTTATGATAGAAGCGGCCGCGAAAACGGCATGGGCAACCGACAAGGGGATGACGATCGCAAGCGGCGTCGTCACCGCCCTTCGCGAGGCCCGGATTCTGCTACCGTCCATCTCCACCATCGAGCGCGCCAGCAGCGCGGGGCGTGCGCGTGCCCGCAAGCAGGCTGCCTACGCCCTGATTGCCGATCTCAGCACTGAACAGGTCCAAGCCCTTGACCAGCTCTTTGACGACGCCGGCGGCATGAGCCAGCTCGCATTCCTCAAGACCATCCCTGTCGCTGCCAAGCCCGATCATATCCGCCAGATTCTCGACCGCTTGCGGCAAGTGCGAAAGATCGGCATCTCCCGGGAGGTGGCTGGTCGCATCCATGCGGACCGACTTCGGCAATATGTCACGGAAGGCCGCGCTTCGCCTGCCTATATGACCGAGCGATATATTCCCTCCCGGCGGCGCGCCACGCTGGTTGCCTTCCTGCTCGATCTTGAAGAACGGCTGACCGACAGCGCCCTAGAGATGGCGGACAAGCTGATCGGCAGCATCTTCACCCGCGCGAAGAACGCCCAAACGCGCAACTATGCCACCACGTCGAAGAACGTGGCGCGACTGATGCTGATCTTTCGCAGGACGATCGACACGCTCACCGATGCGGTCGATACCGGCGAAGACCCTATAGAGGCCCTGGACGCCTCGGTCGGGTGGAACACCCTCCTGAGGGCCAGGCCGGAAGTGGCGACGATCGCGGAAACCGCCAGCCTCGACCCACTGACGGTCGCGGCCGATCGCTATGCGACGTTGCGCAAGTTCGCCCCCGACCTGCTTGAAGCGCTCCAGTTCAGGGCCGGAAAGGGCAGCGCGAAAACGATCGCCGCCATTGAAATACTGCGCACCCTCAACAAGTCGGGCAAGCGCGATCTGCCCTCCGACGCTCCGATGCCTTTCCGCAAGGAATGGCGGAAAATCGTTGTGGGCGATGACGGCAAGATCAACCGGCGGCTCTGGGAAATCGCGACGATCGCGCATCTTCGCAACAAGCTGCGTTCCGGGGATGTCTGGGTGGAGCGATCGGCGGGATACCGCCGGTTCGACAGCTACCTGCTGAGCGTACCGAAGGCGAAGCCGATCGTGTCGGCTCTTGGCCTGCCACCCACAGCCGGCGAATGGCTCGAACAGCGGGGCCGCGAACTGGACTGGCGGCTGAAGAAATTTGCCCAGCGCCTGAAGCGCGACGCTCTGGAGGGTGTGCGATACCGCGACGCCCGCCTCCAGATATCGCCGGTACGCGCGATCGCGACGCCCGACGCCGAAGCGCTGGCCGACCGGCTCGATGCCATGATGCCACGTATCCGCATCACCGAGCTGCTGCATGAGGTGGCGCGGGAAACCGGCTTTCTTGCGGCGTTCACCAACCTGCGCACCGGCGAGCCGTGTCCCAATGAAAACGCGCTGCTCGCCACGATCCTCGCCGATGCGACCAATCTCGGCCTGTCGCGCATGGCGGCGGCGAGCCAGGGCGTCACGCGCGATCAGCTCCTGTGGACCCATGACGCCTATATCCGCGACGACAGCTACCGCGCGGCGCTCGCCGTCCTCATCAATGCGCACCACCGCCTGCCATTCTCGCGGGTCTGGGGCGATGGCACCACGTCCAGTTCCGATGGCCAGTTCTTCAGGGGCGCGAAGCGCGGCGCATCGGGGGGCGACATCAACGCCCGCTATGGCGTCGATCATGGCTTCAGCTTCTACACCCATAATTCCGATCAGCGCGCGCCTTACCACGTCAACGTGATCTCAGCGGCGACGCATGAGGCGCCCTATGTCCTCGACGGCCTCACCAGCCACGGCACCGATCTGAAAATCGCCGAGCATTACACCGACACGGGCGGGGCGACCGATCATGTCTTTGCCCTGTGCGCCATGCTTGGATTTCGCTTCTGCCCGCGCCTGCGCGACTTTCCCGACCGACGGCTCGCGACGATCGCGCCGGTTGCAGCTTATCCGTCCCTCACCCCGCTATTGGGAAAGCGCATCCGGTCCGACATCATCGCTGAGCAATGGGACGACGTGCTGCGCCTCGTAGGGTCGATCAAGGCCGGACACGTGGCGCCGTCGGTCATGCTGCGAAAGCTCGCCGCCTATGAGCGGCAGAACCAGCTCGACGTCGCGCTACAGGAAATCGGCAAAATCGAGCGGACGCTGTTCATGCTGGATTGGCTGGAAAATCCCGATCTACGCCGGCGATGCCATGCCGGCCTCAACAACAGCGAGCAGCGCCATGCCCTGACGCAGGCGATCTACACATTCCGCCAGGGTCGGATCATCGACCGCAGTCATGAGGCACAGAAATATCGCGCATCCGGCCTCAACCTGGTCATCGCCGCGATCGTCTATTGGAACACGATCTACATGGATGCCGCTGCCCAACATCTCCGGTCAACATCGGTCGCGGTGCCTGATGATCTGCTTGCCCATACCTCCCCTGTTGGCTGGGAGCATATTGCTTTCTCCGGCGATTTCCTCTGGGATAGAGCCGCTGCTTCCAATGGCCGCAAGGCCCTCAATCTGCCGCCGGATAGCCGCGTCGCCTAAGCGTTCCCTGACTGTTCGTCCTTAGCGTTGTCTGGCGTACTTTCCACGCTACGCCCTCAAGGACACCTTGGGCTTTGCGATCGGCTTACGCAGCACGTTACCGGGGTCGAGGAAGGTACGCTGCACGGCGACCAGGCCGAGGTCGTTTTCGATCGAGGCGACCATCGCCGGCATGATGCGCTTGTCGGCGCCGGATCCGAGGACGGTCGCCGGGTTGAAGCGGAGAGCCTTGGGGAAGGGGACGGACAAGCCGCGGGCGAGGAGATACTCCTCGGCCAGGGTGCCGGCGACCGACTTGCTGGCCTTCCAGAGCCGCTGTGCGAGCGCGCCCATGTCGCGCTTGGGCTTCGCTTCCGGCATTTCCAGCGGGCTGCGATCGTGCAGCTTCATCCGCTGCAATGTCTTCATGATTTCGATGGAGGTGCAGCCTGCGAAGCAGTGGAACAGGATGGCCGTATCGCCGAGGCGAACCGACAGGCTGGGCGATCCATCGTTGTGCGCGGGGCAGCGGCATTCGCCGCGGCCGCCGCGCCACACACCGCCGAGCTGCTCGACGATGCTCTTGGCCCGGCTCTCAGCTTCAATCGGGAGTCTCGCCTCCGCGATCGTCCTTTGGGTCTGATAGACTTCACTCATCACGCGCCTCCAGGAATTGGAACCGAAGGCCCCAAAGCATCCTCACCTCTGCGCTGAGGATGCGGCGCTCAACGACGATGGCGCAGCTGCCCGCTCGCATCTCGAGGCGGGCTTCCCGATCTATTACAGCGAAGCGGACACTCCGGCTGGCGCGATCATCAAGGAATCTCCCGGTGGCCGCCGCGAGCTGATCTGGGTCGATGTCGAGGGCGAGCACTTCATCCGAGCGATGGCGTGACGCCGCTCTTGCGTTTATGTATCAGTTTTGATACTGAGGGCGCGTGAAGTCGATCCTTTTTTTAGGTGACAGTCGGCAACGGTTGCGGGAGTTTCCTGAGAAAGCGCGGTCGAGGGCGGGCTACCAGCTCCGCCAAGTTCAAAATGGCGACGATCCTGCGGACTGGAAGCCCATGACGACGGTTGCGCCGGGCGTGCGGGAAATCAGGGTGAGGGAAGCGGCCGGTGCGTTCCGGGTCATCTATCTCGCTGCGGTCGAGGAAGGCGTCTTGGTGCTCCACGCTTTTCAGAAAAAGACGCAAGCGACCGCGCAAAAGGATCTCGACCTGGCGGCAGGCCGGCTCCGAGCATGGAAGGACGAACGATGAACGTGGAGACATTCGATAACGTCTGGGATGCGCTGACCGACACCCCGGCCCAATCCGCCAACATGACGGCGCGCTCCGATCTGATGATCGCGCTAACCCGACATGTGAAGGCGTGGAACCTGTCCCAAGAAGCCGCTGCCAGCCGGCTCGGCATCACGCGGCCCCGGTTAAACGATCTGCTGCGGGGCAAGATCGACAAGTTCTCGCTCGATGCGCTGGTCAACCTAGTCAGCGCCGCCGGGCTTCATATCGAGATGCGGGTCGCGGAGGCAGCGTGATGAAGGAAACAGCTCGATCCCGAGTTGCAGGACCAGCTCGACAAGGTGCCGAACGCCGTGCCGAGCTGAAAGTAGGGAAGGGTGCACGATTCGAGAGTGTCGAAGCGCTGATGGCGGACCTTTATGCGGACGATTGAGGCAGAGTGCCGAAGCGAGGGCTGGGCGATGAATGCTGACGAACCACCTACCCCGCCGTGCTTTGCCCCTGCGGCGATCAAGAAGCTTCGCGAGAAGAACAAGGTCAGCCTGACGGTGTTTGCCCGCTGCCTCAACGCCAGCGCCAGTACCGTCTGGCGGTGGGAAGCCGGCACCGCGAAGCCAAGCAGCTTCGCGCGCAAGCTGCTGGCCGTCGTCCAGAAGCATGGCCTACAGGTTCTCGCATAGACGGAAGATCGTGATGGCTCTCACCCGCTCCTTCAAAGACACTGTGCAGGCACGCGCGCAGGTCGATCCGGCCTTCCGAGCGGCGCTTCTAGCCGAGGCCATGAACGCCCTGCTCGCCGGCGACGTCGATACGGGAACGACTGTGCTGCGGGATTACGTCACGCCGGAAGTTCGGGATGCTTGACCAAGCCGCACGCCATCGTCGAGTTGCGCGGGGCCGCGCGGCGCCACTGCATCTGGCCTGGTGTGTGATACCACGATAGCCAGCGCGATCAGCGACCTATTCGCCTGACCGGAGATCCCGTCGGCCGCTAGGCCAGGCCACCGGGTCGGGGGCGGGGTAGTACAAGGGCGCGGTGGCCCCGGGCGGCCTCCGTTGCCCATGCGCCAGATAAACTGAAGACCGCCTCCGGAAAGGCAGACCGGCCGGTGGTCGGCCTTGTCCACCTAAGCGCCTCTTCATCGCAGGTGCTCGATCTTCAGACCCTTCACCTTGACCTTGCGCCACTCGCTGTCGGTGGTGAAGGCAGGAACCCCCAAGCTGAGAGCAAGCGCGAGGCAGGAACGATCGCCAAGTCCGCGCCCGAATTCCTTGGTCTGCTTATGGAGCGCTGCCGCGGCGTAAGCAGCTTCGAGATCGTGCGGACGAACGTCGAGGCGCAGTTCGCCGAGCAGCTCGCGGATCATCGGCTCCTCCAATCCGCTGATGAGGAGTTCTTTCACAACCTCGTGCAGGTTGACGGCTGAAATAGCCGCGCGGCCAACATGCTCAATCACCTTGTCGCCGCCGGGTTCGTCGCGAACCAATGCGAGCACGGCCGAGGCATCAAGCACGGCTGATGTCACTTTCCCTCCTCAGCAGCCTGGGCGGTGCCTTGGTCTTCCAATTCCCGGGCCACCTCCTCCCTCCTGTCCGCCAGGAACTCGTCTGTTGAGCGGGCGGCATTGGCATGTTGCCGATATAGCTCTCTTGCGCGGGCGACGCCGTGTCCGATCGGTGACAAACGTACTTCGTCGTTCTCCAGTGTGAGGATGACTTTCGTCTCCCCGGTGAGGCCCATGGCTTTGCGCACCGATCGAGGTAGGATCAGTCTACCATTCTCCGCCACACGAACATCCATGGTCAGGGCCATCCGGTTCACCTCCGCTAGAAATGGCGTCCACACCAATATGACATTTGCAGCGAGAGTCCACAAGTCACGCGATGCCGCTGGAGGGAGAAGGGCAGGGCCATAGCGTCCTTTCGGGTATACCGCTGAGGAACATCGACGTGGAACGCGAAACCCTGTGCCAGAACGGTCCTCTGCAAAATTCTGGAACATATTGGTGAGATGGTTTAGACCGTTTCGGAACAGAACGGGGTAGGGCAGGTATGTCGATCTATGGATACGCGCGGGTTTCGACGGCCGGGCAGGACCTGACGATCCAACGCGCGGCTTTGAGAGCGGCTGGTTGCACGGTGATCCGGGAAGAGAAGGTCTCCGGCAGCAAGCGCAAGGGTAGGGCGGAGCTCGAGACGCTGCTCGCGTTTCTGCGGGAGGGCGACACGCTTGTGGTCACGCGCATCGACCGGCTCGCTAGATCACTCAAGGACCTGCAGGATATAGTGTATGACCTCAAGGGGCGGGGGGTCGCGCTGAAAGCAACGGAGCAGGCCGTCGACACATCAACCGCGGCCGGCAAAGCCTTCCTAGACATGCTTGGTGTGTTCGCGGAGTTCGAGACCAATTTGCGCCGCGAGCGGCAGATGGAAGGCATCGCCGAAGCGAAGGCGAGGGGAGTCTACGCGGGCAAAGGCCGCAAGCCTTCGATCGACAGCGCTGAGGTGCAACGGTTGGCGAGCGAGGGAATGCGCCCCGCCACCATCGCTCGAACGCTCGGGATTGGGCGAACCTCCGTCTATCGTTGCTTGTCGGCCTAGAAGCAATCGACTGGGCAGACCTCGACGCTCGCCTGATGACGCCTATGCGCCAACCTCAGCCGTCGCAGACGCGCACGCCGCTTCCCCAGAGGTGGAGGGTGCGTCATTGCTAATGACTTTAGCCCGGCGCGTCCGCCGACGCTCGAAACCGCGATGCGGTGGCACCGACGAGCAGGCTAAGGATTATAGGCGTATGAACATGATCGATGATGTTGCCGACCAGCTCAACCAAGGCTGCTTCTGCACGACATTGAACCGGGCTCGCCTTGAGGCGGCCTTCGTGCGTGAGGTTGAGGATCCTGCATTGTTGGAACTGCTCCGGGAAGGTCGTCCGCACCTCTTTTCGAACATTTCCGTGTTCATTCACAATGACAGCTTCGCTGAAATGGCGAGGGCTGTCCGGACCATCGAAGCAGTCGTAAAGCTCCCGGAATATACCAAGCGGGTGCTGGACTGGGCACCGGCGATCGCCCGAATCGATCACGGCCCGGCGGGTGCCTTCATGGGGTATGATTTCCATGTGGGTGCCGATGGGCCGAAGCTTATCGAGATCAACACGAATGCTGGCGGCGCTTTTCTCAGCGCCGTTTTAGCGAGGGCACAGAGCGCCTGCTGCGGAACCAGCCCGTCCTCGCGTCCTGGGTTCCCGGATGACTTCGAACGGGCGGTAGTCGGCATGTTCGAGCAGGAATGGCGCCTGCAGGGTAAGAGCGGACGACCCAGCCGGATCGCGATCGTCGACGATCGGCCTGACGAGCAGTATCTCTACCCGGATTTCGTCCTCGCAAAGAGGCTGCTCGAGCGTAACGGGTTCGAGGTCGTCATAGCTGATCCGGAGGATCTCACCTACCGTGCGGGTCAGCTGATCTGCGACGGGGTGCCTATCGACCTGGTATACAATCGTGTTGTCGATTTCTCGTTTGCAGAGTCCGGTCACCGAGCGTTGCGCGAGGCGTTTGAGCGCGGGGAGGTTGTTTTCACACCCAATCCCCACGTCCACGCCCGGCTCGCCGATAAGCGGAACCTCACGCTGCTCTCCAATCCCGAGGAGCTTCGGGCCTTTGGCCTATCGGAGTGCGACATTCAGTTCCTAACCGACGTGATCCCGTCGACGATGTCGGTCACCACGAAGAATGCCAGCGAGCTGTGGGCTGCTCGGCGAGATTTCTTTTTCAAACCTGCCAGGGGCCATGGCAGCAAGGCGGCATATCGCGGGGCAAAGCTCACGAAGCGGGTTTGGGCGGAAATAGTTGAAGGCACCTATGTTGCGCAACGATTTGCTCCACCAAGCGAGCGCATGGTATCCATTGATAACGCGGCCGAACCCCGTAAAATAGACGTGCGTCTCTACACCTATCGGGGTGAAGTGCTACTCACAGCCGCCCGGCTCTACAAAGGCCAGACGACCAACTTCAGAACAGAAGGCGGTGGTTTTGCGCCTGTGCTCCGAACCTCGATGCTGGAACAATGTCCTGACTGAAGTGGTCGGGCTCCCGAAAGTGGCAAAAGCGGGCGCGTCAGCAGCTACGTGGTAGTAGCGGGTGAGAATAGCTCCAGGAGCTTCTGGACGACCTCATCATCGCTGGCCATCGCTGTCGTCGCTTCCTTGAAGTTCACGATCTCAGTGCCGCGCGATGGACCAACGAAGTGAACTCCCGCCTTTCTGAGCTTCGCGACGTTCTCCTGGACGAAGGTGCATTCCCACATGGCGATGTTCATAGAAGGAGCGATCACCAGCTCTGCGGTGGATCCGACCGTGACACACGCCGACAAGGACACGAGATCGTCGGCAATCCCGTTCGCGATCTTCGAGATCATGCTTGCCGTGGCCGGTGCAATCAGGAAAACCTTATGAGCTTCGATGAAGTTGATGTGGTTGTGCTGGAAGCTGTCGAAGAGGTCGGTAGCCACCGGCATGCCGGTCAGAATCTCGAGCGAGTAAGGCGTCAAGAACCGCTGGGCGCTCTTGGTCATCATGACCTCAATCTGTGTACGGTATTCCTTGCGCAGCTTCATGATTAAGGACGGTATGAACAAGACGCCGACAGAGCCTGTGCAACCAAGCAGGAGCTTCTCGATCATGCTGCGGCGTTCCTTCTTAGCTCGGCGAGTTCCAGACTGCAGTTTTGGCAATTTCCAAGCCTGCGGCCAGGTGAATTTCGGTCAGACGTAGGTGGAGCGATTTTTTTATGCAGCACCCGGTTGTGTTGGGAGCGCCGCTTGATCGAGCGGTATGAAGCAGGATCGTCTTCCACTCTCCGGGATCTGAAACGTAGGTACGCGAGGAGGAGAGTGGCGATAGCGAGCGCTCCTATGGTGCCGACCCGATGCTCTGCTACCATTCGTGCGTCCACGACCTACCCTGCGCCCGGTACGGGCGCAGGCGAGAAATACTTCTCGTATTTGTCTGGCTCTCCGTTGTGCTAGTCTGCGTCGGCAGGCGGAACGCCTTTTCGAGTGATGTTAGGCCATTTGGGAGCGAAGGTAGCGTTCAAGTCGAGCCATCTCTGCAGCCCCGGTTCGGTGTCCGGGAGAATGGCTTCGGCGGGGCATTCCGGTTCGCACACGCCGCAGTCGATGCACTCGTCGGGATTGATCACCAACATGTTCTCGCCGGCATAGAAGCAATCGACCGGGCACACCTCGACGCAGTCCATGTACTGGCATCTGATGCAGTTCTCGGTCACGACATAGGTCATCGGAGGCACCGGGAGCGGGCGAGAGACGAATCTTTGGGCTTGTGGAGCTGTCGCACCACAGGAACATAGCTCGCCTGTGTCATTTCACCCTCAGATACTTGAGCAAAGCTGCTGCCGTTAAGGCCATGAGGCCGACGGCTAGAAGCCAGAACAGGCCCATCAGGGTCATCATCCAGCCAGAGCCCATACAGTTTGTCATGATCTGTTGGTTTTCCAACATTATGAAGCCCTCCACTCGGATCACCCTGCGCTCAGGCAGATACTTTCGGCGGGCAGGATATCCCTCCACCGCTTCACGAGCTCACGATAAGCTTCTCCGACTGGCCTGATTTTGCGGTCGAGATCGAACAGCCCCAAGGCGTTGACGTTGCCGTTGTCCTCGCGAAGAGCAGTGTCCCAATCGACCTGATCGATGAGGCTGTACCAGGTGAACCCGACGATCGGCACGCCATCCTGCTTCAGCCGCAGCATGTTCAGCCACTCCTTTTCGAGCCAGTCGGGCGCCCGTTCGGCATCCGCGAGATTGGTCTCGGTGTGCATTACCGGCAGGTGGTATCGATCGTAATATTGCTTGGTGATGATGTAGTAGCCGAAGATCTCCCCTGAGGCGGTGACAGGACCGTCGCCGGGGGAGACCATGTGCTCGTTCGTCAGGTAGTAATCATTCCCCATGATGGAGAAGGGCTTGTACCTTGGCGCGCACTCCATGAACCAGTCATACTCTTGGCGGCTCATGCCGTTGTCCGTCAGGTACTGATACATGCAGGCGCGAACATCATGGCCGTAGCAGAGGTCGAGCGAAAGGAACCGCTTCTCATTCAGGAAATCGGCACGACCCGCCGCCTCGGGTACGCTGGAGTGGAAATATTCGGTGGACTCGCTCTGGATGAAGAGCGTTCCGGCCTGGCCGCGCGCGGCGAGGATTGCCTCCTCCGCAAGGAGGTTGGCTCGCGCAAGGTGCTTCAGGGCCGTGACGAAGGCGCGATCCGACGTCAGCCGCTCATTCCACCATCCAAGCTGTGCCGAGAAGTTGGCAGCGATGAAGATCTCGTTCACCGGCGTGTAGAGCCGCACCCACGGAAAGCGCTCCGCAAAGGCGCCGGCATAGCTGGCAAAGAGCTCCGGAAAATCGGGATTTTGGAAATCGCCGATCCAGTCGGGCACTCCGAAGTGGCACAAATCGACGATGGGAGTGATGTTGAGGCGCTTCAGCTCCGCGAAGGTCTCGTCAGGGAAGGCCCAGTCGTACTTGCCGGGACCGAGATGCGTCAGGTGGTATGGGGGGCCGTAGCGGAGATATTCGATCCCAAGCTCGGCAACCAGCGCGAAATCCTCCCGCCAGCGCTCATAATGGCCGGTCTTCGCCATCTCATCGACACGTTGAGTCCTGCCGTCCGCACCGGTGATAACGGGGTAGCTGTTCTCGATTCCCGTCGCAAACATGAACTGATGCCGCGTCGACGCGGCACTGCTTTTAGGAGTAGGCCAGCGGGCTGAACCATTCATAAGCAGTGCGGTCATCAGCGCGCCTTTACGTCAAATTTAGAGAAATGGAGCTCAGCCGAGCCTCGCCAGGCGTCCACCATCAACGTTCAGGACTGCGCCGTTCGTGAAGCCCGCGGCATCGCTACAGAGGTAGAGGATCGCTTCAGCAATGTGTTCGGGCTTGCCGACGTCAGCCGGGTCGATCTTCTCCTTCCCCGACTTGACATTCGGGTTCTCCCAAAGCATCGGCGTGTCGACTGCACCGAGCCGCACGGCGTTCACGCGAATGCCTCGATCTCGTAACTCGACCGACAGCCCCCGCGTGAATGCCTCCAAGGCTCCTTTGGAGGAGGCGTATGGCACGACGTTCGGAGTGGTAGCCGCCGCATGCACCGACGCACGTTCACGATCGCGCCGTGCTCGCTCATGTGCGGCAGCGCAAACTTCGTGAAGAGGAACGGCCCCTTAAGGTTCACCTCGAGCACCTTGTCCCAATCGTCCTCCTCGAGATCGGCGATCGGATCGAACGTCATCATGGCGGCATTGTTGACGAGGGTGTCAATCCGCCCCCAGCGGTCCACGGCCGCCTGCACGACCTTCCGGACCTCAGCGGACCTCGACACATCGGCGGCGACGAAGCCGGCCTCTCCGCCGACGTCGGGTGAGGTTCCGTCGTGGAGCGCCGCGATGATCGCCTTGCCCTCCTTCTCGCCTCTTCCTGTGAAGAGCACCTTTGCGCCCTCACGGAAGAAAAGCTCGGCCGTCGCTTGGCCAATGCCTGACGTCGAACCAGTGACTATGGCCACCTTGTCCCTGAGGCGTGTTGAGCCTGCCGAGGGGTATTCCCCCGGCTGAGCGAGGGGGCCATAATCAGCAAAGGTCATCTCCTCTTAGCTCCTCGCGAAGTGCGTTTTCAGGAGCTGCTTTGCGCGATCGGCACATTCCCGCTGCATGCGCTGCGTCTCCTCGAAGAAGCTCGTCAGCTCCTGGTTTCCTTCGCGCCGTGCATCCTCGAGATACTGATTGCAGGTTTCAGCGCCCTGGAGGCAGTGATAAGTGACGCTGATCAGGTTGTAGGTGGTGTCGCGGGTTCCGGTCTCGCCTGAGTTCGTAGCCATTCAACTTCTCCTCTCTCAAAAAATCTATTTTGCCTGCCGAGGGCTTACTTGGCTGTGGCCGGCGCGAGCTCACGATCCGACCTTGTCGTTGCTGGTTCTGTTGCCGGACCGCATTCCTCGCTCGTGTCCAGCATGTGGAAGATGTTCGAGGCGGCTGTGGGGAAGGCCGACATAAAACGGTCCATCTCGGTGGCGGTGAGCCCCAGGCGGATTGCCAAAGCAAACATGTTGATGAGGTGCTCGGTGTCCGGACCGATCAGGTGTGCCCCGAGTATGCGTTTGCTGCTATTCTCGATGAGAACCTTGTAGGCAGCCGTGTCCTCCTGGAGATGCCGACTAACCTGCCAGTCTGCGATGTCTTGGTGGTTCACCCGGAAAGCTAGCCCTTTGGCCCGCGCTTGGTCCTCCGTTAGCCCTACCGACGTGATCGGCGGAATCGTGAACGCAACGCTTGGCACGCCGGTATAGTCAGGAACATGGCTCGGAGGCCCAGATCCAAGGAGGTTCGCCGCCACGATCTCCGCATCGTGCGAGGCCACAGGGGTCAGCGCCGGGCCACGATTTGCCGCGTCGCCAGCTGCGTAGACGGAGGGGTTGCTTGTACTTTGGAGGTGGGGCGTCAACCGGAAGCGAGTGCCCTCAGTCGCCACGTTTCCGGTCTCGAGATCCAGCCCGGCAAGAGCCGGTATACGGCCGGCGGCTTGAACGGCAATCTCGCATTCAAAGCTGCGACTGCCGCCATTCTCGGTCTCGGCATGCACAAGGAGCCGGCGCTCCCCAGCCCGTTCAATGCCAACCACCTTCGTCCGCGTATGGACTTCGATGCCCAACCGCCGGGATTTGGCCGATGCTGTTGATAAAGTCTGCATTTGACAGAAGCGGACGGTGCCGGCGAGCGGCGGCACTCTTCTTCAGGCCATTGCTGGCGGCGGCATGGGGATGATCTTGGCCATTTTGCGGAGGTTTTGGGCTGCTGCTGCGAGGTGGAACTCGTCGCGGGCGCCATTGGGGCCGCGTAAGCGCAGCCGGTCGAGCCGGAGGATGCGTTTGAGGTGCGCGAAGAGCATCTCGACCTTCTTGCGTTCGCGCCGTGAGGTGATCCATTCGTCTTCTTGGGCGATCACCCGGGCAAGGTCGCGGGCGCCTTCGTGCACGGATCGCATGATCTTTCGTGCCTCAGCGCCCGGACAGCATCGCGGTTTGAGCGCGCAGGCATCACAGTCGAGCTTGCTGGCTCGGTAGCGATAAAAGCCATCGGCAGGAGGGCTGTCCCGCTTCACCGCATCGCTGCGACGGGCACGCCTCAGTGGCTTGCCTCCCGGACAGTCATACTGATCGCGATCATGGTCGAACACGAAGGCCGCTCGCTCGAAGATACCATCTGATCGGGAGGAGTGGTCGAACACCGGGATATGCGGCTCGATATCGCGTTCGTTCACAAGCCAGGCGAGCATGTCGGCCGAGCCATAGCCGGTGTCGCCGATCAGCTTGCGCGGCCAGAGCCCGAGGTCGTCATGCACGCGCGCGATCATCCGCTTGGCCGCGGTGACCTCGGCCTGGCGCAACGCGGTGCTCGCCTCGACATCGACGATCACCGCATGGTCGACGTCGATCAGATAGTTGGTCGCATAGCAGAACTCGGCGCGGCCGCCGTGCGCCGAGGTGTAGCGCGACGCGGGATCCGATGGCGATATACGGGGCGGAACCGCCTGGCTCGCAGCACCGAACGCCGCATCGTCGAGCACCGCCAGATACTCATCGACCGCGCGCGTCGACAGCTCCGCGGGCAAGCCCTCTTCACCACTGTGGAAGGTCTGGCGGTTGGCCTCTGCCCGGATCAGGCTCGCATCGACCGCAAAGCCTTCGCCGCCGACTAGACCTTCGGCCATGCAACGCGATACCGTCATCTCGAACAGCTTGCGGAGCAAATCGCTGTCGCGGAAGCGGCCATGCCGGTTCTTCGAGAAGGTCGAGTGATCGGGCACCGCACCATCGAGCCCCAACCGGCAGAACCAGCGATAGGCGAGGTTCAGGTGCACCTCTTCGCACAGCCGACGCTCCGAACGGATCCCCATGCAATAGCCGATGATCAGCATCCGGATCATCAGCTCCGGATCGATCGATGGTCGACCCGTCTCGCTATAATAAGGCCGAAGGTGTTCCCGGATATCGCCCAGGTCCACGAACCGGTCGATCGATCGCAACAGGTGATCTGCCGGTACATGATCCTCGAGGCTGAAGCTGTAAAACAGCGCCTCCTGCATCACCGTCCGCTCACCCATCATCTGAAAAATCTCCCGATCTTGGAGATTCTGAATCAGGACTGCGCCATCACTGCAAGAGGGACTTTTTCAACAGCATCGGCCACCAGGCGCTCGACCATGTCGCGGTCGAACGAAGCGAGCGGCTCGAAAGCCTCGAGGATCACCGGCTTGGCGCCAACCCGCACCGCCGTATGCGCAAACTCAAAGCCGATATAGCCGCCGCCGACGAGCAACATCGAGCTCGGCAGGCTGTCCATCTCAAGGTACGCATCGCTCGAAATCAGGTGCTCTGCGCCCGGTATGTCGAGCGGAGCCGACTCTGCGCCCACGGCGATTAGGATGTGGTCCGCGTCCAGGCGAGTGTCGCCCACGCCTATCGAATTCGGACCTAAAAAGCGGGCGTGGCCATGGAAGCAATCGATCCCAGCCTCACGGAAGATCCTCTCCCGTTTCTCGGGTACCGGGTCGGTGAACTGGTGCTTGAAGCTCATCATGCGCCCCCAGTTGAGCGAGAGCTGCTTAGCACCGTCGATCCCCGGTCTTTCGAGCCGGCGCGCTCGATCACATGCCTCCGCGACGCTCCACATTGCTTTTTTCGGATCGCAGCCGCGCAGCGGGCAGGTGCCTCCGAAGGGCTTGTCGTCAATCACAGCGACGCTCCAGCCGGCGCGGCGGCACGTGAGTGCCACCTTCTTCGCGGCGGTTCCGGTTCCTATCGCAACGAGGTCATAGCGAGACACAAGGGCCTCCGAGTGCGACTTGCGCAATATTGAAGGGAGCGCAGGTTACCCTCAACGTCACAGCATGTATCCCACGTCGGACGCGCCTGTCGGGTAGGCGAACATAGTGCTCTTGATCTGGTCCGCCGTGATCCCATGCCGCATAGCCAAGCCGAACAGGTTGATGACCTCGTCCACGTGCGGACCGACCAAATGAGCACCGATGATGAGGTTCGTCTCCTCCTCAACCATGACTTTGTAGCCGTAGACGCTCTCGGCGACTCGCCTGGCGGTGTACCAGGTGGAGGCCCGCTCGGACTTCATGGTGAACTTCAACCCCTTCGCGCGAGCTTCGTCCTCGCCGAGGCCGACCGACGCGATCGGAGGGAGCGTGAACGCTACACTGGGAATGGCGCGATAGTCGGGGCAATGCTTGTTGCCGTTGAGCAGATTGCCGACGACGACCTTTGCGTCGTGGCTCGAGACCGGTGTCAGCGGCGGGCCTGTTCCTGCCGCATCGCCAGCCGCATAGACTGCCGGGTTGGAGACGCTCTGAAGATGCTCGTTTAGCTTCAGGCGGCCACGTTCGTCCCGCTCCACCTCGGCAGCTTCCAGCCCAAGCGATTCTAGGTCCGAAATCCGTCCAGCGGCATGGACCACCAAATCGGCATCGACGGTGGCGCTTTGTCCGTCCTTCGTGCGAACACGAATCGTGTACCCGTCGCTCGTCTTCTCAACGGCCTCGACTGAATGACCAAGTCGGACTTCGATCCCTGCAGCCTCGAAGCTTTCCATAAGCCACCCAACGAGATCCCCGTCAAACTGTGGGAGGATACGCTCGCCGCGCTGCAGCACCGTTACCTTTGACCCGGCGCGAGCGGCGATGTTGGAGAATTCGGAGGCTATATATCCCCCGCCCACCATGACAATTCGGCGGGGTAGCTCATCAAGCTCCAAGAAGCCTTCATTGTCCATGAGATGCTCTTCGCCGGGGAAGCCAAGCGGCACCGGTCGAGCCCCGGTCGCTATAAGGATGTTCCTTGCCTCGATTGGTCCGCTTCTTTCAAGCTCCACCGTGTTTGGGCCTGCGAAGCGGGCGTGCTCATGGAACGTGTAGACGCCCTTTTCAGCGTAGTTCTTCTCCTGCTTGCCCGGCACAGGTCCAGTGAAGGTTCGCTTGAACTCCATCAGATCTCGCCACTCGATGTGAGCGCCGTCGGTGGCGACACCGCGACCTCGCATCCGCCGAATGTCGTCCATCACCTGTGCGCCGGTGATCAGCATCTTCTTCGGGTCGCACCCCCTAAGTGCGCACGTCCCTCCGAACGGACGATAATCTACAACAGCCACCTTCTTTCCCGCGGCTGCCATGCGATTGGCGGCGACCATGGCAGCTGTCCCGCTGCCGATGACGATAAGGTCGTACGATTGCGCCATGTCACCACCTTCTTCTCGTTGGACGGCATTGTGTCCGTCGTCAGAACATTTGGCACAACTCGCGGCGTAAATTAGCGGAGTGCGGGCCTCGTCCTGGGGTTAATGTTAGGCGGCGAGCTTGCGGTGTTGCAAGCGCCGATATTCGATGGTCTGTCGC
>NZ_JNFD01000026.1 GCF_000756375.1 Sphingopyxis sp. LC81 | reverse complement strand
ACCGACACCCGAGTGGCTGAAGTCGCTGTTCGACGCGATCGGCAGCTTTTTTAACTGGAGCGCCCCCGCCGCCAAGCCGATGATGTGGATCGTGGTCGCGCTGGTGCTGCTCTTCCTCCTCTATCATTTCGTTCCCGCCTTCGCGCGCTGGGTCGACAATCTGCCCTTTCGCCGCAAGGCGGGCGGGGAAGATGCGGAGGACGGCGCCGGTCAGGCCGAGGCCGGCGCGGCGCGCGCGCTGCTCGCCGAGGCCGACGCGCTCGCGGCCGAGGGGCGCTTTGCCGAGGCGGTGCATCTTCTCCTCTATCGCAGCGTCGAGGATATCGAGGGCCGCCGCCCCGGGCTGGTCAAACCCGCGATGACCTCACGCGATCTCGCCGAAGCGCATGACCTGCCCGCCGCCGCGCGCGGCGCGTTCAGCCGTATCGCGCGCGCGGTCGAGATCAGCCTGTTCGGCGGCCGCTCGATCGACGCGGGGGCGTGGCAACAATGCCGCGCTGCTTACGCCGAGCTGACCGTCCCCCAGAGCTGGGCGCGCGCATGAGCCACGTCGCCGACGATCATGGCTTCAACCCGCGCCTGATCGCGGCGGTGGTGGCGATCGGCGTGATCGCCTTTATCACGCTGTGGGCGCTGATCGCGCTCGGGCCGCAGCTGTCGAGCGGAAACGATGGCGGCGGCCATGCGCTGTCGAAGGCGGCGCCGGGCTATGCCGGCATCGTCGACCTCACCGAGCGCGCCGGTGCCCATGTCGAGCTGCGGCGGAGCGAAGAGGCGCCGGTTTATGAAGAGGAATGGCGCGAGCTGTTGATCTTGACGCCCACCCATCGGACAAAGGCCGACGAAATCGCGCGGGTGATGAAAGGGCATCGCGGCGGTCCTGTCCTGATCATATTGCCGAAATGGCAGACGGGCCGGCATCCGCAAAAGCCGGGCTGGGCCGGCGGGGGCTTTCCGATCGCGCCGCCCGCGAAGCTGCTACCCGCGACGGTCGGCAAGATCGACAAGATCGCCAGCGAGCCGCATGCGCGCGGCGCGGCAGCGGCGGGCTCGATCGGCGGGCGCCGGATCGCCCTGCCCCTGCCCAGCCTTCGATCGCAGGTGATCGTCGCCGATGGCTTCGACACGCTGATCGGCTTTCCGCACGGCGGTGCGATCCTCGCCAAGCATCGCAGCGACAATATCTATATCCTCTCCGATCCCGACCTGGTGAACAATCTGGCCTTTGCCAACCGCGAGCGTGCCGCCGCTGCGGCGATGCTGGTCGATGCGATTGCCGCGGACGCCGAAGCCGATGCGCTCGCCTTCGACCTGACGCTGAACGGCTTCGGCAGCCAGCGCTCGCTGCTCCGCTTCGCCTTCGTCCCGCCGTTCATCGGCATCACGCTCTGCCTGATCGCCGCCGGGCTGCTCGCGCTGTGGCAGGCGTGGATGCGCTTTGGCCCGGCGCTGAAGCCCGGCCGCGCGATCGCGGTGTCGAAGGAGGCGTTGATCGCGAACAGCGCCGATCTGATCAAACAGGCACGGCGCGAACTCGACGGCGCCGACGCCTTTGTGAAGAGCCAGCGCATCGCGATCGCACGGCGGCTGCATGCCCCCGGCGGGCTCGACGACGACGCTACCGACGCATGGATCGACCGGCATCTGCGCGACGGCAGCGACCTGTTTTCCTCGCTCGCGCGGCGCCTGCCGCTCGCGCGCAACACCCATGAGTTTCTAGAGGGCGCGCAAGCGCTGCACGACATCAGGAAGGATCTACTCCGTGACAGCTAATATCGAGAGCGTTCAGGCCCTCGGCGCAGCGATCGAGGGCGAGGTCGCCAAGGCCGTGTTCGGGCAGGGGCCGCTCACCCGCATGGTGACGATCGCGCTGCTCGCGGGCGGGCATGTGCTGCTCGAAGGCCCGCCGGGCACCGCGAAGACGCTGCTCGCGCAGGCCTTTGCGCGTGCGACGGGGCTCGACTTCGGGCGCATCCAGTTCACCCCCGATTTGATGCCCGGCGACATTTTGGGGTCGAACCTGTTCAACTTCCAGACGTCGAGCTTCACCTTGACCAAGGGGCCGATCTTCACCGAACTGCTGCTCGCCGACGAAATCAACCGCACCCCGCCGAAGACGCAGGCCGCGCTGCTCGAGGCGATGCAGGAGCGGCGCGTGACGATCAATGGCGAGGCGCACGCGATGAGCCCGCGCTTCACCGTGCTCGCGACGCAGAACCCCATCGAGCAGCAGGGCGTCTATCCGCTGCCCGAGGCGCAGCTCGACCGTTTCCTGTTCAAGCTGGTCGTCGATTATCCCGCCGCCGACGAGGAACGGCGCATCGTCGCCGATCATGGCGGGCGCTTCAAAAGCCCCGCAGTCGCCGATTTCGGCGTCACCGAGGTGGCGAACGCCAAGACGATCGAGGCCGCGATCGACACGATCGCGACGGTGCGCCTCGCCGACGAGATCGTCGATTATATCGTCCGCCTCGTCCGCGCGACGCGCGAGAGCGCCGACCTTGATTGCGGCGCGAGCCCACGCGCCGCGACCTTGCTCGCGCGCGCGGCGTGCGCCGCGGCGGCGCTCGACGGGCGCGACTATGTGATCCCCGACGACATCCAACGCCTCGCCGCGGGCGTCCTGCGCCACCGCGTCATCCTGTCCGCCGCCGCGGAGATCGAGGGCCGCAATGTCGAGCAGGTCGTCGCGGCCTTGCTCGAACGCGAAGACGTGCCGCGGTGATCTACCCCACCCGGCGTGCGATCTATCTGCTGCTCGCGGGCGCCCCGATGGCGCTCGCGCTTGGGCTGATCCGGCCCGAGCTGTGGCTCGTCGCACCGGGCTGGATCGGGGTGATCCTTGCGTGTCTCATTCTCGACACGATCGCGGGCGCGAACCCACGCCACCTCGCCCTCGATGCGCGCTTCCCACATCAGGTCGGGGTCGGCGACCCGTTCGAATTGTCGCTCACCGCGAAGGGGAGAGCGGTGCCGCCGCGCGCCGAACTCGCACTGGCGCTCGACGAACGGCTTGCCGAGGGTGGGCGGCTCGCGGGCGATATGCGCCGGACGGCCACGGGCGAAGCGCTCGTCCGCACATTGACGCTCACCGCATCGCGGCGCGGCCAAGCGGGGATCGAGGCGCTGTGGATCCGCTGGGCCGGGCCGCTCGGACTCGTCTGGAAGCAGCGCAAATTCGCCATCGACGGCGCGATCCACGTCGTTCCCAGCCTGCGCGCGGTGACCGACGAGGGCAGCCGGCTGTTTCAGCGCAACAGCTGGTTTGGCCTCCGCCAGCAACGCTTTCGCGGCGAAGGCACCGAGTTTGAGGCGCTCGCCGAATATCAGGCAGGGATGGATCGGCGCGCGATCGACTGGAACGCCTCGGCGCGCCACGTCAAACTGCTCGCGAAGGAATATCGCGTCGAGCGCGACAATCGCGTCGTGCTCGCGATCGACAGCGGGCGGACGATGGCCGAACCCGTCGGCGGCATGCCGCGCGTCGATCGCGCGGTGTCGGCGGCGCTGCTGCTCGCCTATGTCGGGCTGAAACTGGGCGACCGGATCAGCTTCTTCTCGTTCGCCGCGAAACCGCAGACGCTGACCCCCGCCTATATGCACACGCAGGATTTCCCGGCGTTGCAGCGCGCCGCGAGCCTGATCGACTATGCCCATGTCGAAAGCAATTTCACCCTCGCGCTAACCACGCTGTCGGCGCAGCTCAACCGCCGCTCGCTGATCATCCTGTTCACCGAATTCACCGACGCAACGAGCGCCGACCTGATGATCCGCGCCGCGGGCCGGCTGGTGAAGAAGCACCGGCTGCTGTTCGTCGTGATCAGGGACGAAGAGGTCGAGGCCGAGGAGCGCCGACGCCCCGAAAGCGGCGCCGACGTCACGCGCGCGAACGTCGCCGCGGCGATGCTGCGCGACCGGCAGCTGGTGATCGCGCGGCTCCAGCGCCTCGGCGCCGACGTCATCGAGGTGCCCGCCGACGCGATGGGGGCGAGCGCAGTCGAAGCCTATCTCGGCATCAAGCGGAAGGGCAGCCTGTGATCCCGCCCGCGGCCCCTGCACGCGCACTCGATGCCCCGAGCTTTTCGACGAGCCGTTTTCGCGCCGAGCGCGAGGCCGACTGGATCGCGTTCGACCTGCTGCTGTCCAGGCTGGAGAAAAAGGGTGCTGCCGCGCTCACCAGCGACGAGTTACTGCAACTGCCTTTGCTCTATCGCGCCACCCTGTCGTCGCTGTCGATCGCGCGCGCGACGAGCCTCGACAAGGCGCTGCTCGACCATCTCGAAGCCTTGTCGATCCGCGGCTATTTCCTCGTCTATGGTGTGCGCGAAAGCCGCTGGAACCGCCTCCGCCGTTTCTTCCTCTACGACTGGCCCGCCGCGGTGCGCTCGGTGTGGAAAGAGACATTGATCATATCGCTGATCATCCTGTTCGGCGCGTTGACCAGCTATTCGCTCGTCTCGAACAACCCCGAATGGTATTTCAACTTCGTCGACGAGGATATGGCGGGCGGCCGCGACCCGCGTGCGACGGTCGAATATCTCCAGTCGACGCTGGGTCACGGCAAGGCGGCGGCGGCGAAAAAGGGCGAGAGCGGGCTGCACGTCTTCGCGACCTATTTGTTCACGCACAATAGCCAGGTGTCGATCCTGTCCTTTGCGCTTGGTTTCGCGTTCGGCGTACCGACGATGATGCTCGAATATTATCAGGGCATGGGGCTCGGCGCGATGATGGCGGTCTTTTCGGCCAAGGGGCTGGGCTATGATTTCGGCGGCTGGCTGTTCATCCACGGCACGACCGAGCTGTTCGCCGCCGCACTATCGGGCGCCGCGGGCCTCAGGATCGGCACCGCGGTCGTTTTTCCCGGCGCGCGCGGGCGGTTGCAGGCGGCATCGGATGCAGGGCGCACCACGGGCAAGGTCATGGTCGGCGTGATCCTGATGCTGTTCGCCGCGGGGCTGCTCGAAGGTTTCGGCCGCCAGCTGATCACCGACACGATGCTGCGCTATGCGATCGGATCGCTGATGCTGCTGTTCTGGCTCGCCTATTATTACATTCCGCGGCGCGAGGATGTGACATGACCGCCGCCGTCAACGCGAAGTCGCGCACCGCGCGCGCGAAAAAGATCCGCCAGTTCGTGACTCCCGAGGGGGTCGACCTCGAACTCAAGATCGCGAGCGCGGGGCTGCGTTTCAGCGCGCTGCTGGTTGACATGATCCTGATTCAGCTGACGCTGCTGCTCTTTTCGCTGTTGATGCTCTGGATCGGCCTGGCCTCCCAATCCGACACCACCGTCGTCGTCTGGATGCTCGGCGCCTTCCTGCTGCGCACCTTCTGGTTCATCGGGTTCGAACTGGGTTCGCGCGCGGCGACGCCGGGCAAAAGGCTGATGGGGATCCGCGTCGTCGCGCGCGACGGCGGCCGCCTGACCGCCGACGCGGTCGTGGCGCGCAATCTGATCCGCGAGCTCGAAATCTTCTTGCCGCTGATGATGCTGGGGACCGGCATAGCCGAAGATGCGGTGTCGGGCTGGCTCATCCTCGCCGGCGTGCTGTGGTCGCTGACGCTCAGCCTGTTCCTGCTGTTCAACCGCGACCGGATGCGGATGGGCGATTTGATCGCGGGGACGTGGGTGGTGATGGCGCAGCGCGTGAAGCTCGACGCCGATATCGGGGTCGATGCCGCGGGCGACGCGATGGTCTTCACCGAGGCCGAACTCGCCGTCTATGGCATTTTCGAGCTGCAGGAACTCGAACGCGTGCTCCGCGGCCGCGATCCCCGCGCGATGCGCGAGGTCGCCGACGCGATCCGCGCCAAGATCGGGCGACCCGTCGCCGAAGAGGATGACGTCTTCCTGCTTTCCTATTACCGCCAGCTGAAGGCCCGGCTCGAACGCAAATTGCTGTTCGGCAAGCGGCGAGAGGATAAATATGCCAGCGACTGACACCCCCTCAACTGAGAATGGCGTGACCCATGCACTCCACGCGCGCCGTTCGGTACGCGCCTTCACCGACCGGGCGGTCGACCCGGCGCTGCTGAAAGAGATTTTCGCCGTCGCACAGCGCGCGCCTTCGGGCGGCAACCTCCAGCCATGGCAGGCGACGCTGGTAACCGGCGGCCCGTGGCAGGCGGTCAAGGACGCGGTCGCCGCACGGATCGCGATGGGGCGCGAAGGTTATGAGCCCGAATATGATATCTATCCCAAGGGGCTGACCGAGCCATGGGAAGCGCGCCGCTTCGGCGTCGGCGAGGCGCTCTACGCCTCACTCGGCATCCCGCGCGAGGACAAACGCGGCCGGATCGCTCAGTTCGTGGAGAATTACCGGGGTTTTGGCGCACCGGTGATGCTTTTCCTCCATTGTTCGCGCATCATGGGCCCGCCGCAATGGTCGGACATGGGCATGTGGCTGCAATCGGTGATGCTGCTGCTCGTCGAACATGGCCTTGCCAGTTGCCCGCAGGAATGCTGGGCTATGTACGGCGCGACGATCCGCCGCACGCTGGCGCTGGATGACGGGCAGATTTTGTTCACCGGGCTCGCGATCGGCTATGCCGATGCCGAAGCGGCGGTGAACCAGTGGGTGGTGCCGCGCGCACAGCTCGAAGACGTGATTGATTGGCAGGGATTTTAAAGATGATCAGCATGCAACCCGGTTTTCGCTTTGGCGCCCTGGGCGCGCTGATGCTCGTGGTCGCGGGTTGCACGGCGATCCCGAAACCCGTCGCACCGCCGCCCCCGCAGCCGGTTGCTCCGGCACCGACACCCGCGCCGCTGCCGACCCCGACGGCAGGCTGGGAAGACCGCGCGGTCAACCCCGGCGCATGGCGTTATGATGCGGGCAGCCGCACCGCCGCCTTCGTCCCGACGGGCAGCGCCAACCCGCTGCTCAGCCTGACGTGCAGCGGCGGCGGCATCCGCATGACCTCGGCGCTCGCGGGCAATGTCAGCCTGCGCACCAGCGCGGGGACCGACCAGATCCGCTTCGATAACGGTAGCGCAAACCTCGCGAACCGCGACCCGCGGCTCGACCGCATCGCGTTCAGCCGCGGCCGCTTCGCGCTCGAAACACCCGGCGGCGGGGCGATGACGCTACCGGTGCAGTCGGAGATCGGCCGGGTGATCGAGGATTGCCGGTAGCCGGTGAGGCTTAGCCGCCCAGCTGGACGGTCCCGCCCTTGATCCAGCCCCAGCGGCACGGCCCCTGATATTCGCGCGCGTTGGGCACCGACTTGCCGACGCCGCACATATCGGGATCGGTGCCGGGCGCCGCGAAGACGACGCCGAACCAGGCATCATTTTCGGCCGCTTCGCACAGCGACACATTCGCGCCGCCGGCGAGCTTCGCCTTGACCGCGCGCGTCTCGTTCGGTGCCCAGTAAACCTCGGTGCCGCCGGTTTTGACCCGGCTGATGCTCGAACAGGCGGGCAGGCTCGGCCCTTCGGTGCCGATCATCACCGCGCGCGTTGCCAATGGTTCGCCCGTGACTTCGGGCGCGTTTTCGGCAGGCGGCGCGGGCTGGCTGCACGCGGCGAGCGAGAGGATGAGGACGGCGGCGAGGGGCGAAGCGAGACTTTGTTTCATGCCGCGAAACTAGCCGCCGCGACGTCCCCGCGCAACGCTCGTCACGACAGGACCGAGAGCCGCATTTTCGCTTGGGTTTTGCCGCCTTCGACCCTATATAATCGATATGACGGACACCCCAGAAAATACGGCGCCGGTCGCGCCCGCCAACCAGCCCAACACCAACGCCTATGGCGCCGATTCGATCAAGGTTCTGAAGGGCCTCGACGCGGTGCGCAAACGCCCGGGCATGTATATCGGCGACACCGACGACGGGTCGGGTCTGCATCACATGGTGTTCGAGGTTTCGGATAACGCGATCGACGAAGCGCTCGCGGGGCATTGTGACCTTGTCCTGATCACGCTCAACAGCGACGGATCGGTCAGCGTCGAGGATAACGGCCGCGGCATTCCGACCGGAATTCACGCCGAAGAAGGCATTTCGGCGGCCGAGGTCATTATGACCCAGCTCCACGCCGGCGGGAAGTTCGAAAACACCAGCGACGACAATGCGTACAAGGTGTCGGGCGGCCTGCACGGTGTCGGCGTCTCGGTCGTCAACGCGCTCAGCGAATGGCTCGAACTCACGATCTGGCGCGACGGCGAAGAGCATTGGATGCGCTTCGAACATGGCGATTCGGTCGGCCCGCTCAAGGTCAACGGCCCCGCGCCCGTGGGCAAGAAGGGCACACGCGTGACCTTCCAGGCGTCGACCGAGACGTTCAAGAACGTCCTCGAATTCGACTTCGAAAAGCTCGAACATCGTTACCGCGAACTCGCCTTCCTCAACTCGGGGGTGCGCATCAAACTCGTCGATGCACGCCACGCCGAGCATGTGAGCCACGACCTCTTCTACGAGGGCGGCATCGCGGCGTTCGTCAAATATCTCGACCGCAACAAGAATGCGCTGCTCCCCGATCCGATCGCGATCAGCAGCGAACGCGACGGCATCGGCATCGACGTCGCGCTCGAGTGGAACGACAGCTATTATGAAAATGTCCTCTGCTTCACGAACAACATCCCGCAGCGCGACGGCGGCACGCACCTCGCGGCGTTCCGCGCCGCGCTGACGCGCACATTGAACGGCTATGGCGACAAGTCGGGCATCCTCAAGAAAGAGAAGGTCTCGCTGACCGGTGAGGATATGCGCGAAGGGTTGACCGCGATCGTTTCGGTCAAGCTGCCCGATCCGAAGTTCAGCTCGCAGACCAAGGACAAGCTCGTCTCCTCGGAAGTGCGCCAGCCGCTCGAAAGCCTGATGGCCGACCGGATGACCGAATGGCTCGAGGAAAATCCCGCCTATGCCAAGGCGGTGATCCAGAAGGTCATCGACGCCGCCGCGGCGCGCGAGGCCGCGAAGAAGGCGCGCGAATTGACTCGGCGCAAGGGCGCGATGGACATCGCCTCGCTCCCCGGCAAGCTCGCCGACTGCCAGGAACGCGACCCCACCAAATGCGAACTTTTCCTCGTCGAGGGTGACTCGGCAGGCGGATCGGCGAAACAGGGTCGCGACCGCAAGGTTCAGGCGATCCTTCCGCTGAAGGGCAAGATTCTGAACGTCGAGCGTGCGCGTTTCGACCGAATCATTTCGTCGAAGGAAGTCGGGACGCTGATCCAGGCGCTCGGCACCGGGATTCGCGACGAATTCACCCTCGAAAAGCTCCGCTATCACAAGATCGTGATCATGACCGACGCCGACGTCGACGGCGCGCATATCCGCACCTTGCTGCTTACTTTCTTCTATCGCCAGATGCCCGAGATCATCGAGGGCGGCCATCTCTACATCGCCCAGCCGCCGCTCTACAAAGTCGCGAAGGGACGGAGCGAGGTCTATCTGAAAGACGATACCGCGCTCGAGAACTACCTCGTCGACGGCGGCATCGACGCGCTGATGCTCGAGACCACCGGTGGCGCGCGGTCGGGCGCCGACCTCCGCGACCTGATCGAGCATGGCCGCCGTCTGCGCGCGCTGATGCGTTATGTCCCGCGCGGCCATAATTACGAACTCATCGAAGCGTTGGCGCTGAACGGCGCGCTCGATCCGGAAATCGACAGCGCGGGACGCACCGCGGCGGGCGTGCGCGCGGCCGAATGGCTCAACGCCGCCGAACGCGCGCTGACCGGGGGCGCCGAGGCGAAATGGACGATCGTCGCGGTTGACGGCGGCTATACGCTCGAAAAGCGGTGGCGCGGGGTCAGCGACCATCACGCGATCGACGCCGCCTTCCTCGCCAGCCAGGAGGCACGCCGTCTGCACAAGCTCGCTGCCGAACAGGCCGACACTTACGCGCATCCGGGCCGTTTGGTGAAGGGCAGCAGCGCCGCGGCGATGGCCGCCGACGCCGCCGCGCTGGCCGCCGCCGACGCAGCCGAAGACGCTGCCGAAGCGAGCGACAACGACCTGCCCGCCGCGACCGCCGGCAAGGTCACGCCGATCACGCGCCCGTCCGAACTGCTCGAGGCGATTTTCGCGCACAGCCGCAAGGGGCTCGCGATCAGCCGCTACAAGGGGCTGGGCGAGATGAATGCCGAGCAGCTGTGGGAAACGACGCTCGATCCGTCGAACCGTTCGCTGCTCCGCGTCGAGGCCGAACAGGCCGATGTCGCGCACGAAATCTTCGAACGATTGATGGGCGACGAGGTCGAACCGCGGCGCGATTTCATTCAGACGAACGCGCTTTCGGTGGCGAATCTGGACGTCTAAATTCAGTTATTGTTCGGTTAAAACCGAACAAATCGCACATCTGGACGCAAAATCACTTCAATCCAGCGCGTGGCGGCTTGCCTTGGCAGGCCGCCGCTGCTTTTGGCGCCTCCTCTGACAAGGGGATGATGTCATGCGGGTCTTTTCTGCCATGATGATGATACCGCTTCTGCTCACGGTTTCGGCCGCAGCGCAAGAAGTCGAAGTCACCGACAATCCGATCGCCGACATTGTCGACGAGACAGAAACCGAAATCGGTGGCGGCGTGGCGAGCTATTACGGCAACGAGCTCGCCGGCAACCGCACCGCGAGCGGGGAACGCTTCGATCCCGGCCAGCTCACCGCAGCCCACCGGTCGCTTCCCTTTGGCAGCATGGTGCGCGTCACCAACACCTCAAACGGCGACAGCGTGATCGTCCGCATCAACGACCGCGGCCCCTTTGCGCACGGCCGCGTGATCGACGTCAGCCACGCCGCGGCACGCGAAATCGGCATGCACCGCAGCGGCACCGCGCGCGTGAAGCTGGCCTTGCTGAGCGACGACTAGGTCGCACCGCCTTCGGCGCCATTGCCGCGAAGCTTTTGATCGAGAATCCGTAACAACTCTTCGGTCCGTCCTCCGCCTGCGGGGGCCAGGGGATAGCGCGACAACAGATCGACGACGGTCGGGCTGACTTCGCGCGCCGCGCGCTCGACAAATTCATGGCCAACAGCCGGATCATCGCCTGCCGCAAGCTCTGCGGCACGGGCGCCGTGGGCGGCTGCGCCGAGGATATGACGGACCTGCGTAGGGCGCGCCAACGGATGCAGGAAAGCCGCTGCGGAAGCGCACATCGCGGCTCTCGCCGCCTCGCTCGCCGCCCGATCCTCCGTTTCCAAGGCCGCCTTGAGCGCCGCCCAAGCAGCGTCGCGGAGTGCGTTCACGCGCCGTCCTCCCCCCGCGAATCGCGAGGCCTCGGCAATCGCCTCGCGCGGGCGCAGATCAAACGGACAGGCGCGCTCGAAAATCGCGATCACTTCGCCCGCGCTGCCGGCGGCATATGCCACGAGGTCGCGAAGCTCCGGCAGGTCGAGATCGATTTCGGCGGTCACCTTGACTAGTCGAACACCGACCAGCCGGCCGCATAGGCGAAATGCTCGAGCGCGACCGCGCCCGCCAATGACGTCCCCGCCTCGTTAAGCGCGGGCGACCAGACCGCGATCGATCCCTGCCCCGGCGCGATGCACAATATGCCGCCGCCGACACCGCTCTTGCCCGGCAGGCCGACGCGAAAGGCGAATTCGCCCGAATTGTCGTAGTGGCCGCAGAGCATCATGATCGCGTTGATGCGCCGCGCGCGGTGCGGCTCGATCAGCTGCTCGCCGGTGCGCGGATCGCGACCCTCCATCGCGAGGAACAGCCCGGCGCAGGCGAGCTGGCGGCACGACATGGCGATCGCGCATTGGCGGAAATAGACGCCGACGACGGTTTCGACCGGGTGCTTCAGGTTTCCGAACGCGTCCATGAAATGCGACAGGCTGCGATTGCGCGCGCCCGTTTCGGATTCGGAGAAAGCGACGTCGAAATCGATCCCGACGTCTTGGTCGTTTGCCCGCGCGCGCATGAAATCGACGATCTCGTCGGCGACCGCATCGCCGCTGCGCCCGTCGATCAGCCGGTCGGTGGTCGCGAGCGCGCCCGCGTTGATCAGCGGATTGCGCGGGATGCCGTGCTCGCTTTCCAATTGGACGATCGAATTGAACGCCGATCCTGACGGCTCGCGCCCGACGCTGTCCCACAGCGAACTGCCGACCCGGCGCAGCGCGAGCGCCAGCGTGAAGACCTTCGACACCGACTGGATAGAGAAGGGCTCGTCGGCGTCGCCCGAGGTGTGGACGGTGCCGTCGGGGAGCGCGAGCGCGAAGCCGAGCTTGTTGGGATCGACCTTGGCGAGTGCCGGAATATAGTCGGCGACACGCCCTTGGCCGAGCTGCCCCGCAGCGAGCTTCATCGCCTCGTCGATATGATTGCGCAGATCGCCGGTCATCGCGCTCGCCTAGCATAATCGCCGCGCAAAGCATGTATTTTCATTTTTGTGAAAATATTCTATATACTGGAAATCAAATGCAGCGAATCGGGAGAATGAGACATGGTCGATCATCCGCGCGGCAAGGGGCTTTCGAGCGCCGTCAGTTATCAGGACCCAAAGGCGGCGTTCCGCTGGCTGGAAGAGGCGTTCGGGTTCGAGCCGCTGTTCGTGCTGCTCGACGAAGCGGGCAACCTCGCGCATTCCGAAATGGGCTTCGGCAATTCGGTGGTGATGGTCGGCAATGAATGGTCGGACGATCACAAGAGCCCGAAGTCGATCGGCGGCAAGAATACGCAGTCGGTGCATGTCCAGCTGAACGTCGGCGACGATATCGACGCGCATTGCGAAAAGGCACGCGCCGCGGGGGCCGCGATCATCGCCGAGCCCGAGACGCAATTTTACGGCGACCGCAGCTACCGCGCAAAGGATCCCGAGGGGCATATCTGGACCTTTGGCGTGACGGTCGAAGCGAAAACCGCCGAGCAATGGGACGCCGAGGGCGGGTTCACGACCAAGACGCGGCTCGACGATTGAGCGCCGCGCTCGACCGGATGCTGGGCGCGCTCGCCGATCCGAAACGGCGGCGCGCGATCGAACTGCTGGGCGAGCGGCCGCGCAGCGCGGGCGAACTCGCGGGCGAACTCGGCCTCGCACCGCCCGCGATGAGCCGCCATTTGCGCGCGCTCAAGGAAGGCGGGCTCGTCGAGGATGGGCACCCCGACTTCGACGCGCGCGTGCGTATCTATTCGCTGAAGGACGGCGCAACCGCCGAGCTCAAGCAATGGCTGGCCGCGACCGAGGCGCTATGGTCGCACCAGCTCGCGTCTTTCAAACGCCATGTCGAGGGCGGCGCATGACCGCGGCGGTGATCGTCGCCTTGCGTATCGGCGTGGCGCCCGAGGTCGCCTTTACCGCCTTCACGCGCGATATCGGCAGGTGGTGGAAGAGCCATCCCTTGTTCCAGCTGTCGCGCAGAGGCGATGGCGTGCTGCGCTTTGACCCTGCGGGGCCGGGCGGGCGGCTGGTGACGCGCTTCGACGACGGCAAGGAGTGGGAGATCGGCGCGGTACATCACTGGCTGCCGGGCGAGCGGCTGGCGTTCGGCTGGCGGCTGCCGAGTTTCAAGGCCGATCAGGCGACCGAGGTCGATGTGCGCTTCGAGGCGGTCGGCGATGAGACGCGCGTGACGGTCGAGCATCGCGGATGGGATGCGATCCCGCAGAAACATGTCGCGCGGCACGGGTTCGAGCTGATGCTGTTCCAGCGAAGGTTGGGCGAGTTTTGGCGGGGGTTGCTCAAGGGGATGAGCGAGAATCTTTAGTCCCCCTCCCGCTTGCGGGAGGGGTTAGGGGAGGGCATGTCAAATAACGGTCGGGGGCCGAAACAGGCCCTCCCCCGACCCCTCCCGCAAGCGGGAGGGGAGAAGTAGCTTGCCCCGCACGGTTCGCCGCCCCACGTTCGACACATGCCGCTCCCCGCCCCTTTCACCGACTGGTTCGCCGCGCGCGGGTGGCGGCTCAGGCGGCATCAGGCCGATATGCTCGCCGCGGGCGAACGCGGCGAGAGCGCGTTGCTCGTCGCGGCGACGGGCGCGGGCAAGACCTTGTCGGGCTTCCTGCCGACGCTCGTCGATCTGGCGCGGCATCCGACCGACCGGTTGCACACGCTCTATGTCTCGCCGCTGAAAGCGCTCGCGGCCGACGTCGAACGCAACCTCCTTGGCCCCATCGCCGAGATGGAACTCGACATCAGCGTCGAGAGCCGCAGCGGCGACACCAGCTCGGACAAAAAGGCGCGCCAGCGCAGCCGCCCGCCGAACATCCTGCTCACGACCCCCGAATCGCTGTCGCTGCTACTGTCCTATCCCGACAGTTTCACGATGTTCGCCGATTTGAAGACGGTGGTGATCGACGAAATCCACGCCTTCGCTCCCGGCAAACGCGGCGATTTGCTGAGCCTCGCGTTGTCGCGGCTCCAGACGATCGCGCCGGGGCTGCGCCGGGTCGGCCTGTCGGCGACGATCGCCGACACCACCGCCTATCGCAGCTGGCTGGCACCGAGCGGCGATGCGGAAGCGGTGACGCTCGTCGAGGGCGAAGCCGGCGCCGATCCCGAGATCGGCATATTGCTGCCCGAAGGCGCGGTGCCATGGGCAGGCCATTCGGGGCGCTGGGCGGTGCATCAGGTGATGGACGAGGTCGCGAAGAACCGCACGACGATCATCTTCTGCAACACGCGCGGGCTCGCCGAGCTGACCTTTCAGGAGCTGTGGAAGGTCAACGACCTCAGCTTGCCGATCGCGATCCACCACGGCAGCCTCGACCGCGAGGCGCGGCTGCGCGCCGAGGCGGCGATGGCCGAAGGACGGCTGCGCGCGCTCGTCGCGACGTCGAGCCTCGACCTCGGGCTCGATTGGGGCGACGTCGATTGCGTGATCCAGATGGGCGCGCCCAAAGGCTCGTCGCGGCTGCTCCAGCGCATCGGGCGCGCGAACCACCGGCTCGACGAGCCGAGCAAGGCGCTGATCGTACCGGGCAACCGCTTCGAATATCTCGAGGCGCGCGCGGCTTTGGACGCCGTCGAGGCGGGCGAGCGCGACGCCGACCGCTTTCGCCCCGGCGCGCTCGACGTGCTCGCGCAGCATGTGATGGCGCTCGCGTGCGCGGCGTCGTTCAAGGAAGATGGCTTGCTCGCCGAAATCCGCTCGGCGGCGGCGTATCAATGGATCGATGCGCCGACCTTCGCGCGGCTGCTCGGCTTCGTGCGCGACGGCGGATATGCGCTCAAAAGCTATGACCGCTTCCGCCGGCTCGCGCCCGACGGGCAAGGCGGCTGGCGGATCGCGCATCCGCAGCTCGCCGCGCGGCACCGGCTGAACGCGGGGATCATCGTCGATGCGCCGACGCTCGACGTGCGGTTCAAAAACGGGCGGCGATTGGGGAGCGTCGAGGAATATTTCGCGAGCACGCTGACGCCGGGCGACACCTTCGCCTTTGCCGGGCTCAGCCTCGAGGTCGAAAGCATCCGCGACACCGACCTTTATGTCCGCGCGACAACGCGGCCGGCGCGCATCCCGAGCTATATGGGCGCGCGCATGGCGCTGACGACGCGGCTCGCCGACCGGGTGCGCGGTTTCCTTGCCGATCCGGCGAGCTGGCGGCGTTTTCCGGAGGATGTGCGCTTCTGGCTGGAGATGCAGGCGCTGCGTTCGGCGCTGCCGCGCCCGGGCGAGCTGCTCGTCGAGACCTTCCCGCACGAGGGCAATCATTATCTCGTCTGCTATCCGTTCGAGGGGTGGAACGCGCACCAGTCGCTGGGCATGCTGATCACCAAGCGGATGGAGCGTGCGGGGTTGCAGCCGCTGGGCTTCGTCGCGTCGGACTATGCGATCGCGATCTGGTCGCTGCGGCCCGTCTTGCATCCGCAAAATCTGTTCGATTCCGAGATATTGTCCGAAGAGTTCGTCGAGTGGGTCGAAAGTTCGCATTTGCTCAAGCGCGCCTTTCGCGAGGTCGCGGTGATCGGCGGGCTGATCGAGCGCCAGCATCCGGGCAAGCGCAAGACGGGCAAGCAGGTGACCTTTTCGACCGACCTGATCTTCGACGTGCTGCGCAAATATGAACCCGACCATCTGCTGCTCGAAGCCGCCTGGGCCGATGCGCGCGAACGGCTGACCGACGTCGCGCGGCTCGGCGACCTGCTCGACCGCGCGGCGGGGACGATGCTGCACCGGACGCTCGAGAGGATCAGCCCGCTCGCGATCCCGGTGCTGGTGCTGATCGGGCGCGAAAATGTCGCGGCTGCCGATATCGACGATGCGTTGCTGGGCGAGCTGGCCGACACACTCGCCGAACGGGCGATGCGCCTCGACCAGTGACCGGCGTTTCGCTTGCTGCACGGCCCGATGAGGCGTAGATTGCGACAAAATATATAGAGGATGCCAGCGATGACCCAAGCTATCCAGCGGTCCGTCCTGTTCGCGCTGCTGCTCGCCGCCCCCGCGCTGATCGGCGCGACCCCGGCTCCCGCCGATCCGCCCCCCGTTCCGGCCCCGGCCGGCGAAGCCGTCGCACCGCCGGTGACGGTGGTGCCCTTTATCCAGCCGTTCGACCTTGATGCATCGCGGCGCATGTCGGTAAAGGTCATGGTCGGGGGCAAGGGCCCCTTCTCCTTCCTCGTCGACACCGGCGCCGAGCGAACGGTGATCGCCCGCGAACTCGCCCAAAGGCTGGGACTGGCTGAGGGGGCGAAGTTACGGCTCGCCACGATCGGCGGCGCGGCGACGGTGCCCAGCTACCGCGTCGCCGCGCTGCAGATGTCGAACCTGCACCTCGCCTCGGTCGAAGCGCCCGCCTTTTTCGGGCGGCATATCGGCGCCGCGGGGCTGATCGGGGTCGACATGCTCGAAGAACGGCGCGTGCTGATCGATTTCCGCAAGGAAAGCATGCAGATATTGGAAACGCGGCGCCGCGCGCCGTCGCTCATCAAGGATGATGATGCGATCGTCGTCACCGCGCGCAATTCGGCCGGGCGCCTGATCCTGTCCGACGCGCGGTTGAACGGCAAGCGCATCGACGTGATCGTCGACACCGGAGCGCAGACGAGCGTCGGCAATATGGCGTTGCAAAGGCTGGTCGCGAGCAAGCGCGCCAACCGTTTTCCCTTTGAGCCGACGATCCTCGACGCGATCACGGGCGAGGCGGTGCCCGCAACGCGCACCGCGATCAAGCGCATCGTGATCAACGGCATGGACGTCAACGACCTGCCGGTGAGTTTCGCCGACGGCCAGGCGTTCCGCGTGCTGGGCCTGCACGAACGGCCCGCCCTGCTGCTGGGGATGGACAGCCTGTCGCTGTTCGACCGGGTCGAAATCGACTTCCCGAACAAGCGCGTCGTGTTCGACCTGCCCGACGGCGCGCATCGCGAGTCCGGCCAACGCTTCGCCGCAAATGGGATCGCGGCGGGCGGTTAGTCCGCTTGCGGCCGGGCAGCAGCGCGGTCATAGCGGGCGCATGTCCGCCGCCGCGACCTTCGATTTTGCAGGCCAGCAGTTTCAGATGCTGGCCGACCGGGCGCTGTTCTGGCCGCGCCACGGCGCGCTGATCGTCGCCGACCTGCATCTGGAGAAAGCGAGCTGGTACGCCGCGCTCGGCCAGCCATTGCCGCCCTATGACAGCCACGACACGCTCGACCGGCTCGCGGCGCTCGCGGCCGAAACCGGCGCGCGCGCGATCTGGTGCCTCGGCGACAGTTTTCATGATCGGGGCGCGGCCGAGCGCATCGTCCCCGCGGTCGCCGAACGCCTGTTCGGGCAGGCGGCGTCGGCGAAACTGCTGTGGATCGCGGGCAATCACGACGGGCTCTCCGGCGGCGCGTGGGGCGGCGAGGTCGCCGACGAGCTGGTGATCGACGGGATCGTTTTTCGCCACCAAAGCCTGCCCCATGAAACGCGCCCCGAGGTTTCGGGGCATTTCCATCCCAAATTGCGGCTCAACATCCGCGGCCGGCATGTGTCGCGCCCCTGCTTCGCGGGCGATGGACAGCGCCTGATCCTTCCCGCTTTCGGCGCGCTCACGGGCGGGCTCGCGGTCGAAGACGCGGTCATCGCCGCGAATTTTTCCGGTGCGTATGAGGCGATGCTGGTCGCGCGCGGCCGCCGGCTCTGCTTTCCTTGCCCCGGCCGGGCGGCCGATGACGCTACGGCAAGCCGCGCGCTTGCCGTTCGCTAGCCCCTAAGCCCCGCCGAACAGGCGCTTTTCCGCCTGTGGCCAAAAAGCATCACCCCGCCAAAAACGACGCAAATACGTGCCCCCCGCTGGATCGGCCGCGCAATTGAGTTATGCTCCGACCGCAACAAAAATAAATAAATGTTGAGAGGAGTGCCCGATATGAAATCATCTTCCCTTCGTGCTGCCCGATTTATGCGCACCAGCGCGCTCGGCGTATCGCTTGCCATGGCGGCGTTCTCGGTTCCCGCCTTGGCGCAAGACGCGCCGGCCGACACCGCGACCGACGACAGCGACAACACCCCGATCATCGTCACCGCGCAGGGCCGCTCGCAGCTGCTCTCCGAGGTGCCGGTCGCGATCTCGGCGGTCAGCGCCGAAACGCTGCAGAACAGCGGCGCGAACGACATTCGCCAGCTGAACCAGCTCGCCCCGTCGCTGCTCGTCTCGTCGACCGGCTCGGAAGCCAATGGCTCGGCGCGTATCCGCGGCATCGGCACCGTCGGCGACAACCCCGGCCTCGAAAGCTCGGTCCCCGTGTTCATCGACGGCGTCTATCGCTCGCGGTCGGGCATCGGCCTCAACGAGCTCGGCGAAATCGACCGGATCGAAGTGCAGCGCGGCCCGCAGGGCACGCTCGGCGGCCGCAACTCGTCGGCGGGCCTGATCAGCATCTATTCGAAAAAGCCCGATTTCAACTTCGGCGCCACGGGTGAGGTCACCTATGGCAATTATGATTATTGGCGTCTCGGCGGCAGCGTCACCGGCCCGCTCGGCGAAACGCTCGCGGCGCGCCTCGACGGCGTGTGGGTCAAGCGCGACGGTTTCTACAAGGACACCGCGAACAATCGCGACGTCAACAACCGCGACCGCTATTTCCTGCGCGGCCAATTGCTGTTCGAACCGACCGATGCGCTGTCGGTCCGCCTGATCGCCGACTACACCTCGCGCGACGAGGAATGCTGCGCGGCGACCTATGTCGGGCCGAGCGTCAACCAATATATCGGCAATCTCAACACCCCGACCGCCGTCGGCGCGGGCGCAACCCCGACGTCGAACAATATCATCAACGTGCTGCGCGACCTCGGCCAGTCGGTCGGTGCGTTCAACCAGGGTTACAGCCGCGACATTTCGGTCACCCCGGGGCGCAGCTTTGCCGGCAAGACGAAAGATTACGGCTTCTCGGGCCAGATCGATTATGATTTCGGCGGCGCGACGCTGACCTCGATCACCGCGTACCGCGAATATCGGTCGAGCCAGGCCGGCGACGTCGATTATGGCACGGTCGACATCCTCTATCGCGCGCCCGACAAGGACGCCTATCGCCAGTTCCACACCTTCACGCAGGAACTGCGCCTGCAGGGCGAAGCTTTCGACGGCAAGCTCGACTGGCTCGTCGGCGGCTTCTACGCCGATGAAAAGCTGCGGGTGCGCGACAATCTGCGCTTCGGCACACAATATGGCCGGTTCGCGGCGTGCCGCCTGATCACGGGCACCGCGCTCTCGGGCCTCTATTCGCCGGCCAGCCCGTCGTGCATCATCCCGGGCGTCGGCCAGGCAACGCTGCTGGGCGCCTTCGGTCCCGCCGCCGGCCCCGATATCGTCGCGAGCCTCGCGGCGCTCGACGGGATCAGCGACAAGGGCAGCATCAACGACGTCTATCGCCAGAATGGCAAGAATTGGGCGCTGTTCACGCACAATATCTTCCACATCACCGACAAGCTCGATTTCACCTTCGGCGTCCGTTACACCAACGACAAGAAGAAGTTCTCGGCGACCTTCACCAACGACAACACCGCCTGTCAGGTGATCCAGGGCCGGTTGCTCGACGATCTGTCGAGCCCGAACGCGACCATCCGCGCCGTCGCGGGCGGCCTGATCGGCCTCGGCTGCCAGGGCAATTCGACCGCCGAGCTCAACAATGTGTCGATCAACGACAAGCGCAGCGAGGATGAATGGACCGGCACCGCGATCCTGTCGTACAAGCCGGTCGACGACCTGATGGTCTATGCGAGCTATTCGCGCGGCTATAAGGCGGGTGGCTTCAACCTCGACCGCTCGGCGTTGAAATCGCCGATCCTGCCGTTCGCGGCGACCCCCGGCGGCGCGCAGGGGCTGGTCGGCAACCTGCAGTTCGATCCCGAAAAGGTCGACAGCTATGAACTCGGCGCCAAATATGCGACCGGTCCGTTCGGCCTCGGCCTGACCTTCTTCCGGTCGGACTTCTCGAGCTTCCAGCTCAACACGTTCAACGGCACCGTCTTCCTTGTCCAGAACGTCAACGGCTGCGACAGCGATCTCGCCGGCGGCGACCGCGACCAGAGCAAGTTCACCGGTGCGCCGAACTTCAACGCCGCGGCGGCAACGACGGGCGCGTGCCCCTCGGACGACGTCAGCCATGGGGTCCGGTCGGAAGGCTTCGAACTCGAAGCCTCGCTCGTTCCGGCGCGCAGCTTCCGCATGACCGCCGGCCTGACCTATGCGAAGACCAAATATCGCGGTCAGCTGGTCGGCAATAATTCGGGCGCCCCGCTCGATCAGGCGCTGCGCCTGCTGCCAGGCAACAATCTGTCGAACGCGCCCGAACTGGTCGCGACCGGCAGCATCGCCTGGACGCCCGACATCGGCAGCAGCGGGCTGACCGGCCTCGTCTATATCGATGGCCGCATGACCGGCGATTATAACACCGGGTCGGACCTGTTCCCGCAGAAGGAACAGAATGGCTATGCACTGTTCAACGCGCGCATCGGCATTCGCGGTCCCGACGAGAAATGGGGAATCGAATTCTGGGGCCAGAATATCTTCAACAAGCAATATGCCCAGGTCGCGTTCAACTCGCCCTTCCAGGAAGGTGCGACCTCGGCGACCGCCGCCTTTGCCGACCCGCAATATCCGGGCGGCCGCCAGATCTTCTCGCAGTTCCTCGCCGAACCCAGAACCTATGGCGTGACGCTGCGCGGCAAGTTCTAAGTATCAGCGAATTATGGACTATCGGGGGCGGGACACATGCTGTTCCGCCCCTTTTCTTTTGCCCGGACAAGTCAACCCGTCACATCTGACAGCTGTGACATAAATGCCGCGCATGGCCGCCCAATGACGTTACGGAACGGGTTACGCTGGCTTGGCGCGGCCCGGCCGTGATAGGCTGGCCGCAAATAGAATATCGTGACGCTCTCCCGCGAAAACACACCTGTGGAGGAGGGCCAAACCCATGAAAAACTGTTCCCGCCGTACCCGCCTGCTGCGTAGCAACGCCGCGGGCCTGCCGCTTGTCCTCGCCCTGTGGGCCGCGCCTGCCACGGCGCAGGAAGCCGGCACCACGACGAACGACGAAACGATCATCGTCACCGCGACGCGGCGCAGCGAGGCGCTGTCCGATGTGCCGATCGCGGTTTCGGCGGTCACGGGCGACACGCTCGAAAAGACCGGCGCGACCGACGTGCGTGCGCTGGGGCAGGTCGCGCCGTCGCTGCTCGTGTCGGGCGCGACGAGCGAAGTCAATTTCTCGGCGCGTATCCGCGGCATCGGGACGGTCGGCGAAAATCCCGGCCTCGAATCGTCGGTCGGCCTGTTCATCGACGGCGTCTATCGCAGCCGGACGGGCGTGGGCCTGTCCGAACTCGGCGACATCGAGCGCGTCGAGGTGCTACGCGGGCCGCAGGGCACCTTGTTCGGACGCAACTCGACCGCGGGGCTGATCAACATCGTCACCAAGGGCCCCGAGCTCGGCCGCTTCGGCGCCAAGGGTTCGATATCCTATGGCAATTACGACTATTGGCGCGTCGACGGCATGCTCAACGCGCCGCTCGGCGACAAGGTGGCGGCACGCATCGACGGTGTCTGGCAGAAACGCGACGGTTTCATCGACAATGCGACGGCGGGCGAACCCGACATCAACGACCGCGATCGCTGGCTGGCGCGCGGACAATTGCTGTTCGAACCGAGCGAGACGCTGAAATTCCGCCTGATCGCCGATTATAGCAAGCGCAACGAAAATTGCTGCGGCGGCGTCCTGCTCAATCCCGTGCGCAACCTGACGCGCGGACCCGATGGCTTTCCCGTCGCATCGGCCAATACGCTGCTGCCGATCCTGCAGGCCTTGGGCTCGAACCATCAGGTTCCGCCGGCGGGTACGCCGTTCATTCGGCGGCAGTCGACGACGCCCGGGGTCACCTATCGCTCGGACACCAAGGATTGGGGTGTGTCGGGTGAGCTGAACTGGGAGCTTGGCGCGGCGACATTGACCTCGATCACCGCTTATCGCGATTACAAGAATGCGCAGGGCCAGGACGCCGACTTCAGCGCGCTCGACATCCTGCGCCGCACCGACCTCGACCGCCGGTTCCGGCTGTTCACGCAGGAAGTCCGGTTGCAGGGCGAGGTGTTCGACGGGCGGCTCGACTGGCTGATCGGCGGCTATTATGCGAACGAGAAACTCGATGTCGACGACGACATTGTCTACGGCAACAACTACGAACAATTCGCCAATTGCCTGCTCTTCGCGGGCGCGCTGCCCTCGGCGGTGCTGCCCTCCAACCCCTCGTGCGTGAACGTGCCCGTGGTGCAGGGGACGATCGCGGTGCTGCCCCCGGGCGCGACGCGATCGCTGCTGCAGGCGCTGATCGCCAATCCGGCGCGCCCGGGCTTCGGCTCGCTCGCGGCGGCACTCGGCCAGCCCGCGCTCGCGATCAACGGCACCGGCAATCAGGGATCGACCTTTGCGCAGCGCAGCCGCAACTTCGCGGTCTTCACGCACAACAGCTTCGACATCGTTCCCGACGTGCTGACCTTCACGATCGGCGCGCGTTACACGAGCGAGCGCAAGACATTGGATGCCGACGCGAATTTCAACAATGCGATCTGCCCGTTGATCGTCAATTCGCCCTTCCAGTCGCTCGCGACCTTGCCGTGCGTGATCAACAGCACCGCGCCCGACCTGCCGCGCGGCAGCGCGGGGACGAAGTTCAAGGATAATGAATGGACCGGAACCGCGGTGCTGAGCTGGAAACCCGCGCCCGAATGGCTCGTCTATGGATCGGCATCGAAGGGCTATAAGGCGGGCGGCTTCAACCTCGACTTCTCGGCGCTCGACCGGACATGCAACACGACCTTCGACCCAGCGTGCGCGGCGCGGCTGGCACTACCCGCCAACACGCCGGGCAACGGCCGGCCCGAGGCAAGCGACCTGCAGTTCGCGAGCGAAAAGGTCGATGCCTATGAACTCGGCATCAAATGGGACGGCCCCGGGATCGACGTCAATGTCGCGGCTTTCTATCAGGAGTATAGCAATTACCAGCTCAACACCTTCAACGGCGTCAATTTCGAGGTCACCAACATCCAGGCGTGCAAGGACGATTTGAACGGCGCCGATTCGGACGGGTTCGCGGCGACCGGCGCCTGCCCCTCGGACCGGCTGAAACCCGGCGTGCGGTCGAAGGGGGTCGAGATCGAGGCGTTCATGCGCCCCGCGCGTTATGTGTCGGTCAATATGGGGCTGACCTGGGTCGACACCCTTTATCGCCGCAATCTGGTGGGCACAGGCGGTCGGCCGCTATCGCCGGTGCTGTTCCAGCTTCCCGGCCGCGGCGTGTCGAACGCGCCGCGCTATGTCGCGACCGCGGGGATCAGCTGGACGCCGCCGATCGGCAGTTCGGGGATGAGCGCGCTCGTATATCTCGACACGCGCCTGCAAAGCGACACCAACACCGGGTCCGACCTCGACGTCGAAAAGATCCAGGACGGTTTCGCGATCTTCAACGGCCGCATCGGCCTTTACGGGCCCGAGCGGCGCTGGGGCATCGAGCTGTGGGGCCAGAATCTGCTCAACAAGACATATTACCAGATCGGCGCCGACATGCCGCTGCAGGGCGGCGGCACCTTCCGCGCCGTCGCGGCGCCCGCTTCCTCGGGGCTGGCGGGCACCGCGAACCAGCTGTTCGTCGGCTTCCCCGGCGAACCGCGCACGTACGGCGTGACATTGCGCGGCCAGTTCTGACCGTCTCTCCCCCTCCCCGCTTTGGGGAGGGCGTAGGGAGGGCCTGCCGCGGCCGGGCACTGTCGCGTCAGGCCCTTTCCTTTGGGTGATGTCCGCTTTGGGGTGGGAAGCGGACATTTCCAGTTTCGATGCTGGCGCATCATGGTACTAGATGGCTCATGGGCGTGATCGGCACAACGATAGTCTTGGCGTTGGCATTCCAAGCGGTTGAATCCGCCGAAGCTTCATCGTCTGGAGGCGAACAAACGCTGGCGGCTTTCCTTTGGTATGACCATCCAATCAACAAAGGGAAGATGGCGTGCGATAAATCCACCCGTAGCCAGCAGGAAGCGTTCTTCGACCGGCGTTACAAAAAGCGAATTGAACGATTGAAGAAGGCTTACGAGGCTGAAAACGGAACCGATCCCGGCTTGGAAGTTATTCCCGCTCTGAGATGCGTGAGCGACAGGGGCTTAGTGAGATCGGCCTTCGCGCAAGGCATGTCGGAATTTGAAGTTGCTCTGGAACGTATGGAGCAAAGATTTGGGCTCGTTCGCTAACGGCCGCTTCCGGTCGGAAGCGACCTTGCCCTATCGCGCCCGTGCGGCCTGGTGCGCGATGTCGGTCATCAGCTTGCGGAACAGCACCGCGCCCGCGGTGCCCGACGCCTTGAGCGCGCGCTCGCAATCGAGCAGCCGGCTCATCAGCCGCGCGATGCGGACCGAATCCCAGATATGGAGCTGCGCGGTCACCGCGTCGCGCTCCTTCCAGAAAATCCCGCTGGTGCGCGCCGACACGACCGTCGCGGGATGCGCGCCGCCGTCAACCTCGGCGCGCAGCCGCGCGAGCGCCATCGCACGGATCGCGAGCGCGCGGATGATGCGGATTTCGGCGACCCCGACCGCGGTCGCCTTGGCCAGCATCTCGGGCATTTCGCGCACCTTGCCGCCGAGCGCGACATTGATGCACTCGCTGACATCCTCCTCGTGCGTCGCGGCGCCGAGCGCGGCGATGTCGGCCGCGGTCACTTGCCGCTGCCGGTCGGGACCCGCATCGAGATAGAGCGCGATCTTCTCGATCTCGCGCCGCATCAGCGCCTGATCGCCCGAGACGAGGTCGACGAGCAATTGCGCCTCGGCATTGGCGAGCCGCAGCCCCTGTTCCTGCCCCGCGCCCATCGCGATGCCGACGAGCGCGCGGCGGTCGGGCTGGTAGCAGATCGCGGCGACGGCATGATCCGAGCCTTCGACCAGCTTGACGAGTTTCGACTTGGCGGTGACCGAGGCGCCGGTCGCGATCACCGGGTTGATCGCGGTTTCGGCGGCGAGCAGCGCCTCGACCGCCGCAAGGCCGTCGTCGCCGCTGCCCGACAATTCGACCTTGATCACGCGCGCCGACGAGAAAAGCGACATCGATGCGGCTTCGGCGGCGAGCAGCGACGGGTCCTGCGACAGCTGCGATCCCGTCAGGTCGAGCCGTTCGGCGTCCTTGCCCGCGAGCCCGATCAAATGGCTCGCGACGGCTTCCATCGTCGCTTCGTCGGGGCCGGTGAGGAGGGTGAAACGAACCGCGGGGTCGAGGCGCGAGAGGCGTTCGAGTTCGTTCGGTTTGACGCTCTTCATTGCCCTGCGGGTGTCGGGGCGGGCACAGCAGCCGGTTGTCCGCCGCCGCGGTTCGCAAAGACGGCGAGGCGCGCGACGATCTGGTCGGCGACCGCCGAGGCGAGGCGTTCGAGCGCCGAGGATTCGGCCGCGATCGTCGCATATTCGCTGCCGACGACGTCGATCCCCGCATCGGAGAAGGCCGTCGCGTCGAGCAGCACTTCGCCCGAAGCTGCGTCGACGAGTTGATAGCGTGCGCGCAGCGTCCGCCGTTCGCGCGTTACCGTATCGTCGGCGCGGACGCCGAAGCCGGTGATCGAATCCTCGAGCCGGACGTCGAGGCGGAGGCGCTTGCCCGCACCCTCGCCGCCCTGCGTCGCCTGGAGCCGGTCGCGGAGCGCGTTGCGGACGAGCCAGCCGTTATGCCCCTCGATCGCTGCGACATCGACGTCGGCGAGCACTTGCGCCACCGGCCCCTTGCTGCCGTTCGCATAGAGCGGGCGGAGCCCGCAGCCGCCGACAAGCAGCGAAGCAGCGACGAGGCAAGAGGTCAGCAGGTTGCGCATCAGGGAACGATATTCACCAAACGGTCGGGGACCACAATGACCTTCTTCGGCGCGGCGCCGGCGAGCAGCTCGACGATGCGCGGGCGCGCGAGCGCCGCGGCTTCCACCGCATCCTTGTCGAGGCCTTTGGCGAGCGTCATCGTATCGCGCAGCTTACCCGCCATCTGGATCGCGATTGTCACCTCGTCATCGACGAGCAGTGCCGGATCGGCGGCGGGCCAAGCGGCATCGGCGATCATCGCGGTCGTGCGCTGGCCAGCGGGAAGCGCGGCCCATGCCTCTTCGGCGAGGTGCGGCAGCATCGGTGCGACGAGCAGGATGAGGGTGCGGCACGCCTCGGCGCGGGTCGCCGAGGGCTTGGCTTTCTCGATCTCGTTCGCGAGCGCGTGGACCTTGGCGACCGCCTTGTTGAAGCCGAGCGCCTCGATGTCGGCGGCAACGCCGGCGATCGCCTGATGGAGCTTGCGTGCAAGGCCCAAGTCCTCCGCGCCGTCGCCGACATTTTCGGTGTCGCCGAAGATCCGCCACAAGCGCTGGACGAAGCGCCACGCGCCCTCGATGCCCGCCTCGCTCCACGGCAGGTCGCGCTCGGGCGGGCTGTCCGACAGCATGAACCAGCGCGCGGCGTCGGCGCCGTACTGGTCGAGGATGGCGTCGGGATCGACGACATTCTTCTTCGACTTCGACATCTTGATCACGCGGCCGACATCGACGGTATAGCCGTCGGCGGTCAGGATCGCGCCATCGGGCTTGCGCTCGATCTCCTCGGGGGTGAAGTAGAGCGGCGGCAGCCCCTCGCCCTGCACGCGGCTGTAGGTTTCGTGCGTCACCATGCCCTGCGTGAACAGGCTCGCGAAGGGCTCGGCGATGTCGATCATCCCCATCTTCTTGAGCGCGCGCGTCCAGAAGCGCGCGTAGAGAAGGTGGAGGATCGCATGCTCGATGCCGCCGATATATTGGTCGACGGGCAGCCAGCGGCGGATCACCTCGGGATCGAAGGGCTTGTCCGACGGCGAGCTGGCGAAACGCAGGAAATACCAGCTCGAATCGACGAAAGTGTCGAGCGTGTCGGTTTCGCGCACCGCGTCACCGCCGCAGCTGGGGCAATGGACATGCTTCCACGTCGGATGGCGATCGAGCGGATTGCCGGGAACCGAGAAATCGACATCCTCGGGCAGGACGACGGGAAGCTGGTTCTTGGGCACCGGCACCGTGCCGCACGTATGGCAATGGATGAAGGGGATCGGCGTCCCCCAGTAACGCTGGCGCGAAACGCCCCAGTCGCGCAGGCGCCATACCGTGGTGCCCTTGCCCCAGCCCTCATGCTCGGCGCGCGCGATGACGGCGGCCTTCGCTTCGTCGATGCTCATGCCGTCGAGGAAGTGGCTGTTCACCAGCTTGCCGGGGCCGGTATAGGCTTCGGTCCCGGTGAAATGCTGCGCGGTCTCGTCGCCGTCGGCGATCACGCGGTGGACCTGCAGCCCATATTTATGCGCGAAGTCGAGGTCGCGCTGATCGTGCGCCGGGCAGCCGAAGATCGCGCCGGTGCCATAGTCCATCAGCACATAGTTCACGACCCAGACGGGCAGGTGCCAGTTCGGGTCGAGCGGATGCTCGACCGCGATGCCGGTGTCGAAGCCCATCTTCTCGGCGGTGTCGATCTGTTCGGCCGCGGTGCCCTGACGGCGGCAATCCTCGATGAACGCCGCGAGCTCGGGCGAATCCTTCGCGAGCCGCTCGGCGAGCGGATGGTCGGGCGAGATCGCCGCAAAGCTCGCGCCATACAGCGTGTCGGGGCGCGTCGTGAAGACGTCGAAACCGGGCGCGCCGCCAGCGAGCCTGAAGCTGAACTCCAGCCCCTGCGACTTGCCGATCCAGTTCTCCTGCATCAGGCGGACCTTGTCGGGCCAGCTTTCGAGCGCGCCCAGCCCCTCGAGCAGTTCGTCGGCGAAGTCGGTGATCTTCAAAAACCACTGCGACAGCTTTTTCTTCTCGACGAGCGCGCCCGAGCGCCAGCCGCGGCCGTCGATCACCTGCTCGTTCGCGAGCACGGTCATGTCGACGGGGTCCCAGTTCACATAGCTGTGCTTGCGCGTGACGAGCCCCGCGGCGAACAGGTCGAGGAACAGCGCCTGTTCCTGCCCATAATAATCGGGTTCGCACGTCGCGAGCTCGCGGCTCCAGTCGATCGCGAGACCGAGGCGCTTCAGCTGCGCGCGCATCGACGCGATATTGTCGCGCGTCCAGCCGCCGGGGTGGACGCCCTTTTCCATCGCGGCATTTTCGGCGGGCATGCCGAACGCGTCCCAGCCCATCGGGTGAAGCACATCGTGCCCCGTCATCCGCTTGAAGCGCGCGAGGACGTCGCCCATCGCATAGTTGCGGACATGGCCCATATGGATGCGCCCCGAGGGATAAGGGAACATCTCGAGGATATAGGCCTTGGGCCGATCTTCGCTATCGGTCGTGGCAAAGCTGTTCGCCGCCTCCCACGCCTTTTGCCAGCGGGCGTCGGCGGCGAGGGCGCCAAAGCGCGGTTCGCGGGTCATTCGTCGGTTACCCCGTTAGTCTGTGTGGGCAGGCGCGCGACGCGCGCCGCCGGATTAGTCCCTGATCGCCGAGCGACGCAGGTCGCGGGCGCGGGTGAGGATGATTTCCTCGAGCTTTTGCACCGTCGCCGCCTGAACCGGCGCGTCGACCCAGCTGCCGCCCTGCGCGACCTGGCGCGAGGCGGCGATGCGCAGCGCGTCGGCACGCAGGTCCTGGTCGAGGATCGACACGGTAACCTTCATCCGCTCGCCGGGGTTCGACGGGTTCGCATACCAGTCGGTGATCACGACGCCGCCGGCCGAATCGGCCTGGAGCAGCGGCATGAACGACAGCGCATCGAGCGAGGCGCGCCACAAATAGCTGTTGACGCCAATCGTCGTCACCTGGCTGGCGGCGAGATCGGCTTTCGGCCGTTCCTTGTTCGCGCAGGCCGAAAGACCAAGCGCCGCGAGCCCGAGCAGCGCGAGCGCGGCCGGACGGCGACCGAGCGTGGCGCCAAACCGGGCAGGGACGGAAAGCTGGGACATGCGGGTACACCTTATCTCTTGAGCCCGTCCGACGTGGAAAATCGGCCGCGCGGAACGATATTGCCAGCGTCTCTATCGCCCTTGTCGCCGCCCCGCAAGCGCGGCAATTTCGCCCGCACGGCCGTTCAGATTCTGGTCAGATTCGAAACGCACTGTGACGATCCCGCAACAATTTCGGCAAAAATCGGAATCGTTGCAGCAATTTGACGGGATTCATCTGGCAATGTTGCGCCGGGAGTCCTATTTGAAGAATCCGATTGGGGTTGGAGTCGCAGAGCAATGGCGCGGACATCGCGACATTTTTGGAAAGGAAGCCTCACCGCTTTGGCGGTGGCTTCGCTTGCGCTTCCGCCAGCCCTCGCCGCGATGTCGAGCAGCGACCGCATCCGCGACACCAATCTTTCGGAAACCCTGCTTGGCCAGTTCACCCCGGCATCGGGCGATGAGCGACTGATCGCACGCTATAACAAGATGTCGGCCGAACAGCGCGGCAGCTTCAGCTTTACCCCCGCGCTTCCCGACGACGGCCGCAAGAACCGCGCGATCACCGTCGTGATTCGCGCCCGCGACGACGCGTCGAGCGCCACGCGCACCTCTGCGCTGGCTGCAGGCCGGACCGCACCGATCGCAATCACCCCGGTCGCCTATAATCTGGGCGCCTCGGTTGGATTCGAGAAATTCGTCACGCCGGCGCTGCCGCGCGGCACCGATCTTCGCAACCTGCCGGTCGCGAAGGCTCCGGAACAGGACGAAAAGAAGTCGCGCTTCGCAACGCGTATGGTGAACCGCCCAAGCGACCCTAGCGGGGCAACCGATCGCGTCACCGCTCCTGGCGAAGCGTCGGCCGTCGATGTCGTCAGCAGCTATCGCCTGACCAAGAACATCGACGTCACCGCGGGCGTTCGGTACAAGAGCGACGACCGCATCGAACCGCTGACCGATACGCGCCGCGACAGCCAGGCGGTCTATGTCGGAACCGCGTTCCGCTTCTAATCTGCATCGCTATTTGGATCAGGGCGGTCTGCAAATGACAACCTTCCGCGCTTCCGGTGCTCACGCACATTAAGTGCGCTGCGCTCCGGGTCACGGAACGCCGCCATTTTCGACTCCCCCTGACCCAAATATCGACGCAGCTTGCCGTCGGCGATTCGCCGCTTTTTCTTCCCACGCATCGATCGCTGCCCAGCCGGGCCTGATACCGCTTGCGCGGCTTAGCGCACGCGCGCGCGCCGCCGTCATCCCGCCGAGCGCGATTGGCTGTGCGTCCGATAGCCGCGCGAGCCGCAGCCACGCCGCGCGCGCGAGCACCGCTGCGCCCGGATGCGAACGCGTCGGATGGAGCGGCGAGATGAAGACGCCGCCGGCTCCGGCCTTGCGCGCGCCGCGCGCCTCGGGCGCATCATGGACGGGCATCGTCAGCAACAGGCCGAGCCAATGCGCCTGCCCCGCCTGCCTTGCGTCGCGCTGGCGAAGGTGGACGCCGTCGGCGCCCCAGCGCCGCGCCGTGGCGGGCCGGCCCGCGAGCAGTACGGTCAATCCCCGCGCACGCGCGGTGCGCATCAACCGCCGCAGCAGGCGCCAGCGCGCGCCGGGCGGCAGGCTGTCGTGGCGGAGGACGATACCGCTGCCGGGCGGGAGCAGCGCCGCGAGTTCGACGATGCCGACCGCGATCCGCTCGTCGCTGAACAGCCATGTTGTCGGCAGGGGGTGGCGCGCGCGCATCGCCCTTTCTATAGGCGCGTCGCGAGCGCGCGCAACGCGCGGGATGGAAGCGAGACGATGAGCGAAGCAGCAGACCGGCTGGCCGAGGTAAATGCGAATATCGCGAGCGCGGCCAAGCGCGCGCAGCGGCGGACCGACGAGATCTGCCTGATCGCGGTGTCGAAAACGCACGACGCCGACGCCATCCGCCCGCTGATCGCCGCGGGCCAGCGCCACTTCGGCGAGAATCGCGTGCAGGAAGCCGCGGCGAAATGGCCCGAACTGCGCGCCGAGACCCCCGATATCGTGCTCCACCTGATCGGCCAGCTCCAATCGAACAAGGCCGAGGAAGCGGTGGCGCTGTTCGACGCGATCCACTCGCTCGATCGCAGCTCGCTGGTGCAGGCCATCGCGAAGGCGTGCCAAAAGGCGGGCAAGCAGCCGCAGCTGTTCGTTCAGGTCAATATCGGCGACGAGGAGCAGAAGGGCGGCTGTGCGACCCGCGACCTGCCCGCGCTGCTCGCCGAAGCAAAGGACGCCGGGTTGACGATCGCCGGGCTGATGGCGATCCCCCCCGCCGACATCGAACCCGCGCCCTTCTTCGCGCTGCTCGACGAACTCGCCGAACGAAATGGCCTGCCGCTACGCTCGATGGGGATGAGCGGCGATTACGAAACCGCGGTGATGCTCGGTGCAACGCATGTGCGCGTCGGGACGGCGCTGTTCGGGTCGCGAAGCTAACGCTTGCAGGGATCGCCGTTCGGCCCTTCTTTCGCTTCGGGGCGCCGGAGCTCGCACATCGCCGGCAGCAACTGGCCGAAATCCTCGTTGCGCGCGATGGCATAGCGCACAAAGGTCGCGATCGCCTTGCCTTCGCGCTCGGCCATCGCCTGCGCCGTCTCGCGCTCGCCGTCCCACACGGTCCACACCGCGACTAGCTGCGGCGAGATTGGCCGCGCAGCGGTACAAAAGCGCGTTTCCGAGCGCTTATCCACGTCGCACTGGATTTCGGTTCGGCCGACCTCGAGTCGCATCGCGCGAAGCTGGTTACTCATAAACTCGCCGCCGACCGTCATGTGATTGTCGAACAGCCCGATGGCGTCGCGGTCCATCAGGTAGAAGTTGTTGGCCGGCATCGCCTGTTCGATCGGTGACCAAGGATCGTCGCACACCGAAGCGACCCAGCGCCGCGCAAGCAGCGGGCATATCTTGCGGATTTCGGGCTGCCAATCGCTCCAGCCATAGGGACCGACCCCCAGTTCGATACGGTCGAGCTTCGCTCCGGCGGCCGGGGCCGGTTTCGCTTCGTATCGCCCGGCCAGCGCCACGCGTGGGAAAACCAGCGGCGTGTCGCCGACGATGACGCGCATCTCCTTGGCCAGTTGCTCGACGTCGGCGCGCGTGAGCTCGGGTCCATATTCGGAATCCGAACAGCCCGTCAGCACGAGCGTCGCGATCAGCGCCGCGGCCGCCCGCACCCTATTCATATTCGACCGTTACCGGAATGCGCCCGCGATAGTCGCCGTCGTCGAGCCCGGCGATCTGCAACCGGCCGCCGAAGCGGAATTGAAGCCGGCCGTCGGCGCCGAGACGCGGCGCGGCCGACAGGTCGGTGACAAGGCCGGTGACGCGCGCGGTGCGGCCGTGGCCGCTTTCGAGGTCGATGCTCGCGGGAAGGATGACGCGCACCTCCGCCCCCGGTTCGCCGCGCACGGTGACCGTGCCGGTCAGCGCGAAGCCGCCGAGATCGACGACATCGCCGCGCACGCGGCGGGCGCCCGAGGCGGGGTCGATTTCGACCTCGCCCCCCATTGCGCCGACCGCGACACGGCCCATGTCGAGCCGGGTTTCGACATCGACGCGTAGCGGCACCTCGGCCTTGCGCACCGCGATGCCCGCCGCCTTGTCCTGCGCGCAAAGCAGGCATTGCGCCGCTGCGGCGGGTGCGCCGGCGAACAACAGGCAGAGGCCAAGGAAAAGACGCAGTTTCACATCTTCCCTTTGCCAGAGCATGGTTAATCCGGGGTAAAATGGCGCGGCGCCTTATCCGCTGGCCAGCGCCGCGCTTTTGGGTCAAACCCGCGCCATGAGCAGCCCTCCGCCCGTCCGGCTCAACGCCCTCGCCACCGCGGTGCCGGGGCACGACATCCATCAGTCGTTCATCGACTGGGCGACGCCGCGCCTCGCCGACCCGCGCATGCGCGCGCTCTTTGCGCGGATGGCGGCACGATCGGGGATCGACCACCGCTGGTCGGTGCTGCCGCCGACCGCCGGCGGTGGATCGCCAGTCGGCGCGGGCGGATTTTACGACGTCCCCGGCCTGCCGCCCACCTCGGCGCGGATGGCGGCCTATGCCGAATATGCCCCCGGTCTGGCGATGGAGGCGATCGCGGCGCTCGGCGACGCGCTCGACCCGGCGCGCGTCACGCATATCGTCGTCGCGAGCTGCACCGGCTTCGTCGCGCCGGGGATCGATCAGATCATCGCGCAGCGGCTGGGGCTGCCCGCGACGGTCGAGCGCGTGCTCATCGGCTTCATGGGCTGTTATGCCGGGGTCACCGCGCTGCGCACCGCGCGGCATATCGTGCGGTCCGAGCCCGGCGCCGTCGTGCTGGTGGTCAGCGTCGAACTGTCGAGCCTGCACCTGTCGCCCGCCGACGAGGCCGAACCCCTGCTGATGATGCTGCAGTTCAGCGACGGCGCGGCGGCGGGGATCGTGTCGGCGGCGCCGGGCGGGCTCGAACTCGGCGAAGGGCGCAGCCTCGCGCTCGAGGACAGCGCGGACCTGATCCGCTGGGATATCGGCGACAGGGGGTTCGAGATGCAGCTGTCGGGCGAAGTGCCCGCGCGGCTGCGCGAAACATTGGCCAGGCCCGATGTGCAGCGCGACCTGTTCGGCGAGGCCGGTCCGCCGCCCTTGCTCGCGGTCCATGCGGGAGGGCGCTCGGTACTCGACGCGGTCGAGAATGCGCTTGGTGTCGATCCGGACACGCTTGCCGACAGCCGCGCAGTGCTCGCGCGCTTCGGCAATATGTCGTCGGCGACGATCCTGTTCGTGCTCGCCGACATGATGGCGCGCGGCGCAAGCGGGGAGGGGGCCGCGATCGCATTCGGCCCCGGGCTCGCCGCCGAAGCGATCCGCTTCACCGCGCCATGAACCCCTTCACCAGCCTTCGTGTCCCGATCATCCGCGAGGAGGAAATGGACGCCGCCGAGCTGCCGCCCGAACGCTATGCGCGCGTGCTCGCCGACCTGTCGCGGATCAACGGTCTGACGATGGCGCCGCGGCCGACGCTGGGCTTTCTCGACCGGGTGCGCGCGCGCGGCATCGGCGACCGGCCGTGGCGCATCCTCGACGTCGGGTTCGGCGCGGGCGACATGCTCGCGCGGATCGCGCGCTGGGGCGACAAGCGCGGGGTCGCGCTCGACCTGGTTGGCGTCGACCTCAATCGCAAGAGCGAGGCGGTGGCGGCGATGCGGCTCGGCGCGCGCGCGCGGCTGATCACCGGCGATTTTCGCGCGCTCGCGGGGCAGGGGTGGGACATCATCCTCTCCAGTCTCGTCACCCATCATATGACGCCGGCGCAGCGCACCGAATTCCTCCGCTTCATGGAAGGCGAGGCGGCGCGCGGCTGGCTGGTCAACGACCTCCATCGCCGGCGCCTGCCCTTTGCGGGTTTTCCGCTGCTCGCGACGCTCGCCCTCGCCGACCCGATCGTGCGGCGCGACGGACAGCTGTCGGTCGGACGCAGCTTTCGCCGCGCCGAATGGCGGGCGATGCTGGCCGAAGCCTTGCCCGATACGGCGGGCGAATGCCGGATCTTTCGCAGCTTTCCGTACCGGCTCTGCGTCGAGCACATCCGGTGACCCGGTGACCGGGCCCGACGCGATCGTCGTCGGCGCCGGACCCGCCGGGTCGGCCGCGGCGATCGGGCTGGCGCGCGGCGGTGCGCGGACGCTGCTGCTCGAACGCGCGCGCGAAACGGGCGACGCGCTGTGCGGCGGTTTCCTGAGCTGGCAGACGTTGCAGCGGCTCGACGCGCTCGGGATCGAGCGCGCGGCGCTCGGCGGGCAGGCGGTTCGCCGCGTGCGCCTGTTCGCGGGCCAGCGGCGGAGCGAGACCGCGCTGCCCGGCGAGGCGATGGGCGTGTCGCGCCGCCGGCTCGACGGCGCCTTGCAAGCGGCAGCGGTGGCGGCGGGCGCGGGCCTCGAACGCGACGTTCACGCGACGGCGCTCGAAGGCGGCGCGGTGCAGACGCGCGACGGCGCGATGATGGCCGCACCATCGATCTTCCTCGCCGCGGGCAAGCATGGGTTTCGCGGCTTTCCGCGCGAGCCCGCCGCATGGCAGCGCGCCGACCCCGCGATGGGGTTGCGTCTCCGCCTTCCCGCGCATCCCGCGCTCGACCGGCTGGTCGGCGACGCGGTCGAACTTCACCTCTTCGATCGCGGCTATGCCGGGCTGGTGCGGCAGGAGGATGGCAGCGGCAATCTGTGCCTTGCGGTGCACAAGTCGCGGCTCGATGACGCGGGGGGCGATCCGGCGGCGCTGCTGCGCATGCTGGGCGACACGCTCCCGCACCTCGGCGAACGGCTGGCGCATGCCGACTGGTCGCGCGCCGTCGATGCGATCGGGCATGTCCCTTATGGCTGGCGTGCACGCGACACAGCGCCGGGGCTGTTCCGGCTCGGTGATCAGGCGGGTGTGATCCCGAGCCTCGCGGGCGAGGGCATGGGGCTCGCGCTCGCGAGCGCCGAGGCGGCGGTGGCGGCGTGGCGTCACGGTGGCGGCGATGCCGCACCCGCATATCAGAAACGCTTCGCGACGACGATGACCCGCCCCTTCGCGCTCGCCAATCTCGTCTGGCGGATGGGCGAAAATCGGCACGCGGCGGGGGCCATGACAGGTATCGCGTCACTTTTTCCGGCGTTGGTGCGAATGGTGTCGGAGGCGACGCGGATCGAGCCGCGCTGACCGCTTACCCCCTCTTGCGAGAACGGCGCGCCGCGCCGATATTGGTATCAACAGCGACGGCGCCCAAAACGGCCCGTCCGAAGGAGATCCTCCATGACCGATCCGAAAACCGAAAAGACACTCGACCCGATGGCGCATCATGTGCTGCGCGAGGGCGGCACCGAGCGCGCCTTCACCGGCAAATATACCGATCACAAGGGCGACGGCGTCTATCGCTGCGCCGGATGCGGCGAACCCCTGTTCGACAGCCGCACCAAGTTCGACAGCGGGTCGGGCTGGCCAAGCTATACCGCGCCCGCCGCGGGTAGCGCGGTGACCGAGCTGACCGACACCAGCCACGGCATGGTCCGCACCGAAGTGCGCTGCGCCAAATGCGAAGGCCATCTCGGCCACGTCTTTCCCGACGGCCCCGGACCGACCGGGCTGCGCTATTGCATCAACAGCGCGGCGCTTGACTTCGCGGACCGCTCGCCGGATGAGGCGCAGACCGGCGAAGGCTGAAACCTCCTTCCCGGACTGACGCATCAGGGGCGCAGTGAGGGAAGGAACACCGGCTTTGCGCCGTGAAAGACAGCAGGCTTCGTCGAATAATCGTCCATCGTCCAACAAGCGCAGCGGCACGCCCGGCGGCGAGCCGCCGCGTTGGCGCGTGTGGCTGCGCCGCGCCTTTCGCTGGGGCCTCGGCCTTGCGGTCGTTGGCCTCGTCGCGCTGGCGGTTGCGGTCGGCATCGCGGTGCAGCGCATGCCGAGCTTCGAAGAACTCAAGAAATCGCCCGCCGGACAGACGATCCGCGTCCGCGCCGCCGACGGCACCGTCTTCCTGTCATTGGGGCCCAATTATGGCCGCTGGCTGACCCTCAGGGAAACGCCGCAAGTGATGCAGGACGCGATGGTCGCGGTCGAGGACCGGCGCTTTCGCTATCATCCGGGGCTCGACCCCGTCGGCATGGCGCGCGCTGCGGTCGTCGCGGTGCAGAATCGTGGGAGCGGCCGGCGTCTGCAGGGCGCATCGACGATCACGCAGCAGCTCGCGCGCAACATCTTCCTGTCGAACAGCTATGATTTCAAGCGCAAGGCGCGCGAGATGATCCTCGCGATGGCGCTCGAATGGAAATTCTCGAAGGACCAGATCCTCGAGCTCTATCTGAATAAGGTGTATTTCGGCGGCGGCAGCTATGGCATCGACGCCGCGTCGAACAGTTTCTTCGGGCATAGCGCGACCGAAATGTCGCTGTCCGAGGCGGCCGTTGTCGCGGGACTCGTCAAGGCGCCGTCGCGTTATTCGCCGACCGCCGACGCGCAGGCTGCGCTCGGCCGCGCCGGGGTCGTGCTCGACGTCATGGTCGACGCCGGCGTGATCACGCGCGCGCAGGCCGACAGCGCCGAGCCCGCGAATGTGCAGCTCGCCAAGGAAACGGGGCAGAATAGCGCGCGCTATTTCAGCGACTGGGCGCTGCCGCAGCTCGACATGCTGATCGACGAGGGCAGCGAGGCGCTCGACGTCTACACCACCATCGACCTGGGCATGCAGCGCGCGGCGACCGCGTCGATCCAGGCGAATACGCCGGGCGGCGTACAGGGGGCGCTCGTTTCGCTCGACCGCGACGGCGCGGTGCGCGCGATGGTTGGGGGTCGGGACTATGTCGCGTCCAACTATAACCGCGCGACGCAGGCGCTGCGCCAGCCGGGATCGGCGTGGAAGCTGTTCGTCTATATGGCGGCGCTCGAGGCCGGGTATAAGGTTGGCGATCCGGTCGTCGACGAGCCGGTGACGATCAACGGCTGGTCGCCACGCAACTCATCGGGGCGTTTTTCGGGCACGATGGATTTGCGCAGCGCCTTTGCCTATTCGGTCAACACCGTTGCGGCGAAGCTGGGCGACGAGGTCGGCTTTTCGGCGGTCGCCAATATGGCGCGCCGGTTCGGCATCACGACGCCGGTCAATACGCATCCCTCGATGGTGCTCGGCAGCGCCGAGGTGCGCGTGATCGACATGACCGCGGCCTTTGCCGCGGTGTCGCGCGGCGGCGTGTCGGTGCAGCCCTATGGCATCACCAAGGTGACGACGGCGGGCGGCGAGCTGCTCTATCAGCGCCCCGCCGAGCGCGGAACGACGCTGGTCGACCATTGGGTCGCTGCGGGCATCACCGACCTGCTGCAAACCGCGGTCAACACCGGGACGGGCAAGGCGGCGCAGATCGGCCGCCCCGTCGCGGGCAAGACCGGGACGACGTCGAGCAACAAGGACGGCTGGTTCCTCGGCTTTTCGAGCGGGATCACGACCGGCGTGTGGATGGGCCGCGACGATGCGAAGGCCGTCGGCGGGCTGCAGGGGGGCCGCGCACCCGCCAAGGCTTTTGCCGACTATATGCGCGTCGCGGTTGCGCGGCGCCCGGTCGAGGCGTTCGACACCGAAGTCGTGCTTCCCGAATGGCAGCTCGAGGACGAGGGCGAAGCCTATATGGGCGAGCCGGGCCAGGAGGGCTTCGTCGACGAGAATGGCATGCCGATCGAGCTGCCCTATGACAGCCGCCCGCCCGAAGGCGCGGACCCGGCACCACCGCCGACCGAGGATGGCCCGGTGCTCGACCAGCAATGGATCGAGGAGCAGACCGGGCGGCGGCCGCCGGCCGAGAATGGCGCGGCGCCCAAAAATGGCGGCCAGCCCAAGATCGTAACGGTGCCGAAGACTGCACCGCCGCCGGTCAAGGCGCCCCCGCCGCGATCGCAACCGCAGACGGGCGATTTCGACTAGAACTCGATGGGGGTTCAGGCGGTGAAGCGGTAGCGGTGGAGCGCGCGCCCTTCGCGGCGTAGCCAGCCGCGCGCCGCGGCGACATCGCCATCGTGCAGCTCGTCGACGAGCGCATGGAAGGCGGGACCATGGTCCATATGCCGAAGGTGCGCGACCTCGTGCGCGACCGTGGCGCGGCGAACATGATCGGGCGCCATGACGAGCCGCCAGCTGTAGCGCAAATCGCCGTCGTGCGTGCAACTGCCCCAGCGGCTGCGCGGATCGCCGACGCCGACGCGGCCGACCGACAGGCCCGCAGCCGCGGCGATTTCGTGGCTTTCGCGCTCCATCAGGTCGAGCGCCTGCCCCTTCAGCCAGCGTTCGATGCGCCGACCGACGGTTTCGAGCGGGCCACCGACGTGCAGGCTGCCATCGCCGAGACGGATCGCGCGCGGCGCGGTCGCGGTCCAGTCGATATGACGCTCGACGCCAAAAACGGGCACCGCGGCGCCGGGACCGACGATCACGGGCAGCGCGGCCTTGCCGACCTGCTCGACGAGCCACGCCTGCTGTTCGCCGGCCCATTTCAAGGCCGCGCGTTCGTTGGTGCGGCGCGGGACGGTCAGCCGCAATTCGCCGCGCGCGCCGTCGAAGACGAGCCGGTAACGCCGCGACTGGGCGTGCCGCACGACGCGCACGGGCCAGGCTTCGTCGCCGACCCAGATGTGCGGCCCGTCGGGCGCGAAGTCAGACGACGCGTTCGACAAGGTGATTCTCAAGGGGTCCGGCCATGTCCTCACCGACCGTCCAGCCGACGATCGACTCGCCCGCGCGGTGCACCGCATCGCGGTCGCCGCAGACGAGATAATGCCAGTCGGGCAGCGGCTCGCCCTCGGCGCGCAGGCGATAGGCGCAGGTCTGCGGCAGCCATTCGATGTCGGCGACCTTGCCCTTGGTCAGCGTCAGGCAGTCGGGAACATGGCGGCGGCGATGCTTGTAATCGCCGCAGCGCGCGGTTTTGAGGTCGAGCAGGCGGCACGCGACATTGGTCGGATAGATGCGGCCCGTATCCTCATCTTCCAGCTTGTGGAGGCAGCATTTGCCGCACCCGTCGCACAGCGCTTCCCATTGCCCCGCGTCGAGAGTGGCAAGCGGCGCTTCCCAGAAGGGTTGCGCCTCGCGGGCCATTACTTGACCCACTTCGCCAGCTCGGCCGCGACTTTGTCGGGCGCGCCCTCGTCGACGTCGGACGATGGATCGTCGAGCGGCAAGAGTGCGACCGGCTTGCCCGCGGGATCCATCAGGAAAGCAAGCTGGCTGTGCGCCATCAGATAGCGGTCGGGCGCCGAACCCTCGACCTTGTTGTACGTCACGACATAGGCTTTCGCGACCGCGGCGATCTGTTCGGGGGTGCCGGTGAGGCCGAGCAGGCGCGGATGATAGCGCGCGACGAAGGGCTTTAATGCCGCGGGTGTATCGCGCGCCGGATCGACGGTGATGAACAGCGGGGCGACCTTCGCGCCGCGCGCGGCGTCGGCCTTTTCAAACTGCGACAGGCCGCGCATCAGCTTTTGCAGGTCGACCGGGCAGATGTCGGGGCAGAAGCTGTAGCCGAAATAGATCAGGCGATATTTACCCGCGAAATCGCTGTCGCGGACGGTCTTGCCATCCTGGTCGGTGAGCGTGAAGGCGCCGCCGATGCGCGCACCTTCGAGCGGCGGCTTCGCGGGCGGCGCATCGCCGCCGCCGCCGCAACCCGCGAGCGCGGCACCGAAAGCGATCATCAGGCTTGCGCGGACGAACCTTTGTCCCATATTTGCGATATTCATCATCTGGCCAGCCTTGATCGGCTAGCCTCGGAAAATCAACCTTTGTCGTCGCGCCAGCGGCGGACAAATTGCCCCAGGGGTCGCCGATCATGTTTCGCCGTGCGGAATTCCGCCTTGCCGCTTTCCTCGCCGTGCTGGTCGCCGCGACAGGCCTGTTGCTCAGCCCCGCGCAGGCGCAGTTCCGCGGCGGCTATGCCTTTTTGCAGGCGGTCGAAAACCGCGACGGGACGAAGGCGACCGAGGCGCTGAAGGACGATCCGTCGTTCATCAACACGCGCAATCCCGACACCGGCCAAACCGCGCTGATCATCGTCACCAAGCGCCGCGACATCAGCTGGCTGCGCTTCCTGCTCGCCAAGGACGCCGATCCGTCGATCGGCGATCGCCAGGGCGTAACCCCGCTGATGCACGCCGCGCTGATCAATTTCACCGACGGCGCCGAAGAGTTGCTCAAGGAAAAGGCGCCCGTCGACCAGGCCAACCGGCGCGGCGAAACCGCACTGATCCTGGCGGTGCAGTCGAAGAATGTCGGCATGGTCCGCCTGCTCATCAAGCGCGGCGCCAACCCCGACAAGGCCGATCATGTCGCCGGCATGTCGGCGCGCGCCTATGCCAAACGCGACGACCGCACCGGCCAGATTGTCGCGCTGCTCGACGCCAAGCCCGACGGCCCGGTCCGTGACCTCGGCCCGAAGTTCGGGCCCAATTGATCAGCGCGATGTGATATCTGGATTGACAGTCACATTGTGATGTGAGACATGGTGATCATGTCTACACAGCTCATCGATCGCATCCGCGCCATCGTCGACGACGGGACCATGTCCCGTTCGGGTCTCGCCCGTGCCGCGGGTCTTCACGCCAACAGCCTGCGCGACCTCGATTCGCCCGGCTGGAACCCCACCGCCGAAACGTTGCGCAAGCTCGAAAACTGGCTCGCGAACGGCAGCGACCTGTCGCCGATGGCCACGCCAGAGGAAATCATCGCCGAGGCGCGCAACGGCCGCATGTTCATCCTCGTCGACGACGAGGACCGCGAAAATGAGGGCGACCTGGTCATCCCGGCGCAGATGGCGACCCCCGATGCGATCAACTTCATGGTCACCCACGGCCGCGGTCTCGTTTGCCTGACGCTGACCCGCGAGCGTGTCGACCAGCTCGGGCTCGAACTGATGAGCCGCAACAACGGTACGCGGCACGAAACCGCCTTCACCACCTCGATCGAGGCGCGCGAGGGCGTCACCACCGGCATTTCGGCGGGCGACCGTGCGCGCACCGTTTCCGTCGCGATCGACGCCGGCAAGACCCGCGACGACATCGTCACCCCCGGTCATATCTTCCCCCTGATCGCGCGCGACGGCGGCGTCCTCGTCCGCGCCGGCCACACCGAGGCGGCGGTCGACATCAGCCGGCTGGCGGGGCTCAACCCCTCGGGCGTGATCTGCGAAATCATGAACGACGACGGGACGATGGCGCGGCTCGACGACCTCATCCCCTTTGCGCGCCGCCATGGGCTCAAGATCGGCACGATCGCCGACCTGATCGCCTATCGCCACCGCAACGACCGGCTGGTCGAATGCGTGTCCGACGATCCGTTCGAATCGGATTATGGCGGCGACTGGCGCCTCAAATCCTATCGCAACAAGATCGACGGCACGGTCAATCTCGTGCTCCAGAAGGGCGCGATCGATCCCGAAGGCGTGACGCTGGTGCGTATGCATCCCGTGTCGATCTTCGACGACATCATGGGCCGTCCCGGACCGAAAAAGCGCCGCCTGCAGCGTTCGATGGACGCGATCGGCGAAGCCGGCGCAGGCGTCATCGTGATGCTGATGCGCCCGCTGCCCGGATCGGCCGAAGCCGATGCCCTCCCGGCGCCGACCGGCGGCATGGACCTTCGCACTTACGGAATCGGCGCGCAGATCCTCGCCGACCTCGGCGTCCATGCGATGGAACTGCTCACCCCCACCCACAGCAATATCGTCGGGCTCGAAGGCTATGGCCTGTCGGTCGTCGGCGAACGCCCCATTCCCGGAGAAGCCGCATAATGGCCCATGTCCTGATCGTCGAAGCCCGCTTTTATTCTCACCTCAACGACATGCTGCTCGACGGCGTGCGCAGCGCGCTCGACGCGGCGGGGCATAGCCATGACACGGTGACCGTCCCCGGCGCGCTCGAAGTGCCCGCGGCGATCTCGCTCGCCGCCGACAGCGGGCGCTACGACGCCTATGTCGCGCTCGGCGTCGTGATCCGCGGCGAGACCTATCATTTCGAGGTCGTGTCGAACGAAAGCGCGCGCGGCATCATGGCGTTGACGCTCGATGGCCTTGCGATCGGCAACGGCATCCTCACCGTCGAGAACGAGGAACAGGCGCTTGCGCGCGCCGACAAGACGCGCAAGGATAAGGGCGGCGAAGCGGCGAAGGCCGCGCTCGCCATGCTCGCGCTGAAGGAACAATTCGGTATTGGTTGATCGCCCGCCTCCCAGCCGTTTTTCCGTCGTCGAACGCGGCGGGCGGCTGGTGGTGATCGACAAGGAAACCGGACGGACCCCGCTGAGCGCGGCCGAGCGCATGGATCTTCACGACCGCAAGATGGGGGTCGAGCCGATCCGGCCGACGGCACGTCAGGCACCCGCCGAACCCGCCGCGGCCATCGTCGAAGCCGCTCCGCCGCCGCAGCGCAATCCGCCGCGCCCGCCGAACGATCGGATGGCGGCGGCCGTCGCCGAAATGAACCGGAAGCAGCCGTGGAGCCAGCAGGCAAAGGCGACAGCTCCGCCGCAACCCGCCCGCATCCCTCAGCGACAGCAGCCCCAATCGCAAACGGGAGGCCGAAAGACGATCGTCACCGGCAAATGGTGGGATGCAAAGGGACCGCGCACGATCGAGCTGGGACCAAAGGGTCAGACCGAATTGACTGGCGGCTTCATGGCCTTGGTCTTCGGGCTCGTCATCGCCGCTATCATCGCCTTTTTTGTCGAGCCGTTGCTGCTCTTCGTCGGCGCGTTCATACTGTTCCGCTTCGGCGGCAATTTTCTCGGGCCGATCGGCGCCGGGATCATCGACAAGGCGATTGCCCAAAAGGGATGATCCGGACGGCACAGAGCCGCCCGGACCATGGACATCTTACGCCGTTTGCAGCGCAGGATAGTCGGTGTAGCCGACCGGCCCCGGCGAATACCAGGTCTGCGGATTGTCGGCGGCCCATTCGGCGCCGTTCCGGATGCGCTCGACCAGGTCGGGGTTGCCGATGAAGGGGCGGCCGAACGCGATCGCATCGGCGGTTCCGCTCACCAGCGCCGCCTCGGCGAGCGCGACGTCATAATCGCTGTTGAGGATCAGTGGCCCCTTGAACGCGGCGCGGATCGACGGCGACTGCTTCGGAACATCGGTGCGGCCGAAGGTGCCGTCGGGGCCGGGTTCGCGAAGCTCGAGGAAAGCGATGCCGAGTGCGTCGAGCGCCGCCGCGGCGATCGGGAACAGCCGTTCGGGGGCGCTGTCGTCGACGCCCTGCGTGTCGCCATTGGGCGACAGGCGCACCGATACGCGGTCGGCACCCCACACGCCGATCAGCGCTTCGGTGACTTCGCGGAGCAGGCGAATGCGATTCTCGATCGAGCCGCCATAATCATCGTCGCGCAGGTTGCTGCCGTCGCGCAGGAACTGGTCGATCAGATAGCCGTTCGCGCCATGGAGCTGGACGCCGTCGAAGCCGGCGCGCTTCGCATTTTCGGCCGCCTTCACATAATCGGCGATCACGCGCGGGATTTCCGCGAGCTCGAGCGGGCGCGCGACTTCATATTCCATCCGGCCGACCGGGGTGTGCGCCTTGCCCGGCGCCTGCGTCGCCGATGCCGAAACGGGCGGCTTGCCGTCGTTGAACACCGAATGCACGACGCGGCCCATGTGCCAGAGCTGCGCGACGATGCGCCCACCGGCGTCGTGAACGGCGTCGGTCACCGGCTTCCAGCCTTCGACCTGCGCATCGGTCCAGAGGCCCGGCGCGCTCGGCCAGCCGAGGCCTTCCTGCGAAATGCCGGTGGCTTCGGAAATAATCAGCCCCGCCGACGCGCGCTGACGATAATAGTCGCGCGCAAGTTCGTTCGGCACGAAACCCGGCCCGGCGCGGCCGCGCGTCAGCGGCGCCATGATGATGCGGTTCGGCGCTTCGATGGCGCCCAATTTGATCGGATCGAACAGGGATAGAGTCATCTTTCCTCCACGTCGCACTTTTTCATGGGCGACCCCACTGGTCGCCGCTATGGCCCGCGAAGCTATGGACGCCGCGGCGTCGGCACAATGGTACGTAGCAAAAGAAAATCTAAATGACAGCGAAGATGGACAGTATCGACGCGGCGCCCGGCGCCGGCACCGCGGTCGGCCGCTGGGCGTTCGCCGCGCTGCTCGGCGGCAATATCGCCCTGTCGCTCGGCGCGATGCTCGTGCGGATGGCCGAAGCCGACGGCGTGGGGCCCACCGCCTCGGCCTTCTGGCGGATGACGCTCGCGCTGCCGCTGCTGCTGCTCTTCGCATGGCGCGAGACGGGCGGCCGGATGCCGCCGCGCCCCGCGCTGCTGATCGCCGCGGCGGCGGGCATCTTCTTCGCGCTCGACCTCGCCGCATGGCACCTCGGCATCCTGCAGACGAAAGTCGCCAACGCGACGCTGTTCGGCAATTGCGCCAGCCTGTTGCTCGTCCTCTGGACGATCTTCCTGACCCGCGAAATGCCGCGCGGCTGGCAGGCGGCGGCGATCCTGCTCGCCTTCGCCGGATCGGCGCTCTTGATGGGGCAAAGTTACGAGCTGTCGCCCGACTATCTCGCCGGCGACCTGCTCAGCCTGCTCGCGGGGGTGCTCTATACGGTCTATGTCATCCTGATGCAGCGCGTGCGCGATACGCTCGCGCCATGGACCGCGCTCGCGATCGCGTCGGCGGTCTGCGTCCCGATCCTGCTCGGCAGCGCGCTCGCGCTCGGCGAAACGGTGATGCCGCAAAACTGGACGCCGCTGATCCTGCTCGCCTTGGTCAGCCAGGTGATCGGGCAGGGGCTGATGATCTGGTCGCTGCCGCGTTTCTCGCCGCTGGTGATCGGGCTGACGCTGCTGATCCAGCCCGCCTTCGCCGCGCTCACCGGCTGGATCGGGTTCGGCGAGACGCTGTCGGCGATCGATATTTTCGGCGGGATGATGGTCGGCGCGGCGCTCGTGCTGATCCGGTTGCCGAACCGCGCGGCGAAGCCTATCTGAAGTCCATGGCTTCGATCCTTCCCGCCGACCCGACCCTCGACGAGATTCGCGCCGCGCTGGCGCCGCTGATCGCGGCGTCGGCGGCGTTCGACGGCTTTGGCGACGCCGCGCTCGCCGATGCGGCGGCGCGGGTCGGGGTCGACGCGGACGTTGCACGCCTCGCCTTTCCCGGCGGCGGCCGCGACATGGTCGACGCCTGGTTCGCCGATATCGACGCGGTGATGGAAACGCGCTGGCCCGCCGAGAAACTCGCGACACTCAAGATTCGCGAGCGCATCACCACCCTCGTCGAGACGCGGATCGATCTGCTCGCGCCGCATCGCGAATCGCTGCGCCGCGCGCTCGCGTTGCTCGCGCTGCCGACCAATGCACCGCACGCCGCCAAGCTAGGCTGGCGCGCCGCCGACCATATGTGGCGCCTCGCGGGCGACACCGCGACCGACTATAATCATTACAGCAAGCGCGCGATCCTCGGCGCGGTCTATGGTTCGACGATGGCGGTGTTCCTAAACGACGAGAGCGAGAATCTGACCGATACGCGCGCTTTCCTCGCGCGGCGGATCGATCAGGTGATGCGCTTCGAAAGCTGGAAGCACCGCCGCGCCGCGCGCAGCATCGAACGGCCAAGCCTCGCGCGCTTCGTCGGACGGCTGCGCTACCCGGGGCGCTGACGCGTTTCGATAAAGGACTGGCGCGACGCGACTGTTATTGATAATCGCTCGCAAATGACTGCTTTGCTCGAAAATGTGCTGGATCGGGCGCCGCTGGGCGTCGCTGTGCGGATCGCCCGCATCGATTGGACCGCGATGTCCGAAGACGAAGGCCGCCGCCTGCGCGAATTCGGCCTGATGGAAGGATGCGAAGTCACCCCGCTCCACCGCGGCAGCATCTTCTCGCGCGATCCGCTCGCGCTGACCGTCGGGCGCATGAAAGTGATCATCCGCGCGCGGCAGGCCGCCGCGATCACCGTCGAGTCCGCGGCATGACCGGCGCGATTCCCTCGATCGCGCTCGTCGGCAATCCCAACGCCGGCAAGTCGAGCCTGTTCAACGCGCTGACCGGCGCGCGGCAAAAGATCGCCAACTACCCCGGCGTCACCGTCGAGCGAAAGGCGGGGCACGCGAGCTTTGCCGATGGCCGCCCGATCTCGCTGATCGACCTGCCCGGTACCTACAGCCTGACCCCCGCGAGCCTCGACGAAGCGGTGACGCGCGACGTCATCCTCGGCCGGCAGGATGGCGAAAAGCGTCCCGACGCGCTGATCGTCGTGCTCGACGCGGCGAACCTCGACAATCATCTCAGCTTCGCGCTCGAATTGCTCGCGCTGAACCTGCCCACCGTGGTCGCGCTCAACATGGTCGATCTCGCGACACGCGACGGGTTGACGCTCGACGCCGAACGCCTGTCGAAGGAGCTGGGCGTCCCGGTCGTCCCCACCGTCGCGGTGCGCAAGCGCGGGATGACCGATCTGCTCGCCGCCGTCGACGACGCGATCCGGTCGCACGGCGCGGGCGAGGTCGCCGTGCCCGCCAAAGCCAATGACGCATCGCTCCACCAGCGCGCGCGGACGATCGCACGCGCCGCGATCCTCAGCGAAACGCCCGTGCGCCGCTGGACGCAGCGCGTCGACAATCTCGTACTGCATCCGGCCCTCGGGATGATCATCCTGCTCGCGCTGATGTTCGTGATGTTCCAGGCGGTCTATGCCGCCGCCGAGGCACCTGCGGACTTCCTCGAAGGCGGGATCGGCGTGGTCCAGCAATGGGTGGTCGCGACCTTCCCCGACAATTTCCTGCGCGGGCTGGTCGTCGAAGGCCTGCTCGCGGGGGTCGGCGCGGTCGTCGTCTTCCTGCCGCAGATTTTGATCCTCTTCCTCTTCATCCTGCTGCTCGAAGCGTCGGGCTATATGACGCGCGCCGCCTTCCTGATGGACGGGCTGATGGGCAAGGTCGGCCTGTCGGGGCGCGGCTTCATTCCGCTGCTCTCCAGCTTCGCCTGCGCGGTCCCCGGCATCATGGCGACGCGCGCGATCCCCGACGAAAAGGACCGGCTGACGACGATATTGATCGCCCCGCTGATGACCTGTTCGGCGCGGCTTCCCGTCTATGCGCTGATCATCGCCGCCTTCATCCCGAACACCAATGTCGGCGGATCGCCGGTGGGATTACAGGGGCTGGTGCTCTTCGGTCTCTATCTTTCGGGGATCGTCGGCGCGCTCGTCGTCGCCTATGTCCTGCGCCGCACGGTGGCGAAGGGTACGGGCGCCGGCTTCATGATGGAAATGCCGCGATACCAGATGCCGCGGCTGCGCGACATCGCGATCGGCCTGTGGCAGCGCGCGTGGATCTTCCTGCGCCGCGCGGGCACGATCATCGCGATGACCACCGTCGTTCTGTGGCTGCTCTTGACCTTTCCGCAGGCACCCGAGGGCGAAAGCCAGGTCGAATATAGCGTCGCCGGACGCATCGCGAGCGGGCTCGAGGTCGTCGTCAAGCCGATCGGTTTCAACCACGATATCGCGCTCGCGCTGATCCCCGCGATGGCGGCGCGCGAGGTCGCGGTGTCGGCGATGGCGACCGCCAATGCGATCGACGCGGGCGACGACGAAGAGGCGATGGCGCAGTCGCTGGGCGAACGGCTTCAGGGCAAGTGGAGCCTCGCTACCGCGCTCGCCTTCCTCGCCTGGTTCGTCTTTGCCCCACAGTGCATTTCGACGATCGCGATCACCCGCCGCGAGACCAATGGGTGGAAATGGCCCATGTTCATGGTTGGCTATTTGTTCCTGCTCGCCTATGCCGCTGCTGGTATCACTTACTGGACGGCCGTCGCCTTCGGACTCGGCTGATCCTTCCAACTTTTTAGCGGAGCGGAGCGGCGGATGGCTGGCAGCGTCAACAAGGTAATTCTCATCGGCAACCTCGGTGCCGATCCCGAAATCAAGTCGTTCCAGAACGGCGGCAAGGTCGCGAATCTCCGCATCGCGACCTCCGAACAGTGGAAGGACCGGATGACCGGCGAGCGCAAGGAGCGCACCGAGTGGCATCAGGTCGTGATCAACGGCGAAGGGCTGATCGGCGTCGTCGAACGCTATCTGAAAAAGGGCTCGAAGGTTTATATCGAGGGCTCGCTGCGCACCCGCAAATGGCAGGACCGCGACGGCAACGACAAATATACGACCGAGATCGTGATCGCCGGCATGGGCGGCACGCTGACGATGCTCGACGGTGCGCCGGGCGGCGGCGGTGCGCGCGGCGGCGGTGGCGGCGGTGACGAATGGAGCGGCGGGTCGTCGGGCGGGGGCGCGGGCGGGGGCGGGAACCAGGGCGGCGGCGGTTCGTCGGGGGGATCGTCCGGCGGCGGCTTTGGCGGCGGTTCGAGCGGGGGCGGACGCCCGCCGTTCGACGACGATCTGGACGACGACGTTCCGTTCTGAGGACGGACTTTAAGCGATGACGGATTTGATCACCGCCGCGGACGTCGCGCGCGGCGTATGCCGGCTGTTCGCGCAGGCGGGGCTGGTCGCGATCCCCGAGGTGCCGCTGCCCAACGGGCGGCGCACCGACCTCACCGCGATCGACGCCAAGGGCAATATCACCATCGTCGAGATCAAGGTCAGCCGCGCCGACCTGCACGGCGACGGCAAATGGCCCGACTATTGCGACTGGTGCGACCGTTTTTACTGGGCGCTCGCGTCGGGGCTCGACCCCGCGATCCTCGAAACCGAAGGCTATCGCCGCGAAACATCGGGGCTGATCGTCGCCGACCGTTATGGCGCGGCGGTGGTACGCGAAGCCGCGAGCTGCAACCTCGCGCCCGCGCGGCGCAAGGCCGAGCTGCTGCGCATCGGGCGGCTCGCGATGCGGCGGTCGATGATCGCCGCCGATCCCGAGCTGGCGGCGGGCTGGATGGAGGGTTAGCTGCGGTCGATCCGTGCCGAATCAAAGCCCGCTTCATATTGCGGCGCGGAATCGCTGATGCAGACCCAAGGCGCTTTGGATCCAACGAAAATGTGAGCCGCATAGCCGCGAAAGCCCGGATCGTCGTCGAGCAGGCCCGCCGGGACGAAGAAGAACTTGCCGTTCGCGTCGCTTAGCGGCGCCGGACTGCCGCATCGCCGGCAGAAATGCGACGTCCAGCCGCCGCCATCGGGAACGGCGAAACGTTCGATCAAATCCTCGCCCGCCAGCCAGCGGAAACCGGCGGCGGGCGCATAGAAGACGGCGTTGCCGTCCGTGCCCGATACCTTGCGGCATTTGGAACAATGACATTGGCCGGCGGGGCCGATTTTGCCGTCGATTTCGAAACGGATTTCGCCGCACAAGCAGGAACCCCGTATCGCCGTTGCCATCGCGAGCTTTCCTTCCCCGTTTGCGGCGCCCTTTATCCCCGCGCCTGCATCCGCGCGAGATAGCGCGCGAGGATATCGATCTCGAGATTGACCGGGCGCCCCGCCGCGGCCTCGTTCAGCGTCGTCATCTCCTGCGTGTGCGGGATGATGTTGAGCGTGAAATGCGCCTCGCCATTCGGCTGGTCGGTCACTTCGTTCACGGTGAGCGAGACACCGTCGACGGTGATCGAGCCCTTGGGTGCGATATGCGGCGCGAGCGCGGCGGGCGCGGCGACGGTGACCGTCACGCTGTCGCCGACGGGTTCGACCGACACGATGCGGCCGATGTCGTCGACATGGCCGGTAACGATATGCCCGCCAAGCTCGTCGCCGATCTTGAGCGCGCGTTCGAGGTTGAGGCGGCGCCCCTGGTCCCACATGCCGGGCGCGGTGCGTGCAAGCGTTTCGCCGCTCGCGTCGATCGCGAACCAGCCGGCGGGTCCGTTGCTGCCATCGTACACACCCTTGTCGACGACGGTGAGGCACGCGCCCGAGCAGGCGATCGAGGCGCCGATATCGATGCTGCCGACATCATAGGCGGTGTCGATGACGAGCCGCGTGTCGCCGCGATCCTCGCGGCTGCGGATGGTGCCGATGTCGGTGATGATGCCGGTGAACATGCAGGTTCCTCAAATAGTGCTGACGCGCTCGTAGACGTCGAGCCGGTCGCTGCCAAGCAGGCGGCTATCGGCAAGCCGCCAGCGGCCGTGCGCGTCGGCGAGATCGGTCAGCCCGATGTCGCCGAGCGCGGGTTTGCCGCCGCCGATCAGGATCGGCGCGCGATAGAGCAAAAGCCGGTCGACGCGGTCGGCGGCGAGAAAGGCCGACGCCGCGCCGGCGCCGCCCTCGACGAGCACCGAGTCGACACCGTCGACCGCTTCGGGTGAGGCGATGGCGGTCCAGCCCTCGGGCGCTTCGCCTTTGGTGAGCAGGAATTTTCGAGGGCTGCGGTCTTCGAGACCCGGCAGGCGCACGTCGAGTTTCGGCGCATCGGTTTCGAACGTCCCGCGTCCGACGAGGATCGCCTGATGGCTTGCACGCTCCAAATGCCCGTGCGCGCGGGCGCGGTCGCCGGTGATCCAGCGGCTCGCCCCGTCGGCGCGCGCGATGCAGCCGTCGAGCGAGGTCGCGAGCTTGAGCGTGACGAACGGCCGCCCTTCGGTATGCCGCGTCCACCAGGGCGCCATCGCGGCGCGCGCTGTGGCGGGAAGGACATTGAAGATGACCTCGATCCCCGCAGCCTGCAGCCGGGCGATGCCTTGGCCGTCGGTACGCGGATCGGGATCCTGCGCGGCGATCACGACGCGCGCGATACCCGCGGCGATCAGCGAATCGCTGCACGCCGGCCCGCGCGGGCTGGCATGGGCGCAGGGTTCGAGCGTGACATAAGCGGTTGCGCCGCGCGCGGCGTCGCCCGCCGCCGCGAGCGCGATAGCCTCGGCATGCGGCCGTCCGCCGGGCTGGGTCCAACCGCGCGCGATAACCTTGCCTTGCCGGACGATCAGGCAACCGACATTGGGATTGGGCGCCGACGCCGGCCGGCCGCGCCGCGAGAGCGCGATGGCGACCGCCATCCAGTCGGCATCGGCGGGGCCGCGCTGCATATGGTCAGTCGGCGGCTTTGGGCTGCGAGCCGCGCGCCGCGCGTTCGGCGAGCGTCGAGCGTGTCTGCACCGGCTCGGGCTTTTTCTTCGCCGCCGCCGCCGCCTCTGCGCCCAGCGTCTCGCGCGTCACCTTGTCGGCCTCGGCCGAATCATATTCGATGCCGAGGCTGTCGGCGAAGCGCTGATATTCGGCGCGCTTCTGGGCGTTGTGCAGCGTCGTTTCCTTGGCGCGCGCAACCCAGTCGGCGCGGATCTCGGCGGCGCTGCGGTTCGCGGTCCAATTCTCGAAATAGATGATCTGCTCTTTCGGCTTTTCATAGGGGATCAGATATTTCTCGACCCCGGTGAAAATCAGCCAGGTCAGCGCCAGCGCGACGCCCCAGATCGCCCAGCGATGCGGGCGCGGTTCGCGGATATAGGCCCAGAAATCGGACAGGCCGCCGCCGACATCCACTTTGTTGAACATTCCCATCATCCCAATTTAGGCGATGTCGCGGTAATTTGCGAGGGGAAGCGACGCCCTCAAGGATTGCCGCGAGGATTGCACCAGATGAAGGATGTGAGCGTTCTCGATTGCAAAAAATGCAATAGCAGATGTCCATTTCGCAGTTGCAACATTTTTGGTGCAGTGCAATATGAGCATGCCTTTTAGGCATCCTCTCCCAAAACTTTCACGGGCCACCTTCGGGTGGCCCTTTTTTTTGCCCGTTTTCGGGCACAAAACCTGACTTTTTTAGTCGAGAAATGCGATCCGGTTCGAATCACGCGGTCGCGAATCAGTCCTGCGCGGGGGTCCGCGCTTCGAATCGCCTGACTTCGGCAATGAAGCTGCCCGGCAGCGGCGTCGGCGTCCCGCTGTCGGTGTCGAGATGGGCGTAGCTAATCTCGATATCGGTGAGCCGCTCATTTTCACGGAAAATCCCGCAATGGACCGTGAAGTTCGTCCGCCCGAAGCGGCTGATTCGCGCCGCGATCGTGATCAGTTCGTCGAGTCGCGCCGGGGCGTGATAGTCGATCTCGCAATGCGTCTCGTGGATGTCTGTACCATATTGGTGAAAATAGGGTCCGGGCTGCCCCTCGCCGAGCGCGCGGAAATATTCGGTCACGCCGATGTCGGCGTAGACGAGATAATTGGCATTGAAGACGATATTCTGGCCGTCGATCTCGTTGAAGCGGACGCGAACGCGCTCCTGCACGCGGAAATCGGCGAGCGGCACGTCGCTGCGGACATCGGTCATGCGCGGATCAAGCCGCGAGCGCAGCGGGGGCGCGGTCGAGCGGCGCGCACGCCGCTTCGAGCCAGGCCCGGTCGTCGCCGGTCATTCCGGGCGCGAGCTTTTCGAACACCGCGGCATGATAGGCGTCGAGCCAGTCGGCTTCGGCACCCGACAGCAGCGCGGCGTCGACGAGGTTCTGCGCGATCGGGGTGAAGGTGATCGTCTCGAACCCCAGCATATCCTCTTCGGCGCCGTCGATGCTTTGCGGCACCACGATCACCAGATTTTCGATGCGAATGCCGAACGCGCCGGCCTTGTAATAGCCGGGCTCGTTCGAGAGGATCATGCCCGCGTGGAGCGGTTCCTCGGTCCCCGCCTGCCCGCCCGCGGGCTTGGCGATGCGCTGCGGCCCCTCATGGACCGCCAGATAGGCGCCGACGCCGTGGCCGGTGCCATGCGCATAATCGACCCCGTCGGCCCACAGATATTGGCGCGCGAGAATGTCGAGCTGGCTGCCGCGCGTGCCCTTCGGGAAGCGCGCGGTCGCGAGCGCGATATGCCCCTTGAGCACTTGCGTGAAACGGCGGCGCATTTCGGCGGTCGGCGCGCCGATCGCGATCGTGCGCGTGATGTCGGTGGTGCCGTCGGCGTACTGCCCGCCCGAATCGACGAGATAGAGCGTGCCCGTTTCGATCGCGCGGTTCGTGGTCGCGTCGACCTTGTAATGCGGCAGCGCCCCGTTCGGGCCCGCGGCCGAGATGGTGTCGAAGCTCAGATCGACGAGCGCGCCATTGGCGTCGCGAAATTCGCGCAGCTTCGCCGCGGCGCCGAGTTCATCGAGCCCGCCCAGCGGCGCGACATCCTCCATCCATTGCAGGAAGCGCGACACCGCGACGCCGTCGCGGACGTGCGCGGCGCGCGTGCCGTTCAGCTCGGTGTCGTTCTTGATCGCCTTGGGCAGCACCGCGGGGTCGCGGTGGCGTTCGATCTTCGCGCCGGCAGCTTCCAAGGCGGTAAAGATCGCCGCGACCGCGCGGTCGGGGTCGACCGCGATCTTCTTGTCCTTGAGATCGGCGAGCGCGGCCTCGAAGGCGTCGCGGTCGTGGATGCGCACGCTGTTGCCGAGATGCGCGCGCACCGCGTCAGTGACCTTTTCGGGCGCGATGAACAGGTCGGCGGTCGCATCGGCGTGGAGCAGCGCGAAGGCGAGCCCGACGGGCGTATGGCTGACGTCCGATCCGCGGATGTTGAAGGTCCACGCGACCGAATCGAGCGCGGTCATCACCGTCGTGTCGAGCCCCTTGGCCTTCAGCCAGTCGGCGATCACGGCGCGCTTGTCGGTCGCCGCCTGCCCGGCGAGTTTGGTGTCATGGACCGTGACCGCGGCGGCGCTCGGTGCCGGCTGATCGTCCCACGCGGCGTCGAGCGGGTTGGCGTCGACCGCGACGAGCTGCGCCCCCTTGTCGGCGAGCGCCTTGCCCAGACCGCGCGCCCAGTCGATGCCGTGGAGCCACGGGTCGAAGCCGATCTTCTGCCCCGCGCTGACGTTCGCACCGAGCCATTCGGCGACGCTCGACTGCGGCACGCCGACATAGTCGAACAGCGATCCGTCGACCTGATCGCGGACCTGCACCGTATAGCGCCCGTCGACGAACACCGCGGCCTTGGCGGGCAGCACCGCCGCGGTGCCGGCCGAACCGCCGAAGCCCGTCAGCCACGCCATGCGCTGCGCATAGTCGCCGACATATTCGCTCATATGCTCGTCGCTGATCGGCACGACGAAGCCGTCGAGGCCGCGCGCGGTCAGTTCGGCGCGGACGCGGGCAAGGCGCTCTGAATGGACGGGGCTGGACATGGTCGCTTCCTTGTTCCTACATCGTAGGCGATCCCGCCCAATCGGGCGACACCGCGGGGGATTTTTCGATGCGCGCTATTTGGATGTTTCTGGCAGCAATTGCCACCCCGCTTGTCGCATCGCCTGCCCTGTTCGCCAAAGAGAAAGATGCCGCATTGACCAGCCCGACCCCTGCCCTGCCCGCCGCCCCCGTCGCGGAAAAGCGCCCGCACGAAGTGACGCTGCACGGCAAGAAACTCTCCGACCCGTACCACTGGCTGAAGGATGAGAGCTATCCGACGATCGATGACAAGGACGTCCTCGACTATGTGAAGGCGGAGAATGCCTATTTCGACGCGGCGATGAAACCGCATGCGGCGCTGGTCGAAACGATCTTCCAGGAGATGAAGGGCCGGATCAAGGAAGCCGATTCGAGCGTGCCGCAGAAGGACGGCGACTGGGTCTATTGGGTCGAGTTTGAAGAGGGCGCCGAATATAAGAAATGGTATCGCAGGGCGGTCGCGGGAGGCGACGCGATCCTGATCCTCGACGAGGTCGCGATGGCCGCGGGCAAGGAATATTTCCGCCTTTCCGACGTGTCGGTCAGCCCCGATGGGAAGCTGATGGCTTATGCGGTCGACGACAATGGCTCCGAACGCTTCGAGGTTCGCTTCAAAAATCTGATGACGAACGAGGCGCTGCCCGACGTCATTCCGGGCACGCTGTCGTCGCTGGTGTGGACCGCGCAGAACGACGCGTTGCTCTATGGTCTCGCGAACGAGAATTGGCGCACCGACAATGTCCGGCTGCACAAGCTCGGCACCCCGGTCACGCAAGATAAATTGCTCTACAAGGAGGCCGACATCGGTTTCGGCGTGGGCATCGGCAAGACCGCGGCCGACAATTATATCGTGATCGCGACGGGCGATAATGAGACGAGCGAGGTCTACCTGCTCCCCGCCGACAATCCCGAAGCGAAGATGCAGCTCGTGTCGGCGCGCAAGAAGGGCCGCGAATATAGCGTCGATGAGCGCGACGGGACGCTATACGTCTACACCAACGACGAGCATCCCAATTTCCGCGTCGCGACCGCGAGCGTGAAGAAGCCCGACGAATGGAAGACGCTGATCCCCGGATCGGATGCGAGCTACATCACCGGCCTGTCGGTCTTCCGCGACTATTTCGTGCTCGAAACGCGCGAGAAGGGGGTCGATCAGGTCGATATCCGCAAATATGACGCGCCGCTGACCGCCGGCCGGATCCGTTTCCCCGAGGCGACTTATGTCGCGGGGCTCGGCGACAATCCCGAATATCATCAGGATAAGCTGCGCCTCGATTATGAATCGATGGTCACCCCCGACACGGTGTTCGATTACGACCTTGCGAACGGCAAGCTCGAGACGCTGAAGGTGCAGGAAATTCCATCCGGTTATAATCATGATGACTATGTGACCGAATTGGTGAATATGCCCTCGCGCGACGGCACCCCGGTTCCGGTGTCGCTCGTCTATAAAAAGGGCACGCCGCGCGACGGCAGCGCGCCGATGCATCTCTATGTCTATGGCTCTTACGGCTACCGCGTCCCGCCGGGCTTTTCGACGACGCGTTTGAGCCTTGTCGATCGCGGCATGATCTATGCGATCGCGCATGTGCGCGGCGGCGACGACCTTGGCCGCGCCTGGTATCTCGCGGGCAAGACGACCGAGCGCAAGAACACGTTCAACGACTTCATCGACGTCGCCAAGGGGCTGATCGCGGCGAAATATACGAGCGCGGGCAAGATCTCGATCGAGGGCCGCTCGGCGGGCGGGCAGGTGATGGGCGCGGTGTATAATCAGGCGCCCGAGCTGTGGGGCGCGGTACTCGCGGGTGTGCCCTTCGTCGATGTGATCAACACGATGGTCGACGAGACGCTGCCGCTGACGCCGGGCGAATGGCCCGAATGGGGCAATCCGATCACCGACAAGGCGGCGTTCGACTATATGCTGAGCTACAGCCCCTACGACAATGTCACCGCGAAGGCCTATCCGCCGATGCTCGTGTCGGCGGGGCTCAACGATCCGCGCGTCACCTATTGGGAACCCGCCAAATGGGTCGCGAAGCTCCGCGCGACGCGCACCAACGACGCCACGCTGCTGCTCCGCACCAATATGGGCGCGGGCCATGCCGGCAAATCGGGCCGCTGGGGCGCCCTGCGCGAGGATGCCGAAGAGTTTGCGTTTGTGCTGACGCAGCTGGGGGTGGAGAAATAGGATGCAGGCGCTCGTGCGACGATTCTTTCCGGTAGGCCGCTGCACGCGCGGCCGGCTTTTCGCGTTGCTGATTCTCGGCAGCATCGGGACGTTTGCCGCCGATTTCGCGACCACCGGCCGTGTAGAACTGATGCTCAACCTTGGCTTCCGGTTCGACGCACTGAGCGATCCGGCAAGCTATGCTTGGTGGCGCGTCGCCGCCGAAGTCGTTTTCGGCCTGGTTCTCGTCTATATGGCGGTGGGCCGACTGCACGACATAGCGCGGCCGGGATGGTGGCTCGCGCTCCTTGTCGCATTGCCCTATGCTGGCGAGGCCGTCGGGCTGCCCGAGCTCGCCTTCGTATCGCTCATCCTCTGGCTCGCGTTGATCTTCTGGTCCCCGACAATCGGACCTAACGCCTATGGCGCGGATCCACGCGGCTGGAAGTCGCGCGAGCAATATGACGCGCAGCAAGCGGCGCTCAACCCGAAACCCGATTCGGACGATCAGCCCGCGACGAGATAACCGCGTGTCAGGAGTTCGGTTTCCAGCGTCGCCGCATCGCGGAACTGGTGCCCCGCAATCCCGACCGATTCGGCACCTTCGATATTCTTCGTAACATCGTCGATGAACAGCGCGCCCGCGGGGTCGATACCGAATCGTTCGATCGCAAGGCGGTAGATCGCGGGGTCGGGCTTCAGCAGCTTTTCGGTGCCCGAGACGATGATGCCCTGGAAGCGATCGAAAACCGGCTGGGTCGGGCGGAAAGCTTCCCAGAATTCATGCCCGAAATTGGTGATCGCGAACAAAGGCACGCCCGCGGCGTCGAGGCGTTCGACGAGTTCGAGGCTGCCCGGCATCGGGCCGGGAATCGTCTCGTTGAAGCGCGTCGCATAGGCGTCGATCAGCGGCGCATGATCGGGAAACTCGGCTTTCCGCTCGGGCACCATCTCGGCGAGCGGGCGGCCGGCGTCGTGCTGGAAATGCCACCCGGGCGTGACGACATTCGTCACGAACCATTCGAGCTCGTCTTTCTCGGCGATCAGCTTGGCGAAGAGGTAGCGCAGGTCCCAATCGAACAGGACGCGGCCGACATCGAAGATCACGCTCTGCCGAATCATACGGCCTCCAGACACGCGAAAGCGCCGCCGGAAGCATCCGACGGCGTAACGCTGTTCATCAAAAACAAACGGGGCGAAATCACCCCGCGCAGGGGCATTAGCCCTGGCGCGCCTTGAAGCGGCGGTTGGTCTTGTTGATCACATAGGTGCGGCCACGGCGGCGGATAACGCGGTTATCCCGGTGGCGGTCCTTCAGCGACTTCAGGCTGTTGCGAATCTTCATGATCTCTGTCCGTAAATCTTGGCGTATTGACGCGAAGCGGCGCAACTATGGGGATAAGGCCGAAAAGTCAACCGCCCCTCACCCAAATTTCGTCATCCCGGACCTGATCCGGGATCCATAGCAACGCCGGGCCGCGTGGCCCCCGGATCAAGTCCGGGGTGACGACGGCCGGGAGGGCCGTTTCAGCCCGCCAGCGCCTTTTGCCGCCGCCGCTGCACCGACGAGCCATAGCCCATCGCCTCGCGATATTTGACGACGGTGCGCCGTGCGATGTCGTGGCCCTCGCCCGACAGTTTCTGCGCGATCGTCTCGTCGGAGAGAATCGCCTTGGCGTCCTCGGCCTCGATCATCGCCTTGATCCGGCTCTTCACCGCCTCGGCCGACACCGCGCCGTCGCCCTCGACCGCCGAAATGCCGCTCGAGAAGAAATATTTGAGCTCGAACAGCCCGCGCGCGCAGCTCAGATATTTGTTGCTCGTGACGCGGCTGACGGTCGATTCGTGCATGCCGATTTCCTCGGCGACCTGCCGCAAGGTCAGCGGGCGCATGTGCGCGACGCCGTGGAGGAAAAAGCCCTCCTGCTGCTTCACGATCGCGCTCGCGACCTTGACGATCGTGCGCTGGCGCTGGTCGAGCGCGCGGACGAGCCAGTTGGCGCCTGCGAGCTGTTCGGAGAGCCACGCCTTGCTCTTCGCCGCCGCGCCCTGCGCGAGTTCGGTGTAATAGCGGCGGTTGACGAGCAGCCGCGGCAGGGTCCCACTGTTGATCTCGACCGCCCAGCCCTTCGCGGTCTGGCGGATATAGAGGTCGGGGACGACCGCCGGCGCGCCATCGCCGCCGAATTTGAGCCCGGGTTTGGGGTCATAGCCGCGCAGCTCGCGAATCATGTCGGCGAGATCCTCGTCGTCGACCCCGCAGATGCGCTTCAGCTGCGGGAAGGCGCCTTTGGCGACGAGGTCGAGGTGCGCGATCATCGTCGCCATCGCGGGGTCGTAGCGGTCGGCCTCGCGCGCCTGGATCGCGATGCATTCGGCGAGGTCGCGCCCGCCGACGCCCGAGGGATCGAAGCATTGGATGCCCGCGAGTATCTCTTCGAGCAAGGCGAGCGGGACGCCGAGCTGGGCGGCGAGTTCGGTGAGGTCGGCGCGCAGATAACCCGCCTCGTCGATCAGCGCGACGAGCTGACCCGCGACGATCGCCTCGATCCCGCTGAAGCGCTCGCCGACCTGCGCGAGCAGATGGTCGTGGAGCGTGCCCTCATGCTCGGCAAAGCTGTCGAAATCGATATCCTCGCCGCTCCCCGACAGGCCGACATTGTCGCTGGCGCTGTCGTGGTGGAAGCTGTCGGCGGCAAGGTCGACGTCGAGATCGTTCGCGGTGCCGCCATCCGCCGCCAGCGCCTGATCGGCGTCGAGCGACGCGGCTTCGGCCGCCGGGGCCTCGCCGCCGGGCACGCCATCGGGATCGCCCGCGCTGCCGTCGCTGTCGGCCGACGCCGTATCGAGCAGCGGATTGCCTTCGAGCGCCTCGGCCAGATAGGCTTCAAGTTCGAGATTCGACAGCGCCAGCAGCTTGATCGCTTGCTGCAGCTGCGGCGTCATCACCAGCGATTGCGACTGGCGGAGATCGAGGCGCGGACCCAACGCCATCAGCGATTATTCAATCACAAAGAGAAGCCCTCGCCGAGATAGAGGCGACGCACCTCGGGGTCGGCGACGAGCTCTTCGGGGGAGCCGGCAAGCAGAACCTTGCCGTCGTAAATGATGCAGGCGCGGTCGACGAGGTCGAGCGTCTCGCGCACATTATGGTCGGTGATCAGCACGCCGATGCCGCGCTTCTTGAGGTCGACGACAAGGTCGCGAATGTCGCTGATCGACAAGGGATCGATGCCCGCGAAGGGTTCGTCGAGCAGCATGATCGACGGGTTGGCCGCGAGCGCGCGCGCGATCTCGGCGCGGCGCCGTTCGCCGCCCGACAGCGCCATCGCCGCCGAATCGCGGAGGCGCGTGAGGCCGAATTCGTCGAGCAATTCTTCCATTCGCCGTTCGCGCGCGATCTTGTCGGGCTCGCTGAGTTCGAGCACCGCACCGATATTCTGTTCGACCGTCATTCCGCGAAAGATCGAGGTTTCCTGTGGTAGATAGCCAAGGCCGAGGATCGCGCGGCGATACATCGGCAGCGCGGTGATGTCGGCGCCGTCGAGCATGATGCGCCCGGCGTCGGGCTTCACCAGCCCCATGATCGAATAGAAGCAGGTCGTCTTGCCCGCACCGTTCGGGCCGAGCAGGCCGACGACCTCGCCCTTGCCGACCGACAGCGACACATCCGACAGCACGACGCGCTTGTCATAGCTTTTGGCGATCGAAATGACCGCGAGACCGTTGCCCGCGGCGGCGTCCTCGCGGACATGCGCCTTGTGCTCGGTGACGCCATGATCGTCCTCGGTCAGCGTGCCAGCGATGGATTCGTCGTCGGTCATAGGTCGGTCGGTTCCGTTTCTAGCCCCCGAGCGGCGTTACCCCAGCGACGCGGCGAACGTCAATCTGGCAAGATTTTTGCAGGGCCAGAATTTCCCCTCCCGCCTGCGGGAGGGGTTTGCGAGACTTGGTTCGGCGCCAGCCGGGCCTAGTCGCAGCGGGGTGGGCATCCGAAACGGTGTCAGCCCACCCCGCTGCGGCTAGCCGAACAAGTTCGCAAGCCTCGCTGCCCCTCCCGCCTGCGGGAAGGGAAATCAATGCGCTGCCTGCGGCCCGCGCACGATCCCCGACAAGGCGAGCTGTTCGTCGATCGCCGCGAGCAGCCGCGCCAACGCCGCCTCGTCCTTCGCCTCGGCGCGCGCGACGAGCACGTCCTGCGTGTTCGAGGCACGCAGCAACCACCAGCCGTCGTCGGTGAGCACGCGCGCACCGTCAGTGCGATCGACCTGCGCGCCCGAGGTCGCGAGCCGGTCGAGGACTTCGTCCACAATGGCGAATTTACGGCTCTCGTCGACCTGGAAGCGCATTTCGGGGGTGTTGACCATCGGCGCCATATTGCCGCGCAAGGTCGTGACGCTCTGCCCGAGCTTCGTGGCCGCCTCGATCAGCCGGAGCGCGGCATAGGGCGCATCGTCATAGCCATAATAGCGGTCGGCGAAGAAGATGTGCCCGCTCATCTCGCCCGCGAGCGGACTGCCGGTTTCCTTCATCTTCGCCTTGATCAGGCTGTGCCCGGTCTTCCACATCAAGGGCTTGCCGCCGAGCTCGGCGACGCGGTCGAACAGCGCCTGGCTCGCCTTCACGTCGGCGATGACCGTCGCGCCGGGCAGATCCTTCAGCACCGCCGCGGCATAGATTTGCAAGAGCTGGTCGCCCCAGATCACGCGGCCTTCGCCGTCGATCGCGCCGATACGGTCGCCGTCTCCATCGAAAGCGACGCCGAAATCGAGGCTCTTCTCCGCGACGAGCTTGCGCAGATCGGCGAGATTCTTCTCTTCGGTGGGATCGGGATGGTGGTTCGGGAAATGGCCGTCAATGTCGGTAAACAGCAGATGATGCTCGCCCGGAAGGCGCGCGGTGAGCTTCTCGATGACGGTGCCCGCAGCGCCGTTGCCGGCGTCCCAGCCGATGCGGAAGGCGCCGCCGGTGAAACCCTCGACCAGCCGGTCGACATAGGCATCGACGATATCGATGCTCTCAGACGTACCTTCGCCCGCCTCCCAGTCGCCCGCGGCGGCCATTTCGCCGATGCCGAGGATATCGGCGCCGTAGAAGGGACGCCCCTGCATCACAAATTTGAAGCCATTATAGTCGGGGGGATTGTGGCTGCCGGTTATCTGTATGCCGCCCTCCACATCCTCGGTTGACGCGGCATAATAGAGCATCGGCGTCGGCCCCAGCCCGACGTTGAGCGCATCGATCCCCGCGGCGTTGATCCCGGCGATCAGCGCGTCGGCGAGCATCGGCGACGACAGGCGGCCGTCATAGCCGACGGCGATGCGCTTGCCGCCCGCGCGGCGGACCAGCGTCGCGAAGCTGCGGCCGATGGCATAGGCGTCCTTGTCGGACAGCGTGTCGCTAACGACCCCGCGGATGTCATATTCGCGCAGCATCGTGGAGTGGAAATTGTGCGTCATCTTTGATCCTCTTGGGGAGAGAAAGGGTCAGGCGGCGGCGAACAAATCCCCGTCCGGATGCAATCTTTCGCGCACCGGCAGGTTCAGTCCACCCATCGCCTCGCGGAGTTCCTGCCGCGCGACGACGTGGCCAATCCCCATGCCGCCAAGGTGCGCCTTGTCGAGCAGGGTGAGGCCAGCCGGGAAAAGCTCGCGATAGATGACGCGCTCGCCGAGCCCCGGGATGACGCGGAACCCGACCCGCCGCGACAGCTGGGTCAGCGCCTCGCCGACGCGCCGCATATTATGCGCATCGACGTGCTGGAGGCGGTTGCGCAGGATGATCCAGTCCATCGTCCGCCCGTCGGCCTTCGCGCGCGTCTTGCGCGCGTCCCAGATCAGTTCGGAATAGAAGCTGGGACGGGTGACCTGAAAGGTTTCGGGATCGACCTGTCCGATCAGGTCGAAGTCGATGAAACTGTCGTTGATCGGGGTGACGAGCGTATCGGCGCTGGTCGCGAGGTGGCGCGCGAAGACATCGTCGCGGCCCGGGGTGTCGGCGATCAGATAATCGACGTCTTCGCTCAGCGCCGCGACCTGTTCGTCGAGTTCCTCGATCGTCGACCCGGTGAACACCTCGAAGCGCGGCGTCGGCAACGCGATCTCGCGGCGCTTCGCGGTATTCTCGCGATTTTCGAGATAGCGGTGAAAGGTGCGCTGGCGCGGGTCGAGATCGATCCCCGCGACGCGCCAGCCCTGGCTCGCCAGCGCGACCGCGAAATGCACGGCGCAAGTCGATTTGCCGGTCCCGCCCTTTTCATTGGCAAAGATGATGCGGTGCGGTGCGGGCTTCGTCGCTGAGGTCGTCATGGGGCGTTGCGATTTTCCTGTTTGCGCGGCATGGCGGCCGGCGCGCGAAGTGATATAGTCGCGCCAATATCGGAGGGCGACCAGCCGTGCAAATCATCCGTGACATCGCGATGCTGCACCGTGCCGTTACGGCACTAAAGCAGGGAGGAAAGAGCGTCGCGCTGGTCCCGACGATGGGGTCGCTGCACGATGGCCACCTCTCGCTTGTGCGTATGGCAAAGCGCGTCGCCGACCACGCGGTCGTGTCGATCTTCGTCAACCCGACGCAATTCGGCCCGAACGAGGATTTCGCCGCCTACCCGCGCGACGAGGCGCGCGATGCCGCGATGCTCGTCGAGGAAGGCACCAGTCTGCTCTGGGCGCCCGACGTCGCAACCATGTACCCCGGCGGGCACAGCACGCATATCGAGGTCGCCGAGCTCGGCGCCGATTATTGCGGCGCCGCGCGCCCCGGCCATTTCGACGGCGTCGCGACCGTCGTCGCCAAATTGTTCAACCAGGTGCGGCCCGACGTCGCGATCTTCGGCGAAAAGGACTGGCAGCAGCTCGCGATCATCCGCCGCATGGCGCGCGACCTCGACTTCGGGATCGACATATTGGGGGCGCCGATCGCACGCGATGACGACGGCCTCGCGCTGTCGTCGCGCAACGCCTATCTCTCGCCCGAACAGCGCGCGGCGGCGACCGTCTTTCCGCGTGCGCTGAACACCGCGGCGAAAGCGATCGCGGACGGCGCCGATGTTGGCGAAGCGCTCGCCAGGGCCGAGACGGTGATCGTCGGGGGGGGCTTCGACAGCGTCGATTATGTCGCGCTCGCCGATGCCGACAGCCTCGAACGATTGAGCGCGTTTCGAAAGCCCGCGCGGCTTCTGGCGGCGGCGCGGATCGGAAAAACGCGGCTGATCGACAATCTTCCGGTCGGCGATTAACGCCGAAACCCACCGATTTCCGTGGACTTCGGACGATATCCACAAAAAAGTGCAATCGCCGTTAACGCTTTGTTGACCATAAACCGCAAATTTGGGGCCCGAGGTCTCCATGTGGGGTGGAGGCAAAGGGGGTTATCATGGCGAATAGTCTGAAGTCTGCCCAATATCTGATCGAGAGCCGTCTGCTCGACGCCGCACGCGGCGACGCCAATGCCTATTTCGATCTCGGCATTGCCTTTTCGACCGGCACCGGCGGGGTCGATGTCGACCTGATCCAGGCGCATAAATGGTTCAATCTCGCCGCGCTCGGCGGCAATATCGAAGGCCAGCAGTGCCGCGCCGACTTGTCGGATGAGATGAGCCGCGACGAAATCGCCGAAGCGCAGCGCCAGGCGCGCGCCTGGCTCGACGAGACGGCGCGCCGTCCCGCCGCGCGGCGCTTTGCGGCCTAATCCTTCCGCTTGAAGGGCATCTGCCCTTCCAGCCACTCCATTTCGACTTCTTCCGCCCGCCGTTCCTGTTCGAGGTAATCGGCAACCGCGCGGCGAAATCCCGGGTCGGCGATGAAATGCGCCGACCAGGTCGCGACGGGGCCATAGCCGCGCGCGAGCTTGTGCCCGCCCTGCGCGCCCGCCTCGACGCGGGCAAGGCCGCGTTCGATCGCGATGTCGATCGCGCGATAATAGCATAGCTCGAAATGCAGATAGGGGATCTCGACGAGACAGCCCCAGTAGCGGCCGTAGAGCGTGTCAGCGCCGACGAAGTGCAGCGCACCGGCGACCGGCCTTTCCTCACCGTCATAAGCGATCAGCAGGATGATCTGCTCCGCCATCGCCTCGCCCATCAGGTCGAAGGCGGAGCGCGTCAGGTACGGATGCCCCCATTTGCGCGCGCCGGTGTCCTGATAGAAAAGCCACATCGCGTCCCAATGCTCGGGACCGATCGCGGCGCCCGTCAGCTCGTCGATCCGCAGTCCCTCGACCGCGCGTTGCCGCTCCTTGCGGAGCTGCTTGCGCTTTGCCGAATTCAGCGTGGCGAGGAAATCGTCGAAGCTGCGATAGCCCGCGTTCGCGAAATGAAACTGGATATCGCGGCGGACGAGCCAGCCCGCCTCCTCGAACAGCGGCATCTGCTCGGGCGCCACAAAAGTGGCGTGCGCCGACGACAGCCCGTTCTGCCGCACCACCGCCTCAGCGGCACGGAGCAGCAGCAAGGCGTCGCCCCTGTCATTCGATAGCAGGCGCGGCCCCGGCACGGGAGTGAAGGGCGCCGCGATCTGCAGCTTGGGATAATAATCGCCGCCCGCGCGTGCCCAGGCATCGGCCCACGCATGGTCGAACACATATTCGCCCTGGCTGTGCGACTTCAAATAGGCGGGCGCGGCGGCGACGAGCGCGCCGCCCGCATCCTCGACGAGCAACGGCGCGGCCTGCCAGCCGGTGCCCGCCCCGACGCTGCCCGATTGTTCGAGCAGCGACAGGAAGGCGTGGCCGACGAACGGATTGCCGCCATCGTGCAAGGCGTCCCATGCGGCGGCGTCGATGGCGGCGACGCCGGTTCCGAGCGATATCGTGCGCGCGGGTGGGTCGGCTTCGGCCACCGGAATGCTTAGGCGGGCTTCACCGCGACGATCGCGTCGGCCTCGACCGCCGCACCGAGCGGCAGCACCGCGACGCCGACCGCGGCACGCGCGTGGCGGCCCGCTTCGCCGAACAATGTTTCGAACAGCTCCGACGCGCCATTGGCGACCTTCGCCTGATCGGTGAAGCCGGGGGTGCTGTTGACGAACACGCCGAGCTTGACGACGCGTTCGACGCGCGACCAGTCGCCGCCGAGCGCCTGCCCGATCTGCGCGACGAGCATCAGTGCGACGCGCTGCGCGGCATCCTGCCCGCCCGCGACGTCGACATCCTCGCCAAGGCGGCCGGTGACGACCTGCCCATCGCGGAACGGCAACTGGCCGCTGACATAGAGCAGGCCGCCATGCTCGACGACGGGGACATAAGCGGCGACCGGCGCGGCGGGCTTGGGGAGTTCGAGGCCGAGTTCGGCGATTTTGGCGGCGATATCCATGATCTGTCCTTGTTCTTAAACCGGTTCGGGGGCCGGGGCGGGGATGTTTTCGGCGAGGCGCGCCAGGATCCAGTCGCGCGCCGTCGTCCAGTCGTCGATTCGCGCATGCGCGTGCTTTGCGGGCGCGATCTTGCCGGCGATCGCGGGCTCGCCGACGAGGTGGAGCCGCCACACGTCGGGCGCTTCCTGCGCGACTGACATATGATGGCCGGCGAGATCGTCGATGAACACCGCGACCGAAGGCTGATACTCCTCGATCAGGCGGCGCACCGGTTCGCCCTTGCCGCCGCGGCTGCCGATCACCGGCGCGTGGAAATCGTGGAGCGCGAGCTGCTCAACGCGCGCCTGCTGATGTTCGGGGCCGACGTTGGTGAGCACGACGATATCGGCCTCGGCACCGATCGCCGCCATCGCCGCCAAGGCACCCGGAATCGGATATTGCCGCGTCATTTCCCGGCGGAAAAAGCCGTCGAGCAAGGGCCACACCTCGGCCGCCTCGAGCGGCGTGCCGCATTCCTTGCGCTTCAAGGCGTTCGCGAAGCTCGCGTCCTCGATTCGGAAGATCACGCCATGTTCGGCGTCGACCCATTCGGCGAAGGGCACGACCATGTGCATCAGCACCTCGTCGCAATCGGTGATGACGAGCGGGCGGTTCATGCGGTGGTTCCTTCAAGTCTTTGCGCCGCGGCGGCGATGCTGGCGGGCGGCACCTGCAACGCATCGGCGCAGGCGACAAGGTCGTTTTCGTGGCCCGTCAGGAACGACAGGATCGCCGCGAGCGTCGCCTGCTCACCGAGCGAGGCGCGCAGTTCATCGGGCGCAAGCCCGGTCAGGCCGAGCAGCCGTTCGGCGCGCGGTTCGTCGCTCAAAATCCAGCCGAGCGCCTGAAGCGCCAGCGCGGCATCGCCATCGTGCAAGTCGCGTGTCCCTAATTGTGTCATGCCGCCGATTCGCCTAAACGGGCCGCGTACGCAAGGTGGGGAACATAAGTAACATGGGCAAGACCATCCTGGTCGTCGAAGATAATGAGCTCAACCTGCGTCTCTTCTGCGACCTGCTCAACGCCCATGGCTATAGCGCGCATCCGGTGCGCGACGGACGCGATGCGCTGGCAAAGGCGCGCGAGGTTTCGCCCGACCTGATCATCATGGACATCCAGTTGCCGCATGTCAGCGGGCTCGACCTGATCGGCCAGATGAAGGCCGACCTGACCCTGCGCGCGGTGCCGATCATGGCGGTCACCGCCTATGCGGGGAAGGGCGACGAGGAGCAGATCAAGGCTGCGGGCGCCGAAGCCTATGTGTCCAAACCGATTTCGGTGATCAAGTTCATCGAAAGCGTCGGGGCGTTCGCCTAGTTTTTGTGATCGCGCCGCCCCAATTGCGACGGGCCGCCCAAAATCGTCGGCGAGTCGCTGGCGCGCGCTCCGGCTGCACGATCGGGTTCAGCCACCGGCCAGCTTTCCTTTCCTAATCCTGATCGCGGGGGTTCAGGATGGAAGGACATGAGATGTTTTTGATGAAGAGGCTGGCCTTGACGGCGTTGATCGGCGCGACGACGCTGGCCGCCATGCCGACCGAAGCCGAGGCGCGCAGCCGCCACCATCGGCACGGGCATTACGACCGCGACCATGATCGCTGGCAGGATCGCCGCGAATATCGGCGTCACCGCGAAGGCCGATATTATCGGAACTGCCGCACCAGCGGCACGACGGGACTGATCGTCGGCGGCGCCGCCGGCGCCCTGCTGGGCCGCGAAATCGATAGCCGGGGCGACCGCGCCACGGGCACGATCCTCGGTGCCGCCGGCGGCGCGCTGCTCGGCCGCGAGATCGACCGCAAGCGTCGCTGCTGACCGCGGCGGGGGAAGGAAGGGACCGTCAGGCGGCGCAGGCGTCGCGGGCGGTCCGTTCCGAAAGCCGCGGTGCGGCGGTGCGTAGCCACGGCGCCGAATAATGGATGGCGACGGCGGCTTCCGAGGCCGTGACGGCGGCGGTCCAGGCGCGGGCGATCCAGCGCGTTTCGGGGGTGTTACGGGTCATCTTATGTCTCCTTCACCCGGAACCGCGGAAGATGGGGAGGGGCGGCCCGGACGAATCATTTCTACCTTAGCAAATGCGACGATCGGCGCCGAAATTGATCGTGCGTGCGACTAATTTTCGCGCTACTGTTTAATTCATGCGAAAAATGATCGACCTCGACGATTTCGACCGTCGGCTGCTCGCACTGGTGCGGCACGACAATCTCCAGCCCGCGCGAATCCTCGCCGACAAGGTCGGCCTTTCGCTATCGGCAGTGCTCCGCCGCCTCCGCCGGATGCGCGAGGAGAAGGTGATCGTCGCCGATATCGCGGTGGTCAATCCAGCGCTGACCGGATCGGCGCTCACCATGCATATCCTCGTCCGGATGCAACAGGCGGGGCCGCAGACTATGGATGCCTTCGCGCGCGAGATCGCTCGCCACCCCGAAATCACGGGGGCATGGGACGTGACCGGCGACGATGATTTCCTGCTGAAAGTGCAGATCGGCTCGATGGAGGAATATGACGTCTTCACGCGCCGCGCGCTGGGCGAGGACAAGGGCGTGCATTCGTTCAAGACGATGATCACGATTCGGCACATCATCGAAAATGATATCGCGCGCCGGCCGCTGCGCGATTGATGAGGTGGACTATGGCCTGACGGGGGCGCGGCCGTTAGCGACCGATTGCGGACATAATCTCCCCTCCCGCTTGCGGGAGGGGTCGGGGGTGGGCCAGCAACGTTGCGATCAGCCCACCCCGCTGCGGCTAACAAACAAGTTCGTAAGCCTCGCTACCCCTCCCGCAAGCGGGAGCAGATGCCCGTGTGCCGCTCGAACGGCAGCCTCCCACCCCAAAGCCGCCATTCTCCGGGCACGAAAAAGGGCGGCACGCGGCCGCCCTTCTGGATCCCCGCTTTCGCCGGGATGACGCATTTCCGTCCCACGCGCTTTCAGCGCATGGGGAAATGCATCACTTGATCTTGGCTTCCTTGAACTCGACGTGCTTGCGGACACGCGGGTCGTACTTACGCACCGACATCTTCTCGGTCATCGTGCGCGGGTTCTTTTTCGTGACATAGAAAAAGCCCGTGTCGGCGGTGCTCACCAGCTTGATCTTGACGGTCGTCGGCTTGGCCATGGCCCTGTTCCTCGAATTAACTGCACATCCACCGGAGGTCCGAGGGATGCGGCGGGACTAGGGCCCCGACGTTGGTGTGAAAAACATGAAAGGGCCGCGCGACGCCGCGCCGCCCCTCAATATCCGGGCGCCTTTGGCGGGATTCGGCCTTTCTGTCAAGCGAAAGGAAGGGCGGGCGGCACATCGGCCGCCCGTCCGGGAGGGGTGGGATTGTGGCCCTAGGCGTTCTTGATCTCGAAACGGACGCGCATTTCCTTCCAGCTTTCTTCGGCCACCCCGCCGCGCGTCGCAGCCTTGAAGCGCCACTTCGTCAGCGCGCGCCGTTTCGTCGCCTCGAAAAACGCCGGATCGTCGGTGCTGACCAGCTCGACCGCTTTCACCCGCCCGTCGGTGCCGATCAGCACGCGGACGACCGCGACGCCCTCGATCCCCTCGCGCTGGGCGCGTGCCGGATAGTCAGGCTGGAAAAGATCCGCATAGCGCTGGTCGAGCTGCGCGAGCACCAACTTCGGCATGGGCGGGTCCGGCACCACGGTCGGCCCCGGGTCGTTCCATATGACGTCGGGGACGCTCGGTCCGGTTTCGACGACATTGTCGTTCGTCGTGGTGTAAACCGTGGGCGCGACCGTCTCGGTTGCAGACGTCGTCTTCGGCCAGGTGTCGACGTGGGTCTTTTCTATCGGGGGCGGCGGATCGATCGGTTTCTCGAGCTCGATCAACGTCCCGGTCATCGGTTTGGTCTTCGGCGCCATTTCGATCATCATCGGCGACAATGCGACCGCGACGACGAGCGCGACGGGCAGCCCGACGGCGAACAGCGCGGCGACGGGGTGGTGGCGGGCATCGCTGCCATAGCTGTTGCGCGGCAGCGGCACCGCCGCCCCGGCCGGCGCGGTGGTCGCTTCGGGCGCGGCCATAATGGCTGAAATCAAGGGTATCAGGGTCATGGCATCTCTCCTTGCCTCTATGACCCGGCCCTGCCGCGTTCCGACCGTTGCTGTCGGCCAGGTCAGATCAACGTGATATTATAACATCACGTTGCATGTCAAGTGGATCGGTAAGCAAGCTTTCACACGATGCCGTGGGGAGACCTAGACGGCGGAAAGCCGCGCTACCGCCTGACCCTTGTCGATCAGCGGCAGCAGTTCGGCCATGTCGGGGCCATGATCGCGGGCGGTGAGCGCGCGGCGCAGCGGCAGGAAGAGCGCGCGGCCCTTTGCCCCCGTCGCCTCCTTCACCGCGCCGGTGAGCGCGTGCCAGGGGTCGGCGCCCCAATCGATCGCGGGTGCGGCCTGTGCCGCCGCGGCGAGCACCGGCCGGTCGGCCGCTTCGGCGGGTGGCGGGGTGAAGGGGCCGTCGAACACGGGCACCCACTCGGCCGCCTCGGCCACCGTCATCACATTGGGCCGAATCGCATTCCAGCGCGCTTCGGTGATCGCGGCGGGCAGGCGGTCCGCGATCGCCGCATGGTCGGTGTGGTGCAAGATCTTCTGGTTGAGCAGCGCGAGCTCGGCCTCGTCGAAGCGCGCGGGGGCGCGGCCGAAGCGCGCGAAGTCGATGCTTTCGACCAGCGGGGCAACCTGCGTCACCGGCTCGACCGGATCGCTTGTCCCGAGCCGCGCGAGCAAGGCGACGAGCGCGATCGGCTCGATCCCCGCCTCGCGTAGGCTCGCCATACCGAGCGAGCCCAGCCGCTTCGACAATTTGCCCTCGGTCCCGACGAGCAGCGCTTCATGCGCAAAGGCGGGCGGCGCGGCGCCGAGCGCGGCGAACATCTGGACCTGCGACGCGGTGTTCGAGACATGGTCCTCACCGCGTACGACCTGCGTGATCCCCATCGCGATATCGTCGATCACGCTCGGCAGCAGATAGAGCCAGCTGCCGTCGGCGCGGCGCACCACCGGATCGGACATCGTCTTCGGTTCGAAATGCTGCGGTCCGCGGACCATGTCGGTCCACTCGATCGCCGCGTCATGGTCGAGCCGGAAGCGCCAGTGCGGCGCGACGCCCTCGGGGACCGGCGCATCGGCCGGTTTGCGCTCGTAAACCGGCGGCAGCCCGCGCGAGAGCAATATCTTGCGGCGGATATCGAGCTCTTCGGGCGTCTCGTAACAGGCATAGACGCGCCCCGCCGCCTTCAGCTTTTCGAATTCGGCTTCATAAAGCGCGAAGCGCGCCGACTGGCGCTCCTCGCCGTCGATATCGAACCCAAGCCACGCGAGGTCGGCGCGAATCGCGTCGACATATTCCTCTTTCGAGCGTTCGAGGTCGGTGTCGTCGATGCGCAGCAGGAAACGGCCGCCATGCTTGCGCGCCCACAGCCAATTGTGGAGCGCGGTGCGGACGTTGCCGACATGCAGGGTGCCGGTCGGCGAAGGGGCGAAACGGGTAACGACGGTCATGGGCCGCGCCTATAACCGCATATTCGGCCGCCGTCAGTCGTCTTCCGCGATCTTGCGGTTCTGGACGATGTGCGCGGCCCAGCGCAGCGCCATGCCGACCACCGAAAGCACCGACCCCGCGATGATCGCCCCGATCAGCGCGCGATTCTCACCGGGCGCGGGCCACGCGACCCACGCGAGCAAGACGACGCTGACGATCGACAGCGCATAACCGATCCCGGTGAGCCAGTTCGCCACGGCGCGCTACGCCGTCCGGAAACCGTGGGTGATCGGATAGCGCCGGTCGCGCCCGAAATTGCGCGTCGACAGCTTCACCCCCGGCGGCGCCTGGCGGCGCTTATACTCGGCGAGCATCAGCAGCCGTTCGATCCGCACCACCGCGTCGCGGTCAAAGCCATAGCGCTCGACGACATCGTCGACGCTCGCCTCTTCCTCGACCAGCATATGGAGCATGCGGTCGAGGTCGACATAGGGCGGCAGGCTGTCCTCGTCCTTCTGGTCGGGGCGCAGCTCAGCGCTCGGCGGCTTTGTGATAATGGTGTCGGGCATCACCGGGGTCACCGGGTTGCGCGACAGGCGCGGGACATTTTCGTTGCGCCATTTCGCCACCGCGAACACCGTCATTTTATACGCGTCCTTCAGCGGATTATAGCCGCCCGCCATGTCGCCATAGATCGTCGCATAGCCGACGCTCATCTCGCTCTTGTTGCCCGTCGTCAGCAGCATCGGGCCGAATTTGTTGCTGAGCGCCATCAGGGTGACGCCGCGGATGCGCGACTGGACATTTTCCTCGGTGATATCGACGTCCTTGTCGGCGAAGCTGCCCGCAAGCATCGCGTCGAACGCCTCGACCGCGGGCACAATCGAAATCGTGTCGAGCTTGCACCCGATCATCGCCGCGCAGCCCGCGGCATCGTCGAGACTGGTCTGGCTCGTGAAGCGGCTCGGCATCATCACACACCACACCTTGTCGGGACCGAGCGCGTCGGCGGCGATCGCGGCGCAGATCGCCGAATCGATCCCCCCCGACAGCCCGAGCACGACGCCGGGGAAGCGGTTGCGCTCGACATAGTCGCGCAAGGAAATGATCATCGCGCTGTAGATATCGGCGGGATGCGATTCCCATTCGGCGATCGCGCCGGCTTCGCACGTCCAGCCATCCGCGCCCTTGGTCCAGTGCGTCACGCGCTCCTCGGGCTCCCAGTCGGTCAGCCGGTGCGCCGTCGTCCCGTCGCTGTTCAGCACGAACGAGCAGCCGTCGAACACGATCTCATCCTGCCCGCCGACGCGGTTGAGGAAAATGACCGGCAGCTTTGTGTCGGTGACGCGGCTGGCGAACACCTGCGTCAGGCGCCGCTCGTCCTTGTCGATTTCATAGGGGCTGCCGTTGACCGAGATCAGCAGCTCGGCGCCCTGCCTCGCCAGATGCTGGCAAACCTTCGGCAACCACCCATCCTCGCAGATCGGCAGGCCCAGCTTCACGCCGCGCCATTCGACGATATCGGGGAGCGGCCCGGGAACGAACACGCGCTTCTCGTCGAACGTCCCGTAATTGGGGAGTTCGTGCTTCCTACGCGTCGCGACGATCCGGCCGCCGTCGAGCAGCGCGACGATATTATAGAGGCTGTCGCCTTCCCGCTCGACCGAGCCGACGAGCATCGCCGGACCGCCATCGGCGGTATCGGCAGCAAGCTCGGTGAGCAGCGTCGCGGCGCGTTCGGCCAGCGCGGGCTTCAGCACCAGATCCTCGGGCGGATAGCCGATCAGCTGCAGCTCGGGATAGAGGATCAGGTCGGCGTCCGGGTGCCGCCCGCGCACGTCGCGCATCGCCGCAGCATTGGCGGCGAGGTCGCCCACGACCTGCGTCATTTGCGAAAGAAGGATGGAGAGCTTTTGTGTCATGTCGGTGGTTTAGGCCGACGCACGCCGATTTCAACTGCGGCGCGCGCAGCGGATCGGGCTTTAACCCCTTCCCCTATCGCCCCTCGCTGGCTAAGGGGGCGCGCAATCCCACTCCGCGCGAAAGGGCTTCGCAGCGCATGAAACTCATCTCCGGCAACAGCAACCTCCCCCTCGCCCGCGCGATCGCGGACTATCTGGAACTGCCGCTGACCGACACCAGCGTACGCCGCTTCGCCGACGAAGAGGTCTTCGTCGAAATCCACGAGAATGTCCGCGGCCAGGATGTCTTCGTCGTCCAGCCGACGAATTTCCCCGCGAACGACAATCTGATGGAATTGCTGATCATCAACGACGCGCTGCGCCGCGCCTCGGCAAAGCGCATCACCGCGGTCGTCCCCTATTTCGGTTACGCCCGCCAGGACCGCAAACCCGGCCCGCGCACGCCGATCTCGGCGAAGCTCGTCGCGAATCTGATCACCACCTCGGGGGCCGACCGCGTGCTTGCGATCGACCTGCACGCCGGTCAGATTCAGGGCTTCTTCGATATCCCGACCGATAACCTGTACGCCGCGCCGGTGATGAGCGCGGACATCCAGGCGCGCTTCGCGGGCAAGAATCTGATGGTCGTGTCGCCCGACGTCGGCGGCGTGGTCCGCGCGCGCGCGCTCGCCAAGCGGCTCGACAACGCCCCGCTGGCGATCGTCGACAAGCGCCGTGAGCGCGCCGGCGAATCGGAAGTGATGAACATTATCGGCGACGTGAAGGGCCGCTTCTGCATCCTGATCGACGATATCGTCGATTCGGCGGGCACGCTCTGCAACGCCGCCGCCGCGCTGAAGGCCGCGGGCGCCGAGGGCGTCGTTGCCTATTGTACGCACGGCGTGCTGTCGGGCGGCGCGGTCGCGCGCGTCGATGCGAGCGAGCTCACCGAGCTGGTGATCACCGATTCGATCCAGCCGACCGACGCGGTGAACGACAGCAGCAAGGTTCGCGCGCTCACCGTCGCGCCGCTGCTCGGCGAAGCGATCAAGCGCATCGCCGACGAATCGAGCGTCTCCTCGCTTTTCGACTGATCGCGTCAGCGCGCGACGAGCGCGCCGACGATATGATCGAGCTGCCGCCGGAAGGTCGCATGATCGGGCACGGCATGGACGAGGCCGCGCGCGGTCCAGCATAAAGCCTGCGCCATGCTGCCCGCACGCGAGACCGCCGAGCCCGGGCCGCTGAACCGGATCGCTTCGGCCATCGCGGCGACGAGCCGGCGCTCGGCCGCCCGAACCGCTTCGGGCGGATCGCGCTGGAGTGTGGCGACAATCTCGGCGCCATGCGGCGACGCATGGAGTACGTCCATATGCCGGCCGACCCATGCGTCGAGCGCATCGGTCAAACGTTCGGCGAGCGTCTTTGCGGGCTGGTCGATGCTGGCAAGCGCCGCGGCCAGCGAGCTGTCGATCAGGCGTTTCGTCGCCCAGCCGATGAATGCTCCCTTCGATCCATGCCGGTTATAGAGCGCTTGCCGCGACACACCGAGCGCCAGCGCAACATCCTCCATCGATGTCTTGCGCAGGCCATAGCGCGCGAAGGTCGCGACAATCGGATCGAGAGGAAAATCGCCCGGCATGATCGTGATTTTACAGTTTATACGTATATTGTAAAATTGATAAAATCGAGGCCTCGGCTGGTGCAATAGGTTTGCATGGACTGGCGGCCGGAGCCCCGCTGGGCTAGCGCAGGGCCATGTCGATCACATCAGACCTTACCCTCGCCAATCGTCTCGCCGACGCCGCCGGCGAAGCGATCCGTCCGCTCTTTCGTTCAAACTGGACGCACGAGGCCAAGGCCGACGCCTCGCCTGTGACCGAGGCCGACCGCGCCGCCGAGGCCGCGATGCGCCGCCTGCTCGATGCCGAGGCGCCGCGCGACGGGATCATCGGCGAGGAATATGGCGCCGAGCGTCCCGACGCCTCGCGCCAATGGGTGCTCGACCCGATCGACGGCACCGTCAGCTTCATGGCGGGACGCCCGATCTTCGGCACGCTGATCGCATTGCTCCAGGACGGCTGGCCGATCCTCGGCATCATCGACCAGCCGATCGCGGGCGAGCGCTGGGTCGGCGCGCTCGGACAGCCGACCTTGTTCAACGGGACGCCCGCGCGCACGCGCCCCTGCCGCGAGCTGGCCGATGCGGTGCTCGCGACGACCGGCCCGCAATATTTCGCCGACCATGACGCCGAACATTTCATGGCGCTCGCGGCGAAGACGTCGCACAAGCGCATGGTCTTCGGCGGCGACTGCTACAATTATGGCCTGCTCGCGAGCGGGCATATCGATCTGGTGGTCGAGGCGGGGCTCAAGCTCCATGATTTCGCCGCGCTCGCCCCCATTGTCGAAGGCGCGGGCGGGACGATGTGCGACTGGAACGGCGACCCGCTGAGCGCCGACAGTATGGGGCATGTCATCGCGCTCGGTGACCCCGCGCGGCTCGAGGATGTGATCGAAGGACTCGCCTGCCATCATTAAACGGAAGAGGAGCGAACAATGGCTTTTGAAGGAAGCTGCCACTGCGGCGCGGTGACCTATACGGTCGAGGGCGATATTCCGGGTACGGCGATGAGCTGCAACTGCTCGCATTGCCGGCGCAAGGGCTTCCTGCTCGCCTTCGTGCCCATCGACCAGTTCCGGCTCGAGAGCGGCGCCGACAAGCTCGCGAGCTACAAGTTCAACAAACATAATATCGACCATCAATTCTGCACCGATTGCGGGTGCCAGGGCTTTTCGGTCGGCACGGGTCCCGATGGATCGAAGATGGCGGCGGTGAACCTGCGCTGCGTCCCCGACGCCGACCTCGAAGCGCTCAATATCCAGAAGGTCGACGGCGCGAGTTTTTAGCCCCCGAATCGCTTGCATTTCCGGGCGAATCCCCCTAAGCGCCCCGCTTCCGATTGTGTCGGCTGGCTGAAAGGGCTGCCAGGCCGATACGCAAACGGACTTCCAAAGGAGACCAAAATGCCCAAAATGAAGACCAAGAGCGGTGTGAAGAAACGCTTCAAATTCACCGCTTCGGGCAAGGTGAAGCACGGCGTTGTCGGCAAGCGTCACCGCCTGAGCAGCCACAATGCAAAATATATCCGCACCAACCGCGGCACCAGCGTGCTCAGCGATTCGGATGTGGCCCATGTGCGCCTCTGGGCGCCCTACGGCCTGAAGTAAGGAGCGCTAAGGCATGTCACGCATCAAACGCGGCGTCACCACGCGCGCCAAGCACAAACGCGTATTGGAACAGGCGAAGGGCTATTATGGCCGTCGCAAGAACACCATTCGTGTCGCCAAGCAGGCGGTCGAAAAGGCCGGCCAGTACGCCTATCGCGACCGCAAGGTTAAGAAGCGGAATTTCCGCGGTCTGTGGATCCAGCGCATCAACGCCGCGGTCCGCGCCGAAGGCCTGACCTATTCGCAGTTCATGCACGGCGTGAAGCTGGCCGGGATCGAGCTGGACCGCAAGGTCATGGCCGACCTCGCGATGAACGAAGGCAATGTCTTCGGGGCGATCATCGCCCAGGCGAAAGCGGCGCTGCCCAAGGCAGCCTGACGCTTTTCAGCCAAGCGAACGAAATTAGGGCGGTCCCCGTCGGGGCCGCCCTTTTTCTTTGGGATTTTACGGGATCGGGACGCGCGGCACTACTGCGTGCTGTTGCACGCCTGTCCGCTAATCACCGTATAGCGCTCGGCCCGTGCCATGCAGGCATTGCTGAAAGTCTTGCGCTTCCCTCGCTTCACCGCGCAGACCGGCGCATATTCCTGCGTACAGGCGATCGGCCTTTCGGGGCCCGGGCGTTCCGGACGGGGCATGTTTTCCATGCATCCGGTCGTGAGGAAGATGGTGACAAAGCCAATAGCCGGCAGCGCGGAAATTTTCATGGCAACTCCCCTTCAACCCGGCCCCTGCCGGATTTGGGAATGGTGATCCGCAATGCGGCCGGTTGCAAGCCCCGTCGGCTCAACGTGCAAATTCGGGTCGCTGCCCTGAGAAGCGCCTTTCAAAGGAAGAGGCGGCGCCGGACTCTCGCCCCGCACCGCCTCGACAATGGTTCCAGTGGAAACCATCGCCCCCCGCCCGATCCGAATAGCCGTGGGTCGCAGAAAGCTGACGGCCGGAACGAAGCTCGGAAAATCAGTCGTCTGTTTCAGGTCCCCGCCAAGCCCCATCCCCTTGGCGTCACGCGGCGATTCTCCTCACACGCCCCCTTCGGAGCGGACCACGCAACTATGCCGCAGCCGCCGCGTATAAAATTGTAAGAACCCGACAAATATTGACGCCGGGGCATTGTTTTTCATGCACTTCGCCATCTAGGAATGGGACAGCATGCCGCACAGCGACGCATCTCCTCTTTTCCCGGCCGGCGCGCGCGTCGCCACGCGCTTCTTTCCGCTGTCGCCCGCCCTGCGTCCCTATGTCAGCACCATCTATCTGAGCGAAGTCGCCGGAACCGACGGCAGCCGGGTCGAGGATTATCTGCACCCCGAATGGGCGAACCTGCGATTCGTCGAAGGCGACCGGCCGCTCGCGGCGATCGGCGACAGTCCGGTGGTGGAAACGCCCCGCTTTGTCGCCACCGGCCCGACGAGCACCGCAACCTATTTCGCCGCCGGCAATATGCGCGCCTGGGGTATCGGCATCCTGCCGATGGGCTGGGCGAAATTCATTCCCTTGTCCGCCGAAGACTTGGCCGACCGGCTGACCGACGGCAGCGCGGACCCGGCCTTCGCTCCCTTCGCCCCTTTGCTCGGCGCCTTGCAGCACGTGAATGATGTCGACGCCGCGGCGGCGCTGATCGACGCCCATGTCTGCGCCCTCCTCGCCGACGCGCCGCCCGACGATCCGGTGATCCTCGCCGCGCATCGGGCGCTGGTCGACGACGAGGTGACGAGCGTCGCCGACCTGTCGGCGAAACTGTCGCTCTCCGAACGCTCGATCGAGCGATTGTGCCACCGAGCCTTCGGCTTTTCGCCCAAATTGCTGTTGCGCCGCCAGCGCTTCCTGCGCTCGCTCGGCCGATTCATGCTCGACCCGTCGATGGCGTGGATCGATACGATGGACCATCATTATTACGACCAGGCGCAATTCACCCGCGACTTCCAGCGATTCATGGGGATGAGCCCGCGCGACTATGCCGCGCGCCCCAAGCCGATATTGGGCGCCGCGGCGTTTGCGCGCGCCGCCGCCGCCGGCGCCGCGGTGCAGGGCCTGCACAAGCCGGCCGGATAGCCCCGTTTTCCGCCAAGTGACTTGACCCGCGCCGCGCGTTCGGTGCAAGCGGCAGGCGACGGACGCGCGGCTCGCCGCCCTATCCACAGAACCAGAGAAATGCAGGCCGGCAGCGCCAGCGCCGCCGGAACAGGACGAACGATAATGAGCGATATTCAGGCCATTCAGACCCGGCTCGTGGACGAGATAGCGGCGGCCGCCGACCTCGATGCGATCGAGGCGCTGCGCGTGTCGGCGCTCGGCAAGGCCGGGACGATCACGGCGCTGCTCAAGACGCTGGGCGGGATGACCCCCGACGAGCGGCAGGCGAAAGGCCCCGAAATCCACGCGCTGCGCGAAACGGTCACCGCGGCGCTCGGCGCGCGCAAGGCGGCGCTCGATGCCGCGGCGCTCGACGTCAAGCTCGCCGCCGAAGCGATCGACATGTCGCTGCCCGCCGACACGGCGCCGCGCGGCAGCATCCACCCGGTCAGCCAGGTGATGGACGAGCTCGCCGAAATCTTCGCCGACATGGGCTTCTCCGTCGCGACGGGGCCCGAGATCGAGGACGACTGGCGCAACTTCACCGCGCTCAACATTCCCGAGACGCATCCCGCACGCGCGATGCACGACACCTTCTATTTCCCCGACCAGATGCGCGGGGGCGCCGATGCCGGTCCGGGTGAAGGCGGCCGCATGCTGCTGCGCACGCACACCTCGCCCGTGCAGATCCGCACGATGATGTCGCAGGAGCCGCCGATCCGCATCATCGCGCCCGGCCGCGTCTATCGCAGCGACAGCGACGCGACGCACACCCCGATGTTCCATCAGGTCGAAGGCCTCGTCATCGACCGCGGCATCCATATGGGCCACCTCAAATGGACGCTCGAAACCTTTCTCAAAGCCTATTTCGAACGCGACGACATCGTGCTGCGCCTCCGCCCCAGCTATTTTCCCTTCACCGAACCCTCGGCCGAGGTCGATGTCGGTTATAAACAGGAAAAGGGCCGCCGGATCGTCGGCGGCAATGGCGACGACGACGGCCATGCGTGGATGGAACTGCTCGGCAGCGGCATGGTCAACCGCCGCGTGATCGCGAACTGCGGGCTCGACCCCGACGAGTGGCAGGGCTTCGCCTTCGGGGTCGGGGTCGACCGGCTCGCGATGCTCAAATATGGTATGGATGACCTACGCGCCTTCTTCGACGGCGACCTTCGCTGGCTGTCGCATTACGGGTTCGGCGCGCTGTCGGTCCCGACGCTCAGCGGGGGGATTTCGGCATGAAGATCACCCTCGACTGGCTGAAAGAGCATCTCGACACGAGCGCGAACGTCGATGACGTCGTCGCGACGCTCAACCGTATCGGCCATGAGGTCGAAGGCGTCGAGAATCCCGCCGAGAAGCTCGCGGGTTTTCGCGTCGCGAAGGTCCTGACCGCCGAACGTCATCCACAGGCCGACAAGCTGCAGGTGCTGACTGTCGACACCGGCGACGGCGGCGCGCCGCTTACCGTCGTGTGCGGCGCGCCCAATGCGCGCGCGGGCCTGATCGGCGTGCTTGGTCTGCCCGGCGCGGTCGTGCCCGCGAACGGCATGGAGCTGAAGGTCGCGGCGGTGCGCGGCGTCGAATCGAACGGCATGATGTGCTCGACGCGCGAACTCGAGCTTGGCGACGATCATGACGGGATTATCGAACTCCCCGAAGACGCCCCGATCGGTACGCCCTTTGCCGATTACAGCGGCGCGGGCGATCCGGTGATCGACATTTCGATCACCCCGAACCGGCAGGACTGCATGGGCGTGCGCGGGATCGCGCGCGACCTCGCCGCCGCGGGACTCGGCACGCTGAAGTCGCTCGATATCCCGACGATCGTCGGCGAGGGTGCGCCCGCGACCGAAATCGCTACCCTCGACCCCGAGGGCTGCCCCGCATTCTTCGGCCGCACGATCAGCGGCGTCACCAACGGCACCGCCCCCGAATGGATGCGCCGCCGGTTGGAAGCGGTCGGCCAGCGTTCGATCTCGGCGCTCGTCGACATCAGCAATTATGTGATGTTCGACCTCGGGCGCCCGAGTCATATCTATGACCGCGCCCAGCTGACCGGCGCACTCGCCGCGCGCCGTGCGAAAGACGGCGAGACGGTCACCGCATTGAACGGCAAGGACTATAGCCTCACCGACACGATGACGGTGATCGCCGACGATCATGGCGTCCACGATATCGCGGGCATCATGGGCGGCGAACATAGCGGGTGTAGCGAGACGACGACCGACATCCTGATCGAGGTCGCCTATTTCACCCCCGAGCGCATCGCACTCACTGGGCAGGCGCTCGCGCTGACCAGCGACGCGCGCAGCCGCTTCGAGCGCGGGGTCGACCCGGCGTTCCTCGACGACGCGACCGCGATCGTCACCGCGCATGTCCTCGCGATTTGCGGCGGCACCCCCTCGGCCGTGACGCGCGCGGGCACTCCGCCCGCCGAAGTGAAGACGGTCGATTACGACCCCGCGCTGTCGGCGACGCTCGGCGGCATCGCGATCGCCCCCGAACGGCAGAAGGAAATTCTCGCGGCGCTCGGTTTTTCGGTGATCGAACAAGGCGGCCGCTGGCAGGTCGCGGTGCCGAGCTGGCGCCGCGATGTCGACGGCGCGCCCGATATCGTCGAGGAAGTCACGCGCATTATCGGCTTCGACGCCGTGGCATCGGTGCCGCTGCCGCGTACCGACGGCGTCGCAAAGCCGACCGCGACCGCCGAACAGCTGACCGAACGCCGCGCGCGCCGCGCCGCGGCCGCGGCGGGGTTCGACGAAGCGGTGACCTGGTCGTTCATCAGCGAAAAGGATGCGGCGCCATTCGGCGGCGGCACCTGGTCGCTCGCCAATCCGATCAGCGAAGATCTGAAAGTCATGCGCCCGTCGCTGCTCCCCGGCCTGCTCGCCGCGGCGCAGCGCAACCAGAATCGCGGCGCGAACAGCATCCGCCTGTTCGAGATCGGCCGGCGCTATCTGTCCGACGCCGAGCATCCAACGCTCGCCGTGCTGATGGCGGGCGACAAAAACGCGCGCGGCTGGCAGGCGGGCAAGGCGGCGCCGTTCGATGCGTTCGACGCCAAAGCGGCGGCGCTGGCATTGCTCGAGGCCGCGGGCGCGCCCGCCGACCGGTTGCAGGTGATGGAGGCGGTCACGACCGGCAGCATCTGGCATCCCGGCCAGTCGGCGACGCTGCGGCTCGGCCCCAAGGCGGTGCTCGCCGAGTTCGGCGCGCTCCACCCGCTGCTGACGCGCGCCTTCGACGTCGACGGCCCGGTGATGGCGGTGCAGATCTTCCTCGATGCGATCCCGGCGAAGCGCGCGAGCGGCCCGGCACGTGCGGCGTTCACCCCGCCCGCGCTGCAATCGGTGCGCCGCGACTTCGCTTTCCTCGCGCCGATCGGCCTCACCGCCGCCGATCTGGTGCGCGCGGTCCGCGGCGCCGACAAGGCGGCGATCGTCGATGCGCGCCTCTTCGACCGCTTCGCGGGGCAAGGCGTTCCCGAGGGTCAGGTGAGCCTCGCGGTCGAGGTCGAGCTGCAACCGCTGGAGAAGAGCTTTACCGACGCCGAGCTGAAGGCGATCGCCGACAAGGTGGTCGCCGCGGCGGCGAAGGTCGGGGCGCTACTGCGCGGCTGATCGTCGCGTCGGCGAGGGATGAAGGGGAGAGTTTGATATGAGCACCCGCCACCTCGTCGACCGCGAAATCGCGCCGATCATCGACCTGTTCCCTCGAGTCGATCTCGGCGCGGCGCCGATCGCCCAGATTCGCGCGAAAGCAGCGGAGACCTATTCGATCCTGCCGTCGCCGGTCATCGCGCCCAAGAAACTGGTCGTGCCGTCGATCCATGGCGGGCCCGACATAATGGTCTTCCTCTATCGCCCGGCCGCAATGCGCCCGGGCGGCGGCGCGATCCTGCACATCCACGGCGGCGGCATGGTGATGGGATCGGTCGAGCAGATGCAGGCCGGGCCCGCGGCGCTGGCGGCCGCAGCGGGTGTTCCCGTCGCGTCAGTCGAATATCGACTCGCCCCCGAACATCCTTTCCCCGCGCCGCAGGAAGATTGCTATTCCGCGCTGGCGTGGCTCGCGGGGCAAGCCGATGCGCTCGGCTTCGACGCCGGCCGGATCATCATCGCGGGGGAGAGCGCGGGCGGCGGACTGGCCGCGGCGCTCGCGATCATGGCGCGCGATCTCGGCGGCCCCGCGATCGCCGGCCAGCTCCTAACCTATCCGATGCTCGATCACCGCACCGGCGGCGATGCCTGTCCGTACCAGAATCCCACAACCGGCGAATTCATCTGGACGCGCGCGAGCAACCGCTTCGGCTGGCGCGCGCTGCAGGGCGACTACAAGATCGACGATGCGCGGCGCGGCTGGTTTTCGCCGAGCCTTGCCGAAGATCTGTCGAACCTGCCCCCCGCCTATATCGCGACCGGCAGCCTCGACCTCTTCTTCGACGAAAATCTCGACTATGCGCGCCGGCTCGTCGCGGCAGGGGTGCCGGTCGACCTGCACAGCTATGCCGGCGCGATCCATGCGTTCAACGCGATTCCCGACGCCGCGCTGTCGCAGCGTTTCAACGGCGGACTGCTCGCGGCGGCGGCGATCATGGCGGGCCCCTTAGGCGGCTAAAGGCAAGCATCGTCGGCGATATGGTTTTAGCGAAATATTGAACTATATCGGACCCAAGATGAGGGACGGACATGCCCGGTCATAGCCATTATCAACTTTTCGAAACCGGCGCCGGCATCGCGGCCATCGGCTGGACGAGCACAGGGATAACGAGCTTTCGCTTGCCCGCGCCGACCGCGGCCGAAACCGAGCGTGCAATCTTGCGCCGTCAGCCCGACGCGGTGCGTACCGAGCCCCCGGCCGAAATAGCGGCGGTCATCGACGCGGCGATCCGTTATTTCGAAGGCGAGCGGATCGAGTTTTTCGAGGTGCCGGTCGATCTGGGCGAACAGCCCCTCTTCTTCGCACAGGTCTATACTTTCGTGCGCAAGCTCGGCTGGGGCGAGACGACCACCTATGGCGCCGTCGCACGCGCGCTGGACGCGGGCCCCGAACATGCCCGCGCGGTCGGGCAGGCGATGGCGACGAATCCCGTCCCGCTGATCATCCCGTGCCACCGCGTCATGGCTGCGGGTGGCGGAATCGGTGGGTTCTCCGCACCGGGCGGCTCGCAATCCAAGGCGCGTATGCTCGAACTCGAAGGCGTGCCCCTTCCCCCGGTTCAGCAGGGATTCGATTTCTAGGCCGCGACCGCGTCCTCGCTGTGGCTCGTCGCCGCTTCGAGCAGGCGTTTCTCGAGGCTCTTCACGCGTGCCGTGCTGTCGATCTTGTCGCCGATCAGGTCGGTGACATAGAAGGTGTCGACCGCGCGCTCGCCATAGGTTGCGACATGCGCGCTGTGCACCGTGACCTTCGACTGGAAGAGCGCATAGGCGAGCTGGTTGAGCAGCGCGGGACGGTCCTGCGCATTGACCTCGATCACCGTGAAGCGGTTCGACGCCTTGTTGTCGACAAAGACATTCGGCGCGACGCGGAACGCCTCGGCGCGCGTGCGCGGCAGCGCGCGCGCTTCGAGCTTCGGCAGCAATTTGTGGCGGTTGGCGAGCGCATCCTCGATCGCGCGCGTCAGCCGGTCGATCTGTCCTGCCTCGGCAAACGGCCGACCGAGTGGGTCCTGAACGAGAAAATTGTCGAGCGCGAGCCCGTCGCGCGTCGTGTGGATGCGCGCGTCGATGATGTTGCCGCCGGCGAGGTGGATGCCCCCCGCCATGCGATAGAATAACCCCGGATGGTCGGCGGCGAGCACCATCACCAGCGTCGCACCGCGATCCTCGTCGGGCACCGCGGCGATGTGGAGCGGGGCGTCGCCCGCTTCGCGGATGTGGCGCAGGTTCGCCGCGATCACTTCGACCGGTTCGGCGATCCAATAGCTTTCGGGAAGCGGCCGGATCAGCTTGGCGAAGCCCTTGTCGTCGACGGCGAGCAGCGCTTGCGCCGCTTCCTTCTTCGCCGCAATCCGCGTCTCGCGCCCCTTCTGCTTATGCCCGAGACGCAGCACTTCCTCAGCGGCGTCGAACAATTCGGTGAGCAATTGGCGCTTCCAGCTGTTCCACACGCCGGGACCGACCGCGCGAATATCGACGACGGTGAGCACGAGCAACAGGCGCAGGCGTTCGGGCGATTGCACGACCTGCGCGAAATCGAGGATCGTCTTGAAATCGGCGAGGTCGCGCTTGAACGCGGTCGCCGACATCAGCAGATGATAGCGCACGAGCCATGAGACGGTCTCGGTCTCGGCCTCATTGAGCCCTAGCCGCGGGCAGACGCGCAGCGCGAGTTCGGCACCGAGCACGCTATGGTCGCCGCCGCGCCCCTTGGCGATGTCGTGGAGCAGCACCGCGACATAGATGACGCGCCGCGAATGGATCTGGTCCATGATCGCGGTCGACAGCGGATGGTCGTCCTTCAGTCGGTTCTGCTCGATGTCCGCCAAGAGGCCGATCGCGCGGATCGTATGCTCGTCGACCGTATAATGATGATACATGTCGAACTGCATCTGCGCGACGACGCGGCCGAAATCGGGCACGAAACGGCCGAACACCCCCGCCTCGTTCATCCAGCGCAGCACCGTTTCGGGATCGCGCGGAGACGTCAGCACGTCGAGGAACAGCTCGTTCGCGCGCGCGATGCGGCGGACCCCGCGCGCGTCGATCAGCTTCGCATCGTGGCGCGCCTGCCGCATCGCCTGCGGATGGATTTCGAGGCCATGCTTGTCGGCGAGCGCGAAAATCTCGACCAGCCGCACCGGGTCCGCCTGAAAGAAGTCGTTGCTCGGCAGCGCGAGCCGGCCGCGATCGAGCACGAAGCCGTGAAGCTTGCCCGGGCGCCGCCGGATCGTCGGCAGGAATCGCCGCCCGCGCGCCGCCATCTGGTCGTCGAGATGCGCGAGGAAGGTGCCGGTGACGTCGCCGACGCTTTTCGCGTGGAGGAAATAAAGCTGCATGAAGCGCTCGACCGCGCTCTTCCCCGGCCGGTCGGCGAAGTGCATCCGGCGCGCGATTTCGGGCTGGAAATCGAAGGTCAGCCGGTCCTCGGCGCGGCCCGCGAGCGTGTGGAGGTGACAGCGCACCGCGAGAAGAAAATTTTCGGCGCGCGCGAACTGCCGAAGCTCGCGCCCCGACATCAGCCCCGCGTCGACCAGCTCGGGCACGGTGCGCACGCGGTGGATGAACTTGCCGATCCAGAACAGCGTGTGGAGGTCGCGCAGCCCCCCCTTCCCTTCCTTCACATTGGGCTCGACGACATAGCGCGAGTCGCCCATGCGCTTGTGCCGCTCGTCGCGTTCGGCGAGTTTTTCGGCGACGAACGCGCGCGCATTGCCCGCGACGACTTCGGCGTCGAAGCGCGCCGACGCCTGATCGTAAAGCGCGCGGTCGCCCCAGATGAACCGCCCTTCGAGCAGCGCAGTGCGGATCGTCAGATCCTCCTTCGCCGCACGCACCATCTCGTCGAGCGAGCGGCTCGAATGACCGACCTTCAGCCCGAGATCCCACAAAGTATAGAGCTGCGCCTCGATCACCTGCTCGGTCCAGCTCGTCTGTTTGAACGGGGTCAGGAAGCCGATGTCGATATCGCTATGCGGCGCCATTTCGCCGCGGCCGTAGCCGCCGACCGCAATCAAAGTGATCCGCTCGCCCGCCGAACGGTTCGCCGACGGATAAAGATAGCCGGTGGTGAAATCATGGCTGAGGCGGATGATCTGGTCGATCAGGAACGCCGTCGCATTCGCCGCGACGCGCCCCGACGAGGGCCGTTCGAGCAATCGGCGCTCGATCTCGGCGCGGCCATCCTCGAGCGCCCCCTTGAGCAGGTCGACCATTGCGCGGCGGCGTTTGCCGGTGTCGCTCGTTTCACCGGCGATCTCGTCGAGCCGTCCCGCCAGCGCGCGGCGATCGATGATCGCGCGGCGCTGGTCGAGATTGTCGAACAGGTCGCTCATCGCTCGTCCGCCATCAGCCGCTTGAGTGTATAGAGCGCGTCGAGCGCCTCGCGCGGCGCGAGCGCATCGGGGTCGATTCCCGCGAGCGCTTCGCGCAGCGCATCCTTCACCGCCGCCGGCGCCTCGGCGAGCGTCGCGGCGAACAGCGGCAGGTCGTCGAGCCCCGCGGCAAGCCCGCCGGTCTTCTCGCGTCCCGCCTCGAGTTTCGCCAGAACCGCCTCGGCGCGCTTCACCACGCCCGCGGGCACGCCCGCAAGGCGCGCGACCGCGAGGCCATAGCTGCGATCGGCGGGCCCTTCGGCAAGCTCGTGGAGCAGAACCAGATCGCCCTGCCATTCGCGCGCGCGGACATGGTGGAGCGACAGCGCGTTCAGCGTTTCGGCGAGCCGCGTCAGCTCGTGATAATGCGTCGCGAATAGGCAGCGGCACTTGTTCACCTCATGCACCGCCTCGACCACCGACCAGGCGAGCGCGAGCCCGTCATAGGTCGAGGTGCCGCGCCCGACCTCGTCGAGGATGACAAAGCTTTGCGGGGTCGCCTGCGCGAGGATCGCCGCGGTCTCGACCATCTCGACCATGAAGGTCGAGCGCCCGCGCGCGAGATTGTCGCTCGCGCCGACACGGCTGAACAATCGGTCGACGAGGCCGAGCTTGGCGGCGGCGGCGGGGACGAAGCCGCCCGCCTGTGCAAGCACGACGATCAGCGCGTTCTGGCGCAGGAAGGTCGATTTACCGCCCATGTTCGGACCCGTGACGAGCCACAGTCGGTCGCTTGTCGAGAGCGAGACGTCGTTGGGGACGAAGCGCTCGCCCGATTTCGCGAGCGCCGCCTCGACGACCGGATGCCGCCCGCCGCTGACGTCGAGGCACGGATCGTCGGCGAGATCGGGGCGGCACCAGTTGTGGCTCATCGCATGGTCCGCGAGCGCCGCGGCGACGTCGATGCGCGCGAGCACGTCGCAGCTCGCGGCAATCGCCTCGCGCCGCGCGATCGCGGCGTCGGTCAGCGATTCGAGGTGCGCCATTTCGGCGGCAATCGCGTGGACGCCCGCCTGCGTCACCCGGCTCGCGGCTTCGTGGAGGTCCGACGAGTTGAAGCGCACGACGCCCGCGAGCGTCTGACGGTGGGTAAAGCCCGATTCGGGCGCCATCAGCGCATCGGCGTGCTTTGCCGGCACCTCGACATGATAGCCGAGCACGCCATTGTGGCGGATCTTGAGCGAGGCGATGCCGGTGCGGTCGCGATAGTCCGTCTCGAGCGCCGCGATCGCCTTCCGCCCATCGCGCGCGGTTTCGCGTAGCGCGTCGAGCGCATGGTCATAACCTTCGGCGACATAACCGCCCTGCGCGGCGTCGACCGGCGGGGTTTCGATCAGTGCGCGGCTGAGTTCGTCGACGAGTGTGCCATGGCCGTCGAGCCCCGGAAGCAGGCGCGTGAGCAAAGGCGGCAGGTCGGGCCGGCGCGCTAAACGTTCGCGGAGCAGCCGCGCGCCGCCGAGCGCATCGCGCAGCTGCGCAAGGTCGCGCGGCCCGCCGCGCCCCGCGACGAGGCGGCCGAGCGCACGCCCGGCATCGGGGAGCGCGCGAAGCGCCGCGCGGAGCTCGCCGCGCCACAAGGCATCGCGCGCGAGCCCGTCGACTAGGTCAAGCCGGTCGAGGATCGCATCCTTGTCGGTGAGCGGGCTCGCAAGATCGTCAGCGAGCAAGCGCGCGCCCGCCGCGGTGACGGTGCGGTCGATCGTGCCGAGCAGGCTACCGTCGCGCGCGCCCGCCATGGTGCGGACAAGTTCGAGGCTCTCGCGCGTCGCGGCGTCGATCGCCATGCGCCCCGACGCGAGGTGCCGCACCGGCGGCTGGAGGAAGGTCGGCCCGCCGGTGCCGACATGATCGAGATAGGCGACGAGCGCGCCCATCGCGGCAATCTCGCCGCGGCCGAACTGGCCGAAACCGTCGAGCGTCTGGACGCCGAAGAAATTTTCGAGCCGCTTCTGCGCGCTCGTGCTCGAAAAGTCCGAGGATGGCCGGCGCACGATCTGCCGCGCCGACGAGATCGGCAGGTCTTCGGCGCTCTCGCTGAGCAGAAGCTCCGAGGGCGCGAGCCGCGCGAGTTCGGCATCGACCGCTTGCGCGGGCACCGCGACGACCTCGAAGCGCCCGGTCGAAATGTCGGCCGCGGCAATCGCGACCTCGCCGTCGCTGCCGATCTGCGCGAGCGCGGCGAGCCGGTTCGCGCTGCGCCCTTCGAGCAGCGATTCTTCGGTCAGTGTGCCCGCGGTGACGAAGCGCACGATGTCGCGTGCGACGAGCGCTTTCGATCCGCCGCGCGCCTTCGCCTCGGCCGGAGTCTCGATCTGCTCGGCGATCGCGACGCGGTGCCCGGCGCGGATCAGCCGCGCGAGATAGGATTCGGCGGCGTGCACCGGCACCCCGCACATCGCCACCGGCTGCCCGTCATGCTCGCCGCGCGAGGTGAGCGCGATGTCGAGCGTCGACGCCGCCGCCTTCGCATCGTCGAAGAACAGCTCGAAGAAATCGCCCATGCGATAGAAGAGCAGGCAATCGCCCGCCTTGTCCTTCAGCGACCAATATTGCGCCATCATCGGCGTCGCGGCGGGCGCGGGGTTGTTCATATTGGCAGCGGAGCGGGCGGTGACAGGCATGCGATATGCTTAGGGATGGATATAGGGCCGTGGCAAGACGCGCGCGCGATTCGCGGGTTCCATTTCCGCTTGGCGACGCTAGGGAATGGGCTCGGGCGCGCATCTTGTGAATTCATTTGAGAGGATAAACGATGGATAGTGGCAGCAAGGTGCAATTTTCGGACCGCGAGGCGCTGCTGTATCACGCCTATGGCCGGCCCGGGAAAATCGAGATCGTCGCGTCGAAGCCGATGGCGACGCAGCGCGACCTCAGCCTTGCCTATTCGCCCGGCGTCGCGGTTCCGGTGAACGCGATCGCCGAGGATCCGGCGAAAGCCTATGACTATACGATCAAGGGCAATCTGGTCGCGGTGATCTCGAACGGCACCGCGATCCTCGGGCTCGGCAATTTGGGCGCGCTCGCATCGAAGCCGGTGATGGAAGGCAAGGCGGTGCTGTTCAAGCGCTTCGCCGACGTCGATTCGATCGACCTCGAGGTCGATACCGAAGATCCCCAGCGCTTCATCGAAGCGGTCGAACTGCTCGCGCCGAGCTTTGGCGGCATCAACCTCGAGGACATCGCCGCGCCCAACTGCTTCATCATCGAAGCGGCGCTGAAAGAACGCATGAACATCCCGGTGTTCCATGACGATCAGCACGGCACCGCGATCATCACCGCCGCGGGCCTGATCAACGCCTGTTACCTGACAGGACGCGACCTTGCGACGGTGAAGGTCGTCGTCAACGGCGCCGGCGCCGCGGCGATCGCGTGCACCGCGCTGATCAAGGCGATGGGCGTGCGGCACGAAAATGTCATCATGTGCGATCGCAAGGGCACCATCTATCAGGGCCGCACCGAGAGCATGGACCAGTGGAAGTCGGCGCATGCGGTGCCGACCGAAGCGCGGAACCTGACCGAAGCGCTCGTCGGCGCCGACGTGTTCCTCGGCCTGTCGGCCGCCGGCGCGCTGAAGCCCGAGATGGTGAAGGATATGGCGCCCGCGCCGATCATCTTCGCGATGGCGAACCCCGATCCCGAAATCTCGCCGCCCGATGCACGCGCGGCGCGCCCCGACGCGATCATCGCGACCGGACGCTCGGACTATCCGAACCAGGTCAACAATGTGCTGTGCTTCCCCTTCATCTTCCGCGGCGCGCTCGACGTCCATGCGACCGCGATCAACGAGGAGATGAAGATCGCGGCTGCGTACGCCATTGCCGACCTCGCGCGCCAGCAGGTGCCCGAGGAAGTCGCCGCGGCCTATGGCGGGCGCGCGTCGAGCTTCGGTCCCGAATATATCATCCCCTCACCCTTCGATCCGCGCCTGATGGAAATCGTGCCCGCGGCGGTCGCCGAAGCGGCGATGAAGACCGGCGTCGCGCAGCGGCCGATCGCGAATCTCGACGAATATCGCACCCAGCTCCGCGCCCGGCTCAACCCGACGACGTCGGTCCTCACCCTCGCCTATGAAGCCGCGCGCAACAATCCGAAGCGCGTCGTCTTTACCGAGGGCGAAGAGGAAGTCGTGCTGCGCGCGGCGATCCAGTTCCGCGATGGCGGTTACGGAATCCCCGTGCTCGTCGGACGCGAGGGGCTGCACGACAAGCTCCGTGCGATGGGCGTCGCCGATGCCGAGAGCTTCGAAGTCCACAACAGCGTCAATTCGCCGCACGTCCCGCAGATGGTCGATATGCTCTACGAGCGGCTGCAGCGCCGCGGCTACCTCCGCCGCGACGTCGAGCGCATGGTCAATCGCGACCGCAACATTTTCGGCTCGCTATTGCTCAAAATGGGGCTCGGCGATGCGATGATCACGGGCACGACGCGCACCTATTCGCAAACGATGCGCGAAATCCGGCGCGTGATCGACCATGCCGAGGGCAAGACGCCGTTCGGCATCCACATCCTGGTCGATCAACATCACACCATCTTCATGTCGGATACGACGGTGAACGAGCGGCCGACCGCCGAGATGCTCGCCGATATCGCCGAGCGTACCGCGCAGGTCGCGCGGCGCATGGGCCACGAACCGCGCGTCGCGTTCCTTTCCTATTCGACCTTCGGCAATCCCGAGGGCAGCTGGCTCGAGAGCATCCGCGAGGCGGTTTCGATCCTCGACCAGCGGGGGCCCGCCTTCGAATATGAGGGCGAAATGGCGCCCGACGTCGCGCTCAACGAGAAGGTGATGAAGAATTATCCCTTCTGCCGCCTGTCGGGCCCGGCGAACGTGCTGATCATGCCGGGGCTGCAATCGGCCAATCTCTCGGCGAAGCTGCTCCGCGAACTCGGCGGCGGCGCCGTCATCGGCCCGATGCTCGTCGGCATGGAAAAGCCGGTGCAGGTCGCGACGATGGCCTCGACCGCGTCGGACCTCGTCACGCTGGCGGTGCTCGCGGCCGGCGGGATCGCGCAATAAGAAAAAGCGGCGGTGCCCCGGGGCACCGCCGCTTTTCGGTCCGTTGCCGGTATCTGCGGGCTTATTGCCCCGGCGCACCCGCACCCGGCGCACCGACGGCGCCGATGTTACCGAAAATATCTTCGAAGAAGCTGCGATGACGGCCGAGCGTCGGCGTCTTGTCGCCTTCGGGGCTGATCTTGCTCACCAGTTCGAGTCCGGTGCGATCGACCGCGGCGACGTTGCCCGCGGCGTCGAAGCGGACGCGCAGCACCTGCTGATCGACCGGGCGCGGCTTGGCGAAGGCGAGCTGGCGCGTTTCGCGCGAGACATAATAATATTCATTGTCGCTGAACTGACCGACGAAGGTCGGGCGGCCGAGCGTCTTTTCGACCGATTCGCGGTTGTCGACGCCCGGCGTGATCGCTTCGGTCAGCAAAGGATCGACGACATAGCCCTGCCGCCCCTTCAGCTGCGCGCAGCCGCTAACGGTCAGGGCGACGGCGAGGCCGAGCACGACGAGGCGCGCGCGCGGGGCAGGAAGCGAAAGGATCGAATTCGGCATCAAAAATCTCCGTTGCGCCTGTCCGCCGCTTGTCCGGGCGGTCGGCGCTGGCTCTCGCGCCTCTTAACCGCAAGCGGACAGCGCGCACAAGCTGCTTGTGCCGCGGCAAAGCTTGCCACAAGCTGACCAGCGGCCCTTTTCGGGCGGCCCGAATGCGCCTAAGCAGCTGCCATGTTCTCTCTTCGCAAACTGTTCAAATCCGAGCCCGACCCGCGCGAGGCCCGCCGCCCGCTGTGGAACGCCGTTGTCGCCGCCGCTCGCGCGCCGCACTGGTACGCCGAAGGCACCGTCCCCGACACGCTCGACGGCCGCTTCGACATGATCAGCCTGGTAATGGCGCTCGTGCTGCACCGGATCGACGACGAACCGGCGCACGGGCTCGCGGGCGTCCAGCTCACCGAATTGTTCGTGAACGACATGGACGGGCAGATGCGCCAGATCGGCTTTGGCGACATGGTCGTCGGCAAGCAGGTCGGCCGGATGATGAGCGCGCTCGGCGGGCGGCTCGGCGCCTATCGCGCCGCCGATGGATCGGACGAGCTGCACGGCGCGCTGGTCCGCAACCTGTGGCGCGGTCAAGAGCCCGCCGAAGCGGGGCTCGCGCATGTGATGGCCGAGGTTGCTACGCTGCGCGCGGCGCTGGCGGCGACGCCGGTGGCCGATCTTGTCATCGCCGACCGCATCGGAGCGGTACGTTGAGCACGCCGCCCGAATTCTCGCTGATCGTGACGCTAGCCGACGCCGCGCATGGCCGCACGCTTTCGGTCGAGGTCGATGCCGAGACGCGCGCGCGGGTCGCCAAGCGGCTGGCGCTGGTCGCGCTCGACCGCTTCGTCGTCACCGGCGAAGTCCGTGCGATCGCCGGCGGGATCGGCGCGAAGGGCGAGGTGCAGGCCAAAGTGGTGCAGGCGTGCGCCGCAACCGACCTGCCCGTCCCCGCGGCAATCGTCGAACCCTTCGACCTGCGTTTCCTGCGCGATGTCGATGCGCCCGTTGGCGAGGACGAAGAGATCGAGATCGACAGCGAGGATCTTGACCTGTTGCCGCTCGAAGGCGACCGGGCCGACCTCGGCGAAGCGGCGGTGCAGACGCTCTCGCTCGCACTCGATCCGTTCCCGCGTCATGCCGACGCCGACCGCATCCTCGCCGAAAAAGGCGTGCTCAGCGAAGAGGCTGCGGGGCCGTTTGCGGCGCTCGCCAAGCTGCGCGGAAAGCCCGACGCCTAGCGGCTTTCGTCGGGGGCGGGCTTTGCCTCTTCCCCGACCAGATCGGCGACCGCGGCGTCCAGCCCCGGCTCTTCCTTCGCGGGCGGCGTTTCGGGCTTCGGCTTTTCCGCCGCCTCGCTGGCAGCCTTCTCGTCGCGCGTCGGCGGCAGCGCGCCGCCGAGCGCGTTGGCGAGGCCCAGCAGCTGCTCGCCGATCACCTTGTCGACCGCGGGCGCGATATCGGCGACCTTGAAGCGCATATAGCCGCCGACGACATAGTCGAAGCGCAGCGCGCTGCCCGTCGGGGTTTCCTTGATCTGGATCGTCAGCGTGGCGGTCAGCGCCTCGCCCTGCAGCGGCCCGAACGCACCCGAGAGGCGCAACATCTGGTTCGGTTTCGAAAAGAGGATGCGCGCGTGCTGGACGCTGCCGACGCCCGACCCGGTGTCGGGCAATTTCTCGCAGAAACAGCCGCCCGCCTGCTGATCGAGCCAGAAGTTCGCGGCGTCGCCCGACCAGCTATGATCTTTCGACCACCAGCTTTGCGGCATGCGGAGCATTTTCCAGACATCGGCGGGGGTCGCCGCGACCTGTGCCGTATGCGCGACGGCAAAGCCCGCGTCGCTCTGGTCGACGACCTTGGCATTTGCAGCCGGCGCAAACGCGAGCGCCGCGATCATCGCCGCGCCTGCGAAATATCTGGAAATTGCCATCAGCCTGTCCCCCTTGGCGCCTCAATAACCGGCGCCGGGGGGACTGGCTAGCCTCAGCCCGCGAGGATGGTTTCGATCGCGTCGTTGACCTCGTCGATCGGCGCCATGCCATCGACGTGGGTCACGATGCCGCGCGCTTCGTAGATCGGCAGGATCGGCGCGGTCTTGGCGCGATATTCGGCCATGCGCGTGCGCACCGTTTCCTCATTGTCGTCGGGACGGCGCTTGAATTCGTCGCTGCCGCAAACGTCGCAGGTGCCTTCGACCTTCGGCAGCTTGTAGCGATCATGATAGCCGGCACCGCATTTGGCGCAGCTGAAGCGGCCGGTGATGCGATCGACGAGCGCGTCTTCCTCGACCTGCAGCTCGATCACATGGTCGAGCTTACGGCCGCGCGCCGACAGGATTCCGTCGAGCGCCTCGGCCTGTGCCGCGGTGCGCGGATAGCCGTCGAAGATCACCGACACGTCGCTGCCGAGCTGGTCGAGCCGCTCGCCGATCAGGCCCGAGACGATCTCGTCCGAGACGAGCTCGCCCGCATCCATCACGGCTTTGGCCTGCACGCCGATCGGCGTCCCCGCCTTGACCGCCGCGCGGAGCATATCGCCGGTTGAGAGCTGGACCATGCCATGCTCGTCTTCCAGGCGCACCGCCTGCGTTCCCTTGCCCGCCCCCGGCGGACCCAGCAAAATGATATTCAGCGTCATGGGGACCCCTGTTTGCCCTGCCTGCGCGGATCGACGTAGCGGGCGCTTTAGCGCCGCGCAACGCCCCCCTTCAATTTCGCCTTCTTGATGAGGTCGCCATATTGATGCGCGAGCATGTGGCTCTGGATCTGGCTGATCGTGTCGATCGTCACGTTGACGATAATCAGCAGGCTGGTGCCGCCGAGCGCGAATGGCAGCCCCGACTGGGCGATGAAATATTCGGGCACCAGGCAGATGATCGCAAGATAGGCCGCGCCGATCACCGTGATACGCGTCAGCACGAAATCGAGGTAGGTCGCGGTGTTCTTGCCCGGGCGGATGCCGGGGATGAAGCCGTTCTGACGCTTCAGATTGTCGGCCGTCTCCTCGGGATTGAAAACAACGGCGACGTAGAAGAAGCAGAAGAAGATGATGCCCGCGGCATAGAGCGCCATATAGAGCGGCTGACCGTGCGCGAGATACTGGTTGAGCGTGATCAGGAAATCGCCGGTCGCGGTATCGCCCTGGACGTTCTGGCCCATCATCTGCGTGAGGGTCAGCGGCATGAGCAGCAGCGACGAGGCGAAGATCGGCGGAATCACGCCCGCGGTGTTGACCTTGAGCGGCAAATGGCTGCGGTCGGCCTGCATCACGCCGCGCTGCGTCGCGCGCTTCGGATACTGGACGAGGACGCGGCGCTGCGCGCGTTCCATGAAGCTGATGAAGGCGATGATCGCGATCGCGCCGCCGAACACCGCGAGCACGGTGCCGCCGCCCATCGAACCTTCGCGCACCTGCGTGAACATCTGGGCAAAGCTGCGCGGCAGCTGGGCAAGGATGCCCGCCATGATGATCAGCGACACGCCGTTACCGATACCGCGGCTGGTGATCTGTTCGCCGAGCCACATCAGGAAAAGCGTACCGCCGACGATGCTGATCACCGCGCCGATGCGGAACATCATGCCGGGATCGACGACCGCGGCGATACCCTGCGTCGCGCCGAGCGATTCGAGCCCGACGGCGATGAAATAGCCCTGGATCGCGGTCAGCGCGACGGTGCCGTAGCGCGTATATTGGTTGAGCTTCTTGCGCCCGCTTTCGCCCTCTTTCTTGAGCGCGGCGAGGCTGGGCGACAAAGCCGCGGCCAGCTGCACGACGATCGACGCCGTGATATAGGGCATGACGCCGAGCGCGATGATGCTCATGCGCTCAAGGCTGCCGCCCGAGAAGGTGTTGAAGATGTCGAGGACGCCGCCCGACGCGGCCTGGCTGTAGAGCGACGCCAGCGCAACGGGGTCGACCCCCGGCAGCGGCACGAACGACAGAAAGCGGAAGACGATCAGCGCGCCGATCGTGAACCAGATGCGGTTCTTGAGTTCGGTCGCCTGACCGAACTTCGAAAAGTTCAGGTTGGATGCAAGCTGGTCGGCGCGAGAGGCCATGGGTGTTTTCCTCGGATATTCCGGACCGCGCCCCCCGCGACCCGGCGCCTATGTGCGTTCGGCGTACACGAAGCGCAAGGGGAAAGGCCTATTTAGCGGTGAGCCGACGCTCCCCTGCCGCTTTCAATATCCGTTCGCATCGAGCGAAGTCGAGATGCCCCTCGAACTTGCGCTGTCCCGAGGGATGTCTCGAGCCTGGTTTATCCTGAGCGCCTGCAAGGCAGCCGAAGGGCTCGACACGAACGGGAAATAGGTTGGTCAAATGACAAAGGGCGGCTCCTGAGGAGCCGCCCTTGCCAATAATTATTCCGCCTTGGCTTTGGCGCGGCGCTGGGCCTTCTTGCCTTCGCCTTCGGCCTTGGGTTCGGGCAGTTCGACCTTGCCGCCAGCCTTTTCGACCGCTTCGATCGCGCCCTTCGACGCGCCGGCAACGGCGAAGTTCAGCTTCGCGGTGAGTTCACCCTTGGCGAGGAGGCGGACGCCGTCCTTGCCGCCGCGGGCAACGCCGGCGGCCTTGAGCGCGGCGTGATCGACCACAGCCTTGGCGTCGAGCTTCTTCTCGTCGATCAGCTTCTGCACCTGACCGAGGTTCACGATCGCAAAGTCCTTCGCGAAGATGTTGTTGAAGCCGCGCTTCGGAATGCGCATGTGGAGCGGCATCTGGCCGCCCTCGAAGCCGTTGATCGCGACGCCGCTACGGGCCTTCTGGCCCTTCTGGCCGCGGCCGGCGGTCTTGCCCTTGCCCGAACCGATGCCGCGTCCGACGCGCATGCGGCCCTTGCGGGCGCCATTGTTATCACGAAGTTCGTTAAGCTTGATAGTCATTGCACTCGCTTTCGCTTTTATCGCGCTGATAGATAAAGGTCGGGTCGCGAGGGGCTCAGCCCTCGACGACTTCGACCATGTGCGGCAGCTTGCGGATCATGCCGCGCACTTCCGGGGTGTCGACCAGTTCGACCTCGCGGTGCATCTTGCCCAGGCCGAGGCCGGTCAGGATCGCACGCTGGCTCTTGGGACGACGGATCGGCGAACCGATCTGGCGGATCTTGATCTTCTTGTCAGCCATCGTCTTACTCCGTCACCGCCGCGGCTTCCGCCTCGGCTGCGCGGTCGGATGCACCGCCACGCTTGATCAGGTCCGAAACCTTCTTGCCGCGGCGCTGCGCGACCGACTTCGGGCTGGTCTGCTCGCCGAGCGCTTCGAAGGTCGCACGGATCATGTTGTAGGGGTTCGAGGTGCCGACCGACTTGGTCACCACATCGGCCACGCCCAGCGATTCGAACACGGCGCGCATCGGGCCACCGGCGATGATACCCGTACCGGCGGGTGCCGAACGCAGCGTCACATTGCCGGCACCGAAATGGCCACGGCCATCGTGGTGCAGCGTGCGGCCATCGCGCAGCGGAACGCGAATCATCGCCTTCTTCGCGGCAGCGGTCGCCTTCGAAATGGCTTCGGGCACTTCGCGCGCCTTGCCATGACCGAAACCGGCGCGGCCCTTGCCGTCGCCGACGACAACGAGCGCGGCGAAACCGAAGCGCTTGCCGCCCTTCACGGTCTTCGAGACGCGGTTGATGTGGACGAGCTTTTCGATCAGCTCTTCGCCACCCTCTTCGTCGCGCGGGCGACGATCGTCGCGGCGGCCACGGCCACCGTCACGACCGCCACGGCCACCATCGCGGCCGCCGCCACGGCCGCGGCGCGGAGCCTGGCCATCGGTGGGGGCTGCTTCGGGAGCGCCTTCGACGTTCTGTACTTCGTCTGCCATGATTAGAACTCCAATCCGCCTTCGCGAGCCGCGTCGGCCAGCGCCTTGATGCGCCCGTGGAACAGGAAACCGCCGCGGTCGAACACGACCTGCGTCACGCCCGCCTTTTTCGCGGCAGCGGCGAGGCGCTTGCCAACGTCGGCAGCCGCCGCAGTGGTCGCGCCGGTCTTGCCGCGGACATCCTTGTCCAGCGTCGAGGCCGAAGCGAGCGTCTGCCCGGCAGCGTCATCGATGAGCTGTGCATAGATGTGGCGGCCCGAACGGTGCACCGACAGGCGAGCGCGGCCACCCGCGCGCTGACGGAGGGCGGTACGGACGCGCTGACGGCGTTTTTGGAAAGGGGTAAGATGTGCCATGGCTTACTTCTTCTTGCCTTCTTTGCGGAAGATGTACTCGCCGCGATATTTGATGCCCTTGCCCTTATAGGGTTCGGGCTTACGCCAACGGCGGATTTCCGCCGCGACCTGGCCGACCTGCTGCTTGTCGATGCCGCTGATCTCGATCGTCGTGTTGTCCGGCGTCTTGATCTCGATGCCTTCGGGCACCGCGAAATCGACATCGTGGCTGTAGCCGAGCTGCAGCTTCAGAGTCTTGCCCTGCGAGTTGGCGCGATAGCCGACACCGGTGATCTCGAGGACCTTGGTGAAGCCTTCGGTCACACCCGTGATCAGGTTCTGCACCAGCGTGCGCTGCATGCCCCAGAAAGCGCGAGCTTCGCGGGTCGCGTTCGCGGGCTGGACCGAGATGCTGCCTTCGGCGACTTCATAGTTGATGAGGTCGGAAAGCGGCATCGCGAGCGTGCCCTTCGGGCCCTTGACCGACAGCTGGCCGCCGTCGATCGCGGCGGTAACGCCGCCCGGGATTGCCACTGCCTTTTTACCAATGCGCGACATCAGAACACCTCCGCCAGCACTTCGCCGCCGACATTATGTTCGCGTGCTTCGGCGTCCGAGAGAACGCCGCGCGGGGTCGACACGATGGTGATGCCCAGGCCGTTGCGAATGATCGGAAGTTCTTTCGAACCCGAATAGACGCGGCGACCCGGCTTCGAAACGCGCGCCACATGGCGGATCGCCGGCTGCCCTTCGAAATATTTCAGTTCGATGCGGATGCCCTTGTGCTGGCCCTTGGCACCCAGCGCTTCTTCGCTGTAGCCGCGGATATAGCCTTCGCGCTGGAGAACATCGAGAACACGGACGCGCAGGGTCGAAGCCGGCGTCAGGACGCTGTCCTTCTTCGCCGTCTGGCCGTTGCGGATGCGGGTGAGCATATCACCCAGGGGATCGGTCATTGCCATCTTGTCAGTCCCTTACCAGCTCGACTTCACAACACCGGGGATCAGGCCCTTGTTGGCCAGATCGCGGAGCTGGATACGGCACAGCCGGAATTTGCGATAATAAGCGCGCGGGCGGCCCGTCAGCTCGCACCGGTTACGGATGCGGGTCGGGTTACCATTGCGCGGGATTTCCGCCATCTTGAGGCGCGCGATCAGACGCTCGCCATCGTCGAGCGAGCTGTCCGCTGCAATCGCCTTCAGCTTCGCGTAACGGCCGGCGTATTTCTTCACCAGCTGCTTGCGACGCTCGTTCTTGTTTACCGAACTCAGTTTCGCCATGACTTAAGTTCTCTTTCCTTCTTGAAAGAGCCTGCCTGGTCCCGAAGGGATCAGGCGGCTTCCTTTTCCTGCGCTTCGATCGGGAAGGGGAAGCCGAACAGCTTGAGCAGTTCGCGGGCTTCATCGTCCGTACGGGCGGTGGTGGTGACGATCACGTCCATGCCGCGCACCTGGTCGATGCGGTCATAGTTGATCTCGGGGAAGATGATCTGCTCTTTCAGGCCCATGGCATAGTTGCCACGGCCGTCGAAGCTCGTCGCCGACACGCCGCGGAAGTCGCGGATGCGCGGCATTGCGATCGTGATCAGGCGATCGAGGAATTCATACATGCGTTCGCGGCGCAGGGTCACCTTGCAGCCGATCGGCATGCCTTCGCGCAGCTTGAACTGTGCGATCGACTTCTTCGCCTTGGTCACGACAGGCTTCTGGCCGGCGATGAGTTCCATCTCGGCAGCTGCCGATTCGACCTTCTTCTTGTCCTGCGTGGCTTCGCCGACGCCCATGTTGAGCGTGATCTTTTCGATCTTCGGCACTTCCATCGCATTCTTGTAACCGAACTTTTCGGTCATCGCCTTGACGATCACATCGTCATAGCGCTTGCGCATGCGCGGGGTGTAATTGTCAGCCATTGAGCGTCTCCCCGGACTTCACGGCCACGCGGACCTTCTTGCCGTCCTTGGTTTCAAAACGAACGCGCGTCGGCTTGCCGGTCTTGGGATCGGCAATCGCGACCTTGCTCGCGTACAGCGGCGCTTCCTTGCGTTCCAGGCCGCCCTGCGGGTTGGTCTGGCTCGGCTTGCGGTGGCGCGTGATGACATTGACGCCAGCGACGACGACCTTGCCGTCTTTCGGCAGGCTCTGCGTCACTTCGCCGGTCTTGCCCTTGTCCTTGCCGGACAGGATGACAACCGTGTCGCCCTTCTTGATCTTGTTCGCCATGGTCAGAGCACCTCCGGCGCCAGGCTGATGATCTTCATATAGCCACGGCCGCGCAGTTCGCGGACGACGGGGCCGAAGATACGGGTGCCGATCGGCTCCTCGTTCTTGTTGACGAGCACGGCGGCGTTGCTGTCGAAACGGATGACCGAGCCATCGGCGCGGCGCACGTCCTTGGCGGTGCGAACGATAACGGCGCGATGCACGTCACCCTTCTTCACCTTGCCGCGGGGCTGAGCTTCCTTGATCGACACGACGATCACGTCGCCCACGCCGGCGGTACGACGCTTCGACCCGCCCAGCACCTTGATGCACTGGACGCGCTTGGCACCGCTGTTGTCAGCGACTTCCAATTGTGACTGCATCTGAATCATCGATGCATTTCCTTCTTTTTTGGCCTACCGGGATGCCCCGGCGGTTCCGTGAAACTCAGCTTCAGGCGTCAGCAGCCGGAGCGGTAGCGCTCTTGGGCTTGCTGTGGGTGTCGACCTTGTCGAGCACCTTCCACGTCTTCAGCTTCGAAATCGGCTTCGTTTCCTCGATACGGACGGTTTCGCCGGCCTTGATGGCGTTGTCCTCATCGTGGGCGTGATACTTTTTCGAGCGGCGGATGATCTTGCCGTACAGAGGGTGCTTCACCTTCCGTTCGACCTTCACCACGACGGTCTTGTCGCCCTTGTCGGACACCACCGTACCGGTCAGAATGCGCTTCGGCATCGATAGTCTCCTTACTTCGCGGCCGAGCGCGTGCGCTCGGTCTGCTGCGTCTTGATGCGGGCGATCGAGCGCCGCACTTCCTTGACGCGCGATGCTTTTTCAAGCTGGCCGGTGGCCGCCTGGAAGCGGAGGTTGAACGCCTCGCGCTTCAGTTCGCCAAGCTGTTCGGCGAGCTGGTCGTCGGTCTTGGCCTTGAAATCTTCGGTCTTGGCCATGTCCTTAGCCCTCCAGGTGCGAGGTGTCGCCGAGACGGGCGATCACCTTCGTCTTGATCGGCAGCTTCATCGCGGCGCGTTCGAACGCCAGCGCGGCCACGGGGCCGGGAACGCCGTCGAGTTCGAACAGGATGCGACCCGGCTTCACGCGCGCGGCCCAGAATTCCGGCGAACCCTTGCCCTTACCCATACGGACTTCGGCAGGCTTCGACGACACGGGGACGTCGGGGAAAATGCGGATCCACAAACGGCCCTGACGCTTGATCGCGCGGCTGATCGCACGGCGAGCCGCTTCGATCTGGCGTGCGGTGATGCGCTCGGGTTCCATCGCCTTCAGCCCGTAGGAGCCGAAGTTCAGGCTGGTTCCGCCCTTGGCATTGCCATGGATGCGGCCCTTGAAAGCCTTGCGGAACTTGGTTTTTTTCGGTTGCAGCATGTCAGCAGTCCTTAGCGGCGATCTTCACGAGCCGGACGGACGCCGGTCGTCTGTGCATCGAGCATCAGACGGTCGGTCGCCATCGGGTCGTGGCCGAGAATCTCGCCCTTGAAGATCCACACCTTGATCCCGCACACGCCATAGGCGGTGTGCGCGGTCGATTCGGCGTAGTCGACGTTGGCGCGCAGCGTGTGAAGCGGCACCCGGCCTTCGCGGTACCATTCGGTACGTGCGATTTCCGCGCCGCCGAGACGGCCGGCGCAGTTGATGCGGATGCCTTCGGCGCCCAGACGCATCGCCGACTGAACCGCACGCTTCATGGCGCGACGGAACGCGACGCGGCGTTCGAGCTGATCGGCAATGCCCTGGCCGACGAGCTTGGCGTCGACTTCGGGCTTGCGGATTTCGACGATGTTCAGCGACACGTCGCTGCCCGTCAGTTCACCGAGCTTCTTGCGCAGCTTTTCGATGTCCGCGCCCTTCTTGCCGATGATGACGCCCGGACGGGCGGCATAGATCGAGACGCGGCACAGCTTCGCCGGACGTTCGATCACGACCTTCGAGATCGCGGCCTGCGGCAGGTTCTTGAACACATACTGGCGGATCTTCAGATCCTCGACCAGCATGCGGCCATAATCCTGGCCTTCGGCGAACCAGCGGCTGTCCCAGGTGCGGTTGACCTGCAGGCGCAGGCCGATCGGATTGCTCTTCTGGCCCATCTTACGCCTCTTCTTCCTGTTCGCGCACGACAATGCGGATGCGGCTGAACGGCTTGACGATCCGGGTCGACTTGCCGCGGCCACGTGCGTGCCAGCGCTTCATCGAGATCGACTTGCCCACGCTCGCTTCCTTGATGACGAGCGCATCAACGTCGAGGTTGTGGTTGTTTTCCGCGTTGGCGACGGCGCTGGCGAGAACCTTGCGCACGTCGACAGCCATCGCCTTCTTCGAGAAGGTGAGGATGTTCATCGCGTCTTCGACCTTGCGGCCGCGGATCAGCGCGGCAACGAGGTTCAGCTTCTGCGCCGAACCGCGAATCTGCGTGCCGACCGAGAGTGCCTCGTTATCCGCAACGCGGCGGGGGGACTTTTCCTTGCCCATTAGCGTTTGCCCTTCTTGTCGGCAGCGTGACCGGGGAAGAAGCGCGTCGGCGCAAATTCACCCAGCTTCATGCCGACCATGTCTTCGTTGACCGACACCGGCACGAACTTGCGGCCGTTGTAGACGTTGAAGGTCAGCCCCACGAACTGCGGCAGGATGGTGGACCGACGCGACCAGGTCTTGATCGGGGCATTGCTGCCGCCGTCCTGGGCCGTTTCGGCTTTCTTGAGCAGATGGAGGTCCACGAAAGGACCCTTCCAGACCGAGCGAGCCATGGCTTACCTCTTCTTCTTCGCGTGACGCGACCGGATGATCATCTTGTCGGTCGACTTGTTGTGGCGCGTACGCGCACCCTTCGTCGGCTTGCCCCACGGGGTAACCGGGTGACGGCCGCCCGAGGTACGGCCTTCGCCGCCGCCATGCGGGTGATCGACCGGGTTCTTTGCAACACCGCGCGTCAGCGGGCGCTTGCCGAGCCAGCGACCGCGGCCGGCCTTGCCGAGGTTGGTGTTCTGGTTGTCGGGGTTCGACACCGCACCGACCGTGCCCATGCACTCGCCGCGAATGTAACGCTGCTCGCCCGAACCGAGACGCACGATGACGAGACCGCGGTCACGACCGACGACCTGTGCATAGGTGCCAGCCGAACGGGCGATCTGGCCACCCTTGCCCGGCTTCATCTCGATGTTATGGACGATCGTGCCGACGGGCATCTGCGACAATTCCATCGCATTGCCCGGCTTCACGTCGGTCTTCTTGCCAGCAACGACGGTGTCGCCAACGGCCAGACGCTGCGGCGCCAGGATGTAGGTCTGCTCACCGTCTTCATACTTGACGAGTGCGATGAACGCCGTGCGGTTGGGGTCATATTCCAGACGCTCGACGGTAGCCGGCATGTCCCACTTGCGACGCTTGAAGTCGATGAAGCGGTACTTCTGCTTGTGGCCACCGGCGATACCGCGCGAGGTCACATGACCCTTGTTGTTGCGGCCACCAGTCTTGTTCTTGCCTTCGGTCAGCGCCTTGACGGGCTTGCCCTTCCACAGCGACGACTTGTCGACGAGGATCAGGCCGCGCTGCGCGGGGCTGGTCGGATTATAGGATTTAAGTGCCATTTTCTCTGCCTTTTCCTACAATCAGACGCCGGTCGTGACGTCGATCGTCTGGCCTTCGGCCAGGCGAACGATCGCCTTCTTCACGTCGCTGCGGGTGTAGGGCTTGCCCTTCCAGCGCTTGGTCTTGCCCTTGGTGATCAGCGTGTTGACGCTGAGAACCTTGACATCGAACAGCGCCTCGACGGCGGCCTTGATCGCGGGCTTGGTTGCGTCGTTCGCAACCTTGAACACCACTGCGTCATTTTCGCTGAGCAGCGTCGACTTTTCAGTGATCACCGGAGCGAGAATCACGTCATAGTGACGCGCGTCGACTGTTTTTGCCTTAGCCATTGAAGCGTGCCTCCAGCTTTTCGAGGCCGGCGCGGGTCAGAACCAGCGTATCGGCGCGCAAAATGTCATAGACGTTGGCACCCATCGCCGGCATCGAGTCGATGCCGATGAGGTTGGCCGACGCCATGGCGAAGCTTTCGTGCACTGCATCACCATCGATGAAGAGTGCGCGATTGCCGAGTTCGAGCTTGCCGAGCTGGCCGGCGAGCGCCTTGGTCTTGGCATCCTTGAGCTCGAGCGTGTCGAGAACGAGGATCTTGCCGCCCTTCGCCTTGTCGCTCAGCGCCATTTTCAGGCCGAGCGTGCGGATCTTCTTGTTCAGCGAGTGGCCGAAGGTGCGGGCACGCGGGCCATGCGCCTTGCCGCCGCCGATGAAGATCGGAGCTGCGCGATCGCCGTGACGAGCCGTACCGCCGCCCTTCTGACGACCGAACTTCTTGCCGGTGCGCGACACGTCGCTGCGTTCGCGGGCGGCGCGAGCCGGGCCACGGCGCTTTTCGAGCTGCCAGCTGACGACACGGTGGAGGATGTCGGCGCGCGGGTCGACGCCGAACACATCGTCGTTAAGATCGATGTCCGCGCCGGCCTTGCCGTCGATGGTGTGAACCTTGACCTTCATGATCAGGACTCCTGTGCGCCGTCGGTGGTGGCAGTGTCGACCACGGTTTCTTCAACCGGGGTTTCCACAGGCGCATCAGCCGGGGCTTCTTGATTGGCATTCGCTGCGCTCTTGATGCCCGCAGGATAGGGGGCCTCGGGATGGCGCGGCAGCTTGACCGCATCGCGGACCATCAGCCAGCCGCCCTTCGAGCCAGGGACCGAGCCCTTGACGAAGAGAAGGCCGCGCTCGACGTCGGTGCGGACGATTTCGAGATTCTGCTGGGTGCGGTTGCGCGCGCCCATGTGGCCGGCCATCTTCTTGTTCTTGAAGACGCGGCCCGGATCCTGGCGGTTACCGGTCGAACCATGCGCACGGTGGCTGATCGAAACACCGTGGGTTGCGCGCATACCGCCGAAACCCCAGCGCTTCATCGCACCGGCAAAGCCCTTACCCTGAGTCACGCCCTGGATGTCGACGATCTGGCCAGCGACGAAATGGTCGGCCGACAGTTCGGCGCCGACGTCGAGCGTCGCGTCGTCAGCGACGCGGAATTCGACGACCTTCGCCTTGGGTTCGACTTCGGCCTTGCCGAAAGCGCCACGCTGCGGCTTCGCAACATTCTTCGCCTTCGCCGAGCCGGCACCGAGCTGAACGGCCACATAGCCGTCACGTTCTTGTTCGCGCACAGAAATGACCTGACAGCCTTCGAGGCTCAGGACGGTGACGGGCACGTGGCGGCCGTCGTCCTGAAACAGGCGGGTCATCCCCATTTTCTTCGCGATCACGCCAGTCCGCATGATCATACTCCTCAACAGAGGCCGGGCGGACCATTCCGCACGGCGTGTGGGACCTCATCAAGGCGAACCCCGACGAGAACCCTCCCAGCCCAAAATTTCGATGCATCGCCCCGTCCGGGCTGAGGTGCCGCCTTCCCGTGGGAGAGCGGCGAGACGGGGGACGCAGCCCGGTCTGGATGTTTCCGAAGAAACGACCGGCGGTATCCACCCTATCGTCGGTCCGGATCGCGCCGGACAATGCAGTCACCGAGGTGTCCTGCCGATAGAGACCCCGGATCAGATCCGGGGCTGCGTTGGCTTAGGCCAACTTGATCTCAACATTCACGCCCGCGGCGAGGTCGAGCTTCATCAGCGCGTCGACCGTCTGCGGGGTGGGCTGCACGATGTCGAGCAGCCGCTTGTGGGTACGCACCTCGAACTGCTCGCGCGACTTTTTGTCGACATGCGGGCCGCGGTTCACGGTAAATTTTTCAATACGCGTCGGAAGCGGGATCGGGCCGCGAATAAGCGCTCCGGTACGACGTGCCGTGTCGGCAATGTCGGTGGTGGCCTGATCGAGCACGCGGTGATCAAAGGCCTTCAGGCGAATGCGAATATTCTGCGTTTCCATGACTGTTCCAGTCGAATCCCGTCTAACGATGCGAAAGAGCCGAAATGGCCTGCTCCGATTTCCGCAGGGAAACCGGATCGGCCATCAAAATTCTTTAAGCTACGAGCCGCGCGAATCGCTTCCGAATCGCGCGGCTCGCGGCCCTATATTACTTTGTGACCGTGGCCACAACCCCTGCGCCGACCGTGCGGCCACCTTCGCGAATTGCGAAGCGGAGACCCGGGTCCATGGCGATCGGAGCGATCAGCTTGACCGACAGCTGGACGTTGTCGCCCGGCATGACCATTTCGGTGCCGGCGGGCAGAATGACTTCGCCGGTGACGTCGGTGGTGCGGAAGTAGAACTGCGGACGATAGTTCGCAAAGAACGGCGTGTGACGGCCGCCTTCGTCCTTCGACAGGACGTACACTTCCGAGGTGAACTCGGTGTGCGGCGTGATCGAGCCGGGCTTCGCCAGAACCTGGCCACGCTCGACTTCTTCACGGCCGACGCCGCGGATCAGCGCACCGACGTTGTCGCCAGCCTGGCCCTGGTCGAGCAGCTTGCGGAACATTTCGACGCCGGTGACGACGGTCTTCTTGGTGTCCTTGATGCCGACGATTTCGACTTCTTCACCAACCTTGACGACGCCCGTTTCGATACGGCCGGTGACGACGGTGCCGCGACCCGAGATCGAGAACACGTCTTCGATCGGCATCAGGAAGGGCTTGTCGAGCGGACGTTCCGGCTGCGGGATCCACGCGTCAACGGCAGCCATCAGCTTCAGGATCGCGTCCTTGCCGATGGCGTCGTCGCGACCTTCGAGGGCGGCGAGAGCCGAACCCGGGATGATCGGAATATTGTCGCCGTCGAAGTCACGCTTCGACAGTTCTTCGCGGATTTCGAGCTCAACGAGTTCGAGCAGTTCGGGATCGTCCAGCTGGTCGACCTTGTTGAGGAAGACGACCATGGTCGGAACGCCGACCTGCTTCGCGAGCAGGATGTGCTCCTTCGTCTGCGGCATCGGGCCGTCAGCAGCCGACACAACGAGGATCGCGCCGTCCATCTGGGCAGCACCGGTGATCATGTTCTTCACATAGTCGGCGTGGCCCGGGCAGTCGACGTGCGCATAGTGGCGGCCGTCGGTTTCATATTCGACGTGTGCGGTCGAAATGGTGATGCCGCGCTCGCGCTCTTCCGGAGCCTTGTCGATGTTCGCGAAGTCGACGGCGGCGTTACCCGCGACGTTTTCGGCGAGCACCTTGGTGATCGCTGCGGTCAGCGAGGTCTTGCCATGGTCGACGTGACCGATGGTGCCGATGTTGCAGTGCGGCTTCGTCCGCTCAAATTTAGCCTTGGCCATGATGGTATAACCTTCTTGTTCAATGTTTGCGTTGATCAGTCCTGGACGAGCCTGCTGAATCAGGCGCCGCCCTTAGAGGGTCTTGCCGCGCGGTGCAAGCCCGCGCGGCTTTGACCCATCAGGCCATCTTGGCCTTCACTTCTTCGGCGACGTTGGTCGGCACTTCTTCGTAATGCGAGAATTGCATCGAATAGCTTGCGCGACCCTGGCTGAAGCTGCGCAGCTGATTGACGTAGCCGAACATGTTCGCCAGCGGAACGATCGCCTCGACGACCTGGGCGATACCCCGGCTGTCGGTGCCCTGGATCTGTCCGCGACGGCTGTTAAGGTCGCCGATCACGTCGCCCATGAATTCCTCAGGGGTAACGACTTCGACCTTCATCACCGGCTCGAGCAGCTTGATGCCGGCCTTCGCCGCCACTTCACGCATCGCCGCACGGCCCGCGATTTCGAACGCAAGCGCCGACGAGTCGACGTCGTGATACGCGCCGTCCGTGAGCTTGATTTCGAAGTCGATGATCGGGAAGCCGATCATGTGACCGTTTTCGGCCGACTCGCGCATGCCCTTTTCGACCGACGGGATATATTCGCGCGGAATGTTACCGCCCTTGATCTCGTCGATGAAGGTGATGCCCGCGCCGCGTTCGCCGGGAGCGACGCTGACCTTGACGCGGCCGAACTGGCCCGAGCCGCCCGACTGCTTCTTGTGGGTATAGTCGACGTCGACGGCCTTCGCGAGCGATTCGCGGTACGCCACCTGCGGCGCGCCGACGTTCGCTTCGACCTTGAACTCGCGCTTCATGCGATCGACGAGGATGTCGAGGTGAAGCTCGCCCATGCCCTTGATGATCGTCTGACCCGATTCATGGTCGGTCGACACGCGGAACGAGGGATCCTCGGCAGCCAGGCGATTGAGCGCGATGCCCATACGTTCCTGGTCGGCCTTGGTCTTCGGTTCCACCGACAGCTCGATGACCGGCTCGGGGAATTCCATCCGCTCGAGGATGATCGGCGCGTTGGTCGCGCAGAGCGTGTCCCCGGTGGTGGTTTCCTTGAGGCCGGCAAGCGCAACGATGTCGCCCGCATAGGCTTCTTCGATGTCTTCGCGGCTGTTCGCATGCATCAGCAGCATGCGGCCAACCTTTTCCTTCTTGTCCTTCACCGAGTTCAGGTACGTGCCCTTGTTGAGCGTACCCGAATAGATGCGGGCGAAGGTGAGCGAGCCGACGAACGGGTCGTTCATGATCTTGAACGCGAGCAGCGACAGCGGCGCCGAGTCCGAAGTCTCGCGCGAGTCGGGCTGGTCGTTCGACGGGTTGATGCCCTGAACGTCAGGGATGTCGAGCGGCGAAGGCAGATAGTCGACAACCGCGTCGAGCAGCGTCTGGACACCCTTGTTCTTGAACGCCGAGCCGCAGAGGACGGGAACGAACGCCTGTGCCAGCGTGCCCTTGCGGATCAGCTTCTTGAGCGTGGCGACGTCGGGAACGGTGCCTTCGAGATAGGCTTCCATCGCGTCGTCGTCCTGTTCGACGGCGAGCTCGACGAGCTTTTCGCGATATTCCGCCGCCTTGTCGGCGAGGTCGGCGGGGATTTCTTCATAGAAGAATTCGGCGCCGAGGCTTTCATCCTTCCAGATGATCGCACGCTCGTTGACGAGGTCGACGAGGCCCTTGAAGCCGCCTTCCGAACCGATCGGCAGATAGAGCACGGCCGGGGTCGCGCCGAGGCGATCGATGATCGTCTGAACGCAATAATAGAAATCGGCGCCGGTGCGGTCGAGCTTGTTGATGAAGCACATGCGCGGCACGCGATACTTGTCGGCCTGGCGCCACACGGTTTCCGACTGCGGCTCAACGCCGGCAACGCCGTCGAACGCGGTGATCGCGCCGTCGAGCACGCGCAGCGAACGCTCGACTTCGATCGTGAAGTCGACGTGTCCGGGGGTGTCGATGATGTTCAGGCGATGCTCGGGGCCCTGACCTTCTTCGGCCTTCCACAGGCAGGTGGTGGCAGCCGACGTGATCGTGATGCCGCGTTCCTGTTCCTGCTCCATCCAGTCCATCGTCGCGGCGCCGTCATGGACTTCGCCGATCTTGTAGGACTTGCCGGTGTAGTAAAGGATACGCTCGGTCGTCGTGGTCTTGCCGGCGTCGATGTGCGCCATGATCCCAAAGTTGCGATAATTTTCGAGCGGATGGCTGCGTGCCATGGTCTTTTCCTTGGATGTGGGGGGCGGCCTTTGGAGCCGCCCCCGATATAGGAATGATTGTTACGATTGCGAGACGCGGCAGCGTCCCGCGAGCGCTTACCAGCGGTAGTGGCTGAAGGCGCGGTTCGCTTCGGCCATGCGATGCGTGTCTTCACGCTTCTTCACGGCGTTGCCACGGTTGTTCGACGCGTCGAGCAGTTCGCCCGACAGGCGCGCGGCCATCGTGGTTTCGCTGCGGTTGCGCGCGGCGGTGATCAGCCAGCGGATCGCGAGCGCCTGCGCACGTTCGGGACGGACTTCGACCGGAACCTGATAGGTCGCACCGCCGACGCGGCGGCTGCGGACTTCGATGTTCGGGCGGATGTTCGCCAGCGCTTCGTGGAACACGCCGAGCGGTTCCTTCTTGGCGCGGGTTTCGACCGATTCGAGCGCACCGTAGACGATGCTTTCGGCGACCGACTTTTTCCCGTCCAGCATGACGCTGTTCATGAATTTCGACAGCACGACATCCCCGAAACGGGGATCGGGCAGGATTTCGCGGCGTTCAGGACGACGACGACGAGCCATAGGTAATTCCTTTTACAACAGCATCCCGGCGCATGCGCAGCCAGGGATGATCAAATAGCCGAAAAAGCGGTCCTTACTTCGGACGCTTCGCGCCGTACTTCGAACGGCTCTGCTTGCGGTCCTTCACGCCCTGCGTATCGAGCACGCCGCGCAGGACGTGGTAACGCACACCGGGAAGATCGCGGACACGACCGCCGCGGATCAGCACAACGCTGTGTTCCTGGAGGTTGTGGCCTTCGCCGGGGATGTAGGTGATGACTTCGCGCTGGTTGGTCAGGCGGACCTTCGCAACCTTGCGGAGCGCCGAGTTCGGCTTTTTCGGGGTCGTCGTGTAGACACGGGTGCAAACGCCGCGCTTTTGCGGGTTTGCGTCCATCGCCGGGACCTTGGACTTCACCTTCTGGGGAGTCCGGCCCTTGCGGACCAGCTGGTTGATCGTGGGCATGAATGCTTCACCTTTAAATGTCCGCCCATCAAAGCGAACGGTTACTGTACCGCGGTGGATGAAGCTCCGGCCGCTAACCCGCCAAAAAAGGCGAAAAACGGCCGACCTGATAACAGCAAAAGACCCCGGCGGATCGCTACGATCTTCCGGAGGCTCCATCCGCGCCAGCAATGTTCAAGCGCTGTTGCAACTGAAAAAGGCGGCAAACCGTCCTTTTCGGTCGAGCGGGCCCCTAGACCCGATTCCTCCCATGGTCAAGGGCGCGGTCAAGGGGCGGGCAATATTGTTGCGCCTGCCGGGGCGGGCTATCGGTCGCCCATGCCCGCAGTTCGCCATGCCAGCTTTGCGCCTCACATCGCGCCCGACACGCGATTGCTGATCCTCGGCAGCCTGCCGGGCGTCCGTTCGCTCGCCCAGCAGCAATATTATGCACATCCGACGAACCAGTTTTGGCGCCTGCTCGGCGAGGTCATCGACCAGCCGCTCGCGGACCTGCCCTATGGCGACAGGCTGGTCGCCCTGCGCGAGGCGAAGGTCGGGTTGTGGGACGTGATCCGCAGCGCCGAACGGCATATGAGCAGCGACAGCCAAATCCGCGAGGCCGAGGCGCACGACCTCGCGGCGTTGATCGCCGAGCTGCCCGACCTCTGCATGATCGCCTTCAACGGCGGCAAGGCCGCGGCGATCGGACGGAAGCAGCTGCCGCCGCTCGAAGGCACCGCAATCGTCGACCTGCCGTCGAGCAGCGCCGCGCATACCATCGGCTTCGCGGCGAAGCGCGATCGCTGGCTGGCGCTGCGCGGCGCGCTCTGATTCAGTCGACCACTGTCCCGCGCGCCATCACGAAATCGACCTTCTTGAGCACGCGCACATCGGCGACCGGGTCGCTCGCCACCGCGATGATGTCGGCGCTCTTGCCCGGCGCAATCGTGCCGATCTCGTTCGACAGCCCGAGCAGGTCGGCGGCATTGACCGTTGCGGCCTTCAGCGCCTCGGCGGGCTTCATCCCATGCTGGACCATCAGTTCGAACTCGTCGCCGTTGCGGCCGTGCTTCGACACGCCGGCGTCGGTGCCGAAGGCGATGCGGACGCCGCGCGGGACGAGCTGCTGGAGGCTCTTGCCGGTGATCTCGATGCGCCATTTGATCTTGGCGAGCACGTCGGGCTCATAGGCGTTGGCGTTGGCGGCGATGCGTTCCTTGTAGCCGTTCACGGTCGAGAGCGTCGGGACATAATAAGTCTTCGATTTCGCCCACGCCGCGATCGTCGCCTCGTCGAGGATCGTGCCATGCTCGATCGAATCGGCACCCGCGTCGATCGCGAGGCGGATGCCGTCGGCGCCGTGCGCGTGGACCGCGACCTTCTTGCCGAACAGATGCGCGGTGTCGACGATCGCCTGCGCCTCGTCGTCGAACATCTGCTTTCCGAGCCCCGCACCGATGCGGCTGTTGACCCCGCCGGTCGAGGCGAATTTGATCACGTCGGCGCCGCGCCCGATCTGCAGCCGCACCGCGCGGCGGCAATCGTCGGCGCCGTTGCAGGTGTTGCCCGCGCCCGCGAAGAAGGGGCGGAGCTCGTCGCGATAGCCGAGCGATCCGTCCATATGGCCCGCGCTGCCCGAAATGCTGTTGCCGGCGTCGACGATGCGCGGCCCCTGCACCTTGCCCGCGAGGATCGCATCCCTGAGGGCGAGGGTCGCGCCGTCGCCGTCGCCGAGGTTGCGCACCGTGGTGAAGCCCGCGCGCAGCGTCTTCATCCCGTTCGCCTCGGCGTTGAACGCCTGCGCCGCGGGGCTGAGCGTGATCTCCTCGAGCTGACCGGCGATGCCGCCGGCGTCGCTCGTCAAATGGACATGGCTGTCGATCAGGCCGGGGAGGACATATTTGTCCTTGAGGTCGATCAGCGTCGCGCCGGGGTCGGCGGGCTGATAACCGTCGGCAATCGACACGATCTTGCCGCCCTCGACGATGATCGTCGAGGCGCCGCGCGCGGGTTTGCCCGGTTCGGCGAGCAATTGCCCGGCGTGGATCACGGTGCGCGTCGGCGCCTGCGCGGCGAGCGGCGAGGCGAGCGCCGCGCCGATGAGCGCGAGCGGAAGAATATGAATCGGCTTCATTCTGGCAACCCCTGTTCTGATCTTTGGGGAGCGTTAAAGCCGATCAGAAGCCCCTCGTAAAGCGGAGCGCCGCGCCCCGGTCGTCGGGCATCGCGGCGATATGGCCCGGATCCTGCCGCCACCATGTGTTCGCAATGAGTTCGCCGCCGAACAGCGACAACGCATAGCTCGCTTCGACGACCAGCTCGCGGCCCGTCGGCGCGAGGTTGTAGGTGCGGCGGCCGAAGTCGGTGCGGCCGCTCGCATAATCGTGCGCGACGGGGAGCATCAGGTCGATGCCGCCGCGCGCGACGCGCAGTGGCTGGGCGAAACGGAGCGCGGCGCGGTCCCCGGGGCGCACCAGATTGGCCTTGGCGATGTCGAAGGAGAAAGCGGTCGACCAGAGCGCGCCGCCCGCGATCAGGCCCTGGCTGTCGGGGCGCGTCCACATCTGGCGCCAGGCGGCCGCAACTTTCCAATCATCGCGCATATCGAGGAGGAGGCTGGCGTCGCCGACGAGGCTGGTCGCGCCGCCCGCGCCGAACATCGGGCCGAGGCGGGCGCCGAGGAGGCTGTCCGATTCGCGCAGCCAGCTCGCGCCGAGCGCGGTGCGGACGGGGCCGAAGCGCGCGTCCCACGCGGCGCCGACACGCTGGTAGCGGCTGTCGTGGCGCGAGCGGTAGCGGAGCAGGGGGTCGTCCTGCCAGCGCGAGCCCGACACCCAGCCATTTTCCAGTATGATATTAACATATTGATTATTAAAGATATTATGCCGGATTATTGTGCCGATTCCGGGGCTGGCGGCAAAGCCAAGGCCCTCGTGCGCGGCGTCGCCGATCAGCATCGCATGGCTGCTTTCGCCGCGCTCGCCCGCGAGCAAGCCGCCGGTGCCGCGGCCAGCGGCAAAGCCGATCCGCGTGCGTCCGTCGAGGCGCGTCATCACCGAGGCGGCGAGGGTGCGCGCGCGCTGCGCATCGTGGAAGGAAAGGCCCGCGAGCGCGTCGGTGCCGCCGGTGCCGGGCGCGGTGACGAGCGAGAGCGCAAGCGATTGGCTGGCGGCGCTTTGCTGGCGGACGAGCCCGCCGATCGCGCCCGACAGTTTGAAGTCGGGGCGCCGCGACGCCAGCGAACCGCCGAAATCGACGTTGAAGGCGCGGCCGAAGCCATCGGTGACGAGGCCCGTCGTGCCCGCCCCGCCGGCATCGCCCATCGGGCCGCCGAGGATTCCCAGCGGCGCATCGAGCGCGACCGCGGTCGCGGTGCCCGCGAGCGATGTGGCGCCCATCGGCTGGAAAGCGCGCGCAATGTCGAGGATGCCCTGTCCATAGACCGCATCGTCGCCCGCGGCGCCCGCGTCGCGCGCCGATTGATAGAGGAGCGAGACGATCTGCTGGCTCGACAGGTTCGGAAACGCCTGCGCGATCAGCGCGACCGCGCCCGCGACCTGCGGCGCCGCGAAGCTGGTGCCGTTCAAAACGAAGACGAAATTGCCCTCGGTCTTGAGCACGCCATTTTCATAGGCGCAGCACACGCCCTCGCCGAGCGCACTGAGGTAGGAGCCGGCATAGCCGCCCGCGCGGTTGCTGAACCCCGAAATCGCGCCATTTTCATTGACCGATCCGGCAATGACAACGAGCCCGCCGCCCGCGTCGCGCAGCCCGCGCGCGAAGAAATCGGGGTTGTTCGGGTCATTGCCGTTCGCGGTCGTGTCGCCGTCATTCCCCGCCGAGACGATGACGATGATCCCCGCCGCGGTCGCGCGCGCGACCGCGGCGCGCAAGGTGGCTCCGGGCGGGGATTCGCCGCCGAGCGAGATGTTGACGACGCGCGCGCCCGCGCCGACCGCGCGGTCGAGCCCCGCCGCGATCGCGGTTTCGGGAAATCGGCAGCCGCTTTCGTCGTTCGACGGATCCTCGGTCGCGCAGCTGCCGGGCTGGTCGGCGCGCAGCACGAGCAGATTGGCGTTGAAGGCGATGCCGAAGGTGCCGACGTCATTCTTTCCGCCGAGCAACAGCTGCGCGACATTGGTGCCGTGCGTCCCTTCGCCGTTGATGCCGCGCGATCCGGCGAGGTCGATCGATTGCGACGAGATGCGGCCGGCGAATTCGGGGCTGTCCTGATCGATCCCGTCGTCGATGACGCCGGCGAGGATATTCTGCCCCGTCGCCCCCGCCTGATAGGCGGTGATCGCACCATGGAAATTGACCCCGTCGGAGCGGCGCGTCTCAGCGGTATCGAAATTGCCCGTCGGCGGCGGGGTCGGCGTGGGCGTAGGCGTGGG
>NZ_JNFD01000025.1 GCF_000756375.1 Sphingopyxis sp. LC81 | reverse complement strand
TCCCCGCAATCGCCCCGCCCCTGACACGGGGCGGCGTTGGGCGCGCGCCTCTCCAATTTTCCCTCTTTCCTACATTGTTCCCATATGGTTCGTTTATAACGTTTAAACGAACCATAGGAGTCAAGCCCATGAAACAGGAAATCCTCCCGCCCCTCCCCGCCGTCATCGACGCGGAGGCCGACCCCGCGATCGATCCCGACGATCTCCCCGAAGAACTCGCCTTCACCCCCGTCGAACAGCGCACCAAGCGCTGGACCGGCATCACCGCCCAGAAACAGCGGATGTTCATCGCGCATCTCGCCGCGACCGGCGCGGTCAGCATGGCGGCAAAGGTCGCGGGCCACTCGACCTCGGCCTTCTATCAGCTCCGCAAACGCGACGATGCGGAGAGCTTCGCCGCCGCATGGGACCGCGCGGTCGAGGCGGGCGCGCGCCGCGTCGCCGACCTGCTCATGGAATATGCGATCTATGGCGTGCCCGAGACGATCTCAAAGGAGGGCCGCGTCATCCTCGAACGTCGCCGGCCGAACGTGCGCGCGATGCAGCATATCGCTGCGAGCCGCTTTCCCGAGGCCTTCGGCGCGGGCATCAACCCCATCGATGGCCCCACCACCGCAGTCCCGCACGCAGTCCGCCGCCTGCGCGAGAAATGGCAGGCCGACTGGGAGGCCGAGCGCCAGGCGCGCCTGATGGAACGCAATGCCCGCGCGAACCGGCAGGACACCGACCTCGACGACCGCCTCCGCATCATCCGCACCGCCTATCAGCGCAAGATTTCGCACGACCCGGTCAAGCGCGCCGCGTGGGACCTGCTCACCGGCCCCGGAACCGATTGGGCCGCGGCGCGAAAAGCCGACGCCTATATCAACCCGCAGAAGCACGAATGGCACATGCACCACCCCGACATGATCGTCCCGCTGTCGGCCGGCGCGGGCAATGTCGACTGGGAGGAGGCCGAGGGCGGCGACCTGTCGAACCCCGCCCCGCCGCCCGCCGACCATGTCCGCTGGACCGAGGGCGGCGAAGAGGACGAACTGTGGTTCGACCGCTTCGAGGAGCATATGATCGAGGGTGAGGCCGGCGAAAGCGACCTCGCCAGCGGCAAGATCACCCGCGGCGACATGCGCGCCGCCGCCAACCGCCTGCGCGAGCGCGCCGAGGGCTGGCAACAGGCGCGCCAGCCCGTGATCCAGCACCCCCACGACTTCCTCGCCGACACCCACAGCCAAAGCGGCCCGACCAGCCGCGACCGCGACGCCGCCCGCCGCCGCGCCGAGCGCGAGATCGCCGCGCTCGAAGGCGAATGGAACGCCGCCTACAGCGAGGCGAGCTGGGCGGCATGGAAGGCGGGGACACCGGCGGCCGCGACGCACGAAACGCCACAGGCGGGAGGCGAGCAATGAGCCGCCCGAGCCAATCTTCGGAATCCAAAGCCGTGAACCCCGGCAGGTGTCCGGAGGCACGTGACTCCGGGCACGGCCCATAGCGGCGCAGCGCAATCTATCTGGACCCCGGCTTTCGCCGGGGCACACCCATTATCGCGCGAACCCTATGGCGGCCGGGTCTCCTGTGAAGCCTTCCAGCCCGAAAAGGTCCAGACCTGCCTCTCGATCGACCGCCTGATCCACGACGATGATTGCATCAAGATACTCGCCGGATCGGCAACGATCGTCGGCGACGAGGAACGGCTGATGCTGAGCGGAGTGATCGAGATTCCGGCGCGGTGTGTGGTGCGGATTGTTCGGTTGAAGGAGTTCGTGGGCTGATTTTGGACGGAAGCGAACTGAAAGTCACTAGGCTGCAGCTGGTCCCGACCGGCCCAGCGGTGTGCAGCCAGATTACCGGCTGACATAACTACCAGCCATTGTGACACTGGCAACATTTGGATTTCGATTAAACTATTTGTGCCAGCACGTTTCTCAGCAACGCCTCACCTGCTATCTCGCGCCTTGAATCGGACAGGTGGAATCAGCCCAACGTCCGTCATGCGCCATGGTTAGGGGTAGGCTGCAGATGGGAAATGAAAAAGCTACTGATCAATTCGTCCGAGATCTTCTACGCGACATCGACGTGTCGCGCCCTTGGGAACAGGACGGAGGCCCCGCCTGGAAGCGCGCCGCACTTGCTGGCGGCACGAAATCCAAACTGGGGAAGGCTGAAGGTAAGCCCGAGTTCGTTTTCGTCATGGGCGACTTCATCGTCGTCGTCGAAGATAAGAAAGAAGCTCGTTTCACACGGTTCCTTCTGAACGACCAAGTCGCAACCGATTTCCCTTACCGACAGAACTTTGCGCTCAATGGTGCCGTTCATTACGCCAACGTAATGCTCAAAAACGGCGTTCCATCCAAGAAAGGCATCTTTGCGGTCGGAATAGGTGGGGAGGAGCAGCACCACGAGATCGCAGTTGCGTACCTCGGACAAGGGATGGTCAAGCTCCTCGACGACCTCGACAACCTCGATGTGTTCGGCAAGGACGCGATCGTCGAATATCACTCAGTCGCGGTCCTCGGAAATAAGCCACAGTCCGAAGTTCGATTGGACACCGTTAAGTTGGCTGCCTCCCGATTACACGAGGGAATGCGCAACTATGGGTCAGTAGAGAATGACCGGAAAGCTCCGCTTGTGTCGGCTATTCTACTCGCACTGGAAAAGCCGGGCTTCGATATCAACGACCTGAAAGGAATTTATGACGAAAAGCTACCCGGCGATTGGGACGGCGCAAAGATTTACCGCGCTGCACACGACTACATGGTCTCAAAGGGGTTCGGCCCCCACCAGAAGATTGGCACTCTTCTGGATCAGTTCGCTTTTATCGAGAAGTCCCCAGCGCTGAACCGCATCCACGCTGAGCTAGGGATGACGCCATTGAGGTGGTTTGCTCAGATTCTGAAGACGGACGTTCAGCAAGTCGTCACCGACCCGACACTAATCGCGTTCGATGTTTTGGGAAATTTTTACCACGAGTTCATTTCGTATGGCGGAGGCGACGGCAATACGCTCGGTATTGTGCTGACTCCAGAACACGTTACCACGCTTATGGCAGAGCTGATTGACGTTGGCGCGGGGGATTGGGTTCTCGACCCGACCGCCGGCACAGCGTCATTCCTGATCGCTGCAATGCACCGCATGTTCAACGATGCGGGTAACAATGAGGCAGTGAAAGAGGATATCCGGAAGAACAGGCTCCATGGAATCGAGCTTCAGGACAAGCTGTTCGCAATTGGCACGACCAATATGATCCTTCGAGGCGACGGTAAAGCCAACTTCAGGCGAGATTCCATTTTCGAAGCCCCGCTTCATGAAATGCGCGGCGACCAGAAAAACGACAAGGGGGAGTGGGTTTCGGGGCATGGCTTCACCAAAGCCTTGCTGAATCCACCGTATTCCCAAGCTAAAGACAAGAACACGCGCCATCTGTCGGAGTTGGCCTTCATCCAAAGAACCTTGGAGTTCCTGAACCCAGGCGGCCGCCTCGCTGCCATCATTCCTCAGTCAGCGATGGTCGGCAAAACGAAGGATGACAAAGACAGGAAAGTCGCTCTGCTGAAAAAGCACACGCTGGATGCGGTCATAACCATGAATGGGGAAACTTTCGCTGACTCAGGAGTGGGCGTGTCTGCTGTAATTGCATTGTTCATCGCTGGCCGGCCCCACCCTGCGGACGCGAAGGCCAAGTTTATCAATTTCCAGAATGATGGATACAAGGTGCAAATGCACCGGGGCTTGACCGACGATGGAACCGCGGCATCGAGGCGCAAGCATTTACTTGACGTGTTGCGGGGTAACGCGGTCGACGACACCAAGTTCATCGTGCTGGCAGAGATCACTGCACAAGACGAGTGGCAGCACTCGTATTTCTATTTCAACGATCTTCCTCCTTCCGTGGATGATTTCAGGGCAACAGTCGCCGACTACCTTACATGGCAGGTAGACATGCACAGCCACGGATATGGAAGCCTGATAACTCCCGCCGAGGGTGAGCAGGCGCCGAATAAGGAAAATGGAGAGTGAGTACATACGACGGATTGACGTTTGCACCCACCTACGTGGTGGACTTGGAGGGGCGTCAGGCAGGCATTTTCCGTGCGCACAAAGGGAAACGTCTCATAACTGCCCATAGGAAGCGGGGAGACACCCCTTTCGTAGGCGCTTCTCGTGTGAACAACAGCATTACCGATTTTGCGTCCACCCCAGCGCTATTTCCCGGTGGATGGGTGACGCTTATCTACAATGGCGACGGAGGCACTGGACACGCAAAGTATCAGCCCGCCCCCTTTAGCGCGTCCGATGATGTGATTGCTCTTGAGCCTGTATCTGAGGAGGCTACCGAGCCCGCTTTACTATTGATCGCCAGTATGTTGACGCACCAATGCGTTCCCAAATTTGGTTTCGGATACAAGTTGACGCTTCACAGGCTTGCTCGCCAGAAAATCATGGTGCCTTTGGCGACTGGTTCCAACGGTGGAGAGGTGGTGGACTGGGCTGGTCTGAACAAGCTCGGAGAAGAATTGATGCTGGAGATCAAGGCCAGCACACGCTCAGTTCGAGCCACCGAACCGGAAGATGATGACACGCTACCGGAACTGACGTTCGAACCGAGGCTGATAACCGACGTCTTCGAGACGATGAAGGCAACGTCGGCATGGTACAACAAGTCGGACCTGACTCAAATCGGCGACGGAAGCTACCCGTTTGTGTCTCGCACACGCGAGAATAATGGTATCGATGGATGGTGCGTCCGGCAGAAAAAGTATCCTGAAGAGGGTAACGCAATTACCATCGGACTTGATACGCAAACTATCGCATATCAGCCGGTGCCGTTCTACACGAGCCAGAATATTCAGGTACTGCGAAGCCCTAACCTAAATGTCGATAACGCAATGTTATTGGCAACACTTATCAAGCAGCAGATGAGCCGATTTGGTTGGGGAGGCAACGGGGCGACCCTCGGCCGCTTACGCAAGACACGCATTATGGTGCCAGTGGCAGGCGGTGCGATCAATTGGAACGGTATGGAGATATACGGTCGGGCACTTCGAGTCCAAGCTGAACGCCGGATGGGGCCAATGATTCCGGAGACTAAGGACGCACTGTGGGGCACTAGAATGGTTCGTTAGGATCTCAGCTTAACGCCTGCTGCAAGTCGGAATATCTGTCACGTTCTAAGGCCGGGATCGGGCACAAGTCCCTAAGCATCATCCCCCATCCGCAATGCGGCAATAAACGCCTCCTGCGGAATATTGACATTCCCATATTCGCGCATCCGCTTCTTGCCCTCTTTCTGCTTTTCGAGGAGCTTCTTCTTGCGGGTCGCGTCGCCGCCATAGCATTTGGCGGTCACGTCCTTGCGCAACGCGGCGATGGTTTCGCGGGCGATCACCTTGCCGCCGATCGCGGCCTGGATCGGGATCTTGAACATGTGGCGCGGGATCAGGTCTTTCAGCCGCTCGCACATGCCGCGGCCGCGCGTTTCGGCGGTGCCGCGGTGGACGATCATGCTGAGGGCATCGACCGGCTCGTTGTTGACGAGGATGCTCATCTTGACGAGGTCGCCGGGGCGGTGGCCGATCTGGTGATAGTCGAAGCTGGCGTAACCGCGGCTGATGCTCTTCAGCCGGTCATAGAAATCGAACACCACCTCGTTGAGCGGCAGTTCATAGGTGATCTGCGCGCGGCCGCCGACATAGGTCAGATTCTTCTGCACCCCGCGGCGGTCCTGGCACAGCTTCAGGATCGGGCCGAGATATTCGTCGGGCACGTAAATCACCGCCTCGATCCACGGTTCCTGGATCTCGTCGATGCGGTTCGGGTCGGGCATGTCGGCGGGGTTGTGGAGTTCGATCTCCTTCGCCGCCTCATTCTTCGTGTGGCCGAGCTTGAGCTTGTACACCACCGACGGCGCGGTGGTGATGAGGTCGAGGTCATATTCGCGGGTCAGCCGCTCCTGGATGATCTCGAGGTGGAGCAGGCCGAGGAAGCCGCAGCGGAAGCCGAAGCCCAATGCGGCGCTGCTTTCCATCTCGAACGAGAAGCTCGCGTCGTTGAGGCGGAGCTTCTGGATGCTTTCGCGCAATTTTTCGAAGTCGTTCGCGTCGGTCGGGAACATGCCGCAGAAGACGACGGGCTGGACTTCCTTGAACCCCGGCAGCGCCTGCGCCGCGGGCTTTTTGGCGTCGGTGACGGTGTCGCCGACGCGCGCCTGCGCGACGTCCTTGATCTGCGCGGTGATGAAGCCGATCTCGCCGGGGCCGAGCTCGGAAAGCTGCTCGATCTTCGGCGTGAAGCAACCGACGCGGTCGATCAGGTGGGTGGTGCCCGCCTGCATGAACTTGATCTGCTGACCTTTTTTCAGTACGCCGTCGACGACGCGGATCAGGATGACGACGCCGAGATAGGGGTCGTACCAGCTGTCGACGAGCATCGCGACCAGCGGCGCGGTCGCGTCGCCCTTCGGCGGCGGGATGCGCGTGACGATCGCTTCCAGCGCTTCCTCGATGCCGATCCCGGCCTTCGCGGATGCGAGCACCGCGTCGTCGGCGGGCAGCCCGATGATGTCCTCGATCTCGGCCTTCACCTTGTCGACGTCGGCCGCGGGCAGGTCGATCTTGTTGATCACGGGCACGATCTCATGGTCATGCTCGATCGACTGGTAGACGTTCGCGAGCGTCTGCGCCTCGACCCCCTGCGCCGCGTCGACGACGAGCAAAGCGCCCTCGCACGCCGCGAGCGACCGCGACACTTCATAGGCGAAGTCAACGTGACCCGGCGTGTCCATCAGGTTGAGCTCATACGTCTCACCGTCGTGTGCCTTATACTTCAGGCGCACCGTCTGCGCCTTGATCGTGATCCCGCGCTCCTTCTCAATGTCCATATTATCAAGGACTTGCGCCGACATCTCGCGCGCGGTCAGCCCCCCGGTGAACTGGATCAGCCGGTCGGCGAGCGTCGACTTGCCATGGTCGATGTGCGCAATGATGGAGAAGTTGCGGATATGGGACAGAGGCGTGGTCATGCGCCGCGCCCTAGCAGCGGAAAGCCGCGCTGTCAGCAGGGGAAGCTACAGCGCCAGCCAGCGCTGGCAATCGTCACGAACGCGAGGATCGCCGTCGGCCATTCCGCGCTCCAGCACCGCAGCCCGCGCGCTGCCCTCTTCCACCGCCGCCAGCGCCCCGATTGCATTCGCGCGCACCCTTGGCACCGGGTGCGCCTTCGCGAACTGCTCCGCCACATCCTTCCCATTCCCGGTCAAATGCACCGCGCAGCGGAGCAGCATTTCGCTGCTCGTCAGCGTTGGGCGCTTGGCGATCGTGCCCTTCTCCAGGTCGACAATATATTGGTCGCGCCAGGGGACTTGCTCGCCCTCGTCCATGATGTTGAGGCTGACCGAGAGGCTTGCCGGGGGGAACTGGCTGTGGATGTCGCGGTGGGCGCGGTAGAGCATCATCTTGCCATGGCTTAGGCTGTGGCGCTCGACGAATTTGAGGTCCAGCGGCTCGCCGAGGCGGCCGTCGACGGTTTCGGGGTCATAGTCATAATAGTCGCTGACATAGCCAGGGCCGAAATAGCCGGCAGTGAGGAAGTGGAAATTATGGTCGTGCGGGACGCCGTAGGAGAAGGCCGCGGGGCCGCTCGCGGCGAAAGCGGCGTCGCGCTGTGAGGGCCACATATTGGCGCGGAGGTAAAAGCCGCGCGGGCTGCGGTGGAGGAGGAAGACCTGCGCCGTGTAGCGGTTGAGGGTCAGCTGGTCGCTATAGCTCTCCTTGAGCGCGGCGATCACGCGGTCGGCGAGGAAGTCGGGGTTGCGCGACAAGCCGGCGAGGAGGTCAGTGCAGCGCGCGATGCTCGCTTCGTCGGTGAGGTCTACCCCGCTTTCGTCGAGGCGGGCGGTCACCTCTTCGATATCGAGCGCGGAGCCTGCGGGCGGGTCGATCAGGCGAGGCATGGGGCAGGCCCCTTCGCGCGCGGCGCCGGTTTGGGGGTGGAGGGCGCCGGGCTTGTGCAAGACCCCGGCCCTCCAC
>NZ_JNFD01000024.1 GCF_000756375.1 Sphingopyxis sp. LC81 | reverse complement strand
CGGCTCAATAATTGACCACTCGAAATCTGTCAGTTCAAAACGGCGATGCATTGCAAGGCTCCTTTCACGAGCCTTGAATCAACCAGTACCGCTTCGCGCAACTAAATTTATGAGTTTACCGCCTAGCTCCCATGGCTTCTCGGATGTTGTCGCGCCGTAAGCTGTCTCGGCGAACCGCTCGACCCCATCCAAAATCGGAACTTTCATAGCTGAAGGATTGAAAATGCGCCTTGTTGTACGGCTCCTTAGTGCGGCCTCATTGCTTGTCGCCGCCGGCTCTGCGTTTGCAGCCGAACGGACGGTGACGTTCACGAGTGAAAAGATCGGCTCCGCCTCCTGTGAGAACAGCGTGGAAACTGCCTTGGGCCTCGTGCCTGGGGTGAGCAAGGTCGATGCATCACGTGAAACTAAGACGATCGTCGTGACCTACGACGATGTAAAGACGTCGCCCGAGGCGCTCCAGGCTGCCTCTGCAAAGGTAGGCTACCCGGCCCGACTGCAGTCCGCGCCGAAGGCGGACTAGCCGATGCGACCGGGCGGGCTTGAGCCGAACTTCACGCTCGCCCTGGCTGCCTGTGGGCTCGGACCCGTTGTTCTCCGCGCGTGCGTCGACCGTGCCATCCGAAGTCCCGAGATCTTGCGATGCGCTACGAGCATCTCCGCAGCAGTCGATAAAAGCTCATGAGACGTATCGAGAATGAGTTGAGATCCCTCATGATAGCGGCACAAGAAGGCGATGGAGGCGCTTTCAAGAGGCTGCTTCAGAGCCTCCGGCGTCCGCTTTGGGGCTATGTCGCAGGGCAGCTGACCTGCCTGGGTCACAATGGAAGTGAGGCGGAAGACATCCTGCAGGAGGTTCTGATCGCCATCCACAAACATCGCCACACTTATGATCCTGCGCAGAGGTTTACGCCGTGGGCCTACGGCATCGCTCGATATAAGCTCTTGGACCATTTAAGGCGGAGCAGAGCGGCCATGGCCGCTCTGCCGCTCGAGACGGCTGGAGAAATGGCCACCGAGGACTATCTCGGGGCTCTTGAGAGCAGGGTTGATGCTGAGCGGTTGCTTGCCATCCTTCCCGTACATAGCCGGCGGGCGATGAAAGAAGTAAAGCTCGATGGCCTGAGCATCGCCGAAAGCGCTCAAGGGCACGGGATTTCGGAGGCCGCTATGAAGGTCAGAATACATCGCGGGTTAAAGGCTATGGCGGCTGCCCTGAAGCTGGAAAGTTAGAAATGCAGACGAGCGAACTGATAGAAAAGCTTAGCTCTGAGCTAAGACCGGTCGATCGACGGATCGTTCCACATGTCATGCTAGCTGCCCTCGGCATCGGAACCCTCCTCGCTGTTGCGACAGTCTGCTTGGCTTACGGTGTGTCGCTGGATCTCGACCACTCCGATGACCTCGGTTTGCTCGTGTTGAAGCTGGTTTTCACCGGCAGTATTGTTCTGATCACTTTCTCTGCCCTCCTCAAATTGGCGCGCCCAGGTCAAGCAAATCGGATGGGGGTAGCCTTGGTCTTTGTTCCTTTCGTTGTGATCGCTCTTCTTGCTGCTCCAAACTTGATGTCCGTTCCAGATGCTTGGCGGAACGGAGCCACTATCGGCCGTGCCTGGCCGGAGTGTTTGTTGCTGATACCCGCTATCGCGACAGTGCCATTCGCCCTGATGATCTGGGCGCTACGGAAGGCAGCGCCGACACATCTGAAACGTGCGGGTGCCGTGGCTGGATTCTTGGCAGGTGGTGTAAGCGCCAGTGCCTATGCTCTCTCCTGCCGAGATGCATCACTCGCGTTCGTGGCATGTTGGTACACCAGCGCTATAGCGATCTGCGCCGTCTTAGGCGCTTTGCTTGGGCCGCGCCTCCTCCGCTGGTGATTGCCTAGGGCTGGTGAGCAGCAGACGTCTCTCCGCCTCCGTTTGCATAATTTGCCAGATCTCACATGAGTCCCCGTAGAGCAGCGAAGAGGGGGAGCGCCGTGACTTCAAGCGGGTTCAGCCGCAGTGGCTTTACCGATGCTTTTTTTGTCATCGCTGTAACCTTTGTCCGGTTCGCAGCGAATTATGAGTAAGAGCCACCGGCGTTTGTCCCTCGCGCTTGCGGGCGGGCCCGGTCAGCGACCGTTTTCGAGGACAGGAGATTAATTTAGTGTCTGAGTTTGAACAGGCGAGCTTGCTTCGCCCGCAGCTTGATATCAGGAGCCGCAAAGTTGGAGGGCAGAAGCTGCTGGCCGTGGGGGGGCTTGTTGCCGCTCTCGGTGCGGCGTCCTGTTGCGTCCTGCCCCTGGCGCTTCTGACGCTTGGGGTCGGAGGCGCATGGATGGGCAACCTGACTGCGCTCGCACCTTACGAACCCTTTTTCATGGGTGCGGCCGTCGTAATCCTCGCGTTCGCTTTCTGGCGTGTATACCGGAGCCCGGCAAACTGCGCCGATGGGAGCGCATGCTCCGAGCCCCGCTCAACCGGAATGACAAAGGCCGCACTTTGGGCGGCAACGCTGCTCGTGATCGCTGCAGCCGCATTCCCTTACGTTGCGCCTTATCTTTAACAGATTAGCTTCACTCACTTACCTCAGGAGGACCAACACCATGAAAACTGTAATTCGCACCGTTTTGACTGCTGCTGCTGTCATGGGCGTCACTAGTGGCGCGCTTGATCAAGCTCGTTGCCGATGGACAGAGCAGAAAGCTGTTGGGGGCCCACATTCTCGCGCCGGAGGGCGCCGATAGTATCCAGACTGCGGCCATGGCCATCCGGTGCGGCCTCACGATCGACGACCTGGCGGAAACGATCTTCCCGTACCTTACAACCGTCGAGGGGCTGAAGCTGGCTGCTCAGACCTTCGACAAGGATGTCAGCAAACTCTCCTGCTGCGCGGGTTGATTGACGGAAAATAGCTCTTGGATCTGGAGTTGCTCCAGGTGGTATCGTCCTTGTTTGAGTGGGTGAATGGTTCAGAAGATGATCATCGAGACGGCCGAATCTGAGGGCGGCACCAATGGTGTGCCAAGCGGCCGCACTTGGCTCGCGATTGCTGGAGGGGCGCTAGGCGCCGTCGCCGCAGCCTCCTGCTGCGTGGTGCCGTTGGCCCTGTTTACGTTGGGGATCAGCGGCGCCTGGATTGGCAACCTCACCGCACTTGCTCCGTACCAGCCGATCTTCGTTGCGCTCGCTGCCCCCGCTCTCATCTATGGCTTTGTGCGGGTTTACCGCTCGCCAGCGAGGAAGTGCGACAATGGAACCTACTGCGGGAGCCCTTCCTCGACACGAGTTCTGAAGGTCTCGCTGTGGGTGACAACGTTTCTAGTAATTGCAGCCGTCGCATTCCCGTACGCCGCTGTCCAATTCATCGAATAACGAGGAAACTCCTATGAAGATCATCAACATCTGCTTCCTGTCGGCTGTTGCTCTTTCCGCCACTCCCGCCTTGGCGGCCGATCGAAGCGTCACGCTGGCCGTCGATAATTTGTCTTGTGTGACCTGCGTCCCCACGGTGAAGAAGAGCCTCAGCAACGTGCCCGGCGTGAAGCGCGTCGACGTCTCGGCAAAGGCCAGAAGCGCGACGGTCGTTTTTGACGACAAAGCTACGACCGTAGCAGCCCTTATCAGCGCTACGACCAACGCTGGATATCCTTCCCGCCCGAAGCTCTGAGGAAAATCTAGAGGTCTCCAGCTTGTCTTTCCCGCCGCAGAACTTCATGCAATGCAGCGTCAGCAACATGCGGTTCCCTTCTCGTCCGTTCTCATAACCCGAATCGGAACAGATTGGGAACAGGCAACTCGGATTCTTGCCCCGCACACGCGGGTGCGCCTAAGGTCGCGTCCATTCGGCAGCGTAAGTGTAGGGAAAGGCTCGGTTCTCCGCGTGGCGAAGCTAGGAAGCCGAGACGTGAGAAGGCTCTATGTCAGCCATCATGACTAACGACGTTCGCGAGCGTCAAATGACGAACGAGCGCCCGATGGGCGGGGAGGTCACAGCATGCCGAATGGAAGAACGCGAGGACGGGCGCTTTGTCACCTACTTCACCCTCTCTTGGCTGCCCCGCGAGAGGCTCCTGATCGTCCAAAAGTCCCCAAAGGACCGCCCGCGTGCGCGGGTCTGGGCCAACGCTACGCTTGGCCTGCGACATATCCGCGATGTCCTCTGGTACGATGGGCCGGTCACGTTCACGACGGTCCGCCAACGCCCCGATGCCGACGAACCTGCATGGGCACGAATTCACCGCGAAGCCTCTTCCCGAACTCCTTAATGGTCACGAACGGCAGGTGCCTCAGCGGCCCCGCTCTTTCTGTTGAGGTGGGGTCGTCCGTCCCCGATCGGGAACTCGGCCGATGTCCGCATCCAGGGCACCGCCCATCTTGATGCGGTCGGCGACGAGCTGGCGTGTCGAATCGCCGATCGTGTTGACCATGCGGGCGCTCTCTCCCCGGTCCTGGGCCGTCTTTATGGCGGCGTCGACGATCGCCTGGGCGGGCGCGAGACGCGGGTCGGCGTTGTTGGGGTCGGTTCCGGCTGAGGGCGAAATGACACCCTAAGCGAAATAGCTCGAATGATGGGTAGCTGGCATCAAGATTATATGTGGTATCGCGCGCCGGCAGCCATAGTGACTGACGGCAGCATCATGAGGCGGGCTACTTACGGTATCCCACCACAATGCGGACACCGGGGGCTTTCTCGCTCCCAGTCGTCGCTAGCTGTACGACGTGACCTTTGGGAAACCAGTACGCGGGTATCGCCTTACCGTTCTCGATTTTGCGGTCTGTGTTTAGAGCGCTGTCCAGCTCGTCGGCGATCCCGCTAATAGCAGGAACATCCGGAACATTCGTCATGATGGCGCAGATCGGCGTCGAAGCAGTGGCTTGGTGGATAAGAAGGAGGCTACCCTTAGAGAACATCGGGACAGGGACCGCCACCGGCTTTCCGCCGTCAGAGGCTGACACCGCGCTCCACCCATCCTGCTTGAGTTTTTCAACATCCACACCATCGCTTTGGACCGCCGCGAGGCAAGACTGAACGCCGCTTATTATCTCAGAGCCTGCCCCAAAAGTTGTTGAGCAATACCAGTATGTTGTGATTCAGTCCGTCCTGCGAGAGATGGAGTGATCAATGACATGGACTGGTATTGCCCGGCAGGAGCATAGCCGGAAAGGATT
>NZ_JNFD01000023.1 GCF_000756375.1 Sphingopyxis sp. LC81 | reverse complement strand
GCGACAGACCATCGAATATCGGCGCTTGCAACACCGCAAGCTCGCCGCCTAACATTAACCCCAGGACGAGGCCCGCACTCCGCTAATTTACGCCGCGAGTTGTGCCAAATGTTCTGACGACGGACACCGAGAGGAAATTCATGCCCAGGACGTCGGTGTCGCCAAGCCCGGGCGAGATCACGACTTTGAGCTTTCGCGCCTCAATGCCGCCAATCTCTAGCCGGTCGAGCGTTCCGGCGTCGGCGCGAACCGTGCCGTTCGCGGTCTTCATGAGCAAGGGCACGAGCGTCGCGTCAGCCTCGACGCCTGCGGCCCGAGCCGTGGCTTCGGACAGCGCGGTGACGGTCGCGCCACTGTCGACGAGCATTCGCTTTTCGGTGCCGTTGAGGCGGACCGTCGCCCAGAAATGTCCGTCGCAGGCCATCGGAATGCGGACCTCCTCGCCCACCACCTCTTGCCGGTCGAGGCCGAGGCTCGCGGTGATCCGCGACAGAGTGGGATCGAAGGGGGCCTGCTGGAGAATGAGGAAGATGCCGAAGGCGAGCAGCGCGAAGGAGAAGAGCGCGCGAATGACCCGTCCGACATAGGGAATCTTGAACAGCAACATCAGGATCAGCGCCGCGCCGACGGCGTAGATCGCAAGCTGGGTCCAGGGCAGGTCGGTGGTGAGCGGCATATTATTTAGTGCGCTTTTACAGGCGTGAAGGTGACGCGCCAGTGAATGATCCACAGCAAGGGAACGCGGACCGCTTGACGCACGTTCATTCCGGGTGGAACATATAGAGAACATCTGAGTCGATGACCATCATGACCGCACCGCCTTTTTCACCGCCCCGGCCGAGCGCCGAGGAGCTTCAAGCGCTTCGCGAGACCGTGGCGCGCGTCACTGTGGCGCGCGGACCGGTGCTGCCGTTCGGCGTCGGACCGGTCGATCATCTGCTGAGCGCCGGCGGACTCGATGGCGCCGGCCTGCACGAGGTCGCCGCTGCCTCGGCAAGCTGGAGCGACGATGCAGCGGCAACGCTGTTCGCGGCGGGGATCGCCACACGCTTCGCGGCGTCGCCGGGGGTGTCTGCCTTATGGGCGCTGACACGGTTCGACCTTTATGCCCCGGGACTCGAGCAGGCCGGGCTCGGCCCGGAGCGCGTCCTCTATGCGCAAGGCAAGAATGACCGCGAGTTGCTTGCCCTGTGCGAGGACGCGCTGCGCGACGGGTCGCTTGCCTGCGTGGTCGCCGAGGTGAAAGCGGCCGACCAGACCGCAACACGCCGGCTTCAGCTCGCCGCCTCCGAAGGGGGCACCCCGATGCTGCTCTACCGCCGCTACCGCCGCTACGGCCAATGTCCGCTCACCGACTTGTCGCTGGCCTGCACGCGCTGGCGGATCGGCAGCCTCGCTTCGACCCCGCTGTCGATGCCCGGCGTCGGGCGCGGGCGATGGTCGGTCGAGCTTGTGCGCCAGCGCGGCGGGCCGCCTTTCTCCCTCGAACTGGAGGCGTGCGATGACCAGGGTCGCCTCGCTCTTCCTGCCGCAACTCGCGATCGAGCGGTTGCGACGGGCAGCGCCGATCTCGCGCTCGGGCACGCCGCCTGAACCCGCGCGGCTCGGCCCGCGCCTTCCTGAACCCATCGACGACAATCCGGGCACCTGCTCGGTGCCGCGCGGTGGCGGCTGGCGCCCGGGTGCGAGTTGGGCGCGGGACACGGGTTCGGCCGCGCCGAACCGCGACTCTGTCGACGCGCGTCCGGCGCACCAGCGACCGACCATGCGTGAGCTGGGGCGGCGCAGCGAGGCGGCCGCGCCTGTCTTTCGGTTATCGCGGGCGGATGATGGATGCCCGGTGCCCGGCACGTCCATCGCACCGCCACCGCTGCCGCTGTGGGGCGCTCGCCCGACCATCCTTATGGCGCGCACGGGCCAGCGCGATGTCGTGACCGCGGCCTGTCCGCTCGCACTCGATCTTGGACTCGCGCCCGGCATGGCCGCGGCGCATGCACGCGCGCTGGTCACCGATCTCGATGCGTACGACGCTGCGCCCGAGGCCGATCGGGCGTGGCTGGATCGGCTGGCGTTGCATGCCGTGCGTCACTGGACGCCGACTGCCGCCGTGTCGGGGAGCGACGGGCTGTGGCTCGATCTCACCGGCACGACGCACCTCTTCGGCGGCGAGGCGCGCTTCGCCGCGCGGCTTGTGTCCTTCGTTCGGCGTCTCGGTTTCACCGCGTGCGTCGCGATCGCCGGCACGCCCGGCGCCGCTCACGCGCTCGCGCGCTTTGGCGGCGCGGCGATTTTGGTCTTGCCGGAAGGGCGGGAGGGGGAGGCGTTAGCCGAGCTGCCGCTTCGCGCGCTCCGGCTCGCGCCCGAAGCGCTCGCGTCGGCGGCGCGCTTCGGAATCGAGCGGATCGCCGATCTTTATCCGATGCCGCGCGGGCCGCTCGCCCGGCGTCTCGGGCGCGGCGCGGTCGAGCGGCTCGACCAGGCGCGGGGCTTTCTGCCCGAGCCGATCGTGCCCGTCGTCCCTTTCGAAATGCCGTGCGCCGAGCGCCGGCTTCTCGAACCGATCGCCACCGCCGAGGCGATTGAACAGGTCATTTCGGATCTCGTCGCCGATCTTGTCGCCGACCTTCGGGAGCGCGGGCTCGGCCTTCGCGCCGCGGTGCTCCGCTGCGAGCGTGTCGATGCGCGCGAGCAGCTCGTCACGGTCGGCACCGCGCGCGCGACGCGCGACGCGAAGCATCTCGTGCGCCTCTTCAGGCTGCGCATCGACCGGATCGAGCCGGGGCTCGGGATCGAGGCGATGGCCCTTGCCGCGCCGCAGGTCGAACCCCTTGGCGCCGAGGCGATCGGCGCGGGGTTCGATAGCGGACCGCGTGCGCCCGATCTTGCGCCGCTCGTCGATCAACTCGCGGGGCGCGCCGGAGAGGGCGCGTTGTTCCGCCTCGAGGGCCGCGAAAGCGATGTGCCCGAGCGCGCGATCGGTCGTACCGGCCCGCTCGCCCAGCCTTCCGGCTGGCCGGCTTGGCCGCGGCCGATCCGCATGCTCGCGCGGCCCGAAGCCCTGTCGAGTGTGGTCGCGCTGCTTCCCGACCATCCGCCGCGCCGCTTTGCGTGGCGCGGACGGTCCTACCGCGTTGTCGCGGGCGACGGACCCGAGCGCATCCATGGCGAATGGTGGCGAACGACCCGCGAAATGTGGGCGGTGCGCGATTATTTTCGCGTCGAGGCGGAGACTGGCGAGCGTTTCTGGTTGTTCCGCCGCGGCGATGCAATCGAAGACCGCACCGGCGATTTGAGCTGGTATATGCACGGCGTCTTCGGATGATCGCCCCCGGCACGACCTATGTCGAACTTCATGTGACGAGCCACTTCTCCTTCCTGCGCGGCGCGTCGGCGCCCGAGGAACTGTTCGCGTCCGCCGCGCTGCTGGGCCACTCGGCCCTCGGCCTCTGCGATCGCGGCAGCGTCGCGGGCATGGTGCGGGGGCTGTCGGGGCAGGAGGCGACTGGCGTGCGCCTGATCCCCGGCTCGCGCGTCGATCTTCGCGATGGCCGATCGCTGCTGCTTTACCCCAAGGACCGCGCCGCTTGGTCGCGGCTGACCCGGCTCCTGTCGCTCGGCAAGGGGCGCGGCGGGAAAGGCAATTGCTGGCTCGACTGGCCCGATGTCGTGGCATGGTCGGAGGGGCTGGTCGCGGTCTTCCTGCCCGACGCCGCCGACGACCGCACCCGCATCGACCTTGGTGAGCTGTGGGAGACGTTCGGCCGCAACGCCTATCTCGCACTGTCGCTGCGCCGTCGGCCCGGTGATTTCGCGCGGCTGCGCGCGCTCGACGCGCTGGGCCGCAGCGTGGGCGTGCGCTGCGTGGCGATGGGCGACATCCTCTATCACGCCCCCGAGCGCCGCCCGCTGCAGGATGTGCTGACCGCGATCCGCGAGAAAACGACTGTTGATGCGCTCGGCTTCAAACGCGAGCGTTTCATGGATCGGGCTCTGAAGTCGCCGGCGGAAATGGAACGGCGCTTTGCGCTCTTCCCGGATGCGATCCAGGCCACCGCCGACATCGCGTCGGCGTGCCGCTTCGATCTTGGCGAGATCCGCTACCAATATCCCTATGAGGAGGTGATGGCGGGGCGCAGTGCGCAGGATGCGCTCGCCGCGCTCACCGAGGACGGCGCCGCGCGCCTGTTTCCCGGCGGCGTACCGCCAGCCTATCGCAAGCAGATCGACCATGAACTGCGCTTGATCGGAGAATTGAATTACGCGCCCTATTTTCTGACGGTAAATTCGATCGTCGCCGAGAGCCGACGCCGCGGGATATTGTGCCAGGGGCGGGGGTCGGCTGCCAACAGCTGCGTGTGTTTCCTGCTCGGGGTGACCTCGATCGACCCGATCAAGCACGAGCTGCTCTTCGAGCGCTTCGTGTCGGGCGAACGCAAGGAGCCGCCCGATATCGACGTCGATTTCGAACATGAGCGGCGCGAGGAGATCATCCAGTGGATATACGAGACCTACGGACGGCATCGCTCCGCGCTGACCGCCGTGGTCACCCGCTATCGCACGCGCGGCGCGGTCGCCGAGGTGGGGAAGGCGCTCGGCCTGCCGCGCGACCTCACCAAAATGCTCACCGGCCTCGTCTGGGGCTGGTCGATCGACGGCATTCCCGAGGAGCGGATCGCCGAGCTCAATCTGAACGCATCCGACCACCGGCTCCGCCTGACGCTCGACCTCGCGCGCCAGCTGATCGGCACGCCGCGGCACCTGTCGCAGCATCCCGGCGGCTTCGTCCTCACCGAGGAAAGACTGGACGACCTGGTGCCGATCGAGCCGGCGCGGATGGAAGATCGGCAGATCATCGAATGGGACAAGGACGATATCGACGTCCTGAAGTTCATGAAGGTCGATGTCCTTGGCTTGGGCATGCTCGGCTGCATGAACCGCGCCTTCAACCTGCTGCGCGAGCATAAGGGCGTCGATATCGGTATGGCAGACCTCCAGGACGATGATCCTGCGGTCTACAGCATGATCCAGAAGGCCGATACGCTCGGCGTCTTCCAGATCGAGAGCCGGGCGCAGATGTCGATGCTGCCGCGGATAAAACCCAAATGTTTCTATGACCTGGTGATCGAAGTTGCGATCGTGCGTCCGGGCCCCATCCAGGGCGACATGGTCCACCCCTATCTGCGCCGACGCGAAGGCAAGGAGAAGCCCGAATATCCCAAGCCCGAGCTTCGCGCGGTGCTCGAGAAGACGCTGGGCGTCCCGCTTTTCCAGGAACAGGCGATGAAGGTCGCGATTGTCGGTGCGGGCTTCACGCCGGCCGAGGCCGACCAGCTCCGCCGTGCGATGGCCACCTTCAAGCTCACGGGCGGTGTGTCGCATTTCTACGACAAGCTCGTCGGCGGCATGGTCGAGCGCGGCTATCCGAAGGATTTCGCCGAGCCGACCTTCAAGCAGATCGAGGGCTTCGGCTCCTACGGGTTTCCCGAGAGCCATGCCGCGAGCTTCGCGAAAATCGCTTATGCCTCCTGCTGGATGAAGCATCATCATCCCGACGTTTTCTGCGCCGCGCTGCTTAACGCGCAGCCGATGGGCTTTTACGCGCCGGCACAGATCGTGCGCGACGCGCGGAACCATGGCGTCGAGGTGCGGCCCGTCTCGATCAACGACAGCCATTGGGACTGCACGCTCGAAGAAGCCGACGGACACTATCTCGCGGTCCGTCTCGGTTTCCGGCAGGTGCGCAGCCTCGCCAATGTCCATGGCGCCGCGATCGTCGGCGCGCGCGGCGACGTGCCTTATGATTGCGTCGAAGATGTGTGGCGGCGCGCTGGCGTGCCGCGCGCCGCGATCGAGCGCATTGCCGAGGCCGATGGCTTCGCCTGCCTCGCCGAGGACCGGCGGCAGGGCTTGTGGAAGGTGCGGGGTCTCGGCGAGGCGCCGCTGCCGCTGTTCGCGGCGGCAGACGCTCGCGAGTCCAGTTTCTCGCCCGAGGGGCTCGAACCCGCGACCTCGCTTCGGCCAATGACCGAGGGGCGCGAGGTGGTGGAGGATTATCGCACGCTGCAGCTGTCGCTGCGCGCGCATCCGCTGAGTTTCTTGCGGGATGAGCTTGATACGATGGGTATCGTGCGCTGCGCCGATCTCGGACAGATCCGCGACGGGCGCAACATCGAGGTCGCCGGCGTCATTCTCGTCCGACAGCGGCCCGGCTCGGCGAAGGGGGTGCTATTCGTCACGATCGAGGACGAGACGGGGATCTCCAACGGCATCCTGTGGCCCGACCGGTTCGATATCTACCGGCGGCAGGTCATGTCGGCCTCGATGATCGCAATGCGCGGTCGGCTTCAGAAGGAAGGCGAGGTCATTCACATCATCTGCGACCGGATTACCGATCATGACGCGATGTTGCGCTCGATCGCGCAGGGCGACGTCTCCATTGCGCCTGGACGCGGGGATGGGGCGCGGAACGGAGGCGGACCGGACTCCCGCGACGCGCCGCTACGCATCCGGAGCCATGATTTTCACTGATAGCCATGGGTCTCCTGGCTCGTTGAACCTCTCCCTCCTTGGCTGCCTGATTGCGGGCCTCGGCTCGCCTCGTGCCGTCAACCCCCTGCGGGGGTTCGCCCTCGCATGCGCTCGGTGACGGCGGCTCGCGGGCCCTCCTTCTGGCGCCATCGGGGACGGTCCCCGAGCAAGCAAGGAGACTTCAAATGGCCAGCATCGCAAATCTCACCGTCAAGGATGACGGCAGCTTCGAAGGTACGCTCGCGACCCTCATGGTCACCGCGCCGATCGCGATCGTCCCGAACGGTCGCAAAGTGAAGGACAGCGAACCCGTCATCAACACCGACCGGCGCACCTATCATGTCGAACTGCGCGCGACCGCCGCATCCTATATGGCGTCGGTCTCCTGGACCTATCCCGCCGATGAGCTCATCGCCTTGCAAGTCGCCGAAGCCGAGGCAGCGCGCGCGGCGCCGGTGGCCGGGGCGATCGATCTGGCGGCGCTCAATTTCCGGTACCGGATTGAGGGCGACAAGGTCGATTGGCGACCGGTGCGCGCCTTCGACGACACGCGCCAGCTTTTCATCGAGTTTGGCGCGGACGTCGTCACGAGCGATATGCCGCCGCTGTTCGTCGTCGGCAGCAGGGGCGAGGCCGAACTCGTCAACTACCGGGTGCAGGGCCGCTATATGATCGTCGACCGCCTGTTCGAGCGCGGCGAATTGCGCTTGGGGGCCGGGAAACAGGCGCGGACCGTCCGGATCGAGCGCGAGGCGCCGCGCCGCCGGGGCCGGTCATGACCGAGCGCGAGGACCAGGCCGTGGCGCCAGCCGAGGAGCCGGGCGATGAAAATCGCGCCGCGCAGCCGCCAGCCGTCGACGCCTTCCGTCTGCGCGGGGAACCGCCGCGGGTCATGCGCCTGTCGCGCAAGACGCTGGCGAGCATCGGGGCGGCTGGGGGAATCGCGATCGGCGGCGCCTTGCTCTGGGCGCTGCAACCCTCAGCGCCTAAGTCGTCCGATAATCTCTATTCTGCCGACGCGGCGAACCGCGCCGAGGTCGTGACGGGCGCGCCCGCCGATTATGGCAAGGTGCCGAAGCTGGGACCGCCGCTGCCCGGCGACCTCGGCCGGCCGATCGTCGCGGCGCAGCGCGATGGCGAAATCGTCCCGGTGCCGCCGATGGGCAGTTCGCCAGCTGGGGCGCGCTCACCGGCCGACGAGGCGCGCGACCGGGCGCGGCAGGAGCGCGAAGCCGCCACCACCAGTCGTCTCTTTCTTGGCGGCGGGTCCGCGGGTGCAGGCGTGGCCGAGGCGCTGCGCGGATCGATCGAGCCTGCCGCGGCCGCACCGGTGCCGGTCGCCGGTGAGCGGAGTCCGGACGCGGCGCGCCTAGCCTTTCTCGAAGGCGGCGCCGGCAAACCGAACGAAAGCCCCGAACGCATTGGCGGACCCAGCTCGCCCTACATCCTCCAGAGCGGGAGCGTCATCCCGGCGGCGCTGATCACCGGCATCCGCTCCGACTTGCCCGCGCAGGTCACCGCGCAGGTGACGCAAAATGTCTATGACAGTCCGACCGGCCGGATCCTGCTCATTCCGCAAGGCGCGCGGCTCGTCGGCGACTATGACAGCGAAATCGCCGCGGGGCAGGAACGCGTCCTGCTTGCCTGGGACCGGCTGATTCTGCCCGGCGGCCGGTCGATCCGGCTCGATCGCCAGCCCGGCACAGATGCGCGTGGCATGGCAGGCCTCGCCGATCGGACCGACCATCATTGGGGGTCGATGCTGCGCGCGGCGCTCGTCTCAACCTTGCTCGGGGTTGGTGCCGAGCTTGGCTCGGACGGCGATGACGCGATCGTGCGCGCGCTTCGGGACGGGTCGCAAGATACGATCAACCAGTCGGGACGGCGGCTCGTCGAGCGCCAGATGAACATCGCGCCGACCCTGACAATTCGTCCCGGCTTCGCGCTGCGCGTCCTGGTGACGCGCGATCTGATCCTTGAGCCCGAAGGAGGCGCGTGATGAGCAAGCTTAGACTCGGTCCAATCGCCGACGACAAGCCCGTAAAGCTAGCGATTGAATTGCCGGGCGCACTTCATCGCGAACTCGTGGCCTATGCCGATGTGCATGCGAAGGCCACGGGCCTCGCTGAGCCCCTAGCTCCTGAAAAGATTGCCGTCCCGATGATCGAGCGCTTTATAGCGACCGATCGGGGCTTCGCATCAGAACGGCGGAAGGTTTAGGGAGTCTCGGCGGCATTACCTCGCGCCGTGCCCCCGCCCCGCGCAGGTTCGTTCGACTAACCCGGACATCCTTGTCGGAACGACTGGCCGGTCTTGTCCTTTATTGAATAAGGTAGATAGGAAATCGTCGGTCAATCTCTGCACCGCCCGTGTTGTATTATCGCCATCAAGCCTATGACCCTGATCTTTTGCGACCCAATATTCAACTTGCTTGCCAAGTCCACATAACTTGGCTGCGTAGGTATTAACGCTGCGGATGGGAACTTGCTCGTCGTGCTCGCCCGCGAGGATCAGCACCGGTCGCTTCAGCCGAGATGCGACGCCCATGGGCGACTCGCGCGTCAGCCGCGCCATCGAATTGGCGTCGTCGATATCCAGGCCAAGATGGGCGAGTGACGTCTTCAGGCTCAACGACGCTGCGTCGCCGTCAATCCTTTGCGCCTGGTAGCGTGATGTCCATGCCAGATCGGGCGGCGGGACCGCTGCGATCGCGCCTTGGAACCGCTCGGGCCACAATGTCGTAGCAAGAAGTGCAGCATAGCCCCCAAAGGATGCACCCATGACCGCTATTCGCGCCGGGTCGGCCTCCCCTCGAGAAACCAGCCAATCCGCGCTGTCCCGAATGTCGTGCAATGCGGTTCCGTCGCCGAAGTCATCGCCGGTAGCGGTGAGATAGCGGCGTCCATAGCCGCGGCTACCCCTAAATTGCGGTTCAACCACAAGATATCCGTTTTGCGCAAGGCGGGCCGCGGTCGCGTTATAGCCCGGGGGCGACGTGCTCCAGGGACCGCCGTGTACCAGCACGACAAGTGGTCTTGGCCGGGGAGCAGCAGCCGGCCGCGTGACATAGGCGAACACTCGGGCGCCGTCCTGGGCCTGGAAACTCTCGAAACGGCGCAGAGGCAGGTTCTGATCTGTGCGGTTATGACGACTGGCGAGAGGAATCCAGCGCGCACCGCGGTCGTCGGCCAAGTACCAAGCTGCTTCCGCGTGCTGCCCATCGCGCACGCCAACCAGCCAGCGACTCTGCGCGCGCGTCACGAAGCGCACCTCGCTTGCTCTTGGGAAACGCCGCGCGATCGCGGCAACGAGATTGCGCCCGGCTGGGCTCGCGCCGACCATTCGACCTCCGGCATAGGGAACGGAGAAGGCTACCGGCACGTTCGAAACGGCATCAAGCGCGGCGTTTTCGCCGTCACCAATCGCCAGCGGATCCGAGGCGACTAGCGTGGTCGTGCCGTCGGCAGCGAGCCGATGCAATGCATCAAGGTCGCCCCCCGCACTCGTCATCAAATATGGCGTGCCCTGCTGATCGACGGAAACGATATCGCATCGTTCCAACGGGCGGCAGCGATATACGGCCTGCGGCCCATGCGCATCGAGCCGCGCGACGGTTACGAGGTCACGTCCCACCAGCCGCATCCAGACGGTTCCGTCCGGGCCTGCGGCGACGTCGGCAATACGGTTCGATCCGGTCCACAGCGGTTCGGCTTCGCCACCCAAGCGAATACGCAGCAAGGCAAAGCTGTCGTCGCGGCCGTCGCCGTCCTGATCCCGATCTTCGGCCACCAGCGCGGCGGTTTGCCATGCATCTGTCGCGAGAAAGCGTCGACCGGTGTCGCCGCCCAGTCGCGTGAGGATGCCCGACCCAGCCTGATTGCTTGTCGTCATGAGGACAAGACTGTGGCCGGACGGCAGGAAGAGCCAATCGCCGCTTTTGGACCAGACGATTTCAGTGGCTTCGGTATTCCGCAGCAAGCGCCGACGTTGGCCGTTCCCCTCATCTAACCAAAGGCTTGCGCCGTCGGACCGTGCCTCGATCCACGCGACACGCCGACCATCGGGACCGAGTGCTATCGCGCGCACGAAATCGATGGGCGTTTCGGCAGCCTCCGCGCCCCAATCTACCGTCGAGGCTTCCGATATCGGCGGTTCGCCGATCGGTGAGGTGAGGATACCGCCCAGAACAAGCGCTAGCCCCGCCGCGCCAGCCAACCATGCGAATATGGGGCGGATCAACATGGGCGCCGGCGGCGGCAGGCAAGCAGCTGTGCCGCCAGCATTGCGGGTCCAAGCAGCATGCAAGCGAGCGCCCAGATTGTCCGTTCAGAAGGGGCTTGTCCGAGGCGATAGCTCCGTAACCAACCTGCTAAAGCGGAAAGAAAATGAACTACAATTCCCAAGGCGTAAATCCAGTCAGGGGCATAGCGAGGACCCCGATCGGCCAAAGGATTCGATGCTGCCAGCCAGCGCGCCGCGCTGCGACCGGCGACATTGATGGCGGGTGCAAACCACAAGTCGAGATGGCGCATTGCGGCGGGATAATCGTATCCGAGCGAACGCGTCGCTACGTGCACTTGCCGATCCGCCTCGACGAGCCAGATCTGCTGTTCGGGGCGACCGAAGCCTTCGACGGCTTTGCTGCCGAACGTGAAGGAAACGAGATACCCGTCGAGCAATTCGAGCATGTCAACACGGGCCAGTCCGGCAGGCGCATGCGGAAATGGTACGGTTGCAATCACGGGAAATGCCAGGTCGCCGCGCTGTATCACGCGAGCATCATATATTCGCAGTGCATTGTTCGAGAGAAGCGCAAGCCGATCCCAGGCTGGTTGGGGCGCTGCGATCAGACGCTCACCAGGCGGCAGAGCGATCCTGTCGAAGAAGCGTCGCTCACCCTCGGCATATGTCAGCAAACGGTTGCCCGCGACGATCAGCTTGCCATCGCTTTCCGACACGGGAGGGACCTGAAGAAGCGGTGCGAGCGGCGCCTCGTGCGCAGGCCTGCGGGTGCGCTGGTCCATCGCCCTATAGCGCATCCGGCCATGATCGAAATGCCATTCGAGACGCGCTGGACCGTCGACGATGACATTGTCGCCAGGGTTGGCGAGACTATAGCGCTGCGAAGGATCCCCGATGTCCGGCCCGGTGGTGACCACCTCCGACAATGTTGCTTGTTCGGCCCAGAATCGCTGTTGCGGATCGCTTTGGTCAAGCCCTGCAACGATCAGTTCCTGGCCATCGGATCGCACTGCTTCAACCAGCCCTCCGGGGGGTGGGATGCCATTGAGCGGATGGGTGCCGATCATCATCATCGCAAGTTGCATCAAGAAGCGCAGGGCAAAGGTTCCCGCGATGCCAATTGCGAATCCGGCAAGCAGCGTCTCACTCCACCTGTGCCAGACGAAGTCGTGCCGCCCGCGGTCGGGACGAACGTCGCCCAGTGCGAGTAACATGGCAGTCGACAGGGCAATAAGTTGCAGGAGAACGGCACCAGGGCCAAAGGCCTGCGACTGATGGATCCAGACGAGTAGCAGGAGCGATGCCCAGGCGAAGCGCGGAGCTCCGATGCGCAGATGGGCGCCGATGCAATAGCCGATTCCCGTGATCGTCCAGCCCGCGACTGGCAACAACAAATGACGAGTTTCCACAGCGGAGCCGCCAGTCAGATGGTGAAATGCCAGCAGTAACGCCGCAGGGAGCGCTACGACCAGCGCTGCAATAACCAGCCCGGCCAACAGCAAAGCGCCTCCGATCCGCCGCGGCGCCAGCGGGCGATGAAGAAGATCGATCCATGCCGCTTGTCGCGCATAGGCGGAGAATTGAAATGCCCCAAACAGCGCCCCGATGGCGGCGAGCAGCCCGGCGTATATCTGCACCACCTGAAGCGGCTGCTGCATTGGATCGGCAACACGGTCGAGGAATATCAACCAAGCCAGATGTCCGATAGTGGCGCCAATGATCCACACGCGAAAGCGAAGCAATTCGGCATTGAACAGGGCGATCATATTCTGCTTTCCGCGCTGGGGGTCGCGTGGCCGGCCGAAAGAAAGGCGCTCACTGCCTGGTCAAGATTGGCGGGTTTGCAGCTCAGGGAGAGTGCGCCTTCGCTACGAAGCCAGTCGGCAAAATCCTCGCCTTGGTCGACCACCATATAATGGAACAGCCCGTCGTGGCGGCGCATCTGGAGTAGTCCGGGAACGCGGGCGGGATCAGGACCCTTGAAGGGCATGTCGGCGATCCAGTGCGTGACCCGCCGCGTAAATTCCTCCGGCGGCGACGCATTCGCAAGGCGTCCGCGATCGAGAATGACCAGCGTATCGGCGAGCCGCTCGATTTCCTCCATCTGGTGCGAGCAATAGAGGATTGTCGCGTCACCAGAGTAGCTCGCGTGTATCAATGCCTCCATGAAAGCGCGCTTCGCAACCACATCGAGGCCGAGCGTCGGTTCATCAAGGATCAGCAGTTCGGGTTTGCGGGCAAGGGCGATTGCGAGGTTCAAGCCAGCGCGCTCCCCGCGCGACAACTCACGCACACGGGCGGCGCGCGACACGGCGAAATAGCCCAGCACCTGGTCGAGGAGCTCGACATTCCAGCCGGGATATAGTCGCGGCTGCATCGCCAAGATAGCATCAAGACGCATCCAGTCTGGCAGGCTGTGCGCATCGTTGACATAGCCGATCCTGCCGCGATCCGGTGGTGACAGGGCCATTGACGGGACGCCGAGCAGCCATGCCTCGCCCACGTCGGCTGTCTGGAAACCCAGCAGGATACGGAACAGCGTGGACTTTCCGGCACCATTGGCGCCAACGATGGCATGAATTCCTTCGGTCGGTATCTGCAACGACAGGTCGTCGAGCGCGCGCGATGATCCATAGCAATGGGTGAGACCGCGGGTTTCGACGGCAAACGACGTCATCGTCATCACGCGACCTTGCGCGCGATCAGGTCGTCGAGGGCTGCATTGACATGCGCGCGGGCGGCAGGGAGCGCGGCATGGATCGCAATGACTTCAGCGACAAAAACATCGACCGCCGCTCCAAGCCGGCGCGTCATTTCAGCCTCGGACAAACGACCCTGTTCCCCGGCGACAAAAACGCCTTGGCCATGGTGCCCGTGCAACCAGCCTTCGCTGCTCAGTTCCAAATAAACTTTGGCAACCGTGTTGGAATTCACGAGCAATTGGGCAGCAAGTGCCCGAACGCTTGGCAGGCGCGCGCCTACCGGCAATTCGCCGGTTGTTATCGCCAGTCGAATACGATCCGCGAGTTGTCGGCCGATCGGACGGGTGTCGCCCGGGCTGAGCGAAATAGCGAGCGGGGTGACGCGCGGCATAACAGATCCTTTTCACAGTGTACTATATGTAATAGTACACAAGGAATGGATTGGCAAGCCATTTCGCCGGGCTGCGGGGCCAGAGCAGGGACGTCTGAAAATCCTTTGTCCCCCCCGAATTTTATTCGAACAGCGGGGTGCCGACGGCAAATGACAGCCAGGTTCAGCCGGGCGAGGTTCTGCGCGCGGCAAACTGCTCAACCCGCCAGCAAGCGTTCCAGTTGTGCTTCCAGCGCAGCGATCTTGCCGTCGCGCTCGGCCAGCAAGGCGTCCACCTCGTCGGCCTCAAGCTTGCGAGGGATATGCTGCGGACAATTGGGATCCCATGCCGCGATCTTGAACAGCAGGACACGTTCCGGAACGGCGGCGTAATCGGCAGGCATGACCGCTTCGGTCAGTGCGGCGTCGCCTTCCACCATCCACGCGTCGCCCCAAATCTTGATCCGGCGGCGATTGCCATAGTCCATCAGGAATATGAAGGCCTTACTGTTCTCGGCAAGGTTGCCCTGAGAGATGAACTGGCGATTGCCCCGGAAATCAGCCATTGCAAGGGTCCGGTCGTCGAGAGGCTTCAAGAATCCGCGAGGACCGCCGCGGTGCTGAATGTATGGGTGGCCGTCCGCGTTCACGGTTGCGATGTAGAAGCTGTTGCGCTGCGCGATGAACTCGGCAAGCTGCGGCGTTATCCGGTCATTCCAGCCGCCACGCGCTTCCATTTTTGCATAGGCTTCGCGCGAACCGTTCTTCGCCTGAAATTCCTTCACTTTCGCCGTGAAGGCGATGTCGCTTGTCGGGCGTGCGGTATCCATAAGGTTTCGCTCCTGTAAGTGGCCCGGCGCCCGTCGCAGGATATGCATGGGCGGGCACCGGGCAATCTGTCAGAAAGTCACGAGGCCATAGCCCTGGTCGAGATAGGTCGACACATCGAGGATTCCCGGCGTGCCGGGGATGGCTTTTTCATAATCCAGTTTGAGCCCGGTCTTTCGTGCATCCTCGGTGGCACCGAACACGTCGGCGCAGCCGCCGCAAACGCCGGCGATCAGGTCGCTCACCGAACCATAAAGCGCGTGCGCCGGATGGTCGGGCTTGACCAGTTCGGCGGGCCAGCGCGTCCCCGCGCCCTGGAAAATGATCGCAACCTCTTGCTGCTTTTCCTTGAGCTCATATGCGAGGAAGAGCGCATTGAAGAGGCGGCCGAGCGCCTCGTCGGTGCCCGTTTTAGGGTCGGCATAGATGATGATAGCGGTCTTGGTCATGTAAAACTCCTGTCGAGATATATTTATTACCGAACGATCGGTAAACACGCTGCTAGAGACTCGACAGGAGCTCGTCAAGATATTAAACCGATCATTCGGTAAATATGAAAGATGTGAGCGATGGCACGTAGAGCGCTGGTCGAAGATAATGAATTGTTGGCGCGGCTGGGCACGACCTTTCGAGACGTCGGATATGAAGGAGCGTCGCTTGCGCTCCTGTCAGAATCGACCGGCTTGAAGAAGGCGAGCCTCTATCATCGCTTTCCGGGAGGCAAGGAAGAGATGGGCGCCGAGGTGCTTGCCGAAGCCGGGCGCTGGCTTAGCGAACATGTCATCGTCCCCCTGGCCGGACCTGGGTCGCCGCGCGAGCGCCTTCAGTCCATGACGCGAGAACTCGACCAATTTTATGATGGCGGCCGAAAATCCTGTCTCCTCAACATGCTCTCGGCACCCATCGGCACGAGCGGGACGTTCGGCAGCGCGATCCGCGTGCTGTTCGAGGCATTTATCGACGCATTGGCCAAAGTGGCCATAGAAGCAGGCGCTGAGAAGCATGAGGCCCGAGCGAGGGCCGAACGGGTGGTGGCGTTGATCCAGGGAAGTCTCGTTCTTGCCCGCGGCCTCGGGACAGCGGCGCCGTTTCGCCGGCTGATCACGGACCTTGCCGATGACTTGCTGGGCACCGCCGAGCCCGCGACCTGAAGCCCAAGATCCGGATCGCGGCATGGACCTTCAACCGCCCTTGGGCGGCAGGTGCCCTGTTTTCACATAGAGCAGACATCCGGCGCGGCTGAACGGATTATGCTCCGATCCGTGCGGGCTGCGGATCCAGCTGCCCGCCGGATAGATTCCATTCTCGTCCTCGAAAACACCCTCAAGGACCAGGATTTCCTCGCCGCCCCAGTGACGATGCGTGCGAAATGCCGTTCCCGGACGCCAGCGTACCAACGCCGCTTGCTCGCCTCCGAACTGGTGCAAGGGTACGACCTCGAGCCCATCGACAAGCCCGGGTCTGAACAACAGGTCGGTGGGGCGCAGCACCTTGTGTTCGTCATCGCCTGGCGCGAACTGGCGTAGCTTCACAAAAATAGTGCACCCCTGTTCGCTGAACGGCGCATGGCGCGACCCGGGCGGGTTGCGCACATAGGTACCGGCGGGATAATCGCCATGTTCGTCCGAAAAGACGCCGTCGAGAACGAGAAATTCTTCGCCGCCATCATGCTCGTGGGCGGAGAACCGACTGCCCGCAGCATAGCGTACCACGCTCGTCGCGCGCGCCGCTTCGTCGCCAACGCGGTCGAGCATGCGTCGTTCGACTCCGGGCATGGGGGATTGAACCCAGCCTGGCTCGTCAGCGGCAAGGACGATGCGCGCATTGAAATCGGCGTTGATGCGAAGGAGGTCCATCGGGATCAGCTCCGCCCGGCCATCACGCCGCCATCGACATCATGGACGGCCCCGGTCGTCCAGCCTGCGCGGTCGGAGAGCAGGAACTCAATATGGTGCGCGACGTCGGTCGCACGGCCGACACGGCCGATAGGGTGGAACGCATCGAATCCGGTAGCCAGTGTCTCCTCGATCTGGTGGGGAGCGATAAAAGCGCCGTAGATCGGCGTCACCACCACGGCTGGAGCCACGGCATTGACGCGGATACGGTGTTCGGCAAGCTCGACGGCGAGCTGCCTTGTCAGCGCGTGGAGGCCAGCCTTCGCCATCGAATAGGCCGAGGACGGCGTAGCCCTCACGGCCTGATGCGCCCACATCGAACCGATATTCACGATCGCGCCGCCGCCATGACGCGCCATGTTGCGCGCAACCGGCTGGGTCAGGAAAAAGGTCGCGCGGTTCAGGCGGTGATAACGGTCGTAGTCGTCATGGTCGTGATCGAGAAACGGCTTGGGGAAAAATGTTCCGGCGGCGTTGACGAGCTGATCAATATGACGGGATTCCTTCTCCAGCTGAAGTTGGAAATCGGAAACCGACGCTTCGTCGAGAAGGTCGACGCGGTGGGTCTCGATGCGCTCGGCGCCGGCTGCGGACAAGGCGCAGGCGACGTCGACGAGTTTGTCGTCGTCGCGTCCGACGATGGCGAGCGTGCGATGTTGGGCGGCGAGCAGCTTTGCAGTTGCGAGACCGATCCCTGAAGAGCCGCCGATGATGAGAGAAAGCTTGCGGGGCATTGAACGATCCTATTGGTCAATGGGAGAGGCGCCGCAAACGGCGCGGGCACCGCGCAGTCAGCGCCGTGCCCGCATGCGGTATTTTTCGACCGTAATTTCCTCGTCGATCGCCGCGCGGATGCGCGCCGCCGCCTCGCCGCGCACCTTGGTCTTGGTGGCGCGATAGGCCGCGACATCGACACGGATGAGCGCGTCCGCGGCGGCGCGGACGGCACCTTCGAGTTCGCCCGCAGCGACGACATGGTCGATATAGCCGGCCCGGCTTGCTTCGCTCGGCGCGAGCATCTCACCGGTAATGACACGTTGGAAATAGGGCGGCGACAGCGTGGCGCGCGCCAATTCGACGGCAAAGCCGGGCAGGGTCAGGCCGATCGCGACTTCGTTGAGTCCGATCTGGTAGGGGCCGTCGGCCGCGACCACCAGATCCGAGGCCAACAACAGGAATGCGCCCATAGGATAGGCGTGACCTGTGCAGGCCGTCACGAGCGGGATCGGGGAGGTGAACAGCGACAGCGCCAATTCGGCACCGAGATGCACCATTTCATGGATCTCGTCGGGATTGCTGCGAGCGAAGACCTGCAGGTCGAAGCCCACCGAGAAAACGCCGTCGCGGCCCCTGATGATCATGGCCGCGGCGTCGGCCTCGGCGAGCGCAACTGCGGCGGCAAGCGACCGCAGCACTGCAGGCCCCATCGCGTTTCGCTTGCCATCGTCAATTGTGATTACCGCGATGGAATCGTTAAGCTCATACTGTACCGCCTGCTGCATCGGTGCCGTCCTTCTGTTGTTGATCGACTAGAGTTCGAGCTCGGACAGGCTTGGGTTACCGATCGGACGAGCACCCGACGGCCAGTGGAAAAGCCGGTCGGGATCGCGGATCGGCAAATCATTGATGCTGGCGATGCGGCGCCGCATCAGCCCATCGGCGCCGAATTCCCAATTCTCATTGCCATAGGAACGGAACCAGGCGCCCGCCGCGTCGTGCCATTCATAGGCGAAGCGGACCGCAATGCGGTCCGCTTCAAACGCCCAGATCTCCTTGATCAAGCGATAGTCCAGCTCGCGCGCCCATTTGCGACGCAGAAAGGCGATGATCGCCTCACGTCCGCAAAGGAACTCGGAGCGGTTGCGCCAGATGCTGTCCGGCGAATAGGCCAGTGCGATCTTTTCCGGGTTCTGACCGTTCCACGCATCCTCGGCCGCCCGAACTTTCGCGATTGCGCTCTCGCGCGTGAATTGGAACGCGGTCGTCTCGGTCATGATCATTTTCCTGGGCGGGCGGGCGGCGGCACCCATCGGGAAACCGCCCGCCCGGGGGTGGCTCATTGGACGGCGGCAGCCTGGATTGCGGCGACCGTCGTATCGGTGTCAGCGACGTGGCTGGCGATCATGCGGAAATTGGCGAGCGCGGCCGCGTAGCCGTCGAGGCCTGGAAGCTGCGCCGCTGCAGTGGCGTCGGACACTACCATGACCTCGAAGCCCTGCTCGACAAGCTCACGCATGTGGGATTCGGTGCACAGATTGGCTGACATGCCAGCGAGAATGACCTTGCTGACGCCGCGCTTGCGAAGCTGGAGGACAAGATCGTTGGTCTCAGGCCCGAAAACCTTGTGCGGACTGGTGACCACCGTATGCCCGTCCTCGATGTAGGGCTTGTACTGGGCCAGCCAATCGGCGCCCGATCCTTCGAAAGCCGCGGTGACAAGCGGCCCCTTGCGGTCGAACATCCCGATCTTGTGCATCAAGGCCTCAAGCGCGCCCTCGAAGCGCCAGCCATGGTCGTGCGGATAATAATAATGCGGGGAGACGAACACCGGCACGCCGCTGGCCTTGGCCGCGGCGAACAAGCGGTCGATATGGCCTACCGTTCCGTTCGCTTCGACATTTTTGCCGACGACGCCCCAAGCCACACCCGCGGGACTTAGAAAATCATTCTGGGGGTCGGTGACGACCAGCGCCGTCGCGCCGGCGACAATGGTGAATCCCGGATCGGGCAGCCCGTCTGCGTGGGCGGGCACAGTCGCAGGCAGCGCGGCGGTCAGCGCCGCGGCCCCGATCAGAAATGCGTGTCCGAGTCGTCGCGGAATGCGAGAGATCATTTGGGAAAATCCTTTCAAAGCTTGGCATTGCACCAGCGAACAGGTACAAGGTTTACCGATCGGTACATGTTACCTGTACCGATCGGTAAACCCTGTCAAGCGATGACTTGGGGATGGATTGGTTGCGAAGAGGCAACGCCTTGTTTGGGCGACCAAAAAAATACGGCGCCCGGTGCGGCCTGTGAACGGAGCGAATGGAATGCGACCGACGAAACGCGACGAACTGGTCGAAAAAGCGACAGATGCCTTCTACCGCCACGGCTTCCAGGCGACCGGAATGGACCGCCTCGTCGCCGAAACCGGCGTCTCGAAGACGTCGATCTACAAGCATTTCCGGACCAAGGAGGATCTGATTGTCGCGACGCTACAGTTGCGCGACGCCCATATTCGCGGCTGGCTATTCCGGCGGATCGAGGAGCTGGCTTCCGATCCACGCGATCAACTGGTCGCGATCTTCGACGCGTTGGACGAATGGTTCCACGAACCCGGTTTCCAGGGCTGCATGTTCGCCAAAGCGAGTTCGGAATATCAGGACGCCAAACACCCGATCAATCGCGAGGCAAGCGATCATGTCGTGCGCCTTTCCGATCATTTTTCGGCGATTGCGGCGCGCGCAGGCTTGCGCGACCCCGACGCGATCGGACGGCAACTCGCCTTGCTCAAGGAGGGGGCGGTCGCACTGGCGACAATGGTCCACGACCGGCGCCCCGCCCGCGAAGCAAAGGCAATCGCAATCCAGCTTCTCGCAGCAGCCGCGACGGAGAGTTCCGGCTAGCGGGCGGCGAGATCGCCCAGAAATTCGCGAATGCGCTTCGCATTGACGCCGAAGTCGCTGATCCCGACCCGGCTCACCGACCGCATGTCCACAATGCTTTGCGTGCCGTCGGCGCTTGGCCGGACGCGCACGACCACATCGTCCTTGAATCGGATATATGAGGTGCTGGCGGTCGCTTCGAGCGCGCCGGCCGTGACATCAAAGCGCGCGATGTCCCAGCCGCGTGCGGCCGCGAGTTTGCGGGCATCAGACAAGACATCGCCAGCGGGACGCGGGATCGTGACCGGCTGGATGTCGGGATAGCCGGCGGCGTGGATGCGGCGCCATGCGGCGAGGCTGCCTGTCCCGGCGAGATTGTCGGGGCGCAGCGGCAAGCTCCGGAACTGCGGCGGCTCCGCGAGATCGGTCGTTACATCGTGGATCGGCGGGAGATCGCGTGCCACGAGGGGCCGCGAGGCGATAAACAGAACGAAGGGCAGTGCAAGCAGCAGGGCCGCAGAGGCGGCGCGGCGACTTGCTGACGGCTGTCGCCATGCCAACAGCAACGCGGCAAGCGCCGCAACGGCGGCCGCGAGCGCGAGCGCGGCGCCGGCGAGCAGCGAGAGAAAGCCGGGCATTTTCGCAATCAGATCGTGACGCGCCAGCGTCAGACCGGTCGCCGCGATGAGCAGCGATGCGGCGGCAAGCGCCAGCGAAAACCGGCCGATCCGATTCGCCCATTTCGATCCCGCCACGGTCCATTCCTCCCCGAATTGCGGCCTCGCGCCGTCAAACGCCGATTTCCATGCCAGCCCTGGCGCCTCGACGCCAATTAAATGACGGGTGATTGTAACCGGCGCCGTCCCGGGGGCGAATAGGATATCAGCATGTGCCGGGAGCAGCCTGCGTGCGAACGGCCAAACTGACTGCCGCCCGTAGGTTCCAAATGGGTCATTCGAAGCCCTCGCATCCGGCAGCCGTCACCCCCAGGGGAGCCCTGGGTCGCCGCGGATGCTGGCAGACATTTGCAGCGTAGCCGGTCCCATCCCCCCTGCCGGTCGCCGCGCCCCGCGACGTCTCCCGTCCACCGTCCGGGATATGACTGCCAGCATCCAAGCCGCGCGACCCGCGCTTGGGGTGCGGGCAAGAATCTTTGGCCTCCCGTGTAAGATATCGCTGTGCGCCGCGACCAAGGCATGTGACGAGGAAATGAAGGCAAGGGGCGGCAAGCGGAATGACAATAAGGATAGTCCTCGCAGGTGGTGGTCATGCCCATCTTGCGGTGCTCGCCGACTGGATCGGTGCGCCGCCCGAGGGCACCGAGCGCTGGCTCGTGACGTCGCATCGCCAGACGGCTTATTCGGGCATGCTCCCCGGCTGGATCGCCGGGGATTACCCAGCAGAGGCGCTGACGATCGATCTTGAACCGCTCGCGCGGCTGGCCGGTGCGCGGCTGGTGATCGCCGACGTCGTCGGTCTCGATCCCGAACGGCATCTCCTCGAGCTTTCGACCGGAGTGCGCCTCGGCTTCGATCTGCTGTCGCTTGCCACCGGCGGCGAAAGCGATGTTTCGCATCTGGCGGCGCTTGGTGATCGCCTGCTGCCGGTCCGTCCCGTCCTGCCTTTCATGGCCCGTTGGGAAGCCTTTGTGGCGGGACGACAAGGGCGCACGCTGACGCGCGTCGCGGTGGTTGGCGGCGGCGCCGCGGGGGTCGAACTTTCGCTCGCCGCCGAACGGTCGCTGCGCCGCCAGATCGGCGGAACGACCAAAGTGATATTGGTGGCGCCGCGCGACGCTTTGCTTGCCGACCACAGCGAGGCGGTCCGCCGCCGGGCAGGCGACGTCCTTCGCGCTCGCGGTATTGCTTTCCATGAGGGACATGCGGCAGGCGCGCCCAACGGCCTGATGCTGCCCGACGGGACGATGCTGGCTTGCGACGCGGTCATCGCGGCGACCGGAAGCCGCCCCCCCGACTGGATCGCCGAAACCGGTCTCGCGGTGCGCGAGGGCGGATTTGTTGCGGTCGGTTCGGACCTTCGGAGCGTGTCGCACCCTGACATCTTTGCGGCGGGCGACATTGTTTCGCGAAGTGACCGCCGCGTCGAGCGCTCGGGGGTCCATGCGGTGAAGGCCGGTCCGGTGATCGCGGCCAATTTGAAAGCGGCGCTCGCCGGCACGCCGATGCACGACTATATCCCGCGGCGTCGAACGCTTTATCTGCTGGCAACCGGCGACAAGCGCGCCATCCTGTCATGGGGAAAACTGACCGCCGGGGGACATCTGGTCTGGCGGCTCAAGGATTGGATCGACCGCCGCTTCGTCGAGCGCTACGCCGGGTTCGGGCAGTTTCGCTCATGAAGGGGGTGGCGGCTTTGCTTCAACATATGATCACGCGCCCCGTGATCGCCAATGCCCTGCGCGTGTCCGCCGTCGTCGGCACCATCCTCAATGCCATCAACCAGGGCTCTGCGATCTGGACTGGCGTCGGCATCGATTGGCCGCGTCTTGCGCTCAACTATGCGGTGCCGTTCCTCGTCGCCAGTTACAGTGCGGCGCGCGTTTGCCAGGCGATGGAGGGCTGAATGAGGCGCCCGCCGCAACCGCGTCCATCGTCAACGCCGATCGATCCGGCGTTTGTTGCGCGCGTGCGCGGCGACCTGCTTCGCTTCGCGCGTCTCCAGCTCGGCAGCGACGACGAGGCCGAGGATGCCGTACAGGAAGCACTCGCCGCGGCGCTGCGCAACGGTGATCAATTTCGCGGCGAGGCGGCGCTCAAGACCTGGGTAATCGCGATCCTGAAGAACAAGATCGCGGACCTCTTGCGCCAGCGCCGACGCCGGCCGCTCGGCGCAAGCCAGATGGCGTCCGAGGAGGAAGGCGGCGCGCTGCCGGCGCTGTTCGATGAGCGCGGCATGTGGCGCGAAGCAGCACGTCCCGCGGCATGGGAAGATCCCGAGGCCGGGCTGCACAGCGACCAGTTCCTCGCCATCTTCGACGCCTGCCTCAATCGCCTGCCGGCCCAGCAGGGGCAGGTTTTCATGATGCGCGAGGTGGTCGAACTTGCCACCGACGAAATTTGCGACGAGCTCGGGCTCACCAGCGGGAATATCCATGTCATCCTGCACCGCGCGCGGCTCGCGCTGCGCGCCTGTCTGCAGCATCACTGGTTTGCGGAGGAAGTGCGATGATGCTCAATTGCCACGATACGACATTCCTGATGTCGCAGCGCCGCGAGCGCGATCTCAGCTTTTCGGAGCGCATGAAGCTGCGGCTGCACGCGGGCATGTGTCGCCACTGCGCCAATTTCGAACGGCAGCTCCCGCTCCTTGGCGAGGCCGCGAAACGCCTCGCGGCGCAAGAGGATGATCATGGTGTGTAAGCATTGCCCGTCTCGTGCGACCAATCTCGCCAAAGGCCTCCCGCCGGAAGGAAGATCATGAACAAGCGTTTCGTCCTGCTGCTGCTGCTCGTGCTGGCGCTTGCCGCATGGGTGCACTTCGACCTCGGCGACTGGCTGACGCTCGAAGCCCTGAAATCGCAGCAGGCGGCGATCGACGGCTATTTTCGCGCCAACCCGCTGCTCGTGGCGGGGCTATTCTTTCTTGTCTATGTCGTGCTGACCGCGCTTTCGGTCCCCGGCGCGGCGATATTGACGCTCGCCGCAGGGGCGATCTTCGGTCTCTATTGGGGGACGCTGATCGTCTCCTTTGCCTCGACGATCGGCGCGACGTTCGCGTTTCTCGCCTCGCGCTATCTGTTCCGCGACGCCGTCCAGGCCCGCTTCGGCGACCGGCTACGGCGCGTCAATGAGGGCATCGCCCGCGACGGCGCCTTCTATCTGTTCTCGCTGCGGCTCGTGCCGGTCTTTCCTTTCTTCGCGGTCAATCTGCTGATGGGGCTGACGCCGATCCGCACCGTCACCTATTTCTGGGTCAGCCAGCTCGGCATGTTCCTCGGGACCATCATCTATGTGAATGCAGGCACCCAGCTCGCGCGCATCGATGCGCTGTCCGACATCGCCTCGCCGGGCCTGCTCGCTTCTTTCGCCGCGCTCGGCCTGCTGCCCTGGATCGGCAAGTGGATCATGGCGACGATCAAGCGTCGCCGCATATATGCGCGCTTCAACCGCCCGCGCCGCTTCGATCGCAATCTCGTCGTGATCGGCGCCGGCGCGGCGGGACTGGTCTCCTCCTATATCGCGGCGACGGTGAAGGCGAAGGTGACGCTCGTCGAGGCGTCAAAAATGGGCGGCGATTGCCTCAACTATGGCTGCGTGCCGTCGAAGGCGCTGATCAAGTCGGCGCGCATTGCCGAGCAGATGCGGCATGCGGACCGTTACGGACTTGTGTCGGCGTCGCCGCAGATCGGTTTCCGCTCGGTGATGCAGCGCATCCACGACATCATCGCAACGATCGAGCCGCACGACAGCGTCGAACGCTACACTGAGCTTGGGGTCGATGTGGTGCAAGGCTATGCCCGGATCATCGACCCCTGGACGGTCGAAATCGCGCGCAATGACGGCGAAATCCAGCGACTCACGACGCGGGCGATCGTCATCGCAGCGGGCGCCGAGCCGGTCGTCCCCGATCTGCCTGGGCTTGCCGATTCGGGGTATCTGACCAGCGATACGCTGTGGGAGGAATTTGCTGCGCGCGACATCATGCCGCAGCGGATCATCATCTTGGGCGGCGGGCCGATCGGCTCGGAGCTCTCGCAGGCTTTCGCGCGGCTCGGTGCCGACGTCTCGCAGGTCGAACGTGGCGCTCGATTGCTGCCGCGCGAGGACGAGGAGGTGTCCGAGCTGGCGCGCGATGCGCTCGAAGGCGCCGGCGTCGAGGTCCTGACCGGGCATGAAGCCTTGCGCGTAGAAGGGACCGAGGGCGCTCGGCACCTGATCGTGGGCCATGCCGGCGGCGAACGCGCGATCGCATTCGACGCGCTGATCGTCGCGGTCGGGCGCAAGGCACGAATGTCGGGCTATGGGCTCGAGGATCTCGGCATCGAAACGCAGCGCACCGTCGTTACCGACGAATATCTCGCGACCGTTTTTCCCAACATCTATGCCGCGGGCGACGTCGCTGGGCCCTATCAGTTCACGCACAGCGCGGCGCACCAGGCCTGGTACGCCAGCGTTAACGCGCTCTTCGGGCAGTTCCGGCGCTTCAAGGCTGATTATCGCGTCATCCCGTGGACGACTTTCATCGACCCCGAAGTCGCTCGCGTCGGGCTCAGCGAGGCCGAGGCGATCGAAAAGGGCGTCGCGGTCGAGGTCACGCGCTACCCGCTCCACGAACTCGACCGTGCGATCGCGGACTCGGCGACCACGGGCTTCGTCAAGGTCCTGACCCCGCCGGGCAAGGACCGCATCTTAGGGGTCACGATCGTTGGCGAACATGCCGGCGAACTGCTCGCCGAATATGTGCTCGCCATGAAGCATGGTCTGGGCCTCGGAAAGATTCTCGGGACCATCCACACCTATCCGACGATGGCCGAGGCGAACAAATATGCCGCGGGCGAGTGGAAGCGGGCGCATGCGCCCGAGCGCCTCCTCAAGCTGGTCGGGCGCTATCACGACTGGCGGCGCGGATGAGGCGTGACGGGAAATTGTCGCAGCGGTGTAACCGTGCGGGAAAAGTCTTCGAACCTGCAAAGATGCGCGGCCTGTTTTTCCTTTTGCTGATCCTGTTTGCAGGCGTGACCGCCACGGTGATGCCCGCGAGCGGTTTTGATGCCGTATCCAGCGCGCGATGCTGCGAAAGCGGCTGCCCTCTGCCTGACGGCTGTGAGCAAGCCTCGATGGCGTGCAAGCGCGCCTGTTCGGCCGCGGTTCTCCCCGCAAACCCACAACCGGACGCGCCGGCGCCACTCGCTTTCACCGAACGTCATGCGGCGGTTCGCTTGAACTCCTTGACGCGAAATCCACCCGTTCCCCCGCCGCGCGGCTTCGCGATATCCGACTTCAACCAATCGATATCAGGAGAATTGACATGAAATTTGCTGCAAAACTTCTCGCCGCTACGGCGCTTCTGTCTTCGGGGACCGCTTATGCGGCGGCTCCCGCGGCCGTTGTCCAGGCTTGCTGCGCGCTTGCCGCGTGCTGCGGTTTGCCGTGCTGCTAATACGCTAGGCGGGCGGGGGCCGGCTATCCGGCCCCCGCCCAAGCGCGCGAAGGCGCGCGCTCAATTCTGAAAAGAAGGACGACCGATGAAAGCCCAATCGCTGCTCTTGCTCCGGATCGGAACTGGATTGCTGCTCGTCGTGTGGGGCATGATCCGCCTCGCCAGCCCCGACAAGGGCGCGGGTGTCAGCGTCAAATATTACGCCGGGCTCGGCGCCAGCGATACGATCCAGCTCGTCTGGGGCGCGATCCTGCTGGTCGTCGGATTGCTCACGATCCTCGGGCTGTTCCGCCGGTTCGCCTATACAGCGCAAGCGGTCATTCTGGTGACGGGGGCGCTGTCGATATGGAAATATCTGCTCGACCCCCTCGGTCTCTGGCTCCTCGATCGTGACAGCAGCCAAGTCCTTTTCTTTCCCTCCCTCGCGGTCGCCGGCGCGACCCTCGTGCTGCTCGCTTTTCGCGACGAAGACCGGATTGCGCTCGATCGCATGCTGGCGCGGCGCGGCTAGCGGGCGCGTTCGAGCATCGCCACAATCTCGTCCTCGCGCGTCGCGGCACTTGCCGCGACCCGCAGCGAGCCTTTGTAGATGTGGAGCATGCCATAGCGCTTCGCGCCGATCCGCTTCCAGTCGGCATCGGCCGTCTTTTCGCTAATGCGCAAGAAGAGGGTGTCGCGGTACCGTTCGCGCTGCAGCAGCCTTGACAGGACGGGGCCGCGCACGCGGCATGGCAGGCACCAGGGCGCATAGGTTTCGACGACGATGGTTCGTCCTTCGCGTTGCGCCTCGGTGAATCGGACCGCGTCAAAGGCCATGGGGCTTGCGGAAGCCGCGCTCACGGCGCCCGGGGTTGCGGCGAGCAGAATTCCAAGCGCGGGCCAGATGGGCGCCATATACGCATCTCCTTCGTCATCAATACGCCCTGGGCCGCGCGCCGGTTACAGGACGTCGCCCCAGATCGGCATTGCAGCGACTGTAAGGAATGGCGCCGCACGGCGACCAAGAGGCGAACAATCAGAAAAAAGCGCAACGGCGCCTTGTCCATGGAGTGAAGCTTGACCCTTTTCCCGCGTCTCACGGCCGGTGCAACCGCATCGCTCCTTGCAATCGGCTTTGCGCTGCCTGCCGCCGCACAGCAGGCCGGCATCCAGATTGCCGTGGTCGCCGACGACGGGCGCCCACTGGCGGATATCGACGTGCTGGTCGAGAACCCGGGCATCGGCTTCCGCCGCATTGTGCGGAGCGATGCACAGGGACTGGCGCGGATCGAAGGGCTGACCACCGCCGGCGAATATCGCGTGTCGGCGCTGGCAAACGAGCGCTTTGAGTCAGGGGAGCCCGCGCGCCTTTCGTTGCGTGCCAATTTTTCGAGCAGCGTGACGTTGCGGCTTGCCCCCGCCGGGACCGCGATCGTCGTCACCGGCAAGCGCGGCATCACCGCGCTCAACAGCGTCAACGCCGAGGTGTCGGCATCGCTCGGCGAAGAGGAGCTTGCCGCGCTGCCGATCGAGGGGCGCGACGTGCTCGGCGCCCTGGTCCGGCTCCCGGGCGTCGTACCGTCAACCGGCTTCTTCCCCGAAGCGCCGTCGATCTCGATCAACGGCTCGAACGGCCTCGACACCAATTATCTGATCGACGGGCTCGACAATAACGAAAATTTCCTCGGTGGGATCAAGTTCCCGGTGCCGCTCGGCTTCACGCGCGAAGTGACCGTACTCGCGAACAGCTATTCGGCGGCCTATGGCCGCACCGCCAACGGCATTGTCAACTATACGACGCCATCGGGCACCAATGATTATCATGGCGAAGTCTATGCGCTGGTACGGCCGGGGCGTCCGTTCGATGCCCGCTCGCCCTTTCCGCGGCGCGACCTTTCGGGCAACGCGGTCGGTGAGAGCTTCGAGCGCTATCAGGCCGGTGCGAGCCTTGGCGGTCCGATCGCGCGCGATCGTACCTTCTTTTACGCCAATTTCGAATATACGCGCGATCGCAATGTCCAGATTGTCGATGCTCCGGCGCTCGGCACCGTCGCCAATGTGACCGGCAACAACCAATTCTACCTCGGATCGTTGCGTCTCGATCACCGCCTGACCGACGACTGGACGATCGGGCTGCGCGCCAATGTCGGCCGCGTTACCATCGACCGCCCCGGCGGGGCGCTCGGCGGCGGCAATGTCACCTTTCCGTCGGCGGGGTCGGACCAGGACCGCTTCTCGACCCTGGTTGCGGCAACCGCGAGCTATTCGGGCGATGTCTGGAGCTATGACGGCGCGCTCCAGTTCAGCCGCTTTCGCTGGAATTACGGCAAGCCGAAAGGACCCGCGGGAGCGCAGGTCGCCATCCGCGATCCGAGCGGGCTTACGGTCGGCGTCGTCGGCCACCCGGGGTTTGTCTTCGACGATGTCGAGGAGAGCTGGCAGACGACGCACCGCTTGCAGCGGCGGCTCGGCAACCATCGCTTGCGCTTCGGCGCGGACCTCATCCAATCCAATTTTTCGCTGCTCGGGGGCGGCAATCCCGACGGCAACTATACCGTCGATCTCACCGCTGCCCAGCTTGCCGCACTTGCAGCGAGTGGACAGGGGCTCGCGCTTTCGGCGGACGATGTCCTCGCGCTCGATCCCGCTGTCGCCAATTATTCGGTCGAGCTCAGGCCGCAGTCTTTCGGCACCGGTCAGACCCAAATCGCCTTCTATGTCGAGGATGAGTGGCAATTGTCGCCGCGTCTCACCGCGACCCTTGGCGTGCGCTGGGACTATGACAGCCTGACCGCCAAGGGCAGCGGCGGCGGCGATTATGACAATGTCGCGCCGCGCTTTGCGCTCAACTACCGGCCCGATGCACGCTCGACATTGCGCTTCGGCGCGGGCATCTTCACCGGCAAGCTCTCCTATGCCGTGATTTCGGACGCGCTCCAGCGCAATACAACCTCGGCGGGCTTCCTGACCCAGCTGGGGTCACTGCAGGCGCAAGGCTTGATTCCGGCGGGTACCAATCTGTCCGCATTGACCTTCGACGGCAATCTTGGCGTGTCCCCGCCCTGTGCGACGGTCTCGGCCTGCCCTACCCCCGCGGAGGTTCAGGCGTTGCGCGGGACCGCGACCCTTGGCGAAGCGCGCATCCTCAGCCCGACCGGTTATCGCAGCCCGTGGAGTCTCCAGCTGAGCGGCGGCTATCAATATCAGGCGAACGACACGCTGACCCTGAGCGCCGACGTCATCTATAGCCGCACGCACAATCTCGCCCGGCTCCGCGACCTCAACGCGCCCGCGCCCTTCACGCCCAATCTCGCCAATCTGACCGACGCCAATATCGCGTTGCTGCGGGCGCAGGCTGACAATGCGGCGCGGTTCGCGCTCGCCGAGGCGCTCGGTCTTGTTCGCTCGCAGGCGACCGCCGACGCGACGCGGCCGGTGGCGCTCGTGCCTGGCGGGGCGCGCCAAATCACCGTGTCGGAAACGGCGGGCGAGTCCGAATATAAGGCGCTGATCCTGCAACTCGCCAAGGCACGCGGCAGCGATGCCTTCGCGTTCCGCTTATCTTATACCTTGTCGAAGCTCAGCAACGATACCGACGACATCAACTTCCGGGCCTCCAATTCGAATGACTTCTCGGCCGAATGGGGACCGTCGGCCAACGACCGCCGCCACGTCATTTCGGCGGTTGGCTATCTCTATCCGCTTGAGGGTCTGACATTGAGCGTCGCCGGCCTTTTCCAGTCCGGCCAGCCGGTGAACCTCGTCCCCGACGCGCGGATCTTCGGGACGCAGGATCTCAACGGCGACGGCGCCTCGTTCGGCGAGAATTTTGTCGGCAACTCGGACCGCTATCCCGGCGCCGCGCGCAATTCGGCGCGCTTGCCCTGGTCGGCGACGGTCGATGTCGGGGCTCGCTATGCGGTCCCGGCCTTTGACGGCCGGATCGAACTCAGCGCCGATGTCTTCAACCTCTTCAACGCCAACAATGAATCGGGCTTTGCGAATGCCGCGACAACGTCCAATCAGGTGCAGTTCGGAGGCGGGGCACCCTTCGTGCAGCGCAATGCCGGGCCGCCGCGCCAGTTCCAGTTCGGCGCGGCATGGAAATTCTAGGGGAGGAATAGGCGGATGGCGTGGCTCGCAAACCTGCAGGGACTTGTCGGCCTGACGGCGATCCTGCTGCTGGCCTGGCTCCTCTCCGAGGATCGCCGCGCCCGGCCCGGTTGGCGCTGGATCGGCGGCGCGCTGCTCCTCCAGCTCGCCATCGCCTTCGCGGTGACCCGCATCCCCTTCGTCTGGACCCTTGTCGGTTTTGCCAATGGCGCGGTGGCGGCGATCGAGAAAGCGACGCTCGTCGGGTCGAGCTATATGTTCGGCTACACCGGCGGCGCCCCGATTCCGTTCCTGCTCAAGCCCGGCGCCGAGGCGCCGGTCGTGATCGCCTTCCAAATCCTGCCGCTGATCATCGTTTTTTCGGCAATCTCGGCGTTGCTCTGGCACTGGGGCGTGCTGCGCGCGCTGGTTCGCGGGCTGTCGTGGGCGCTGCGCAAGACGCTTGGGGTCAGCGGGGTCGTCGGCCTTGGCGGCGGCGCCACCATCTTCCTCGGCGTCGTCGAATCGCCGCTTGTTCTGCGCGCCTGGTTCGACCGGATGAGCCGCGCCGAACTGTTCATGATCATGGTGATGATCATGGCGACGATCTCGGGCGCGATCCTCATCCTCTATGCGACAACCCTGGCGAAGACGGTGCCGAACGCGGTCGGCCACATGATCGTCGCGTCACTGATTTCGCTTCCCGCCGCGGTGCTGGTCGCCCGGATCATGGTGCCGGGCGACGGATCGCCGGGCGCTGATGCCGCCGAGCCCGACCTTGCCTACGAGAGCAGCATGGACGCGGTCATCCGCGGCACGATGGAGGGCGTTCAGCTCGTCCTCGCGGTGATCGGTATCATCATCGTCGTCTTCGCGCTCGTCAACCTCGCCGACCAGCTGCTCGCGCTGCTGCCGCCGGCCAATGGGGCGCCGCTGACGCTCCAGCGCCTGTTCGGCTGGCTGTTCGCGCCGCTGATGTGGGCGATCGGCATCCCCTGGGACCAGGCGCCCGCTGCGGGCGGGCTGATGGGGACCAAGGCGATCCTCAACGAATATGTCGCCTATCTCGGTCTCGCCGCCATGCCCGCGGGAACGCTCGATCCGCGCAGCCTGCTGATCACAACCTACGCGCTGAGCGGGGTCGCCAATCTCGCCAGCGTCGGCCTCCTGGTCTCGACCGTCGCGACGCTGGCGCCGGCGCGCCGCCGCGATGTCGCGGAGCTCGGGATGAAGAGCTGGGTGGCAGGCAATATGGCATCAGCGATGACCGGGGCGGTCATCGGCCTCGTGACCTGGGCCTAGACCGATGTTCGATGCCCGTCTTCGTCCGCTGATCGACCCACCGCTCAATGCGATGGGCCGATGGCTTGCGCGTCGCGGTATCGGCGCCGACGCGATAAGTCTCATGGGTATCATGCTTGGCCTTGCGGCCGCGGCAGCGATTGCGCTTGCCGACTATCATGCAGGCCTCGCGCTGATCCTCGCCAATCGCCTCCTTGATGGCCTCGACGGCGCGGTCGCAAGGGCGACGCGGCTGACCGACTTTGGCGGCTTTCTCGATATCGTGGGCGATTTCATTTTCTATGTCGCAGTCCCGGTGGGCTTCGCAATCGCCGACCCCGACAATCTCTTGCCGGCGCTCGTGCTAGTCGCGGCTTTTGCCGTCACCGGGACCAGCTTTCTTGCTTATGCGACGCTTGCCGCAAAACAGGGCCTTGAAACCCAGGCCCACGGCCGGAAAAGCTTCTTCTACAACAGCGGCCTGGCCGAAGGCAGCGAGACGATCCTGTGCTTCATCCTCATGGCCATTTTCCCCTCCTATTTCGTACCGCTCGCCTGGGGTTTTGCCGCTTTGTGCCTCCTGACCGTCATACAACGAACCTGGATAGCGCGGCAGGTTTTTGGTTCGACTGACAAGGAGAAATAGCATGCCGGTCTTTCCATCGATCGAAGGCGAGCCAGCGCTCGACAAGCTCTTTCGCCGCTTTCCGCACGCGGTCCTGCCTTTGCTCGAATATCATGACAGGGTGCTGCGCGACCCCTCGCCGCTGACGGTCGCGGAACGCGAGCTGATCGCTGCCTATGTATCGGGTCTCAACGCCTGCACCTATTGCCACGGCGCGCATGTGGTCGCGGCGCGCGCCTTTGGCATCGACTCAGAAATTTTCGAGGATCTGATGGCCGACGCTGCGTCGAGCAAGATCGACGAACAACTGAAACCCTTGTTGGCCTATGTCGCAAAGCTCACGCGCAATCCCAGCCAGATGTGCGACGCCGACGCCGTGCCGGTTTACGCGGCAGGCTGGAACGAGGAAGCGCTATTCGACGCGATCAGCATCTGTGCGCTGTTCAACTTCATGAACCGCATCGTCGAAGGCGCAGGGATCAAGGGCAATCCGCTCGCCGCAGACCGCGCGGAAATCGAGGCCCGCATGGAGCGTATGGGGGGAGCGACCAGTGATCCGCATCGCGGCGAACCTATCTATGCGCGCCTTGCCGCGCGATGGGGCATCGAGCCGGGGCGCAAGGATTGAGCTGCCGCTCCCGCTTATTCGCGACCACCGCCCGGTGACGCTTCCCTCTTCCCCAGACAGGATCGTCCCGTAATCCCGGATTTATCGGTCGACGCAGGAACTGACGGCTCGGCTTCAGATTGGCTCTTGCCCCTCAGCGCGTCGATGTCGCGCCGACGCATCTCGAGATAGAGGGTGCGGGTCTCCACATAGGGGTCGCTGCTTTCGAGCTGCAGGCGGCGTATATCCGCGTCGCGATCGACCCGGTCGTTGAGTTTGGTGATCGTCGTTGTTGGAATCGCATAGGCGGAGCGATTGAATGGTTTACCGAAAGCGGCGGGCAGGACCAGGAGATCGACCCCGTCGCCCACCATGTCACGCAATGTGGTCGGACCGATCAGCGGCAGGTACATATAGGCCCCCGGCTTTAGCCCGTAGACGCCGAGCGTATTGGCAAATCCATTTGGTCGATAGGGAAGGTTGAACGGCTTCTTCTTCGCGACGTCGAAAACCCCCGCCACGCCGATCGTCGAATTAAGAGCGAAGCGCCCAACCGTTTCCGCCGCCTTGCCGATCTTGAGCTGGAGTAGGAAGTTCAGGAAATTCACCGGCTCGCCGACGTTCCGCAGCGCGTTCCCCACGCCGTCGCGCAGCGGTTCAGGCACGCCTTCCTGATAACCGCGGGCAATAGGTCCGACAAATCTCCGGTCGACCGACTGGGCAAGCTGGAAGGATTGGATATTGATTTCTTGCAGCGGATCGCCTGGTGGCGGATCGCCGCGTGCGGTAACGACGATCTCGCTTGCGGCCTGCTCCGCTTCCAGCGTCTCGTTGGAATCCGGCGCTGCTGGTGGCGCTACCTCGAGACTTTGCTGGCTCGCGCCGGGCGTTTCAGATCCGGCGGCAGGACCGCTGTCCGCCCGCTGCTCGCAGCTAGCGATGGCTCCGCCGTCTGCCATTGGATCGATGATCGTGTTCGCCGCCGCCGACGAAAGAAGGAGCGCGGCAAGAGCTGACACGCTCATAAGAGCCGGGAAATCTGCGGCGGTTCATTGATGGCTGGGGCGCCATATCGTAACTGGCGCGCGTTCGCGGCAAGCTGTTCCAGTTGCTCGGGTGAAAACTCGGTTTTCAGCTCGCGGCGCACAATGTCTTCAAGCGCCGCGTCGGGGTAATTTTGCAGGCAAATCCAGATCCGCAGCGCTTCGAGCTTTGAGTTCGCCAAGCCACGATGAATCCACGACGGTCGCCTGTGTAGTAACGACCGCAACCGGTGACCCCAGCGAGCGAGAGCGTTATTGTTGCGCGACGGGCAGTCAAGTTGGCCCACCAAAATGGCGCCTTCCTGTTCCGCGGTCAGGCAGAGGATGCCAGAGCTGGCTGGCTGGATCACGTCCGAGCTTGCTTCGTTCATCTGGCGCGCCTTCCCGATCGCCCGATCTGCTGCCTTTGGCAATTCAAGGCGCGCATCGCGGCTTCTGGATAAGATTGGCTCAAAAGGATTTTGTGCCTGCCCTTTTACATTCGGGCATCACCTGGATCTGGTTACAATCAGGGGCCGTCCAACACCCAAATCGGCGCGATATTCTGCGTCAGGAAACGGAACCGCAATTCTAGCATGCCGGCCGCTCGACCCGCGCGCGCTTTTTTTTGAGAGTCCCATCGCCGCTGTTGCGACCCGGCGGCGATGGGACTCCTCCGGCGTTGGAGCCGGTCCGCGTGCCTTTGGGGGACTTCGCGAACCGGCCGGTACCGGAATGCAGGCGATCGGTCTCAGGCAGGCGGCGTCCAGGCGCGGCCCGCGAAGGCAGGATCGACCTCGGTGTGGAAGATATGGTTGCTGTAATTCGAGATGACCTTGGCACTCAGGGCAAGGATGATGCCAAGGATGTGGGTTTCCTGATATCCGGCGGCGAGGAATGCCTCGGCCTCGGCTGGCGAGGGGTTGCCACGGCTTTCAGTCATGGTTGCGACAAAGCGGCGAAGCGCCTCGAGCTTCCTGTCGCTGATCGGCTGGTCGGCCCTGATCGCGTCGGTCACCTCGGCCGGCACCTTTGACATCGCGTCGGCGACGAAACTATGCGCGGCAACGCAATAATGGCATTCGTTGATCCGGCTGATCGTCAGCAGGACGACTTCCTGTTCGATCGCAGTGAAGCCCGCTTCGGCCCGAAATTTCGAGTAAGCGAAATTATACGCTTCGAGCAATCCAGGCAGATTGGCCATGGCGGCGTACATATTGGGCACCATGCCCATCGCTTTCTGCGCCGCCTGTAGCGGCGTACTGACAGCGGGGTCGCCGTCGTCGGCACGGCGCAGCGGCAATGTCGTTCGGAATGTCTCGGTCATATCTGTTTCCTTTCTTGAGTCGAAGTCCACCCTCCGTGGGGCGATGGCAGTGAGCTCTGGCGGCAGGGTTAGTGATTGGCCTCCGCCTGTTCTCTCTAAATATGGAACAATCGTTCCAAACCGCGCAAAAAAAATCCTAGCGAAGCGATCGAAGCACGCCGTCGCGAACACCATCGAGGTAATCGCGCTCCGGGCGACTCCGAATCATCACCAGCAGTCCGAGCAAGGAAGCGAGCGCCTGGTGGGCCAGCAGCCCCGCGTTGCGGTTCGGGTCGAACTCTCCGATCGCCTGGCCCTTGCGGATCATGGCAAGAAAAAATGCTTCGATTTCGTCCTGCGCAGCGTTGACGACGTCGGCAATCTCAGCGTCGTGCGCCGCAAGCTCGAGCGCCGTGTTGATGATGAAGCAGCCCCAATTGTTACCGGGGACCTCGGTCTGGCCAATGAACTTATCAAACAGCGCGCCAATCGCCTCGGCGGGTGCACGAGCGCGCGCGAGTTCCTGAAGCGTGTGACCGCGCACTTCGCCGTCATACTTCCGCAGGGCCGCGAGGAACAGCGCGCGCTTGTCTCCATAGGTCGCGTAAAGGCTCGCGCGGTTGACCCCCGTTGCGGCGACGAGGTCCTGCATTGAGGTCGCTTCATAGCCGCGCGTCCAGAACGCATGCATCGCACGCGTCAGTGTCTCGCCGACATCGAATCGCTTTTCCCAAGGCATAACCAAGTCTGGATTGTTTGGAACGATCGGTCAATACTATTTTGAGGGGAGCGATGCTGAAGGTGCAAGGCGGTTCAAGGCGCCGGATCGCTGGAGTTTTTTGGGCGCCACGCGCCGCGAGCGGGAGGCACCGCAGTCCAGCCGTGATCGCTTGGCCGGGACGCCGTTCACCAACGCCTGGCCGTAGCCTCCGCGCTTGGACCGATCGACGACGACGCCGCAATGGTGGGACAATCTGGCCTCGTCTGTAATAAGGCGCCGGAATCCGAACAGCCCGGCGCGATTGTCCGAAGCACCCGCGCCGGCGGGATGCGCAACCGCCTTAACGGCCGTCTCGATTGGGTCCCGTGCAGCCGAGGGGGGTTGTAGCAAGACATGGGCGGCGGCGATATCGGCCCGTGTCTGGACCAGTGCATATTCGGCCATGCGCGTTCCGCCAAGTCGGGCGAGCGCCGATCGCCAGCCGGCGCGTGAGGCGATCCTTTCGAACAGTATAGTCGGTCAACACAGTGGAGACGCCGGGTGTCGATCAGCGATATTCCGGATTGGGATGGTCGAACCGCGCGCCGCCGTCCCAAGCCGTCCGCTGGTTGCCATGCGCGGGGATGCCGCCCGCCGCCTTTAGCAGCCGCGCGAGATGCATGAGGTTCCATGCCATGAAGGCCGTGTTGCGCCGGGTGAAATCATTGTCGAGCCCCGTACCGTTGTCGCCGTAGGACGGACCGGGTCCGGCCTCGCCGATCCAACCCGCGTCCGACTGCGGCGGGATCGTGTATCCGAGATGCTGAAGTGAGTAGAGCATGTTCATCGCGCAATGCTTGATCCCATCCTCGTTACCGGTCACGACGCAGCCGGCGACGCGGCCATAATAGGCATATTGCCCCTTGTCGTTCAGCTTTCCTGAATAGGAATAGAGGCGCTCGACCACCCGCGTGCAGACAGAGGATTTGTCGCCGAGCCAGATCGGTGTTCCCAGCACCAGGATATCGGCCGCCATGACCTTGTCCTGGATGCCTGGCCAATCGTCCTCCGGCCAGCCATGCGCGGTCATATCGGGCTGCACGCCGGGGGCGATATTCCAGTCGACCGCGCGGATCGTCTCGACCGCCACCGCATTGGCCTCCATGATCGCAACCGCATTATCCATTAGGTGTTGGGTGTGCGAGGTTCCCGGCGACGGCGTGAGCGTACAGTTGATGAAGATCGCGCGGAGCGGCACGAGCGGGTCGGTCATGGTGATCCTTCCTCGGGTGTTGACCGGAAATTCCGGTTTGGCGGGCACGGCCCCGCGTCGGTGGTCCTGTCTCTACGCGCCGCCGTGCAGATCGGTTGCCCACCCCCTTGGCCGACAACCGTGGCGTGCAAAATGCCACGCAGTTTGCTGAGGTGTAACCAATTCGATGTCCCACGCGAACCGGGAGTGAGGCCGAATAGTCCCATTTCGGCCGCGCCGCGTCACCTTTCACCCTTCTCCCAGGTGACGCGGCCTATGCGGCTCATCCGCACCGCCAGAAAAAATCCCGCTTGCTGTAACCGGGAGCCGTTCGCCCGCGAACCTGAGCAGACATAGGATATGCCGCCGCTATCGCGTTCCGCCGCTCGCTGATGTCGAGCCTGGCTAGCGCGAGGAGCAAGCCGGCAACGACAGGGCCATTCGCCCGGCCCCATGGTCGGACGTTTCGGATGCGGCGAAGGGGCGCTGCCGCAACCGGCTTTTCAGCCCGTACATTATTGGGAGCAAAACAGATGAAGAGAATGAAATTCGCGTCGATGTTGGCCGTGGCCGGTGGCCTCGCCATGGCGACGTCCGCCTGTTCGGGTAGCGAACCGGTCGAACAGGATAGCGCCGCTGCAACCGCCGAACTGGCCGACGACGGCAGCGTCGCGGCCGATTGTACGGCCGCGTCCTGCGCCGCAAAGGAATGCGGTGCGAAACCTTGTGCTGCGGGCCCATGCGCTGCCAAGGACTGTTCCGCGAAGCCCTGCGCGGCAAAGGAATGCGGCGCGAAGCCTTGTGCCGCCAAACCCTGCGCGGCCAAGAAATAATAGCTGCCTCTCGCTCCCCGGCGGACTCGCGCGAACGCGGCTCGCGACTTGTCCGTCGGGGAGCGGCATTTGGGACGCCGCGAACGCAATGGCGGGTCATCGCCGGTTTCGCCTCGAGTGCTGAGGGCGTGGTTGATGCATGTCCAGACTGCGCGGCGTGATCGCGCTTCGCTTGCCGGTCGCGCCACGAACGCATATTCTGGAAATATCTTGGGGATGATCATGGAGCCGATCGACGCCGCAGCCGTCGTGATCGATACGATCGTGCAGATGGCGGGCGAGGCGCGTCCGCTCATGCAGCGCGTGCTGCCGGACGCCGACGTTCATTGGTGGTCGCACTATCCCGACGACGATGCGCGCGATGAAAAGACGCGCTCGCGCTGGTATTATCATGTGCATCCCCCGGGCACCCGCGATCCGGCCGAGCATGGGCATTTCCATCTCTTCCTGCACCGAACCCAGCTCGACATTGCAGAGCGCCCACTGGCAGCACCAGCAGAAGGCGAGGCTGCGCCAGCCCATGTCACGCACATTGCGGGTCTGTCGGTCGATCATGATGGCGTTCCGCGCGGCTGGTTCGCGACAAACCGCTGGGTCACCGATGAATTTCTCTATCCGGCCGAAACGGTGATTGCCCATCTTGACCGCTATAATGTGGATAACACCTCAGAAGATCATCATGTGAATCGGTTGCTGACCGCCATGGTCGCGCTTTACCGGGTCGAGTTGGCCGAACTGCTGCGCGCCCGGGATGCTGGCCTGGCCAAATTGGTCAAGGCCGACGGGGCGGCCGCTTATGAGGCGGGACATGATGTCTTGGCGACCTGCGCGATCGACCTCGACGCCAAGCTCGAGGCCCTGGGTCTGAATTGACGAATGGCGCTCTGCGCCCGTTCGCGGTTCTTGCCCGATATTTGCGCAGAGCATCGCTCATCTTCATTCGCGCGCGCGCTTCATCTTTGTAACCGGCGCCGCAATTTCTCCGAATCCAGCATAGGGGCGATTGAACGGAGGTACCCGACATGAAGATTGCCGCCATCGTCTCCCGCAAGGGACGCCAGTTCGAAACCGTCGATGAAATGGCACCCCTGTCAGAGGCCGCTGATGTGATGCATCGCAAGGCGATCGGGTCGGTCGGCGTGGTGAAAGGGAATGCTGCGTCCATCTCCGGACTCGTTTCGCAGCAGGAGCTGACCTCGGCGGTCGCGCTGCATGGCGCCGACGCATTGTGCTGGCCGGTGGTTGGCTTCATGCGCAAACCTGTTCTCTCCTGCCGATGTGAAGATGATGCGGCCGAGGTGATGCGCTCCATGACCCGCGAGCGGTGCCGTCATGCGGTTGTCTGGAATGTCGCAGGGGGCGTAGCCGGGCTCGTGTCGCTTGGGGATCTTGTCGCAGCCTTGTTGGAGGAGGCGCAACTCGAAGCCGGCGTCCTGCGCGATCTCGCACGTTCGCGCTTGCTCGCGATGCCGGGATAGGTCGTGGGCCTTCTGCTTGGCATTGGGCGGCTACTGGCCGGATATCTGACCGGTCCGTCGAGAGCGCCCTATGCCAATGTTCCGACCGACGAAGCGGCACTTGCGGCTACGATCCGGGCCGGCGATGTGCTCCTGGTCGATGGCCGTCAGCGCGTCAGCACCGCTATCAAATATCTTACCCAATCGACATGGTCGCACGCGGCGCTGTGTGTCGAAGCGTCCGGCCAGTCTCCCGTTCGCCGACCTTCATTCATCGAAGCGGATGCGGTCGAGGGGGTTCGGCTGGTCACCAGCGAGGAATTTGTCGGTTTGCACAGCCGAATATGCCGCCCGGTGGGACTAAGCGAGATTGAGATCGGCGCGGTCACCCGGTTTGCCCGCGACCATATCGGCGACGCCTATGACCTTGCCAATGTCGTCGATCTCGCCCGCTTTCTCTGCCCAACGCCGCCTGTGCCTTCAAGCTGGCGCCGCCGGATGATCGCGCTCGGCAGCGGCGAACCCACCAAGGCCATCTGCTCGACCCTGATCGCTCAGGCTTTCCAGTCGATACGCTATCCGATCCTGCCTGCAATAACGCAGGAATTGATCGACGATCCCGATTGCCGCGATTGCCTGCGCGATATCCTCCATATCCGCCATCATAGCCTGTTCACGCCCCGCGACTTCGACGTTTCTCCCTATTTCGAGATCGTCAAGCCAACGCTCGCTCAAGGCTTCGACCATCACAGTCTCTCTTGGGCCTTGGCTTCTGCGTAGCAATGCGGTGACCCGCCAGATGCCGCGCGTCGCGACAAGGGGCGCCGCTTTATCGGTGCGATCCGACGCTCTCCGACTCTTGCGACGGGTTCGACGAAAACGACGCCGATGCGGCGAAGTCCCAAGGTCGATACCGCACCCATCGCTTGGCGGCATTTCGGTCATCCGGAGAGGCGCGGGATAGCCGGCCGACAAGCTATCAAATCGTCATTTCGCCCTGTTGAGCGAGCCGATATTCCGCAATACCGTTCGTGACCGCCGCTATTGCCCAAAGCAGGGCCAGAAATACGACGATGCAGAGTAGAAAATTGACGGCGCTTTGCACGATCTTCTGCCAGCGCGGAGCAGTGTCGGCAAATAGTCGAACTTCGGGGCGCAGCAAAAAACGCGATGCAATGTAGCCGAAGAGCAAAATCGCCAAACCCCAATGGAGCAGATTAAAGAGCGGTATTGGATAACGGGTGGCCAGAAATTGGGCGAACCCCACAATGGCAGACCAGCGCACCAACTGAAACGCCTCGTCGACAAAGGCTTCGAAGCGCAAGCCAATCGCACCGCGGACATTCTGATCGGTGAGCCGCGCGATCCTCTCCCACATCAGCTGTGTCCGTCTGTATCAATAATGGTCTTCACCTTCGCGCCCGCCTCCAGCGTGCGATGGACAGGACATTTATCCGCAATCTCGTGAAGCTTTTCACGCAATTCATCCGGGAGGTCCCCCTCCACGGTTATGCGCCGCTCGAAACGATCGATACGCCGGTCGCTCGCACGTTCCTCGACACTGCAATCGGCGCAATCGTCGACATGGATCTTGGCATGGCTGACGTCGACCGCGATCCGGCCGAGGCCGAGCTTCTTGCGTTCGGCATACATCCGCAGGGTCATGGAAGTGCAGGCGCCGAGCGCAATCGACAGGAAGTCATAAGGCGACGGGCCGGAATCGAGTCCGCCGACGGCTTGGGGCTCGTCCGCGAAAAGCCGGTGGCGACCGGCGCGTATGCTATTCTGGAACTTGCCGGCCCCGGTTTCGGCGATGCGGATATGCTCGACAGGCGCCTCGCCCTGCGGCCGGTCCTGTGCGACATAATTGCTGAGCCATCCGGCGATCACCCGGCCGGCAAAAGCCGCATCTTGCGGATCGGTCAGCAAATGGTCGGCCGTATCGAGCGATACGAAACTCTTGGGATGTTTGGCTGCCTGGAAAATCTCGGTCGCATTCTCGATCCCGACGATCTCGTCGCGCGGTGCGTGAAGGACCAGCAGCGGCTTCTTGAGACCGGCGACGGCCGCGTGCATTTGCTGGCTGCGGATATCGTCGACGAACTGTTTCTGTATGTGGAACGTCCGCCCGGCAAGATTGACCTCCGCCACGCCGTCGCGCTCGATGTCTTCGAGCCGTCCCCCGAGATTCTTGAGGACGTGCGCGGCATCGGCCGGCGCGCCGATCGTGACGACGGCCCGCACCTCGGGAATGTCCTTTGCCACCGCCAGCACCGCTGCGCCCCCCAGCGAATGGCCGATCAGCACCGAAGGCGCTTGGAAATGATCGCGCAAATGCGCGGCCGCGAGAATAAGATCGGCAACATTGGAGGAGAAATTGGTCGAGGCGAACTCGCCGTCGCTCGATCCCAACCCCGTGAAGTCGAAACGCAGGACGGCGATCCCTTCACGCGCCAGCTCCGCTGCGATGCGGCGAACGGCGCCGAGATCCTTAGAGCAAGTGAAGCAGTGGGCGAACAAGGCATAGGCGCGCGCCGGACCATCGGGCAAGTCGAGGCGGGCGGCCAGCCTCGCCCCGGAATGGCCGGCGAACTCGAGCTTCTGGGCGATTGAGGTCATAGACAATCCTCTTGCTTCCTGTCTCGCGAGAGGTCGCGCCGATGCAGCAGCACGGCGCGCCCGTCTTCGCCGGATTTGGGCTCGCTCAGGCCGGCGCTCCATCGACCGGGGAAGGCGACAGCTTGGCGAACACCAGACCCATCACCGCTCCGAAGACGATATGCAGGACAAGCGTCATCACGGGCGCCATCATGCCGAGTTTCATGCCGAACAGACCAGCACCGGCCATCGGCATGGGGAGGACCATCATCAAGAGCCAGGCGAGTATGCCGAAGGACACGCCCTTGGGCACTGCGCCGTGTCCAGGCAGAATTTTGTAAAGGAACGCGAAGAGAAGCCCCCAAGCGACGGTGCCGATCATGAAGTGCAGCAGCCAGGCGATGCCGGCGCCGCCGACCCCCATCATGTCCCCGGACATCTCGCCTAACATGGCGATCACATCGAGTTGCGGCATCAGTCCCATCATGGTCTTCACAAGCATGAGCCCCGACAGCACCACAGTCGCTACGAAGCCGGCGATCATTGAACGCATATAGTTATTCATGGCTCTTTCCCTTGCTCAATATCCTGACGGCGCACGAGGGCGAAATCTTGCTCGTGTCCGTCGGATAGCCAAGAGTCGACGGGCCGACCCGGCGAGCGCAGACGGTCCGGAATTGCTCGGGCAACCGCGGCACATATCCTTGCGCGTCGGGTCGCCATTCCGGCGACCTGCTTATTTGTCGCGCGGCCGGGCTGGTTTCTTACATCGCGTCTTTTTGGCGGAAATGCAGGCGTGGCTCGCAACGCGTTGCCGCCGCAGTTTCTACCAGCGGATCAGGCGCGGAACGAAAAGCCTGCCAAGTCCTGCGCTCACAGCGACCGCCAAACCGTGCCACAGCCCGATATGGACGATGTCATTATATTGGCAGTGAAAGGAGAAAGCGAATATGCCAAAGCTTCCGGCAGCGATCCCGGTGAGCAGGCCCGCACGCTCAGGCGACGTCGGCGCCCCGCGACGCAACCACCACACAAGCGCCGCTGCGACCAGCAAGCCGAGCGCGCTCCCGGCAATGAGGCAATCCAGGCCGTGTCCGGCTCCGGCGGCCGACATGGCGGCAGGCCCTCGCTTCAAACCGGTTATGATCGCTGCGATCGGCAGAAGCGCGGCCATGGCAGCCGCCCATCGCCAGCCGCTGTGATCGCTGCCGACATGGGGCCGGCTCATGACGATGACCGTCGCCGAGGCGGCAAGGCCAAGCAGGAAAAACAATCCGGTTGCCAACAGAAATACCGGGTCGAAATTGCCCGCCAGCACGTCAGCTCGAAATCCGAATAACAATGCGACGGCCGCCAGTGTGACGCCGAGCCCGGCGAGCGCGAAGGAAAGCCCGCCCGAAAGACGCAGCGGTCGGACCGGCTTGAGCCCACCGACAAGTTCGGTAATCAGGGAATTGCTATCACGGGACATGCTGTTCACGCTCTCTCGATCATCGCGGTCAATTTCTTCAAGCCGCGATGAATGTTGACCTTTATCAGGGATTCGCTTTGGCCGCAGGCGCGGGACGCCTCGGCGACCGATAATCCTTCGATCTTGACCAGCTCAATCGCTTGAGCCTGAGCCGATGGAAGCTGCGCGAAAAGCCGTTCGAGGCTGATGCGTGCGACGATCGCCGGTTCGTCACTGCTGCCAATAAACTCGTCCTCAAGCTCAATTTCCGACGTACGATAGACGCGGCGCAGCTGATCGACCCAGCGGTAACGAGCGATGGCGGCAAGCCACGGCAAGAAGGCGCGTGAGGGATCATAGGTTGCCAGCTTGCGGTGCAGCGCCAGCAATGTTTCCTGGACCAGATCTTCCAGATGGTTTGGCGCCACCCTCCTCGCAAAATATCGTTTCAGCCAGACCCGGCATTCCATCAGCAATGTGTGATACGCCAGCCGGTCCCCCTGCTGTGCCATCGCCATGAGGCGTGCAAGCGAAGGTTCGTCGGACTTCACGACGTGGCCTGACGGCCCTGCTGGCGCGCCAGCACGGCATCCAGTGACAGCCACCCGCCTCCGCGAACGATGAGCACCAGCGCCATCGCGACCCAAAGCGCATGCACCTGCCACCAGGCATCGGGGTAAACGAAGAGCTGAATGACCATCGCCATGCCCAACAGGGCGAAGGCCGACAGCCGCGTGAACAATCCGAGCACCAGCAGAATCGGAAACAGATGCTCGGAGACCGTAGCCATTATGGCGGCCAGATGGCTTGGCAAGGGAACGCCGCTATATTCCTCCTGGAAAAGGAAGAAGGTATTTTCACTGATCGTAAACCAGGTGCCCTCGGCAATCTTCGTCTGACCGGATCGCCAGAAGATTCCAGCCAACACCAGCCGCAAAAAGAACAGGGCAAAGCCTTCCTGAACCCGACCCGCGACCCACTCGACCGCCCGATCATAAAGCCTAAAAACGCCCATTGCCTAACCCGCCCGTTGCAATGCCCCTGACTCCATCAGCGCAATGAGCGCATTCATGATGTCGTCAGGAGGCAGTTGATGTTCACCTTCAGGTTCGGCGCCTTCCCCGAAAAGGTTACAGATGCGGACCGGCGTGCTGGCTTGTGCGAAAACGGCCGACATCGCCGTAGTCGCCGGTGCGACCAGCACTTGTGCATGCGGGCGCGTGAGCAGGATGGCGGGCGCGTCGCCGAGACCCGGCACTTCTTCGCCTATGATCTGGTGGACCAGCCGATTCAGACAGAGCAGCTGCGCGGCCGGATGGCGCTCCAGGACGATTTCAAGCAGAACGGCTTCGGCGATGCCGGCAAGATCAGCCAGCCCGAGGGTGGGCGCTTCGGCGGCATGATAAGATGCCAGCCACGCCCATTCGAAGGCGGCGAGATCGGCTTCGGCCAGCGTTTCCCCGCCCGCGCGCAGGAATGCTGCAAAATCTGCTCCGATAAGTGCAAGCGGATGACCAAGGACACCGGGCCAATCCAGATACATCCGGGACAATTTGTTGAATGCCTCGGTTCCCAGGCGGGACCGCGTGCGCGGAAATGTGTCTTCCAGCGCCACCAGGCGGGCGTGGGAGATGGTGTTGGCGTGGACCTTCATGCCCAGCAGCGCCCGCGCTCGCTCGCCGCGGAACAATCCCTCCGGAAGATGTGCCGGACCGTGATCGAGCGCCGACATTATCTCGGCTTGGACTTTCTCAAACGACAGCATCGGCACGGCTCCCGGCGGTCTGCTCTCGCATGATCGTCTCGGCCTTTTTCGCTTCACCGATCAGTATGTCATAATCGGGAATGTTCGTATCCCATTCGATGAGAACGGGTCTCCGACCGGCCCTCCCGACAAAATGGGCGAACAATGTCCAGGTCAGATCGGAAACCTCTGACCCATGGTCGTCGATCAGCAAGACGCCAAGCTCATGCTCTTCGCGCGCATGGCCCGCAAGATGCACCTCGCCGACGAGGCCCGGGTCAATCGCGTCGATCATGGCGCGAGGATCGAGACCCAAATTGGTTGCGGAGACCTCGATATTATTGATGTCGAGCAGGACCCCGCAGCCTGTCTCGCGGCACAGGCGATGCAGGAATTCCGCTTCGTTCATTTCATCCTCGGCGAAGGCAAGGTAGCGCGACGGATTTTCGATCAGGATCGGCCGTTTCAGACGGTCCTGAACGATCGAGACCTGACCCGTAAAATGGTGGAGCGCGTCCTCCGTATAGGGAAGCGGGAGCAGGTCGGGATATCGGTTGTTCGCGCTTCCGCTCCAGCTCAAATGGTCGGACACCGACGCGGGATCGTAACGGTCACAGAGGGATGCCAGCTGATCGAGCTCGTCTCGGTCGTGCCCCTGCGCGCTTCCCAGCGAAAGCCCGACCGAATGGAAGCTGAGCGGGATTTTCTCGGCAATCGCCGACAGCCAACGGTGCGACGGCCCGCCAGCGCTGTAATAATTCTGCGGGTGCACTTCGACCCAGCCGGGCAGGTCTATCGCGCGTGGGATTGCGGTGTGGATGCTGGCCGACGCGGACTCGATCACTCGGGAGTAGTGTTCGGGTTTCAGTCCAATTCCTACCGAAGGGGGCAAATCGGTGAGAAATTTCATATCAGCCAGCATCCTTTGCGACCCGAGGGCTTCAGCCGCTCTGGGCGACAGGTGCCGCATTGCCGGAACGCTCTACCAGAGAGCCGCCCAGCGTTTCGCATCGTTCAGCCTCGACATATTTCCAGGCATTGCCTTGGTAGTCGACGGTCGAGGTGCCCGCGCATGTCGTTCCGGGCCCTGCCTTGCAGTCATTCTGGCCCTTCAACGCAACGCCAAAACATTTGTCGCGCTCGGCCACTTTGGCAGCATCCGATGCATTCGCATCGCTTTTGCCGTTGCTGACGTTTGGCCCGCACGCGGCGAGCAACGCGGCGCTAGCAAGTATCGTAACGAACCTGGCTTCAGGGCTTCGGTGTGCCATCATCATGACGAATCCTCCAAGAATTGGCGCGAGAGGCGATGAGAAACTGTCAGTCGGCGATCAGCTCCGCTTTGGAGCCGGACGGGCATTTCCTGCATGCGCTTCGAGCGTGCCGCCCATTTTGATGCAGGCGCCCTTGGCGACATATTTCCAGGCATTGCCCTGATAATCGACGGTCGACGTCCCGGCACAGCTGGTGCCCGGTCCGGCGGCGCAGTCATTCTTGCCTTTCAGCGACACGCCATAGCATTTTTCTTTCGCTCCGGCTTGCGCCTGAGCACTGGCGGGCGAGGTGGCCAGGAGGGCCGCGGCGGCGAGCGATGCCGCAGCGGCAGCAAATTTCGCGGGTGTTTTCATGATAGTTCTTTCCATGCCATCGCGAGGCGCTTCTTGCCCCGCACCATTATGTTCGGTGCGTCCCGTCATTTGGTTACAAGCTTGGAACCAGCGCCCCGGCAAGTCGCGGCGGCAATCGCTTGGAGATCGGCCTGCTATCAAAAAGCCATGCGATGCAAGCCCTGGCTGAAAGTCAGAATTTCGCACAGGATTTCATGGTTATGGCAACGACTGTCGTCAGCAATGAGAAAGAGCCAGAACACCGCTGTCGCAATTCAGCCCTTCTGGGCGGTCTGCATCCGCATTGACTACCGCTAGCGTTTGATCTTACCGGCTGGCCGGATGGCAGAGGTCTAGGCCGCTAACTGCATCAGCCGCTGCTGTGCAGCGCCCTTCAGCAGCAATCGTTCAATCTCGTCGGATGTGCGCCGGACGGCAAGCTTCAGCGCTTCATCGATATGGACATAATCCTGCGTCACATTCTGGGAAGCATGGCCAAGCATAGCGCGAATTGTGAGTTCCGAAAATCCGAGGTCACCGGCGACGCTTCCGAAGGTATGACGAAGCGTGTGAGGCGTGACGCCTTTGATCCCTGCCAGGCCGCACACCCGCTTCAGGCAATCGCTGACCGCGGTGAACGGGCCTTCCCCTACCGCCGAGGGAAACAGATGGGGGTTGCCGGCAATTTCCGCCTGCGCTTCGAGCACACGGATTGCGGCGGGCCCGATTGCGCGGATTTGCGCGCCGCCCTTGGTATCGGGAAACATGACATAGCCGCGATCGGGGTGCAGCCAGCTGCGTTGCATCGCTTGGCCTTCCTGACGGCGATAGCCGGTCAGGAGCAATGTGCGCACCACGCCAAGGGCGACCGGGTTTTCCCCGCCGGCCTCGGCATAAGCGATTGCCTTTCCGAGCAACTCGATCTCAGCGGCGCTGAGGCGCCGGGTCCTTTTCTTTCCGGCGAGTTTCTTGGCCCCAAGCGTCGGATGGGTTTCGAGAAGTCCCTTATGCTTGGCGTGGCCGAGGATCGCCTGGAGCGTGCCGACGCAGCGACCCGCCACGCCGGGGCCACCGGTCGCCTTTCCGCCACGGCCTCCCGTCCGGGGCTTTGCAGTCTTACCGTTCTTCACATCGGTCTGCATCTGCTCGACGATCGCAATCGTCAGATGCTTGACGATCCGGTTGCCGATTAGGGGACCGATATGCGTGCGGATGCGGCTCTCATCCAGATCGAGCGACGATGTTTTGATGGGGACGTTCTTCCGGCCGAGTATGTTCCCGGCCCGAGCCTCTTCAAGATACCAGCTGCACATCTCGGAAACCGTCATGCCCTTGCGAACCTGGCGGACCTTGTCAGCGGGGTCTTCTCCGACAATGACCTCAGCCAGTTTCAGTTTCGCGAGATCGCGAGCCCGGTCGACAGTCAGCACACCAAATCGTCCGAGGTTCATACGACGCTTGATGCCCTCGGCATTTCGATACTGGACGACAAAGGTCTTGATACCCGATGCCATGATCCGAAGACCGAAGCCCTTCACCTCGGTATCCCACAGAATGACTTGTTTCGCTTTTGGCGGAACGAGGGCGTCTATGGCCCGCTTGGTCAACTTCACTATCGGCATGCGCACCTCCTGTTGGAGACACAGCCTCGGAAATCGTCCGTGTCTCCAATGTGTCTCCAAATTCGCGGAAAAAGGGGACGGCCGCAGGATACATTAGGCGGTAAACTAATAAATTTAGTTGCGCGAAGCGGTACTGGTTGATTCAAGGCTCGTGAAAGGAGCCTTGCAATGCATCGCCGTTTTGAACTGACAGATTTCGAGTGGTCAATTATTGAGCCGCAGCTTCCCAACAAGC
>NZ_JNFD01000022.1 GCF_000756375.1 Sphingopyxis sp. LC81 | reverse complement strand
AGGCACAAGGTAGCTTCGCCAATATACCCGCCAAGCGCAATCGCAAGCAAAGCTTCGCCTTCAGTTCCTTTCTCTACCGCTACCGCAACCTCGTCGAACGCTTCTTTGGAAAGATTAAGAATGCTAGAGGTTTAGCTACTCGATACGACAAGCGCGCCGACAACTTCCTCGCTGCTGTAAAACTGTTCGCAGCCCGACTCTGGATCAACGCTTACGAGTCTACGGCCTAGGTCAAATAGGTTTTCAATAAATTGTATGAAAATAGGGAGATAGCGTAGTTTCGGAAGGTATCGAAAAGGTAGATCGGCAAGTTGCCAAAGTTCCGCGCCATATTAATTTCAACAGTGTCCGTCCGCTTGAACGGCGTGATCGTTTTGATTTCGATCAGGTCGTTGCCTAGGTTTCGTGGACAAAGGGTATCCATAGTTTGACTGAGGCGAGTGCGACGAAGCCGAGGTAAGATTCCTTGGTTTTGTCGTAGCGTGTGGCGACACGCCGCCAGTTCTTGAGCTTGTTGAACAGA
>NZ_JNFD01000021.1 GCF_000756375.1 Sphingopyxis sp. LC81 | reverse complement strand
GAGCGGCGGGCGGGGGCGGCGGGCGCGGGCGGCGCCCGGCTGTGGCGTGCCGTCGCGGCGACACGGGCGCCCGCGCACGCCCCCCGCCACATGGCGGCCGTCGCCCGTCACGCCATCGCCGCGTGCGGCAATGCGCTCGATCAGCGCAGCTTCAGTCATTTCATTCCCTAACCAGATCGTCGGCGACCAGATCGTCGGCGACAAGGCCGGGGCCTATACGCGCGGCCTGCGCGATATGCCAGCCCACCGCCGCGACCGCGGCATCGAACGCGTCACCACCGCGCGCGAGCGTCGCGCCGCACGCCCCGGCGAGCACGTCGCCCGTCCCCGCCGTCGCGAGCCAGGGGCTACCCGGCCAGGCGGCGGCAACACGGCCGTCAGGCGCGGCGATGATGGTGTCGGCGCCCTTGTAGATGACGACTGCGCGTGTCCGCGCGGCGGCCGCCTTGGCACGGTCGATCTTGCTACCGTAGAGCTGCGGAAAGGCGCGCGCGAACTCGCCCTCATGCGGGGTCAGGATCGCATTACGCGGCGTTTCGGACAGGCGCGGCAGCGCGGCGTCGATGGCGGCCGCGTCGAACACCAGCGGTTTGCCCGAATCGAGTGCCGCCTCGACATTGAACAGCAATTCGTCGCCTGCCGGAAATCCCGGTCCGATCACGACCGCGCCGACGCGCGGATCGCCGAGCCGCTCGCCGAGTTTCGCTTCGCTTTCGGCAATGATCGCCGACAAGGGTGCCCTATCGCTGCCGTCGAGCACGACATAGCCTACGCCCGCGCGCAGCGCTGCCGCGGCGGCCAGGCCGGCGGCGCCGCGCATGGGCCCGGCGGAGACCAGCACCATGCCGCGCGTGAATTTGTGCGCCGTGACATCGGGCTGGGGCGTCCGCGGAGGGGGCAAGCTGCGCATCGCCTTGCTCGCCGATATGCCGATGGGCGCGAGCAGGACGCGCCCGCAACCCGGCGCGGTCGGCAGCAGGACATGCGCGGGCTTGAGCGCTCCCAGCGCCAGCGTCACATCGGCGGCGAGCGGCGGCGTCCAGTCCTGGGCGCCGTCACTCTCGATCCCGCTCGGGAGGTCGACCGCCAATATGCGCCGGTCGGAAAAATGCCGGAGGATTATGGCCAGCCCGTCCGGGATCGGCCGCGACAGCCCGACGCCGAACAGCGCGTCGACGATCAAGGGAGCAGGAGCAAGGCGGCCGTTCAGCGGCTCGACAGGCCCGCTCCACCCTGCCCGCGCCGCCTTTGCCAGATCGGTTGTGGGCTCGGCCAGCGCGGCAACGCGCACCGGCGCCCCCCGCTCCGCGAGAAGACGCGCCGCGACATAACCGTCGCCGCCATTGTTGCCGGGGCCGCACAGGATCAGGATCGGTGCGCCCGCCGCCATACGCCACGCGGTATCGGCGACCGCGGTGCCCGCAAGCTCCATCAATTCGGAGAGCGATGTCCCTTGGATCGCGCACGCGGCCTCGGCCTCGCGCATCGCCTTGGCGGTCAGGATCGGGGCATCGGCGGGAACGGACATGCACCCTGTCCTATCACGATCGGGCGAAAGCGACTACTTCGCGCCGCCCGTATTGGCGGGCAGGCGATAGCGGTCGTTGCCGATCGCGACCTCGATGACATTGTCACCGATGATGCTCACTTTCGCGGGCTCTGCGCCGTCGGCGGACACCACGCCGCGTCCATCGGTCGTAATCTGCAGGCGGCGGTAACCGACATTGCTGCGCCCGACGACGAGCACCGCCCCGCCCTCGCCGCTCATTTCCTCGACGGTGCAGGTCCGGTCGAACAGCTTCGCGCCCTCGAGCGCACATTCGATGCGGCCGTTTTCGGCGGCTTCGCGCGATCCGCGCGCTTCGGCCTCGGCAAGGTCGCTGTTGTCGGATGTGCGATTGCAGCCCGTGAGCGCAACCAGCGCCAGCAATGCCCCCCCGAGTCTTCTCATCCCTTGCCCTTCAACTGCGACAGGTCGCGCACCGCGCCGCGTGCGGCACTCGTCGTCATCGCGGCATAAGCCTGAAGTGCTACCGAAACCTTGCGCGGACGTGGCTTCGCGGGCTGCCAGGCGGCATCGCCCTTCGCTTCCATCGCGGCGCGGCGGTCGGCGAGCACGCCGTCGGCGACCATCAGGTTGATCGTGCGCTTCGGAATATCGATCTCGATCAGGTCGCCATTCTCGACCAGCCCGATCGTTCCGCCCTCGGCGGCTTCGGGCGAGGCGTGGCCGATCGACAGACCCGACGTGCCGCCCGAGAAGCGCCCGTCGGTTACCAGCGCGCACGCGGCGCCGAGCCCCTTCGATTTGAGGTAGCTCGTCGGATAGAGCATTTCCTGCATCCCCGGCCCGCCCTTGGGTCCTTCGTAGCGGATGACGACAACGTCGCCCGCCTCCACCTGTCCGGTGAGGATGCCCGCGACCGCCGCGTCCTGGCTTTCATAAACCTTGGCTGGACCCGTGAACTTCAAAATGCTCTCGTCGACGCCCGCGGTCTTCACGATGCAGCCGTCGAGCGCGATATTGCCCGACAGCACCGCGAGGCCGCCGTCCTGGCTGAAGGCGTGCTCGGCCGAGCGGATCACGCCCGCCTCACGGTCGAGGTCGAGGTCATCCCAGCGCCGGTCCTGGCTGAAGGCGACCTGCGTCGGCACCCCGCCCGGCGCGGCCATGAAGAATTTCTGCACCTCGGGATCGTTGGTCCGCGAAATATCCCATTTGTTGAGCGCATCGCCGAGCGTCGCGCTGTGCACCGTCGGCAGATGCGCATGGAGCAAGCCCGCACGCTCGAGCTGGCCGAGGATCGCCATGATCCCACCGGCGCGGTGGACATCCTCCATATGGACGTCCGACTTCGCCGGAGCGACCTTCGACAGGCACGGCACGCGGCGCGACAGCCGGTCGATGTCGTCCATCGTGAAATCGACCCCCGCCTCGAACGCGGCGGCGAGCAGGTGGAGCACGGTGTTGGTCGACCCGCCCATCGCGATGTCGAGGCTCATCGCATTCTCGAATGCCTCGAATGTCGCGATATTGCGCGGGAGGACGCTGTCGTCGTCTTGCTCATAGTGACGGCGGCACATCTCGACGACGATCCGTCCCGCGCGCAGGAACAATTCCTTGCGGTCGGCATGCGTCGCCAGCGTCGATCCGTTGCCGGGAAGCGACAGCCCCAGCGCTTCGGTCAGGCAGTTCATCGAATTCGCGGTAAACATGCCCGAGCACGACCCGCACGTCGGACACGCCGCGCGCTCGATCTCGGTGACTTCCTCGTCGGTATATTTCTCGTCGGCGGCGGCGACCATCGCGTCGACCAGGTCGAGCGCGACTTCCTTGCCCTTCAGGATCACCTTTCCGGCTTCCATCGGCCCGCCCGACACGAACACCACGGGGATGTTGATCCGCAGCGCGGCCATCAGCATGCCCGGCGTGATCTTGTCGCAGTTCGAAATGCATACCATTGCGTCGGCGCAATGCGCGTTGACCATATATTCGACGCTGTCGGCGATCAGGTCGCGGCTCGGCAGTGAATAGAGCATGCCGTCATGCCCCATCGCGATGCCGTCATCGACTGCGATCGTGTTGAATTCCTTGGCAACCCCGCCCGACGCCTCGATCTCACGCGCGACCAGCTGCCCCAAGTCCTTCAGATGAACGTGCCCGGGGACGAACTGGGTAAAGCTGTTTACCACCGCGATGATCGGCTTGCCGAAGTCGCTGTCCTTCATCCCCGTTGCGCGCCAGAGGCCGCGCGCGCCCGCCATGTTACGGCCGTGGGTGGTGGTGCGCGAACGATATGAAGGCATTTTCTACAGTCCTGATAATTTTATTTCAAAAATAAGCGAAGAGACGCGCCTCTACACGCCTATTTGGCCAGATTCAATGCAACTTTGCTGCACATGCGAGAAAGCCGCCCGGCGAACAGCGCCTGCCCCGCCGCATCGCCGACCAGATCCTGCCGCATCTCGATCCCAACATAGGGAATGCCATTGCCCTCGGCATGGCGGTTCATCGTCGCGTTGAGCAGCTTGCCCGAATAGGGCTGCTGGTCGCCGACGACCATGTCTTCAGCTTCCAAGGCCGCGATTGCGGCCGCCGCAAGCCGGTCGTCCTCATTATAGAGCACCCCGACGTGCCACGGCCGCGCCTGATCGGGATGTGCGGCAAGCGACGGGGTGAAGCTGTGCAGCGACAGGATCATCGCCGGGCGCTGCGCGGCGATCGTCGCGGCGATATGCGCATGATAGGGGCGGAAAAAGCGCGCCAGCCGCGCTTCGCGCGCCGCATCGCCCAGCGCATTGCCCGGCACCGCATGCCCGTCGCTGGCGATCGGAAGCACGCCCGGCGCATCCTCCTCACGGTTGCAGTCGACGACGAGGCGCGACACGCCGCCGAGGATCGCCGCATCGACCGCGCCGCTTTCGACGAGGAGCGCTGCAACCTCGGCGACGCCGATGTCGATCGCAATATGATTGGCCAGCAGCGCGCGATCGATGCCGAGCTCGACGTCGTCCGGCACATGGGCCGAGGCATGATCGGCGATCAGCAAGATGCCGCCCGCGCGCGCTTCGCCGAGTTGCCGCCACGCTTCACTCATCGCAATGTCCCCGTCATCGACCACCAGTCCGGATGCCGCTCCGCCAGCTGCGCCGCCGCCGCGTCGCGCCCGGCCGCCGCGTCGAACAAAGCGAAACAGGTCGCGCCCGATCCCGACATGCGCGCAAGCCAGGGGCGCAGTCCGCCGAGCTCGAGCAAGATATCGGCAATCGCCGGACACTGCGCGATCGCCGGGCGCTGCAAATCGTTGCGCGCGCTGAACAACTGCGCGCGGAGATCGGCACCGGTGAACCGCGGCCCGCGATCGATCCCGTCCCACGCCGCAAAAACCGGCCCCGTCGCCACCGGCTGGCGCGGATTGACCAGCAGCACCGGCGTTCCGCCAAGCCGCAATTCGGGCACGGCGCTCAGCTCCTCGCCCACCCCAACACCCAGACAGGTCGTGCTTTCCACACAGGCGGCGATGTCGGCGCCGAGCGGGCCGACGAGCCGCGCCAGCGCCGTATCGCCCAGCTCGGGCAGGAAATGCGTCCGGATCAGCCGCGCCATCGCCGCAGCGTCGGCCGACCCGCCCCCGATCCCCGCCGCCACCGGCAGCTTCTTCGTCAACGTCACCGCCAGCGGCGGCACCCGCTCCGCACCATAGCGTTCGCGCAGCAGCGTCAGTACCTTCATCACCAGATTGTCGCCGCCCGCGCTCAGCCCCTCGGCGAATTCACCGTCGATCGTCAGCGCATCGGCATCGGCGAACTCGGCGGCGATCGCGTCGCCGTCGTCGACGAACGCGAACAAGGTCTCGATCGCATGATAGCCATCGGCCCGGCGCCCACGGACGTGGAGCGCGAGGTTGATCTTGGCCCAGCCCGTCTCGCGAAACGCGGTCACGGCGCGGTGGTTGCGGGGGTCAGCCCGTCGCGCAGCTTTGCCTCCAGCCGCGTCGCCATTTCGGCTTCGGCGAGCAGCGCGGCAGCGCGCCAATTGTAGCGCGCCTGAAACTTCTGCCCCGCCTTCCAATAAGCGTCGCCCAAATGCTCGACGATCACGGCATTTCCGGGTTCGCCAAGCTGCGCTTTTTCGAGCAGCTTCACCGCGTCGTCGGTACGACCCGTCAGGAAATAGGCCCAGCCGAGCGAGTCGGCGATACTCGCATTCTGCGGCTCCTGCGCCCACGCAGCCTCGATCCGCGCGAGCGACTGCTTCACATCCTTGCGCCGTTCCAGCGCCGAATAACCCGCGAAATTGAGGATCGAGGCATCATCGGGCCGCAGTGCGACCGCCTTTTCCATCAGCGGCGCCGCCGCATCCCACTGCCCCGCCTGCAGCAACAGTTCGGCGCGCGCGATCAGCAACGTGCCACGCAGCATATTGTCGCCAGCACCGTTCCCCAGCGAAGCTTCGAGACGCTCATAGGCGCGTGCCGCCGCTGCCGGATCGCCCGATCGGCGCGCGATATCGGCAAGACGGACGAGCATGCTGCGCGCGTCATTGTCCTTCGCCGCGGCCTCGGCCAGCTTGGCCGCACCGGGCAGGTCGCCGGCGTCGGCCATCAATTCGGCGCGCCGCATCGCGAGAACCGGGGGGAGCGGCGCGCGCACGGTTTCGAGCAGCGCCATGGCATCGCCCCGCTGGCCATTGCGATCGAGCGCCTCGACGAGCGTCGCCCGCACCGCCAGATCCTGATCGTTGAGCCAATAGGCGGCGCGGGCGAACAGCAGCGGCAATTTGGCGCTGCCGCCCGGCGTCCGCGCCAATCCGTCGGCGAGCAGGCCGAGCCATTGCGCTACACCCGCCTGCGGCGTCGAGACGGGCTGATCGGGTAGCAACAGCATCGGGTCCTCGCGCTGTCCCGACGCGAGCGCGATCCGCCCGCGCAGCCGCTGCGCTGTATCCTGTTGCCCCGCCTTGTCGAGCGTTGCCGCCACGCGCAGTCCGACGAGCTGGCTGGTCCGGTCGGTCAGGGTTATACCGTCGGTCAGCGTCGCCGCCTCGCCGACCCGCTTGGTCGCGATCTGGACGAGCGCGACCTGCAGCGTTAGCGCCGGCTCGGGACGCGTGCGGCTGTTCACTGCAAGCAGATGCCGCTCGGGCAGCTTTTCGCGGGAACCAACATCGACCCAGGCGTTCACCGTGGGCAGGATCAACCGCCCGATCGTGTCGGCCCCTGCCTTGTCGATCCGGCCCGCGGCATAATCGCGCGCGGCCTTCCAGTCCGACCGGCGCATCGCGTCGACCATCAGCACGAGCTGTGCATCGAAGCGGCGGTCATCCGCCGTCCATAGGCGCAGCGCCGCGGCGCGTGCTGCCTCCAGATCGCCCGCCTCGATCGCCTGCTCGAGCATCCTTCCGCGCAGGCCCGGCAGGTCGGGCGCGACGCTCGAAACCGCGGTCAGCGCCGACAAGGCCGCGGCGGGCTCACCACCCTCTTCCGCGAGCCGCGCCCGCACGAGCGCGTTGAGCGCGGCGCCATTGTCGTCGACGGCATGCGCCGGAACCGCCGCCGCAATCGCGGCGACGATCAGAAAGAAGCGCGCGGGCTTACATGTTCGGGTAATTGGGGCCTCCGCCGCCTTCGGGGGTGACCCAGTTGATATTCTGGGTCGGGTCCTTGATATCGCATGTCTTGCAGTGGACGCAATTCTGCGCGTTGATCACGAACTTGGGATCGCCTTCGGCTTCGCCGACAATCTCGTAAACTCCCGCCGGGCAATAACGCTGCGCGGGCTCGTCATAGAGCGGCAAATTGTACGCGACGGGGATCGACGGATCCTTGAGCTGGAGGTGGACCGGCTGGTCCTCCTCATGGTTCGTGTTCGAAACGAACACCGACGACAGGCGGTCAAAGGTCAGCACGCCGTCGGGTTTCGGATAATCGGGTTTCGGCATGATGTCGGCCCGGTACAGGCTCTCATTGTCCGGATGATGCTTCATCGTGAAGGGCACTTTGATCTTCAGCGTTTCGAGCCACATCGTGATGCCAGACAGCAGCGTTCCCGCGAGATCGCCATATTTTTCGACGAGCGGCAGCACGTTCCGCACGACGCTGAGTTCCTTCTTGACCCAGCTGTCGTCAAAGGCGGCCTGATAGGCGTCGAGCGTGTCGCTGCTGCGCCCCGCGGTCACCGCCGCGAACGCTGCTTCGGCCGCCATCATCCCCGATTTCATCGCGGTATGCGTGCCCTTGATGCGCGGAACGTTCAGGAAACCGGCTGTGTCACCGATCAGCGCGCCGCCCGGGAAAGCGAGCTTCGGCACCGACTGCAACCCGCCGTCGCTGATCGCGCGCGCGCCATAGGAGACGCGCTTGCCGCCCTTCAGGATCTTGGCGATCTCGGGGTGCGTTTTCCACTTCTGCATCTCCTGGAACGGGGAGATGTGCGGGTTGCGATAGTTGAGCCAGGTCACGAAACCGAGTGCGACCTGTCCGTTCGCCTGATGATAGAGGAAACCGCCGCCATTGGCGTTTTCGTCGAGCGGCCAGCCCTGCGTGTGGATCACGCGGCCCTCGGCGTGGTTCTCGGGCTTGATGTCCCACAATTCCTTGACGCCAAGGCCATAGACCTGCGGCTCGCAATCGGCGTCGAGCGCGAATTGCGGCTTGATCATCTTGGTCAGGTGACCGCGCACGCCTTCCGCGAAGAAAGTGTATTTCGCGTGGAGCTCGAGGCCGGGGGCGTAATCGCCCTTATGGCTGCCGTCGCGTGCGACGCCCATGTCGCCGGTCGCGACGCCTTTGACCGATCCATCCTCATTGTAGAGAATTTCCGCGGCGGGGAAGCCGGGGAAGATTTCGACGCCCAGTCCCTCAGCCTGCTCGGCGAGCCAGCGGCAAAGATTGCCAAGGCTGCCGGTATAGGTGCCCTTGTTGTGCATGAAGCCCGGCGAGATGAATTCGGGAAGCGCGAATTTTTTCGCCTTCGTCAGCACCCAATGCTGATTGTCGTTCACCGGGACTTCGGCAAGCGGACAGCCCTGCGTCCGCCATTCGGGAAGCAGCTCGTCGAGCGATTTGGGATCGATCACCGCCCCAGAGAGGATGTGCGCGCCAACCTCGGACCCCTTTTCGAGGATGCACACCGACAATTCGCTGCCCGCGTCATTCGTCAATTGTTTGAGGCGGATCGCCGCCGAAAGCCCCGCCGGCCCTGCGCCAACGATGACCACGTCATAGGGCATCGATTCCCGTTCGCTCACCGCAAATACCTTTCTGCCGTCCCCGCGCGGGATCATTCATCGTGTCCCGCGCTCATTCTGTCACGAAATGCGATGCCCGCCAATTGACGCGTCCGTCAACTGCCTGTTTGAAACAAATTCATGGGTGGGCAAAAATCAGCCTTGATGGCGGAAAGCTATAGCGACTGGTGGTCGCTGGCGGGCGTCGACATGCTTGTCGGTGAGGAACCGGCGGGCTGGCTTGCCATGCCGCCGGCAAATGACGTTGCGGCGGCCAAGCCGAAACGCGTGGTCAACGCCGAGCCCGAACTACCTCCGCTTCCCGCTGCGCTCCAGCGGCAGGAGGTGCCCGAGACGGCCGAACCCAAGGGACCGGTCGTGTTTCCGGACGACTGGACCGAATTTCAAAGCTGGCTCGCGACAAGCGACGATGTGCCCGGGAGCCAATGGGACGCGCGCCGCGTGCTCCCGGTCGGTGACGCCGGCGCGCCGCTGATGCTGCTCACCGCATGGCCCGAAATCGACGATCAGCGCGACGGCACGCTGTTCGCGGGCCCAGCGGGCAAATTGCTCGACGCGATGTTGCAGGCGATCGGCAAGGCGCGTGGCGACTGCTATGTCGCCAGCCTTGCCGTAACGCGTCCCGCCGGCGGACGCTACGACGGCGAAGAAGCGGCCGAACTCGACCGGCTGCTCTGGCATCATCTGAAACTGGCAAAACCGGGGCGTTTGCTGCTGATCGGCGGCGACGTCGTCCGCATGGCCGCCGGCCTGCCGCTGCCCGATGCGCGCGGAAAGTTACTCAATATTAACCAAGATGGCGGCAAGATGGAGGCCGTGGCTGTAGCGCATCCGACGATGCTGCTAGCCAGGCCCGCGCAGAAGGCGGCGGCGTGGGATAGCCTGAAACTGTTCAACCGGGGACGTTGACGGATGCAGAATATGACCAAAACCCTGATTTCATGCGCCGTTCTGGCGATCTCCCTGAGCTCCGCACCGGCGTTCGCCGCCGATGCCGGCAACCGCGACCTCGCCTCGGCCCCGCAGACGGTGCCCGAGATTTTGTCGTCGAAACAGAAACAGCTTTACACGCAGGTGCTCACCGCGATCCGCGGCCAGCGCTGGGCCGAAGCCAAATCGCTGCTCGATGGCTCGGATAACGGCCCGCTCTCCGATTTCCTGCGCGCCGAACTGCTCACCGCCGCGAACAGCCCGCGTGCCGAAATTTCCGACATCATGCCGATCCTGTCGCGATCGCCTTACCTCCCGCAGGCCGAACAGCTTGGCCGGCTGGCGACGCGGCGCGGTGCAACCGACCTTCCGACGCTGCCGTTCCAGGCGCGGCTGGCCTGGTCCGGCAGCGCCCCGCGCCGCCTTGGTGCCGACGCGATCAGCGGCGACCCCGCGGCGGCCGCGCTCGCGCGCTCGATTCCGGAGCGGATCAAGAATGACGATCCTGCGGGCGCCGAAGCGTTGCTCAACGCCGTCGGCGACCAGCTGAGCCCCGAGGCGCGCAACGAATGGCGGCAGAAGGTCGCCTGGTCCTATTATATCGAGAATGACGACGCCAACGCGCTGCGTCTGGCGAGCGAATGCAGCGACGGTCAGGGCGCATGGTCGACACAGGGCGCTTGGGTCAAGGGCCTCGCCGCGTGGCGCACCCGCGACTATCGCACCGCGCTCACCGCCTTCGACCGCGTCGCGAAGGAAGCGCCCGACAGCGAACTGCGCGCCGCCGCTTATTATTGGGCCGCGCGCGCCGCGATCGCCGCGGGCGAACCCGCATCGGTGCAACAGCGCCTGCGCGCCGCCGCGTCGAACGAGGAAACTTTCTACGGCCTGCTCGCCGCCGAATCGCTGGGCGTCGAGGCGAAGATCCAGCGCGAGAATGTCCGTGCCGACCGCAGCGCCTGGCGCGCACTCGAAGGACTGCCCAATGTCCGCGCCGCGATGGCGTTCGCCGAGATCGGCGAGGATAAATATGCCGGCACGCTGCTCCGCCATCAGGCGCTGATCGGCGACGTCCGACAGCACGAGCAATTGCTCGCGATGGCCGGGGCGCTCAGCTTGCCCGAAACGCAGCTCTATCTTGCACACAACACGCCGCAGGGCCGCAAGCTCGCGGCGCAGACGCGCTATCCGCAGCCCAAATGGGAGCCCAATGGCGGGTGGAAGGTCGACCCGGCGCTGGTTTTCGCGCACACGCTGCAGGAATCGCGCTTCCAGCGCGCCGTTGTCAGCCCGGCGGGCGCGCTTGGCCTGATGCAGGTGCGCCCCGGCACAGCGCGCGACGTCGCGCGCTGGCGCGGCGATCTCGGGACCGGCGACCTCCGCAGCCCTGCGGTCAACATGGACATGGGGCAAAGCTATCTGCAGTATCTGAGCCGCGACGCCTCAACCGGGGGGCTGCTGCCCAAGGTCATCGCCGCCTATAACGCGGGGCCCGCGCCCGTCGCGCGCTGGCAGTCGGAAATCCGCGACAATGGCGATCCCCTGCTTTACATGGAATCGATCCCCTATTGGGAGACGCGCGGATATGTCGGCATCGTGCTGCGCAATTACTGGATGTACGAGGCGCAGCAGGGCAAGCCGTCGGTCAGCCGCGCCGCGCTGGCGCAGGGCAAATGGCCGCGCTTCCCCGACGGCAAGGACCGCACGCGCCTGACCTATGCCGGCGGTCTGGCCAATGCCGATTGACGAAAGCCTGACCTTCAAACCCGTCCGCATCGCGCTGCTGACGATTTCGGACAGCCGCAGCGCTGCCGATGACCGGTCGGGCGACAAGCTTGAGGAGCTGCTGACCGGCGCGGGCCATATTCTGGCCGCGCGCGCGATCGTCAAGGACGAGACCGACCTGATCGTCTCGCGCCTCCATAACTGGATCGACGACCCCGATGTCGATGTCGTGATCACCACCGGCGGCACCGGCCTCACGGGACGCGACGTGACGCCGGAGGCGCTGCACCGGCTCGACGGCAAGGACATTCCCGGCTTCGGCGAGCTGTTCCGCTGGCTCAGCTATCAGACGATCGGCACCTCGACGATCCAGTCGCGCGCCTGCGCCGTCGTCGCGCGCGGCACTTATATCTTCGCGCTCCCCGGTTCGACCGGCGCGGTGACCGACGCATGGGAGGGCATATTGTCGACCCAGCTCGACAGCCGCCATAAACCCTGCAACTTCGTCGAACTGATGCCGCGACTGACCGAATAGTCGATTTGTTCTTTATTTGTTCTCACCGGAGGATTATGATCCACCGGTGGAATCGTCCAAACCCCTCCCCCCGATCGCGGGCCGCGGCGCGCCGACCAATCTGCGCCCAACACGCACCGGATCGGCCGAGCGCGTCCTTGACGGCGACTGGCTCGACGCGGCGGAGGACATCGACGGCGACGCCCCGCCGCTGCGCACAACGGTCACGGTCGAGCATCCCAAGACGATCATTTCGCGGAACAAATCGCCCGACATCAGCTTCGACCGCTCGATCAATCCCTATCGCGGCTGCGAACATGGCTGCATCTATTGCTTTGCGCGCCCGACCCATGCGTTCCACGACCTGTCCCCCGGGCTCGATTTCGAAAGCAAGCTCTTCGCCAAGCCTGACGCCGCAAAGCTGCTGCGCGCCGAACTCGCGAAGCGCGGCTATACCGCAGCACCGCTGGCGATCGGCACCAACACCGACGGCTACCAGCCGATCGAGCGCGAATGGGGCATCACACGGTCGGTCATCGAAGTCCTTGCCGAGACGCGCCACCCGCTGATCATCACCACCAAATCCGACCGCGTCCTGCGCGATATCGACCTGCTCGCCGACATGGCGCGCGACAATCTGGTGGGCGTCGCGGTATCGGTAACGACGCTCGATCCCGCCATCGCGAGAACGCTCGAACCCCGCGCGCCGCACCCGCGCCGCCGGCTCGCCGCGATCCGCAAGCTGATCGACGCCGGCGTGCCGACGCAGGTCAACATCTCGCCGATCATCCCCGCGATCACCGACCACGAAATCGAGGCGATCATGGCGGCCGCGGCGGACGCCGGCGCGATCCGCGTGTCCTATATATTGATGCGCCTGCCGTTCGAGGTCGCGCCCTTGTTCCGCGCCTGGCTGGCGGCGCATTACCCCGACCGCGCCGACAAGGTGATGCATATGGTGCAGGACATCCGCGGTGGCCGCGACAATGACCCTGATTTCTTCACGCGTATGAAGGGCCACGGCGTCTGGGCACAACTAATCCGCACCCGCGTCAAACGCGCCGCACGCGAACATGGCATGGACCGCAGCTTCCCGCCGATCCGCAGCGACCTGTTCAGGCCGCCCGAGCGCGACGGGCAGATGGAGTTGTTCTGAGAATAATCCTTGCCGCCGCCTTCGCGGGACGACGTTCTCCCTACGCTCCCACCAGCGACTTCAGCTTGTAATCCTTATAATCGTCGCGGATCTGGCGCTTCAAAATCTTGCCTGTCGCGGTGTGCGGCAGTTCGTCGACAAAGACGATCTCGTCGGGCAGCCACCATTTGGCGACCTTGTCCTTCAGATACTCGACGATCGCCGCCTCGTCCGCCTCAACCCCGGGCTTTTTGACGATCAACAGGATCGGCCGCTCGTCCCATTTCGGGTGATAGACGCCAACCGCCGCCGCTTCCTGCACCCCCGGCGCACCGACCGCGGCATTTTCCAGCTCGATCGAGCTGATCCACTCGCCGCCCGACTTGATCACATCCTTCGCACGGTCGGTGATCTGCATGACGCCATCGGGGTGCAGCACCGCGACGTCGCCGGTGTCGAACCAGCCCTCGGTATCGGCGGCATCGGTATCGGCCTTGAAATAGCGCTGGATGATCCACGGCCCGCGGCATTGCAGCCGCCCGCTCGTCACCCCATCGCGCGGCAGCACATGATCCTCGTCATCGACGATGCGCAGCTCGACACCGAACGGCGGGCAACCCTGGCGGCACACGATGTCGACCTGTTCGTCGAAGCTCAGCTCGTCCCAGTTCCACGGCCGTTTGCCCATCGTCCCGATCGGGCTGGTTTCGGTCATCCCCCACGCATGGCCGACCGCGATCCCCGCGCGCATGAACCGTTCGATCATCGCGCGCGGCGCCGCCGAGCCGCCGATGATCACGCGCTCGAGCTTGCCGTAACCGATGCCGGTCGCGTCCATATGCGCGAACATCGCGATCCACACCGTCGGCACGCCGGCGCTGTGCGTCACGCCCTCGTCGTGCATCAGGTCGCAGAGAACCTGCGCATCGTTAGTCGCCGAGAATACCAGCTTGGCCCCGACCGTCGCGGCGGCAAAGGGCACGCCCCAGCTGTTGGCATGGAACATCGGCACGATCGGCAGGATGACGCTGCGATTCGACAGGCCGAACACGTCGGGTTGGATTTCGGTGATCGCGTGAATGACGTTCGAGCGATGCTCATAGAGCACCCCTTTGGGATTGCCGGTCGTCCCGCTGGTATAGCAAAGCCCGACCGGGTCGCGTTCGTCGAGCTGCACCCATTCGAAGCTGCCATCCTCGGCGTCGATCACGTCGCGGTACGACAGATAGCTGCCCTGCGCCGGGGCGTCGAACAGGATGAAATGCTCGACCGTCGGCAATTGCGGGCGCAGCCGCTCGACGATCGGCAGGAACATTGCATCGAACAGCAGCACACGGTCCTCGGCATGGTTGATGATGTAAATAAGCTGTTCGTCGAACAGCCGCGGGTTCACCGTGTGGAGCACGCCGCCCATCCCGGCGCTGCCGTACCAGCTGACAAGGTGATGGCCGTGGTTCATCGCCAGCGTCGCGATGCGGTCGCCCTTGTTCATGCCCAGCTTGACCATCGCCGCGGCGAAGCGGCGCGCGTCGTGCCCGACCTCGCCCCATGTCGTACGGGTCTGGCTGCCGTCGGCCCAGCGCGAGACGATTTCGCGATCGACATGCTCGCGCGCGGCATGGTCGATCAGGCTGGTGACCAGCAGCGGCTGGCTCTGCATTCCGGACATCAGGCATTCCTCTCTCTTACTTGCCTTACGGATAAGGCGAGGAACGCGGTTTACGCAAGCGTCAACGGATGGGCCGGCGCGAAAACCGCGACGCGATCAGCCGGGAAGCCCGCCAATCTTTGGAACCGTCTCCAGATCGGCGTCCCATCCAGCGCGGCTGTCACAACAGATATGGGCAGTCGGCCGGATATCGATCGCGCTGTCGATGCTTCCAGCCGGGACGACGAGCATCGCGCCCTGCATCACTTCGCGCGGCAGCCCCGACCCGCATTCGGTGCAAAAGTTTCTTTGGTGACGGGTCGCGGGAAGATGATAGGATTTCACCTTGTCCTCCCCCGACAACCAGTTGAGCTTTGCCGTTGCCGAGAACAGGTTCGCGCCGTGCGCCGATCCGCTGCCCTTGCGGCATCGCGAACAATGGCAAAGATAGAAGGCGTGAAATTCACCGGAAATCTCGAAGCTGACAGCGCCGCAAAGACATGCACCGGCAATCGTTCGGCTCATTCCATACCTCCTGTTTCATGTTGGACGGTTACCGAAGGACCTCGGCGACCGTGGATCGCTAACGCGCCCGAAAATCCTTGGGCGTGAACAGCGACAGCGCCACGTCGCTGACTCCCGCCACCATTTCGAACCGCGAAACGACATCGGGCCCCAGCGCGAACCCGCGGCCGAGGTTGATACAAAGTTCGTCGCCGGTGTCGGGGTCTTCGGTCAGGACGAACACGCGCCCACGTGCATCGTCGCGCCGTTCGAGCAGGCGCGCCATCTCCGCAATCGCATCGGGAAGCGCGACGCGGCATGTCAGCTCCAGCGCCGCTGTCGCCGCCATTTCGGCCAGCGGCTGCGCGCCGCGCACCGTGACGCGCGGCGTTTCTTCGCCCTCGAGCAGGTCGAGCTCGACCGACAGGATCGCGCAGCCGCCATCGGCCGCGAGCGCCTCGAGTATCTTGCCCGCGCCCTCGTCGAAACAACTCGACTGGAACTGCCCGCTGCGGTCGGAAAGCGTCAGGTTGAGGAACCGATTGCCGCGCTGCGATACGCGCGGCCGCGCGCTTTCGACCATGCCCGCCATTGTCATCGGAATGCGCGTGCCCGGCGTCATTTCGACATTGGCGCAAATGTCGCCGTAGGACCGCGCGCCACGCGCCGCGATGATCGCCTCATATTGCTCTACCGGATGCGACGAGAAATAGAAGCCAAAGGCGTCCTTTTCGCGCGTCATGCGTTCGGCGAGCGTCCACGGCTCGGCGGCAGGCAGCTGCAACGCCGGGGCGATCGCGATATCGCCGCCGAACAGGCCGCCCTGCCCCGTCGAACGTTCATGCGCCGAGCTGTTCGCGCAAGCGAGCAGGCTCTCGGCGCCGGCAAAGGCGCGCGGACGGTCGGGTTCGATGCAGTCGAACGCCCCCGCGCCCGCCAGCGCCTCGATCTGGCGCCGGTTGAGCAGCTTGGGATCGATGCGGCTCGCAAAATCGTCGAGCGATGCGAAATCGCCCTTGGCGCGCTCGGCGACCAGCGCCTCCATCGCCTTTTCGCCCACGCCCTTGAGCGCGCCGAGCGCATAGCGAACCGTCAGCCCATCGTCGTTGCGGCCGACCGAGAAATCGGCCTCGCTGTCGTTGACCGACGGCGGCGCGATTCCGACGTCGAGCCGGCGCATATCGTCGATGAAGATCGACAATTTGTCTGTCTGATGGCTGTCGAACGACATCGATGCCGCGAAGAATTCGTGCGGATAATGCGCCTTCAGCCACGCGGTCTGGTACGACAGCAATGCATAGGCGGCTGCGTGGCTCTTGTTGAAGCCATAGCCCGCGAATTTGTCGATCAAGTCGAACAGCTCGTTCGCCGCCTTGGGCGCGATCTGGTTATGCTCGCCGCAGCCCTTGACGAAGGTCTCGCGCTGCGCGTCCATTTCGGCCTGGACCTTCTTGCCCATCGCGCGGCGCAAAAGGTCGGCGCCGCCCAGGCTGTAGCCCGCCAGGATTTGCGCCGCCTGCATCACCTGTTCCTGATAGACGAAGATGCCATAGGTCTCGGCAAGGATGCCTTCGAGTAGCGGATGCGGATAAGCGATCGCCTCGCGCCCGTTCTTGCGGGCACCGAACAGCGGGATATTGTCCATCGGCCCCGGACGGTAGAGCGCGACGAGCGCGATGATGTCGCCGAAATTGGTCGGTTTCACCGCCGACAGCGTACGCCGCATGCCCTCGGATTCCAGCTGGAACACCCCGACGGTCTCGCCGCGCTGGAGCAGTTCGTACACCTCGCTATCGTCCCACGCGAGCGTGTCGAGATCGACGTCGATCCCGCGCAGCGCGAGCAGGCGCCGTGCTTCCTTGAGCACCGACAGCGTCTTGAGGCCCAGAAAATCGAATTTCACCAGCCCAGCGCTCTCGACATATTTCATGTCGAACTGCGTCACCGGCATGTCCGAACGCGGATCGCGATAGAGCGGGACGAGCTGGTCGAGCGGACGATCGCCGATCACCACGCCTGCCGCATGGGTCGAGCTGTGCCGCGGCAGGCCTTCCAATTGGCGCGCCATGTCGAACAGGCGGCGCACCCCGTCGTCCTGCTTATATTCCGTCATCAACTCGGCAACGCCGTTCAGTGCGCGTTCGAGCGTCCAGGGATCGGTCGGATGGTTCGGCACCAGCTTCGCCAGCCGGTCGACCTGGCCATAGCTCATCTGGAGCACGCGCCCGGTGTCCTTGAGCACCGCGCGGGCCTTCAACTTACCGAAGGTGATGATCTGCGCCACCGTGTCGCGCCCGTATTTCTCTTGCACATAGCGGATCACTTCGCCGCGCCGCGTTTCGCAGAAATCGATGTCGAAATCGGGCATCGACACGCGTTCTGGGTTGAGGAAGCGTTCGAACAGCAGGCCGAGCTTGAGCGGATCGAGATCGGTGATCGTCAGTGCCCAGGCGACGACGCTGCCCGCGCCCGAACCACGCCCCGGACCCACCGGGATGTCGTGATTTTTCGCCCATTTGATGAAATCGGCCACGATCAGAAAGTAGCCGGGGAAGCCCATCTGGACGATGACGTCGACTTCGAAATCGAGGCGCGTGACATAGGCTTCGCGATCTTCGTCGGTCAGGTCGGGGTAATGCGCGAGCCGCGCCGCGAGCCCCGCATGCGCGTCGGCCTTGAGCTGCGCCGCCTCGCCCTCGCGGTCGCCGGCGAGGCTCGGCAGGATCGGCGCGCGCTTCGGCGCCATGAACGCGCAGCGCTGCGCGACGACGAGCGTGTTATGAATGGCTTCGGGCAGATCCGAGAAAGCGTCTTCCATCGCCTCGGCGGGTTTCAGCCAGGCTTCGGGGCTCGAAACGCGGCGGTCCTCGCTCTCGACATAGGCCGACTGCGCGATGCACAGCATCGCGTCGTGCGCGGGATGGAAATTCGGTTCGACGAAGTTCGCGGGATTGGTCGCGACGATCGGCAGCGCGCGCGCATATGCCAGATCGATCAGCGCCGCTTCGGCAGCGATTTCGGTCGCATCGCCGCGCCGCGACAGTTCGATATAGAGCCGCCCGCCGAACAGCGCTTCCAATTGCTCGACATAATCGTCGGCGGCGCTCTTCTGCTCGCCTGCGAGCAGCCGCGCGAGCGCACCCTCGCCGCCACCGGTCAGGCAGATCAGCCCGTCGGTCTTGCCCGCGATGTCGGACAGCAGCACATGCGGATCCTGCTCGACCGGGCGGCCGAGATGCGCCGCCGACACGAGCGCGCAGAGATTGTCATAGCCGGCATTGTCCTGTGCATAGAGCGCGAGCCAGTCGATGATCGGCGCGCCGTTCGCGAGCCGCTGCCCCGGGCGCGCGACGCTCAGCAGCGTGCCGACGATCGGCTGCACGCCCGCCGCCTTGCACGCCTCGCCAAATGCCATGACGCCGTAGAGCCCGTTGCGATCGGCGACCGCAATCGCCGGAAACCCGCGTTCGCGGGCCGCCTTGGCGATCAACTTGGGCTCGATCGCTCCCTCCAGCATGGTGAAACTGGAAAAGACGCGCAGGGGGACAAAGGGGCTGAAGGCCATCCGATGACGCTACAGTGACAGCACTGATTCTGCCAAGGCTTAACCCAGCAGTTCCTCAATCTCTTTGCGCAATTGTTCGGGCTTGGTCGTCGGTGCGTGGCGCGACACGGTCTTGCCTTCGCGATCGACGAGGAATTTGGTGAAATTCCACTTGATCCCGCTGCCGAGCAGGCCGGTCTTTTCCTTCTTCAGATGCTTGAAGATCGGATCGGCATCGTCGCCGTTGACGTCGACCTTCGCCATCAAAGGAAAGCTGACGTCATAGGTCAGCGAGCAGAAATTCGCGATTTCTGCGGCATCGCCGGGTTCCTGCGCGCCGAACTGGTTGCACGGGAAGGCGAGGATTTCGAGCCCGCGGTCCTTATAGTCGCGGTAAAGCTCCTCCAGCCCCTCATATTGCGGGGTGAAGCCGCATTTCGACGCGGTGTTGACGATCAGCAGCACCTTACCGCGATAGTCGGCCAGCGATTGCGTGCCGCCGCCGGGCAGCTTCGCCGAAAGATCGTATAATGCCATAATCCGTCCCCTTCTGATCGCGCGAGCCTACGCCTCGATCCGCCCGTCGTGCAAGCGCAGCACGCGGTCCATCCGCGCCGCGAGCCGCTCGTTGTGCGTCGCTACCAGCGCCGCCGAGCCATGATCGCGCACGAGGTTGACGAACTGGTCGAACACCCGGTCGGCGGTCGCCTCGTCGAGATTGCCCGTCGGCTCGTCGGCGAGCACGAGCAAGGGCCGGTTCGCCAGTGCGCGCGCCACCGCGACGCGCTGCTGCTCGCCGCCCGACAGCTTACTCGGCTTGTGATGCAAGCGCTCGCCCAGCCCCAGCCGCCCGAGCAAATCCGCCGCGCGTTCCTCGGCCTCGGCTTGCCCTGCGCCGCGGATCAGCTGCGGCAGAACAACATTCTCGATCGCATTGAAATCGGGGAGCAGATGGTGGAACTGATAGACGAAGCCGATCTTTTCGCGCCGCGTCTTCGTCCGCTCGCCTTGCTCGAAGCGCGTTACATCCTCGCCGTCGATGCGGATCGTTCCGTCGAACCCGCCCTCCAGCAGGCCTACGGCTTGCAGCATCGTCGACTTGCCCGATCCCGACGGACCGAGCAGCGCGACAATCTCCCCGCGCCTCAGCGTGGCATTGACGCCGCGCAGCACGTCGATCGTGACGTCGCCCTGCGTGAAGCTGCGCTTCAGCTCGACCAGTTCCAGCGCAACATCACTCATAACGCAGCACCTGCACGGGGTCGGTATTGGCGGCTTTATAGGCGGGATACAGCGTCGCGAGGAAGCTGAAGACAATCACCATGATGACGATCGCTGTGATCTCGAACGGATCGGGCTTTGACGGCAGTTCGGTGAGGAACCGGATCGACGGATCCCACAAAGGCTGGCCGGTCAGGAACTCGACCCCGCGCAGCACGCCCTGACGGAAATAGAGCAGCGCGAAACCGACGATCATCCCGGCGATGGTTCCCGCAACGCCGATCGAAAGCCCTATCGCCATGAAGATACGCATCACCGCATCGCGCGGCGCGCCCATCGTGCGTAATATCGCCATGTCGCGCGTTTTTGCGCGCACCAGCATGATCAGCGACGATATGATGTTGAACGACGCGACGAGGATGATGAGCGACAGGATCACGAACATCGCCACCCGCTCGATCGACAGCGCCTCGAACAGGCTCGCGTTCATCGATCGCCAGTCGGACACGACCGCCTGCGCCGCGACCTTTTCGGCGAGCGGCCGCAATATTTCGCCGACCTTGTCGGGGTCGCTGGTCTTCACCTCGATCATCCCGACCTGGTCGCCGGTCAGCAGGAGCAATTGCGCATCCTCCATCGGCATGACGACATAGGCTTTGTCGAAATCATAGACGCCGATCTCGAAAATCGCCGAAATACGGTAACTGATCTCGCGCGGCACGGTGCCGAACGGCGTCGAACGCCCCGCGGGGTTGATGATCGTCAGGTTCGATCCGACGGTCGCGCCGAGATTGCGTGCGAGTTCGCTGCCGATCGCGATATTGCCCGATCCGGGGGTCAGCGTGTCGAGGCTGCCCTGCAAGACCTTGCCGTTCAGCGTCTCGTTCTTGCGGATGTCGGGCACCAGCATGCCGCGCACCAATATGCCCTCGACGCGTCCGCTGAAGGTGCCGAGCAAGGGCTGCTCGATCAGCGGCGTCGCCGAAACCACACCCGGCGTCGCCTTCGCCTTTTTCAGCACATCCTGCCAGTCGTCGAGCCGCCCGCCGAAGCCCTGCACCACCGCATGACCGTTGAGGCCGACAATCTTGTCGAACAGGTCGCTGCGCACCCCGTTCATCACGCTCATCACGATCACCAGCGCCGCGACGCCGAGCATGACGGCTGTGAAGCTGAACGCCGCCGCGACGAAGATGAACCCTTCGCCGCGCTGCGGAAGCATATAGCGTTTGAAGATGGTGCGTTCGTAAGGACGCAGGATCATGGAGCGGTGTGCCTTTGCGGCGCATGAGGAATGACACGCATAGCGCCGCTTTAGGCAGCGCCGCCACCGCTGGCAATGGCCGCCGGCATGGCGTCAAACCGCAAATGATTTGCTGAATGTGTTGCCGATAGGTCACAGCGCCCGGCAAAAGCAGGGCCAAGTGCCCGTCAGAGAGTGACAAAGCCCCCCCGCGGACCTACCCACGCTGCTTCTGGTTCAACGCGGCCCAAAGGCCCGGCTCCAGGGAGTGCAGGCCTTTCGCCAGGCCTGCAACAAAGGGGGATGGCGAGTGTTCGTCACAGGCGCCCGGGTTTCGCAAAGCGAGGCCCGGGCGTTGTGATTCCGACGCGAAGCGTCGCCCCCGCGAAGACGGGGGCCGTTGTCCCCCTGACCCGGCGTCGCTGCGTAAATTGCCAGCGGCCCCCCGCTTCGCGGGGGCGACGGCTAAACTAGCCCTCACTCTCGCTGATATCTTCCAGCATATCGGCATCGAGCACGCGCACGCGGCCCTGCTCGAGCGAAATCACGCCCGATTCCTCCCAGCTCTTGAGCTGGCGATTGATATGTTCGCGGCTCATGCCTGCGAAATTGCCGAGCTCAGTCTGGCTGAGTTCGACGCGCTGCGACGCTTCGACATCCTTGCGAATCAAGCGTTTCAGATAACGTGCAAGCCGCGGGCCCGACGCATAGGCGCGGTCGCTCTCAATCGTCTGGTCGGCGGTGCGCAGCCGCCGCGCGAGCTGCTGCATCAGCGACCAGGCGAATTCGGGATGGCTCGCGGCGAAATCCTTGAGCGCATTGCGGCCAAGCTGGAGCGCGCTGCCCGCGCTCGTCGCGGTCACCGATGCGGTGCGTTCGCCGCCGTCGAGCAGCGCGATCTCGCCCAGTATCGCGCCGGGTTCGGCATAGGCGAGCACGATTTCGCGGCCGCCCGAGGTCAGCATCGACACACGCGCGGTGCCTTCGGTCAGGATCAGCATCATGTCGCCCGGGTCGCCCTGGACGAGCAATTCCTTGCCCTTGACGAAATTGACCTGCACCGCGCGGCTGGCGATTTCGGCCCAGTCTTCGACCGAAAGTCCGGAAAAGATGCTGTCGGGGCCCTGCAACTCGGCGAGTCTCGCGTGATCCATTGCCCCTACACCCCTTTTGCCCGGCGCTAGACCAGCCGGCTCTGTTTTACCGCCGCTTCGATGAAGCCCGCAAACAAGGGATGCGGATCGAACGGCTTCGACTTGAGTTCCGGGTGGAACTGCACCCCGATAAACCACGGATGGTCGGGACGCTCAACGATTTCCGGCAACATGCCGTCGGGCGACATGCCCGAAAAGACGAGACCGCCCTTCTCGAGGCTCTCGCGATAGGCGTTGTTGACCTCGTAGCGGTGGCGGTGGCGCTCGCTGATGTCGTTCGCGCCATAGACGCTCGCGACATGGCTGTTCGGCGACAGCTTCGCCTCATAGGCGCCAAGGCGCATCGTGCCGCCGAGGTTGGTGTCGGCGCCGCGCTTCTGCAAGCCTTCGTCGCTCATCCATTCGGTGATCATGCCGACGACGGGTTCGTCGGTCGGGCCGAATTCGGTGCTCGACGCGTCGGCAATGCCGCTCGTGTTCCGTGCGCCCTCGATGCACGCCATCTGCATGCCGAGGCAGATGCCGAAGAAGGGCACGTTGCGCTCGCGCGCGAAGCGCACGCTCGAAATCTTGCCTTCGGAGCCGCGCTCGCCGAAGCCGCCGGGGACGAGAATGCCGTGCATTGGCTCGAGGTTGGCGGCGAGATCCTCGTCGCGCTCGAACATTTCGGCGTCGAGCCAGCGGATATTGACCTTGACGCGGTGCGCCATGCCGCCGTGGACCAGCGCTTCATTGAGCGATTTATAGGCGTCGGGCAGCGACACATATTTGCCAACGACACCAATCGTGACTTCGCCCTCAGGGTGCTGCTTGCGGTCCATGATGTCGTACCAGCGCGACAGGTCGGGCGCGGGCGCGTCGTGGATGCCGAACGCCCGCAACACTTCGCTGTCCAGTCCCTCGCCATGATATTGGACGGGGACCGAATAGATGCTGTCGGCGTCGAGCGCCGGGATGACCGCTTCCTTGCGGACATTGCAGAAGAGCGCGATCTTGGCCCGCTCGCTCTCGGGCAGCGGCTTTTCGCAGCGGCAGAGCAGGATGTCGGGCTGCACACCCAGCGAGGCGAGTTCGCGCACGCTGTGCTGCGTCGGCTTGGTCTTGAGTTCGCCCGCGGCGGCAATGTACGGCACCAGCGTGACGTGAACCGAGATCGCGTTTTCGCGTCCCTCTTCATTCTTGAGCTGGCGGATCGCCTCGATGAACGGCAGCGATTCGATGTCGCCGACGGTGCCGCCAATCTCGCACAGCACGAAATCGAGGTCGTCGATATCGGCGCGCGCAAATTCCTTGATCGCGTCGGTGACGTGCGGGACGACCTGCACCGTCGCGCCCAGATAGTCGCCGCGGCGTTCCTTGGCGATGATGCCCTGATAGATGCGGCCCGAGGTGACATTGTCGCTCTGCCGCGCCGCAACGCCGGTAAAGCGTTCGTAATGGCCGAGGTCGAGGTCGGTTTCGGCGCCGTCGTCGGTCACATAGACCTCGCCGTGTTGATAGGGCGACATCGTGCCCGGATCGACGTTCAGATAGGGATCGAATTTCCGGATACGGACACGATAGCCACGCGCCTGCAACAAGGCTGCGAGGCTAGCCGCCATCAAACCTTTGCCAAGCGAGGAGACCACGCCGCCGGTGATAAAAATGAACCGCGCCATGGGAGGAAAGACTTACTCAACGGGAGGGGGACGGCGCAAGCCGTCGAATCGCATCCGGCGGAAATATTTTCCGCCGGGCGGGTTTAAGGTGGAGGCCGAAGCCGCCGGTTATTTCTTGGCGGGCGGTGCCTGCGCCGGAGCCGGTGCGGCTTCCTGGCTTGCCGCCGCGGCCGCTGCTGCGGCGAGCGGATCGTCGCTCGCGACGGCGGGCGCCGCATTGGCGGGAGCCTGCTGCGCCGGAGCAGTCAGCGACGAGGCCGGAGCCGCGCCGCTCGTCTGCGCGGTTTTCGACAGCGAGGTGTCGATCGTCGAGCCGCTGCGGCCGACCGAGGCCATCGCTGCGAGCACGATCGACAGCGCGACGAAGGCCGTCGCGAGGATCGTTGTCGCACGGGTCATGAAATCCGCTGCGCCGCGCGCCGAAAGCAGCCCAGCGGGGCTGCCGCCGACGCCCAGACCGCCACCTTCCGACTTCTGCATCAAGATGACGCCGATCATCACCGCGGCGACGAGCGCCTGCAGGACGAGGATGAAGGTGAAGAGACTGGACATCATATTTTCCCGAACTTGCGCGGCCTCAAACGGACCGCGCCCGCGGCGCACATAGAGACGAAGGCGCTTCGCTTCAACCCGCGAGTGTACTCGCTGCGGCGATGATTGGCACGAACTTGGCCGCGGTCAGGCTTGCGCCGCCGACCAGCGCGCCGTCGACATCGCCGGCATCGAGCAGTTCGGCGGCGTTCTCGCCATTAACCGATCCGCCGTAAAGAATGCGCATATCCTCCGCCGCGCCGCCGAACCGCGCCGCCAGCGCACCGCGGATCGCGCCATGCATCGCCGCGACATCGGCGACCGTCGGCACCAGCCCGGTCCCGATCGCCCAGATCGGCTCATAGGCGATGGCCAGCCGGTGCGGGTCGAAGCTGTCCGGCACCGATCCCGCGATCTGCGCGAGCACATAGTCGATTGCACCGCCCGATTCGCGGACCTCGCGCGGCTCGCCGACGCACAGGATCACCGACAGACCGGCGGCAAGGCCGGCTTCGGCCTTGCCGCGCACATCGGCGTCGCTCTCGGCGAAACCTTCGCGACGCTCGCTGTGCCCGACGATCACGACGCTCGCGCCGATGTCGGTCAGCATCGCCGCCGCGACCGATCCAGTGAAAGCTCCCGACGCGGCGCTATGGCAATCCTGTCCGCCGACCGCTTTGCCCGGCGCGGCGACGACCATGGCGCCGATCAGCGTGAAGGGCGGGCAGATCGCGACATCGACGGCGGCATGCTCGTCCGCCGCGGCGAAGATCGCCTGCGCTTCGCCGATAGCCGCCGAAAGCCCGTTCATCTTCCAGTTGCCCACCACATATTTGCGCCGCGTCATTTGTCTGCGTCTCCCAATATTCGAACCTTGCCTCCGCCCTAGCGGCGCATAGGCGCGATAGGCAAGCTGCGTCGCGTGTGGGCGAAAAGCCCCTTTCCGGCCTTGATGCGGCACCGCCTCCCGCCTAAAGCAGCGCGCAATCGCGCGTGACCCGCGCCCTGCCGGAAAGAATGCCCGCTCCATGATTACCGCTATCCGCGCCATGTTTGCCTCGACGATCGGCAAATTCCTTGCCCTCGGCTTCGTCGTTCTCGTCGGCCTCGCCTTCGCGCTGGGCGACGTGACGGGCAATTCGAGTTTTGGCGGGCTCGGCGGCGCCAATGTCGCCAAGGTCGGCAGCGAACAGATCGGCGTCGGCGAACTGCGCGACCGGGCGCGCCAGGCTTATGACCAGGCGCGCCAGCGCCAGCCGGGGCTGACGATGGCCGCGTTCGTCGAAGGCGGCGGGCTCGATCAGGTGCTCGATCAACTCGTCGAAGGCAGCGCGTTCGACCAGTTCGCGACCGGCATGGGGTTCGGCGTCAGCAAGCGGCTGATCGACGGCCGCATCGCTGATCTGCCCGCCTTTGCGGGCGTATCGGGCAAGTTCGACCAGACGGTGTTCGAAAATTTCCTGCGCCAGAACGGCCTCACCGAAACCCAGCTTCGCCGCGACCTGCGCCAGCAGCTCCTGATCGAACAGCTCGCTGCGCCGATCGCCATGATGCCGCGGATCGCGCCGGGCATGGCGCAGCCCTATGCCGCCCTGCTGATGGAACAGCGCCGCGGACAGGCGACCTTCATTCCGGCAAGCCCCTTCGCACCGACCGCCGACCCCGGTGACGCCGCGCTGAAGACCTTCCTGTCGCAGAATAGTGCCAAGTTCACCGTCCCCGAGCGCCGCGTGATCCAGTACGCGCTGTTCGATCGCGCCGCGGTACCGGTTCCCGCCGTCACCGACGCCGAAATCGCCAAAGTCTATAAGGACAATGCCGCGCAATATACCGCGAGCGAGACGCGCCGCTTTGCGCAGGTGATCGTTCCCGATCAGGCGGCGGCTACTGCGCTCGCCGCCAAGGTTCGCGGCGGCACACCGCTCGCTGCCGCGGCGCAGGCGGCGGGCCTCTCGGCATCGACCACCGGCGATCTGACCCAGTCGGCCTATGCCGCGACGAGCAGCGCCGCGGCCGCGAAGGCTGCTTTCGCCGCCAAGCGCGGCGACCTGATCGGCCCGACGCAGACCGGCCTCGGCTGGACCGTCGCGCGCGTGGAGGACGTCACGGCGAAGCCCGCACGCAGCCTCGCCGACGCGAGTGCCGAGATCCGTACCGAGCTTGCCAAGAACAAGGCGAACGAGGCGATCGTCGACTATTATAACGCGATCCAGGACGCCGTGAACGGCGGCGCGTCGATCGATGAAATCGCCGCCGACCGCAAACTCCAGCTGGTCGAAACGCCCGCGATCCTGCCCAGCGGCCGTGCGCCCGCCCAGCCGGCTTTCGCTCCCGCGCCCGAGCTGGCACCGCTCGTTGCGCAGGCTTTCCAGGCCGCCGGTGAAGGCGAAGGCCATATCGCGACGCTCGTCGAGAACGAGAAATTCGCGGTTTATGCGGTGAAGTCGATCACCGCCGCCGCGCCGCCGCCCTTCGCGCAGATCCGCGGCGACTTGCTCAGCGAATGGCGTTTTGCCGAGGGGCAGAAGGTCGCCCGCGGCAAAGCCCGCGCGATCGTCAAGGCGGTCGAAGGCGGCAAGCCCCTCAGCGAAGCCGTCGCCGCCGCCGGCCCGAACATCGGCAATGTCCAGACGATCGGTGGCCGCCGTGCCGAACTTGGCGCGGGCGGCAAACCCGTTCCGCCCGAACTCGCCCTGCTCTTCTCGATGGCGAAGAACAGCGTCAAGACGCTCGAAATTCCGGGCAACCGCGGCTGGATGGTGATCGCGCTCAATGACGTTCAGCGGCCCGATCCGAAGTCGATCGAACCCGCACGCGTCGCCGCGATCGCGCAGCCGCTCGCGCCCGCCTTCGGCAACGAACTGATCGAACAGCTCGCCGCCGAAGCCAAGCGCCGCGTCGGCGTGACGATCAACAGGGATCTCGTGAACCAGCTGCGCGCCGAGCTGACCGGCACCGCGCCGGTCGCCGAATAAGGGTGAGTCTCGAGGGAAGAGCCGCCGCGCTCGAAGCGCTCGCTGGCGGGCGTGGTGCAGTCGTCTGGCAGCGGCTGATCGCCGACATCGAAACGCCCGTTTCGGCGGCGCTCAAGCTGATCGAGCCGGGGCGCGGCGACTGGGTGCTCGAATCGGTCGAAAGCGGTGAGACGCGCGGGCGCTACAGCCTGCTCGGTCTCGACCCCGACCTGATGTTCGAGGTGACGGGCGACGCCGCGCGGATCAACCGCGACTGGCGCCGCGACCGTGATGCGTTCCAGCCGCTGGACACCCCCGCGCTTCAGGCGCTGCGCGACCTCGTCGCCGAATGCCGCTTCGACGTGCCCGAAGGCCTGCCCAAGGCGCTCGCGACGCTTGTCGGCTTCTTCGCCTATGAAACGATCGGTCTCGTCGAGCGCATCCCGCGCGCGCCGGGGGCGGGCCTCGGCCTGCCCGACATGGTGTTCGTGCGCCCGACGGTCATCCTGGTCTTCGATCGCCTCGCCGACGAACTCTTCCTGATCGCGCCGATCTGGCCCGATCCGGAGGGCGCCATCGACCGGATGATCGAAGCGGCACAGGAAAGGCTCGACACCATCGCCGCGCGGCTGTCGAGCGTCAGTGCGCACACCGACCGCGCGTCAACCGACGCGCTCCCCACGGATATTGCCGCCAATCCCGCGACCACGCCCGCGCATTTCGCCCGGATGGTCGCGACCGCGAAAGACTATATCGCCGCCGGCGACATTTTTCAGGTCGTGCTGTCGCAGCGTTTCTCGACGCCGTTCGACCTGCCGCCGTTCGACCTCTATCGCGCGCTCCGCCGCATCAATCCGTCGCCCTTCCTCTATTTCCTCGACCTGCCGGGCTTCGCGCTGATCGGCTCGTCGCCCGAAATCCTCGTCCGCGTCCGCGATGGCGAAATCACCATCCGCCCGATCGCCGGCACCCGCCCGCGTGGTCGTACGAGCGCCGAGGACGCCGAGAACCGCGAAAGCCTGCTCGCCGATCCCAAGGAGCGCGCCGAGCATCTGATGCTACTCGACCTCGGCCGCAACGATGTCGGCCGCGCCGCGATCGGCGGATCGGTCGCCGTCACCGACAGCTACACCGTCGAATTCTACAGCCATGTCATGCACATCGTCTCGAACGTCATCGGCCGCATCGCGCCGGACAAGGACGCGATCGACGCGCTCTTCGCGGGCTTCCCCGCGGGCACCGTCAGCGGCGCGCCCAAGGTGCGCGCGTGCCAGATTATCGCCGAACTCGAAGCCGATGCGCGCGGGCCTTATGCGGGGGGCGTCGGCTATTTCGCGCCCGACGGCAATATGGACAGCTGCATCGTGCTGCGCACCGCGATCGTGAAGGACGGCGAAATGCACGTCCAGGCCGGCGCGGGCATCGTTGCCGACAGCGATCCCGCCTATGAACAGCGCGAGTGCGAGGCCAAGGCGGGTGCGCTCTTCGCGGCGGCGCGCGAGGCGGTGAAGCTCGCCGGAACTCCGGGGTACGGGCAATAGCTTGACGGGTGCCGAGCGGACGCTAGCGTCCGGCCATGCATAAATTCCTCGCCCCGCTCGCCCTGCTGCTCGCCAGCGCTATCCCCGCTCACGCCCAGACCGTCGAGGGTGCAGTCGAAGGCGATGCGATCCTCAAGGACTTCGCTTTCGCCAACGGCGAAAAGCTGCCCGAGCTCAAGATTCACTATACGACGCTCGGCACGCCGCAGCGCGATGCGAAGGGCAATGTCACCAACGCCGTGATGATCCTTCACGGCACCGGCGGCACCGGAAAGCAATTCTTCCAGCCACAGTTCGCGAACGAGCTTTTCGGCCCCGGCCAGCTCCTCGATACGACGAAATATTACGTCATCCTGCCCGACAATATCGGTCACGGCGGCTCGTCGAAGCCCAGCGACGGGATGCGGATGAAATTCCCGCGCTACGACTATGACGACATGGTCAGCGCCCAGCACCGGATGCTCACCGAAAAGCTTGGCGTGAAAAAGCTGAAGCTCATCCTCGGCACCTCGATGGGCTGTATGCACGCGTTTGTCTGGGGCGAAACCTGGCCCGATTTCGCCGAAAAGCTCGCGCCCTTTGCGTGCCTGCCCGTCGAAATCGCCGGGCAGAACCGCATGTGGCGCACGCTGTCGATTGACGCGATCAAGGCCGATCCGCTGTGGAAGGACGGCAATTATACCGATCCGCCCGCAGCGGGCCTGCGCACCGCGGCCTCGCTCGGCATGATCGCGGGCGCCAATCCCTACGCGCTGCAAGCGCAATATCCGACGCGCGAAGCGGCCGAGAAATACAAGGATGAGGCCTTCGCCCGCACCTATGGCCGCAACGACGCGAACGACACCATCTATCAGCTCGACAGTTCGCGAACCTACAATCCCTGGCCGAACCTCGAAAAGATCAGGGTGCCGGTGCTCTGGATCAATTCGGCCGACGATTTCATCAACCCGCCCGCCTATGGCATCACCGAAAAGGCGACCGCACGGCTGAAGACGACGAAGTTCATCCTGATCGCGGCGAGCCCCGAAACCAAGGGCCATAGCACCCACACCTGGGCGAAATTCTGGAAGGATGATCTGGCGAAACTGATGGCGGAGTAACGAAGGAAGAGTTGCGCCCCGAAAAGCTTCTATCCCTTCCCCAACCCCCGCAAAATCGTTAGTGCGCCCTCCATGATCCTCGTCATCGACAATTATGACAGCTTCACCTTCAACCTCGTTCATTATCTGATCGAGCTGGGGGTCGACGTGCGCGTCGAGCGCAACGATGCGCTGACCGCAAGCGACGCGCTCGCAACCGGCGCCGACGCGATCCTGATTTCGCCCGGCCCCTGCACGCCGAACGAAGCGGGAATCAGCCTCGACCTCGTCGCTGCCTGTGCCGAAGCGCGTCGCCCGCTGCTCGGCGTATGCCTCGGTCATCAGGCGATCGGCCAGCATTTCGGCGGCACCGTCCAGCGCGGCCACCTGATGCACGGCAAGACGTCGCCCGTCTGCCACGACAACAGCGGGCTCTACGCCGGCCTGCCCTCACCGTTTCAGGCGACGCGCTATCACAGCCTTGAGGTCGTCGACATTCCCGCGAGCCTCGCGATCAACGCGACGAGCGACGACGGCGCGGTCATGGGTTTCCGCCACGTCGAGTTGCCGATCCACGGCGTCCAGTTCCACCCCGAAAGCATCGCGACCGAACATGGCCATGCAATGCTCGCCAATTTCCTGAAAATCGCGGGGTTGCCGGTCGGCGAACGGAAAGCCGCATGAGCCGTTTCGGTCCGTTTCCCGATCCTGCCGGACTGCTCGAACATGACGAGGCGGCCGATGCCTTCGCGACGATGCTCGACGGCGGCGCGAGCGACGACAATATCGCCGAATTCCTGACCGCGCTCTCCGAACGCGGCGAAACGATGGTCGAAATCGCCGCCGCGGCGCAGGCAATGCGCGACCGGCTGATCCCGATCGAAGCCCCCACCGGCGCGATCGACGTCTGCGGCACCGGCGGCGACGGCCATCATACACTCAACGTCTCGACCGCCGTGTCGATCGTCGTCGCGGCGTGCGAGGTTCCGGTCGCAAAACACGGAAATCGGGCAGCTTCTTCGAAATCGGGAGCGGCCGACACGCTGGAGGCGCTCGGTCTCGACATGGACCGCGCCGACCGGCAGGCCGAGGAACAGCTCGCCGACCTCGGCATCTGCTTCCTCTTCGCCGGGACGCGCCATCCGGCGATGAAGCGCATCATGCCGATCCGCAGGGCGATCGGACGCCGGACGATCTTCAACCTGATGGGGCCGCTCGCCAATCCCGCGCGCGTGACGCGCCAGCTCGTCGGCATCGCACGCCCCGCCTATGTTCCCGTCTATGCCGAGGCGCTGCACCGGCTCGGCACCGAGCATTCGCGTGTCATTTCGGGCGACGAGGGGCTCGACGAACTGTCGCTTGCGGGCGGCAACGAGGTCGCGGTGGTCCTGCCCGAGGGCGTGCGCATGCAGCGCAGCACCGCCGCCGATGCGGGGCTTCCGACGCGTTCGCTCGCCGAAATCCGCGGTGGCGACGCCGAATATAATGCCAAGGCGCTGCGCCGCCTGCTCGAAGGCGAGCCGGGCGCCTATCGCGACGCGGTGCTTTATAACGCCGCCGAAGCGCTCATCGTCGCGGGCGCTGCCGAAACGCCACTCGAAGGCGTCGAGGAAGCCGCCGAGGCGATCGACAAAGGTCTTGCCAACGCGCTGCTCAATTGCTGGATCGCCTATAAATGAACAAGCTCACGCAAATCCTAGCCACCAAGGCCGACGAAGTCGCCGAGCGCCGCGCCGCGCGCTCCTTGGCGGACCTCGATGCGATCGACGCAGGTCCGGCGCGCGGCTTCGCCGCCGCCTTGCAGGCAAAGATCGACGCAGGCGATTTCGGCCTGATCGCCGAAGTGAAGAAGGCTTCGCCATCCAAGGGGCTGATAAGACAGGATTTTGATCCCGCCAGTCACGCCCGCGCCTATGCCGCCGGCGGCGCCGCGTGCCTGTCTGTCCTGACCGACGCGCCCTATTTTCAGGGACATGAGGATTATCTGATCGCTGCCCGCGCCGCCTGCCCCCTCCCCGCGCTCCGCAAAGACTTCATGGTCGACCCATGGCAGGTCGCCGAAGCGCGCGCGATCGGCGCCGACGCAATCCTGATCATCGTCGCCGCGCTCGAAGACGGCGTGATGCGCGAGATCGAAGCCGCGGCGATCGAACGCGGCATGGACGTGCTCGTTGAGGTGCATGATGAGGTCGAACTCGACCGGGCGCTCACCAAACTCAAGTCGCGCCTGATCGGCGTGAATAATCGCGACCTGCGCACCTTCGAAACCGACCTCGCCGTCACCGAACGCCTTGCAAAGCTGGTCCCCCCGGGCACCCTGCTCGTCGGCGAAAGCGGCATCGCGAGCCATGCCGACTGTGAAAGATTGGCCGAAAGCGGTGTCCGCGCGTTCCTTGTCGGCGAAAGCCTGATGCGCCAGCCCGACGTCGCGGCGGCAACGCGCAAGCTGCTGACGGGCGCCGCGGCGTGACGCGGCCGACGCACCTCGACGAAAGCGGGGCTGCGTCGATGGTCGATGTCGGCGCCAAACCCGCGACGCAGCGCCGCGCGATCGCCGGTGGCCGCATCATCATGTCGCCGTCGGCGCTCGAAGCGATCCGCAGCGGCAATGCGCCGAAGGGCGACGTGCTATCGACCGCACGCATCGCCGGGATCATGGCCGCCAAGCGCACCGCCGACCTTATCCCGCTCTGCCATACGCTCGCGCTGTCCAAGGTTGGTGTCGATTTTGCGTGGGAAGACAGCGGGATATCGGTCACCGCGACCGCACAGACGACCGGCCCAACCGGGGTCGAGATGGAAGCGCTCACCGCGGCCTCGGTCGCGCTGCTCACGCTCTACGACATGGCGAAGGCGCTCGACCGCGCGATGATAGTCGGCGACATCCGCCTGCTCGAAAAGAGCGGCGGACGCTCGGGCGACTGGCGCGCCGAATGAGTGCGCTGCTTCCCCTCGAGGAAGCGCAGGCCCGGTTGCTCGCGCTGCGCGCGCCACTCGCCAGCGAAAATATCGCCTTTTCCGAATCGCTTGGCCGTTATCTTTCAAGCGATGTCATCGCTTTGCGCGACCAGCCCGCCGCCCCGCTGTCGGCGATGGACGGTTATGCAATCCGTTTCGACGACCTGCCCGGGCCATGGTCGGTCATCGGCGAAGCCGCCGCCGGGGCCGCACCCGACCGCATCGTGGAATCCGGCGAGGCGATGCGGATTTTCACCGGCGCGATGATTCCTGCCGGCGCCGACACGGTGATCGTCCAGGAGGACGTCGCACGCGACGGCGAGCAACTGATCCTGACGGGCGATGGTCCCGGATCGCGTGGTCGCCATATCCGCGCGCGCGCTATCGATTTCGCCGCGGGCGATTGCCTGCTGCTGGCGGGCACACGCCTGACGCCCGGAGCCATCGCGGCGGCGGCGATGAGCGGTGCGGGCCAGCTTGCCGTCGGCCGCCGTCCGCGCGTCGCGATCCTCACCACCGGCGACGAGCTCGTCCAGCCGGGGCTCCCGCTCGCCCCCGGCCAGATCCCCGACAGCAACGGCGCGATGCTCGCCGCGATGCTCGCCGGCGAGGTCGAGGGTCTCGTTCTCCCGCACCATATCCGTGACGATCGCGCGACACTTGCGAAGATTCTCAAGGAATTGGCGCGACGTCACGACGTCGTGGTGACCGTGGGGGGCGCCTCGGTTGGCGATCACGATCATGTACGCGGCGCGCTTGAAGACGCCGGTGGCCAGCTCGATTTCTGGAAAATCGCGATGCGCCCGGGCAAGCCGCTGATTGCCGGGACGATCGGCGATGCGGTCCTGCTCGGCCTGCCCGGCAATCCGTCGTCGGCCTATGTCACCGCGACATTGTTCCTGCTCCCACTCGTCCGCCACCTCGCCGGCGCGCGCGATCCTTTTCCCGCGGTGCACCGGGCGCCGCTCGCCGCGGCGCTGGCCGAAGGAGGCGCGCGCCGCGATTATCTCCGCGCGCGACTCGATGGGGGACAGCTGACTCCGCGCTTCGGGCAGGAAAGCGGGCTCACGCTGCCGCTCGCATCGGCCAATGCCTTGTTGATCCGCGACATTGGCGCGCCAGCCCGCGCGGCGGGCGACATGGCGGACTATATCGTCATCGCTTGACAAGTTCCGCTTTGTTCCACTATCGTTCTCCCTATGTCCGGAACTGGCATCATGGAGAACGACCGATGTTGACCGCAAAGCAGCATGAGCTGCTCCACTTCATCCAGGAACGTCTCGACACGAGCGGCATTTCGCCATCGTTCGAGGAGATGAAGGAGGCGCTGGGCCTGAAGTCGAAATCGGGCATACATCGCCTGATAAGCGCCTTGGAAGAAAGGGGTTTTCTCCGCCGCCTGCCCAACCGCGCACGCGCGCTGGAGGTGCTCAAGGTACCCGAGGCTGCGAAAGCCGCCGCGCCGGCACGTGAAAATGTCGTCCCGCTCCGCAAGGCGCCCCCGGCACTCAAGCCGATCGCGGCCAACGACATCATCGAAGTTCCACTGCACGGCAAGATCGCAGCAGGCGTCCCGATCGAGGCGTTCGAGGATCACAACAATCTCGCCGTCCCCGCTGCGCTGCTCGGCTCGGGCGAACATTATGCGCTCGAAGTGTCGGGCGACTCGATGGTCGAAGCGGGCATTTTCGACGGCGATTATGCGCTGATCCAGAAAGCCAGCACCGCGCGCGAGGGCGATATCGTCGTCGCGCTGGTCGACGGGCAGGACGCGACGCTCAAATATTTCCGCCGCGAAGGGCAGATGATCCGCCTCGACCCGGCGAATGCTGCCTACGAACCGCAGCGCTACCCCGCCGAACGTGTCATCGTGCAGGGTCGCCTGTCGGGATTGCTTCGTCGTTACCACTAAGCTGCTGCGGCAAACGCCACGGATGTCCGTCGCCCGCTTTGAGCGCGGCGACGGCTTCGGGCTTTTCGCCCAGATAAAGCGCCAGTCCGCCGCTTGTCGCCAGGCTGTCCCGATCGATCGTCATCCAGCGCCCCACGCATTCGTGCGGTAGCCAACGGTCGCTGATCACGACGTCGGCGGCGGCGCAGGCGGCCGCCATCTCGGGTCCCTCGATCCGGTCGCGGCCACGCGAGGCGAGGATGATGCGCCGCGCGGAACCCTCGCCCTGGCTCCAGCGGCAGAAATCGCGATTGCATTCGACATGATCGAGTTCGGCCAAGGCGGCGAGCGGGGCATCGACCCCGGCGGCCTCGGCCATGCTGTCGCGCACATAGTCGCCCGCCCTGTCGCGGAGCAGCGCATAGCTGCCGTCGGGCAACGCGGCCGCGATATGGCGGCCGTCGCCGGTGACAAGCAGATCGGGGCGCGGCTGGACAAGCAGCGCCGCCATGCCGATCGCCAGCGGCACCGCACCCGCGCGGCGCCATGGCGTCTTCCAAAGCAGCAACCAGAGTCCGCCGAATATCGCGAGGGCAAAGCCCCAGCCCGGAAAACTCGGCATCATGGCGACCGCACCCGGCGCATCGGCGACGCCGTGCGCCAGCCCGATCAGCGCGAGCAGCGCTTGTTCGGTGATCCACCAGAAGGGCGCTCCGAGCCCGACGCTGTCGAACAACAAGGCGAGCGCCTCGGCGGGCATGATGACAAAGGTCGTCAGCGGTATCGCGACCACATTGGCGAGCGCACCGTACAGCCCCGCCTTGTGGAAATGGAACAGCGCGATCGGTGCCAGCGCGATCTCGACGACCAATCCGGTGATCAGCAATCCCACCACGCCGCGTCCCAAACGGATCGCCACCGACTCATCCCGCCGGGCGAGAAAGGCACGCATCGGACGACTTTCATGCAGCGCAATGATCGCGGTGACCGCTGCAAAGCTCAGCTGGAAACTCGGACCGGCAAGCGACTCGGGGCGCCAGATCAACACGATCAGCGCGCCCGCCGCAACCAGCCGCAGCGTCAGCGCCTCGCGGCCCATCAGGAAAGCGACGAGCACGAGCAGCGCGGCGATGAACGAGCGCAGTGTCGGCACCTCGGCCCCGGCGAGTAACGTATAGCCGCCGCCAGCGAGCGCGCCCGCGGCCGCGGCGAGCGGCAGGACATAGCCCGCCAGTGCGAGCCTTCGGTTCAGCGCGAGGAGCCGCATCGTGAGCAGCATCGCGAAACCGACAACGGCGGTCACATGCAACCCGCTGATCGACAAGAGGTGCGCCAATCCGCTGCGGCGCATCGCCTCCTCGTCCGCTTCGCTGATCGCCCCGCGATCGCCCGTCACCAGCGCTGCGGCGATGCCTCCCGCCGACCCGTCGACCTGCTCATGGATATGCGCGCTGAGCCGCGCCCGCAGCGGCGGCGTTGTGGCCCCGGCTCCCGGCACCCGCGAAACGTCGCCAAGCACCGTCCCGACCGCCCCGATCCGATCGAACCAAGCACGCTGCGCAAAATCATATCCGCTTGGCAGGCTCGCCGTCGGTGGCGGCATCAGGCGCGCCCTGACTCCGATCGTTTCGCCATCGGTAAGCGTCGCGGCCTGCTCGCTGCGCAAGGTCAATCGCACACGCGGCGGCAGGTCGGCACGGTTTTGCGGTAGAGCGAGAATGCGAACTTGCCCCTTGGCGGGCAGCGGCTCCGCGCGCTCGACGATCGCGGAAAATTCGGTCACGACCGGCACGGCCAGCACCGGCGCCGCGACCCAGACGGCGCGCGTCCAGATGAGCAGCACGCCCGCCGCCATCACGCCGCACCCCACGACAACAAGCCGTCCGAGGCGGCTCTGCCAGCCGATCAGCAGCCCCCCACACAAGCCGGCGGCGAGCAGTAGCAGCAACCCGATCCAGTGCGCCGTCGCGGGTAACGCGAACCACGCCGCGATGCCCGCGCCGAGCGTGACCGGCAGCCAGAGCCCGATCCGCTCGCGCTCCGCCTCCAGCCGCGTTTCGAGCGCGTCCCCCGCGCCGCGCCAGATACTTGTCAAGCGTGCGGCAATGGGCGTTTGAAGCTGCCTTGTCGCCATGCTAGGGGCACCCCCGATCCCCGCCCAGAAGGGCGGCAAATTGAGTGAAAGAGGCCATAGTGGCAACCGAAAACCAAACCAAAGTGGCAGCAGCGACCCCCAAGGCAACCGGTGAGGCAACCGGCGCCGACGTCGTGACGCGCTTTGCCCCCTCGCCGACCGGTTTCCTGCACATCGGCGGCGCGCGCACCGCCTTGTTCAACTGGCTTTTCGCGCGGCATCACGGCGGGAAATTCCTGCTCCGCATCGAGGATACCGACCGTGCACGTTCGACCGACGCGGCGATCGACGCGATTCTCGACGGGATGCAATGGCTCGACCTCGATTGGGACGGCGAGACGGTGTTTCAGTTCGCGCGCGCGCCGCGTCATGCCGAGGTCGCGGCGGAACTGCTCGCGAAAGGCGAAGCCTATCGCTGCTACCTGACGCAGGACGAGCTCGCCGCGATGCGCGCCGAGGCGCAGGAAAAGCGCCTGCCCTTCCGCGTCCGCAGCCCGTGGCGCGACCGCGACGACGGCGATCCATCGGTGCCGCACGTCATCCGCCTGCGCGCGCCGCAGGATGGCGCGGCGACCATCATCGACAAGGTTCAGGGCGACGTCACCGTCCAGAATGCAGAACTCGACGATTTCGTCCTGCTGCGCAGCGACGGCACGCCGACCTATATGCTCAGCGTCGTCGTCGACGATAATGATATGGGCGTGACGCACGTCATTCGCGGCGACGATCACCTCAACAACGCGTTCCGCCAGCTCGCGCTGATCCGGTCGATGAACTGGCGCGAGCCCGTTTATGCGCATGTTCCGCTCATTCACGGCGCCGACGGCGCGAAGCTGTCGAAACGCCATGGCGCGCTCGGCGTCGATGCGTACCGCGATGAAATGGGTTATCTGCCCGAAGCGGTGAACAATTATCTCCTCCGCCTGGGGTGGGGACATGGCGATAATGAAATCATCAGCCGCGCACAGGCGACCGAGTGGTTCGATCTCGCGCAGGTCGGCCGTTCGCCGTCGCGTTTCGATTTCAAAAAGCTCGAGAATCTGAACGGCCATTATCTCCGCGAGGCCGACGATGCCCGGCTCGCAGATCTGGTCGCGCCGCGCGTCGAAAAGCTGGTCGGCCGCGCACTCGACAGCCTCGACCGCGATCTGCTGACGCGCGCGATGGAGTCGCTGAAACCGCGTGCCAAGACCCTCGACGAAATCGCCGATGGCGCAATATTCCTGTTCCAGCCGGACCCGTTGCCGGTGGACGAAAAGGCGGCCGAGGTGCTAAGGGCCTCGCCCGAAGGCCTGCTTGCCGCTGTGACAGAGCGGCTGCGCGGGCTGAACGACTGGACGACAGAAGAGCTGGATGCGGCCGTGCGCGCCGAAGCCGAAGCCGCCGAACTGGGGCTCGGAAAACTCGCGCAACCCCTACGCGCTGCACTAACCGGCCGAACCATTTCCCCGGGAATTTTCGACGTGCTGCTGTTGCTCGGACGAGATGTCAGTCTGGCCCGACTTGACGCAGCGCAACATTTTCCGGCAGGGGCGTAGCCACTCTCTCTCCCCGCCGTCAGAACAGGGAACAAAATATGACCGACACCGCAAAAATCACGCTGGGCGACAAGACTGTCGACAGCCCTGTCCTGTCGGGCACCGTCGGCCCCGACGTCGTCGACATCCGCAAATTCTACGCCCAGACCGGCGCGTTCACTTACGACCCGGGTTTCACCTCGACCGCGAGCTGCGAATCGCAGATCACCTATATCGACGGCGACGAGGGCGTGCTGCTCCACCGCGGTTATGCGATCGGCGATCTCGCCGAACATTCGAGCTTCATGGAGACCTGTTACCTGCTGCTCAACGGCGAGCTGCCGAATGCGCAGGAACTGGCCGATTTCGACACCACGATCACGCGCCACACGATGCTGCACGAACAGCTCGCGACCTTCTATCGCGGTTTCCGCCGCGACGCGCACCCGATGGCCGTCATGTGCGGCGTCGTCGGCGCACTTTCGGCCTTCTATCACGACTCGACCGAGATCCACGATCCGCATCAGCGGATGATCGCCAGCCACCGCCTGATCGCGAAAATGCCGACGATCGCCGCGATGGCTTACAAATATTCGGTCGGCCAGCCCTTCGTCTATCCCGACAATTCGCTGAGCTACACCGGCAATTTCCTGCGCATGACCTTCGGCGTGCCCGCGGAACCCTATGAGGTGAACCCGGTCGTCGAACGCGCGCTCGACCGCATCTTCATCCTCCACGCCGATCACGAACAGAATGCGTCGACCTCGACCGTTCGCCTCGCGGGTTCGTCGGGCGCCAATCCGTTTGCGTGCATCGCGGCGGGCATCGCCTGCCTGTGGGGCCCCGCACATGGCGGCGCGAACGAGGCCGCGCTCAACATGCTCCGCGAAATCGGCCGTCCGGAACGCATCCCCGAATATATTGCGCGTGCGAAGGACAAGGACGATCCGTTCCGCCTGATGGGTTTCGGTCACCGCGTCTATAAAAACTACGACCCGCGCGCGACCGTGATGCAGAAAACGGTGCGCGAAGTGTTCGAAGCACTGAAGGTCAATGACCCGGTCTTCGAAGTCGCGCTGCAACTCGAAGAAATGGCGCTCAACGATCCCTATTTCATCGAGAAGAAGCTGTTCCCGAACGTCGATTTCTATTCGGGCGTGATCCTGTCGGCGATCGGTTTCCCGACGACGATGTTCACCGCACTCTTCGCGCTCGCCCGCACCGTCGGCTGGGTCGCGCAGTGGAACGAAATGATTTCGGATCCCGCGCAGAAGATCGGCCGTCCGCGCCAGCTGTACACCGGCGCGGCGCATCGTCCGTTCGTTCCAGTCGACAAGCGCTAAGTCGCAAGCCGACTGGCTTCGTAACGGATGACAAGGGGTCGCATCTGCGGCCCCTTTTCTTTTGGCCATGGGGATGAGAACATCGCTCGATGATGATCGCGAAGAATCTGTAATGCGAAGAGGACGATGGATGTTCGCGTCGCTGATCGTCCTGTTCGTCATGGCAGGGTTTTTTGCCATTCTCATCGCCGCGATATCGCCGACCAAAAGCGATGGGGCCGCTCTTTCGGGTTATTCGGCTCAAATGCGCGCCGCCAGCCGGCAAGTCTATTCGCCCACCATTGCGAACGATCCCTATGTCATCGATCAATGGGAGAAATCGATTCAGGCGCTGGAAAGGGCGTGCCGCGATAGCGGCGAATATTGCGAACAGGCGCAACAGGCGCGTCGTTCGATCAACCGATAGAGGGCCGTCGTCAGGCGACGTCGCGCGCCGGCAGGCTCAGCGTGAAGCGCGCGCCCTGCCCCGGCGCGCTGTCGACGGTCAGTTCGCCGTCCATCGCGCGCGCCAGGCGGCGGGCGATATAGAGGCCGAGGCCCGAACCGCCGCTGTCGGTACGGCCGAGCCGCTCGAACTTCTCGAACACCACGGCCTGCTGCTCGGCGTCGATCCCCTGTCCCTGGTCGGCGACCGTGACCATCGCGCGGTCGCCTTCGCGGTCGACGCGGATCCAGATTTGCGAATTCTCGGGTGAATAGCGGATGGCATTGCCGAGCAGGTTGAGCAGCACCTGCAAAACGCGGCGGAACTCGCCGGTGGCCGGCGCCCGGTCGTCGGTGCGCGGCGCGTCGATGCGGATGCCTTTTTCCTCGGCCTTCATGCCGAGCAGGCCGACCGCGCGGCGCGCGAGATCGCCCAGATCGATTTCGTCGGCCGCCGCCTTGAACCCGGGCCGCTCGATATTCTGAAGATCGGCCAGATCGTCGACGAGGCCGAGAAGGTGCCGCCCCGCATGCGCGATATCGCCGGCATAGCGCGCATAATCGGCGCGGATCGGACCGTCGAACTGTCCTGAAATCGTCTCCGCCGTCGCGATGATGCGGCTCAGCGGCCCGCGCAGCGCGCCATCGATGCGGCGGCCGAATTGCGGGTCGGACAGCGGGAGCGATCCGAATGCCGGATCGACGAGCGTTCCACCGTCCTTCGGCTCGGCGGGCGCCTGATCTTCGGCGACGACCGCAAGCCCCCGAAAACCCGTGAAGCGCCCCGTGGCGTCGAACAAGGCTTCGCCCGCCAAGGTCATCGCGATCCCCGCCGCCTGCACGCGCTGGCTTTCAAAGCGCGACTGGCGTGCCAGCGCGCGCAAGACAGGAAAGCGCCCGTCTTCGTCGGGCTGGAGTTCGAACAGCTCCGACAGCGAGCGGCCTTCCCAACCGCCCGGAATGGCGGGCGCATCGGGCGCGGCGTGCAGTGCGACCAGGCGGAGCTGCTGGTCGCATTCCCACGTCCAGCTTTGCGGTACGGCGGCGCTGTCGGCAATCACAGGCACCTGCGGCTGCATCACCGGGCGCGTGCGCCAGTCGCTGATCTCGAGGCTCGCGCCGTCGGCATCGGGGGTGATGCGGACAAGCGCGTGGATGTCGCTGTGATCGTCGGCGGCATATAGCGGGCGGCTGATATCGCGGTGAAGCCGCTGCGCCAGCGTGACGAGCCGCGCGAGGTGCGGCAGCGCGAGCGGCTTATCGAGCCCGGCGCCCGCACGCTGTTGCAGGCGCAACAATGGCGCATCGGCGCTGACGAGCGCGCCCGACCGGTCGACCCGGCCCCGGATGATACGCTCACTCATCGTTGCTCACATCGGCCACCGCGCGCGCAGGCAGCATCACCAGCGAAGCCTCGAGCGGCGCCAGCGCCGCGTGATCGAGGCGCAGCGGTGCGAGCAGCGACGGCAGCGCGACGGTTTCGGCGGTCAGGAGCGTGATCGCCATATCGTCATAGGCGCGGCGGTGCGCCGACGCGGCGAGCGCGATCAGCGTCGGCCAATTGTGGCGTGCGATCGCGGCAGCGGCCGCGCCGGGCAACGCCGCACCCAAAATCTGGTAATAGGCCTGTCCTGCGTGCGACATGCCGGTTTCGCTGGCCTGCCGTTCGATCGCGACGCGCACCGCGTCGCCCAGATCGGCGGCGCGGCGCTTGTCCCCGCTCACCTCGGCCAGCCGCCACGCGGCGATATCGAACAACAGCGCACGGAACGTTTCGCCGTCGAGATCGGCGACCGCGAGCGCAGGGTTGCCCAGCGCATCGAAGCGGCGGCGGTCGGCGATCTGCAGCGCGAGATAGGCACGATCGACATCGGACAGCGGCACGCTCTCCGCTGGCGCATCCGCATGCGCCGTTTCGGGCTCGGACAGCACCGGCGGCGGGCTGGTTCGCTGCCCCGATTGCTCGCGCCAGCGATGCTCCTCGGCGCGCGCGAAACAAACGCCCGCGAGCCGCGCCGCGCTCGGCAATCCGCCGCGCAGCCACTCGCCCCACAAAAGGCCCGGATCGATACGGGGATCGAGCCGTGCCGCGACATCGACGACCAGTCGGCGCGCGACGCCCAGCGACAGGGCGCGCTGCTCCTCGGTCAGCCGTCCCGCCGCCGGCGCGGCCAGATAACCCGCCAGCTCGCGCAGGCGCGCCGACAGCGTCGGCGACGGCGGATCGATGCCGGGAGAGGAGACGGATTCACTCATGCGCATCCGCCAATAACAGCATGGCGTTAATAGGCCTTAAACCTTCAAGGCCATTGTTCTAGCGCCCTTCCGGGCGCCGCGCGAGCCGCAGCCAGAGCAAGATCTGGAGCAGCGCGAGCAGCGGCAGGATAGCGAACATCAATGGGGCGACCCCGAACAACAGCGCGGGGGCGAGCATGATCCACGCCTGGTCGGCGTCGGGCAGTAGCCAGTGGAACCGGCGGCGCTCGCCCGAATCCTCGTAAAGCCAACGTGCGAGCAGGATTGTCGCGGCGAGGCACGGCGCGAGCGCGGCCTCCGAAAACGGCGGCATCCGGTGCTCCGGCCCGGCAAGCGACAGCAGCCACGGAAAAATCGCGAGTAGCACCCATGCAAAGGTGCGGATCACCTCGCGCGTCCGGTCCTGCGTCGCGCTTTCGGCGCGAAACGCCGACAGGAAGCGCATCGCCGCGAGGCCAAGCCCGCCGAAGATCGCCAACAAAGCGCCTGCGGCGGCAAGCCCGGTCGCCGCCAGCAACCCGACGATCACCCACAGCAGCGCTGTGACATAGGGCAGATAGCGCGCGGTGGCAGGCGATTTGACAAGCAATGGGCCGGCAAGCCGGATCAGCGGCATCATGATCGCCGAACGGCCGAGCCCCATGCCGCCATATTCGACCTGTTGCAGGCTCGACTGCTCGATCAGCGCCGCGGTGGGACGATCGGCGACGATCGCGATCTCGCCCTGCTCGAACAGCGCTGGCTCGCAATAGAGCCGCCGTGCGCCCGATTGCACCGCGAGGCGCAGCAACGTCAGCATCATGTCCCATTCGCCGGGCATTGCGGCGAGTTCGGCGACCATCGGTTCCGAAATGCACGCGAGCCCGCCCCAGCGCCGCGTCGCGTCGATGCGTTCGAACCCCTGCGTCAGCGGCGTATCACCGGTGACGAGGATCGCCGGCGACCCGGGCCGGGCGATCGCCGCATAATGCGTCCCGCCCGCGCGAAGGCCGTCGGCGACGAGGATGATACGGTCGTCGGGCTCGACCAGTCCCATCAGGTCGGCTGCGGCGCGTATCGCGGTCACCTTCAGCCCGCGGCGACGGATGCGGTCGCACGTGGTCAGCAATTCGGCGGGGACCGCGCCGACCGCAACCGCGATATGCGTCACGCCGACGTCGGAAAGGCGCGCCGCCTGCCGCTCGATCAGCGTCTCGCCCGCCACGGTGACGAGCGCGCGGAGCGACCCGTCGGGCAGCGTTTCGCTGGCGCCGACCAGCGCAATCAGGGCCATCGGCGCCGAGGGTATTGAACAGCGGTCATCGGCGCGCAGCTTTAGGGACGACGAAGCGATTGGCAAGCCCCGCGATCGCGCCCGCTGACGTCACGCCTTCACCCCATTTTCCCGCGCTTTACGCGTCATTTCTGCGCGCAAAAAATTAGCGGAAAAATGACCGAATCGCTGGCCTTTCCGCCCACCATCGGCTAGGAAAAAATCATCTCCCGAAAAGCAGAAAAAAGGCCGGGTCTTGACCGAAGAAAATACGCCTACGCCGCCGTCCGAGGATGGCGTTTCGCCGATCAACATCGTCGACGAAATGAAGACTTCGTATCTCGATTACGCGATGAGCGTGATCGTCAGCCGCGCGCTGCCCGACGTACGCGACGGCTTGAAACCGGTACACCGCCGCATTCTTTACGCGGCGCAGGAAGGCGGCTTCATTCCGGGCCGCCCGTACAAGAAATCGGCGAAGATCGTCGGCGACGTGATGGGTAACTATCACCCCCACGGCGACAGCGCGATCTATGACGCGCTCGCGCGCATGACGCAGGACTGGTCGCTGCGCGTGCCGCTGATCGACGGTCAGGGCAATTTCGGCTCGATGGACCCCGATCCGCCGGCGTCGATGCGATACACCGAAGCGCGCCTCGCCAAGACCGCGATGGTGCTGCTGAACGATCTCGACAAGGATACGGTCGACTTCCAGCCCAACTATGACGCAAGCCGCGACGAGCCGACGGTGCTCCCGGCGCGCTTCCCGAACCTGCTCGTCAATGGCGCCGGCGGCATCGCGGTCGGCATGGCGACCAATATCCCGCCGCATAACCTCGGCGAAATCATCGACGCGACGCTCGCGATGATCGACCGCCAGCTCGCAGGCGGCGAACCGGTCACGCTCGAGGAATTGATGGCGATCGTCCCCGGCCCCGATTTCCCGACCGGTGCGATGATGCTGGGCCAGGGCGGCGCACGTAACGCTTATGCCACGGGCCGCGGCTCGATCATGATGCGCGCGACGCATATTATCGAAGAAGGCCGGAATGACCGCCAATCGATTGTTCTGACGTCGATTCCCTTCCAGGTCGGCAAGTCCGGGCTCGTCGAGAAGATCGCCGAGGCGGCGCGCGACAAGCGCATTGAGGGCGTCGCCGACATTCGCGACGAATCGAACCGCGAGGGCGTGCGCGTTGTCATCGAGCTGAAGCGCGACGCGACCGCCGAGGTCGTGCTCAACCAGCTCTGGCGCCACACCCCGGCGCAGTCGAGCTTCCCCGCGAACATGCTCGCGATCCGCGGCGGACGTCCCGAAATGATGGGGCTGAAGGACATTCTTTCGGCCTTCATCACCTTCCGCGAGGAAGTGATCACCCGCCGCTGCAAGTTCGAGCTCGCGAAGGCGCGGGACCGCGCGCACATCTTGCTCGGCCTCGTCGTCGCGGTCAGCAATCTCGACGAAGTCGTCCGCATCATCCGCGGCTCGAACTCCCCCGCCGCCGCCCGCGAAGCCCTGCTCTTGCGCGAATGGCCGATCGGCGAAATCGCTCCCTACATCCGCCTCGTCGAAGCGATCGAGGGCGAGATGGAGGAAAGCGCGACCTACCGCCTGTCCGAAGTCCAGGTGAAGGCGATCCTCGACCTACGGCTCCACCGCCTGACCGCGCTTGGCCGCGACGAAATCGGCAAGGAACTCGGTGAGTTGGCGACCGAGATTGAGGAACTGCTTTCGATCCTCGCCGACCGCGTCAAACTTTATGGCGTGATGCGTGAAGAGCTGGTCGCGGTACGCGAGGAATTCGCGACCCCGCGTCGCACCCTGCTCGCCCCCGCCGCCGACGGCATCGACGACGAGGACCTGATCGAGCGCGAGGAGATGGTCGTCACCGTCACCCTCGACGGCTATATCAAGCGCACCCCGCTCGACACCTTCCGCGCCCAGCGCCGCGGCGGCAAGGGCCGCGCCGGCATGGCGACGAAGGACGAGGATGTCGTCACCGAGCTGTTCGTCACCTCGACGCACACGCCGGTGCTCTTCTTCTCGACCGCGGGCAAGGTGTACCGCATGAAGGTGTGGCGCCTGCCCGAAGGCGGACCCGCGACGCGCGGCCGACCGATGATCAACCTGCTGCCGCTCGCGCAGGGCGAGACGATCTCGACCGTGCTGCCGCTTCCCGAGGACGAGGCCGAATGGGGCAAGCTGCACGTCATGTTCGCAACCGCGAAGGGCAGCGTTCGTCGTAACAGCATGGACGCTTTCACCAATGTGCCCTCGAACGGCAAGATCGCGATGAAGTTCGAGGGCGAGGACGAGGACGATCGCCTGATCGGCGTCGCCTTGCTCGACGAAAGCGACGATGTGCTGCTCGCGACGCGCCAGGGCAAGGCGATCCGCTTTGCCAGCGACGACGTCCGCGAATTCCAGAGCCGCAATTCGACGGGTGTCCGAGGCATGCGGCTCGCCGAGGGCGACGAGGTGATTTCGCTCTCGATCCTCCACCGCGTCGGCACCACCGGCGACGAGCGCGAAGCCTATCTGCGCGCCGCGCCGTGGAAGGATAATGAGAACGAACCGACGCTGGGCGGCGAGCGCATGGCCGAACTGGCCGCGCGCGAACAGTTCATCCTGACCATCTGCGCCAACGGCTATGGCAAATTGTCGTCGGCCTATGAATATCGGCGCACGGGGCGCGGCGGTCAGGGGATCACCAATATCGACAATATCGCGCGCAACGGCCTTGTCGTCGCCAGCTTCCCCGCGACCAAGGTGCATCAGCTGATGCTGGTGACCGACCAGGCGAAGCTGATCCGCATGGGCCTCGATTCGATGCGCGTCATCGGACGCGGATCGGCGGGCGTACGCCTGTTCGACGTCGCGAAGGACGAACATGTCGTCTCTGCGGCGCTGATCGAGGAAAGCGACGAGGAAGAGGTCGAAGGCGCCGAAGGCGAAGCCGCGGCACCCGAGGCCGAAGCACCGACCGAGGCGGCACCCGAATGACCGCCGCGACGGCCTTCAAGGTGCTGACCCAGCATCAATGGGCCGATTTCGAACGCGAACGCGTGTTCCGCGGCGCTCCGGTGGATATCGCCGATGGCTATATCCACCTGTCGACCGCCGAGCAGCTTGAAACGACGATCGCCAAATATTTTGCAGACCAAAGCTGCCTGATGATCGCCGAGGTGGACCTGATCTGCCTCGGCGACGCGGTCCGCTGGGAACCGGCGCGTGGCGGCGAACTGTTCCCGCATATCTATGCGGAGCTGCCGATACACGCGGTGGTCGGGTTGCAGAAACGCGACCAATAATCGGCGTCCCACGAAAGGGTGCGACTGTTAGAACGCGAGCGGCACCCTTTTGATCGAACGCTCGTCGGCGTTGGTCGCATCTTGCTTCGCACACCGAAAAACTCCTACCAGTGTCGGGCTTTGCACCGTCCGTGCATGGGGGAGATAGAAGATGCGCCTCGTTTTGATTGCCGCCCTGCTGGCCTCGGCCGCATCCGGTCCGGTTTATGCGCATGAAACCGCCGCCCCCGTCGCACAATCGAAACCCGTGCCCAAGGAACAGTTGCTGAAGCCGCCCGCCGACGCGGTGCAGTATGTCGTCGTGTCCGAAGCGGGCCAGCACGGCAGCCAGTGGCGCTGGCAACTCCCCGACGGCCGCACCGCCTATCGCTGGTCACAGGAATTGCGCGGCTGGATCACCGAGATGGATCAGGTGACGACCTTCGGGCCGGGCGGCGCGATCAACGCGCTGACCGTCCGCGGCGTCACCACCTCGGGCGACGCCGCCGAGGAGTTTCGCGTCGCGAACGGCCGCGCGAACTGGAGAACGGCGAATGATTCGGGCGAGGCGCCCTCCGGTGGCTGGTATATCCCCGCCGGCGGCGTCGGCATCGCGAACGCCCCGCTGATCGACGCGCTCGCGGAGGCGGGCGATGCCGGGCTGAATTTCCTGCCGAGCGGCAAGGGACGCATGACCTTCGGCCCGGTGCAGACGATCCAAGGACCCGGCGGCCCCAAGAAGGTTCAGCTCGCCTTCGTCAGCGGTATCCTGCCCTCGCCGCTCCCCATCTGGCTCGACGAGAACAAGCGCTATTTCGCCGACATCAGCTATATCTCGGTGATTCCGGCGGGATATGAGGGCGCGCTGAAGCAGCTGCGCAACGCGCAGGAAGCGGCGACCGCCGAAGCGGTTTCGGGCATCGCCAAACGCTTCCTTTCGCCCGCCGCGAAGGCCCCCGTGCTGTTCGACAATGTCCAGCTGTTCGACGCCGACAAGGGCGTGTTCCTTCCCGCCCGCGCAGTGCTCGCGCAGGACGGCAAGATTGCTGCTGTCGGCGCGGCGGGATCGCTGAAAGCGCCTCCCGGAGCGCGGGTCATCGACGGGCGCGGCAAGACGCTGGTGCCGGGCATCTGGGACAGCCATCTCCACATCGGCGATGATTGGGACGTGCTCTCGAACATGGCCAACGGGATCACCAGCTTCCGCAGCCCCGGCACGACCTTCGACCGCGCGGTCGAGGCGACCAAGCGCCGCGCCGACGGCAGCCTGCTGATGGGCGAGCCGTTCATCTCGGTCATTATCGACAAGAAAGACCCGCTTGCGGCGCAGGGCGCCGAAGTCGTCAGCAGCGCCGACGAAGCCGTCGCCGCGGTGCGGCGCGTCAAGAACGCCGGACTGTGGGGCGTCAAATTCTACACCTCAATGAATCCGGCGTGGATCGCGCCCGCCGCGGCGGAGGCGCACCGGCTCGGCCTGCATGTCCACGGCCATGTGCCCGCGACGATGAAGCCCAGCGAAGCCGTCGCTGCGGGCTATGACGAGCTCACCCACCTCAACTTCGTGGTGATGGAATCGATGCCGCGCGAGGTGATCGACAAAGCCAACACGCGGCAACGCGTCGAAGGGCCCGCGCGATATTTCAAGGATGTCGATCTCGACGGACCCGTGATGTCGCGCTTCGTGGCCGACCTTGCGGCCAAGAAAACGCTCGTCGATCCGACGATCGTCATTTTCGAGGGCATGCTCACGCAGGACGGCGGGAAACCCCAACCTGCCTACGCACCCTATATGGGCATCATTTCCCCCGTCCTTGAACGCTCGACGTTCACCGCCGGCGGCTATCCGCTGGTCGAAGGGCTGACGCGCGACGATTACCGCAAGAGTTATGCGAAAATGGTCCAGTTGGTCGGCAAGCTGCACAAGGCGGGCGTGCCCATCGTCGCCGGCACCGACGGCTGGGGGATCGAGCTGATCCGCGAACTCGAAATCTACCAGCAGGCCGGCTTCAGCCCCGCCGAAGCCATCCAGAGCGCCACCATCGTCCCCGCGCGCGTCGTCGGCGCCGACAAGCGCACCGGCTCGATCGCGGTGGGCAAGGAAGCCGACCTGGTTTTAGTCGACGGCGACCCCTCGACCGACCTCGGCGCGCTCCGCCGCGTGGTGACGGTTGTGAGCGACGGCTATGTGATGGACGCAAACGAACTGCGGAAAGCCGCGGGTTACAGCGGCACCCCAAAGTAGCGGCTGACCGCTATCGACGCCCGAACCCAAATCAGCGCTGCCGGGCCTTCCACGCGCGAACCGCCGCCATCGTCTTTTCGACATGCGCCTGCGGCTTGCTGTCGGTGTAGCTCAGCAGGATCGTTCCGTTCGGCGCGATGACATAGGATGTCCGGTTGGAAAGCGTCGTGCCGTCGGGGCGCCGCATCGTTGAATCATATTTCGCGGCGATCTTCGCACCCGGATCGGCGGCGACGGCAAATTTGTCGCGGCATTCGGATTTGGAAAATTCGGCGACGCGTTCGATGTTGCCGGCGGTGACGCCAACGACGCGGGCGCCCAGCCGGTTGAAATCGTCGCTCGATTCGGCAAACAGATGCGCTTCCATCGTACAGCCCGGCGTAAAGGCAGCAGGGAAGAAATAGAGCACGACGGGCCCCTTCTTCAGCGTCTGTTTCAATGACAGGACGAAGGGTTTGCCGCCCTGCGCAGCGTTCAGGGTGAAGTCGGGCGCCTTCGCGCCCTGCTGGAGGGCAGCGATACCCTGCGCCGGAACGACCGCGAGTGACAGACCAAGGCCAAACGACATCGCAATCTTCATCAGGGTTTTCATCTGCGGTTCTCCACCTTGGGCAAGCGCTGCCAGTGGCTCAGGATGATGGATAAATGCGGCGGCGTCTACACCGATCCCCGCCTGATCGCCGCGCCCGATTGACCCCGCGCCCCGATCGGCGCAGCATTGCGGCATGACGCTAGCCATCACCCCCAGCGGTCAGGCGTGCGGCGCACGCGTGACCGGCGTCGACCTGACGCAGCCGCTCGCCCCCGAAACCATCGCCGAAATCCGTGCGGCGTGGCTCGACCATCATGTCCTGGCCTTTCCCGATCAGAAGATGAGCGATGATGATCTGGAGCGTTTTACCGGCTATTTCGGCGGCTTCGGCGACGACCCGTTCATCCGCCCAATCGCGGGCCACGAGCATATCATCGCCGTGAAGCGCAAGGCCGACGAGACGGCGCCGCTTTTCGCCGAAAACTGGCACAGCGACTGGAGTTTTCAGGCGCGGCCGCCCGCGGGCACCTGCCTGTTCGGCATCACCGTCCCGCCGGTCGGCGGCAACACCGAATTTTCCAACCAGCACGCCGCGCTCGACGCGATGCCCGCCGACCTTCGCGGGCGCATCGAGGGGCTGCAGGCGATCCACAGCGCGCGCGCCGGCTACGCCCCCTCGGGCATGTATGGCGCGAACGACAAGGATCGGAGCATGGATATCCGATCGGGCGAGGAGGCGCTCGACACGCAGCTTCACCCATTCGTCCGCGCCCATCCCGAGACGGGTCGCCTGGGGCTGTTCGGCTGCGCGGGATATATCATCGGCTTTGACGGCCTCGATGATAGCGAAGGCCTGCCGCTCCTGTACGAAATGATCCAGTGGCAGGGGCGCGAGGAATTTCGCTACAGCCACATATGGGAACCCGACATGTTGATCATGTGGGACAATCGCTCGGTGCTTCACCACGCGACCGGGGGCTACGACGGCTACGATCGCTTGCTCCACCGCACGACGATCGCGGCGTGGGACGGATAGCGAAACTTCCGCGATAGCCCATGCGTTGCTGTCTTGAAGAAGGAGCAACAGCATGACCCTCGCCCCCAACACCCTCGTCCTCGTCGCCGATGGCCGCAAGGCTCTGTTCCTGCGTAATGAAGGCGACGCGCGGCAGATCGACCTGCGCACGACCTCGCATCAGGAACGCGAAGACCGCAAGGACAGCGACATCAAGACCGACGCTTCGGGCCAGTCGCCCGCCCCTGCCGGGACCGGCCTTCCCGGCGGCACGATGGGCGAGCCCGATTTCCACCAACAGGAGGAAGACCGCTTCGCGCGCGACCTTGCCGAAAAGGTCAACGCGATGGCGCTCGCGGGCAAGTTCGACGCGCTGGTCGTGATCGCGCCCGCGCGCACGATGGGCGAACTGCGCCCGCTCTGGCACAAGGAGGTGAGCGCCCGCCTTGTCGGCGAGCATGTCAAGGCCATGACCGACCGCCCTGTCTCGGACATCGAAGCGCTGCTCGTCGGCGAGGCGGCGCCGCCCTCCTGATCAGGCGCGCGCTTCTTTCGCCAGCGTGCTGACCACGCCCCATGCGATCAACGCCTGCCCCGCGAAATAGAGCGGCCAGACGAGCCACATCGTGACGTCCTTGGACAAAACCCCGCCCTCGCCCGCAAAGATGAAGAGATCGCTGGCAAGGAACAACATCGCGCCGATCCCTGTGCGATAGCGCGGAAAGCGGCTGGTCCATGCGGCCGCGGCCATCGCGGCGACGAACAGCGAATAGACCGCGGCATGCCACCAGCCCGGCGCGGGGCTCAGCATGCCCCAGACGATCGCCAGCGTCGCGGGCATGGTCAGCCAGCCCAGCAGCCGCTGCGACGGCGTCATCTGTGCCCGCCGGTTCATCAGATAGAGGGTGATCGCGATGACATGTCCCACCACGAACGCCACCGCACCGGTCTCGAGCCCCTTCGCATCGAGCAGATAATCGCCGAGCGCACCGAAACCGAGCGCGGCTGCGATCAGCCAGCCGTTCTTTTCGCGCGCATTCGCCGCCGCCCAAACCGCCAGCAAGCCGACGCCGCTCGTCTTCCACGCCCAGATGACCGGGCCGTCGAGCCGCAGATAGGCCGCCACGAAAAAGCTGATCCCGCCGGCCAGTGCCAATAGCCACAACCAGCGCGCCCGATCCCACCCTCTCTCCCCGCTCATCGTCATCCCTTTGCATCTTGCTTTCAACCGGCCTAGTGCGCGGCGCACGCAGGGCAAGTCAACGGATACGGTAAATGACATACGATATTCACATCATCGGCGGCGGTCTCGCCGGATCCGAGGCGGCATGGCAGCTCGCCGAGGCGGGGTTTCGCGTTCGCCTATCCGAGATGCGCGGGGGCGGCGACATGACCCCGGCGCATCAGGGCGACGCGCTCGCCGAAATGGTGTGCTCGAACAGCTTTCGTAGCGACGATGGCGACAGCAATGCCGTCGGCCTGCTCCACCGCGAAATGCGCACGCTCGGCTCGATCATCATGCGCGAGGCCGATTTCCACAAGGTGCCCGCGGGGTCGGCGCTCGCGGTCGACCGCGACCTTTTCTCGGGCGGCGTTACCCGCGCGCTCGAAAACCATCCGAATATCGTCATCGTCCGCGAACGCATAGACACACTACCGACCGAGGGGCTGACCATCGTTGCGACAGGCCCGCTCACCGCTGCCGGCCTCGCCTCGAGCATCGGCACCGCGACGGGCAAGGACGCCCTCGCCTTCTTCGACGCGATCGCCCCTATCGTCTACCGCGAGAGCATCGACATGGACATCGCGTGGATGGCGAGCCGCTGGGACAAGGTCGGGCCGATCGGCGACGGCAAGGATTATATCAACTGCCCGATGGACAAGGACCAGTATCACGCCTTCGTCCAGGGACTCGTCGACGGCGACAAGACCGAGTTCAAGGACTGGGAAAAGGACACGCCTTATTTTGAAGGCTGCATGCCGATCGAGGTGATGGCCGAGCGCGGTCCCGAAACGCTGCGCTTCGGCCCGATGAAAGGCGTCGGCCTCGATAATCCGCGCACCGGGCGCTGGCCCTATGCGGTCGTCCAACTCCGCCAGGACAATGCGCTCGGCACGCTCTGGAACATGGTCGGTTTCCAGACCAAGCTCAAACATGCCGCGCAGGTTGAGCTGTTCCGCACCATCCCTGGTCTCGAAAAGGCCGAATTCGCGCGCCTCGGCGGCCTCCACCGTAACAGCTTCATCCGCTCGCCCGAATTGCTAGACGCGCAGCTCCGCCTCAAATCGGCGCCGTACATCCGCTTCGCGGGGCAGATCACCGGCTGCGAAGGCTATGTCGAAAGCGCTGCGATCGGGCTGATCGCCGCGCGCTTTGCCGCCGCGGAGCTCGCCGGACGCGACCTCGCACCGCCGCCGCCCGAAACCGCACTCGGCGCGCTGCTTGGCCACATCACCGGTGGCGCCGATGCCGCGAGCTACCAGCCGATGAACGTCAATTTCGGTCTTTTCCCGCCGCTCGCAGAAGATGTGCGCAAGAAGGACCGCAAGCTGGGCTACACCGCGCGCGCCGGTGCTTCACTCGCGGCGTGGATCAAGCAGGCCGACGGCGTCGCTGCCTAGCAACTACACTTGGGTTTCGCCGCCTGCTTCGGCGCTGTCGTCGAGAATTCCGCGCGCGTCAGATCGCCCGACTTGTCGCCGTCCGCCCCGGCAAAGCGTTGCCCCGTCGCCGCCGCCCATTCCTCGAAGGTCAGCAGATTATTGCCGTCCTTATCGAGCTTGCGGAAGGCCGCGGTGCGCGACGACATCAGTTCGACGCGGCTGATCCGGTCGTTGCGGTCGCGGTCGAAGCGATTGAAACGCCTTTCCTCGCGCGACGCCTCCTTGGCCGCCGGTAGCGCCGGCGGTGCGGGCCCGCGCTTGGGTGCTCCCGCTGCCGCGACCGGGATCGCCGGCAAGGCGGGCGGCGGATCGGGTAGCACTTCTTCCTCGACGATCTGCGTATAGCCCTTCCACATGAAGAGCCCGCCGGTCAGCAACAGCGCGCTTGCGACGCCGCCAATCAGAAAACGGGAAACTGCCATCCGCCCCTCCGCGCCGGTTGATCGGGAATAGCTATCACGGCGACGCGGAAAACGACAATAAACGCCGCCATTATGGCCACGAATTTTAATCGGCAAACTTGTTCAAAACCGCCTCAATAATTGCTACATCCGATCAATGCACAATTACCTCCCCTCGCTGAAACAGATGCAATATCTCGTCGCGCTCCACGAACATGGCCATTTCGGCCGCGCCGCCGACGCCTGCAACGTCACCCAGTCGACGCTGTCGGCGGGCATCCGCGAGCTTGAAACGCTGCTTGGCCAGACGCTCGTCGAACGCACCCGCCGCGTCGTCCGCTTCACCGGGCTCGGCAACGCGATCGTCGAAAAGGCACACCGCGTGCTGCGCGAGGCCGAGGAACTGGCCGACATGGCCGCCGCCGCGGCCGCGCCGCTCGTCGGCGAACTGCGGATGAGCGTCATTCCGACGATCGCCCCCTTCCTCCTTCCCGGCCTCTTGCCGCGGCTTCGCAAGGAGCGCCCGTCGCTCAAGCTTTTCCTCCGCGAGGAACCGAGCGCGCAGGCGTGCGAATCGCTGCACCACGGCACCGTCGATTGCGTCCTGCTCGCGCTCCCCTACGCGTGCGGCGACGTCGAGGCTGAGAATTTGTTCGACGATGCATTGTTCGTCGCTTTTCCGGGCGACCAGTCGGAGGACCTGCCCGCGATGGTCAGCGCCGACCAGATCGACCCCGCGCAGATGCTGATGCTTGAGGATGGCCATTGCCTGAAAGACCATGTCCTCGCCGCGTGCAACCGCCCCGAACTGCGCGCCGGTGCGCGGATGATGGGAACCTCGCTGCATACACTGGTGCAGATGGTCGACAATGGGCTCGGCATCACGATGCTTCCCCAAATGGCCATCGAGGCCGGCATCCTCGACCACACCGACATCGACACCCGCCCGCTCGATTCGGAGCACGACTGGCGCACGATCGCGCTGGTGTGGCGCAAGGGCAGCCCGCGTGCCGAGGAATTCCGGATGCTCGCCGACATTTTCCGCAAACATCAGGCGGATTAAGCGCCCCATTTCTCCGCGCGCGCCTGATCGCCTTCGCGCGGTTCGACCCACTGAATGCGCCCGTCGGCAAAGGTCTCACGCTTCCACAGCATGACGTCGGTTTTCAGCCGGTCGATCAGGAACTCGCACGCCGCCAACGCCTCGGCGCGGTGCGCGCTGCTGGCGAGGATAAACACGATCGTCTCGCCCGGCACCATTGCGCCGACGCGGTGGATCAGGGTCAGCGCCGAAAGCTGCCAGCGATCGGCCGCGGCATGCGCCAGATCGGCCAGCCCCGTCGCGGTCATCGCGGGGTGATGATCGAGGAACAGCTCGGTCAGATCGCCGTCACCGCGCACCCGCCCGATAAAACTGGCGCTCGCGCCATGCCCGCCCGCATCGTGCAGGTCGAGTTCGGTGGCGATGTCGATCGCCGCCGGCTGGACCGCCACGCGGATCATCCGCCCGTCACCGGCGGAAACAGCGCGACCTCGCGCGCGCCGGCGAGCGGCGCGTCGAGGCCCATCATCACGCCGTCGATTGCGGCGCGGATGCGCTGTGGTTCGGCAAAAGCGACTTGCCCGCGCGCATCGCGCGCCGCAAGCCATGCGACCAAAGCGCCGACATGCGTGACGTTCGCCGGAAGGTCGACCGTCTCATCGGCCAGTCCCATGCGTTCGCGCACCCAGGCGAAATAGGCGATCTCCAGCGACATCCGATGTTCAATCCATATGCTTCAGGCCAACGCGCAGATAGTCCCAGCCCGTGATCAGCGTCAGCACCGCGGCGCCCCACAGCGAGGCAAGCCCGACGGTCTTGATCCACGCCATTTGCGGCAGCGCTCCCGCGAGGATCAGCGCGCCGAACGCGACGAGCTGGAACGTCGTTTTCCATTTGGCAAGCTGCGTCACGGGCATCGATACCTGCAGCGTCGCGAGGAATTCGCGGAGGCCCGACACGATGATCTCGCGCAGCAGGATCATCAGCGCCGCGATGACGTGATAACCCGATATGTCGCGCGTAAAAACAAGGAGCAGGATCACCGCCGCGATCATGATCTTGTCGGCGATCGGATCGAGGAAGGCCCCCAGCCGCGACACGATCCCGCGCGAGCGTGCAACATAACCGTCAAAATAATCGGTAATGCCCATCAGGCAGTACAAGCCAAAGGCGAGCGCATAGTCGATCGGCTTCGGCTGGTGCGACCCTTCGACCACCCCGGGCCACAGCAGAAACAGCAGGATCGGCACCGCCAGGATACGCGATAATGTCAGGATGTTGGGAAGGCTGAGCATGATCGCTGTCGGCATGTCCTTCAAATCGGCTTTGACCCCGAATGCCCTAACCGATAAGCCCCCCCGGCGACAACCGAATTGCCTGAGGCGGCAGCCGGTGTTGACATGTCGGGCTGTAAAAATGGATTTTCAATGACCGGTTCCTTTGCGCTGCTGAAACAACGCAGGTTCCTTCCGCTCTTTGTCACGCAGCTCCTCGGTGCCTTCAACGACAATCTGTTCAAGAACGCGATGGTGCTGTTCGTCGTTTACGGCGTGTTCAACGACGAAGCGTCCGAAACATTGTTCAGCGCGGTCGCAACCGGCCTGTTCATCCTGCCCTTTTTCCTGCTCTCGGCGCTCGCCGGGCAGCTCGCCGACACGCGCGACAAGGCGCGGATCATCCGCATCGTCAAATTCTGCGAGATATTGATCATGCTCGTCGGGGGCGCCGGGCTGGTGCTCGCGTGGCTGGGTTTCGCCGTCCACCTGATCGCGATCCCGCTGATGATGCTCGCGCTGTTCGCGATGGGCATCCACTCGACCTTCTTCGGCCCGATCAAATATGCGATCCTGCCGCAGCATCTGAAAAGCGACGAAGTCCTCGCGGGCACCGGGCTGGTCGAGGCCGGCACCTATATCGCAATCCTCGCGGGCACGATCCTTGCCGGGATCATCGACGTCGAATGGGCCGCGCTCGGCGTCGTGCTCGTCGCCGCGATCGGCTACTGGACCGGTCGAAAGGTGCCGCCCGCCCCGCCCGAACATGAAGAAACCGGCATCGACTGGCATATCGTCCGCTCGTCGATCACGCTCGTCCGCGGCACGATGCACATCCCGCGCCTCTATCTCGCGATCCTGTCGATCAGCTTTTTCTGGACGATCGGTGCGGTGCTGTTCATCCAGTTCCCGCCGCTGGTGAAGAACATCCTGCACGCCGACAAAAGCGTCGCCAGCCTTTTTCTCGCGATCTTCTCGATCGGCATCGCTATCGGCTCGGTCGCGGTGAACCGGCTGCTGAAGGGGCAGGTATCGGCGCGATACAGCCCCGCCAGCGTCATCGTCATGGGCGTATTCGTCGTCGCCTTCTATTGGGTCTGCCGCAACTGGGGCGCAGCGCCTGAAACGATACTCCTTGACGCAGCCTCTTGGGCATCGACCATAGCCGGGGCCCGGCCACTCCTCTACGACATCGGCGGTTTCCTCGGACACAAGGAAGTCATCCCACTCCTCGCGAGTCTGCTCGGCATCGCAATCAGCGGCGGCATGTTCGTCGTGCCGCTCTATGCCTTTCTGACGACGACCGTGCCCAAGGACCAGACCGCGCGCACGGTCGCCGCGAACAATATCGTCAATTCGGGCGCGATGGTCGGCGGATCGCTGCTGGCGCTCGGGCTCAGCATATTCGGCGTCGGCGTTGTCGACCAGTTGTTGATGAGCGCCGCGATGTGCCTGGTGTCGGCGTGGCTCGCGCAGAAGCTGCACCGCGCCTGCGATTGATCGAATTCAGATCAGAAACATCATCGTCGCGGTAAAGAAGATCGCGAAGCTCTGAAGAAACAGGCGGAAGTCATTGGCCGAAAAGATCGTGACGGGCTCACGATGTGCCGCCAGCGCGGCGCGGAGCTCGCCCTCCCAGTCCACCGGCGCGCTGAGCCGTGCGATGATCAGCTGCCGCTTGCCATGATCGCGAACGCGGCCGCGAATGTCGATTTGATCGCTCGAGTCCATGCAGGCGAAGCTAGGACCATGTTAACGAGTCGATAAGGTTAAAAGAGAGTTAACGCGGGGCCGTCCCGCGCTGGCACGCTTTGCCGGATCAGCCTTAACGCGCGGGCATCGGTCGAACGCGGATCTGGCGACCGTCTTTCGCCCCGGTCTGGAATGGCTTGCATCTAGTGGGCTTCATGCGCGGCCCCAGGCACAGCCGCACCTCGTTCAGCCATCCCTGCCGGTCGACCGACACGGCGATCATCGGCGCAGTCACCCCCGGATTGACCGCAGAAAAGGCGCGGCGAACGCTGGCTGCGGTTTGCGGCTTGGCGGCGAGTGCCTGCATGTCGGGAAAGCGCACCGCCCGGAAAATCATTTCGGCCGAGCGAAAATAGGCCGCGGGGTTCGGGCTCATGCATGTGCCGTGCTTCGCCCATTCGTGCTGGAGCAGCTGTGCCGACGGCGTCATGCACATATGCTTTTTCAGCACCGGCTGCGGCACGATTTTCGCCGGGCGGCACCATTGCGGATAGCCCGGACTATCGGTTTCGGGCCACAGTCCGTGCAGCACCCAGCCGAAACGGCCATTCTCGCCCGAACATTGAAAGCGGTCGCGCGCATCGCGCGGATTACGAACATCGGTGCAATGCTGGGGCGACCAGCTCATGGCTAACAGATAGCCGGTGATCGCCGGCTTGCGGACGGCTTCGCCGCGCTTCGGCTGTTCAAGGCGTGGAACAGGAATGCGATCGGGCAGCGAGCACGCGAGCGATTGCGCCTGCGCCGCGACCGGCATCAACGCCAGCGCGGCGGCGCTAAGCCAGCGCAAAATCGAGCCCGATGTCCGCCGCCGGCGCCGACTGGGTCAACCGTCCGACCGACACATAGGTCACTCCCGTCGCGCCAATGTCGCGGATGGTATCGAGCCGCACCCCGCCCGACGCCTCGGTCGGCACCTTGCCGCCGACCAAGGAGACGCATTCGCGAAGCTCGTCGAGGCCCATATTGTCGAGCAACAGGTGCGTCGCCCCGGCGCTCAGTGCGGGCTCGACCTGCGCGACACGATCGACCTCGACGATGATGCTTTCAATCCCGGCGGCAACCGCACGGCGCACGGCTTCCTCGACCGATCCCGCCACCGCGACATGATTGTCCTTGATCATCGCCGCGTCCCACAAGCCCATGCGATGGTTCGTCGCGCCGCCCATGCGCGTCGCATATTTCTCGAGCACGCGCAGACCCGGGATCGTCTTGCGCGTATCGAGCAGGGTCGCGCCGGTGCCGGCGAGCGCGTCGACATATTGCCGCGTCATCGTCGCGATGCCCGACAGATGCTGGACGGTATTGAGCGCCGACCGTTCCGCCGTCAGCATCGCGCGCGCGTTGCCCGACAGGCGCATCAGGTCGCTTCCCGACGCAACCTGCGCGCCCTCCTCGACCAATATCTCGATCTCCATGCCGGGTTCGAGCGCCCGAAAGAATCGCTCGGCGATCGGCAAGCCAGCAACTGTAATCGCGTCTCGGCTGTCCATCACCCCGCCAAAGCGCGCCTCGGCGGGGATCGTCGCCATCGAGGTAATATCGCCCCCCACCCCCAGATCCTCGGCCAAAGTGGCGCGGACGAAGGCATCGAGGTCGAAATCGGGCAGGGAAAATTGGGCCATGGGTCTGCGATAATCCGCCCGCCCAGCAAATCAACTTGACGTTTACGTCAACTGGCGCTGACATGCGCATAAATAAACAAATTGGAGAGGTTCCCCATGCAATCCCCGATCTGCGCAATGCTCGGCATCGAATTTCCGTTGCTCGCCTTTTCGCACTGCCGCGACGTCATCGTCGCGGTGTCGAAGGCGGGGGGCATGGGCGTCTTTGGCGCCGCCGCACTGCCGCCCGAGCGGCTCGAGGAAGAGCTCGCATGGATCGACGCACATATTGGCGGCAAGCCTTATGGCGTCGACCTGATCGTCCCCAACAGCTTCGTCGGCAAGGGTGAGGCGCCCTCCTCCGCCATCGCGAAAGTGCCCGAGACGCATCTGAACTTTGCCGCCGGTTTGCTCGAAAAACATGGTGTCGATCCAGCGGGCTTGTCAGAGGCGATGGCGGGACGGCAGAGTTTCGGCGACAATATGCACGAGGACGGCGCCGCCAGGTTGCTCGAGGTCGCGTTCCGTCACCCGATCGCGCTGATCGCCAACGCGCTCGGCGTGCCCCCGCCGTTGATGCTGGAACTCGGCAAGCGCCACGGCGTGCCCGTCGCGGCGCTCGTCGGGACGCGCGATCATGCGCTGACACAGGTCCGCGCCGGGGTCGATATCCTCGTCGTCGCGGGCGGAGAAGCGGGCGGCCATTGCGGCGAGGTCGCGACGATGGTGCTGGTGCCCGAAGTCGCCGCGGCGGTCGAAGCCATCGGCGCGAACACGCCGATCCTCGCCGCGGGCGGCATCGTCACCGGGCGGCAAATGGCGGCGGCGATGGCGATGGGCGCGCATGGCGCCTGGACCGGTTCTGTGTGGCTCACCACGGCGGAGGCCGAAACCAATCCGGTTGTGAAGGAAAAGATGCTCGCCGCGTCGTCGCGCGACACGGTGCGATCCAAGAGCCGCACCGGCAAACCCTCGCGCCAGCTTCGCTCGCCATGGACCGACGCATGGGAAGCCGAAGACGCGCCCAAACCGCTGCCGATGCCGCTGCAATCGCTGGTCAGCGAACCCGCGCTGCGCAAGGTCGATAAATTGTCCGAAGGCGGCCACGAAGGCGCGAAAGCGCTCGCGACCTATTGGGTCGGCCAGGGCGTCGGCCTGATGAACGAGGCAATGGGCGCCGGGCAGGTCGTGCAGGAGTTCAAGCAGGACTGGGTTTCCGCCTGCGAGCGGCTCAACGGCTTTATCGGCGACTAGGCAAAAAAAATCCCCGCCGAAGCGGGGATTTTCTTGGATCAGCTGACGGTCGCCTTGACGATCTTGCCGGGCTCGCGCGGCGGCTCGCCCTTGGGCAGCGCATCGACATTGTCCATGCCTTCGATCACTTCGCCCCAGACGGTGTACTGGTTGTCGAGGAAGCGCGCGTCGTCGAAGCAGATGAAGAACTGGCTGTTCGCGCTGTTCGGGTTCTGCGCGCGCGCCATCGAGCAAACGCCGCGGACGTGCGGTTCGCTGCTGAATTCCTGCGGCAGGTCGGGAAGCGGGCTGCCGCCCATGCCGGTGCCCGTCGGGTCGCCGCCCTGCGCCATGAAGCCCGGGATCACGCGGTGGAACACCACGCCGTCATAAAAGCCTTCGCTCGCGAGGCCGGTGATGCGCTCGACATGCTGCGGCGCAAGGTCGGGACGGAGGCGGATGACAACATCGCCGGTCGACAGCGAAAGGGTGAGAGTGTCGGACATGGTAGAACTCCTGCGGTCTGTGTTGGCGGTCCCATAGCCGGGGCGGCGGCCAAAGCCACGCATTAAATCGCGAAAAGCTACTCGCGACGTTGCCATCCGCGGGCCGCAGCACTAGGGGAAAGCTCGGACGCCGCAACTGTCAGGGAGGACCGCGCGATGGACAAACGCGAAGAATCCCTGCCGCCGGAAGATGTTGTCATCACCGACGATCGCGACCGTGAACAACCGGCACGCGAAACCGACACCGAACTCGACGAGGACGACCGGCTGAGGCCCGAATTCGTGCGCGACGTGATCGAGCTGGCCGAAGCCGGCGAAGGCGAAGCCGCTCGCGAACGCATCGGCCGCCTCCACCCCGCCGACATCGCCGACCTGTTCGAACTCGCGCGCGCCGACGAGCGTCCGATGCTCGCCGCGGTGCTCGGCGACATGCTGTCCGCCGACGTGCTGGCGGAAATGAACGATTATGTCCGAGAGGAACTGATCGATCTTCTCGCGCCGGAGCAAGTCGCCGAACTCGCGTCCGAACTCGATACCGACGATGCCGTCGCGATCATCGAGGATATGGAGGAGGACGAACAGCAGGCCGTTCTCCAGGCGATGGAGCCCGAAGATCGCGCCGCGATCGAGGACGCCCTCTCCTTCCCCGAGGAATCCGCCGGGCGCCTGATGCAGCGCGATCTGGTCGCGGTGCCCGAACATGTGACCGTCGGCGACGTGATCGACCGGCTGCGCGAAGATGCCGACCTCACCAGCGACTTCTGGGAAATTTACGTCGTCGACCCACGGCACCGCCCGGTCGGCACATGCCAGCTGAGCTGGATCCTCCGCACTCCGCGCGACATTGCGATCAGCGACGTGATGAAACGCGAACAGACGCTGATCCCGGTCGACATGGACCAGGAAGAGGTCGCGCTGCGCTTCCAGAAATATGCGCTGATCTCGGCCGCGGTGATCGACAAGGGCGGGCGGCTCGTCGGCATGATCACGGTCGATGACGTCGTCCACATCATTCAGGAAGAGGCAGGCGAGGACATTTTGCGCCTGTCGGGCGCCGGCGACGGCGACATCAACGAACCGATCCGCGAGACGTACAGCGCGCGCGTTCGCTGGCTGATCGCTAATCTCGGCACCGCGCTGCTCGCCTCTTCGATCGTCGGATTTTTCGGCGGCGCGATCGAGCATATGGTCGCGCTGGCGGCATTGATGCCGATCGTCGCGGGTGTCGGCGGCAATGCGGGCACGCAGACGCTGGCGGTCACCGTGCGCGCGCTCGCGATGAACCAGCTCACCGATTCGAACAGCTGGCGCGCGATCTGGCGCGAAATGAAGATCGCGCTGCTCAATGGCGGCACGATCGCGTTAATCGCGGGAACCGCAACCGCGTTGTGGTTCGGCAATCCGCAGCTTGGCGCTGTCATCGCGGCGGCGATGGTCGTGAACATATTTGTCGCGGGTGTGGCGGGAGTGGCGATCCCCTTGCTGCTCGATCGGCTCGATCAGGATCCCGCCGTCGCGAGTTCGATATTCGTCACGATGACGACCGATTCCATGGGGTTTTTGGCCTTCCTGGGCCTCGCGGTGCTCAGCGGATTGACCACACTCTGAGGGCAAGCCCCTGAAATTCAAGCGATTCAAAGCGCTCCGAAAAAAAATTCATTACTGCAATTTTTTTTCGGAACTTATCCGCCGCTTTGGTCGTTTCCCATTCGAGCAGCGGTCATCGCCCCCCCGCAGCGCTGCTCAGCAACATTGGCCCGGCCCGCATTCCCTCCCCCCCCTCGAAAGCGTGCCGGGCCATTTTGCACAAAACATCCTGAGAGGTAGAAATATGACGAGTTACCGCGCAATCCTTCTCGCCCTGATGGCAAGCTTTCTGGTCGCTGGCTGTAACACGGTAAAGGGTGCCGGTCGCGACATCGAATCTGTCGGTCAAGCTGGCAGCGATGCCATCGACTAATCGGGACTGAGACTAACTTACCCTAAGCCTCTTCGAGAGGCTCGACAGGCGCCTCTTCGGCGCCTGTTTTGCGTCGGCGCTGGGTGAACCAGATCGCGAGCAGCGACATTTCGTACAGGAACACCAAAGGCACCGCGAGCAACAGCTGGCTCAAAATATCGGGCGGCGTGAACACTGCGGCGATCGCGAACGCGGCGACGATCATATAACGCCGCGCCGACACCAGCTGCTCGCGCGTCACCAGCCCCGACCGCTCGATCAGCATCAGCAGGATCGGCAGCAGGAAAGCGATGCCGAACGCCATGATGAACTGCATCGTGAAACTCAGGTAATTGCCGACCGAGGGCAGCGCCTCCTGCGTGATCCCGCCGACATTACCCTGATATCCGAGCAGGAATTTGAGCGCGATCGGGATGGTGATGAAATAAGCGAAGCTCGCACCGATTGCGAACAGCACCGGCGTCGCGATCAGGAAAGGCAGCAGCGCACGCTTTTCCTGTTTGAACAGCCCCGGCGCGACGAACTTCCACAGCTGGTTCGCGATCACCGGAAAGGCGATCATCATCGCCGCGAACAGCGCGACCTTGATCTCGACGAAAAACGCCTCGAACAGCTGCGTATAGATCAGCTTCCCCTGCCCCGCACGAACGAGCGGCTGAACGAGAATGCCGAAGATCGGCTTGGCGTAATAAAGGCATATGCCAAAGGCGAGGCCGATCGCGATCAGCGATTTCAGCAGGCGCGAACGCAGTTCGATCAGATGATCGAGCAGCGGCATCTTGCCGCCGGCGCCGTCCTCTTCCGTCGTCACCTCTTCGGTCACGGCAGCGGGCCGTCCTTCGGCGGTATCGCATGCGTTTCGGGCGGATTGGCAGCTGCCGCTGCGTCGACCTCGGTTTCCGTCATGGGTTCGGTCTTCGTCGGCTCGGTCGAAGCAGCCTTCGCCGAAGGCGTCGCGGGCGATGCGTTCACATCGTCGATGCGCGGGAATTCGCGCATGATGGCGTCATTCTGTTCGCGCCACTGCTTTTCGAGTTCTTCGAGTTCGGCTTCGCGCATCATCGTGTCGAGCCCGGAGCGGAAATGGCGCGCCATGCCGCGCGCCTTCGCCATCCATTTGCCGACAAAGCGCATCGCTTTGGGCAGGTCCTTGGGGCCGATAACCACCAAGGCCACCACCACGACGAGCAGCAACTCGGTGGGCGCGACGTCAAACATGACCTAAAACTTCCCCCGCAGGCTGACGGCGATCAGAGCTTGTCGTGCTCGGCAGTCGGGGTCGAAATCGGGGTGGCATCGGGCGCGCGCTGACCCTCGATATGCTTGGGGGCGGGGGTCGTCGGCGCGTCGTCTTCCGACATGCCCTTCTTGAAGCTTTTGATACCCTTGGCGACATCGCCCATCATGTCCGAAAAACGGCCCTTGCCGAACAGCAGCAGGACGAGAATCCCGACCACGAGCCAGTGCCAAATGCTGAAGCTACCCATCTCAAATTCTCCTTGAGGCCGCTATCTAAGCTTCCTCGCCGTCTTTTACTAGGTCCAGTTCGCCCATCGCTTCCTCGAAAGCGAGATCGACCGGGTCGAGCAGTCCTGCCGCACGCAAATCATCGATTCCCGGCAGGTCCTTGCGGCTCGTGAGGCCGAAATGTTGCAGGAACGCGTCGGTCGTCTTGTAAATCAGCGGCCGCCCCGGCACCTCGCGCCGCCCCGCGGGCGCGATCCATTCGGCCTCCATCAGCACGTCGAGCGTGCCCTTCGACGTCTGGACGCCGCGGATCGCCTCGATTTCGGCGCGGCTGACGGGCTCATGATAGGCGACGATGGCAAGCACTTCGGCCGCCGCGCGCGACAGCTTGCGCGGATCGTCGCGTTCGCGGCGAAGCAGGTGCGCCAGATCGGCAGGCGTCTGGAAATGCCAATGCCCGCCGCGCTCGACGAGTTCGATCCCGCTTCCCGCATGGCGCGCCGCGATCGTCTGTATGATCGTACGAATCTCGCCCGGCGTCATTTCATCGCCCAGCCGCCCCGCAACCTGCCGCGCGTCGAGCGGCGTGTCGCTCGCGAACAGCATCGCTTCTATCGCGCGTTCGAGATCGTCGATCATGCTCCGGCTGCTTTCAAATAGAGAGGTTCGAACGCGCCTTCTTGCTTCAGGTCGACGCGCCCCTGCCGCGCCAGTTCGAGCGCGGCGACAAAACTCGACGCGATCGCCGAGCGGCGCAGCGGGCCGTCATAATCCGCGGGCAGGAAATCCGAAAGTTCGGCCCAGTCGAGCTTTACGCCGATCATCCGCTGGAGATGATGGAGCGCCGCGTCGAGCGTGATCACCGGGCGCCGCGACACCATATGCACGACGGGCTCGGAGCGCAGCTTGACCTGCCCATAGGCCGACAACAGGTCATAAAGGCTGGCGTCCCAGCGCCGCACCTTGATGTCGCGCAGCCCCTCGGGCTTTACCCGCAGGAAGACGTCGCGGCCGACGCGATCGCGCGCGAGTAGCCGCGCCGCGGCCTCGCGCATCGCGGCCAGCCGCTGCAACCGCAATTGCAGGCGCAGCGCCAGTTCGTCGGGCGACGGATCCTCGAGCGGATCCTTCGGAAGCAGCAGCGCCGATTTGAGATAGGCGAGCCACGCGGCCATCACGAGATAATCGGCCGCGACCTCGAGCTTCAGTTCGCGCGCTTCGGCGATGAAGGTCAGATATTGCTCGACCAGCCCCAGGATCGAAATCTGCTTGAGATCGACCTTCTGGCTGCGCGCGAGCGTGAGCAAAAGGTCGAGCGGGCCTTCCCAGCTTTCAAGCGAAAGCTGCAGGGCATCGTCGCGCTCGGGCGCTGCCGGTACGATTTCGAAATCGAGCGGCAATTCCTCCATCGGCGATCAGCCCGTCGCCAGCAGCGCGTCGCGCTGATCGACCAGCGTCGCGAACGCGCGTGCGTCGCTATCACCCGAAATCCGGTCCATCGCGCCTTCAAGGCGCGCGCGCGACACGGTGCTGATCGGATCGAGCGCGTTGGCGATGCCAACCATATCGTCCATCTTCGCCCAGCAATTGAGCGCGATGTCACAGCCAGCGGCAATCGCATCGGCGGCGCGCGAAGGCACGTCGCCCGACAATGCCTTCATGTCGAGATCGTCGGTCATCAGCAGGCCGTGAAAGCCGATCCGCTGGCGGATGACGCTGTCGATCACGATCGGCGACAGCGTCGCGGGCCGATCGGGGTCCCACGCTTCGAAGATGACGTGGCACGTCATCGCCATCGCCGCATCGCGCAGCGCCGCGAAGGGCGCCAGATCGGTTTGCAGATCGCGGTCGGCCGCCGTGACCGTCGGCAAGGCTTCATGCGTATCGAGCAGCGCGCGGCCGTGGCCCGGGATATGCTTGACGATGCCGACGACGCCGCCGGCCTGCAATCCGCCGAGGATCGCGCGGCCGAGCGCGGCAACGCGCATCGGCTCGCTGCCGAGCGCACGGTCGCCGATGACATCGCTCGCACCCGGCTGGCGCACGTCGAGCAGCGGCAGGCAGTCGACGGTAATCCCCACCTCGGACAGCATCGCCGCAAGCGCCATCGCGTTCAGCCGCGCCGCCTCGATCGCGCTGGCGGGGGCACGATCATACAGCGCATCGAACGCCGCGCCGCTCGGGAAGAGCGGCCATTCGGGCGATCGCATGCGCGCCACGCGCCCGCCCTCCTGATCGATCAGGATCGGCAGATTGGCGCGCCCGTCGAGATCGCGAAGCTCATCGGTCAGCCGCCGCAACTGCTCGCGGTTTTCGATGTTGCGGCCGAACAGGATATAGCCCGCGGGATCGCTGTCGCGAAAGAAGGCGCGCTCGTCGTCGGTGAGGGTCAGGCCCGACAGGCCGAAAATTGCCGGTATCATCGTGCATCAAACTCCATCGATCGCCGACCCCTCAGGCGATGACCAGGCGACAACCATGCCATGGCGGCGGATTTGCACCAACAGAGTCTGCGGCCAAGCGGGCCGAATCAGCGAACGACGACGCAATTTTCACCGGCAACGCGCAATTTTCCGCACAAATTCGCGGCGTTGGCCGCCGTTCCCGCCGACACGCGCAGCCGGTAAACGGTGCCGTCGCCGACTTTCGCGGGCGAAACCGATTTGTTGAGTTCGGCAAGGTAGGCAAAGCGCTTCGACAGGTTCGTCCATGCCTTCGCCGCAGCAGCGTCGCTGCTGAACGCGCCGAGCTGGATCATCGCCGCCCCCGATGCCGGCGCGGCTTTGGGAGCGTCAGCGGTTTTCACCGGAGCAGCCACAGGCTTGGCCTTGTCCGCCGGCGCCGCTTTGGTGGCAGCAGCTTTCGTTGCGGTGGCCTTGTCGGCCGCGACTTTCTTCGCCGCGGCTTCGCGTTCTGCGGGCGTCACCGCAGGCTCTTCGGGCATGCGCGTCGGGTCGACCCGGCCTGCGGGCTCGGCGCCTTCGCTGGCGGAGAAACTGGCATCGCCTTCGCCCTCGAACGCCTTGGCGCCATCATTCTTCGGCGCGACCTTATAGTCGCCCTCCTGCGCCGCGATCAGTTCGCCGTCGCTCCGCGTGCCGCCGTTCTGAACCCACCACAGGCCGCCGAGCACCACCCCGATCAGCAAGAGTCCGCCAAGCACCATCACGAGCAGACGCGCGGGCGAGACCTCGCCATCTTCCTCGAATCCGTCGGCGGCCTCTAGCCAGGGCAGACGGTCCTCGTCTTCGAGACCGAGACCTGCATCCCCCTGCTCTGCATTCTTGTCCCCGGCCATCAGTTCATCTCCTCGATCGCCTCTACCCCCATCAGGGACAGCCCATTACGGATAACCTGCCCGATTCCGTCGGCCAAATAAAGGCGCGTCGCGGTCAATTCGGGGTCATTGTCGAGAACGATGCGTGAAGCCGGGTCATCGTTGCCGAGATTATACCAGGCGTGGAACGCCGCGGCGACGTCGGCGAGGTAAAAGGCGATCCGATGCGGTTCGCGCGCCGAAGCCGCGGCTTCGACGATCCGCGGGAACTGCGCGAGCAGCTTCACCAGCCCCAATTCATGCGCGTTCAGACGCGCGGGCGCGGGCGCCGGCAACGCGATCCCTGCATCGGCGGCCTTTTTGCGCAGCCGCGAAATGCGGGCATTGGCATATTGCAGATACCAGACGGGGTTGTCGCGCGACGCCTCGACAACCTTGGCGAAGTCGAAATCCATCTGGGCGTCTGCCTTGCGCGTCAGCATCGTGAAGCGCACCGCATCCTTGCCGACCTCGTCGACGACATCGGCGAGCGTGACAAAATTGCCCGCGCGCTTCGACATTTTGAACGGCTCGCCATTTTTGAGCAGCCGCACCATCTGCACCAGTTTGACGTCGAAACGCGTCTTGCCGCCGGTGAGCGCCGCAACCGCGGCCTTGATCCGTTTGACCGTCCCCGCGTGATCGGCGCCCCAGATGTCGATCAGTTCGTCGGCATTCTGGCTTTTCTGGAAATGATAGGCGAGGTCGGCGCCGAAATAGGTCCAGCTGCCATCCGACTTCTTGATCGGGCGGTCCTGATCGTCACCGAACTGCGTCGAACGGAACAGCGGCAGTTCGACCGGCTCCCAATCCTCGGGGGTTTCGCCCTTCGGCGCCTCGAGCTGGCCGTCGTAAACGAGATCATGGTCGCGCAGCCATTTTTCGGCGGCGGCGGGTTTGCCCTCGGCCTGAAGCTCGGCCTCCGATGAGAAAAGATCGTGATGGATGCCGAGCTTGGCGAGGTCGGCACGGATCATATCCATCATCGCGCTGACCGCCTCGGCGCGGAACAGGCCGAGCCACGCGCTTTCGGGCGCGCCGACGAAGCGGTCGCCATATTCGGCCGCGAGCTTGCCCGCGATCGGCATCAGATAGTCGCCGGGATACAGTCCCTCGGGGATCGCGCCGACATCCTCGCCGAGCGCTTCGCGATACCGCATATGCACCGAGCGCGCGAGCACGTCGACCTGCGCGCCCGCGTCGTTGACATAATATTCGCGGATCACCTCGTGCCCCGCATATTCGAGCAGCGCGGCGAGCGCATCGCCGACGACCGCGCCGCGGCAATGGCCGACGTGCATCGGGCCGGTCGGGTTCGCCGAGACATATTCGACGTTGACGCGCCGTCCCTGCCCCATCGTCGAACGGCCATAGTCGCCGCCCTCGCTGAAAATCAGCGCCAGCTCGTCGCGCCAGCTGTTGTCGGCGAGGCGCAGGTTGATGAAGCCGGGACCGGCAACGCTCGCCTCGGTCACCTCATCGAGCGCGCCGAGCTCGGCGACGAGCAGGTCGGCGAGCGCGCGCGGGTTCATGCCCGCGGGTTTCGCGAGCACCATCGCGGCGTTGGTCGCGACGTCGCCATGCGCGGGATCGCGCGGCGGCTCGACGCTGATCGCGCCGCGGTCGAGGCCGCCCGGCAGGGCATCGCGGGCGGCAAGCGCATCGAGCGCGGCGCCGATATGGTCGGAAAAGCGGCTGAACAGGGTCACGGGGCTGGCCTATCTTCGATCAGGAAAGTCTTGCGCGCGCCCTATAACAGCTGGGCGGGCGCGAAAAGCCCCGCGTCGCCGATCGGCGCGCGGGGCGTGAAAATGCGAACGGCGCCGCAGCGCCGCCGCGGTTCTATCGTCGGACGTTATATTCGAGCTGTTCCTGCGTCAGCTGGAAGCCGACGAGCAGTTCGAAGCTCGCGCGCTGCACCGCCGCGCGCACTTCGGGAAGGCTCAGCGGATCGATCGCGGCGTCCTGATCGCCCGCCTTGCGTTTGCGGGTGATGCGTTCCTGGATATCTGCCGGCAGTGTCGCCGCAGCGCGATCGACATAGGCCGAAGCCTGCGCACGACCGGTGCCGCGCACCTGTCCTTCGGCAAAAGTGACGGCGACATTGCCAAGCCGCTTGGCGACAACCGCGGTGCCGCCCTGCAGGACGGTGGCGTAATAGGGCAAGGTCACGGTGCGCGCGGGTCCGGCATCGCGGCGCGTCGCGACCACGTCGAAGCTCGCGAGCTGGTAAACCTTTTCCGCGGCGTCGTTGCATACCGGCGTCACATTGGTGATCGCGGCGACGACATCGACCGCGCGCGCGTCGCGGCTCGTCGCGGGGTCGAACAGCGTGATGTCGCCGGTGTGCAGCGGAACGGCCACTGCCGGACAGGCGCTGCGCGTCGAGGTGATGCCGACACCGCCGGCGAGGTCGATTTCATTGTCCTTCGCGCAGCCCGCCACCGTCGCCATGGCCGCCGTGCCGCACAGCACGGTCAGGAACTTACGGGACGGAAACGAAATGGACATCATGATAAACGGGCTTTCCAAACAGGCGCTTTGACAGGCGTCGGGACAATTGATCCCGCTTCATGCGCGCCGCTTCTTATCGGTGCGATGAACGCGGCGCAACAAAGAGAACAAGAATGCGAAGGGGGATGAAGCGGCTTTACCCCGGATGGCTTGCTGCGCTAGAGCGCGCGCATCATGAACGCTCCCCATCCGATGACGCAAGCTGAAGGCAGCGAAGCGGCAGAACTCAAGGTTTTGATCGCGGCACCGCGCGGCTTCTGCGCCGGGGTCGACCGCGCGATCCGCATCGTCGAACTGGCGCTGCAGAAATATGGCGCGCCGGTCTATGTCCGGCATGAAATCGTTCACAATCGCTATGTCGTCGACTCCTTGAAGGCAAAGGGCGCGATCTTCGTCGAATCGCTCGATCAGGTTCCCGATGGAGTGCCCGTGGTGTTCAGCGCGCACGGCGTGCCCAAGGCGGTGCCCGCGAAAGCCGAAATGCGCGGGCTCGACTATATCGACGCGACCTGCCCGCTGGTGTCGAAAGTGCACCGTCAGGCTGAGCGCGCGCACGAAACGGGACGTCATATCGTCTTTGTCGGTCACGCCGGCCATCCCGAAGTCATCGGAACGCTGGGCCAGCTTCCCGAAGGCGCGATGACGCTGGTCGAATCGGTCGACGACGTCGCGGCGCTGTCGCCGCCCGATCCCGATATGCTGTCCTTCCTGACCCAGACCACCCTATCGGTCGACGACACACGCGACATCATCGCGGCGCTCCAGCACCGCTTTCCGGCGATCACGGGCCCGCGCGGCGAGGATATCTGCTATGCGACCTCGAACCGCCAGGATGCGGTGAAAGCGATCGCCGGGCAATGTGACCGCATGATCGTGATCGGTGCACCCAACAGCTCGAACAGTCTGCGCCTGGTCGAGGTCGCCGAGCGGCTGGGGACCCCAGCGCATCTCGTCCAGCGCGGGACCGACATCGATCCGGCGTGGCTGGCGGATATCGTCACGCTAGGCATCACGGCGGGTGCCAGCGCTCCGGAAACATTGGTCCGTGAGGTAATCGACGCGGTTGCGGCGGTTCGTCCCATCGTTGAGGATGTCGTGGTGACGGCCGAGGAGCATATGGTGTTCAAGCTGCCGCGCGGGCTCGAAGCCGCCTGATGGCCGTCTACACGCACGTCGAGCCCGACGATCTTGCCGCCCTCGTCGCCCGATACGACATCGGCACCGTCGTGTCGTGCAAGGGCATTGCCGAGGGCGTCGAGAACAGCAATTTCCTGCTCGAAACGACGGGCGGGCGCTTCATCCTGACGCTTTATGAAAAGCGGGTGAGCGAGGGCGACCTGCCCTTCTTCGTCGACCTGCTGAACCATCTCGCCAGCCAGAACTGTCCGGTCCCGGCGATGATCCGCGATCGAAGCGGCGTCGCGATCCAGCAAATCTCGGGCCGTGCGGCGTGCGTCATCCAGTTCCTGCCCGGGATTTCGCTGACCCAGCCGACCCCGGCCCAGTGCGAAGCGGCGGGCGCCGCGCTCGGCGCGATGCACCGCGCGCTCGAAGACTATGCGGGTGCGCGCGAAAACAGCATGGGTCACGCGCATTGGCGTAGCGTTGCCGAAGCGACCGGCGACCTCGATGTGGTGTTGCCGGGGCTGCAGTCGGTCGTCGACGCCGAACTGGCATATCTCGACGCCCATTGGCCGAGCGACCTGCCCGCGCATGTCATCCACGCCGACCTGTTTCCCGACAATGTGCTGATGCTCGGCGACCGGGTTACCGGCCTTATCGACTTCTATTTCGCCGCGAGCGATTTCCGCGCTTACGACCTCGTCATCACGCACGCATCCTGGGCCTTTTCCGCCGATGGAAAGCAATGCGATCCCGCGCGCGCCGAGGCGCTGATGCGCGGCTATGCGCGCGAAATCACGCTGTCGGACGCCGAAGTCGCTGCGTTGCCGCTGCTGGCGCGCGGCGCATCGCTGCGCTTCCTGCTGACGCGCGCGCACGACTGGGTGCATACGCCCGCCGACGCGCTCGTCACGCGTAAGGACCCGTCGCCCTTCCTCGCCCGCTTGCAGCGCTATAGCGCTCCTGACGCCGCCAGCCTGTTCGCCGTCGGATGAACGAAAGCACCGGCAAGACCGTGATCGTCGCAACCGACGGCGCGTGCAAGGGCAACCCCGGCCCCGGCGGCTGGGGCGCCGTGCTGCGCTGGGGAGACGTCGTGAAAAAGCTGTCGGGGGGCGAACCCGACACGACGAACAACCGCATGGAATTGATGGCCGCGATTGAAGCGCTCGCGGCGCTCAAGCGCAGCTGCAACGTCGAGCTGTCGACCGACAGCGTCTATGTCCGCGACGGCATCACCAAATGGATTTTCGGCTGGCAGAAGAACGGCTGGAAAACCGCGGCGAAAAAGCCGGTCGCCAATGCCGACCTGTGGCAGCGCTTGGTCAAGGAAAATGCGCGGCACAAGGTCGAGTGGATCTGGGTCAAGGGCCACGCGGGGCACGGCGACAATGAACTGGCCGATCAGCTGGCTAGCGACGCAGCCCTCGAAGTCGCGCGGGCGCGCAGGGCACCCGCGCGCTAAATATCATTCGGTTTCGCGGACTTCGGCGCCCGGGCCGTTCTTCAGGATCGAGTCGATGGCATTCTGTGCGGAGGCCTTGCTGCTATAGCCCTCGGTCCAGAAGATGGGTTCGCTATTATATTTGAAATAGGCGACAAATTCGCCGGCCTTGTTCTTCTTGATCTCGAAATAATGGGCCATGCCATCCTCCACAGGTCGGGCCGTGCCGGGGGTGGCACAGCCAAGCCCATGTTAATGCGGTCGTTTCGCCGCGCAAGCGGTCAGATGGGTTCAGGCAAAGCGCGATGGTGTGAAGGGCGTCGGATCGACGCGACCGATGGCTCCCCCGGGCGGCGGGGCGCCAAGCTCGGCCGCAAGCAAGGCGGCGATCGCCGGCGACGTCTGGATGCCGAAACCGCCCTGCCCCGCGCACCAGATGAAGGCGCGCTCGTACCGATCGGCGCCGAATACCGGGATACGATCGGGCGCGAAGCTGCGCAGTCCTGCCCATTTGCGCTCGACCGCAACGACCGGCCAGTCGACCACCGACTGCATCCGGTCGATCGCGAGCGCGACGTCGAGTTCTTCGGGCGCCGCGTCGTGCGGTGCGGTCGGCGTCTCGTCGTGGGGGGTCAGCCAGACGCGCCCCTCGCTCTGACCTTTGAAATAAAATTCGCCGCCGACGTGGATGACGAGCGGCAGGTCGGCGGGAACCGGAACGCCCAGCCGGACCTGCATCACCGTGCGGCGATAGGGCTGGATGCCGACCGGCGCGACGCCGCACGCGGCCGCAACCTCGTCCGCCCATGCCCCGGCGGCGTTGACGATCAGCGTGGCGCGGACCCGGCCGCCACCCAGTTCGACGTCCCAGCCGCCCGCGACACGGCGCGCCCGCCGCAACGGCGCGCGCGTGACCAGCGTCGCGCCGGCACGCTTTGCCGCGCGAAGATAGGCCGCATGCAGGCCGCCGACATCGATGTCGCGGCACGCCGCTTCATAGGCGGCTTCACTCCATTCCGGGCGAAGGCCCGGAATCATGCGGGCAACCGGCGCACCCGACATGCGCTCGACATCGACGCCTTGGGCCGCGAACTCGGCGGCGAAGGCATCAACCGCCGCAGCTTCGGACCGCTGGCCCAGCGTCAATGCCCCGCGCGGCGACAGGAAGCCATGATCGGAGAATTCGGGCGGCGGGTTGTTCAACGCCTCGAACGATGCGTGGGTCAGGGGCTGCACCCCGACCCCGCCATAGCTTTCGTGCCAAAAGGCGGCTGACCGGCCCGTCGCGTGATAGCCGGGGGCATCCTCGGCCTCGGCCAGCAGGACGCGGCGCCAGGGGGCCAGTGCCGCCGCCAGGCTTGCACCGGCGATCCCGGCGCCGACAATCAGCACATCGGTGGCGGAAGGTGGCGCGTCGGTCATGCCCGCCGCATATCGGTTGGCCCGCGGAATGCAAGCCGCAGCGTCCCCGGCGACATGGTTACTCTTTGGTAAGCCATGTTGCGTAGGAGAAAGCCGATGGAAAACGGCACAATCGCGCTCGGCCTGATGGCCATACTCGGCCTGTTGATGATTGCCGCGGCAATCAGCGACATCCGGTCGCGCACCATCTCCAACGAGCTCAACGCCGCGATGGCGCTGCTCGCTATTCCCTTCTGGATCGCGAGCGGTCTCGCGCTCTGGCCCGACGTGCCGCTTCAGCTCGGCGCCGCCTTCGCGGTCTTTCTCGTCTTTGCCGGCCTGTTCGCGATCGGCGCGATGGGCGGCGGCGATGTCAAAATGATCGGCGCGGTGATGCTGTGGATCCCGCTTCCGCTGTTCATGCCGACCCTGATGGTCATGGCGATCGGGGGCGGCATCCTGTCGGCCGCGATGCTTATCCATATGAAATTGCGCCCTTCGGACAAGCCGGTCGAGGTTCCCTATGGGGTTGCCATCGCGGCTGCGGGCCTTTGGGCGCTTCACCAACAATATCTTAACCAGTTTCAGGTTATCGGATGACCTGAGGGAAAAGCACGACCGTCTCTGGTGGGTGCAGGAGGGCGACAAATCGTCATGGATACGCGAAAGATTATGCTGATCGTCGGCGCGTTGGTGATTGCCATCAGCGCAGCGTTCGGGGTCAACCAGATGATGCGCGGAGCTGCCACTCCGCAAGCGCGCGCCGCCGCGGCGCCGGACATTACCGGTCCGATGATCCTTGTCGCGACGCGGCAGCTGCCCGTCGGTACGATTGTCGGCCCGGATAGCTTCCGCTTCCAGCCCTGGCCAAAGGAATTGGTCGAAAAGGCCTATTTCATGAAGGACAAGACCGACGTGAACACGTTGGTTGGCACCGTCGTGCGCTATCCGATCACCGCGGGTCAGCCGCTGACGCAGGGCGCGCTGGTCCATCCCGACGATCGCGGCTTCCTCGCCGCGGCGCTTGGCCCGGGCATGCGTGCCGTCACGGTGAAGGTGTCTCAGGAGCAAGGCGTCGCCGGTTTCGTCTTTCCTGGCGACCGCGTCGATGTGGTGCTGGCCCAGACTATCTCGGTCGAGGAAGGCAGCAGCTTTCCCGACAAGCAGATATTCACGGCCGAGACGATCGTTCGCAATGTCCGCATATTGGCGACCGACCAGCGTTATGATGCCGAGGATGAAACCGGAAAGACCCCGGTTCGCACCTTCGGCTCGGTGACGCTGGAAGCCACGCCGGAAATCGCCGAGAAGATCGCCGTCGCGCAGGACATGGGCAAATTGTCGCTCGCACTGCGTCCGCTGGCCGAAAGCGCTGGCGAACTCGATGCGGCCATCGCGTCTGGCGACATCAATGTGCCGGCCAAGGGCGGCTCCGTGGCGGAAAAAAGGATGCTGGCCGAAGCCGCCGCACGTCCGGTTGCCAGCCGCTCGACAGTGACCACGGGCGGCGACGTGTCGCGCTTCTGGATCCCGGTGCGCGGCCGCGTGAACTCCTCGCGGGCGCCGCAGGCGGCGACGAATGGCGGCGGCTTCATGCCGTCTAATGGGGGCGCTGTGTCCGTTCCGACCGGTCCGGTCGTGCGCGTGACTCGCGGCGACAAGATGACCGAAGTTCCGGTTGGGGGTAAGTAAGATGAACAGCACAGCCAAATTCAAGGCGGCGGCTCTGGCCCGCACCCTGGCCATCGGCCTGTTGGCAGCCACGCTGGCAGCGGCACCTTCGGCGCCCGCTATCGCCCAGGCCGTCCAGAATGCCAGCAGCAGCATCGAACTGTCGGTGGGCCGTGGCCGCCTGGTCAGCCTTCCGGCCTCCATGTCCGACGTCTTTGTCGCCAATGACCAAGTCGCCGACGTCCAGGTGCGTTCGGGACGCCAGCTCTATATCTTTGGCAAGAAGCCCGGCGAAACCAGCATCTATGCCACCGACGCCAGCGGCCGGGTCGTTTTCTCGACCGTCGCCCGCGTTGGCAACAATATAGAGACGATCGACCAGATGCTGTCGCTCGCCATGCCCGATGCCAGCATTTCGGCAAACACGATGAACGGCTTCGTGCTGCTCACCGGCACGGTCCAGTCGCCCGACGATGCCGCCGAAGCCGAACGGCTCGTCCAGGCGTTCGTCGGCGAGCCGACCAAGGTCTTGTCGCGCCTTCGCACGGCCACGCCGCTGCAAGTCAACCTGCAGGTCCGCATCGCCGAGGTAAACCGCTCGCTGGTCAAGGAAATCAGCGGCAACCTGCTGACGCGCGATACCGATGGTCCGCTGGGCAACGGCTTCCTCGGCGGCGTGTTCAGCGGCCGCAGCGCGGGTGAGATCACCAGCATCCCTGCCCCGACCGCGATTTTCCCGGGAAGCCCGGTCGCGCGGCCTTACGATCCTTCCACCGGTCTGCCGCTTCCCCCCGGCCAAACAACGCTGGGCACCAGTTACCGGTTCGACACGCCCGCCGGCAAGCGGAGCCTAGCCGGTGCCGGCCGCCTGTTCGGGCTCGACTTGATGGCTTCGCTCGACATCGGCGAGCGGTCGGGTCTGGTCGCAACGCTGGCGCAGCCCAATTTGACCGCCATTTCCGGCGAAACCGCCGACTTCCTTGCCGGCGGCGAGTTCCCGGTTCCGGTCCCCGGCAACTTTGCCGGTACGACGATCGAATATCGCAAATATGGCGTCAGCCTAGCCTACACGCCGACCGTGCTGTCGAATGGCCGGATCAGCCTGCGCGTTCGCCCCGAAGTATCCGAACTGTCGACCGAAGGCGCGATCGTGATGCAGGGGTTCCAGGTTCCCGCGTTGACGATCCGCCGCGCTGAAACGACGGTCGAGCTCGGCTCGGGCGAAAGCTTTATGATCGCCGGGTTGATGAACAATCGTTCGATCGGCGCGATCGACAAGATGCCCGGCCTCGGCGACGTTCCGCTGCTCGGCATGCTGTTCAAATCGGACAGCTTCCGCCGCGGCGAAACCGAACTCGTCATCGTCGTGACCCCCTATCTGGTCCAGCCGGTGTCGGCGAACGACATCAAACTGCCCACCGACGCCTTTCAGGATTCCGACGACCTGCAGCGGATTCTGCTCAACCAGACGAGCAACGGCGTGACGGGCGGGGACCGGCCGAAACCGCGGCTCGACACCTCGGTCGGCGACGCCGATCGCCCGCGGGGCACCGGCGACGCGTCGCCCGGCTTCAGCATCAAGTGACGCGCTGGATTTCAGGAGCAAAGTGATGAAAAAAATCGCAACTTGGACGGTCCTGGCTCTGGCCACGTCGCTCACCGGCTGCACCGGCGCGGCGGTCAGCAATCGCAGCCTCGATTCGGTCCACCAGCCTGTCGTGCGCAACGCCATCTATCAATTCGATGTTGCCGCTTCGAATGGCGAACTGCCGCCCAGCGAACAGGGCCGCCTGCAAGGCTGGCTCGATTCGATGGGGGTTCGTTATGGCGACCGCGTCGCGATCGAGGATCCATCGGCCTATGGCGCCGGCTCAGCACTGGCGACCGTCCGGTCGATGGTCGAACGCCGCGGGCTGCTGCTCAGCAGGGACGTCCCGGTAACGACCGGCGCGGTGCCGCAGGACCATCTGCGCGTCGTCGTGACGCGGGCGACGGCATCCGTGCCCGGCTGCCCCAACTGGGACAGCAAATCGTCGATCAACCCGACCAACTCGACATCGTCGAACTATGGCTGCGCGACCAACAGCAATCTCGCGTCGATGGTCGCCGACCCGAACGACCTGATCAAGGGCGCCAGCAACACGGGCAGCGATCCGACGGCGGCAACGCGCGCGATCCAGACCTATCGTACCAAACCCCAAACCGGTGCAGGCGAACTGACCAAGGCACCTACCAGCGGAGGCGGCAAGTGAACGCTCCTTTCAAATCAGCAGGCGCGCGTGATCCCTTCAACGCCTTCGTCTGCGACGACGATACGCTGGATCTGATCCGCGCTGCGGTCAACGACATGGGCTGGCCGATCGAAAAATGTAACAAGGGTGGCCTGCGCAACGCGGTGCAGTCGTTGTCGGTCTCCGCCAGCCCGAACATCCTGTTCGTCGATATGTCGGAATCGGGCGATCCGATCAACGACATCAACGCGCTGGCCGAAGTCTGCGAGCCGGGCACGGTCGTGATCGCCGCGGGCCAGGTGAACGATGTTCGCCTGTACCGCGACCTTCTGTCCAGCGGCATCCAGGATTATCTGCTGAAGCCGCTGTCGCTCGACCAGGTTCGCGAATCGCTCACCATGGCGCAAGCCATGCTGTCGGCGCCGAAGCATGCAGATATGCACGACGACAAGCCGCATCACATGATGGGCGTTGTCGGTGTACGCGGCGGCGTCGGTGCGTCGCTGGTCGCGACTTCGCTCGCCTGGGCGATCAGCGAACAGGCGGGCCGTCAGACGGCACTGCTCGATCTCGACATTCATTTCGGCACGGGCGCGCTGACGCTCGACCTCGAACCGGGCCGCGGCCTGATCGACGCCATCGATAATCCCAGCCGCATCGACGGGCTGTTCATCGAACGCGCCATGGTGCGGGCGTCGGACAAGCTCAGCCTGCTATCGGCCGAAGCGCCGATCCATCAGCCGGTGATGACCGATGGTTCGGCCTTTTTCCAGCTGGAAGAAGAACTGCGCGCCGCCTTCGAGATGACGATCGTCGACATCCCGCGCCAGGTGCTGATCCCTTTCCCGCACCTCGTGTCGGAAGCGGGTACGATCCTGCTCGTCAGCGACGTGACGCTCGCCGCGGCGCGCGACACGATCCGCCTTCTGTCCTGGTTCAAGCAGAACATCCCGGGCGCGCGCGTCATACTCGTCGCGAACAAGTTTCAGAACGCCATCGGCGAGCTGTCGCGTAAGGAATTCGAATCGTCGATCGAACGACCGATCGACATCGTCATTCCGTTCGACCCGAAGCTGGTCGCCCAATCGGCAAAGCTCGGCAAATCCTATGCCGAAACCTGCAAGGGCACCAAGTCGGCGCTGGTGTGGAGCAACCTGATGCGCATCATCCTCGACGGCGCCGATGTCGAAGCCGAGGAAGCGCAGATTGTCGCCGCAAAGAGCAAATCGGGCGGCTCGCTGCTCGGCAAGCTCGGCCTGACGAAAAAGGGCGCGAAACAGGCGGCGTGACGGCGCGCCTGACGGGCCGTCACCACCTCCAGCGATAGAAGCGGACATCAGCTGACCATGAATCTGCCAGTCATCCTTATCATCGCCGGGGCCTTTCTGGCCTTTGCCCTCCTCGTGATCCTGCTGGGCGGGCCGTCGGCAGGCCAGGCGAAAACGCGACGGCTGGCGATGGTCAAGGATCGCCATGCGGCCTCGACCGAAGCGGTGGTGGCGGCGCAGATGCGCAAGACGATCCAGTCGGGCCGCAATGGCGATTCATCGCTGACCGCGTTGCTGCCGCGCCGGGACGAGCTGGAAAAGCGCATCCGCCGGACCGGCAAGACCTGGACGCTGACGCAATATATGTTCGCGTCGATGATCGTGTTCGTCGTGGCAACCGGCGGCATGCTCATCGTGCGCGCGCCGTTCCTGATGGCCGCGTTGGTTGGATTGCTCCTCGGGCTCGGCTTGCCCTATCTTGTCGTGGGCATGACGATCAACAGGCGTGTCAAGGCGTTCAACGCCCGCTTTCCCGACGCTATCGACCTGCTGGTCCGCGGCCTGAAATCCGGTCTGCCGGTCACCGAAACTTTCCAGGTGGTGAGCCAGGAACTTCCCGGGCCCGTCGGCGAGGAATTCAAGGGCGTCGTCGAACGCATCCGTATCGGCAACACGATGGAAGCGGCGTTGCAGGAAACGGCGGAAATGCTCGGCACGCCCGAATTCCAATTCTTCTGCATCACGATCCAGATCCAGCGCGAAACAGGCGGCAACCTGGCGGAAACACTCGCCAATCTGTCCGACGTTTTGCGCAAGCGCGCCCAGATGAAGCTGAAGATCAAGGCGATGTCCTCCGAAGCAAAAGCTTCCGCCTATATCGTCGGCGCACTGCCCTTCTTTGTGTTCGGCGTCGTCTGGACAGTGAACCCCGGCTATCTGGCGGGCTTTTTTGTCGAAGAGCGCCTCATCATTGCGGGGATAGGCGGCCTGATCTGGATGAGCATCGGCGCCGGCATCATGGCCAAAATGGTCAACTTCGAAATCTGACGGGGCATAGAAATGAACAGCGGCCTCCTTCTCTCTTCGGCTTTCTCTGGCGCACAAGCCGGGCCGAAAATCCTCGGCATCGACGTCGTATGGGCCGGTACAATGCTCGCGGCGGTCGGCGTCTTTGCCGTCCTGTTCGCGATCTACAACGCGCTGACCGTTCGCAATCCGATGACCAAGCGCGTCAAGGCGCTGAACGATCGGCGCGAGCAGTTGAAGGCGGGCATCACCGCCTCGACCGCGAAACGCCGCGCACGGCTCGTCCGCAAGAACCAGACCGCCGACAAGATGCGGACCTTCCTGGGCCGGCTCCAGGTGCTGCAGGAAGAACAGGTCAAGGAGGTTCAGCAAAAGCTGGCGCAGGCCGGTATTCGGTCGAAAGATCTCGCCGTGGCGGTCATTTTCGGCCGCATGGTCCTGCCGATTCTGTTCGGCGGCCTCGCCCTTGTCCTGATCTATTGGATCGACATGTGGCCCGACATGACGTCGTTCAAGCGGTCAATGTATACGATGGGCGCCTTGATACTCGGCTACAAGGCACCCGATCTCTTTGTAAACAATAAGCGGCAAAAGCGTACCCACGCGATCCGCAAAGGCCTGCCCGACGCGCTCGATCTGCTCGTGATCTGCGCCGAAGCCGGTTTGACCGTCGACTCCGCCTTTTCGCGCGTCTCGAAGGAGTTGGGCCGCGCTTATCCCGAACTCGGCGAAGAATTTGCGCTGACGTCGATCGAGCTCGGCTTTCTCACCGAACGCCGTCAGGCTTTCGAAAACTTCGCCTATCGTGTGAATCTGGAATCGGTGAAGGGCGTGGTCACGACCATGATCCAGACCGAGAAATACGGCACGCCGCTCGCCAGCGCGCTGCGTGTCCTGTCGGCAGAATTCCGCAACGAACGCATGATGCGCGCCGAGGAAAAGGCCGCGCGCCTGCCCGCGATCATGACCGTGCCGCTGATCCTGTTCATTCTGCCGGTGCTGTTCATCGTGATTCTGGGTCCTGCGGCCTGTTCGCTGAGCGATGCAATGTCGGGCGGCAGCTTCGGCTGACAACGCGGCCGGCGATTCGGCCTTTACAAGGGGCGGGTGCAAACCCGCCCCTTTCCTTATGCGACCTGCTGTTCGATCGCGCCAAAGATGCTGTGATGCCGGTCGTCGTCCATCCAGATACGAACCGTGTCGCCCTTTTGCATGAACGGCGTCTTGGGTTCGCCCTGCTGGATCGTTTCGACCGTCCGGACTTCGGCGAGGCAGCTATAGCCGAGACCGCCGGCGGCGATCGGCTTGCCCGGCCCGCCATCGGCATCGCGGTTCGACACCGTGCCCGACCCGATGATCGTGCCCGCGCCCAGGTCGCGCGTCTTGGCCGCATGGGCGATCAGCGCGCCGAAATCGAAGGTCATGTCGACCCCGGCGTCGGCACGCCCCAGCGGCTGGCCGTTGAGGTCGACCGACAATGTGCCGTGCAGCTTGCCGTCCTTCCAGCGATCGCCCAGCGCATCGGGCGTTACGAACACCGGCGACATCGCGCTCGACGGCTTCGACTGGAAAAAGCCAAAGCCCTTGGCGAGTTCCGCCGGGATCAGGCCGCGCAGCGACACATCGTTGGTCAGCCCAACGAGCAGGATCGTCTCGCGCGCCGCGGTGGCATCGATCCCCTTGGGCACGTCGCCAGTCACGACGACCACTTCGGCCTCCATATCGCAGCCCCAGGCGGGATCGCCGAGGGGGATCGGGTCGCGCGGAGCCAGAAACGCGTCGCTGCCGCCCTGGTACATCAACGGATCGTGCCAGAAACTGTCGGGCATTTCAGCGCCGCGCGCCTGCCGCACCAGCGCGACATGGTTCACATAAGCGCTGCCGTCGGCCCACTGGTAGGCGCGCGGCAGTGGCGACGCGGCATCATGTTCGTGAAAGCGATCCTTCGGGATCGCGTCGTGGTTGAGATCCTCGGCCAGTGCCGCGAGGCGGGGAGCGGCATAGGCCCAATTGTCGAGCGCCGCCTGCATCGTCGGGGCGATCTGGCCGGCGTCGGCGTACCAGGCAAGGTCGTCCGAAACGACGACCAAGCGGCCGTCGCGGCCCTGTTTGAGCGAAGCTAGTTTCACGGGAACTCCTTTGGCTGACGATGCGGCCGAACCGACATCGCCTCAAAGGAGCGAAAATCAGCGCGTCATCGTGATCGATGCGAAACAGGTAAAGCCGCTCTGTCCCGCCTGCAAGCGCCGGATATATTGGAGATAGGCCTGCGACTGATTGTACGTCGTGCCGGGCAGCGTCTGCCCACGGAACGCGCGCTTCACTTCCTCGCCCGTGAATGGGCGCACCGAGCCCGGAAATGCGCCCTTGGTGCCCGGCGGGACCAGCTTGCCCGCGGTATCGATATATTTGCCGGCGCCCGTCGGGCCGGGAACGGGAATCTGGCAATTCATCACCGACACCGCGGTCTGCGCAAAGGCGGGGCGGATCGTCAGCGCGGCGGAAACGCCGACGGCGCCGAGCGCGAGCATCCTGCGCCGTGACGGGATGGCTTCGTCCGTCTCCACGGGATTTTCGGCGGGAATGTCGCTATTTTCCATGTCGCGCGCATAACCCAATGAAGCGCCAAGGAAAAGCAAAAGACGGGTCGCCGCCTTGCCCTTCCCGCTTTGGGACATTCGCGGCCAGGACGTTAATTGCCGTAAACATCCTTGCGCACCATCACCGCTTCGTGCGAGGCGCAATGGCGATGTTCGATCGCCTTTCCAGCCTGGTCATCGCTTTGACGCTGGTCGCCATCGCGGCGATTTTCGCCACGCTGACCGGCGGCGACCCGCTGTCGATCGCCATAATGGTGCTCGCAGGCTTTCTCGCCGCCGCCACCGTCTACAGCGCGCTTCCGGTCGCCTTGCCCGACGCGAAGGGCGTCACCCCCGAAACCGCGCCCGCCCCGCCCGTCTCCTTGCTCCGCCATCCCGATTTTGCCCATTGGGTCGATCAGGAAAAGGAGCCCTTGATCGGCACCGCCGACAATATCGTCACCATCGCCAACGACGCCGCGATCCGGTTGCTGGGCCGGCACATCGTCGGCGCCGACGTCCGCACCGCGATCCGCCATCCCGCGGCGACCGACTGGCTGTCACGGATCGACGGGCAAGACCCTCTCGAAACGGTCAATCTGATCGATTTTCCGCGCCCCGGCCAGCGCTGGACGATGCGCATCGCCGCGCTGTCGGGCAGCGAATATATCATCTTCCTGTCCGACCGGTCGGCGATCGACGCCGCCGACCGCATGCGATCCGACTTTGTGGCCAACGCCAGCCACGAACTGCGCACGCCGCTCGCCGCGATCCTCGGCTATGTCGAAACGCTCCAGGAAATGAACGGCGAGGCCGACGCGCCGACGCGCAATCGCTTTCTGTCGATCATCGATCGCGAAGCGCGGCGGATGCAGCAGCTCGTCATCGACCTTCTGTCGATTTCGCGCGTCGAGGCCGACCGTTTTCGCCGCCCAACAACGCCGGTCGATCTGGCCGTCATCGTCCAGACCACGATCGCGCAATTGTGCGATAGCGAACAGCCGCGCACCAAAGACATCGTCGCCCGGCTGGGCGACGCCCCGCAACCGGTGCTCGGCGACGAGGCGCAGTTGGGGCAGCTCGCGCACAATATCATTTCGAACGCGATGAAGTACGGCCACGCGGGAACGCCGGTAACGGTCGAACTGGTGCGCGAGGGCGGCCGTGTGCGGCTTGCGGTCAGCGATCAGGGCGACGGCATCGCGCCCGATCATCTGCCGCGCCTGACCGAACGCTTCTATCGCGTCGACGAAGCGCGCAGCCGTTCGGTGGGCGGCACGGGTCTCGGCCTCGCCATCGTCAAACACATCAGCGAGCGTCATCAGGGACAGCTCGACATCGACAGCGAAGTCGGCAAAGGCACGCGCGTTTCGGTGGCCTTTCCCCTGCTCGCGCAGGCATGACGGCGCGCGAATCCAAGCCTATCCTTGACTTTTCATAGCTCAAGCCCCATCTTCAGCAGGCTATCGTCGCCTACGACGGATTTTTTTGCCTGATTGGCGGACACTTCCATCCTCACGCTACCTGGCGCCATCGGCATATGGCCGGTGGTAAATCCGATTCCGTGAAAGGAACGACCCCATGCCGATCGGCACCGTAAAATTCTTCAACACCGAAAAAGGTTATGGCTTCATCGCGAACGAAGACGGTTCGGGCGACAATTTCGTCCACATCACCGCCCTCGAACGCGCCGGGATGACGACGCTGAACAAGGATCAGCGCGTTTCCTATGATCTGGAAACCGACCAGCGCGGCAAAACCGCCGCTGTCAACATCCAGTCGGCCTGATCTTTTGGCCAAAGAGGAACTACTGACCCTCGACGGCCAGATCGATGAAATCCTTCCCGACGGACGCTTCGGCGTCATTCTGGAAAATGATCATCGGATCATCGCTTACACGGCAGGCCGGATGCGACGTTTTCGCATCCGGTCGGTCGTAGGCGACGCCGTACGCGTCGAAATGACGCCTTACGACCTCACCAAGGGCCGCATCGTTTATCGCGATCGCGGCGCCGGTCCGGCCGGAGGCGGCCCCCGCAAGGGCAATCGACGCTGAATACCCAACCAGAACAAAACAATGATTACAGGATATTATGAACTTTAATTTGAATGCATTTCCCTCCCTTCTTCGGCCCTATTCCGCGATCGATGCGCGGGCCGAAAAGCCAGCGCGGCGATCGCCGACGCTGACGCGGCGCGAACTTCGCCGCCTGATCGCCCAAATGGTCGACTGACCTCTCCGGTTCAAACCGACCTTCAACACCCTAACCCTAAGGATTTCCGCCATGTCGAACACCAGCGATTTCTACCTGATCCAGGCAGACAAATGCGCGGCCGACGCGGCGGAAAGCACATTGTCGCAAGTCCGCGACCGCAATCTGCGCGCCGAACAGGCGTGGCGCACGATGGCCGAGCGGCTGATCCAGACCGAAGCCACGCGCGCGCGGCAAGTCGCGGCGGCAGCCGCCAAGGCGGAAGCCAACGTCGCCGCCGACTGACGGCTATTCCCGTCAGTCGATGCGGCCCAGCAATTCGGCAATCTTCCCGAACATCTCGTCAATCTGCGTCTTTTCGACGATCAGCGGCGGCGATAGCGCAATGATGTCGCCCGTCGCGCGAACAAGCAAACCATTGTCGAAGCAGGCGTGGAACAGTTCCATCGCGCGCGCCGTCGGCGCTCCTGCACGCGGCTCGAGTTCGATGCCCGCAACCAGCCCGATCGTGCGAATATCGATGACATGGCGCGCGCCTTTCAGGCCGTGCGCCGCGTCCTCCCAATAGCTGCCGAGTTCGGTCGCGCGGTCGAACAGGCCATCGCGCGCATAAAGATCGAGCGTCGCAAGCCCTGCGGCGCTCGCAAGCGGATGCCCCGAATAGGTGTAGCCGTGGAACAGCTCGATCCCACCGGGCACGCTGTCGATCACCGCATCGTGGAGGTCGCGTTTCACCGCGACCGCGCCCATCGGCACCGCCGCGTTGGTCAGCCCCTTTGCCATCGTGATGATGTCGGGCGTCACACCCCAGGTCCCCGCCGCGGTCGCGCCGCCCACTCGGCCGAACGCGGTTATGACCTCGTCAAAGATCAGGATGATACCGTGCTTGTCGCAGATTTCGCGCAGGCGCCGAAGATAGCCGACCGGCGGCACAAGCACCCCGGTCGAGCCCGCCATCGGCTCGACGATCACCGCCGCGATCGTGTCGGCGCCGTGCAGGTCGACCAGCCGCTGGAGATCGTCCGCCAGTTCCGCGCCATGCTGCGGAAAACCACGCGCGAAGGCGTTGCGTTCGATGTCGTGCGTGTGGCGAATATGGTCGACGCCGGGCAGCCCGCCACCGAAGGTGCGGCGGTTGTTGACGAGGCCGCCGACGCTGATCCCGCCAAAGCCCGTGCCATGATAGCCACGCTCGCGCCCGATCAGCCGCGTCCGCGTTCCCTGCCCCCTGGCCCGCTGGATATTGAGTGCAATTTTCAGCGCCGTATCAACCGATTCAGAACCGCTGTTGGTAAAGAATATCCGATCGAGCCCGTCGGGCATCAGCGCGGCAAGCCGCTGCGCCAGTTCGAACGGCAATGGGTGACCCAGCTGGAAAGTCGGCGCAAAATCGAGCGTCGCCGCGGCATTGGCGATGGCTTCGGTGATCTCGGGCCGGCAATGCCCCGCATTGCTGCACCAGAGGCCCGACGTGCCATCGAGAATCGTCCGCCCATCGGCGCTTTGGTAATGCATGCCGCTCGCGGAGACGAGCTGGCGCGGGTTCGCCTTATACGCGCGGTTGGCGGTAAACGGCATCCAGAAGGACGCTAGATGGTCGTTTTCTCCCCGCATCGCCTCACTCTCCTTCCAGCATATTCAAATGCGACTATCGCGCGGCGCCGAGGATGCGGCGGATGCAGGGTCAAGTCCAGTATGACGAAGATGACGGGGCGCCGATTTCGCGCAAGCAAAGAATCCGGCATGAAATGATACCGAAGATGGGCGGATAACCGCCCCCTCTGGCGCTTCGTCCAACCTTGCGATACGCTGCCCTTTCCACAGACGGGCCGAGCCTCGGCCCAATCGGGGGCGCATGTCAGTCAATCTGGAACAATGGATCAGCGACCATAAAATCGACGAAGTCGAATGTATCGTCCCCGACATCAACGGGGTCCAGCGCGGCAAGGTGCTGCCGGCCAAGAAGTTCCTGTCATCGGTGAAGGACAAGTCGCTGCGCATCCCGGGCAGCGTCTTCATCTGCACGATCGACGGTCATTATCCCGAGGATATCGACGATATCTGGGACAAGGATCCCGACAAGATATTGATCGCTGACCCGACCACGATCTGCGTCGCGCCGGGCTTCACCTCGCCCACCGCCTTCGTGATCGCCGATGCGTTCAACGGCGACGGGACCGAGGTCGATATCGCCCCGCGCACCATCCTGAAAAAGGTGCTCGGCCTCTACGCCGAAAAGGGCTGGAAGCCGATCATCGCGCCCGAGGTCGAATTCTACCTCGTCTCGCAGAACGCCGACCCCGATTTCCCGTTGACCCCGCCCGTCGGCCAGTCGGGACGCAGCGAAACCGCGAGCCAGCCCTATGGGCTCGAGGCAATGAACGAATATGAGGATATCATCGATCATATCTATGACGATTGCGAGCTGATGGGGCTCGATATCGACACGATGATCCACGAAATGGGCGCCGCGCAGCTCGAGGTCAATTTCGAACATGGCGACCCGCTGCGCCTCGCCGACGAGGTCTTCCTGTTCAAGCGCGTCGTGCGCAATGTCGCAAAGCAGCACGACGTCTACGCGACCTTCATGGCGAACCCGATGGCGGGGCAGCCGGGCAGCGCGATGCATATCCACCAGTCGGTCGTCGATGCGGTGACCGGCAAGAATCTGTTTTCGGTCGCCAACGGCCGCGATAGCGCGATGTTCCGCAGCTATATCGCCGGACTCGTGCGCTACATGCCGCAAATCTCGCCGCTATGGGCGCCCAATGTGAACAGTTTCCGCCGCATGCGTCCTGACAGCGCGGCGCCGATCAACGTCCAGTGGGGCGAGGATAATCGCTCGTGCGGCTTCCGCGTTCCGATCTCCGACAAGAACAACCGCCGCGTCGAAAACCGCCTGCCCGGCGCCGACAGCAACCCCTATCTCGCGATCGCCGCCTCGCTGATCTGCGGCTATATCGGGATGGTCGATCGGATGGTGCCCGCCAAGCCGATCGCCGGCAGCGCCTACAACCGCGCCCGCACCCTGCCGCGCACACTCGAAGCCGCGCTCGATCGTTTCGCTTCGTGCAAGAAGGTTCGCAATCTGCTTGGCGACGACTTCTTCGAAATCTTCTTTGCGGTGAAGGATTATGAGCTGTTCAACTACCAGTCGGTCGTGTCGAGCTGGGAACGCGAACATCTGTTGATGCGGGTCTGACCCGCACCCTGGCCATGACCGACCCGCTCGCCAACAGCTATTATGCCGCGACCGCGCATCGGTGGCGTTCGACATATGAAATAAGTGAAGAGCTTTCGTTCGATGTCGCAGTCATCGGCGGCGGCTTCACGGGGCTGTCCGCTGCCCTCGCCTGCGCCGAGCGCGGCTTTTCGGTGATCCTGATCGAGCGCGAACATGTCGGCTTCGGTGCGTCGGGCCGTAACGGCGGACAATTGATCCCCGGCCTTCGCTGGTCGGCGTCCGAGCTTGAGGGCGAATTCGGCCGCGACCGCGCCGATGCGCTGTTCGACCTGTGCTGGCGCGCGAATCCCGTGAAAGCGCGCATCGAAAAACATCGCATCAATTGCGACCTGAAAGCCGGACATCTCGAGTCCGCGTGGACGCCGAAGGATTTCGACGCGATGAAGCGCGAGGCCGAGTTTCTGGCGACGCGCTTTGCCTACCCGAGCCACGTCATCGAGAAGAACGACATGGGCGCGCATATCGCCAGCCCGCTTTACCACGGCGGCATCCACGATCCGCAGGGCGGGCATTTCCATCCGCTGAACTATGCGATCGGCCTTGCACGGGCGGCCGAAGCAGAGGGCGTCTGCATCTGGGAAGGTCAGAGCGCACACAGGATCACCGATACGCCCGATGGCCTCGGCGTGATGACCGACCAAGCGCATGTCGCCGCGCGCTTTGTCATCGACGCCACCGATAGCTGGATCGGCGAAGTCGAGCCCGACCTCGGCCGCTACACCGTGCCGATTATGAACTATAACATCGCGACCGCGCCGCTCACGAACGCCGACGCACTGTTACCGAGCGACGCCGCCGTCGCCGACAGCCGCTTCGTGCTCAACTATTTCCGCCTGTCGGCCGACAAACGCCTGATTTTCGGCGGCGGCGAGCGTTACTCGCAGACCCCGCCGCGCGATATCGCGGCTTTCGTCCGGCCCTTCATGGCGGAGGTCTTTCCGCAGGTCGCCGATGCGAAAATCGACTATGGCTGGGGCGGCGCGGTCGCGGTGACGATGAACCGCCTGCCGCATATCGGGCGGCGCGGGAATGTCTTTTACGCGCACGGCTTTTCGGGGCACGGCGCTCTGGTCACGACGTTGGCGGGCGAATTGATTGCCGAGGCGATGGCGGGGACCGCCGAACGCTTCGACGTGCTGGCGAACCTTCCTTCGAAGCCTTTCCCCGGCGGCAAATGGCTACGCCAGCCGCTCGCAACGCTCGGGCTGCTCTACTATGCGATGAAGGACAAGCTCGGGTGATATCGGGCGCCGCCATCGCCCGCGTCGCGAGCCGTGAGGCCGAACGTTTCCGCGCCGCCAGTCCGCGCGCTTTTGCGCATCACGCGGCCGCGAAGGGCTGGTTCCAGTCGGTCCCCTTCCACTGGATGCGTGACTGGTCCAGCCCCGTGCCGATCGTCGCCGCATCGGCGAAAGACGCGACGCTGACGAGCATCGACGGGCAGCGCTACGACGATTTCTGCCTCGGCGACACGGCGAGCCTGTTCGGCCATTCGCCGCCCGCGCTCGCCGCTGCGCTCGCGAAGCAGGCGGCCGAAGGGCTGAGCTATATGCTTCCGACCGAGCGCGGCGCGGCGCTGTCGCAGCGGCTCGCGGCGATGTTCGGCCTGCCTTTATGGCAGGTCACGACGACCGCCAGCGAAGCCAATCGCGCCGTGATCCGCTGGTGCCGCGGGATCAGCGGGCGCCCCAAAATCCTGACTTTCAATGGCGCCTATCATGGCGCGGTCGATGACGCCTTTGTCGACCTGAAGGGCGGCGCGCCCACTATGCGGGCCAGCCTGGTCGGACAGGTCCACGACTTATGCGACACCACCACGGTAATCGAGTTCAATGACGAGCCGGCACTGGCGACGGCGCTGCGCGGCGGCGACATCGCGTGCGTGCTCGCCGAGCCCGTGATGACCAACGTCGGCATGGTGCGCGATGCGCCGGGCTTTCTGGCGACGCTCCGCCGACTTTGCGACGAGACCGGCACTTTGCTGATCTTCGACGAAACGCATACCATTTCCTCGGGATATGGCGGCCATGGCGTCACGCACGGCCCCGCACCCGACCTGATCGTCGTCGGCAAGTCGATCGGCGGCGGCGTTCCCTGCGCAGTCTATGGATTTTCGGCAGCAGTCGCCGATCGAATGGCGGCGCTCAACGCTTCACGCCCCGCCGGCCACAGCGGGATCGGGACGACGCTCTCCGCCAACGCGCTCGCCATCACCGCGATGGATGCGATGCTGTCCGACGTCATCACGTCCGCCGCCTATGATCGCATGCTGTGCGGAGCGGCGCGGCTCGTTGCCGGGCTGGAGCAGGAAATCGCCGCCGCCAATCTCGACTGGCACGTCACCCAGGTCGGCGCCCGCGTCGAATTCCTCACCTGCCCCACCCCGCCCCGCAACGGCGGCGAGGCGAAGGCGGCGATGCATCCCGAACTCGAAGCGGCGACCCACCTCTTCCTCGCAACGCGCGGGATTTTGCTGGCGCCGTTTCACAATATGATGTTGGTGAGCCCGGTTACCGCGGACGACCAGATCGACCGGCTGGTCGGCGCATTCGCCGACTGCGTGTGTGCATTGAAGGAGTAGTGGGGCGATGTCGAAGTCATCGGGCGTGATCGCGGGCCGTGCGGAGGCGGAAGCCTTTTTCAAGGCGAACCCCGAGGTCGATTCGATCGAGATGATCTACACCGACTTCGGCGGCGTGCCGCGCGGTAAGCGGCTGCGCCAGCACGAGGTGCTCGCCGTGTATGAGAGCGGGCGCATGTTCCCGGGCTCGATCACGGTTGTCGATATCACCGGGCAGGACACGGTCGAAACCGGCCTTGTCTGGGAGGATGGCGACGCCGATCGCTCGATGAAGCCGATCCCCGGCACGCTCGTCCGCACCCCATGGGGCGGCGACAACGCCGCGCAATTTCTCGTCGATTTCTACGAGCTCGACGGCACGCCGCACGATCTCGATCCCCGCCATGTGCTTGGCGGCGTGATCGACCGCTTTACCGCCGACGGGCTAACTCCTGTGCTCGCCGTCGAGCTCGAATTTTACCTCGTCGATCCGCGCCGCGCCCGCGATGGCGGCATCCGGCCCGCCCGCCCCGGCTACAGCCGCGATACGCCCCGTAATGTCGAGGTTTACGGTCTGCGCGAACTCGACGACTTCCGCCCCTTTTTCGATGCGCTCTATGCCGCGACCGACGTTCAGGGCCTGCCGCTCGAAAGCGCGATCTCCGAATTCGCACCGGGCCAGTTTGAACTCACCCTGCGCCACAAGCCCGATGCGCTGCGGGCGTGCGACGATGCGATCATGTACAAAAGGCTCGTCAAGGCGATCGCGCAGCAACATGGCCTCGAGGCCACCTTCATGGCCAAACCCTTCGCCGAGCAGGCGGGCAGCGGCATGCACATCCATGTGTCGGTCAACGACAGCAAGGACACCAACATCTTCGCCAGCGACGATCCCGAAGGCACGCCCGCGCTGCGTCACGCGATCGGCGGCATGATCGGCACCGTCGGCGACGCGTTTGCGCTCTTCGCGCCGCACGCGAACAGCTATCGCCGCTTCAAGGCGAACAGCTATGCCCCCGTCGCGCCGACCTGGGGCGTCAACAACCGCACCGTATCCTTCCGCATCCCCGCCGGCCCACCACCGAGCCGCCATGTCGAGCATCGCGCGTGCGGCGCCGATGCCAACCCCTATCTTGCGGTCGCGGCGGTCCTTGCGGGCATGCACCACGGCATGACGAACACGATCGATCCCGGCACGGCGGTCGTCGGCAATGGCTACGACCGCGACAACAGCGGCGACGACAAGCCGCCGTCGAACTGGTTCGCCGCGGTCGACCGCTTCCATGCGTCGAAGCTGATGCGCGACTATCTCGGCACCCGTTTCGTCGACATGTTCAGCATCGTGAAGCGCGTCGAGCAGGACCGCTATTTCGGCGTCGTCCCGACGCTCGATTACGATTGGTATCTGCGCAACGCATGAAAGTTTCAAAGAAACTTGGTGCGGCGCAAAAAAGCTCTTTCCAAGCCGACTTTATTGAGTCAGCTTGACGTCACATACAGGGAGGCTGCGACATGGATCCGTTCGAACTGATCAAGCAAACCCGCGGGCGCCGCTCGCTTCTGCAAGCGATGGGGGTCGCTGCAATCGGCATCAGCTTCGGCGGCCTGGCGGCGTGCAGCAAGGAGGGCGGCAAGAAGCTCTCGAATGGTGAGGAAGCCAAGCTCAACTTCTACAATTGGGACACCTATATCGGCGAGAATACGCTCGACAATTTCAAGGAAGCGACGGGCGTCGACGTCACGATGGACCTGTTCGACAGCAACGACGTGCTATTCGCGAAATTCAAGGCGGGAAACCCCGGCTACGACGTGATCGTGCCATCGAACGATTTTGTTGAACGGATGCACAAGGCCGGCATGCTGCTGCCGCTCGACCATGCGCAAATCCCGAACAAGAAGAATATCGATCCGGCCTACATCAACGTCGAATATGACCTGCAGCGCAAATTTTCGATGCCCTACACCTGGCTCGCGCTCGGCATCGGCTACCGCAAATCGAAAGTGTCGGCAAAGCCCGACAGCTGGAAGGTCCTGTTCGACAGCCCCGAATATGCGGGGCGCATCGCCTGGCTGTCGGAAGCCGGCGACATGTTCCGCCTCTACGGAAAATATCTCGGCAAATCGGTCAACGCGCTGACCCCGGCGGACATTGCGACGATCGAAAAGATGATGATCAAGCAAAAGCCCAATGTGAAGAAGTTCCACGAGGACGACGGGCAGGATCTGCTGCTCAAGGGCGATGTCGACGTCGTGCTCGAATATAATGGCGACATCGCGCAGGCGATGGTCGAGGATGCCGACATTGATTTCGTTGTGCCCAAGGAAGGCAGCCAGCTCAATTCGGACAATCTGTGCATCCCGAAGGGCGCGCCGCATCCGAAGAATGCGCACGCCTTCATCAACTACATCCTCGACGCCAATGTCGACAAGGAAATCACCGAGACGATCCTCTATCCGACGCCCAACGCGGCGGCAAAGGCGTTGATGCCTGACAGCTACAAGAACAACCCGGTGATCTTCCCGCCTCCCGAAGCGCTCGCGAAATGCGAATATGCGCGCTTCAATCCCGAGTTGCAGCCGCTGTACGAGGAAGCCTTCACGCGGGTCCGGGCGGCCTGACGGTCTGAAGGGGGCATCGGGGGGTGGCCGAACAGGACTGGAAAGCGAATAAGGGAGTCTTTGCGGCGGTATCGCTACCGACGCTGTTCTGGATTATCCTCTTCTTCCTCGTCCCCATGGCGATCGTCTGGCTCTACAGCTTCGGCGAGAACAAGGGGCTGACCGAAATCGACATTTCGGGCACGCTCGACAATTACAAGCGCGCGACCGAGTGGCTGTACCTGACCATTTTCGGCAAGAGTTTCGCGGTCGCGGCGCTCGTCACCCTGATCTGCCTGATCATCGGCTTTCCTGTCGCGATGGCAATCACCTTCGCCAGCGAGAAATGGCGGCCGTGGCTGCTGCTCGGCATCATGCTGCCCTTCTGGACCAATTTGCTCATCCGTACCTATGCGCTGATGATGCTTCTCGGCACGCAGGGCTTCGCCAACAAAGGGCTTGGCGCCTTGTGGGAGGGAACGAGCTGGATCAAAACGCTGGTCGGGCTCCAGCCGCTCCCGACATGGGAGCCGGTGCAGCTGCTCTTCAACAATTTCGCGGTCGTCTTCGGGCTCGTCTACGTCCACCTGCCCTTCATGGTCCTTCCGCTCTACGCCGCGCTCGACCGCCTCGACCGCAGCCTGATCGAAGCGAGCCTCGACCTCGGCGCGGGGCATTTCCGCACGATCATGCGCATCGTCGTGCCGCTCGCCGCGCCGGGTATCGTTGCCGGCGTGATGATCACGCTGATCCCCGCGCTCGGCGCCTATCTCACGCCCGACCTGATGGGCGGGACCGACAGCCAGATGATCGCCAACGTCATCGAGCGCCAGTTCAAGAAAGCGAACGACTGGCCCTTCGGCGCCGCGCTCTCATTCTTGCTGATATACGCGATGTTCGCGCTGATCGCGATCCAGTCGATGCGCAAAAAAGTGCCCGAGGTCCGCTGATGGCTCTCTTCGCCCGCACGCCTGTAGCACCGCTCGAATATAGCCGCACCCTGTGGATGCGCCTCTGGGTCGGCGCGGTGATGGTCTTCCTCTATGCGCCGCTAATCGTGCTGATGATCTTCAGCTTCAACGACAGCAAGCGCAACGTCGTGTGGCGCGGTTTCACGACCAAATATTATGAAAAGGCGCTCGGCAACGACCAGCTCGTCGAAGCGCTGATCAATTCGCTGACGATCGCGGCGTTGGCAACGATCGTCAGCCTCGTGCTCGGCGCGGTCGCCGCGGTGATGCTGTGGCGCTTCCGCTTCCCGCTCAAAAGCGCGGTCGACGGCACGATCTCGCTGCCGATCATCGTTCCCGAAATCTGCCTTGGCGTGGCTTTCCTGATGTTTTTCGCCGCGGTGAACTGGCCGACCGACCTGATCTGGCCGTTCAACCTCGGCGCGATCACCGTCGCGCACATCACCTTCTGCTTCCCCTTTGTGACGATGGTCGTGCGCTCGCGCCTCGCGACCTTCAACCGCGAGCAGGAAGAAGCCGCGAAGGATCTGGGTGCCAGCGAATGGCAGGTGTTCCGCGACGTGCTGATCCCGCATATCAAGCCCGCGCTCGTCGCCGGCGCCTTGCTGTCGTTCACGCTCAGCCTCGACGATTTCGTCATCACCTATTTCACCAGCGGCCCCGACACGATCACCTTCCCGGTGAAGGTCTATTCGATGGTCCGCTTCTCGGTGACGCCCGAGGTGAACGCCGCCTCGACGCTGCTCATCATCCTCACCGTCGCCCTGACCTTCGTCGCGCTCAAACTTCAGGGCGTGAAAGCCATTGCGGAAACCCACTGACCATGACCGAAACCGCACGCCCGATCATCCAGATCCAGAACGTCTCGAAACGCTTCGGCAAGGTGACCGCGGTCGACAATGTCACCCTCGACATCAATGCGGGTGAATTCTTCGTACTGCTTGGCCCGTCGGGGTGCGGCAAGACGACGCTGCTGCGGATGATCGCGGGCTTCGAGCTGCCGTCCGAAGGCAAGATATTGATCGACGGGCAGGATATGGCGGGCATCCCGCCGAACAAGCGCCCGGTGAACATGGTCTTCCAGAGCTACGCCGTGTTTCCGCACATGAGCGTCGCCGACAATGTCGCTTATGGCCTGAAGATTGCGGGGGTGAAGGGCAGCGAGATCAAGGATCGCGTTGCCGAGGCGCTCGAACTGGTCAAGCTCGGCGGGTTCGAGACGCGGATGCCCGACCAGATGTCGGGCGGCCAACGCCAGCGCGTCGCGCTCGCGCGCAGCCTCGTGATGCGCCCCAAGGTGCTGCTGCTCGACGAACCGCTCTCGGCGCTCGATGCGAAGCTGCGCGCGCAGATGCAGTTCGAGCTGTCGGACCTGCAGAAAAAGGTCGGCATCACCTTCGTCACCGTCACCCATGATCAGGACGAGGCGTTGTCGATGGCCTGCAGGATCGGTGTCATTAACAAGGGCGAGGTAGCGCAGCTCGCGACGCCGTCCGACCTCTACGAATATCCCGCCAACCGCTTCGTCGCCGATTTCGTCGGATCGGTGAACATCTTCGAGGGCAAGCTGACGCTCGACGACCCCGACAAGGCCGCGGTCGATTGCCCCGGGCTCGGCAAAGTCTATCTGAACCACGGCGTCACCGGACCGCACGGCGCCGATGTGGGGATCGCGCTGCGTCCCGAGAAAATCTATCTCCACGTTCCCGGCGAAGGGAAAGCCGTCAAAGCGGCTGCGCAAGATGCGCCCGACGGCTACAATTTCGCGCGCGGCAAGATCAAAGGGATGAGCTATCTCGGCGATATCACCCTGTTCGAGATCGAGCTGGAATCGGGCGCGTGCCTCCGCGTATCGCGCCCGAACCTGTCGCGCCACGACCAGGACGATTTTACCTGGGGCGACAAGGTCAGCATGCACTGGCGGGCGGACAGCCCGGTGGTCTTGCTGGGGTAACTGACTGGTTTCCTCTATTCGTCACCCCGGACTTGATCCGGGATCCACCGCAGCTTCGAAGTCATGGACCCCGGATCAAGTCCGGGCTGACGAATTTAGTGGGCGCCCGCTTCCTTTGTCTTCCCCGGCAGCAGATGCAGCACGCCAACGATCACGCCGCCAAGCAGCAGCCCGAATACGCCCGCGCCACCTGCATTGATAAGCCATTCCCAAACGCCGGCACCCGGCAGGTTGCCGGCAACTGCATGCGCGAAATCGTGGAGGCCATGGCCGATATTGCCGATATGATATTCGTCGAGGCCATGAATGAAAATCTGCCCGCCAACCCACAGCATCGCCGCGGTGCCTATCAGCGCGAGTGCCGAGAGCAGCTTCGGCATAAAAGCAACCAGCCCGCGCCCGACCGCGCGGCGCGCACTGTTGCCTTCCTTCGCCATATGCAGGCCTATATCGTCCATCTTCACGATCAGCCCGACAACGCCATAGACGGCGACCGTGATCGCGATCGCGACCACCGCGAGCGTCGCGGCGCGCATCGCGAAATGCTCGTCCAGCACCTCGTTCAATGCGATCACCATGATCTCGGCCGACAGGATGAAGTCGGTGCGCACCGCGCCCTTCACCATCGCCTCTTCATGGTCTTGATCGGCAACGATCTCGGCGTCCTCAGCAAGGCTCGTCTTATCCTTCTGCAGCGAGTGCAGCACCTTTTCGGCGCCTTCGAAGCAGAGATAGGCGCCGCCGATCATCAGCAGCGGGGTGATCGCCCACGGGACGAAGGTCGACAACAGGAGCAGCGCCGGCAGGATCAGCACCAGCTTGTTGAAAATCGATCCCTTGGTGATCCGCCAGATTATCGGCAGCTCGCGGTCGGGGGTGAAGCCGGTGACATAACGCGGGGTCACCGCGGTATCGTCGACCACCACCCCCGCCGCTTTGACCCCGGCCTTCGACGCCGCGGCGCCGATATCGTCGATGCTCGCCGCGGCGACCTTGGCGATCGTCGCAATATCGTCGAGCAGGGCAAAAAGGCCGGAGGGCATAAGGTCTTGGTCTTTCCTGTTTAGAGCGCGCGGAGTTTCGGCAGCACCTCATCGAGAGATTTGCGGATGATGGCAACCATCTCATCGATCTGCTCGGTGGTGATGATCAGCGGCGGGCACATGACCAGACTGTCGCGGATGCCGCGGACCATCAGACCGTTCGCGATGCACGCGTCGCGCGCCCTCGGCCCCGCCGTGCCCTCAGCCCCGCCAAAGCGCGCGCGCGTTTCCTTGTCGGCAACGATCTCGACCGCGCCGAGCAGGCCGACCGAACGCGCTTCGCCAACCAACGGATGATCGTTCAATGTCGCAAGTGCTTTCGCAAGATGCGGGCCGGTAACGCTGCCGGTGCGCTCGACCAGGCCCTCGCGTTCGATGATCTCGATATTCTTGAGCGCGACCGCCGCCGCGACCGGGTGCCCCGAATAGGTGAAGCCATGGACGAAATCGCCGCCGGTCTTGAGCACCTCGACGACATGCGCCGCGACCGCCGTGGCCGAGATCGGCAGATAGCCCGACGACAGCCCCTTCGCCATCGGCATCAGGTCGGGGGTGAAGCCCATCGTCTCATGCCCCCACATCTTCCCCGTACGCCCGAACCCGCAGATCACCTCGTCGGCGACGACCAGCAGGCCATATTTGCGCGCCACGGCCTCGACCTTGGGCCAATAGCCCTTCGGCGGGATGATCACGCCGCCCGCGCCCTGCACGGGTTCGCCAATGAAGGCAGCGCAATTTTCGGGGCCGACCTCGATGATCTTGTCCTCGATCGCCTTTACGCACGCATCGCAGAACTCCTCCTCGGTCATCCCCTGCCCTTCGCCATAGGCATAGGGCTGGCGGACATGCTCGACGCCGGGGATCGGCAGGTCGCCCTGCGCGTGCATCGCCTTCATGCCCCCGAGCGAGACGCCCGCGACGGTCGAGCCATGATAGGCGTTCCAGCGGCTGATAAAGACCGTGCGATTAGGCTCGCCCTTCAGCTTCCAATAGTGCCGGACCATGCGGAATACCGTGTCGTTCGCTTCGCTGCCCGAGGCGTTGAAAAACACGTGCGGCAGGCGGCTGCCGGTCAGGCTCGCAATCTTGGCCGCGAGTGTCACCGTCGGCGGCGTCGCGGTCTTGAAGAAGGTATTGTAGAAGGGGAGCTCGCGCATCTGCGCTGCCGCCGCCTCGACCAGCTCCTCGCGGCCGTAACCGACGTTGACGCACCACAGGCCCGCCATCCCGTCGAGGATGCGGTGGCCGTCACCGTCGTGGATATAGCAGCCCTCGGCGTGGGTGATGATGCGGCTGCCGCCGAGCTTTTCGATTTCGGCCCAGTCGGCCTGGGCGGGAAGGTGGTGTGCGACGTCGAGGCGGCGCAGTTCGGCGATGTCGTGATTGCGGGGCATGGAAAAACTCCTGAATTCATAAAAACCGTTCGCATCGAGCGAAGTCGAGATGTTCCTCGATCTTGCGCTGCGACGATGTGTGTCTCGACTTCGCTCGACACGAGCGGAACGAGAGCTCCGGTCTGGATCAGGGCGAGAAGCAGAGCCGCGCGAGATAGCGATCGTAGCGGGTGACGCGCCGGTTCACAGCACGCCCCGCAGCGCCTGTCCGAGCAGGCGGAAATAGGTCTGGCTTTCTTCGTTGCCGTCGACCGCCCATTCGGGGTGCCACTGTACGGCGAGGAGCGGCGCACCGTTCGGGCGGGCGCTGAAAGCCTCGACCAGCCCGTCAGGGGCGCGCGCTTCGACCGACAATCCGTCGGCGAGTCGTCCTATACCCTGATAATGCACCGAATTCACGTCGAGCGCCGATGCCCCATAGGCCGACGCCAGCATACCGCCCTCGATCAGGTCGACATGGTGTCGATGATCGAACATCGCGTCGAAAAGCGTCCCGTCGGGCGTGTGGTGGCGCAGCAGTTCGCCGTTGGTGGCGGTATCGCGGCGCAGCGTCCCGCCGAGCGCGACATTGATATCCTGGAACCCGCGGCAGATGCCGAACAACGGCCTCTGCGCCGCAATCACCGCCTCAACCAGATCGCGCATCATGCGGTCGCGATCGGGATCGAACGGCCCCTCCCCCGCATCCTCCTCGCCATAACGTGCCGGCTCGACGTTCGACGGCGAGCCGGTGAGCAAAACGCCGTCGAGCCGCCCGACGATCTCGTCGGCACGCATATAATCGGGGAGCGACGGAATGAGCAGCGCGGCACAATCGGCGTACCGCATCGCCGCTTTCGCATACCGGTTCATCACCGCCTGCGCATATTCGGAGCCGACCTGCCGGTTGCAGGCGATGATGCCGAGGACGGGGCGGGCGGACACGGGCGGCGGAATCCTTCAAGCAGCGAGGATTCCTTGCTGCCGATTTTCTCCACGCGATGCCAGCGGAAATTGCGTCAGCCGTGTTGGCGCGCGAAAGCCGCCGCCGCGCCGAACAGGCCGGGCTGCGGATGGGTGATCAGCTTGACCGGCAGCGCCGACATGAACCCCTCGAAACGCCCCTTCTCGATGAAACGTTCAGGGAAGCCCGAGCGGACAAGGCTGTCGCGGATCCGCAGCCCGAGGCCGCCCGCGATCACGACGCCATTCGCCCCCTGTGCCAGTGCAAGGTCGCCCGACACGCTGCCGAGCGACAGACAGAACCGATCGACCGCCGCGGCCGCAAGGCTGTCCTCGCCGCTCAGCGCATTGGTCCAGATCGCCTTGTCGTCGAGCGGTGTCACCGCACGTCCCTCGAGCGCGGCGAGCGTTTCATAGATATCAACGATTCCGGGCCCCGACACGATGCGCTCGATCGACACCCGGCGGTGGCGCTTGCGCAGCCGCGCGAGGATCGCATCCTCGATGCTGTCGAGCGGCGCGAAGTCGATATGCCCGCCCTCGGTCGCCTGGACGCGATAGTCGGTGCCGTCGCGCCAGATATGTGCAACGCCGAGACCCGTGCCGGGGCCAATGACGCTGATCGTTCCCATCGCGGGCAACGGCTCGTCGGGGCCGGTCAACCGCTCGAAATAGCTCGTATCAGCCTGCGCCACGGCGTGTCCCACCGCCTCGAAATCATTGACCAGCACATAGCGGTCGACGTTCAGCTTCTCGTTGATCAACGCCGGACGAATGATCCACGGGTTGTTGGTAAAGCGGATGATGTCGCCGCGCGTCGGCCCCGCGATGGCGATCGCAACCGCACGCGGCAAAGCGCTGCCTTGCTGGCGTTCGAAATCCTGCCACGCCGTCTGGAAGCTCGCATGATCCTTGGTGTGGAGCGTCGTCGCTTCGCCCAGCGACAGGACGCGGCCGCCTTCGATCTCGGCAATCGCAAAGCGCGCATGCGTGCCGCCGATGTCCACCGTGACGATCTGTTCGCTCATGACTCTCCCTTGCCGGTCCCACTTGGCCGGTACGGTTCGTGGAATGTCGCATGGCCGGGGGCGATGCAACAGGGCATAGCTATTCGCTGGAGCCTTGCGCTCGGTCGGAGACCGGCGTAGTTGCGAATAATTCGCAACAAAGGAGCAAGTGCATGTCCGATGTCGAGACCACCCCCACGCATGACTGGAACGGCGACAGCGGAACGCGCTGGGCGGCCAATCTGGCGCGGCTGGATGTGATGCTCGAGGATTTCGGCAATGCTGCTATCGCGGCGGCCGATGCGCGGCCCGGCGAATGGATTCTCGATATCGGCTGCGGATCGGGCACCTCGACCTTTCCGCTTGCCGAGCGGGTCGGAGCCGGCGGCCACGTCCTCGGCGTCGACATATCGGAGCAGCTCGTCGAGATCGCCCGCGGCGCCGCGCCCGCCGGCGCGCCCTTAGAGTTCCGGTGCGCCGATGCCGCGACGGCACCGCTGCCCGCAGGAAAATTCGACCTTCTCTTCTCGCGCTTTGGCGTGATGTTCTTCGACGATCCCGTCGCGGCCTTTGTGCATATGCGTGAGGCGCTGAAACCAAGCGGACGACTGGCCTTCGTGTGCTGGCGCGGGGCACAGGAGAATGACTGGGTGCGGCTGCCGATGGCGGCGATCCGCGACATCGTGCAGCCGGCGCCTGCCGATCCCAATGCCCCCGGACCCTTCGCCTTTGGCGATCGGCAAAAGGTCGCGGATATCCTTTCGGCAGCGGGCTTTACCGCGATCGACATCGCGCCCTTCGACACGAGCATTTCCTATGGCCGCGGCGCAACGCGCGAAGATGCGATCGACGATGCACTCGACATGGCGTTCCAGGTCGGTCCGCTGTCGCGCGCGCTTGCCGATCAATCCGACGATATTCGCGCGAAATCGGCGGCGGCTGTTCGCGCCGCATTCGCGAAACGCCCTGGAGAAACGTCGGTGCAGATCGACGGCACCGCGTGGATTGTGACCGCACGGAATTAGCGGCGCTCGGACCGCGCGCGATTAGTATGATTTTTTTTCCAAGGCTGCGCCGACACCGCTCCGTCTTGTGATTGTCGCCGGGAAGACATCCCGGCCCCGATCTCAAGAGGAACCCGATGCGCAAAACCTTGCTGGCCTCCACCTGCCTGGCCACCCTCCTTTCGACCGCCGCCTATGCCGAAACGACGATCAGCACCGCCACCACGGCGCCGGTGCGGACGTCGACGATCAAATCGGGCGCTGCCGACGACATCAAGATCGTCGCAGCCGGCTCGATCAAGCCCACCGCCACGGGCCCGGCAGTCACCATCGACAGCAATCACAAGGTCGTCAACGAAGGTACGATCGAGTTCAGCAACGTCGACGGCGCCACGGGTATCCTCGCAAATGCCGGCACGTCGGGCGGCATCACCAACAGCGCGACCGGCAAGATCACCGTCGGCGAAACCTATGCGCCGACCGACATCGACAATGACGGCGACATCGATGGCGCCTTCGCACTCGGCAGCAACCGCGTCGGCATCGCGACGGCGGGCGCCTTTACCGGCAATATCGTCAACTCGGGCGCGATCGCGATCGAGGGCAATAATTCGGCGGGCATCCGCCTCGGCGGGCCGCTGACCGGCAATTTCACCAACGACGGCACCATCAGCGTCATCGGCGATCGCGCGCTCGGCGTCGGATTGCAGGATGTGACGGGCAACGTCCGCCTTGCCGGTACGATCAGCGCGCAGGGCATCGATGCGATCGGCGCACGCGTTGCCGGAAACATCACCGGCGCGCTGGTCGTCCAGGGGAACCTCACCGCCACCGGCTACCGCTTCACGACGCCGCCTGCCGATCCCTCGAAGCTCGACGCCGACGATTTGCTGATCGGCGGCAATGCGCTGTCGATCGAAGGCAATGTCACCGGCGGCATCGTCCTCGCCGCCGCGCCGAAGGACACGAAGCCCGACGACAAGGACGAGGACAAGGATGGCATCGAGGACGACAAGGAAGGGAACGCCGTCGTGCGCTCCTTCGGTTCGGCCGCCGCGATCCGCATCGGCTCGGCCGACCGCGCGGTCACGATCGGCCCGGTTGCCGGAACGGGCACCGGCCTCGGCCTCGTCATCGATGGCGCGGTGCTCGGCAACGGCCTTTACACCGGCAAGGACGGCAACGGCATGCAGATCGGCGGCCTCGGCGGTGCGGTCACCATCGCGGGCGGCGTCGGCATCGGTGCGACCGGCAGCGTGACGGCATTGTCGAAAGACACGGCGGCAACCGCAATCCGCATCGGCAGCGGCGCGGCCACCCCCGAACTCCGCAACGCGGGCAAGATCGAAGCGACGACCGGCGGCAACGCCGCAGGTGCGGTCGCAACCGCCGTCCTCGTCGAAGCCGGCGGTGACGTCCAGCTGATCCGCAACAGCGGTTCGATCACCGCCAAGACCGGCGGCGACAATGGCACGGCGCGCGGCATCGTCGATCTGTCGGGCAAGGTCAGCACCGTCGAAAACAGCGGCACGATCAGCGCGACGGGCGCGCTCGCCTCCTCCGACCGCAATATCGCGATCGACCTGTCGGCGAACGCAACCGGCGCAACGGTCAAGCAGACCGCGGTCGCGGCAGGCATCGCCGCCCCCAGCATCGTCGGCGACGTCCGTTTCGGCGGCGGTAACGACGTGTTCGACATCGCCGATGGCTCGGTAAAGGGGAACAGCTTCTTCGGCGCCGGCAACAACAAGCTCGCGCTGTCGGGTGACGCGACCTACGCCGGGAACGCTCGCTTCGGCGCCGGTAACGACGCGATGACGCTGGCCGGAACGTCGAAGTTCACGGGTCTGGCCGACTTTGGCGGCGGTGCCGATACGCTGACGATCGGCGGCACGTCGATGTTCTCGGGCACGCTCGCCAATTCGCAGGGTCTGGCGGTTTCGGTCGCTGGCGGCACCTTTGACGTCGGCGGCGCCGCGACGATTTCGTCGCTCGCGATTACCGAAAAGGGCACGCTGGGCGTGATGCTCGATACCGGCGCCACCGGGACCAATCTTCAGGTCAGCGGCAACGCCAGCTTCGGCGCCGAATCGAAGCTCGCGCTCAAGCTGTCGAGCATCGAAAAGGCCGAGGGTCAGCATATCGTGCTGACTGCCGGGTCGCTGACGGGCGCGAACAATCTGACCGCGTCGCAGACGCTGCTGCCCTTCCTCTACAAGGGCACGCTGACATCGAATGCGACCCAGCTGATCGTCGACGTCTCGCGCAAGTCGGTGACCGAACTCGGGCTCAACCGCTCCGAAGCTGGCGCGTTCGACGCGGTGCTCGACGCGGTGATTGCCGATCAGAAGATCGAAGACGTCTTCCTCGGCATCACCGACGGTGCCCAGTTCCGCGGCCAGCTCGGCCAGATGCTCCCCGAGCATGAAGGCGGCGTCTTCGAAACCGTCACCTCGGGCTCGCGCGCGCTGTCGCGCTACCTCCAGGATCCCAATGCGCCGTTCCAGGACGAAGGCAAATGGGGCTATTGGGTCAACCAGGCCGTCTGGGGCACGTCGAAAAGCGTCGGTGACACCGCAAGTTACGACGTCAGCGGCTGGGGCATTTCGGGCGGCGCCGAAATCAAGACCGACCTCGGCAACTTCGGCGGCTCGATTGCCTTTCTCAACGGCAAGGACGGCAATGGCAGCAACGCCAATGAAGTCAGCACCAGCCAGTTCGAAGGCGCGCTGCACTGGCGCCTGCGTTCGGACGGCTTCATGGCGAACGCCCGTGTTTCGGGCGCGCCGATCAGCCTGAAGGGCACGCGCATCTTCCGCGCCGAAGCCGGCGCCGATGACATCGAAAAGACGATGAAGGGCAAGTGGGATGCCACCTTGTGGTCGGCTTCGGGCTCGCTCGCCTATGACGCGCGTGCCGGCGGCCTGACGATCCGCCCGATGGTCGCGGTCGATTACTTCAAGCTGAAGGAAGACGGTTATCAGGAAACCGGCGGCGGCGACGCGCTCGACCTCAAGGTGCTGAGCCGCGACAGCGACGAACTGGCCGTGTCGGGCACCGTTGCCATCGGCCTCGATTTCGGCGGTGCCGACGAATATGATGGCTGGACGCGCTTCGAACTCGAAGGCGGCCGCCGCCAGATTGTCAGCGGCACGCTGGGCGCAACAACCGCGTCGTTCAAGAACGGCACGCCCTTCACCCTCACCCCTGATGATCGCACGAGCGGCTGGGTCGGCCGTTTCCGTGGCATCGCCGGCAATTCGGCCTTTCAGGTCGCCGGCGAAGTGTCCGCGGAAGAACAGCAAAGCCATATCGGCTGGGCTTTCCGTGCGAGTCTGCGGGTCGGCCTCTAGCCCCCCGGCCGGCCCCGCCCGCAAGGGGGAAGCGTAACCCCTACCCACGCTTCCCCCTTGCCTAGGCAGAAATGAACGAAGAAAACGATGCTTGCACTCGCCACCGCCCCACATTTTCCGCCGCTGTTGCGCGGTTCGGCAATGGCGCTATATGACGGCGTCATCAGGGGGACGTATGGCGCAGGGCGAAGCGGCGCTTACCGACAGAAGATGGCGTTCCAAAGCAAGCAATCCATGACCGAGTCGCGTGATCGAACCGACCCCGCCCAGGGCATCGAAGGCGTATTGCTCGCCAACCGGGATCGTATCGTCCGCTTTCTGGAAGTGCGCGGCGCGGGCGACGGCGCCGAAGATCTGTTCCAGGATTTGTGGATGCGGTTGACCGACCGCAAGACCGGCCCCATCGCCGAGCCCCTGCCCTATATCATGCGCGCGGCGAACAATCTGATGCTCGACCGCTATCGGTCGGCGCGCCAGAGCGACCTGCGCGACAAGGCATGGGGCGAAGCCGCCGCGACACAAAGCCCCTCGACCGAAACCTCGTTGATCTCGCGCGAACAGCTCGCGCTCGTTGAAACGGCGATCACCGCGACCGGCGAGCGGCCGGCACGCATCTTCCGCCGGTTCCGCGTCGACGGCCAGAACCAACGCGATATAGCCAGTGAAATGGGGATCAGCCTGAGTACCGTCGAAGCCGATCTGCGCAAGGTTTATGCGGCGCTCGCCGTAATCCGGAGGCAGTTCGATGCAAGCTGACGCCACAAACGCCGAAGCGCGCGCGGTCGACTGGCTGATCCGCCAGCGCGACCCCGCTTTCGACGACTGGGACGGCTTTGCCGACTGGCTTGCTGAGGATCCGTCGCATAATGCGATTTATGACGCGGTCGCGAGCCTCGACCGAGATCTCGATGCCCTGCCTGCGGCGCCCAAGCCGTCGGTGGTGATTGTGCCCGACGCACCGCGCCGCCCGTCGCGGCGTGCATGGTTTGGCGGGGCGATGGCCGCGGCGTTGGTCGGCGCGATCAGCCTGTCGAGCCTTGGCCTTCTGGGGAACGAAGACCGGATCGAGACCGCGGCGGGTGAGCATCGCACGATCGCGCTGGCCGACGGGTCGAAGATTGAAGTTAACGGTGCCTCGGTAATCGAGATCGACAAGGACCGCCCGCGCTTTGTCCGGCTGGAATCGGGCGAGGCGATGTTCCATGTCGTGCACCGCGACAACGACCCGTTCGTTGTCGAAACCGGCGACGCAAAGATCGTCGACCTCGGCACCGCCTTCAACGTCGTGCGTCGCGACCGTCAGACGTCGGTCGCGGTGTCCGAAGGCATCGTCCTCTACAACCCCGATCGCGACAAGGTCCGCCTCGTCGCCGGCAAGGGCATCGAGGCACGCGATGGCGATCCTCAGCCTCCGGTCGTCCGGGATGTCGACGTGGCCAGCATCGGCGGCTGGCGCAGCGGCCTGCTCGTCTACAACGGCACCCCGCTCGCGGTCGTCGCCGAGGACCTGAAGCGCACCGCCGGGATGCAGGTCAGCATCGCGCCCGAAGCAAGCGACCTGTCGTTCCGCGGCGCGTTGATTATCGACAAGAACCGGAACCGCACGATCGCCGATCTGGCCGCGCTGTCGGGAACGAAGGCCGAGCGGCAAGGCGATGGCTGGATCTTGACCCGCTGAGCATGCACCGGCGCCTTTCCCTTGCCGCAGCAGCGATAGCGCTGAGCCTGCCCGCGCAGGTTCAGGCAGCAGAGGAGCGCGCGTTCGACGTGCCCAAAGGCAGCCTGTCGACCGCGCTGCCCGTGATCAGCCGGCAGGCCGGGGTCAGCATCAGCGTCGGCGATGCGAAACTCTGGCAAGGCCGCGTCAAACCGGTGCGCGGGCGGATGAGCGTCGAAGAAGCGATCCGCCGCCTGCTCGCGGGATCCGACGCACGCGCCGTGCGGGTCAGCGCGACGAGCTGGCGTATCGAGCGTCGCCCTGCCCCCGTCCGTGTCGCGCGGGCGGCACCGACACCGCGACACGCGCCGCAGCCAAGGGCACGCGAGCCATCGCAAGATGCGGTCGCGGCGGCGCAGGACGAAATCATCGTCACCGCGTCGAAGACCGACTTGCCCCTTTCGCACTTCGCCGGCGTCGTCACCAAACTGGATGGCGGCGATTTGGCGTTTGGCGGCGAGCGCGGGATGGATTCGATCCTGTCGCGAACCGCGACCGTCTCCTCGACCCATCTGGGTTCGGGGCGTAACAAGCTGTTCATTCGCGGCATCGCCGATTCCAGCTTCACCGGCCCGACGCAATCGACCGTCGGCCAGTATCTCGGCGATATCCGGCTCAGCTATAATGCGCCCGACCCGGACCTGCGCCTCTACGACATCGACAATGTCGAAATCCTCGAAGGGCCGCAGGGCACGCTTTATGGAGCCGGGTCGCTCGGCGGGATCATCCGTGTCATCCCGAAAGCCCCCGATCCGCGCGAAATGACGGTGCAGGCGATCGCCGGCGTCTCGATCACCCAACATGGCGACCCGGGCGGGGACATCGCTGCAATCGCCAATATCCCGGTCAGCGACAACGGCCATGCGCTGCGCCTCGTCGGCTATATGCTTACCGACGGCGGCTATATCGACAATCCGCTGCGCGGGCAGAACGACGTCAACCGCGTCCATGTCCGCGGCGGGCGCGGGACCTTCCGGTTCGAGGCGGGCGACGACTGGACGATCGACCTAGGCGGCGTCTATCAGGCGATCACCTCCGACGATGCGCAATATGCCGACAAGGATGGCGCGCCGCTCACCCGCAATTCGATGGTCGAGCAGAATGCGACCGCGCGCTATGGCATGGGCACGATCGTCGTGATGAAGGACTGGGACGATCTGCATTTCCAGTCGTCCAATGCCTATATCGATCACCGGCTGTTCGAACGCTTCGACGCCAGCCTGCCCGAAGCGCGGCGAGGAACCGATATGTCCAGCGGCGGCGTTCCCGCGCCTCCTTCGGTTGGAAGCGTCGATGTCGAGCGCCTGTTCGCGCCGATCCAGGTCTTTCCGCTGAACGATGTTCCGCGCGTGCTCGACCAGCATAACGCGACACGCATGTTCGTCAGCGAAAACCGCCTGTCGCGGCCCTATCGCGATGGCCTCGGCTGGGTCGTCGGCGCGAGCTTTATCGACAATCGCGCGCGGCAGGACCGCGAATATGGCTATGGCCCGCTTCGCGCGACCCTTCCCGGCGTGACCAACAAGATCACCGAATTCACCGGCTATGCCGAGGCGACGGTCGAGGTGATGCCCGACCTGATCGCTTCGGGCGGCGTCCGCCTGTCACATGCGAAGCTCGGCGGCGCTGCCGAGGGTGTCTCCTACGCCCTGGCGCAGGCAAACCGTGCGACGACCGCGTCACGCAAAGAAACCGACCTGCTGCCGTCTTTCTCGCTGCTCGCGACCCCGCTCGACAATGTCCGGCTCTATGCGCGCTATCAGGAGGGTTTCCGCCCCGGCGGCCTCGCAGTCGACGGCAATTTCGTCCGGCGCTTCCTCAACGACCAGGTCCGCACATGGGAAGCGGGAATGCGCTTTGGCGACAAGGGGCAGAGCCTGCTCGACGCCAGCATTTCGATCTCGCACAGCCGCTGGCGCAACATCCAGGCCGATTTCATCGACAATAGCGGCTTCCCGACCACCGCCAATATCGGTGACGGCCGCATCACCAGCCTGTCGGGTGCGGTCGCGATGCGGCCGACTGCCGCGCTGACCTTCGAACTCGGCGCGGTTTACAACCATAGCCGCGTCGACGATCTCGCGCCGCAGATACTGCCGGTTTTCGACGCCGCACCGGGCCGCCTCGGACGCATTCCAAATGTCGCGAGCCATGCGGTGCGCGGGTCGGTCAACTATGCGACCATGATCGGCGACGAGGATTTCCGCGTGAACGGCTGGGCCAATTATATCGGCCCGTCACGGCTCGGTATCGGGCCAGTGCTCGGCGAAAGCCAGGGCGACTATATCGACACGGGTGTCGCGATGCGTGTCGGCAATGCACGCCGCGGCCTGTCGCTGACGCTCACCAATCTGTTCGATTCACGCGGCAACCGCTTCTCGCTCGGAACGCCGTTCCTCGAAGGCAACGAGGGATTCCTCACGCCGCTCCGCCCGCGCACGCTCCGGATCGCCGTCGACGTCGCCTATTGAGGCGACGCCGACAGCCCTCCCAAATCAATCGGCCCCCGACGGCGGAGCCGTCAGTCGTTAAGCGTGATCCGCTCGTAACGCTCCATATGGTGATCGGCGCTGCCAAACTGGCCTTCGATCATCGTCGCGCGCTTGAAATAATGGCCGATCGCCAGTTCCTGCGTGATGCCGATACCGCCATGCGTCTGGATCGCATTCTGCCCGACAAAGTTCGCACCGCGCGCAACCTTCGCCTTCGCGGCCGAAACCGCCGCCATACGCTCGTTCGCGGGCAGGCTCAGCTTCAGCGTCCCCATGATCGTCATCGAGCGCGCCTGTTCGACTTCCATGAACATGTCGACCATGCGGTGCTGCAGCACCTGGAATTTCGCGATCGGCACGCCGAACTGCTTGCGCTGCTGGGTATATTCCAGCGTGCCTTCGTGCAGCTTCTGCATCACGCCGGTCGCCTCCGCGCAGACCGCAACCGTCGCTTCGTCGACGATCTGTTCGATCAGCGGCAGGCCGGTGCCTTCACCGCCGAGCAAAGCATCGCCCGGAATCGCGACATTTTCGAAATAGATTTCGGATGCGCGGCTGCCATCGACCGTCGGATAGTCGCGGCGGACGATGCCCGGCAGGTTCGCATCGATCAGGAACAGCGAGACGCCGTCGCGGTCGCGCGGGTTGCCGCCGGTGCGCGCAGTGACAAGCAGATGCGTCGCCCACGGCGCCGCGTAGACGACCGATTTATGTCCGCTCAGCACATAGCCCGCGCCATCCTTCTTCGCGGTGGTGCGCAGGTTCGCGAGGTCATAGCGGCCCTGCGGCTCGGCATAAGCGAAAGCGATAATGGCATTGCCCGCGATGATCTCGGGGATCATCGCATCGGCCTGCGCCCCGCCCACGGCCTTGAGCGCGCCGCCCGCGATAACGACGGTCGGCAGATAGGGTTCGATCCCGATGACCTTCCCCAGTTCCTCCATCACGATCGCGTTTTCGAGCGCGCCGCCGCCCAGGCCGCCATGTTCTTCGGCGAACGGCGCGCCAAGCATGCCGAGTTCCTGCGCGAGCGCGGTCCAGATCGCCGGATCGCGGCCCGTGTCGCTATTGATGAACTTCTGACGCGTTTCGAAATCATAGGTGTCGCCGAGGAAGCGGGCGAGCGTGTCGCGGATCATGTCCTGCGTTTCGGTGTAGGTGAAATCCATTTTTTGTCCCCGTCGCCCCCGCGTAGGCGGGGGCCGCTGTAGGTTTATGCTGCGGTGTCAGGCCAGGTCGGTGGAGGCCCCCGCCTAAGCGCGAGGGCGACGCACTCCTCAGAGACCCAAAACCATCTTCGCGATGATGTTGCGCTGAATCTCGTTCGACCCGCCATAGATCGTCGTCTTGCGCATGTTGAAATAGGTCGGCGCGGCGCGGTGCGCGTAATCGGGACCAATCGGATGCTCGTTGTCGCCCTCGCCAAAACCACGAAAATAAGGCGCGCCATAATGGCCAACCGCTTCGAGCGTCAGTTCGGTCAGCCGCTGCTGGATCTCCGACCCCTTGATCTTGAGGAGGCTCGATTCCGGCCCCGGGCCGCGATTGGCATTCGGGCCGGCAAGGCTGCGCAATTCGGTAAACTCCAGCGCCGCCAGATCGACTTCGAGCTCGGCGACCTTGCGCTTGAAGAAGGCGTTGGCGAGCAGCGGCTTGTCGCCGTCGAGTTCGGTGCGGGCGATCGCCTTCACCTTCTCGATCCCGCGCTTCGACGCCGCGACGCCGGCGATGCCGGTGCGCTCGTGCGCAAGCAGGAACTTGGCGCAGGTCCAGCCCTTATTCTCATCGTAAACGCGCTGCGATTGCGGCACGCGGACGTCTTCGAGCCACACTTCGTTGACTTCATGCTCGCCGCCCAATGTGATGATCGGGCGCACGGTGATGCCGGGCGATTTCATGTCGATGAGGAGGAAGCTGATGCCTTCCTGCTGCTTTGCTTCCTTGTCGGTGCGGACGAGGAAGAAGCCCCAGTCGGCGTGCTGCGCCAGCGTCGTCCAGGTCTTCTGCCCGTTGACGATATAGTCATCGCCATCGGCGACGGCGGTCGTGCGAAGCGAGGCAAGATCCGAACCCGAGCCCGGTTCCGAATAGCCCTGGCACCACCAATCCTCACCCGACAGGATGCGCGGCAGGAAATGGGCTTTCTGCTCGGGCGTGCCGAAGGTGTAGATCACGGGGCCGACCATCGCGAGCCCGAAGGGCATCAGGCGAATGCAGTCGGCGCGCGCGGTTTCCTCGGACCAGATGAAGCGCTGCGTCGGGGTCCAGCCAGTACCGCCATATTCGACCGGCCATGCGGGCGCGATCCAGCCCTTTTTGTACAGGATCTTGTGCCAGGCGAGGAAATCCTCCTTGGACATTTCTTCGCCTTCATCCTGCTTGTCGCGCAGGTCGGCGGGGTAATTTTCGGCGATGAACTGGCGAACTTCCTGTTGGAAGGCCAGATCCTCGGGGCTGAATTCCATGTCCATCACGAATCTCCCATTGGGCAATGGCGGCCCTTATATTGAGCGCTCACCTTTACGTAAACGGAAAGTTGTCGCTTGCAACCTTCCTTCCCCCAATGATTGCGCTTAACATCCCGGCTTGTCCAGCACGCGCAGAGCCCCTCGGCATCGCGGCTATCGAACGCGGATGCTGGTTTTAGCGGGGTTAGCGCGTGACGAGTACCACCGCGCCGTCGCTGGCATAGGGTCCGCGGACCTCGGCTATCGTCAGGGCCACATCAACGACCGAACCGTCACGCGTCACCATCTGCGACACGATGCGTGCGGGCGCGCCCGACCGAAAGACCGATTCGAGCGCTTCGACAAAGGCCGACCGCTGCCCGACCGCGAGCAGCGCCGAAAAGCGGACACGCCGGATCGCAGCCGCATCGACCCCGAGCAGGTCGGTCAGCATGGCGTTCGCCGCCTCGACCGTTTCGCGCACCGAGATGCGGGCGTGGCCGATGCCGCCATCGATCTCGACGGCATCGAGCATCGCCTGCCGCATGTCGCCGGCGGCGAAGCCCTCGATCGCGTCGCTGACATCGCGCAGGACGATCGCGCCACCGACCGGCAGGGGGACCAGGTCGACATGCAGCCACTGGCGCGGGCGCAATATGCCGGGGACGTCGCCCGAAAACCGCTCGCGATGGTCGAGCAGCCGGTTGATGTGATGAAAGATCAGACTGTCCCTCAGGCCCGGCACCACCGCCACCAACTCCTCCCCGATCAGATCGGCAGCCGCGATCTCCAGCATATCCGACGCTGCGGGGTTGAGCGCGGCGACACGCCGTTGCCGGTCGATCAGGATCACGCCGTCGCGGACCGATTCCACGAGGCCAGCAAGCGAGGACTGCAAGATGTCGGAGGCGGCCGCGATCTCCCGCGCCACATCGCCATCAAGACGGCGGTAGTCGTCGAGCGAAATCAGCACATGTGCATCCTTGCCGTGATGCGTCACGACGACGGGCTTGCGCGCCGACTGCAATCGCCAATTGGCAAAGCCGCGGATGAAATCGGCCGCCGATACGCGCTGTGGTTCCTGTGCCGTTGCCACCATATCCCCCTGAAAACCGGTCAATCCCCTGCCCCCTATAACCCGGCGGTCGCCTGCTTTCGGTCGGGAAGGGATCAAACGGCGGGCTGTCGTGTCCGGAACGGCACCATTGCGCGAGCGATCAGACCAGCCGCGCCTTACCGCAGCGCAGCGCGTTGACCCTTGTATCGGCTTGCCCGACATGCACCCCGAGCAGGCCGGTGAGGTCCGACAACAGGGTGTCGAGCACGGGTGCAGCCAGCGCCACCGTCTCGCCGATCACCGTCGTCAGCGGCTTCAGGTTCAGGCCGAGCCCAAGGACGTTGACGTCGAGCTCCATCCGGTCCGAAAGCGATTGCGCGGCGCCCGCGACAAGGCCGGTGCTCGACACGGTCTTCACCTTGCCGTCGTCGATCTCGGCGCGCGAAAAGGCGACCGGCTTTTCATTGAGGTCCGACAGGATGAGTTCGGCCTCCGCATCGACGCTGACGAGCGGCAAGGTGACGACGCGCGCCGGCCCCGGATCCAGCGGGCGCTTCATGTTCTGAAAATCGCTGACGGGCACCGTTCCGACCGCCACCATCGCGGGGGAGGTCACGACGCCGAGCGACACCGCGGCCGAGCTGTTCGGGCGGCAGTCGATGTCGGTGATCCGCGCCGACGCCGACCCGAGTTCGGCGAGCAGGGGGACGTGGACGCTGGCGAGCGGCGTTGCGACGCGCGTATCGATTTTCAGCCGCACCTGTGCGGTGCGGACGATGACATCATTGGTGTCGGTCACCGCGATCAGCGGCGAATTCACCGGCGGCTCGCCGATCATCAGCGCGATATTGACCCCCGATCCGCCCGGCAGGCTGCCCGTCAGCGACAGGTCGACCTGTCGATTCGCGTTGCCGAGCAGCAGCATCGTGCGCAGCAGGCTGAGCGCGTTGACCTTGACCGGGTTCGCCGCGTCGACTCGGATGCTCGACGACCGCGGGCCGAGGTCGATCGCGCGCGACGGCAGCAGGGTGCGCGGCAGCGCGCGATCCGCGATATGCTCGAGCGCGGCCGCCGCCTGCCCGTCCGACGCATTGGCGAGCGCCGACACGACCTGTGGCAAGGTCGCCTGCGTGTCGAGCGTCTGCCCAAAGGTCAGCACGTCGGCGTTAAATTCGGTCCGCAGCGCATTGGAGAAAGTCAGCAGGTCGATATCGGTGCTCGCGAGCGCATTATAGTCCATCACCGACAGATTGACCTGGCCGCCGGTGAGGCTCGACAGCAGCGCATTGGGAAGGCCGCCGTTTACCGCCGCGACCCGCGATCCGAGCGAAAAGGCGGCATAACCGCGCCGTGCGCCGGTCGCGGTCGCACGAATGATGCTGTCCTTCCGGCCCGTCAGAAAACTGCCAAAGAACAGCGGACGGTCGCGCGTCAGCGTGATGCGCACGGCGTTCGGCGACGCGCCGCCGCCGGCAAAGCGCTGTTCGGCCTGGATCGACGGATCGGCGGTGTAGGTGCCGGGGTCGAGCACCGCGATACGAATGCCGCAATCGCAATTCGCCGCGATGATCCGCTGCGCCGCCGCGCGCTCCTCGCCGGGCCGCCCCGCCGCCGCCATCGCCGCGGCATCGGCGATGCCCTGCAATTTGCGGCGGTCGAGATAGAGCGAGCCGAGATCGACCGCGAATGCCGCGGACCCGATCAGCATCGTCATGCCGAAAGCCGTCGTGATGCTGATGCTGGCGCCGCGATGGCGGACAAGTCGGCGAAGGAGGGACAGGATCGTCATGGTCAATCGACCGGCAATTCGAACGTCGCGCGGGCACGGATGACGTTGCCCGGCGACGGAACAAAGCTCGATCGCAGGAGGCTGTCCTGCGGCACGGTGAAGGTCACCGCGACGGTGATCGCCTCGGTCGTTTCGGACACCGCGACGCTGTGGGTGCCGTCGACCGCCTGCAGGCTGCGGCCGACGGCGCGCGACGCGACCGCACTGCGGTCCGGCGCGTCGAGCCCGATGATCGACGCGCGGGCGCCGTCGTTGGCCGCCTGCTGCACGCTATGCGCGAGCATGAAATACTGACCATAGACCAATATTCCCATCAGCAACGCGAGGAGCAGCGGCAGCACCAGCGCCATTTCGACGATAGCGGCGCCACGCTCCCCGCGCGCCAGGGCAAGACCTGTCAGGGCAATTTTGCGGACACGCCGCGAAAGTCGGATGGAACCTGCCATGCCGGCAGAATGCCGTCCGCAAATGAAAGCGGCGTCGAGAGAGCCCGACGCCGCTTTTGCGTATTTTGCAGGATCTGGCCGTGCCGGAACCGGGCTGATTTGGTGGCGCGCTGCGTATCGTTGAAGAACCGCTAATTTTGGCGCGGCGCCTTCAAACGAATAATGTGAGTTATTCGGCGGCCTCCAACTTGTCCTGCGTGCGCAGTTCGAAGTCGGACGCGTCGTGCCGCTCGCGGAGCTGGCTCGCCGGATCGCCCGTCACGCGGTTGACCATCCGCCCGCGTTTGACCGCCGGACGCGCCGCGATCTGGTCGGTCCAGCGTTGGACATTCTTATAGTCATCGACCTGCAGGAATTCGCCGGCGTCATAGACGAGCCCCTTGGCGAGCGCGCCATACCAGGGCCAGATCGCCATGTCGGCGATCGTGTAATCGCCGCCCGCGATATATTCGCTTTCCGCGAGACGGCGGTCGAGCACGTCCATCTGGCGCTTCACCTCCATCGCATAGCGGTTGATCGGATATTCCTGCTTCGTCGGTGCATAGGCATAGAAATGACCAAAGCCGCCGCCGAGGAAGGGCGTGCTGCCCATCTGCCACATCAGCCACGATAGCGCCTCGGCACGTTTCGCGGTTTCGGTCGGCAGGAAGGCGCCGAATTTCTCGGCGAGATGGATCAGGATCGCGCCCGATTCAAAGATACGGATCGGTTCGGCGCCGCTGCGGTCGACAAGCACGGGGATCTTGCTGTTCGGATTGGCCGCGACATAGCCGCTCGAAAACTGGTCGCCTTCGCCGATATTGATCAGCCATGCGTCATATTCGGCGCCGCTGTGTCCCGCCGCGAGCAGTTCTTCGAGCATCACGGTGACCTTCACGCCATTGGGCGTGCCGAGCGAATAGAGCTGCAAGGGGTGCTTGCCGATCGGCAGATCCTTGTCGTGCGTGGGACCTGCGACCGGCCGGTTGATATTGGCGAAACGCCCGCCGCTTTCCTTGTCCCAGGTCCAGATTTTCGGCGGCACATATTCGCTGGTATCGGTCATGGAAAACTCCTGGGCTGATTTTTGTACTGACCGGTAACTTAAGCGGCGATTGCCGTTTGTCCACCCTCCCCCGCTCAAATAATCTTTGCCGCGCGCAAAGCCGAAATGGCTTCGGCGTCATAGCCAAGCTCGGCGAGGATCGCATCGCTATGCTCGCCGACCTGCGGCGCTCGCGCGGGGACGGTCTTGTCGCTGTCCGACAGGCGGATCGGCGCGCGGATGACCGGCACCGCGCCGGCCGCGCCCGGATAGACGACCGGTTCGACCAGCCCCATCGCCTTCACCTGCGGCTGCGCGAGCGCTTCCCCCGCGCGCAGCACCGGCGCCGCGGGCACCCGTCCGGCGGCCAGTTCAGCGATCGCCTCTTCGCTCGTCCGCTCGATGCACCAGCGCTGCATGATCGCGCTCAGTTCCTCGCCATTGTCGCCGCGCAGAATGTCGCTCGCATACAGCGGATCGCCGACCAGATCGGGCCGCCCGACCAGTTCGGCCCAGCGCGCGAAGATGCCATTGCCGACAATCTGGGTGATGACCCAGCCGTCGCGGGTGCGGAAGATGTCGGTGGGGCCCGAGCTGAAGGCGCGATTGCCGATCGGCTGGCGATCGATGCCGTTCAGCGCATGGTCGATCGTCAGCGCGTTCGACATGGCGAGCGCGGTGCCCAGCAGCGACCCCGAAACGCACTGCCCCCTCCCCGTCGTCTCGCGTTCGCGCAGCGCGAGCATGACGCCGAACGCGCTGTGGAGCGCGGTTCCGAAATCGACATAATTGACCTGCGCGCGGTAAGGCTGGTCCGGCGTGCCGGTCAGGTACACCGTTCCCGACATCGCCTGCCCCACCGCGTCGAACCCGACGCGGCTCGCGAGTGGCCCCTCGCTGCCGAATGCCGACGCGGTCGCCAGGACGATGCGCGGGTTGATCGCGGCCAGGTTGTCGTAATCGAGGCCCAGCTTGACCAACGCATCGTGCGGCAGGTTCGCGATCACCACATCGGCGGTTTCGACCAACCGGCGGACGATTTCACGTCCCTCGGGGCTGCCCGGTTTCAGCGTCAGGCAGCGTTTGGCGCGGTTCATCTGCATGAACATCGCGCCTGATCCATCTTCGGCGACCGGCACCGAATAGCGATCGTCATTGCCCCCCGGCGCCTCAATACGGATGACGTCGGCGCCATAATCGGCGAGCAACGCCGCGCAATAGGGGCCGGCAATATAACGGCCGAAATCCAATACCCTAATTCCCTTGAGCGGCACGCTTTGCTCTCCCGATCCCGTTCTTTCGACCGGGCTAGCAGTCGCTCGTCGATGCTGCCAGTTCTTCGTCGAAACCTGTCACTTGCATGTTCCTGCCCGGACCATATGGTCACAGCATAATTTCAAACGGGGATAATTTCATGGCGCGCTTCGCTTTCGCCCTCGCGGCGACTTTGGCTTGTTCAACCTCGGTCTGGGCGCAGAGCGCGCCCGCCTCTCCTCCCGCCGCCGACGCGAAACCCGACAAGTGGGACGTCAATGCCCCGCCGGGCCTCGCGACGCGCAAGGTCCAGATCGCGGTCGACGAAGGCAGCTGGATGAATGTCGATGTCGCGCCCGACGGCCGCACGATCGCGTTCGATCTGCTCGGCGATATCTACACGATGCCAATCGAGGGCGGCACGCCGACTCGGATCGCCGAAGGGCTCGCCTATGAACATCAGCCGCGCTTCTCGCCCGACGGCAAGCGCATCGCCTTCGTCTCCGACCGCGCGGGCGGCGACAATATCTGGCTGATGAACCGCGACGGCAGCGACAAAAAGCAGATCTCGAAAGAGGATTTCCGCCTGCTTAACCAGCCGAGCTGGTCGCCCGACGGCCAGTTCATCGTCGCCAAGAAGCATTTCACCACGGGCCGCTCGCTCGGCACCGGCGAGGTGTGGCTATACCATGTCTCGGGCGGCGCGGGCGTGCCGCTGGTCAAGAAACCGAACGAGCGCCACCAGAAGGAACTCGGCGAGCCGATCTTCGCTGCCGACGGCAAGAGCGTCTTCTATACGCGCAACGTCACGCCGGGAGCGATCTTCGAATATGCGCAGGACAGCAACACCGACCTCTTCCACATCGAGCGCTACAGCCTCGAGGATGGCAAAGTCAGCACCGCGGCTTCGGGTCCCGGCGGCGCGGTGCGCCCGACGCCCTCGCCCGACGGCAAGCGCCTCGCCTTCGTGCGCCGCGAGGGGACGCAGTCGAAGCTCTATGTGAAGGATCTCGCCTCGGGCACCGAGAAGAAGGTCTATGACACGCTCGATCAGGATGTGCAGGAAACCTGGGCGGTCACCGGCGTCTATCCGAACATGGCGTGGACTCCCGACAGCCGCGACATCCTCTTCTGGGCCGGCGGCAAGCTGCGCCGCGTGAGCGGTGCCGGCGGCGATGCCCGCATCATCCGGTTCAGCGTCAACGACGACCGCACGATCGTCGATGCGACGCACCCGGCGGTCGAGGTCGCGCCCGACAGTTTCGCGACCAAAATGCCGCGCTGGGCCGAGGTCTCGCCCGACGGGCGTAGCGTCGTGTTCGAGACGCTCGGCAAGCTGTGGGTCAAACCCGCGACCGGCGGCACCGCGCGGCGGCTGACCGCGGCGAAGGACGACGCGATGGAAGCGTGGCCCAGCTGGTCGCGCGACGGCAAATCGCTCGTCTTCGTGCGCTGGACCGACGGCGGCATGGGTGAAATCCACGTCGTTGGCGCCGGCGGCGGCGCCTCGCGCAAGCTGACCACCACCCCGGGCCATTATGCCGAACCGCGCTTTTCGCCCGACGGCAAGACGATCGTGTTCGAACGGCGCGGCAGCGGCGGACTGACCTCGGCGCGCTGGAGCGAGGATCCGGGCGTCTACCGCATCGCCGCAAGCGGCGGCACCGCCGAACGGATCAGCAGCGACGGCGCCAAGCCGCAGTTTGCTGCAACCAGCGACCGCGTATTCATGGTCACCGCGAGCGACGGCAAGAGCCAGCTCGTCAGCACCGACCTTCACGGGCAGGACAAGCGCGTCCACGCCAATGGCGAGCTGGTCAGCGACTATGAAATCTCGCCCGACGGCCGCACGTTGGCGTTTCGGCAGAACTACGACGCCTATGTCACCCCGCTAATGCCCGGCGGACAGGATGTCTCGCTCGGCACCAAGAGCGGGGCGCTCCCCGTAACCCGCGTCAGCGGCAGCGGCGCCGAATATATGCACTGGTCCGACGGCGGTCGCCGCCTCCACTGGAGCCGCGGCGCGACTTTGTTCAGCGCCGACCTCGCGAGCTTCTTCACGAACGCACCGGTCGACGAAAAGGCGCCCAAGTTCACCCCGCCGACCGACGGCGTATCGCTATCGATGACCCAAGCGGCGTCGAAGCATAAGGGCGTCGTCGTCATCACCGGCGCCAAGATCGTGACGATGGCCGACAAGGGCGGCGGCGTGATCGAGAATGGCGCGATCGTCATCGACGGCGACCGCATCACCGCGGTCGGTGCGGCGGGCGCGATCACGGTCCCGGCGGGCGCGGTGACCGTCGATGCCACCGGTAAGACGATCGTCCCTGGCTTCGTCGATGCGCACGCGCACGGCTCGCACGGCGACGACGAACTGGTCCCGCAGCAGAATTGGTCGGAGATCGTCAACCTCGCGATGGGCACGACGACGAGCCATAATCCCTCGTCGCGCGCCTCGGAGATTTTCGTCTCGTCCGAAATGCAGCGCGCCGGGCTGATCCTCGCGCCGCGCATCTTCTCGACCGGCGAGGTCATCTATGGCGCCAAGGCTGCCGGCGTTTATGCCGAGATCAATGGTTATGACGACGCGCTTGCGCATGTTCGCCGCCTGAAGGCGCAAGGCGCGCACAGCGTCAAAAACTACAATCAGCCGCGCCGCGACCAGCGGCAGATGGTCGTGAAGGCGGCGCAGACCGAAGGCATGACCGTCGTGCCCGAAGGCGGCTCGCTGTTCACGCAGGACGTCACGTTGATCCAGGACGGCAATTCGACCGTCGAGCACAATGTCCCGCTCCACATCTTCTACAAGGACCTGGTCCAGCTGTGGGGGCAGACTGAGGTCGATTACACGCCGACGCTCGTCGTGACCTATGGCGGACCCGCGGGCGATCCCTATTGGCGTGCGCACACCAACGTCTGGGAGCATCCGATCCTGTCGCGCCACGCGCCGCCGGCCGAACTCGCGGCGAACAACAAGCGCCGCGTCATCGCGCCCGAGGGTGACTATGTCGACGATGATTCGGCGCGTCAGGCGGGCAAGATCGCCGCGACGGGCCGCATGGTCTCGATCGGCGCGCACGGCCAGCAATCGGGGCTCGGCGCGCATTGGGAAATCTGGTCGTTCGTGCGCGGCGGGTGGAGCAACATCGACGCGCTGCGGGCGGCGACGATCATGCCCGCCACCTCGCTCGGTTATGCGAAGGATGTCGGGTCGCTCGAGGCCGGGAAGCTTGCCGACCTGCTGATCCTCGATGCCGACCCGACCGAAAATATACGCAATACCGAGCAAATCCACCGCGTGATGCTCGGCGGGCGGCTCTACGATCCGCTGACGATGAACGAGGCCGAGACGGGAACGCGCAAGCGCCAGCCCTATTGGTGGGAAGCCGACAAGCCCTGATCGGGTGACGATACCAAGCGGCGGGCCGTAATTTTGTGACGAGAGGGTTGCAAGACGTTCGGACCGCCGCTAGGGGCGTCCACTCTCAGCGAGGAGAGTTGGCTGAGTGGTCGAAAGCGTCGCACTCGAAATGCGAAGTGCCGGCAACGGTACCGAGGGTTCGAATCCCTCACTCTCCTCCATTTTTCTACAATTTGACCACAGCAAGCCGCCCCGGCGCACGACCGGGGCAGCTCGCGGCGGCCGTTATCTGACGGTAACGAGCGACGGTGCGGCGAGCGTCGCGACGACCGCGCCGACAATCAGGAAAAGTACGATATAAACGATGATCACGACCGCCGTGTAGCCGAACGCCTTGTCCTCTGGCGCCTTCATCAGCACCGGCAGGCCGAGATACAGGAGATAAAGCCCGTAGAGGGCGAACAAGAGGCCGATGACGGCAAGCGCGGGCAATATTCCGAAGATGCCGCCGACCCAGCCGGCAGTCGCCGAATAGGCCGCGACCTTCAGCGCCTGGACCTGATCCTTTTGACCGCCGAAGTTCGGTGCGAGGCCGTCGATGACCAACGCGAGGATGAAAATCGTCGCCAGCGACAGACCATAAGAGACGAACGCCGACACAAGCGCGCCCACGAGCGGCGGGTGGTATGTCACACCGAGCATGGTGAACCCGAAAACCTGCCCGCCGATGAAGCCCGCGAGCGGGCCGATCGCCGCCAGTACAAGCACATAGGGCACATAGATCGATTGCACCGTCGCCGGCTCGGCGGCGATTACCGGCCATGTCTCTTTGGGTTTGAGAAGGATGTCCTTCGCGCGCTGGACAATGCCCGAAGCCGGGCCGGAGATATTGGGTGGTAAGTCCGTCATAATGCGTCTCCCCTGATCGTGCGGCCCACAACCCGAATGGGATATGCAAAAGCCAGAAGAGCAGTTTAGCTCGCATCGCCAATGCATCTGTAACGCTGATCACAGCCCGATTCGGCAAACCACAGCCGAATTGGAATGTAACGGACTTGAAACGTGCGTAAACTGCCATAGATTGACCCTATGACGCCCGAATCCACTTCCGAACTTCCTGCCACTGTTACTGCACCGCTGATCGGTCGCGCGCGCTTCGCGCCGGGCGATATCGTGCGCCATCGGATGTTCGACTTTCGCGGCGTCGTGTTCGACATCGACCCGGTCTTTGCGAACAGCGACGAATGGTATGAAGCGATCCCCGAGGATATCCGCCCGGCGAAAGAGCAGCCCTATTACCACCTGCTCGCCGAGAACGGCGATTCCTCTTACATCGCCTATGTCAGCCAGCAGAATCTGGTCGCCGATGGCGACAGCGGACCGATCGACCATCCACAGATCGACGCGATGTTCGAGGGGCTGGAACGTGGCCGCTACCGCGTGCGCGCCATCCATCGCCACTAATCAGGCTTTGAGCTTCCATCCCGAGGCGAGCAGGCGGTAGGTCAGCAGGCCCAGCCCGATATTCACGCCGACCAGCACGAACGCCGCAGTCAGCACCGGGTTCGCGATCGTTGAATCGACCGTGCCGATAAAACCGTAGCGAAAACCCATGATCGCATAATAGACGGGGTTGCCGTGCGCGATCGTCTGGAACCACGGCGCGAGCTTGTCGACCGAATAGAAGGTCCCCGACAGCAGCGCGAGAGGCGTCACGACGAAATTGGTCACCGCGGCGGCATGATCGAACTTTTCGGCCCAGACCGAGGTGATGAGGCCGAGGAAGCCGAGCATCGATGCGCCGAGCACGCCAAAGACCGCCACCGCCCACAGATGGTCGGGCATCACATGCACGCCGGGCCACAGCAGCATCGCGAGCCACAACGCCAGGCCGACGAGGACCGACCGCGTGATCGCGGCGCCAACCAGCGCGATGATCAATTCGCCGACGGCGAGCGGCGGCATCAGATAATCGACGATCGTCCCCTGGATCTTGCCGACGAGCAACGAAAAGCTCGAATTGGCGAAGCTGTTCTGCAGCATCGCCATCATTATGAGGCCCGGCGCGATGAAATCGGCGAAGGGAACGCCGATGACCGTCCGCCCCGCCCCGCCCAGCGCGACGGTGAAAATGACGAGGAACAGGAGCGTGGTGATCGCGGGCGCCCAGATTGTTTGCAGCTGGACCTTGAAAAACCGCCGCACCTCCTTGACATATAGCGCGTGCATGCCGGGCACGTTCAGCGTTCGAATATGGGGAACGCCGGGTTCGGCAAAAGTTGGAGTCGCGGCGGAATTTGTCGAGTCGGGGCGCGAAATTTGGGGCTGGTCGTTCATGGCGTTCTCGCCTATCGCCTCCCCGATCTTACCGCAAGCTGGGCAACGATTGAATGCCGGTCCCGAAAGGATCGACAACGCGGATCGTCTAACCGCCCGCAGCGTGAATGATAAGGAATAGATTATGTCATGGACCGACGAGCGCATCGAAAGCCTGCGCACCATGTGGGAAAAGGGGCTGACCGCCAGCCAGATCGCCGATGAACTCGGCGGGGTGAGCCGCAATGCGGTGATCGGCAAGGCGCATCGCCTCGGCCTGAAATCGCGCCCCTCGCCCGTCAAGGCGACCGAAAAGGTGGCCAAGCCGGTCAAGGCCGCGGTACCCGCCACGCCGAAACCCGCAGCCCCCGTTTCCGCGCCCCGTGCGGCCGCACCTGTGGCGCCGCGCCCGGTGGCACCTGCCCCGAAACTCGATGCCAAGCCGGTCGTCGACACGCCGAACGCCGACGGCGGATTGGGTGATCCGACGCCGAAGGCCGATGCACCGCGCATCGTCTCGATCGGCCCCGGCGGTTTTATCCGCCAGGGACCCGGCGATCAGCAGGCGCCGATCCCGCCCGCGCCGCCGCGCCGGCTGGTGCCCGCCAAGCCGAGCCCCGAGATCGCCGACAAGACGACCTTGCTCGACCTTAACGACCGCATCTGCCGCTGGCCGATGGGGCATCCGGGCGAGCCCGATTTCCATTTCTGCGGTGAAGCGGTGAACCCCGGCTTCCCCTATTGCGTCGAGCATTGCGGTCGCGCCTATCAGGCACAGCTGCCGCGCGGCACGCGCCGCCCGCCCCCGCCGCCGCCCTTCGGTGGTCCCCGAGTTCGTTAAGGCGCGTCCGGTGAGGCCGTTCGGCCAGGATTTCCAGTTCGCGCGCGCGCTCGGCCTCCAAATGGTCGAGCGCGGCGACGGGCGTTGCACGATGGCGATCGATATCGAACGCGAACGCCATTTCAACCCGAACGGCGTTGCGCACGGCGGCGTTGCCTATTCGCTCGCCGACACCGCCATGGGCGGCGCGCTGATGAGCCTGCTCGAAGAGGGGCTGGTCTGCGCGACGCTGGAAATCAAATTCAACTATCATGTCGGCGTGCGCGAAGGCCGGCTGACGTGCGAGGCCGCCGTCCTTCACCAGGGCAAGCGCATCGCCAATATCGAAGCAAAGCTCTATCAAGATAGCCGCCTCGTCAGCAGCGCGAACGGCAATTTCGCGATTTTCGCGGCGCCATCGGCCCGATAGGCGAAAGGCGCCGGATCTTTCAACCCGACGCCTCCCGTTCCCGCTCCCAAGAGGTCAGAAGCGGTAACTGATGCTCCCGCGGACGCTGTGCGTCCGGAAATGCGAACCGCTGCGCTGGATATCGGTGCCCCCGCCGTTCAGCAGGAAGGGATTGGTCGGCGGCGCGGTCCCCGGCCCGACGTTCACTCGGTAATCGTCGTCCTTCACGTCGGAATAGAGATACTCCAGCCCGACCGCGATCTTGTTGGTGAGCATCAGCTCGGCGCCGCCGCCGGCGGCGTAACCCCAAGCGTGCGTCTTGCCATTGTCGGCAAAGCTGTTCGCGGTGTTCGAGGTCACGAACTTGTTGTCGAGGCGCGCGTAAGCCGGGCCGCCGGTGACATAGAAGAGCGCCCCGCCGCCGGGCGTATAGCCGGCGCGGACGCGAAGGCTGCCCTGATAATCGGCCTCGCGGCTCATCGTATAGCTCGCGGGCGTGGTCGAAAAGCCGCTGACGCTATCGCGCGCGACGCTGCGACCGCCTTCCAGAAGCGCGCCGACAACGAAATTGCCCATACGCTGATCGAGGCCGACGCGGCCGAAGAATTCGGGGCCATCCTTGTCGTTACGACAGCCGAGGTTCGCGGTGCCCGTCGCCGCGCCGTTACAGAATCCCGGCGAGAAGGCGTTGGCGCCGCCCGACGTCGTCACCTGGTCGCCATAGGTGCCGTCGCGGTTGGTATCGAAGACCAGCGTTTCGCCGCGGTCACTGCCCTGAAGCGTGCCGCCGCCGCCGATGCTGATATAGGGTCCGTTGAAATCCTGCGAGGTGTCGCGGCCTTCCTGCGCCATCGCGGGCATGGCGATCGCGGTGGCCGCAAGCGCGGTGAGGAGAGAGAGGGTTTTCATTTTTTACTCCACTTTTTGAATGACTTTGCAGTCGGCACCCCAACCCGCCGCACCCGGCCAAAGTTCCCTCTTGTCTCGGAAATGGGGTGAACCGGGCCGCGCACGGCCACCGAAAACCGCGCTTGCCAGCCGCCTTTCCCGCCCCCTATAGCTGGGGCATGAGTCACGATTTGTTCGACGCCGCCAACCCCGCCACCGAAAGCTATAACGCTTCGCAGATCGAGGTGCTGGAAGGGCTCGAACCCGTCCGCCGGCGTCCCGGCATGTATATCGGCGGCACCGACGAGCGCGCGCTCCACCACCTCGCCGCCGAAGTCATCGACAACAGCATGGACGAAGCGGTCGCGGGCCACGCGACGCGGATCGAGATCGAACTCGACGTTGGCAACCGGCTGACCGTCGTAGACAATGGCCGCGGCATGCCGGTGGATCCGCATCCGAAATTCCCGGGCAAATCGGCGCTCGAGGTCATCATGACCATGCTCCACTCGGGCGGTAAGTTCGAGGGCAAGGCTTATGCGACGTCGGGCGGCCTGCACGGCGTCGGCGTCAGCGTCGTCAACGCGCTGTCGGTCGAAACCGAAATCGAAGTGGCGCGAAGCAAGCAACTGTATCGCCAGCGCTTTTCGCGTGGCACCCCGCTCGGCGGGCTTGAAGAACTCGGTCCGACACCGAACCGGCGCGGGACGAGCGTGAGCTTCGTTCCCGACCCCGAGATTTTCGGCGATCATGGGCGGTTCAAGCCGCAGCGCCTCTATCGCATGGCACGGTCGAAAGCCTATTTGTTCGCCGGCGTCGAAATCCGCTGGAAATGCGCGCCCGAGCTGATCGGCGACGACACGCCGGCTGAGGCGGTGTTCCAGTTTCCCGGCGGGCTTGCCGATCATCTGAAGGAACAGATCGGCACGCGCGAATGCGCGACCGCCGAGCCTTTCGTCGGGCGGCAGGAGTTCCCCGGCAATCAGGGCCGCGCCGAATGGGCGATCGCCTGGCCTTTATGGTCGGACGGATCGTATAGCTGGTATTGCAACACCATCCCGACGCCCGCCGGCGGGACGCATGAAGCGGGTCTGCGCTCGGCGCTGACCAAGGGGTTGCGCGCCTTTGGCGAGTTGATCGGACAGAAAAAGGCGGCGCAGATCACCGCCGAAGATGTCTTCAACGGCGGCGAAATGATGCTCTCGGTCTTCATTCGCGATCCGCAGTTCCAGAGCCAGACCAAGGACCGGCTGTCGAGCCCCGAGGCGGCGCGCTTCACCGAAAACGCGGTGCGCGACCATTTCGACCATTTCCTCTCGGACAATATGGACCGCGGCCGCGCGCTGCTCGGTCTTGTCCTCGACCGGATGGATGAGCGCCTCAAGCGCAAGGCCGAACGCGAGGTCAAGCGCAAGACCGCGACGAGCGGGCGCAAGCTACGCCTGCCCGGCAAGCTCACTGACTGTGCGAACGACGGTCCGGAAGGCACGGAATTATTTATCGTCGAAGGCGACAGCGCCGGCGGCAGCGCCAAGCAGGCGCGCGACCGCAAGACGCAGGCGATCCTGCCGATCCGCGGCAAGATATTGAACGTCGCGAGCGCCAGCGCCGACAAGATCCGCGCCAATCAGGAAATCGCCGACCTCGCGCTCGCGCTCGGCTGCGGAATGCGCAAGGATTGCGACGCCGACCGGCTGCGCTACGAAAAAATCGTGATTATGACCGATGCCGATGTCGATGGCGCGCATATCGCGACTTTGCTGATGACCTTCTTTTTCCAGGAAATGCCCGACATCGTGCGGCGCGGCCATGTCTATCTGGCGCAGCCGCCGCTCTATCGCATCACTTCGGGCAACACATCGGTCTATGCACGCGACGATGCGCACCGCGCCGAGATCGAGGCGACACAGTTCAAGGGTAAGAAGGTCGACGTCGGCCGCTTCAAGGGCCTCGGCGAAATGAATCCGAACCAGCTCAAGGAAACGACGATGGACCCGGCGACCCGCTCGATGCTGCGCGTCACGCTGCCGCAGGAATATGAGGAGCGGCACTTGGTCAAGGACCTGGTCGACCGGCTGATGGGCAAGCACCCCGAACACCGCTTCCAGTTCATCCAAGCGAATGCCGCGACGCTCGACGAAGCAGCCATCGACGCCTGATTTTGAGCTTTGATCGGTACCCCCCTGCGTTCGGGGAGGATTTACGAGCGGGCGACGGGCAGAAATTGGAGAGGCGCTGGTGAGCAAGGGATACAGCGGTGGCTGCCTGTGCGGTAGCATTCGGTTCGAAGCTGCGGGAGCCGCCGCCAAACCCCACACATGTTCGTGTAAAATGTGTCAGCGACACACCGGCGCCCTGACCGCGACCTGGGTCGAATTCCCCGCCGACGCGGTAAGCTGGACCGGCCCCGGAGGGCCGCCATCCACCTGGCGATCATCGGATTTTTCCAGCCGGGCCTTTTGCCCGACCTGCGGGAGCAGCTTGGGCGCGATCGATGACGAGCCGATTGTCGCCCTGCTTCTCGGGGTGTTCGACAAGCCGGGCGACAAGGCGTTGATGCCGATTTCGCACGCCTTTCGTGACCGTCGCCCGAAATGGTGGTGCGTTGACGTAAAAGCCGCGATTCCCCAAAACGCCCCACCCGCCGAAGCACCGGATTGAGGAGCAGGCCTTGATATCCGTCTTCAATAGGCTCGCCGTCGCAATGTTTGCGGTCGCCCTACCCGCTTCCACCACGCTGGCCCAATCGGCCGAAACGACTGCGCCTGCTCCCGCCACGGCCTTCGATCGTCGCGCCGCCCAACTGGTCGATCTCTTCGCCGGCAAGCTCGCCTTTGCAGACTATTTCGACCCGTCATTCCAAAAGGCCATCCCCGAGGCACAGTTCAAGACATTCATCGGCGGCCTGATCGCACAATATGGAAAGCCGGTCGCCGTCGACAGCGCCACCCCGACCAGCGGCCGTTCAGGAACCGTCCTGCTACGTTTCGAAAGGGGCGTTGCAACTGTGTTGCTGGACGTCGGCGCAACGGCTGATGCGCGTGTCACGGGGCTGCGCGTCACTGGCGTCACCGTGGCGAACGACAGCTTCGACAAGGTCGCGGCCGAAATCGCCGCGCTGCCGGGGCAAACGGGCTTCCTCGTCGCCGAACTGGGTGATGCGGGCATCCGGCCCCTCGCCTCGGCCAACGCCGACCGGCAGTTCGCGGTCGGATCGACGATCAAGCTCTATATACTCGACGAACTCGCGGCGCAGGTCGCCGCCGGCAAGCGCAAATGGTCCGACGTAGTCCCGTTGTCGCATTTCAGCTTTTCGTCGGCGGGGACGGCGAACTGGCCCGCCGATACGCCGGTGACGCTACAGACGCTCGCCAACTGGATGATCTCGGTCAGCGACAATGGCGCGACCGATACGCTGATCCACCTGATCGGCCGCGAACCGGTCGAGACGCGGATGCGCGCTGCGGGGCACAGCGATCCGTCGCGCAATATTCCGCTGCTCACGACGGTCGAAACCTTTGCTCTCAAGGGAAATAATTTCAACGATTTGCGGCCCGTCTTTATCAAGGGAGACGATGCCGCGCAGCGCAAGCTGATCGCGAGCAACCAGAACCGCCTGACCCTCGCGAATGTTGACGGGATCAGCTTCACCGATGGGCCGCGCTTCATCGACAGTCTCGAATGGTTTGCCAGCCCGAACGATATTGCGCGGCTGATGGTCGACCTCCGCGCACGCCAGTCGAAAACCCTGCTCGCGGCCATGGCGATCAACAATGGCGTCGGTCCCGTCGCCGCGGCCGACTGGACATATCTCGGCTACAAGGGCGGGGCGGAAAATGGCGTTTTGTCGATGAGCTTGCTCGGGCAGCGTAAATCGGACGAAAAATGGTTCGTCGTCACCGCGAGCTGGAACAACCCCGAGGCGAATATCGATACCGAAAGGATGGCCGGGCTGGTCACCCGGCTGCTGGCGCTGGCCGCGAAATAGCGGTTCAGGCGGTCAGCGCCGCGACCAGCGCCTTGACCTTGGCCTGTCGCCATTGCGGGGTCGGGGCAACGAGCCAGTAACCGCGTTTTACCGCGACCGTTTCGCCCACCTGCCGGACACGTCCCGCGGCGATGTCGGCCTCCGCGAGCATCGCGGGAACATTCGCCTGTCCCAGCCCATTGGCCGCGGCATCGATCGCAAGACCCGCATCGCCCAGTCGCAGCGCGGGTTCGCCATCGGCCACCGGGCAGCCCGGCCACGCGATGCGCGTGTCGCTGTTGCTCCCCGGCCCCGACACGGTGACCATCAACGCGTCGGCGAGCGCCACGCCTTCATGTTCGCCCGCGCCATCGGTCCAGAAGATCGCGAGATCGAGGTTGGCCTCGGTGAAATCGATGCCGCTGTCGGCCGATACCAATGTGAAGCGCACGTCGGGCGCCTGCTGGCTGTAGCGCGCGAGCCGCGGCGCGAGCCATTTGGCGGTCAGGTCGCGCGGCGCGGCGATCGTCAGCGACTGCGACGATTGTCCCGCCTGCATCGCACGCACCGACTCTTCGAACTGCAGGAAACCCTGCCGCAGCGCGTCGAGACCGGCGTCGGCCTCACCGGTGAGTTCGAGCCCCTTGGGCGTCCGGCGGAACAGTACGACGCCGAGCATATCTTCGAGCGCCCGGATCTGTTGCCCGACCGCCGCGGGAGTCACCGCCAGCTCGTCGGCGGCGCGCGTGAAACTCAGGTGCCGCGCAGCGGCGTCGAACACGCGCAGGGCGTTCAGGGGCAGGTGCGTGCGCTTCATGACGCGGTCGCAGGCGCCACGAGCGGGAAATGCGGGATCGCGACGAGCAATTGCGATCCGTCGCCGAGTTCCATCGCATAGCTGCCGACCATCGACCCTTCGGGGGTCGGCAGCGGGCAGCCCGAGACATAGTCGTACGCGCCGCCGGGGACGATCAATGGCTGTTCGCCGACCACGCCTTCGCCCTCGACTTCGCTGATCTGGCCGCGGCCGTCGGCGATCCGCCAGTGGCGGCTGATCAACTGCACCGCGCCCTCGCCATGGTTTTCGACGCGGACATGATAGGCCCAGAACCAGCGGCCGAGCGCCGGATGCGACTGTTCGGGCAAATAGCTGACCGCTACGCGCACGGTGATCGACCCGGTGGTCGCCGCAAAGGGGAAGAAGGAGTCGATCATCGTGTTCATGGCGTCAGCGTCGCTCAAAGCCCCACCTTGGTCAATGCCTGGTCCAGATCGGCGATCACGTCGCGCGGATCTTCGAGGCCGATATTGATGCGCAGCATACCCTCGACGACGCCCATGTCGATACGGGCTTCTTCGCTCACACCATAATGCGTCGTCGACCAGGGGTGGCAACAGAGGCTGCGCGAATCGCCGATATTGTTGCTGATGTCGACGAGTTCGAGCGCGTTGAGGAACGCCATCGCCTGTTCGCGGCCGCCATCGAGCACGAAGGAAAAGATCGGCCCGCACGCGCTCGATTGGCTCATCGCCAGATTATGCTGCGGATGGCTGGCCAGCCCCGGATGGAGCATGCGTGCAACGCGGCCCTCGATCGCCTTGCCGACCGCAAGCGCATTTTCCGACTGGCGCCGCGCGCGCAGATCGAGCGTCTCGAGGCCTTTGAGCACCACCCACGCATTGAACGGCGACAGGTTCGGCCCCGTGTTGCGCTGGAACGGCAGCAGCACGTCGTTGATGAATTTCTCGGTTCCGCACACCGCACCGGCGAGGACGCGGCCCTGCCCTTCCATGAGCTTGGTCGCCGAATAAGCGACGACATCGGCGCCGAAATCCATCGGGCGCTGGAGCACCGCGGTCGCAAAGGCATTGTCGACCACGGTCGTGATGCCATGCGCCTTCGCGAGGCCGCACACATGCTTCATGTCGACGATGTCCATCGTCGGGTTGGCGGGGGTTTCGAAGAAAAAGACTTTCGTGTTCGGCTTGATCGCCTTTTCCCACGCGTCATTGTCGCGGCCGTCGACGACCGTCGTCTCGATGCCGAAGCGCGGGCAGAGATGGTCGACGAGCCAGCGGCACGACCCGAAGGCGGCCTTTGCCGCGACGATATGGTCGCCCGCCGAGAGCTGGCAGAGCAAGGCGGTCGTCATCGCGGCCATCCCGGTCGCTTGCGTGCGGCACGCTTCGGCGCCTTCCATCAACGCGATGCGTTCTTCGAGCATCGAAACGGTCGGGTTCTGGAGGCGCGAATAGGTCATGCCCTGTTCTTCGCCGGCAAAGCGCGCCGCGACTTCCTCGGCGCTGTCGTAGGTGTAGCCCGAGGTCAGGAAGAGCGCTTCCGACGTCTCGCCATGCTCACTGCGCCACGTCCCGCCGCGCACCGCCTGCGTCGCGGGGTGCCAGTTACGTGTCTTGCTACGATCGAAACCCGTTGTCTTCTTCATTCGCTCGCCCTGCCTGCTCCATCCTTGGGTTGCAAGGCGTTCGAACCGCGCGGGTCGTCTGCCAGCAATGCCCAGATTACTACGTCCTCGAACCGATCCCACTTGCGCACACGCTGGCGCATCACACCTTCCTCACTAAACCCTAACCGCGCCAACAGTCGCCCGGATGCGGGATTGCGCGTCATGTGAAAGGCCTGCACCCGGTTCAGGCCCAGTCCGCCGAATGCGTGGTCGAGCAATAATTGCGCAGCCTGGGCGGCCAAGCCGCGCCCCTGGCATGCAGGATCGGTCCAAAAGCTGATTTCAGCAAGTCCATGCTCATGGTCGATATCGTGCAAGCCGGCATAGCCCACGAGCGAGCCGTCCGCGACAACGGCAAAAGATTGGCGTCGATCATTTGCGCCGAGTTGTTCAATCCAAGCGTACGCCATGTCGACGTCAAAAGGATGGGCAACCGAGATCATCGTGTCGGCGATCGCACGCTGTCCCGCGATCGCAGCGAGCGCCGGTGCGTCGTCCGGCTCGAAAGGACGGAGCAGTAGATGTTCGCCGCGAAGCTCGGTCACCGACCAAGCGCCGCCACGACCGCATCGCCCAATGCCGCCGTTCCCATATTGCCCCCCAGATCCGCACCGCGGCACCCGTCCGCCAGCACCTTGGCCACTGCCGCCTCGATCCGCGCCGCGCTTGCCTCGTCGCCGCCCGAATGGCGCAGCAGCATCGCGAGCGACAGTATCATCGCCAAGGGATTGGCAACGCCCTTGCCCGCGATATCGGGCGCGCTGCCGTGGATCGGTTCGTACAATCCCAGCTTGCCGTCGCTGAGCGAAGCCGACGCCAGAAGTCCGATCGACCCGACGCACATCGACGCCTGATCGGAAAGGATATCGCCAAAGAGGTTGCCGGTGACGACGACGTCGAACTGGCCCGGATTGCGCACCAGCTGCATCGCGGCGTTGTCGACATACATGTGGGTCAGCGCCACATCGGGGTAATCGGCTGCGACCTCGATCACGACGTCGCGCCAGAGCTGCGAGGTTTCGAGTACATTCGCCTTGTCGACCGAACACAGCCGCTTTTGACGACCCTGCGCCGCGCGGAAGGCGACATGCGCGATGCGCCGCACTTCGCTTTCGCTGTACGACATGACGTCATAGCCTTCGCGCTGCCCATCCGCGGTCGTGCGCGTGCCCTTTTCGCCGAAATAGACGTCGCCGTTGAGTTCGCGGACGATCAGCAGGTCGATCGCCGACGCCACTTCGGGACGGAGCGCCGAGCTGTCTTCGAGTCCCGCGAACAGCTTGGCGGGACGCAAATTGGCGAACAGGCCGAGTTCGGCGCGCAAGCCGAGGATCGCCTGCTCGGGACGCAAATGGCGTTCGACATTGTCGAAGCGCGGATCGCCGACGGCACCGAACAGGAGCGCATCGGCGGCTTTCGCCTTCGCCAGCGTTTCGGGGGGCAGCGGGTGGCCAGTCGCTTCATACGCTGCGCCGCCGACGAGCGCGCGGTCGAGCGTCACCGGTAATGCGAGCGCGGTTAGGACCTTCTCGGCCTCCACCATGATTTCCGGACCGATACCATCGCCAGCCAGCAGCAGGATTTTCAACGTGTCGCCCTTTCGTGTCTCGCCAGCCGCTTAGACAGCGGCGGCGCGTCACGCAACCGCCCTGCCCAGCCGATCGACCAATCTTTCCCTTACGGTCAGCAAGTCGCGGTTGCGCCCGTCGAGAATGTCGCGGTCGAGGAAATAGCCCGTGATGATCAGGCCATCGAGGACGTCGGCCATCGGCGGACTGGCATCTTGTCCGCGCAAAAACGGCGGCAGGCGAAACAGCCGTTCTTCATAACCCGCCGCAGCGCCGGCACTCACTGCGCCGCCCGATTTGGGGCTTATAAACGCGAGATTGTCGGGCGAGCCCGTCACGACGCATTCCTCAAGGTTCAGCCCGAAGCCCAATTCGGCGAGTAGCAGCAACTCGTAGCGCGCCAGCGCCGCGGCCCATTGCCGCGCCGAAGAAGCCACGCCGACCGCGTCCAGAACGGCCGACAAGGCCGAATAGAGCGCTGGATAAGGCTGGCTTTCGGGCAAGGTCGCCGCGGTGAGGCTCGTCAACCAGTCGATCGCGGCGGCCGCTAACGGTTCGGCGAGCAGCGGCGCGCGACTTTCCAGAAGCTCCACGGTTGCACCGCCAAGCTGTTCTTCGGTTCGCGCGCGCAGCTCGAGCGCGATCAGATTGCCCGGCACCAGGATTGGTCGCACCCGCCGCGAGCGTCCGCCGCGGACATAGCCGGCAACCAGCCCCGCCTCCTCGGTCAACGCGCGCAGGATGGCGCCATGCTCGCCATGCGCGCGGACCGCGCAGACGATGGCATCGGCGGTCAGGCTGGCCAAAGCACCATCTGCGTCTGCGTCACCAGCGCGACCTCGGCGCCATCTTCGGTACGGATGCGCGTCTGCCACACCGACAGGCGCTTGCCGATCTTCACCGGTGTCGCTTCGCCGACGAGCACCGACCCGACGGGCCCTGCGCCGAGGAAATTGGTTTTGCTCTCGATGGTTGTCGTCCCGCTCGCACCTTCGGGCAAGGTTAGGAAGGCACCGACCGCGCCGAGGCAATCGGCGAAGGCCATGATCGCCCCGCCATGAACGATCCCGCCCGCCGTGCAGACTTCGGCGCGCACCGGCAGTTTGCCCGCGACACGGTCCTTGCTGCCTTCGTGGATAGTGACGCCCAGCGTTCCCGCGAGCGGCATGGCTGCTGCAAAATCCATAATATTCCCCTCACCGTCCCGAATGATAGAAATCATGCACCGCCTGCGCGACCGCCGCGCTGACCCCCGGCGCTTTCTGCAAGTCTTCCAGACTTGCACCGCGTACCGCACGCGCCGTGCCGAAGTGCATCAGCAGCGCCTTCTTGCGCGACGGACCGATGCCCGGAACCTCGTCGAGCGGCGACGACCCCATCGCCTTCGCACGCTTCTGCCGGTGCGCGCCGATCGCGAAGCGGTGCGCCTCGTCGCGAAGGCGCTGGATGTAAAACAGCACGGCGTTGTTCGGCGGCAGCGTGAATTCGCGCCCGTCGGGGTGATAGAAAGTCTCGCGCCCGGCATTGCGGTCCGGGCCCTTGGCGACGCCGATATATGTCAGATCGTCGATACCAAGCTCGGCAAGCACAGCGCCCGCCGCCGACACCTGCCCCTTGCCGCCATCGATCAGCACGAGGTCGGGCCATTCGCCCTTCGTCCGCTCGGGATCCTCTTCGATGGCGCGCGCGAAACGGCGTTCGAACACCTCGCGCATCATCGCGAAATCGTCTCCGGGCATCGTCTCGGCGCGCTTGATGTTGAACTTGCGGTACGCGCCCTTGATCCAGCCTTCGGGCCCCGCGACCACCATCGCGCCGAGCGCATTGGTGCCCTGAATGTGGCTGTTGTCGTAGATTTCGATGCGCCGCGGCGGATTCTCCAGATCGAACAGCTCGGCAAGTTCGCGCCCGAGCTTCGCCTGACTGCTGCTCTCGGCCAGCCGACGGTCGAGTTCCTCGCCCGCGTTGCGCACCGCTTGTTCGAGCAGGCGGCGGCGATTGCCGCGCTGCGGCACGCTGATCTCGATCTTGCGGCTGCCGCTTTCGGCCAGCGCCTCGGCGAGCAGCGCGCATTCCTCGGGCTCGCGGTCGACGAGGATCAGCTTCGGTGGCGGCACGCCTTCGTAAAATTGCATCAGGAAGCTCGCCATGACCTCCGCCTCGGGCACACCCGCGACATGCGCGGGGAAGAAGCTGCGATGCCCCCAATTCTGCCCGCCGCGGATAAAGAAGCCCGCGATGCAGAGCTGCCCACCCTTCGCGGCGAGCGCGAAGACATCGGCGTCGCCGAGCCCGTCGGCGTGCACCGACTGGCTGCCCTGAATGAAGGTCAGCGATTTCAGCCGGTCGCGGATCACCGCGGCCTGTTCGAAATCCATCGCCTCGGCGGCCTGCGTCATCGCCGCCCCCAGCCGCTTCTGGACTGCCGTCGAACGCCCCTCGAGGAAATCCTGCGCGTCGCTCACCAGCCCGGCATAATCCTCCTTCGAGATGCGGTCGACGCACGGCGCGCTGCACCGCTTGATTTGATACAGCAGGCACGGGCGCGAGCGGTTGGCGAAGAAGCTGTCGGTGCAGCTCCTGAGCAGAAAGGTCTTCTGCAACGCATTGAGCGTCTGGTGGACCGAGCCTGCGCTTGCGAACGGCCCATAATAGCGCCCCTTCGCGCGCCGCGCGCCGCGATGTTTCTGCACGCGCGGGAAATCATGGTCGGTGCGCAGCAGGATGAAGGGGAAGCTTTTGTCGTCGCGCAGCAGCACATTGTACGGCGGGCGGTATCGCTTGATCAGCTGGGCTTCGAGCAGCAGCGCCTCGGCCTCGCTCGTCGTCGTGACGATCTCCATCGCGCGCGTCTGCGACACCATGCGCTGCAGCCGCTGCGGCAGCCGGGCGACCTGCGTGTAATTGCTCACCCGGTTTTTGAGCGCGCGCGCCTTGCCGACGTACAGCACGTCGCCACGTGCATCGAGCATGCGGTACACGCCGGGACGCGTCGGCAATTTGCGCACGACGCTGCGGATCGCCTCGGCACCGCGCTCAAGGTCGGGCTGGTCGCCCTCGCCCTCGCCGCCGCGGATAACATAGGTCGCTTTTTCTTCGTTGAATCGGTCGGGAGCGTTCGGGCGAGCCATGATTTTGCATGTAGGCGATGGCGGTGCGGCCCGCCATAGTGCGCGACGTAAAACATAGGAGGGGTCTTATGGAACTTCGAGGAAAACTCGCGCTGGTGACCGGCGGCAGCGACGGGATCGGCCGCGAGATCGCGCTGCAGCTACAGGGCGCGGGCGCGAATGTGATCGTCACGGGGCGTTCGGCCGAGAAATTGCAGGCGATGACGACGCTCGGTTTCGGCACGATCGCGGGCGATTTGTCGACTCCGGCGGGAATCGATGCCGTCGTGAGCGGCGTGGAGGGCAAACCGCTTGCGCTGCTCGTCAACAATGCCGGGGTAGGCAGCGAATATGAGTTCGATAAGCCCGAAACGCTGGAGAATGCGGCGCATTGCATCCGCACCAACCTCGATGCGCCGATCATGCTGTGTACGCGGCTGCTGCCGTCGCTGCGCGCGCAGCCCGAAGCGGCAATCGTCAACGTCACCTCGGGCCTCGCGATCGCGCCGCGCGCGGGTGGGTCGGTCTATTGCGCAACCAAGGCGGGGCTGCGCAGCTATACGCAGGCGATCCGGTATCTGCTGAAAGACAGCAATGTTCGGGTGATCGAGGCGCTGCCGCCGGTCGTCGAGACGAACATGACCGCGGGCCGTGCGGGCAAGAAGATGAGCGCGCACGACTGCGCCGCCGAAATCGTCCGCGGCATCCGTACCGGCAAGAGCGAGGTCAACGCGGGGATGGTGAAGATGTTGCAGTTCGTCCACAGTGTCTCGCCCGCGCTCGCGCGGCGCATCATGATCCAGTTCTGAGGATTGCAGGCATGATCACCCTCTATGGCGAAGGCCGCGGCTTCCGTGTCGCCTGGCTGCTCGAAGAAATGGGGCGTCCCTATAATATGCGGCCGGTCGATCTGCTCGACGGCCTCGAGAAGGACAGCGAATTTCTGGCGATCAACCCTGCCGGCTTCATCCCTGCGATCGTCGACGGCGACACGGTGATGGTCGAATCGATCGCGATCATGGAGTATCTGCTTGCGCGCTACGGACCGACCCCGTTCGCACCGACGCCGGACGACCCGACGTTCCCCGTCTACCAGCAGTTTCTTCATATGGGCGAAGCCGGGCTCGCGGGTCCGATCAACGCCATTGTCGCGACGCACATCCTCGCACCCGAAAATCAACGGGAGAACCGGACGACGGAGTGGGCGCTCGACATCTTCAGGAGCCGCCTCGGCCTCGTGAGCCGCCAGCTTGCGCGTACGTCCCATATCGCGGGCGACGATTTTACCGCGGCCGACATTTCGGTGACCTACGCTCTCCAATTCGCCCAGCGCACAACCGGCTTCACTTTCGGCGCGGCGGAGCTGGATTATATCGACCGAACCACGGCGCGCGCGGGATATCAGCGCGCCATGGACAATTTCCCCGCGACAAAGGCGTGGGTCGCGGGGTTGGCCGGCGTTAACTAGACCCCCAAAACAAAACGCCCGCGGAAACCGCGGGCGTTTCGGTAATCGGCAATGTCGAAAGGCTCAGCCCTTGGCGACGCCCGCGATAGCCTGATCGACCAGCGCCTTGTCGGCCGCGGCGTCATGCTTGTCGGCGATCAGCTTCGCCGCCGCTTCGGTCGCGGCCTTCGCAGCCGCGGTGCGGACTTCGGCAAGCGCGCCGGCTTCGGCCGCGGCGATGCGGTCTTCGGCCATCTGCTTGCGGCGTGCGATCAGCGCGGTCGCATCAGCCTTCGCCTTGGTGACGAGCGCTTCGGCCTCGGCATCGGCGCGGGCACGCATTTCGTCGGCTTCCTTAGCCGCGTCGGCGAGCTTCGCTTCATACTCCGCCTTCAGCGATTCGGCGTCGAGGCGGAGCGCTTCGGCTTCCTTCAGCTGCTTCGAAATCTCGGCAATCTTGTTGTCGAGCATGCCCGCGACCATCGCCGGCACCTTCTTCCACAACAGGATCGCGATGAAGATCGCCATCGCGATGGAGACCCAGACGGTCGCGTCGATGAAACCGAACGATGCCGGCTCGGCATGCACTTCGCCCGCAGCTTCGGACAATATGGTCAGAACATTAGCCATGGAGCACCGCCTTCACCGCTGCCTTGGCATCCGCCGCAGCGACGTTCACGCCCGACAGCTTGGCGACGAGGTCGCCCGCTGCTTCGGCCGCAACCGATTCAATCTCAGCCATCGCCGAAGTGCGCGCCGCGTTGACGTCCGCTTCGGCCGCCGACAGCTTGTCGGCGAGTTCGGCGTCGACCTTCGCTAGACGCTTTTCGGCGTCTTTCGCGGCCTTGTCCTTGGCGTCGGTCACCGCCTTTTGCGCAGCAGCGCGGCTTGCGTCGCTCTGCTGGCGGTAGCTTTCTTCGAGGTTGTCGGCGGCAGCATGCGCAGCCTTGGCCGCGGCCAGATCGTCCGCAACCTTGCGGTCGCGTGCGTCCACCGTCGCCTCGATCTTCGGCAGCATGCCGCGGCCGATGACGAAAAAGACGAAGCCGAAGGTCAGCAGCACCCAGAAAATCTGCGATGCGGCGTACCAGCTTTCAGCGAATTGGCTGATTTGAGGCATGGATTTACTCGACCGACAAAAGAAAAGCAGTCGCGGGGCCGGCCTTTAGCGAGCCGGCCCCGCAGACGAAATCAGGCTGCCTTGAGGTACAGCAGGATTGCGATCAGGAACGACAGCAGGCCGAGAAGTTCGGCAGCCGCGAAGCCGATGAACAGGCGGCCCTGCTGGCCGTCGGCGGCAGCCGGGTTACGCAGCGCGCTTTCGAGGAAGCTACCGAAGACGTTGCCCACACCGATGGCGGCCATACCGGCACCGATAGCGGCCAGACCGGCGCCGATGAGCGAAGCAGCTTGAACGTCCATTTTATACTCCTTGGGAAAAACGTTGATTATACAGTTGAAATATCAGTGCAGATTGACCGCGTCGTTCAGATAGAGCGACGTGAGCAGCGCGAACACATAAGCCTGGATACCCGCGACCAGCAGCTCGAGGCCGCTGATGCCGACCATCAGCGCCATGCTGGGGATGCCGACGCCAAGGCCGACAGCCGGACCGGCGGCGATCCCGTCGATGATGAACGAGGCGAACACCTTCATCAGCACGTGGCCCGCGGTCATCGCGACGAACAGTCGGAGAGCAAGGCTGAACGGACGGACGAGGAACGACACCAGCTCGATCACGGGGATCAGCCACAGCAGCCACCAGGGCGTGCCATGCGGGACGAACAGCGAGAAGAAATGCAGGCCGTGGCGCCAGAAACCGACGATCAGCACGATCGAGAAGCTCAGGATCGCGAGGAAACCGGTGATCGTGAAGTGGCTCGTCACGGTAAAGGGATGCACGCCGAACAGGCCGAGCGGCATCAGCCCGATCACGTTCAGCATCAGGATGAACATGAAGAGCGAGAAGACATAGGGCGTATATTTGCGGCCTTCGGGACCGATATTCGCGTTCATCATGCCCGAAATGAAGCCGGTGAAGCCCTCGACGGCGACCTGCCAGCGACCGGGGACGAGCTGGCGCTTCATCCCGCCGATCATGAAGACCCACAGGAGCAGGCCCGCGATGACCATCCACATCGCGCTGGTCGTAAAGGCAACCTCATGATTGCCGACATGGAACATGTCGAACATCTTCTGCACCTCGAACTGGTGCATCGGGTCCACTTTGCCTTGATCCGCCACGCGATACCTCGCCTAAATCCCAGTAACTCAGCTTCAATCCGGCTTTGAAGGCCGGATATTCGCTATCCGAAATATGCTTCTGAAGGCGACGACTATTCCGAGGAACAGCACCACCAACAGGCCCCAGGGTGCGGTGCCGGCAAAATGATCGATCGTCCAACCGACCAAGGCGCCGCCACCGATACCGCCCAGCAGTTCGGCCAGAACGCGGTTACCGAGCTTGTAATTCGCATCGGTCTCCGGTCCGGCGTTCACTGCGGTCCGTTTTGCTTCTGCGGCTTCGGCCCGGTCCAATCGCTCTTCGAGCGAGACCAGGCGCGAATCCTCCGAAGCTGGTTCCGGATCGCTGCCATTCCCCGTCATTTGCGCCATCCTCCTGAAACAGAGCCGATATCCATCGATTCCGCCTGCGAAAAAAGGCCCGAAAATTCGGGGGACCCCTAAGGCGCGGTCCGTTTAGGAACGACGCCCGATTAAGTCAATGCTTGTGCGCAGGTGCACAAAATTGGCGCGGCACTGCTGCACAAAAATGCCGCCGCGTTTAGGGGCGCGGCGGCATCTGAGAGCCCGCAGGCTCCGATATACTCTGGTATGTTACGGGCAGCGCGCGTCGCGTTCGGGCGGGCTGCCGTCGCGGGTTTTCCAGGCGCCGCCGGGCGTCTGATATTTCTCGCCCGGCTTGGTCTGCGCGATCAGGTTGCAGCCGCTGGTAAAGGCGAACTGCTCGACCGTGCTGCCGGTCGACTGCGCGCTCGCGGTATAGGCCGCCTTGCGCTTGATATTGAGGTCCTGGACAAGCGCACGGATCGCGGGCGTCGGCGCGGTCGCAAAGCCCAGATAGCCGTCGGGCTGCTCGCCGATCTGTCCTGCGGCGCGCGCGGCGGCATAGGCGGGATCGCGCTGCGCCATCGCCGACGGCACGGCCAGTGCAACGGCGGCGGTCGCCGCGATCGCAGCAAGCGCCAGTCCGGTCGGTTTCCACATCGTCTTGGTCATCTTCTTATTCCCCATCAGAATATCTCGCTATTCTGCTCGATGAGCTTCTTGGCATCGCCATCCAGCCTGTACACCACTTCCTGACGGATGTTGATATTCAGGTTGATTTCGATCGGCTTGTCGGGAGTGTCGATCTGGACGCAGCCCGCAAGCGCGGCCGCCCCGATCGTTACTGCAACATACCTATCGCCTATGGTCAGCCTCCTAGCTCCAGTCTTGGGTATCTTCATTGCACGGGCTCGCTTTCTGGGGGCTGAACGGGGACGATCTTTACTTTTGCGGCTTCTTCCTGAGCGCGGATCAAGGCCGGCAGATTCTGTTCGATCAGCAGCGACGGATCGTAAAATCCCTTCGCCGACGTCAAAAGCTGGCGGAACGGCGCCCGAATCTTCACATTGAAGATCAACGGCAGTTTCGCCACCTGATTGGTCAGGAAGTTACGCGTCGCGCCTTCCCCCTGCCCCACGCCGCCAAAGCGGATATCGGTCACCATTTCGCCGTCGAGGTCCCCGTTCAATATGATCGTGAGGTCGTCATATTTGAGGCTGCGCAGCGCGCCAAAGGCAAAATTGGCGATCACCCCCAGATTGCGGTTCGACAATTCGCCGACATAGGCGAGCGTGCCGCCGCCGGCGCGCGAATCGATACGGCCATTGACGATGCGCCCGCCGAGGCCGTCGAATTCGACCGGTAGCGTCCCGTCGAAGACGCCCGTCGCGTTGATATTGTCGAAGCCAAAGCTTTGCAGGAACACCGCCGCATCGACCCCGACGATATCGAACGACAGCCGCCGCGCGTTGGTCGCGCTGAAATCGAGCGTGGTCGGATGGAGGAGCAGCTTGCCGCCGCCAAAGGGCCAACTCCCTCCCTCGACCCGCACGCGATTGTCGCCGAGCAGCCGATATTCGATCTCGCCGTCGAGCACCGGGATGCCCGGATTCAATTCCTTGATCTTCGCGATCTGGCCCGGCGCGGTTTTGAGGCCGATCAGATCGTCGAAGCTGACCGTCGTCGTAAGCCCCGTCACCGGGCCGAACGCCGCGGCGAGGCTGGTATCGGCGGTTGCGAAGGTGCCGTGGCTCGTGACGCCGTCGGCGGTCCATTCGATCCGCCCGTCGCCGACGACCGATCCCTGGACATTGGCGACGACGCCGAGCGCCAGGCTGGTAAGCTGGTCGGGCTGGAACGCCTCGTTGAAGCGCAGTTCCTTGACGACGAGGTCCGCCGAACCGCTGCTGTCGGAAAGCCGGTGACGGATCAGCGTGTCGAGGATTTTCGTCCCGGTCTTCTGTTCGTTGAAACCCGCCTTCGCTTCGATCATCCCGTTCGCGAAGCGCAGATTCGCATCATTACTGACCAACGGGAAGAAGCGCGGATCAGGTGCGGCATCGGTGAGCAGCAACCCGCCATCAAGCGTCAGCGCGCCATTCGCGAAGCGCCACTGGCCCGCAATCTCGCTCATGTTCAGGGGCACCGCGCCGATCTTGCCGCTCGCACCGCTGAGGTCGCCCGCCATGCCTTGCGGCGTCGAACGGCCGCTGAGGCTTTGTGCGCTGAAGCGGGTCACGCTCTCACCCTCACCCAGCCGGATATCAGCCATCGCAAGCGACCAGCGCATCGCGGACAGGTCGATATTCGCCGGTCCGCTTTTCAAGCTGAATGGCGAACTGCCACTCGTCCCGCGCAGCGCAATGCCGGGTATGCGGATATCGCCGCGAAGCCCGTCGGGCCCGGCGCTGAGCAGCGGCGCGCCCGGGCGGCTGCACAGGTCGATCGCACTGCGGCCGAGCCGGAAGCCGCTGACCTCGATCCGATCGGCTGCGACGCGGCTGCATCCGCCGTCGAATGCGAGCGCTCCGGTCGGGGCAAGAAAGCCGTTCAGCGGCACCCTCAGCCGCTCGACGCGTCCGCCCGCGAGCGGCCCCGACAGTGTCGCCGCTGCGGCAAAACGCAGCAACCCGCCCGCACCGCCCGAAAAACGCACCGGCGTCAGCGCCAGCCGCGCGCCTTCGGCGCTATAAGGATCGAAGCTGGCGAGCCCCGTTACCCTTCCCTCGGCGCTGCGATCGATACTCAGCGTTCCCGAGGGCAGATCGCCGCCCGCGATGCTCCAGCGTCCCGTCGCGATCACCGCGGGCTCGTCCGCGCCATAAAGATAGCCGATGCGGCTATCCGCGCTGCCGGTGAAATGTGCGCCGCTCGCGCTCGTCAATTCGGGCGCGATCAGGTCGACGCGCGCCGTCGGCCCCTCGCCCGCGAGCGCGAAGCCCGCGCTGCCGCTCGCGTCGGCGAGCACGCGGCTCAGCGCGCCGACAGCCTTCGCCGCCAGCGGCCCCACCGGCGTGCCCGCCAGCCCGCGCGCGCTTTCGACGAGCGAATGGCGCAAGTCCGCGCTGCCGCTGGCGCGGGCGAAACGAATCCGCCCGTCGAATTTCGGCGCCGCGCTGCCGACACTGCCCTTCGCTTCGAGGTTCACCGTCTCGGCCGCGAAATCGGCGCCGCGAAGGCGCGCCATGTCGGCATTGATGTCGAGCTTCGTCAGCACCGCGGTGCCGTCGAAGCCCGCGACCACGCCCATCCGGTCGGCCGCGACGGGCCCCGCGACAAGCCGCGCGATGCTCGCGTCGGCCTTGCCCTTCCAGCTCTGCAAATCTTCGGAGAGCGAGAGGTCGAGCGCGACTTGCGGCGATGCAGCGGTGACACGCCCGTCGGCGCAGGCAAGCGCGCGGCCGCGCAGAGGGCCGACCAGCTGCGGCCGGACATCGCGAACGAGAACCGTGCCATAGAAGCTGATATCGTCGCCGCTGCACCCCGCCGCCGCAATGCGCGGCGCGACGAGCGCGAGCTTGCCGGTGAAGTCGCGGCGCAAATTGCCGCCGCCATTCAGCGCCGCACCGATATTGCCCCACGGCGTCTCAACGCGTGCCCGCGCATCGCGCAGCGCGACCGACAGGTCGGGCAAAGCGAACGGATCCTTGCTCGTCGGATCGCGGAACTTGTCGAGCGAGCCGAACGACAGGCGGCCGTCGACGAAGCGGCCATAGAGCCGGACGCCCTCGGCATTGATCCCTGAAACATAGGGACCGCGCCAGCCATAGCCGAGCAGGACTTCGACGCGTTTCGCGGTCAGATCGGGACGCTTCGGGTCGCCAATGATGATGTTGGACAGTTGCTCGCTGCGAAAGCCGATCCGGTCGATCGTATAGCGCGCCGGAACATCGCGGCTTTCGAGCTGGTCGCGAATGAATTCATCGGCGATCGGCTCGCGCGCGATCCAGACCCCTGCGACGAGGATGATTACGGCGCCCGCGGTCAGCCAGCGCTTCTTGAACAGCAGCTTGCGATATTTCCACCGCGGTTTTACGTCGTCTTCCGTGTCAGTCATGGAATATGGCCGATGACGTCATGGCGGCAAAATCTCGTCCCTCGACCCGAGCCCTGTTCAGGGCACAAACGCCGGAAATCCCGTTTCGATGCAGGAAATTGATCCGGTTCGCCATCTTCCTTTCCCTATGACCGTTGAGTGCGCCTCACAAGGCGGTTATTGCCACGTCATGGGGGATACGCCGGACCATCTGGGGCATCGCGCGCGGTTGCGGGCTCGCCTGCTCGACGACGCCGAGGGCCTCGCCGATTACGAGCTGGTCGAATATCTGCTCACGCTCGCAATCCCGCGCCGCGACACCAAGCCGCTCGCGAAAGCGCTGCTCCGCGAATTCGGTTCGCTGGCGCAGCTTGTCAGCGCCGATCCCGAATCGCTGCGCCGGGTCGGCGGGCTCGGCGATACCGGCATTGCCGCGATAAAGATCGTCCAGGCCGCGAGCCTGCGCCTGCTCAAGGGCGAATTTCGCGACAAGCCGCTGCTCTCAAGCTGGGATGCCCTGCTCGACTGGCTGCGCGCCGACATGGGGCCGATCGACGTCGAGCGCGTCCGCGTCCTCTATCTCAATTCGCGTAACATGCTGATCCGCGACGAACTCGCGAGCGAAGGATCGATCGACCAGTCGGCAATTTATGTTCGCGAAGTCATCAAGCGCGCGCTCGAACTCGGCGCTTCGGCGATCATCCTTGTCCACAACCACCCCAGCGGCAGCCCCGAGCCGAGCCGGCAGGATATCGCGATCACCAAGGACATCGCGGGCGCCGCCGCGAAACTGGGAATCGCGCTACACGATCACATCATCATCGGCGGGTCCGATTATCGCAGCTTCCGCGCGATGGGGCTCCTCTAGGCCGTCATTTGACTTCCGCCGCTCGCGGCCACATCATCATGGCCATGCAGATTCGGCGCAGCCTTCTCCATTTCCGCCATCATGGGGGACAACTTCTCGCGGGCATTTAGCCCCGGGTTCCGGCGCGCTCGCCCCGAACCCGGGGCACCTTCCGTCCAACATTGCCGCGCGCGGGAAACTGCCGCGCGCCAGCCGGAAAGTCCGCGCCATGACCAAGAAGAAAAACGGGGCCGCGATGCCCCATATCCGCATGATCGACAGCGAAGCCGACGTGCTGACCGAACTGACGCTGCAGCAGCAGCGCGATTCGGTTCGCTTCTATGAATTGCTGCTCGACGAGATCGATCGCGCTGCTATCTGCGAGCGCACCAAAATCCCGCCCGACGTCGTAACCATGGGCTCCAGCGTCACCTTCATCGATGAAAAGAGCGGCGCCGAACGAACCGTGCGCCTCGTATATCCCGCCGAAGCCGACATATCGGCCGGGCGGATGTCGATCCTGACGCCGATCGGGGCGGGCCTGATCGGCCTCAGTGTTGGCCAATCGATCAACTGGCCCGATCGCGGCGGCATCGAACACCGGCTGACGATCGTCGCGGTCGAGCAACCCGTTTAGCTTGCTGCAAACGGCGATGCAGCCGCCGGATCGCTCCGACGGCTGCACCACCCCGCGGGACGCCGTTTAGGCGCCGCGCGACAGGAAACCGGTCAATTCGGTCTTGTTGACCGCGCCCGACTTGTCACCATCAGCCGATGCGAAAGCCTGGCCAATCCAGGTCTTCACCTCGGCCGATTCGACGTCGGCACTGGGGTCGGTCGCTGCACGCAGCTTCTTCATCCACGCGCCGAACTCGGCCGCGTTCAGGTCGCCATTCTTGTCCCCGTCATAGGTCGGGAATTCCTGCTCGACGATCTGCGCGATCTGGGTCGGCGTTGCCGCCCCACCCGACGGCGCGGGCTCGCTCGAAGCCGGCGGGGTCGACGCATCCGGTGCCGGGGCGGGTTCAGCCGGGGGCGTCGATGCGTCGGGAGCCGGAGCCGGCTCGCTCGCCGCCGGCGGGGTGGTCGGGTCCGACGCCGGGGCGGTCGTCTGCGCCAGGGCCGGGAAACTCACGGCTGCGGCGCCGATCAAAAGCATTTGTTTCAGCATGGTCTATACTCCTGTGTGCGGGGTTATTCGGGTTCCGATTCGGGCTTTTCTTCGGAATCCGGTGCGGGCTGGTCAGCCGGAGGGGTCGGCTCAGCCGCAGGGGGCGTATCGCTCGGGGTCGCGTCCTCGGTGGGCGCCGTTTCATCCGTCGGCTTCTTCTCGTCCGTCGGCTTGCTATCGGGCGCGGGGGTCGTGGTGTCGGTCGGCGCCGGCTGCGACTGCGTCGTGGGGGCCGGCTCTTCGGCCGGGGCAGTCGTCTGGGCCAAAACGGGGAAGCTGACAGCCGCCGCGCCGATCAAAAGCACTTGTTTCAACACATTTATTCTCCTGTAACGGCGACTTCGATGGTCACTGCGACCCGTCGCCTTTCTGATGGGGCATGGGAGCAACCCATCGTGTTTCCGCAAAGTTGCGCGCCCTCGGCATTTGGCGAAACGCCCCGTCCCTGCTACGGGGCGCCCCATCGTGGTTCCGCGTGGATTCCGCGATAAGGCGCCCGAAAAGGAAGGAAAATCAATGGTTCCGCGTTACGCACGGCCGGAAATGACCGCGATCTGGTCGGCCGAGAATCGGTTTCGCATCTGGTTCGAGATCGAAGCGCACGCGACCGATGCCCTTGCCGAACTGGGCACCGTGCCGAAATCGGCCGCCAAGGCATTGTGGGATTGGTGGGCGACGAACCCGGCAATCGACGTCGCCGCGATCGACGCGATCGAGGCGGTGACCAAGCATGACGTCATCGCCTTCCTGACCTGGGTGGCCGAGAATGTCGGCGACGAAGCGCGCTTCATGCATCAGGGCATGACCAGCTCGGACGTGCTCGACACCTGCCTCGCGGTTCAGCTCAGCCAGGCCGCCGATATCCTGCTCGCCGACCTCGACGCGCTCTTGGGAGCGATCAAGCGCCGTGCCTATGAGCATAAGCTGACCCCGACGATCGGCCGCAGCCACGGCATCCACGCCGAACCCGTCACCTTCGGGCTGAAGCTTGCCGAGGCCTATGCCGAATTCTCGCGCTGCAAGCTGCGCCTCCAGGCCGCGCGCGCCGAAATCGCGACCTGCGCCATCTCGGGCGCCGTCGGCACCTTCGCCAACATCGACCCGCGCGTCGAAGCGCATGTCGCGGCAAAGCTCGGCCTCGCGATCGAGCCCGTCTCGACGCAGGTCATCCCGCGCGACCGACATGCGATGTTCTTTGCCGTGCTCGGCGTCATCGCCTCGTCGATCGAACGCCTGTCGGTCGAGGTCCGCCATCTTCAGCGCACCGAAGTGCTCGAGGCCGAGGAATATTTCTCGCCCGGCCAGAAGGGCTCGTCGGCGATGCCGCACAAGCGCAACCCGATCCTGACCGAAAATCTGACCGGGCTCGCGCGCATGGTGCGCAGCGCCGCGATCCCCGCGATGGAAAATGTCGCGCTGTGGCACGAGCGCGACATCAGCCACTCGTCGGTCGAACGCTTCATCGGCCCCGATGCGACGATCACGCTCGACTTCGCACTCGGACGCCTGACCGGCGTCGTCGATAAGCTGCTCGTCTATCCCGCGCGGATGCAGAAGAATCTCGACCGCATGGGCGGGCTCGTCCATTCGCAGCGCGTGCTGCTCGCGCTGACGCAGGCCGGCGCGAGCCGCGAGGAAAGCTACGTACTCGTCCAGCGCAACGCGATGAAGGTCTGGGATTCGGACGGCCAGCTCTCGCTGCTCGAACTGCTCAAGGCCGATGCCGACGTCACCGCGAAGCTGTCGGCCGACGAGCTGACCGCGCTGTTCGACCTCGGCTATCATATGAAGCATGTCGACACGATCTTCGACCGGGTGTTCGGGGCGGCATAGCCCCGGACTGGAATCGCGCGGCAATCTGTCATAGGGTCGGCGTCAGACCGACAGAGGAGCAAGACGAAGTGGGCATCCTGCGAACGATCATCTGGGTCTTGCTGACCGCCGTTCTCGTCATTTTCGCGATGGCAAACTGGATTCCGGTCACCGTCACGATCTGGCCGGGACAGGTGCTCGACACCAAATTGCCCGTCCTGATCCTCACCGCATTCCTGATCGGCAGCGTGCCGATGTGGATCGCGCTGCGCACGTCGCGCTGGTCGATGAAGCGCCGCCTCGACGCAAGCGAGCGGCAGGCGGCCGATTTGCGCGCGCTCGCCAACCGCCCTGTCGAAGTCACGCCCACTCCCCCGGTCAACGACATCCCGCCCGCCCCATCCGACCTTTTCTCCACGGACAAGCCATGACTTCACCGCTTTATCTCGCCATCGACACCACGCACCTCGATGCCGCGCTGACGCTGGCGCAAAAGGTGCGGCGCCATGTCGGCGGGTTGAAGCTCGGCCTCGAATTCTTCTGCGCTAACGGGCACCATGGCGTGCATGAAATGGCGAAGCTCGGCCTGCCGATTTTTCTCGACCTCAAGCTCCACGACATTCCCAACACCGTCGCCAAGGCGATCCAGGCGCTGCGCTCGCTCGAACCGGCAATCATCACCGTCCACGCCGCGGGCGGCCGCGCGATGCTCGAAGAGGCGAAGGCATCCGCGGGCACGAACACCAAGGTCGTTGCGGTCACCGTGCTCACCAGCCTCGACGCGCCCGATCTGGAAGACATCGGCGTCGGGGGCAGTCCGCACGATCAGGTCGTGCGCCTGGCGGCGCTCGCCCGCGAAGCCGGTCTCGACGGCATCGTCTGTTCGGGACAGGAAGTGAAAGCGGCGCGCAAGGCGTGGCCGGGCGGCTATTTCGTCGTACCCGGCGTCCGCCCCGCGGACGGCAAGATCGGTGACCAGAAACGCGTCGTCACGCCGGCGCAGGCGATGGCCGACGGCGCCTCGATCCTCGTCGTCGGCCGCCCGATCAGCCAGTCGGCGGACCCCGATCTCGCCGCGCGCGAAATCGAAGCGACACTTTAAGCCCAATTCCCATTCCCGTTCGTGTCGAGCGAAGTCGAGACACCCATCGGAGCAGCGGAAGATCGAGAAACATCTCGACTTCGCTCGATGCGAACGGACAATTTAGAGACTGACCATGCCCCCACTCGTCAAAATCTGCGGCCTCAAGACGATCGAAGAGGTCGATGCCGCCATCCGTCACGGCGCGACGCATATCGGCCTCAATCACTATGAGCCGAGCCCGCGCTATGTCGACCTCAAGACCGCGGCCGAGCTGCGCAAGCGCGCAGGCGCGGCCAACGTCAAGGTCGCGTTGCTGTTGGTCAACGCGCCGCAGCAGCTCACCGGGGACGCGCTCGGCATGGTGCGCCCCGACATCATCCAGTTCCATGGCACCGAAACACCCGAATGGCTGGGTGCCGTGAAGCGGCTGACGCCGGCGGAAGTCTGGAAGGCCGTCGGTCTGAAGGACGCCGACACACTCGTGCGGATGCAGAAATATCACGGCGTCGCCGACCGCATCCTGTTCGACGCCCCCGCCGCCGCGATGCCCGGCGGCACCGGCACGCGTTTCGACTGGTCGCTGCTCAAAAACCATCGCCACAGCATCGACTGGGGCATCGCGGGCGGCCTCACCCCCGAAAATGTCGCCGAAGCGATCGCCGCGACCGGGGCGCCGCTGGTCGATGTTTCGTCGGGCGTCGAAAGCGCGCCGGGCGTCAAGGATGTGGACAAGATCGCGGCTTTCCTTAAAGCGGCGGGTCGATGACCGACTTACCCAACAGCCTCCGCACCGGACCCGACGCGCGCGGCCATTTCGGCCAGTTCGGCGGCCGCTATGTCGCCGAAACGCTGATGCCGTTGATCCTCGATCTTGAGCGTCACTATCGCGCCGCGCAGGCCGACCCGGCGTTCAAGGCCGAGTTCGACTATCTGCTCGAACATTATGTCGGTCGTCCGAGCCCGCTGTGGTTCGCCGAGCGGCTGACCGAACATCTCAGCGGCGCGAAAATTTACCTGAAGCGCGAGGATCTGAACCACACCGGCGCGCACAAGATCAACAATTGCATCGGCCAGATCCTGCTCGCCAAGCGGATGGGCAAGACCAAGATCATCGCCGAAACCGGCGCCGGCCAGCACGGCGTCGCAACCGCAACTGTCGCGGCGCTGTTCGGCCTGCCCTGCACCATCTTCATGGGCGCGGTCGACGTCGCGCGGCAACAGCCGAACGTCTTCCGCATGAAGCTGCTCGGCGCCGAAGTCGTCGCGGTCGAGAGCGGGGCCAAGACGCTCAAGGACGCGATGAACGAGGCACTGCGCCACTGGGTCGCGAACGTCCACGACACCTTCTACATCATCGGCACCGTCGCGGGGCCGCACCCCTATCCCGAGCTCGTCCGCGATTTCCAGTCGGTGATCGGCGACGAAGCGCGCGAACAGATACTCGAAGCCGAAGGCCGGCTCCCGGATATGCTGATCGCGCCCGTCGGCGGCGGATCGAATGCGATCGGCCTGTTCCATCCGTTCCTCGACGACGCCGATGTCGAGATCGTCGGCGTCGAAGCCGCGGGCGAAGGGCTCGACAAGAAGCACGCCGCCAGCCTCGCGGGCGGCCGCCCCGGCATCCTCCACGGCAACAAGACCTATCTGCTGCAGGACGAGGATGGCCAGATCACCGAGGCGCACAGCATTTCGGCAGGGCTCGACTATCCGGGCATCGGCCCAGAACATAGCTGGCTCCACGAAATCGGCCGCGTCCGCTACGAGCCCGTCACCGACGCCGAGGCGCTCGCGAGCTTCCAGAAGCTCACCAGGCTCGAGGGCATCATCCCGGCGCTCGAAAGCGCGCACGCGATCGCCGCCGCCGAACGCATCGCGCCCACGCTGGGCAAGGACAAGATCATCATCGTCAACTGCTCGGGCCGCGGCGATAAGGACATCTTCACCGTGGCCGATGCGTTGGGGGTGGAACTATGAACAGTCGCCAGAAATTCGGACTGGCACTGCTGCCCATCGCCGTTGCGATCTACATGGTAGGCTGGATGGGCTGGGCAGCCAATGACGTAGTCTTCTACGGCGTGATCGGCCTTTTGCTGGCCGTCAAGATTGCCATGATCGTGTTCAAACTACGTCACGAGTCGAGTCATGACTGATCGCTTCGCCGCAACCTTCGCCAAACCGCGCCCCGCGCTCGTCGCCTTCATTACCGGTGGGGACGGCAACACCGCCGCGAACCTCGACGCGCTCGTCGCAGGTGGGGCGGACGTGATCGAACTCGGCATGCCCTTCACCGACCCGATGGCCGACGGCCCCGCGATCCAGGCCGCGAACCTGCGCAGCCTCGCCAAGGGCACAACGACCGCCGACCTGTTCGCTATCGCGGCCGCCTTTCGTCGGCGCCATCCGGACACCCCCCTCGTTCTGATGGGCTATGCCAATCCGATGACGATCCGCGGACCCGAATGGTTCGCCGCCGAGTGCGCGAAGGCGGGAGTCGACGGCGTGATCTGCGTTGACATTCCGTCGGAAGAGGACGCCGAACTCGGCCCCGCGCTCCGCGCCGCCGGTGTCGACCTCATCCGTCTCGCCACACCGACGACCGACGCCGCGCGCCTGCCCGATGTGCTGAACGGCGCGGGCGGTTTCCTCTATTATGTCTCGGTCGCCGGGATCACCGGCCAGCAACAAGCGGCGCAGGCGAGCATCGATGAAGCTGTCGCACGCCTCAAAGCCGCCACCGACCTTCCCGTCGCCGTCGGGTTTGGCGTCCGCACCCCCGAACAGGCGTCCCCGATCGCCAAGGTCGCCGACGGCGTCGTCGTCGGATCGGCCTTCATCGACATCATCGCGCAGCATGGCGACGCCGCCGCGCCTTATGTCGAGACCTTCACCCGTTCGCTCGCCGATGCTATTCACGGCGCAAAGGAGATCGCCGCATGAGCTGGCTCGACCGCGTTCGCAACGCGCTGCCCTTCGGGGCGAAACGCGATACCGCCGACAATCTCTGGCACAAATGCCGCCAGTGCCAGCAGATGGTGTTCGTCAAGGAATGGGAAGACAATCTGAACGTCTGCCCGCGCTGCGACCATCACGACCGCATCGGTGCGACCGAGCGGTTCGCGCAGCTGTTCGATGGCGGCCTCCACGAACTGATCAGCGCACCAGCTGCGCCCGAGGATCCGCTGAAGTTCCGCGATACCAAGAAATATGTCGACCGCATCAAGGCGGCGCGCGCGCAGACCGGCGACCGCGACGCGTATCAGAATGCGTTTGGCCGCATCTCGGGTCAGGGTGTGGTGATCGGCGTGCAGGACTTCGCCTTCATGGGCGGCTCGATGGGCGTCGCCGTGGGCGAGGCGTTCGTCGCCGGAGTCGAGGATGCGATCCGGCGCGGGGTTCCCTATATCGCGATCACCGCCGCGGGCGGCGCGCGCATGCAGGAAGGCACGCTGTCGCTGATGCAGATGCCCCGGGCCACCGTCGCGCTCGCGCGCCTGCGCCGCGCCGGCTTGCCCTATATCGTGCTGCTCACCGACCCGACGACCGGCGGCGTCACCGCCAGCTATGCGATGCTCGGCGATATCCAGATCAGCGAGCCCAAGGCATTGATCGGCTTCGCGGGTCAGCGCGTGATCGAGAATACGATCCGCGAGAAACTGCCCGAAGGCTTCCAGCGCGCCGAATATCTGCTCGATCACGGGATGATCGACATGGTGGTCCACCGTAAGGAGCTGCCCGAGACGCTGGGCCGCCTGATCGGTTATCTGGCGCCAGAGAAGGCGGCCTAGATAGCTCTAGGCCAAACGTCTCTAACTTCGTCTCCCCGGACTTGATTCGGGGTCCATCGGGCGGTGCGGCGGATGGATGCCGGATCAAGTCCGGCATGACGAAGACGAGAGAGGTCTGACAACTTCACGATCAAGGCTCGATGATGCCCGACCACGCCCATAGCTCGGACCCCGCGGTCCAAACCCAGCTCGATCGCCTCGCCGCCCTGTCGCCGGGCCGCGACATCCTCGGGTTGGAGCGGATCGCCGAGCTATGCGCGCGTCTCGGCAACCCGCAGCTCCAGCTTCCGCGCACTTTCCATGTCGCGGGCACCAACGGCAAGGGATCGACCTGCGCCTACCTCCGCGCGATCCTCGAGGCGAGCGGACGGCACGTCCACGCCTACACCAGTCCCCACCTCGTGCGCTTCAACGAACGCATCCGCCTCGCCGGAACGCTGATCGACGACGCGCTGCTCGCCGCATTGCTCGAAGAAGTGCTCGACGAGGCGGCCGACCTGCAAGCCAGCTTCTTCGAGGTCACCACCGCGGCCGCTTTCCTCGCCTTCGCGCGCATTCCCGCCGATGATTGTATCATCGAGGTGGGCCTCGGCGGACGCCTCGACGCGACCAACATCATTCCGCCGCCCGCGGTTTGCGGCATCGCCTCGCTCGGCATCGACCATGAAGCTTTCCTGCTGGCGCCGGAAACCGGAACGCCCGACGATCCGGCTATGCGCATCGCATGGGAAAAGGCTGGGATCATCAAAGCCGACACACCCGTTGCAACGTTCGACTATCCGCCGGGCGTGCGCGACATAATCGCCGCCAAGGTCGCTTCCGTGGGCGCGACGCTATTTCCCGAAGGAAATGGCTGGGCGATAGAGATCGAGGACGACAGCTTTCGCTGGACCTCGAAACTGGGTTCGGTCGCAGGGCCGATGCGTCCGCGCATGGCCGGGCCGCACCAGATGCGCAACGCCGGGCTCGCCATCGCAATGTTGCGCCTTGCCCCCGGCGCACAGCTGACCGACGAAGCGATCGCCCGCGGCGTCGCGGGCGCCTTTTGGCCTGCCCGCATGCAGCGCCTCGGCGCCGGCCCCCTCGCCGCGCTGTTGCCCGGCGGCACCGAAATCTGGCTCGACGGCGCGCACAATGTCGACGCCGGGCTCGCGCTCGCCTGCCAGTTCTCGGACGAGCCGCGGCGCGTCCATCTGATCACCGGCATGCTCGCGAACAAGGATCCGGCAGCGATCGTCGCGCCGCTGGCCGACCGCCTCGCCAGCCTGACCGTCGTCCCCGTCCCGGGACACGAGCATCATGGCGCCGCCGCGTTTGGCGCCGATGCAAAGTCGGCCGCATCGGTTGCCGATGCGCTGGGCGGTCTCAACGTCGATCCGGCGCGCGAAATCGTCCTGCTCGCCGGCTCGCTCTACCTCGCGGGCGAAGTGCTCAGCGCGAACCTGCAGTTTCCGGACTAACGGCCTGCGGCGACGCTTCGGGTATCTCGACCTCGCCCGCCGTACCGATCGAGCGATCGACCAGACCCGACCGCATCATCCACCAGAAGATCAGGATGCCGGGAACCGCCAATGCGGTGGTCAGCAGATAGAAATCGACATAGCCGAACTGTTCGATCAGCTGGCCCGCGCTGGTCCCCGTGAGGAACCTTCCGAGAATACTCGCGGCGGCCGAGAAAAGCGCGAAATGGGTCGCGGTAAAGCGCAGATCGGCCAGCGCCGACAGATAGGCGACAACGCAGACGCCGCCAATTCCGCTGGCAAAATTCTCGAACCCGATCGCGCCGGCCATGCCCCAATTGCTGTGCCCGACGGCGGCAAGGCCCGCAAAGCTGAAATTGGAAATCGCCATCAGGACAAGGCTGAGCAACACCGACTTTTTCATACCGAGCCGCGCGTAGATGATCCCGCCGACGAACACCCCGGCGAGCAGCGCCCAGAATCCCAGGCCGACATCGTAAAAGGCGATTTCATCGTTGGTGTAGCCGAGATCCTCGAACAAGAGCCGGAAGGTCAGGTTGGCGAGCGTGTCGCCGATCTTGTGCAACAGCAGAAAGAAGAGGATCAGGATCGCCCCCTCGCGCGAGAAAAACTCCGCCAGCGGTCCGACGGCGCCCTTGTCGGCTGCCTGACCCGCACGCGACTTGGTCGGCAAGGCGACCAGCGCCCCGATGACGAGCGCGCCCACGGCAAGCACCACCCAAAGCAGCGTCGACCCGACATAGGCCGCGATCGTCCCCCAATCCGCGGCCAGCACGGCGACCAGCGCCAGCGCCGGCAGCGCGATGATCCAGTTGATGTGCCCGCTCCACCCGATGTCGCGGGCGCGCCGGGCACTCAGGTCGAACAGCGGGAACAAATATCCGACAAGCACCATCAGCGTCAGGATATCGACGCCAAGCCACTGGTCGATCTGCCGCGCGATCAGGAAGGCGACCGGGAAGCTGCCGATGAAGAGCGCATAATGCGCACGCGACAGGAACGCGGGCCAATGGCGCTCGATCTTGCGTTCGGGCTCGCCCATCACCAACCCGGTGATGATTGCCGGGAGGACCAGCGCAGCGCAGACCATATAGGCAACGCCCCAACCGGCGCGTTCGGCGACAACCAGCGCCAAGGCGCCCGCTAATGCCGCACCGATACGCCAGCCATATTGCGACATGCCCGACCCCGTGCCCAATTGTTCGGGCGCCAGCAGCTCGATTCGATAGGCGTCGATCACGATGTCATAGGTCGCGCCGGCGAGCCCGACCGCGATCGCCGCGAGCGCGACGACCGCAAGCGAAGCCTTTGGATCGAGATTGCCCAGCACCGACACAGCGACGAAAACAAGCGCGCCGACAAGGATCAGCCACGATCGCCGCTGGCCGATCCGCCCGAGGACAGGGATGCGGAATCGGTCGATCGCGGGGGCCCACGCCCATTTCAGATTATAGGCGAGAAAGGTGAGTGCAAAGGCGGTGACCGAGGACTTCTCGATCCCGTCCTGCGCGAGGCGCGTCGTCAGCGTCGCGCCGATCATCGCGAACGGGAAACCCGACGATATGCCAAGGAACAGCGCAGCCAGTGGCGCAGGCTCCAGATAGGGTCGCAGACTGTCGCGCCACCCCTTCGGTGCCGGCATCGCCGCATCTGTTGACATCATATTCCCCCTTTTGGACCTGTGACGAGCCGCGGCCGGTCATATCTTGGCCTAAAGCGTTGGGGGCAAATTGGAAGCGGCTAATTGGCTGCCGATCCGCCGGGCGCGGTCGGTCCGTCGCATCTCACGCCGCTTCGGGACGCCAGAAGGTCGTGAGGCCGCTGACCTTGCGCGGCGCCTGGTTTTTGCACGTCATCGTTTCGACCGCGCGCAGCGCCGCGACGAGCGCCGAGGCGCTGTGCGGCTTGCCAAGGCAGGCGACGGCGATATCGGCGCCGTCCTCGGGGCATTGCCCCGTTACCAACAGCACGGCGATGCCGCGATCGCGCGCCAGCCGGGCGACTTCGCGCCCCGTCATATGGCCCGCCAACCCCAGGTCCAGAACGATCGCATCGATCGGCTCGGCGGCCATGATCGCAACCGCGGCCTCGCCCGAATCGACCGTCGCGACAATGTCATACCCACCGAGTTTCAGCGTGTGCTCATTGTCGAACGCGGTCAGCGGATCATCCTCGATGATGAGCAGCCGCTTGATGCAGGACGGGCGGTGGGCGAAGAGCATGATGACTCCCTTTAACATCGCCATGACTCGCTCCGCGCCGTCCTGCAAGATTGCTTCTGCTTGCCATCGACGAAGCGGGTCTTTTCCGGCTATGAGCGTGATCACAACGCAACACTATTTTCCCGAATAACGACAAGAAAGTCGCATCTGTTCCCATGAGCACACGTCGCCCACCCCGCCCCGCGCCCCGCTCGGCGTCGAAAGCCCCTGGCGATCGCGACGCACCCAAAGGCCGCCGCGCCGCACGCGGCGCCGCAACTGCGCTCAAAACCAAACCCGCCGAGGCCGAGCGCGAGGACGGGCCGCAGCGCATCTCCAAGCTGCTCGCGCGCGCCGGCGTTGGCTCGCGCCGCGACGTCGAACGTATGGTCGAGGAAGGACGCATCGCGCTGAATGGCCAGGTGATCGTCCACCCCGCGCCGCTGCTGACTTCGCTAGAGGGACTGACCGTCGACGGCAATCCGGTCGCCAAGCCTGTCTCGACGCGCCTGTATCGCTTCCACAAGCCCGCGGGCTGCATCACCGCGGCACGCGACCCCAAGGGGCGCAAGACGATCTATGACCTGCTGCCCAAGGACCTTCCGCGCCTGATGCCCGTTGGCCGCCTCGACTATAATACCGAGGGGCTTTTGCTCCTCACCAACGATGGCGAATTCAAGCGCCAGCTCGAACTGCCCGCGAGCGGGGTCGAGCGCACCTATCGCGCGCGCGCCTTTGGCGACATCAGCCAGGCGCAGCTTGAGGAGCTGGCGATGGGGATCGAGATCGATGGCGTCCGCTACGGCAAGATCGACGCCAACCTCGAACGCCGCACCGGCCGCAACCAGTGGGTCGAAATGACGCTGACCGAAGGCAAGAACCGTGAAGTCCGCAAGGTGCTCGAACATTTCGGGCTGCAGGTCAGCCGCCTGATCCGCACCCGTTACGGCGCGTTCGAACTCGGCGGCATGCCGCTCGGCGCGGTCGATGTTGTGCCACGCGACGAATTGTTCAAATTCCGGCGGCACCTCGGCTGATGCGCGTCATCGCTGGCGAATGGCGTGGCCGCAAGCTGCTCGCGCCCAAGAATGACGCGACGCGCCCGACCGCGGACCGCACGCGCGAGACACTCTTCTCGATGCTGACGAGCCGTGTGGGCAGCTTTGAGGGGCTCGTGGTCGCCGACCTCTTCGCGGGGTCGGGGGCGCTCGGGATCGAGGCGCTGTCGCGCGGCGCCGAACAATGCCTGTTCGCCGAGCAGGATCGCGAGGCGCTCGATGTGCTGCGCAAGAATCTCGGCACCCTGGAAGCCATCCCGCGCGCCGATATCCGCACCGGCTCGGTGATGAGCCTCGGCCCCGCCAAGCGCACCTACGATCTGCTGTTGCTCGACGCGCCTTACGACACCGGTGCGGGCAGCGTAGCGCTCGACAAACTCAACCGCCTCGGCTGGATCGGCCCCGACAGCTGGGTGTCGATCGAGACCGCGCACAATGAAACGGTCGACGTCGCGGGCTTCGAAATCGATGCGACACGCAAGGTCGGCAAGGCGAAGCTGACGCTGCTCAGGCTCGCGTAGCCGCGTCCTTCCGCACCATCAGCAGCCCCAGCCAGCTGACGATCCCGGCGAGCGCGAGGTAGAGGCCGACGACCGCCGTGCCGCCCCACTCGGCGAGTGCCTGTGCGATAATCGGCGCCATCGCGCCGCCGATGATTCCGCCGGCGTTGAACGCGATCGAGGCGCCCGTATAGCGCACGCGGACGGGGAACAGCTCGGTGAGCCAGCTACCGAGCGGGCCATAGACCAGCCCCATCACGAACAGCGCGGTCGCGAGTCCGAGGAAGATCATCAGCCAGCTTCCCGACGCCAGCGACGGGCCGAACAGGAAGCCGACCAGCACCGTAGCGCCGCATCCCCAGGTCAGCACGCGCTGCGCGCTCGACGCGTCGCTCCAATAACCCGCAAAGACGATCCCGACCGCCATGAACAGGATGGCGCCGAGCTGGATCAGCAGAAATTGTTCCTTCGGATAACCGAGCGTGGTCGTCCCGTGCGCCAGCGCGAAGCTGGTCGCGAGGTAGAATATCGCAAAGCAAGCGACGACAGCGAAGGTGCCGGCAAGCGTCGCCACCAGATGGTACCGGAACAATTCGCCCAGCGGCACCGCGACGGGCGCCTCCTTCTCCAGCGCCTCGGCAAAATCCGGCGTCTCACCGATCTTCAGCCGCACCCACAGCCCCAGCCCGACGAGCACCGCCGACAGGAGGAACGGAATACGCCAGCCCCATGCCGCAAAATCGGCATCGCTGAGCCCGAGCCCCAGCAACAGGAATAGCCCGTTGGCGGCGATAAAACCCACCGGCGCGCCCAATTGCGGGAACATGCCAAAGCGCGATTTCCATCCCGGCGGCGCATTCTCGACCGCGAGCAACGCAGCCCCGCCCCACTCGCCGCCGAGCCCGAACCCCTGCCCAAAGCGCAGGATGCAGAGCAAGAGCGGCGCGACCCACCCGACCATCGCATAGGTCGGCAGGAAGGCGATCAGCAAAGTCGAGGCGCCCATCAGCATCAGCGAAGCGACAAGCGTCGACTTGCGCCCGATCCGATCACCATAATGACCGAACACAATCGCCCCCACGGGCCGCGCGAAGAAAGCGAGGCCAAAGGTCATGAAGCTGTACATCAGCTGCGCCGATGCGGACTCGGCCGGAAAGAAGAGCGGCCCGAACACGAGCGCGGCCGCGGTGCCGTAGATATAGAAATCATAAAATTCGACCGCGGTGCCGACGAGGCTTGCGGTCAAGATGCGGCGATGCGCGCGATAGGGTGCCAGATCCAAGGTGAACGCCTTTCGATATCGGCGCCGCTTTGAACGCGTTCCCCGGTCCGGCGCAAGCCGGAATGCGCCTTGGTCAGCGCCCCTTCACCGGAAGCTGTACCCGAAGCCGTTGCAGTTCCTGCCCCGACAGAGGCTGGAGCCCCGCGGCGGGCTTGCCCTCGCGAAGCCGTTTGCGGTCCTTTTCCGACGGTTCGACCCGGCGCACGCGCACGGGGGCGTGGCCCTGTGCCTTGATACCAAGCTCTTCGGCCGCGCCACGCGACAGGTCGATGATCCGGCCCAGCGCAAAGGGACCGCGATCGTTGACGCGCACGATGACGCGGCGCCCGGTGTCGAGCGCGGTCACCTCGACATAAGTCGGCAAGGGTAGCGTCGTGTGCGCCGCGGTGATCCAGCCCGGACGGAATTGTTCGCCATTGGCGGTGCGGTTGCCGGACTCGCTCCCGTACCAGCTGGCATAGCCGACCGCGTCATAGGCCGGAGCGGCGGCGGGCACATAGGTCGTGCCACGGATCGAATAGGCTGGCCCGATCCGGACCGGCGCGTCGGCCACGGGCCGGAAATTGCCGCCAGCGCAGGCGGAGAGAACCAGGATCGCCGCGGCGGCGCTCGCCAGCCGGATTGTGGGATATGCCTGCATCGCTCGACCGTAGATGCAGAGAATGTCGAGATAAAGTCCCGTCCGTCGCTAAAGGACGACCGCCGGGGATATTACCCCCATCGTTCCAGCATCGGCGTCTCGTCGCGGCGTAGCGTCAGGACCTCGACGCCGCTGCCCGTCACCGCGACCGTATGTTCGAATTGGGCGGAGAGTTTCCGGTCGTTGGTCATGACGGTCCATCCGTCGCGTGCCGTCGTGACCTTGCGGGTGCCCTGGTTCACCATCGGCTCGATGGTAAAGACCATGCCCTCGCGCAGCTTCAGGCCCGTTCCCGGCCGTCCGTAATTCAGTACCTGCGGTTCCTCGTGCATCTCGCGGCCGATGCCGTGCCCGCAATATTCGCGCACAACCGAATAGCCGTTTTTTTTGGCATGCCGCTCGATCGCGAAGCCGATGTCCCCCAGATACGCCCCGGGCCGCACCTGACCGATGCCCTTCCACATGGCCTCCTGCGCGACGCGCGCCAGCCGTCTTGCCGCCGGCGGAACATCGCCCACCAGATAGGTCTTGCTCGAATCGGCGATGAAGCCGTTCTTTTCGAGCGTGATGTCGAGGTTGATGATGTCGCCGTCGCGGATGACCTCGTCCGGATCGGGCACGCCGTGACAGACGACATGATTGATCGAGCAGTTCAGGACATATTTAAAGCCATATTGCCCCTTGCTTGCCGGACGCGCGGCGAGGTCCACGCTGATGAAGCGATCGACGAGGTCGTTGACCTGCATCGTCGACATGCCGGTCAAGTCCAGTCCGTCCAGCATCTCGAAAACCGACGCCAGCAGCTTGCCCGATACGCGCATCAGCGCCAGTTCGTCCGAGGTCTTGACCATGTCAGGCGGCGGCCACGTCCACGAGGCGTACCTGCGCCGCAACGAGCTGCGACTGCACGATATCGTTGAAGGACAGGGTCGGATTGGCTTCGGCCAGCATACCGATCTTCATCCAGAACTCGGCCTGCGCATTGATCGACCGGCACATCACCGTGCTGGCGCGCCGCGCTTCCTCATGCAGGTCGTCGTCGATTTTCACAATGCCCATGGGCTTCTTTTCCAGTTGATGGCTATACGAATCATATATGGTTCGTATAGCTATTGGTCAATCGAAAGCCGTGACGAAAGCTGCCCGTTCGCCGCATTGGCGAAACCGCCGCCGACACGTTACAGCGCTGGCATGGACAATCCCCCATCCCGCCAGTTCGGTATCATCGGCGCGGGCCGCGTCGCGCAGGCGCTCGCCATCGCGTTCGCAGCACATTCGGCCGCCCCGCCGCTGCTCTGGAGCCGCTCCCCCGAACATACACGCGCTGCCGCGGCGCGGGTCGGCTGTGCCGACGTCGCCGCGGGCGCTGATCGCGTGATGGCCGCGTGCGACTTCATCGCTATCGCGGTGTCGGACGACGCCTTGGCAGAGGTTGCCTCTGGCATGAGAAAGATGCTGCCGACGGACCGCACACCCTTCGTCTTCCACGTCAGCGGGCGCAGCGGCGCGGCGATTCTCGAACCGGTCCGCGCGGCGGGCGGGCTGACGGCTGCGGTGCATCCCGCGATGACCTTCACCGGACACCCCGAAAGTGAGGCGCGGCGCATGGCCGGGGCGCGGTTCGCGATCACCGGCTCGACACCCGAAGCCACCGGTCAGGCCAAACATATTGTCGGTCTGTTGAACGGCGTCGCCGTCGAAATCGCCGAGGAACGGCGCGCGCTCTATCACGCCGCATTGTGCCATGCGTCCAACCATCTGGTGACGCTGATCACCGGTGCATCGGACGCGCTGGCCGATGCCGGGGTTGATGATCCGGCGGCGCTGCTCGCTCCGCTTGTCCGGGCAGCGCTGGAAAACTGTCTCGATCAGGGTTTTGCGGGTTTATCGGGGCCGTTGCTGCGCGGCGATGACCGGACGATAAGCGACCATATCGACGCCCTCGCTGCATATTCGCCGAAGCTTCTGCCCGCCTATCGCGCAATGGCGCTCGCGACGATCGACGAGTTGAGGCGCACTGGAACGGGCGCTTCCTCTCGCCTCACCGCACTGGACAGCCTGCTCGCTGTTCCCTAATCGTTCGCGCGTGAACGATACCCCTGCCTCCCTGCCCGATCTGCCCACGCCCGCCCCGTCGGACCCGCCCTATCTGCAGGGCCTCAACGGCCCGCAGCGCCAAGCGGTGTTGACCACGGAAGGCCCGGTGCTGATGCTCGCGGGTGCGGGAACCGGCAAGACCGCGGCGCTGACCGCGCGCCTCGCGCACATCATGGCGACGCGCCGCGCCTGGCCGTCCGAAATCCTCGCGGTGACCTTCACCAACAAGGCGGCGCGCGAGATGCGCGAGCGCATCGGGCGGATGGTCGGCGACGTCGTCGAAGGCATGCCATGGCTCGGCACCTTCCACAGCATCGCGGCGAAGATGCTACGCCGCCACGCCGAACTGGTCGGGCTGCAGAGCAATTTCACCATCCTCGACACCGACGACCAGCTCCGCGTCCTCAAACAGCTGATCCAGGCCGAGGGGCTCGACGAGAAGCGCTGGCCCGCGCGCCAGCTCGCCGGCCTCATCGATAAATGGAAGAATCGCGGCCTCGTTCCCGCCGATCTCGACGCCGCCGACAAGGAATCCTACGCCGAGGGCAAGGGCCAGCATTTCTATGCGCTGTATCAGGCGCGGCTGAAGACACTCAACGCCTGCGATTTCGGCGACCTGCTGCTCCACATGCTGGTGATCCTCAAGACCCACCGCGACGTGCTCGCGCAATATCAGGATCGCTTCAAATATATCCTCGTCGACGAATATCAGGACACCAACGCCAGCCAGTATCTCTGGCTCCGCCTGCTCGCGCAGCAACGGAAGAATATCTGCTGCGTGGGCGACGATGACCAGTCGATCTATTCGTGGCGCGGCGCCGAGGTCGCGAACATCCTGCGTTTCGAAAAGGATTTCCCCGGCGCGACGGTGATCCGCCTCGAGCAGAATTATCGCTCGACGCCGCAGATTCTTGCCGCCGCGTCGGCGCTGATCGCGCAGAATTCCGGCCGCCTCGGCAAGACGCTGTGGACCGACCTCGAACCCGGCGACAAACTCCGCGTCGTCGGGGTGTGGGATGGCCCCGAGGAGGCCCGACGGATTGGCGAGGAGTTGGAGACGCTCCAGCGCCGACGCGTCTCGCTCGACCGCGCCGCGATCCTCGTGCGCGCGCAGTTCCAGACGCGCGAGTTCGAGGACCGCTTTATCGCGATAGGCATGCCGTACCGGATCGTCGGCGGGTTCCGCTTCTATGAGCGCGCTGAAATCCGCGACGCCCTCGCCTATCTTCGCCTCGTCCAGTCGAGCGCCGACGATCTCGCGTTCGAGCGGATCATCAACACGCCGAAGCGCGGGCTCGGCGACAAGGCGCTCGCGCGCATCCACCAGTTTGCGCGTATCGAGGGCACGCCGCTCCTTCATGCCGCTTCGCGCATCACCGAAACCGACGAGCTGACGCCGCAGGCACGCCGCCAGCTCGTGAGTTTCGTCGCGCAGATGCGGGGTTGGCAGGCAAAGGCAAACGAGCTGTCGCATCCCGAGCTCGCCCAGCTGATCCTCGACGAATCGGGTTACACCGCGATGCTTCAGGCCGACCGCAGCGTCGAGGCCGCAGGCCGGCTTGAGAACCTCTCCGAACTGGTCCGCGCGATGGAGGAATATGAATCGCTCGAGGCGTTCCTCGAACATGTCAGCCTCGTCATGGACCGCGACAACAACGACACCACCGAAACCGTGACGATCATGACGATACACGCCGCCAAGGGGCTTGAGTTCGACCATGTCTTCCTTGCCGGATGGGAGGATGGCGTCTTCCCGTCGCAACGCTCGATGGACGAAGGTGGCACGCAAAGCCTCGAAGAGGAGCGCCGCCTCGCCTATGTCGCGATCACGCGGGCGCGCGAGCGCGCGAGCATTTATCACGCCGCCAACCGGCGCATCTATGGCCAGTGGGTGAGCAGCATCCCCAGCCGCTTCATCGCCGAAATCCCGCCCGAGCATGTCGATAGCGAGAACAGCTTCGGCGGCGGGCAAAGCCTGTGGCGTGCCAACTGGTCGGCGCAGGGCGATCCCTTCGCGCATGTCGCAGAACGACAGACGGCGCGGACGATGACACGCGGCCCGGCGTGGCAGCGCGCGGTCGCCTCATCATCGACCGTCACGCGCGCGCCTGCGCCCAGTGAAAAGGGGCCCGCCGCTTCGGTAGGCGCCAAGGCTCGCGCCGACCTCGCGATCGGGATGCGCGTGTTTCACGAGAAATTCGGCTATGGCGGCATCACCGACATCGACGGCAACAAGCTGGAAGTCGAGTTCGAACAAGCGGGCACCAAGAGGGTATTGGACAGCTTCGTCAAGCTCGCTTGAAATCGATTGTCTACTCTTTCAATTATGATATGTCATATCATGCGGCCACGAGTCGCATGTTGGGAGAGACTTCATGAAAACCAAGCTCTTAGCGGGCGCGATGGCGCTCGCCCTGGTCGGCTGTTCGGAAAAAAACTCAGAATCCCTGAGAGAAGCTCCTGCCTATGATATGGCCCCGATCGATGCCTCCGAAGCGGTGCCAACCCAGTCCATTCCCGCGCCCGTGGCCGCTCCCCCGGGCGCGATGCGCAGCCCCAATATCGGCGTCTCGTCGGCACCCGGCGTCGCGTTCAACTATTCCTATGCCTTCCGTCTCGACGACAATCGCATTGCAAAGGTCCAAGAGGAACATGCCGCCGCGTGCGAAGCACTGGGGATCAACCGCTGCCGCATCGCCGGGATGACGTATCGTCTGGTGCGCGAAAATGAGGTCGAAGCGCAGCTCCTCTTCAAACTCGATCCTGCAATAGCCCGCAAATTCGGCCGCGACGCCCTCGCGAGCGTCGAAAAGGCAGAAGGTGTACTCGCGGCGACGCGGATCAGCGGCGAGGACGTTGGGACCCAGATCAGCGACTCGCAGCGCCGCAGCGCCAACCTTAACGCCGAGATCGCGCGCCTCGAAAAGCGGCTCAAGCAGGGAGGTCTCGGCGATCGCGAGCGCGCCGAATTGCAGCAACAGATCGCAGGAATGCGCCGGCAACTGGACGGCGAAAGCGATACACGGCGGACCGGCGAGGCCATGCTCGCTACGACACCGATGCAATTCGATTACGTCGGCACCGGTGGGCTGCCCGGCATCGGCTATGGCAACCCGTTCAGCGACGCGTTGAACATGCTGGTTCACAGCGGCAGCGTGATGCTGTCCTTCCTCCTTGTCGTTGGCGCCGCCATCCTGCCATGGGCGGTGCTCTTCGCGCTGCTGCTGGCGATCTGGAGAACCCGACCGCTGCTCGGAGCGCGGAAATGGCTCCGCGGCGCGACCAGGCCGCCCGAAGCTTCCCTTACTGCAGCCTGATCATCGCGGGGCGTCGCTTGCAAAGGTCCGATGCTGCGTTATGGCAAGGGCCATGACGCAGCAGACGACATGGCTGGACCGGGCACGCGACGCCCATCGCCGCGGCGATATTGCGGCGGAAACCGCGGCGCTCGACGATGCGATCCGCGCCGACCGCGGCAATATCGCGGTGCTGCTTGCCATGGCGGAGCTCAAGCGCCGCCTCGCCGATGATCGCGCGGCGGGGAGCTTTTACCGGTTAGCGCTCGGAACCGCAGCCCAAGCCCGCAGTGTCCCCCCTGCCCTTCACCCCGGCCTCCAGCGCGCCGAGCAATTCCTCGCCGAAACCGATCGTGCCTTTGCCGACCATCTCCTCGGCCAATTGCGCGGCGCAGGGATCGACGCCGGCACCGCAACGCCGCGCGTCGCCGAGGCCCTTCGAATGCTTGCGGGCGAACAGCCGCTCTATCTGCAACAGCCCAGCATGTTCTACTTCCCCGGCCTCGCGCAGCGGCCCTTTTTCGACTGTGCCGGCTTCGATTGGGTTCCCGCAGTCGAAGCCGCAACGGATGCGATCCGCGCCGAACTGCTGGCCATGATCGACAATTCATCCGATCGCTTCGGTCCCTATGTAACCGCCAGCGCCGATCGCCCGCCGCCCAACAACCCCTTGCTCGACAAACCCGACTGGGGCGCCGCGTGGCTGTGGAAAGACGGGGTCGTCGCCGACGGCATGGACGAACTCTGCCCCGCCACCCTCGCCGCGCTCGAACAGGCGCCGCAGCCGGCGATCCCGGGAAGCGCACCGATCGCGCTCTTCTCGCGCCTCACGCCCGGCACGCATATCCAGCCGCATCACGGCCTGCTCAACACGCGCCTTATCTGCCATCTGCCACTGATCGTCCCAGATGGCTGCGGCCTGCGTGTCGGCGCCGAAACGCGTAGCTGGCGCGAAGGCGAGATGCTGATCTTCGACGACAGTTTCGAGCATGAAGCGTGGAACCGCGGCACCAGCGACCGCACGATCTTGCTGTTCGAAATCTGGCGCCCCGACATCGACGCGGACGAACGCGCGCAACTCACGCGTATTTTCTCGGCGATCGACACCTACGCAGAACAATAGACCAAGGGACAGGAAGATAATGAGCAATCCGGGAATGGACGCCGACATCTATGATGCCTTCATCGAACAGCTGCAGCGCTATGTCCGCGAACGGCTAATCCCGGCGGAAGACCAGCTCGAAGAGCTCGGCCGCGTTCCCGACGATATCCTCGCCGAAATGCGCGAGATGGGCCTGTTCGGCGTTACGATGCCCGAGGAATATGGCGGCGCGGGCATGAACGTCAGCCAATATGTCGGCTTTATCCGCGAGATCGCCTACGCCTCGCCCGCCTATCGTTCGATCGTCTCGATCAACATCGGCATGGTGTGCAAGTCGCTCGTCGGGTTCGGCACCGCGCAGCAAAAGGAGCATTGGCTGCCCAAGCTCGCCGCCGGAGAAATCGCCGCCTTCGGTCTTACCGAGCCCGACAGCGGATCGGACAGCGCCGCAATGAAAACGCGCGCGGTACGCGAAGGCAATGGTTATGTGCTGAACGGCACCAAGCGCTACATCACCAACGCCCCCTTTGCCGACGTCATCCTCGTCATGGCGCGCACCAATGCCGAGGCGCTCCCCAAGAACGCCCATGTCAGCGCCTTCATGGTCCCGCGCGACGCGCCGGGCGTGTCGATCGGCAAACCCGACGGCAAGATGGGCCAGGCCGGATCGCAGATCGCCGACGTGATCCTCGAGGATGTACACGTCGATGGCGACGCGCTGCTCGGCGGCGAGGAAGGCATCGGTTTCCGCGCCGCGATGCAGAGCCTCGACAACGGGCGATTGTCGGTCGCCGCCGCCAGCGTCGGCTATGCTAAGCGCATGCTCGACGCCGGCCTCAAATACGCAATGGAGCGCAAGGCGTTCGGTGAGCCGATCGCGAACTTCCAGCTGATCCAGGCGATGCTCGCCGACAGCAAGGCCGAAATCTATGCCGCCGAATGCATGCTCGCCGATGCCTGCGCGCGCGCCGACCGCGGCGAGAAAATCCTCGTCGAGGCCGCGGCGACCAAGATGTTCGCCAGCGAAATGTGCGGCCGCGTTGCCGACCGCGTCGTGCAGATCCACGGCGGCGCGGGTTATCTCAAGGAATATCTGGCCGAACGCTTCTATCGCGACTGCCGCATTTACCGGATTTATGAAGGAACGACGCAGATCCAGCAGCTAGTCATCGCGAAGAATATGATTCGCGATTTTGTCGGCTGATCGGTCGCTGGTGGAGCCGAGGGGAATCGAACCCCTGACCTCTGCAGTGCGATTGCAGCGCTCTCCCATCTGAGCTACGGCCCCGCGACTGGCAGGGTCTTAACGACGCTGATTGGCGGTGGCAACGGCTTTTCCGACGATTGCCACCGTCGCCGGTGAAATTAGGAATGGGGAGATTCCGATGGCCAAGGCATGGCATTTGACCAGTCGTCCGCAGGGGCTGCCGACGATCGACAATTTCGCGTTGCGCGAGGTGCCCGACGCGCCGCTCGAAAAGGACCAGCTTCGCATCCGCAATCTCTGGCTGTCGGTCGATCCGTACATGCGCGGGCGAATGAACGACGCCAAAAGCTATGCCGCCAGCTTCCAGATCAACCAGCCGATGACCGGCGGGGCGATCGGCGAAGTCGTCGAAAGCAGGATGGAGGGCTTTGCTCCCGGCGACCTGATCCTTCACATGGGCGGTTGGCGCGACGGCGGCGTCATCGGCCTCGACATGATGCCGAACAAGCTGCCCGGCGACATGCTGGCTGCGGGTCTGACCCCGCAAACCTTTCTGCACAATATGGGCCTGACCGGCGGAACCGCATGGATCGGCCTGCTCCGCATCGCGGCGGCCAAGCCCGGCGATACGATATTCGTCTCGGCCGCTGCAGGCGCGGTCGGTTCGGCGGTCGTGCAGATCGCCAAGGCGCGCGAAATGACGGTGATCGGCTCGGCCGGCGGCGCGGACAAATGCGCCTGGGCCCTCGATCTCGGGGCGGACGCAGCGATCGATTACAAGGCGGGGCCGGTGCTCCCCCAACTCGCCGCCACGCTCGAACGCCTCGGCAAGCCGGGCATCGACGTCTATTTCGACAATGTCGGCGGTGAACATCTCGACGCGGCCTTTGCGACGGCGAATGATTTTGCGCGCTTCGCGATCTGCGGCATGATCGACGTCTACAACGACGCGAAGCCGCAGGAGATGAAATATATCATCCGCGCGATCCCGGCGCGGATCCGCATGGAAGGCTTCATCTACACCGACCAGTTCATCGACTGCATGGAAGAATTCTATGCCGACATGGGCGGGTTGATCGCCAGCGGAGCGGTAACGATGCGCGAAACCGTGCATGACGGGTTGGCATCGGCGCCCGACGCCTTCCTCGGCCTGTTCTCCGGCAGCAATATGGGAAAAATGCTGGTCAGACTCTGACCGAAGCAATCCTCGTCGCTCCCGCGAAGGCGGGGCGACGTTGAATGATCAGTTGTCGAAACCGACCGACAGGAACCCCGGCATGGGGCCGTTCCAGCCATCGTCGGGGCCGTCCAGATCATCCTGCCGGGCGGGCGCCGGTTTGCGATCGCCGCGCGGTTTCCGGTCTTCGCGCGGCTTCGCAGGCTGCGCTTCGGCCGCCGGTGCCGGACGCGCCGGTGCCTTCTCGGGCTTCGCAGCAGCTTTGCCACGTCCACCGCGCGAACGTCCGCGTCGCGGTTCGCCTTCTTCCGCATCGCGGTCGGGCTTGGCGACATCGGCCGCCGGCGCACCGGTTCCGTGAATCGGAATCTTGTAGCCGGTCAGCTTCTGGATATTGTCGATCGCCTCGTCATCCGACGGGGTCATCAGCGTAAACGCGCGCCCCTTGGCGCCTGCACGGCCGGTGCGGCCGATGCGGTGGACATAATCGTCGGGGTGCCACGGAGCATCGAAATTGAAGACGTGGCTGACGCCCTTGACGTCGAGACCGCGCGCCGCGACGTCCGATGCGACCAGGATGTTGATCGTGCCCGCCTTGAACCGGTCGAGCTCGGCGATGCGGCTCGACTGATCCATGTCGCCGTGGATCTCGCCCGCCTTGTAGCGATAACGCTGGAGCGATTTCGCGAGTTCACGCACCGTCGTCTTGCGATTGCAGAAGATGATCGCGGTAGCGATGTCCTCGGCCTCGAGCAGATCGCGAAGCGTATCGCGCTTGTTGCGTTCTGATGTCTTGACCAGGAACTGCTCGATATTCTCGTTCCGGCTTGCCGGACGCGCGACCTCGATCGTCTTCGGGTTCGACAGGAACTTGTCGGCGAGTTTCTTGATCGGCGGCGGCATCGTTGCCGAGAACAACAGGGTCTGCCGAGTCGCCGGCAGCTTGGTGCAGATATTCTCGATGTCGGGGATGAAGCCCATGTCGAGCATCCGGTCGGCCTCGTCGATCACGAGCAGGTTGCAACCGGTCAGCAAGATCTTCCCGCGTTCGAACAGGTCCATCAGGCGGCCCGGCGTCGCGATCAACACGTCGACGCCCTTTTCGAGCGCCTTGACCTGATCGCCCATCTGCACGCCGCCGATCAGCAGCGCCATCGAAAGCTTGTGATACTTGCCGTATTTTTCAAAATTTTCAGCGACCTGCGCGGCAAGTTCGCGCGTCGGCGCGAGGATCAGCGAGCGCGGCATCAGCGCGCGGGCGCGGCCGTGGGCGAGGATATCGATCATCGGCAGCACGAACGACGCGGTCTTGCCCGTGCCCGTCTGGGCGATGCCGATGATGTCGCGCATCATCAAGACCGACGGAATGACGCCCGCCTGGATCGGGGTCGCTTCATTATAGCCCGACTCGTCGATCGCGCGCAAAAGTTCGTCGGAAAGGCCGATGTCGGCAAATTTCATAAGATCATCATGTCCGGAAAAGAGTTGGCGCCCAGCCTCCCACGCAGGCGGACGTTGCCGCGGCCATTGGGCAAATGGCAGGGAAAAGTCAAGGAAAGGCCGCGATAAACGCGACTATGGTCTGAACCTAGTCGTCTTCGCGGACCGGAACCATCAGCCGGAACTTGTCGATCTCGCATTTTGCGCCGGTCCGGGCGTGGATCTGATCGCGATCCTCGCACAGTTTTCCGTCCTTGCTGCCCTGCATGTAGAAACCGGCATAAAAATCGAGCGCGCGGCAACCGCGGTTAAGCTGTGCGCGCAGCCGCTGCTTCTGCCGCGTAATGATATCGATGCTGTCGCGCTGGACCGCCTGCATCCCCAAAATATTGCGCATAGCGACGCATTTTGGCGCCTTTTTCTCTTTCCAGACGACCGGCAGTTCAGTCGCGCGCCTGGACGCCGAAGGGCCTGCGGCGAAATTATTGATCTGCGAACGCTGGGCCGGGACACGGATGATTAACTGCTGCTCGATCACCACCTGCCAAAAGGACGAAGCCTGTTCGGGCGTCGGCGCCGAGATCGCCACCAACGGCTCCGGTGCCGCAACGGGCACCGCCGCGTCAGCCGCTGGCACCGCGGCCACGAACCACAGGAACGCCGCCGTCAGCACAGCCCCGCCGCCGCTCCTTTGGCGTCCTGACCGAAGATTTCGCTCACTTATGGCTCCCGCGTCCATGCCCGCTGGACGAAAAGATACTATTCGTCCATCGCCCTCTTTAACAAGGATGATTGAACATCAAATGAACTGCTGTCACCCTCTGCCCGCTTGTGAGGCAGGAAATTTCCGGAGTGGACCGGCATGACGCGCCCGCCATCTGAATCTTTGCTCGATAAATTCGCAAATTTGCTCGGCCCCAAAGGCTATAGCGCCGACCCGGATGCGATGGCGCCCTGGCTGACCGACTGGCGCGGCAAATATCACGGCCGCGCCCCCGCAATGCTGTCGCCCGCGACCACCGACGAAGTCGCCTCCATCGTGCGCCTCTGCGCCGAGGCCGAGGTCGCGCTGGTTCCCCAAGGCGGCAACAGCGGCATGGTCGGCGGCGCGACCCCCGATGCCAGCGGCGACCAGCTGTTGCTCAGCCTGCGGCGTATGAACCGGATACGCCATGTCGACAAGGCGGGGCAGCTCGCCGTTGCCGAGGCGGGCGTGATCCTGGAGAATTTCCACGGCGCCGTCCTCGCGCACGGGCTCCGCTTTCCGCTTACCCTTGGGGGCAAAGGCTCGGCGACGATCGGCGGGCTGGTATCGACCAACGCCGGCGGAACCCAGGTACTCCGCCACGGGTCGATGCGCGCGCTGGTAGCGGGTATCGAAGCCGTTCTGCCCGACGGCAGCATTTTCGACGGGCTGGCCCCGCTCAAGAAAGATAATCGCGGCTATGACCTGCGGCACCTGTTTTGCGGCGCCGAGGGAACGCTTGGGATCGTCACCGCCGCGTCGCTGCATCTGGTTCCCACCGCTGCCGCACGGCGAACGGCGTGGATCGGGATCGGTTCCCCCGAATGCGCGCTGCTGCTGCTGCGCCGTGTCGATGCCGCGATCGGGCGCGAGCTTGAGGGGTTCGAGCTGATCCCGCACGCCTGCCTCGACGCGGTGCTGCGCCATATTCCCCAGACGCGCGCGCCGCTGGTGACCGCACAGCCGTGGTATGTCCTGCTTGAGCTCGCCGGCGAAAACGATCGGGCCTTGGGCGAACCCCTGGAACAGCAGCTCGCGGCGGCGCTCGACGCCGGGCTGATCAGCGATGTCGTGATCGCCAAAAGCGACCGCGAAAGCGAGGATTTCTGGCGTCTGCGTGATTCCATTTCGGAAGCGGAACGGGCTGAAGGGCCGGCACTGCAGCATGACGTCAGCGTGCCCGTCGATTTGATGCCCGCCTTCATCGCCGACAATCCGGTGCGCTTGGCGCAGGCCTTTCCGGGGGCACGGGCCCTATCATTCGGGCACCTCGGCGACGGCAATGTCCACCATCATGTCCAGCCGCCAGCGGGAACCGACGGCGCGGCATGGCTGGCCGAGCATGGCGCATCCGTCAGCCGGCTGGTCTATTCGCACGTCCTTGAGCTGGGCGGATCGATTTCGGCCGAACATGGCATCGGTCAGATGAAGCGCGACATCCTCGCCGAGCTCGACAGCCCGGCACGTTTGTCCGCGCTGCGCCGGATCAAGGCCGGGTTCGATCCTGCCGGCCTCTTCAATCCCGGCAAGCTGGTCACCTGACCGTCATCTCGCTCCGCTGAACCGCATATCGCCGCCCCATATCATCGCCCTCTTGCGCCGCGCGGCGCGGGTCAATAAGGCGCTTTATCCTTTTTCGTCCCAAGCTGCGGGACCTTTACCGGAGTTCAAACATGGCCACCGCGCCCGCACCTGCCAATCTGCCCCTGTTCTATAAGGACCTTGCCCCGCTTTCGAGCGTCGAGCACGGCGATTTCCACGCACGTCCGCTCGACAGCGCCGAATTCCTCGTGGGCCAGCACGCCATCCCGCTGACCTCGGACGAGTTCGTGTCGGCTTGCCGCTTCTTCCCGATCGTCTTTTCGGCCGGGGACAATCCGGTTCCGCTCGCGCTGATGGGTCTGAACGAAGGCATCAACACGTTCGTCGACGACGAAGGCAAGCTGATCAATCCGGTCTATGTCCCGGCCTACATCCGCCGCTACCCCTTCCTGCTCGCGCGGCTCCAGCCCGATTCGGAAGATTTGTCGCTGTGCTTCGACCCGTCCTCGGGCGCGATCGGCAAGTTCGACGAGGGCGATGCGCTGTTCGTCGACGGCCAGCCGTCGGAACAGGTTCAGGCCGTGCTCGAATTCTGCAAGAATTTCGAAGAAGCCGGCCAGCGCACCGGCATGTTCATGGACGAACTGAAGAAAGCCGACCTCCTGATGGACGGCGAAGTCGCCATCCAACAGGAAGGCAATGACAAGCCTTACGTTTATCGCGGCTTCCAGATGGTCGACGAGAACAAGCTGCGCGAACTGCGCGGCGACGTGCTGCGCAAGCTGATGCAGAACGGCATCCTCGCCCTGATTTTCGCGCACCTCTTCTCGCTTCAACTGATGCGCGAAGTGTTCGCCGAACAGGTGAAGAGCGGCAAGATGCCCCTCAACACCGAACTTCCGGCCGTCTAATCACGAAAAACCGTGGCCGCCCCTGCACTGAGCAAGGGCGGCCATTTAAATTCCGGCCCATTTCCAGATTATCGGCCGAACCGCGGCGCCGCCCCGATCAGAAGTCGACCGCGACCCCCTTCAATTCCCAGTCGCCATAGCGCACAGGGTTGCGCCCGCCGGGTTGGTCCTCGGCCTTCTCCTCGCGGATGGGTTCGGGCGACGGCAACGCGCTGTTCGTCCAGCCCGCGGGAGCTTTCACATGCGCAGGGCGCTTTACAGCGCGCGGCGTTCCGCCGATGGTTCCATTTTGGCTGCTGTCGGTCATGATACCCGCCTTATAGGATTTTTCATGCGTCACGCCAACCACGCCGTTACCCGTCATGGCTGATCGCCGCCCGCCCCGGCGCCCGCGACCGTCCGGCGGAGCCGACCCCGCGGGCACGGCAACGCGCCGCGCCGCGCTGCGCTTGATCGACGCGATCCTGCGACGCGGCGATCCATTGGATATCGCGATGCATGCCGCCACCCAAGGCCTGAGCGCCACCGACCGCGCCTTCGCGGTGGCAATCGTGTCCGAAACGCTGCGCTGGATGGTCGACCTCGACGCGCTGATCGACGGTGCGACGGCGCAAATCCTCCCCGACGACGTCAAATCGCGCGCTGTGCTGCGGATCGCGCTGGCGCAGCTGCTGGTGCTCAAAAGCCCCGGCCATGCAGTCGTATCGACCGCCTTGCCGCTCGTCGATGGCGGGCCGCGACGGCTAGTCCACGCCATCCTGTCGCGCGCGCAGCAGGAAGAATGGCAGCTGCCCGGCCGCGCGACGCTTCCCCTGCCCACCGCCGAACGCTGGGCCGAGCAATGGAGCCTGCCCATGGTCGAAGCCGCCGAAGCGGCGTGGAGCGCACCGCCGCCCATCGACCTCAGCTTCGCCGCCGAGCCGGGCGCGGACGAATGGCCCGGCGCCATTTCACTCGCCCCGCGCCACCGCCGCCTGCCGCGCGGTCAGGCGGTCGAGTCGATGACCGGCTATGCCGAAGGTGGCTGGTGGGTGCAGGATCTGGCCGCCAGCCTGCCCGCGCGCCTGCTCGGCGCCGGCGAGGGCCGGACCGTGCTCGACCTCTGCGCCGCGCCGGGCGGCAAGACGATGCAGCTCGCGGCGGCGGGATGGAATGTCGTTGCCGTTGATTCCAGCGCCAAACGCCTCGAACGGCTACGCGCCAACATGGAGCGTACCGGCCTGTCCGCCGACATCGTCCAAGGCGATATCCGGTCGTGGGCGCCCGAAGATCAGGCCGACGCAGTGCTGCTCGATGCGCCCTGCTCGGCCACCGGCATCTTCCGCCGCCATCCCGACGTGCTCCACCGGATCGAGCCCCGGCAGATCGAGGAAATGGCGGCGCTGCAAGCCGAACTGCTGGCGCGCGCGGCGCGCTGGGTCAAACCGGGCGGAACGCTGGTCTATGCGACCTGTTCGCTCGAGCAGGCCGAGGGCGAGGATCAGGTGTCGACCTTCCTCGATCATCACGCCGGATGGACCATCGAGCCTGCACGTGCGGATGAATTGCCCGAAGCGATTACACCCGACAGCAAAGGCTTCATCCGCACCCTTCCCGACATGCTCGCCGGCGCGGGCGGGCTCGACGGCTTCTTCGTCGCGCGGCTGCACGCGCCGTCCAGCTAGAAGACACGCGGAAGGGCGGCTCACTATAGGCCTTGGCGAGCCGCCCTTTGCGGACCTTTTTAGAAGACCGCTTTCGGCGCCTCTTCCTTCATCATCGCCGCACGCACCATCGGGATCGGCGGGCCGCCGTACGACAGGAACTCGTCGTGGAAGGCCTTCCACTTCGTCTTGTCGCCCTTGATCCAATCCTCGCGCAGCTTGCGGATCATCAACTTGCCCATCGTATAGTTGAGATAGGCGGGATCGTAGGTGCCGCGCGCCGCCTGCTGCCGCGCGTTGCCTTCATCCTGATAGCATTGTTCCTTGAACAGCTTTTCCGAGTCGGCGACGGTCATGCCCTTGGTGTGCAGCCCGATCGCAGAGAGATAGCGGCAATCGCGCAGCAATGCGTTCGACAGCTGGCCGATATGCGTTTCGGGGTCGCCCTCGCCGAGCCCGGCATCCCACATCATTTCCTCGGTATAATGTGCCCAGCCCTCAGCGAACGCGTAGCCGACGAACAGCTTGCCAAAGATGCTTTCGGCGCGGTTCGAATGAAGGAAGTTGAGGAAGTGGCCCGGCCACACCTCGTGGACCGAGGTGAACATCAGATCTTTGCGGCCTGGCACGAAATCGGCCTGCGTCTGCTTGTCCCACGCCGGATCGGGCGGCGAGATATAATAGACCGACGGCAAGCCTTTCTCATATGGCCCCGGGATGTCGATATAGGCGCTGTTCTGCCGGTTGTATGGAGGCGATTCCTCGACCTGCGCCTGTTCGGTGCCGGGGATCGTGACGATGTCCTTTTCGATCAGGAAGGCGCGCAGCGTCGGGAGCTGGCGGCGCGCTTCGGCGACCGGGCCGTCGGCGGGCTTGTCGGCGTTCATCTTCTTCATGCAGTCGGCGATCGTCATGCCGGCGGCGTAAGTCGCACAGGCGGCCTTCAGCGCATCCTGATTGCGCTTGAGGTCGGCCTGTCCGATGCGTTCCAACTCGTCGAGCGGCGTGTCGACGCCTTCGTTGGTCAGGATCATCTTCGCGAATTTGTCGGCGCCGAGCGCGTAGCCATCGGTCGTGCCCGGCTGCGAACCGACATATTTGGCAAGGTCGGTCATCGCGGCGCCCGCCTTCGCGGCGGCCTCGTCGAACTGCTTCTGCAGCGCCTCGTCCTTGACCGAGGCAAAGGCGGCTTTAGCGTCGCCCTTATAATAGTCGGCGAAGCCGCCAAAACCCGCAGTGCCATATTTGACGAAGGTCGCGGGCAGCGGCAGCTTCAAATTCGCCTTGATCTGCGCGGCGGCGGCAGGGACCTTTTCGGCATAGGCGATGAACGCCTTCATCCGCGTCGTCGCGTCGGCATAAGGCCGCGCGATATAAACATTGGGGTCGAGCGCGCCGGTATAGAAGGACGGGTTCTTCTGCGCGAAATCGGTATCGCGAAGAAAGAAGAGCTGGCCCTGCGCAACGTGAACCAGATAGTCGCGCTCGAACTTCTCGGCGTCGGTCATTTTACCGTCGAACGCCTTGGCATCAGCAATGGCCTTTTCGAGATAGGCGGCCTGCTTTTCGAGTCCCTCGGGCGACCAGTCGGGCAGTTGGCCGTCGAATTCATGCTTGCCCTGATAGACTGCGAAATTCGGATTGAGCGGGAAATAGCCCTTCAGGAAATTATCGCGGAATTCGGTCCAGTTCTTCGCGCTCGGCGCGGTCGCCGACTTGTTGTCGGATGCGTTGCATGCGGTGAGAACCAGCAGTGTCGCGGCCATTGCCGCGCCGCTGAAGCGGGCAAGTTTGTTTTTCATTCGAGTATCTCCCTGACTCCTGTGGGGCGCTTCTGCCAGCGGCCCCGATCAATGGCATCCGATAATCGACGAACGGCAAAGCTATGCCATCTGGACAGTCCCGAAAAGCGGGCTACGGCGGTCTTCAATGGCGACGATCCCTCCCCCCGAAGGCGAAGAGCCGGTCATGCCGGAAGCAACGCCCAAAGCCCCCTCCCCACTCAGCTTTCCCGATTTTCGCTATTTCTGGCTCGCGCGCTTCACAGCGGTGATGGCGACAATCGCGATGGTCGTCGTGATTGGCTACCAGCTCTACGATACCGCCCGCACCGACTATGGCATGTCGATCAAGGAAGCGTCGTTCCAGCTCGGGCTGCTTGGCCTCTTCCAGTTCGTTCCGCTCGCCATCCTGACGCCTGTCGCCGGCTGGGCGGCCGACCGGTTCGAACGGCGCAGCGTCGCGATCTTTTCGAACCTCATCGATCTTCTCATTGCCGCCACGCTCGGCTGGTTCACCTGGCACGACCAGTTGACGCTGCCGTTGCTCTTCACCCTCGCCGCGCTCCACGGCGTCGCGCGCGTCTTTTCGGGGCCGGCGATGAGCGCGATCGCGCCCAATATCGTCCCGCCCGCGGTGCTCCCGCGTGCGATCGCGATGAGCAGCATCGCCTGGCAGTCGGCGTCGGTGATCGGCCCGGCGGCAGGCGGCCTCATCTATGCCGCGCATCCGGGCGCGGTGTACGTCTTCTCGGCCATCCTCCTTGCCATATCAGCCTTCACCCTCAGCCGCGTGCGGCGGGTCCAGCCTCCGCCCGCCGAAGTCCGCCGCCATCCGCTACGCGAGATGGTCGACGGGCTGCGCTTCGTGTGGGTCGAACGCTTCCTGCTCGGGACGATCACGCTCGACCTGTTCGCCGTCCTGCTGGCGGGCGCGACCGCGATGTTCCCGGTGTTCGCTCGCGATATCTTGCACGCCGGACCCGAAGGTGCCGGATTGATGCGCGCCGCCGTCGCCTTTGGATCGGTTGGCGTTGCGGTGGGCCTCGCTATCCGTCCGATCGAGCGTAACGTCGGGGTGAAGATGCTGTGGGCGGTCGCGGTGTTCGGCGCCGGGACCGTCGCCTTCGGCCTCTCGACCAACCTCATCCTGTCGCTCGGCGTGCTCGTGCTCATGGGCGCCGCCGACATGTTCTCGGTCTTTGTGCGCGGCACGCTGATCCAGCTCAACACCCCCGACCATATGCGCGGCCGGGTCAGCGCCGCGTCGGGGCTTGCGATTTCCGCCTCGAACGAGCTCGGCGAGATGCGCGCCGGGGCTATGGCGGCCGCGCTTGGTCCCGTCAGCGCGGTTGTCATAGGCGGCGCCGCGGCGGTCGGTGTGACCGCGCTCTGGGCCTGGATATTTCCCGAACTGCGACGTGCGCGGACGTTCGAGCCGCAATTCAGGCAGACCAACGGATAAGATGGAACCGTTCGCCGCTCCTCGCGCTCATTTCGTCAAAAGCATATTGTCAATTTAATCAGTTGAGTTAAATAGAGTTCACCCGTCACCGCGGTTTCCCCTCTCTCCCCCGATGGAGTGACCGCCATGCACAATTCGAATATCCGCCACAAAATCCTAACCATTCCGGGACTCTACAATAGCGGCCCGACCCATTGGCAAAGCCTGTGGGAACGAAGCTTCGCCCGCTGCGAGCGAATCGAACTCGGCGGCTGGGACGCGCCGGTAAAGGACGAATGGGTCGAGAAGATTGCCGCCGCAATCGATGCCGAACATGAACCCGTCCTCGTTGCGGCACACAGCCTTGGCTGCCATGCCTTTGCCCATTGGTTCGCCGCCGCCAGCAGCGTCGCGCGCGACCGCATTGCTGGCGCGCTGCTCGTCGCGCCGCCCGACCTGACGCAGCTCAGGCGCGACAAGCGGGTCGAAAGCTTTACCGACTCGCCTCCGCTTTCGTCACAGACGCCGATGATCGTCGTGGCCAGCGATGATGATCCTTATGCTAAAACCTCCTATGTCTGGAGGCTGTCGCGGCACTGGGATGCGCGCTTCGTCAACGCCGGACCATTCGGCCATATCAACGCGGACTCGGGCATCGCGGACTGGCCTTATGGACAGTATCTGCTCGCGTCGTTACAACCCGCGACCACGCCGGCGCTGGCGGACGAGGCACTCTGGCTGCGTGCCGGAGACTGGCCAAATCGTGTCCGCCGCGACCCGCGATTCGAATTCAAGGAAAGAGCGCACCGACCATGAAAGCCAATTCGATCCTCGAAACCATCGGCAACACGCCGCACATCCGTGTCGCCAAGCTGTTCCCCGACGCCGAAGTCTGGGTAAAGTCGGAACGCAGCAATCCCGGTGGATCGATCAAGGATCGAATCGGCCTGGCCATGATCGAAGCCGCCGAAAGGGACGGCAGCCTGAAAGCCGGCGGCACCATCGTCGAGCCGACGTCGGGTAACACCGGCATCGGCCTCGCGATGGCCGCCGCGGTCAAGGGCTACAAGCTCGTGCTCGTCATGCCCGAAAGCATGTCGGTCGAACGCCGCCGCCTGATGCTCGCCTATGGCGCGACCTTTGACCTGACACCGCGCGAAAAGGGCATGAAGGGCGCGATCGAGCGCGCGATCGAACTGGTCGAAACGACCCCCGGCGCGTGGATGCCGCAGCAGTTCGAAAATGAAGCCAATATCGACGTCCATGTCCGCACCACGGGCCCCGAAATCCTCGCCGATTTCAAGGATAGCCCGATCGATGTGCTGATCACCGGCGTCGGCACCGGCGGCCATATCACCGGCGTTGCGCAGTTCCTGAAAGGGCATTGGCCGAATCTGAAGGTCTATGCGGTCGAGCCCGAAGCCTCGCCGGTCATTTCGGGCGGCCAGCCCGCGCCGCACCCGATCCAGGGCATCGGCGCCGGCTTCATCCCGCGCAACCTGCACACCGACCTGCTCGACGGCGTGATCAAGGTCGATGCCGCCGCCGCGAAGGATTTCGCGCGCCGCGCCGCGACCGAGGAAGGCATGCTCGTCGGCATCTCGTCGGGCGCCACCCTTGCAGCAATCGCGCAGAAGCTTGCCGAGCTTCCCGCGGGCAGCCGCGTGCTCGGCTTCAACTACGACACCGGCGAGCGTTATCTGTCGGTTCCCGATTTCCTCCCGGAGATCTGAGGACCGCTCGTGCAGCCCCAAGACGACCAAACGGCGTTGCCTTCGCGGCGCGACTGGACGGGCTGGCTGTTCGTCCTGATCGCGGTCGCGGCGGTGGTGGCGGTGCTCTATGCAAGCCATTCGACCGACACTGAAAAGCGTGCGGTGCATCGGCAACCGGTCGCACCGCCCGCCGACATCGTCCCCGAAGTCCAGCCGATGGTACTTGCACCGGTCACCGAGGACGATGCGCGGACGCAGAACGCCGAGGTCGCGCTGGTCACCAAGGGCTTCGTCGCGGCGCGACCCTTCGTTTATGCCGGCGGCGGCGACGCGAAAGCGCGCGCCCGCGACTGCCTTGCCGCCGCGATGATCTATGAGGCGGGCGACGATGCCAAGGGACAGCAGGCGGTCGGCCAGGTCGTGATCAATCGCGCGCGCCATCCGGCCTTCCCCAAGTCGGTCTGCGGCGTCGTATTCCAGGGCTCTGAACGCACAACCGGATGCCAGTTCACCTTTACCTGCGACGGGGCATTGAGCCGCCGCTATTCGGACGCGGCGTGGCAGCGCGCGCGTAATAATGCCGACATGATGCTGGCGGGTGGAACCTATCCGCCCGTCGGCCTTGCCACCCATTATCACACCGACTGGGTCCGCCCCTATTGGAGCGACAGCCTCGAGAAGATCGCGATCGTCGACACGCACCTGTTTTTTCGCTGGCCGGGCTATTGGGGCACCCCGGGCGCGTTCCGCGGAGCCGTGTCGGGAAGCGACGGTCCGGTGGCGAAGCTCGCGGCGATATCGCCGCTGCACGCGATCGCGCTGGGGTTGCCGGTCGAACTCGCCGGGGTCGATGCCAATGCCGCGGTCGGCGAAGCGCGCGTCGTCGCCGGCGCGGGCGAGAGCGCGGGCCGCGATACCATCTATACCCAGCTCGACCGCAAGGCCGCGCCCGAGAGCTTCGTCACCACGGCGCTGCGGCTGTGCGGCGACAAGCCCTATTGCAAGTTCATGGGCTGGACCAACCCGGTATTGAAACCCGACAGCGATGCGATGAGCGACACGCAGCGCGCCGCGATGACCTTCTCCTACCTCCGCGACGACAAGGCCGGGTTCGAAAAGGCGCTGTGGAATTGCAGCGAGTATAAGCGCGACGACGTGCGCCAGTGCATGAAACGCTGATTCGGGAAATGGCGGAATTCCGCCGAACTTCACTCTGAAATCGCACTTCGTTCGGCGATAAAGCCACAAAAGCCCCGCTTGCACGCATGCGAATTGTGACTTTTGTGGCTTTAAGCCCGCGCTCCGTTGCGGGCCCCGGCTTTCGTCGGGGGACCAGGTTGAAGAGCAATGATATGATCCGCTGGGCTCCATCCATCAGGATGGAACATAACCCGACATTGTAGGACAGGCTTTTTCTCGATCAGCCGTGCGGCTTGATCAGATATTTCTCGCCCGTGCGCTTCGCATTATACGCCTGCGCCGTATCGACATTCAGCGCCTCGGTCAGCGAGATTTCGTGACTGTAGTGGCTCTTGAAGGTCGTTGTGAGTTCATCGACGACGCGTTTCCGCATCCGGCCGACGGTTTCCATGCCCGCCTTCGCCATGAACGGCGTCAGCAGAAAGCCGCCGAGCGCCCAGGTCAGGCCGAAGCTGCGCGCCGAGAAGGTCGTCGGCGAAAGGTCGAGCGCGCCGTAGATATAGACCTGCTTGAACGTGTCCGAGCCGTAGCGGCTGTAGGTGGTCATGCGCTTGACCGCCGCGGCTTCCATCGCGGTCAGGATCTGGCCGGCGAGCTTGCCGCCGCCGGTCGCGTCGAAGCCGATCGTCGCGCCGGTCTCGACGATCGCGTCGACCAGTCGCTCCATGAAATCGTCGGCGCTGCTGTTGACGATATATTTCGCGCCGATGCCCTTCAGGATTTCGACCTGCGCGTCGCTGCGCACGATGTTGACGAGCGGGATGCCGTCCTTGGCGCAAATCTTGACGAGCATCTGGCCGAGGTTCGATGCAGCCGCGGTGTGGACGATCGCGCTGTGGTTCTCCATCCGCATCGTTTCGGTGAACGCGAGCGAGGTCAGCGGATTGACGAAGCAGGAGGCGCCATCGGCGGGATCGGTGCCGTCGGGCAGCGGCATCACCATCTGCACCGGCAGGCAGCGATATTCGGCGTACATCTCGCCGCCGAGCAGCGCGACGGTCTTGCCGAGCAGCGCCTGCGCCTCGGGCGTGTCTCCTGCCGCGACGACGGTACCGCAGCCTTCGTTGCCGATCGCCAGCGCATCGCCGATGCGCCCGCCCATCGCGCGCATGCCCGCGGGCGGAACGTCGGCGGTGATCAGCGGCTGGCCGTCCCTGGTCGATGCACGCGCGGTCGACATGTCGGCGCCGCCGAACAGCAGGCCGAGGTCCGACGGGTTGATCGGCGCAGCGAGCACCTTCACCAGCACCTCGTGTGGCTTCGGCGTCGGCATCGGGCGGCGCTCAAGCGACACTTCGAGCTGCCCTTCGGGCTTCACGAGCGTCAGCATGGTAAGGTTGGTTTCAGGCAGGTCGGTCATCGCGCATCTCCCGTCGCTTTTCGGTTTCTTGATGCAACGGATTAGGATGTTGAGCCGAAGCTGGCAATCACGAACCTTCCCCCTCGATGGGGGAAGGATACGAAGCCTTGCCGCGAAGCGGTTAGGCGAAGTTGGATGGGGGTGACGGCGCGTCCTTAAACGGTCGCCTCAGGCCGAGACCACACCCCTACCGCTGCGACTAACCAGCAAGCTGGCAAGTCTCGCTGCCTCCCCCATCAAGGGGGAGGAAATTTCAGGCCGGGCTATATTCCGCGGCAAGGCGCAGCACATCCGCGGCAAGCTCCTTCCGACAGATCAGCAGGTCGGGCAGATAAGTGTCCGCATTGTTATAACGGATTGGCGAGCCATCGACCCGGCTGACGTGCAGGCCTGCCGCCTGCGCCACCGCAACGGGGGCGCAATTGTCCCATTCATATTGGCCGCCCGTGTGGAGATAGATGTCGGCCTCGCCGCGCACGACCGCCATCGCCTTCGCGCCTGCCGAACCCATCGCGAGCAGGTCCGCCCCGAGACGTTCTGCGACGAACACCGCTTCGGCGGCAGGGCGCGTGCGGCTGACGAGCATTTTGAGTGGCTGGTTCGCAGGCCGGAGCGACGTGGGCGCACCCGAGGTCAGCGTAAGATCGAGTCCCGGCAACGCAACCGCGCCGACCGCCGCGACACCGTCGACGGCGAGCGCAACATGCACCGCCCAATCGTCGCGGCCCTCGCCATATTCGCGCGTGCCGTCGAGCGGGTCGACGATCCAGACGCGCGATTGGCCGCAGCGCGCAACATTGTCCTTTTCCTCTTCGGAGAGGAGCGCATCGGCGGGGCGTGCGGTGCGGATTTCGCGGCAGAGCATGGCGTTGGCCTGCTCGTCACCGGCCTTCCCCAGCGCCTTGCCTTCGAGACCGCCCTGCTCGCGCAGGTCGAGCAGGATCGCGCCCGCGGCGGTTGCGAGCCGTTCGGCCAGTTGTTCGTCCGTTTCCCCCACGCCCAATGCCCTCATCCCAACAAGCGATCGATGATCAGGTCCGCCGCCTCTTCGGGCGTCATCGCCGTCGTGTCGATGCGAATTTCGGGACTCTCTGGTGCCTCATAGGGGCTGTCGATGCCGGTGAAATTCTTGAGCTGTCCGGTGCGCGCCTTTTTGTAGAGGCCCTTGACGTCGCGGCGCTCCGCATCCGCCAGCGGTGTGTCGATGAAGACTTCGATGAACTCGCCCTCGGGCAACATGCTGCGCACCATTTCACGCTCGGCGCGGAAGGGCGAGATGAAGGCGGTGATGACGATGAGGCCGGCGTCGCTCATCAGCTTCGCGACTTCGCCGACGCGGCGGATATTCTCGATCCGGTCGGCCTCAGTAAAGCCGAGATCGCGGTTGAGCCCGTGGCGGACATTGTCGCCGTCGAGCAGGAAGCTGTGCCGGTTCATCCGGTGCAGCTTCTTTTCGACGAGGTTCGCGATCGTCGATTTGCCCGACCCCGACAGGCCGGTGAACCAGAGCAGCGCGGGGCGCTGGTTCTTGAGGTTCGCACGCATGTCGCGGCTGATGTCGGTCGCCTGCCAATGGACATTCTGCGCGCGGCGGAGGCTGAAGTGCAGCATGCCCGCCGCGACGGTCGCGTTGGTCAATTTGTCGATCAGGATGAAGCCGCCCAGCGTGCGGTTATCACCATAGGCCTCGAAGGTGATCGGCTTGTCGGTCGACAGTTCGACGACGCCGATGCCATTGAGTTCGAGCGTCTTCGCGGCGAGATGGTCGAGCGTGTTGACGTTGATCTCGTATTTCGGTTGCTGGATCGTCGCCGAAACGCTCTGCGTCGCGAGCTTGAGCCAATAGGCGCGGCCCGCGATCATCGCCTCGTCGGCCATCCACACCAAAGTCGCCTCGAACTGGTCGGCCGCCTCGGGCGGGTTGTCCGCTGCCGCGATGACATCGCCGCGCGAGCAGTCGACCTCGTCGGCAAGCGTCAGCGTGACCGACTGGCCTGCGACGGCTTCGTCGAGATCGCCGTCAAGGGTGACGATTCGGTCGACCGTCGTGGTCTTGCCGCTGGGCAGGATGCGCACGGCATCGCCGGGCCTGACCTTGCCGCTCGCAAGCTGGCCCGAGAAGCCGCGAAAATCGAGGTTCGGGCGGTTGACCCATTGCACCGGCAAGCGAAACGGCTTCGCCTCGTCCGCGGCGGCGCCGATCTCGACATTTTCGAGATGCTCGATCAGCGCGGGTCCCTTGAACCATGGGGTGTTGTCCGAGAGCGCGGTGATATTGTCGCCCTTGAAGCCCGAGATCGGGATCGCGGTGAAATTGGTGATGCCGATCTCGCTCGCAAACGCCCGGTACGCCAGCGTGATGCGGTCGAAAACGGTCTTGTCGTAGCCGACGAGGTCCATCTTGTTCACCGCGAGCACGATATGCTTGATGCCGATCAGGTGCGCGAGGAAGCTGTGGCGGCGCGTTTGCGTCAGCACGCCCTTGCGCGCGTCGATCAGGATCACCGCGAGGTCGGCGGTCGAGGCGCCGGTGACCATGTTGCGCGTGTACTGCTCGTGGCCGGGGGTGTCGGCGACGATGAACTTGCGCTTTTCGGTGGTGAAAAAGCGGTAGGCGACGTCGATCGTGATCCCCTGCTCGCGTTCGGCGGCGAGGCCGTCGACGAGCAAGGCAAAGTCGATCTCCTGCCCCTGCGTGCCGACGCGTTTGCTGTCGGCTTCGAGCGCGGCGAGCTGATCCTCGAAGATCATCTTCGAGTCATAGAGCAGGCGGCCGATCAGCGTCGATTTGCCGTCGTCGACCGATCCGCAGGTGATGAAGCGAAGCAGCGATTTCTGCTGATGCTGTTCGAGATAGGCGTCGATATCCTCCGCGATGAGGGCGTCGGTGACGTAAACAGGATCGGTCATCAGAAATACCCCTCCTGCTTCTTCTTCTCCATCGACGCGTCACCACCATCCTTGTCGATGATGCGCCCCTGCCGTTCGCTGGTGGTGGTGAGCAGCATTTCCTGGATCACCTCGGACAGCGTGCTCGCCTCGCTCTCGACCGCGCCGGTGAGCGGGTAGCAGCCTAGGGTGCGGAAGCGGACCGAGCGTTCGACGGGCGTCTCGCCCGGCAGCAAGGGAAAGCGGTCGTCGTCGACCATTAGCAACAGCCCGTCGCGCTCGACGGTCGGGCGCGGCGCCGCGAAATAGAGTGGGACGATCGGGATATTTTCGCGCGCAATATACTGCCAGATGTCGAGCTCGGTCCAGTTCGAGATCGGGAAGACGCGGATGCTTTCGCCCTTCGCCTTGCGCGCATTGTAGAGGTTCCAGAGCTCGGGCCGCTGCTTCTTCGGGTCCCAGCCGTGGGTCGCGGTGCGGAAGGAGAAGATGCGCTCCTTGGCGCGGCTCTTTTCCTCGTCGCGCCGCGCGCCGCCGAAGGCGACGTCGAAGCCGTGGAGATCGAGCGCCTGCTTCAGCCCCTCGGTCTTCCACATGTCGGTATGGAGCGGACCATGATCGAACGGGTTGATCCCGCGCTCCTTGGCCTCGGGGTTCTGATAGACGAGCAGTTCCATCCCGCTCTCGCGTGCCATGCGGTCACGCAGTTCGTACATCGCCTGAAACTTCCATGTCGTGTCGACATGAAGCAGCGGGAACGGCGGCGGCGAGGGGTAGAAAGCCTTGCGCGCGAGATGCAGCATGACGGCGCTGTCCTTGCCCACACTGTACAGCATCACGGGCTTTACCGCGTCGGCCATCACTTCGCGCATGATGTGGATGCTCTCGGCCTCGAGCCGGTCGAGATGGGTCAGCTCCAGTGATCTTGTCTGTAATTCAGACGACAACAAACTCGCCTCCTCGCGCTTCCGCCGTGGAGAGCGGAATAGGATATTTTTCATCTAGTCATACGTCCAAACGGACGGGTTAACGGATGCCGCCGTACCGCTGCGGGATGCGAGGGGGCAAACGTTATGGCCTTTCGACGCTGCAAGCCAGACTTGGGGGTACGGGTCATGCGGCGGTATCGACCTTCATCTGACGCCACTCGGCCGCGATCGCGCCGATCGTTTCGAGTGCATGATCCAGTCGCGGAGCGATTTCGGGGAGCGTGCGCCACGCGGGGTCGGCGATCAGCCCGAGTTCGCGGCGGAAATCATAGCCCGCGACCTTCAGCGGCACGATGCCGTCGATCGCGAGCGAGACGGGCGCGGTGGTGATGCCGATCCCCGCGGCGACCATGCGCAGGCAACGCTCGTCGCTTTCGCTGCGCAGCGCGAAGCGCGGGCGGACGCCGTGGCGCGTGAAGAAGCGGCTGGTCGCATCGAGGAATTCGCACGCGCGGCGCGCGATCATCGTTTCGGCGGCGAGTTCCTCCGGGCCGACCTCGATGCGTCCTGCGAGCGGGTGGTCCGACGCGATGAACATGGCAAGCGGCTCTTCAAAGAGCGGCATCACATGATCGCCGCGCTCGCCCGTCCGCAGCGGGACGAGCGCCATGTTGATGCGGCCGCTGCCGAGTGCGGCGCGGAGTTCGGAGTCGCTGTTTTCGACGAGCTCGATCGCGAACCCCGGCCGCAACGCTGCGGCGATTGCCTGCAGCAATTCGGCGGGTGCCGAGCGGATCACGCCGAGCTTGAGTTCGCTCGCGCGGCGGTCGCTCTCGCGGCCGAAACTGTCGGCGGCGCGAAAGCCGCGTTCGAGATCGCGCGCGATCGGCAGGAAGCGCCCGCCCGCCTCGGTCAGCCGGATCTGGCGGCGGTTGCGGATGAACAGCGGCGTGCCGACGAGCTTTTCGAGTTCGGCGATGCCCGTCGACAGTGCCGGCTGGGTGACACGGATGCGCAGCGCCGCCTGCGTAAAGCTGCCGGCATCGACGACGGCGAGGAACTGGCGGATATGCGTGCGCTTTATCATAAATTTTCCTTATGCCAAACCTCGCCTCGTTTCAATTTCCCTATGCTGATATTTTGATGCACTATCGCGCGCAGTCCTGCCCCCTCGATCGATAGGTAATCCATGCGCGCCACCCCCGATTTCGATTTCGCGCTCGGCGAAACCGCCGACATGATCCGCGACACCACCGCCCGCTTCGCCGACGAACAGATCGCGCCGCTCGCCGCCAAGGCCGATGCCGACGACTGGTTCCCGCGCGACGAATTGTGGACACAGATGGGTGACCTCGGGCTGCACGGCATCACCGTCGAGGAAGAGTTTGGCGGCCTGGGCCTCGGCTATCTCGAACATGTAATCGCGGTCGAGGAAGTCAGCCGCGCATCGGGCGCGATCGGCCTCTCTTATGGCGCGCATTCGAACCTCTGCGTCAACCAGATCCGCCGTTGGGGCAACGCCGAACAGAAGGCGAAATATCTCCCCAAGCTGATCAGCGGCGAGCATGTCGGCAGCCTGGCGATGTCCGAAGCCGGCGCGGGCAGCGATGTCGTGTCGATGAAGCTGAAGGCCGAGCGCAAGGGCAGCGGATACGTCCTCAATGGCACCAAATTCTGGATCACCAACGCGACGCACGCCGACACGCTGGTCGTCTATGCGAAGACGAGCCCCGAGGCGGGATCGCGCGGGATCACCGCCTTCCTGATCGAAAAGGACATGCCGGGGTTCAGCATCGGGCAGAAGATCGATAAGGTCGGCATGCGCGGCTCGCCGACCGCCGAACTGGTCTTCACCGATTGCGAAGTGTCCGAGGAACAGGTCATGGGCCCCGAGAATGGCGGCGTCGGCGTGCTGATGTCGGGGCTCGATTATGAGCGCGTCGTGCTCGCGGGGCTGCAGCTCGGCATTATGCAGGCGTGCCTCGACACCGTCATTCCTTACGTGCGCGAGCGTAAGCAGTTCGGCAAGCCGATCGGTTCGTTCCAGCTGATGCAGGCGAAGGTCGCCGACATGTATGTCATGCTCCAGACAGCGCGTTCGTACGTCTATAATGTCGCGAAGGCGTGCGATGCGGGGCAGACGACGCGCTTCGACGCCGCGGGCTGCATCCTGCTGGCGAGTGAGAATGCCGTGAAGGTCGCAGGCGAAGCGATCCAGGCGCTGGGCGGCGCGGGCTATACCAAGGACTGGCCGGTCGAGCGTTACTGGCGCGACGCCAAGCTGCTCGACATCGGCGCGGGCACGAACGAGATCCGGCGCATGTTGATCGGCCGCGAACTGATCGGCGCCGGCGCGTGATCTGGCTGTGGCTGTCGGCCGCCTTCATGGTGACGACGGCCATTGTGCATGGCGCTCTGGGCGAACGACGGTTGATTGGACCGCTGATGATGCTCGATCAAGGCATCATGGGCGTCGATCTCGCGCGCAGGGTGTTTCGCCTCGCGTGGCACGCGCTGTCGCTGCTAATGCTGGTGTCGGCCGCCTCGGTCGTCTGGCCGGGGACGCCGCGCGAACTGATCCTGCTGATCGGCGCGGCGTGGACCGCGACCGGATTGTTCGACGCGATCTACACGCGCGGCCGCCATATCGGCTGGCCCATCCTCACCGCTTCGGGCGTCTTCGCGCTGTTGGGGGCCGCATGAGCGCGCGCGGGCTGGTCCATCATATCGACCTGACGGTCGGCGACCTTGCCCGCTCGCGCGCCTTTTATGAACGTGTGCTCGGCTTCCTCGGCTACCGGCGCTCGGCCGATGACGATAATGGCAGCGACTGGGACCGCATTGGCGAGCCCTTCCATTCGATCGGGATATTGAAAGCGCGCGGCGACGGCGCCGCGCGAACGCACGACCGCTATTCGCCCGGCCTCCATCATCTGGCGTGGACGAGCGACAGCCGCGAGGATGTCGACCGGCTGTACGCGCTGTTGCTGGAGATTGGCGCGACGATCCTCGACGCGCCCGCCGATTATCCGCGCTATGGTCCGACCTATTACGCGGTCTTCTTTGCCGACCCCGACGGGCTGAAGCTCGAATATGTCCATGGCGCGACGGCGAGCGAGCGATGAGCGGGTTTCGCGTCGCCGGTTTCGACCATATTGTCCTGTGCGTCCGCGACGTCGCGGCGACGTGCGCCTTCTATGAACGCGTGCTCGGCATGACTGCACGCGAGGAGCGACCGGGCAAATATTCGCTGCAGTTCGGCGCGAACAAAATCAGCCTTCAGGATGCCGCGACCAGCCCAGCCATCGCGCGCGACACGGTGCCGGGCAGCGGCAATTTCTGCCTGCTCAGCGATACGCCGGTTGCCGAGTGGCGCACACATCTGGAAGCGCTGGGCGTCGCGATCATCGACGCGGGATTGCGCGATGGCGCGACCGGAACGATCGACTCGCTCTATTTCCACGATCCCGACGGCAATCTTGTCGAAGTCAGCAATCTCGTCGAGCCGCGATGAGCGATACGGTGCTCACCGCCCTGCAATATTATGGCGCGGGCGCGGCGACGCTCGCGGCGCTGGTCGTGTCGCTCAATCTGGGGCGGCGCTGGACCGGCTGGGCGTTCGTCGTCTTCGTGACGAGCAGCATCGCTCTGATCGCATGGGGGTTCCTGCAGCCCGACAGCGAAGGCATCGGGTGGCAGAATATGGCGCTGCTGATCATCAACGCGATAGGCGTCTATCGCTACCTGATCCTGAAGGAAAAGCCCGGAGCGCCGTCCGGTGAGGGCGAGGCGAAATGACGCCCCGCCCTGCCCCGATATCAACCCCAGACGCGGACGCGCTTGTCGGGCGCGAGGTACAGCTTGTCGGTCGGCTGGACGTTGAATGCCTTGTACCAGGCGTCGAGGTTGCGCACCGTCAGCGCACGGTACATGCCCGGTGCATGGCCGTCGGTCGCGACGCGCGCGCGCAGCGCCTCGGCGCGCATCTTGGTCGCCCAGGTCTGCGCGAAGGCGATGAAGAAGCGCTGATCGCCGGTGAAGCCGTCGATCACCGGCGCTTCCTTGCCGCCGAGCGAGGCGCGGTACGCGTCGTACGACGCCTGCAGGCCCGCAACGTCGGCGATATTTTCGCCCAGCGTCAGCTTGCCGTTGACCGCGAGATCGGGGAACGGCTTGTACGTGTCGAACTGCGCCGCGAGCGCGTCGCCCGCGGCGTTGAACTTCGCCAGATCCGCCGGGGTCCACCAGTTGCGCAGCGCGCCGGTCGAATCGAACGCCGCGCCATTATTGTCGAAGCTGTGGCTGATCTCGTGGCCGATCACCGCGCCGATCGCGCCATAGTTGAACGCCGGGTCGGCCTTGGCGTTGAAGAAAGGCGGCTGGAGGATTGCGGCGGGGAAGTTCAGCGCGTTCTGGACCGGCAGGTTCACCGCGTTTACCGTCTGCGGGACCATCCACCACTCGCCCTTCTCCATCGGTTTGCCGATCTTGGCGAGCTGGTGCGCATATTCGGCCTGCTGTCCCGCAACCTCGTTCGCATAGGCATTCGCGCTGACGGTGTAGCTGCCATAATCGCGCCAGCTGTCGGGGTAGCCTACGCCCACCGCGATCGTTTCGACCTTCTTGATCGCTTCCTTCTTGGTTTCGGGCGCCATCCAGTCGATCGTGTTCACGCGCGTCGCGAACGCCGCCTTGATGTTCTTCACCATGTCGCCGACCTCCGCTTTTGCAGAGGCGGGGAAATATTTGTCGGCATAGGCTTTGCCCACCGCATCGCCGAGATAGGTGTCGAGCGCGTCGAGTGCCCGCTTGTCACGGCTGCGCTGCTGCGGCGTGCCCGCCATCGTCGTGCCATAGAAGGTGAAGTGCGCGCCATCGATCGCGCTCGGCAGCACGTCGGCGTGGCTGTTGATCTGGTGGAAGGCGAGCCAGTCCTTCCATGCGTCGAGCGGCTCGGACGCGACGAGCGCCGACAGGCCGGTGATCGCGTTCGCGTGATAGGCGCCGAACTTGGCTGCGCCGTCGAGCTTCGCGGCGCTCATGAACGCGGGCCAGTCGATCCCCGGCGCCTTCTTGGCGAAATCGGCCTTCGCCCAGACATCGGCCGACTTGGTGAAATCCTCGCTCTGCTCGCGCGTCGCGTGGGCCTTCGCGATCTTGACCTCGAGATCGTAGATGCGCTTCGCCTTCGCGGCGGCGTCGCTCTGCCCCGCGGCGGTCAGCAGCTTGGCGATATAGGCCTGGTACGCCGTGCGGATGCTCGCCATCTTGGGGTCGACCGACAGATAATATTCACGCTCGGGCATGCCGAGCCCGCCCTGCAGCAGATAGGGAATGACTTCGCCCGGGGTCGCGAGACCCTGCGTCACGAAGACGCCGAAGAGGTTCTCGGTACCGAAATCGGTCGCGTTCAAGGGGTCGACATCGGCGCGGAGCTGTTCGCCGAGGACCTTCGACAGCGCGGCCTTGTCGGTGATCGCGGCAAAGCGCGCGAGGTCGGCGGCGACGGGCTTCATGCCCGCGGCATCGATCGCCTTGGTGTCGGTGTAAGCCTTGTAGAAAGCGGCGATGCGGCCTTCGTTGGTATCGGCGGCGGCGTCGCCCCTGACGATCGCATCGATGAGTTCGCGATTGCGCTTTTCGGTTTCGAGCTGCGCCACGTAAAAACCACCGATCGACGAGCGGTCGGCGGGGATTTCGGTCGTCTTGTCCCAATTGCCGTTGGCATAGGCGTAAAAGTCGTCGCCGGGCTTCGCGGCGGTGTCCATCGCGGCTTTGCTGATCCCGATTTCGGTGCCGACGGTGTAGGCGGCGGAGCTGTCCTTGCCGCTGCTACACGCGACGGGTCCCGCGAGAATCGCGGCGGTGGACAGAAGAACGGCAAAGACAGCTTTTTTCATGGAAATGACCTTATTTTGTCACGGATAGGCAGGCGGCCGACGCGTCGGAAAATCCGGTTACAATACCAACCATTTTCGGCCTGCTGCGCTTTTCAATCGACGAGCGACGGGTTAGTTCCGAACCGATTTCAGGGAGAGACTGTACAGTGAGCGCACCGGTTCTTGGCACCAGCATCAACGCGGACAGCGACGAATATCGCACCCGCAGCGCGCATAATCGCGCGCTGACCGACGCGCTGCGGACGGCGGTCGCCGAAGCGGCGCTCGGCGGCAACGAGAAATCGCGCGAGCGGCACACAAGCCGCGGAAAATTGCTCCCGCGCGAGCGTGTCGAGCGGCTGCTCGATCCGGGCGCGCCCTTCCTCGAAATCGGGCAGCTGGCGGCGAACGACCTGTACCATGGCGAGGTGCCCGGCGCAGGGCTGATCTGCGGGATCGGACGCGTGTCGGGGCGCCAGTGCATGATCGTGTGCAACGACGCCACGGTGAAGGGCGGCACCTATTACCCGATGACGGTCAAGAAGCATCTCCGCGCGCAGGAGATTGCCGAGGCGAACCGCCTGCCCTGCATCTACCTCGTCGACTCGGGCGGTGCGAACCTGCCGCATCAGGATCAGGTGTTTCCCGACCGCGATCATTTCGGGCGCATCTTCTTCAACCAGGCGAATATGTCGGCGAAGCGCATCCCGCAGATCGCGTGCGTGATGGGAAGCTGCACCGCGGGCGGCGCTTATGTCCCCGCGATGTCCGACGAGACGGTGATCGTGCGCAATCAGGGCACGATCTTCCTCGCCGGCCCGCCGCTGGTGAAGGCGGCGACGGGCGAAGAGATCAGCGCCGAGGATCTCGGCGGCGGCGACCTCCATGCGAAGAAATCGGGCGTCGTCGATCATCTCGCCGAGAATGACGAGCATGCGCTGACGATCGTCCGCGACATCGTCAGCCATTTGGGCGAGGACAAGGGCTTCGAAGTTCCGATGAAGGCCCCGCGCCCGCCCAAATATGACGGCGAAGAGCTGTACGGCGTCGTCCCCGACGACGTTCGCGCGCCGTACGACGTCCACGAAGTCATCGCGCGCATCGTCGACGGCAGCGAGTTTCACGAGTTCAAGGCGAGTTACGGCAGTACGCTCGTCTGCGGCTTCGCGCATATCTGGGGCATTCCGGTAGCGATTCTCGCGAATAACGGCGTGCTGTTCAGCGAGAGCGCGGTGAAGGGCGCGCATTTCATCGAGCTGGCGCAGCAACGGCGCATTCCCCTGCTCTTCCTTCAGAACATCTCGGGCTTCATGGTCGGCGGCAAATATGAGGCCGAGGGCATCGCCAAGCATGGAGCGAAGCTGGTGACCGCGGTTGCGACGGCGACGGTGCCGAAGATCACCGTGCTGATCGGCGGCAGCTTCGGCGCGGGCAATTACGGCATGTGCGGGCGCGCCTATTCGCCCCGTTTCCTGTTCAGCTGGCCCAACAGCCGGATCAGCGTGATGGGCGGCGAGCAGGCGGCGAGCGTGCTCGCGACCGTCCACCGCGACGCCGACAAATGGACGCCCGAAGAGGCCGAAGCCTTCAAGGCGCCGATCCGCCAGAAATATGAGGACGAAGGCAATCCCTATCACGCCACCGCGCGCCTCTGGGACGATGGCATCATCGACCCCGCGCAGACGCGCGACGTGCTCGGACTCGCCTTTGCCGCAACGTTGAATGCACCGGTCGAGGACCGCGGCTTCGGCGTGTTCCGGATGTGACGATGCCCGATCCGATCCTTTTCATACTCGCCGTCGTGGCGATGCTGGTGACGGCGGGCTTTGTGCTGGGGCTGTCCGATCGCAGTGGATTTTCACCGCGCTGGCTGTTTGTCGCGGCGGGGCTGGTCGTGATCAACGACGCGCTGCTGACCAATTTCTACGGCGCGCTGCCCGACCTGTTCGGCGCGAGCGACTGGAACTGGCAGGGCAAGCTGCTGGCGCTGGCGGCGACGCTGGCGATCGCATCGCATCCGGCGTTCGGCTGGCGGCGTTCGGGATTGACGCTCAGGCAGAACGCCGGCTCGCTGCGTTCGGCGATGCCGGTCGCGCTGCTCTATTGCCTTTTCTTTCTGGCCCTCGCCTTGTCGTTTCCGAACGAGCCCGCCTCAGGCGAAACGATGGCGTTCCAGCTCACCATGCCCGGGTTGGAGGAAGAACCCTTCTATCGCGGCATACTTCTTTTGGCGCTGAACGAAGCGTTCCGTGGCCGGATCAGACTGCTTGGCATCGATTGGGGCTGGGGCGCGGTGCTGTCGTGCGCCTTGTTCGGTATGGCGCATGCCTTGAGCTATTCCGCCGGCGACGGGTTTCAGTTCGACGCCATCACGATGGCGCTCACCGCCATTCCATCCTTTCTGGCGGTCTGGTTGCGCGAACGCACCGGCAGCCTGCTTCTTCCCGTCGCGGTGCACAATTTCGGCAACGCGATCATGTTGGTGGTGTGACCATGAACGACCGTCTTTATCTTCTCGATCCGCTGTTCGAAGACCCCGCATTGCCCGGGCGGAATTTCTATTGCCGCGACTGCATTACCATCGATGGGTTGCTGGCAAATTTTCCCGAGCAGGCCGCGACGCTCGAGGTGATCCGCATTGCCTTTCCGCGCCCGCGCAATGCGGTCATCGCGGCGATCGGTGCGGCGAACCAGAATCTGCCGGTGCTGGTGCTCGCCGACGATGCGCCGGGTGAGCTCGCCGACGGTGAGCATCAGGGCACGCACTTTGTGGGCGACTTCAAACGGCTGCTGCACGCGCTGCACGTTCGTCACGGCTTTCCGGAGGCGCACCCATGATCGCGCGGCGCTGGCACGGGATCGTCCCCAAGGACAAGGCTGATGCCTATCTCAAGCTGATGCTCGACGTCGCCATTCCCGACTATCGGTCGGTCGCGGGCAATCGCGGCGCCTGGTGCCTCCGGCGCGCCGAGGGTGATGTCGTCCATTTCGAGATGCTGACCTTCTGGGACAATCTCGACGTGATCGAGGGCTTTGCCGGCACGCCGGTCGATGCTGCCAAATATTATGATTTCGACGATGACTTCCTGATCGAGAAGGAAGCGCATGTCTTGCATTTCGAAGTGAACGGAACCCTATGATCCAGTCCCTGCTTATCGCCAATCGCGGCGAAATCGCCTGCCGCATCATCCGCACCGCGCGCGATATGGGCATTCGCACCGTTGCGGTCTATTCGGATGCCGACGCGAGGGCGCTGCATGTGCGCGAGGCCGATGAGGCGGTGCATATCGGGCCGTCGCCAGCGCGTGAGAGCTATCTGATCGGCGAGAAGATCATCGCTGCGGCCAAGGCGACGGGCGCCGAGGCGATCCACCCGGGGTATGGCTTCCTTTCCGAGAATGCCGAGTTTGCGCAGGCGGTGGCCGATGCGGGGCTCGTGTGGGTCGGTCCGAAGCCGTCGTCGATCACGGCAATGGGCCTCAAGGACGCCGCCAAGAAGCTTATGGCCGACGCGGGCGTCCCGGTGACCCCCGGCTATATGGGTGAGAATCAGGACCCCGCCTTCCTTGCCGAACAAGCGGCGGGGATCGGCTATCCGGTGCTGATCAAGGCGGTCGCGGGCGGCGGTGGCAAGGGGATGCGCAAGGTTGATGCTGCAGCGGATTTCCTCGACGCGCTCGCCTCGTGCCAGCGCGAGGCCGCGGCATCGTTCGGCAACGATCATGTGCTGATCGAGAAATATATCCTGACCCCGCGCCATATCGAGGTGCAGGTGTTCGGCGACACGCACGGCAATGTCGTCCATCTGTTCGAGCGCGACTGCTCGCTGCAGCGCCGCCACCAGAAAGTGATCGAGGAAGCCCCTGCCCCCGGCATGGACGAAGCGACGCGCGCCGACCTCTGCGCCGCAGCGGTGCGCGCGGCGAAGGCGGTCGATTATGTCGGCGCGGGGACGATCGAGTTCATCGCCGACGCGTCGGAGGGCCTCCGCGCCGACCGCATCTGGTTCATGGAAATGAACACGCGATTGCAGGTCGAGCATCCGGTGACCGAGGAAATCACCGGCGTCGACCTGGTCGAATGGCAGCTGCGCGTCGCATCGGGCGAACCGATCCCGCTCGCGCAGGACGAGCTTGCGATCAACGGCTGGGCGATGGAGGCGCGGCTTTATGCCGAGGATCCGGCGAAGGGCTTCCTGCCCTCGATCGGCACGCTCGAACTCTTCCAGCTCCCCGAGCATATCGGCCGCGTCGACACCGGCGTTTACGAGGGCGCCGAAGTTTCGCCCTTCTACGACCCGATGATCGCCAAGGTCATCGCCTGGGGCGAGGACCGCGAGGAAGCGCGCGAATTGTTGTCGGAGATGCTGGAGGACAGCGCGATCTGGCCGGTGAAGACCAATTCGGCGTTCCTGATCAATGCGCTCGATCATCCCGATTTCGTCGCGGGCACCGTCGACACCGGACTGATCGGCCGCGACGGCGATGCGATGACCGAAGAGCCGGTGCCGACCGCGCAGGCGCTGACAAACGCCGCGATGGCGATGGTGCCGCGCTCGCTGCAATCGGGTTTCCGTCTCAACGCCCCCGATGTGCGCTCGGCGCCCTTCCTGCTCGACGGCAAGCGCGTCGAGGTCGAACTGCATGGCCCCGGTGCCGAGGAGCCGTCGCCCGCGATGCTCGTTGCCGAGAGCGGTTCGGTATGGCAGCTGACGCCCTGGCGTGCCGAAGCCAGCGCGGGCAGCGGCGCGGGTGACGGCGCGATCCTCTCGCCGATGCCCGGCAAGGTCATTGCGGTCGAGGTCGCGGCAGGCGACAAGGTGACCAAGGGCCAGAAGCTGCTGACGCTCGAAGCGATGAAGATGGAGCACAGCCTGACCGCCCCGTTCGACGGCGTCGTGGCCGAACTCAACGCGGCCGCGGGCGCGCAGGTTCAGGTCGAGGCGCTGCTGGTGCGGATCGAAAAGGAAGACGCATAATGGCCGGCAAATATTTCGACGAATGGGCCATCGGCGATACGCTGACCCACGACATCCGCCGCACGGTGACCGAAACCGACAATCTGCTTTTCACCGTGATGACGCATAATCCGCAGCCGCTGCACCTCGACATAGAGGCGGCGAAGGCGTCGGAGTTCGGCCAGATCCTCGTCAATGGCACCTTCACCTTCAGCCTGATGGTCGGGCTGTCGGTCGGCGATACGACGCTCGGGACGCTCGTCGCGAACCTCGGCTACGACAAGCTGGTGATGCCCAAGCCGGTGTTCATCGGCGACACATTGCGCGCCGAGAGCGAAATCATCGGCCTCAAGGAATCGAAATCGCGGCCCAATGCAGGGATCGTGACCTTCCTCCACCGCGCGATCAACCAGCGCGATGAACTTGTCTGCCAGTGCGAGCGTTCTGCCCTTGTCCAGCGGAAGGCCAGCTAATGCGACTACGTTCTCTGCTCTTCGTCCCCGGTGACCGCCCCGAGCGTTTCGCCAAGGCCGCGGCATCGGGCGCCGATGCGATCATCCTCGACCTTGAGGATTCGGTGTCGCTCGCGAACAAGGATGCGGCACGCCACGCGATCGCCGATTATCTGGCGGGAACGCGCGAAGTCGTGACGCTGGTGCGCGTCAATCCGCTCGACGGCCATCTGACCGCCGCCGACGTCGCCGCGATCCTTGCCGCCGGGCCCGACGCGATCATGCTGCCCAAAGCCGAAGGCGCGCCGAGCATCGCGCAGCTCGATACGATCCTGCGCAGCGAAGCCGCGCGCGATGCGTCGCTGCCGCCGATCCTGCCGATCGCGACCGAAACACCCGCGGCGATCTTCACGCTCGGCAGCTATCGTGAGGCGAAAGACCGCCTGCTCGGGCTGACCTGGGGCGCCGAGGATCTGCCCGCCGCGATTGGCGCGACGACGAGCCGCGAGGCCGATGGCAGCTATACCTCGCCCTATGAGGTGGCGCGCGCGCTGACGCTGTTCGCGGCGCATGCAGCAGGCGCCGCGGCGATTGACACGGTGTTCCCGGCGATCAAGGACGAGGCGGGACTTTCTGCCTATGCGGCGCGCGCACGGCGCGACGGCTTTACCGGGATGATGGCAATCCACCCGTCGCAGGTCGAGGCGATCAACGCCGCCTTCACACCGTCGGCGGAAGAAACTGCACGCGCGCAGGCGATCGTCGATGCCTTCGCCGCCAATCCCGGGGTCGGCGTGTTGCAGGTCGACGGCAAGATGGTCGACGCGCCGCACCTCAAGCAGGCGAAGCACATCCTTTCGCTGGCGGACTGAATTTCCCTCCCCCTCGATGGGGGAGGCAGCGAGACTAGCCAGCTTGCTGGCTAGTCGCAGCGGTGGGGGTGCCGTTGCGGCTCGGAATGATGGTCGTAACGCACCATCACTCTCATCCAACTTCGCCTAACCGCTTTGCGATAAGGCTGCGTATCCTTCTCCCATCAAGGGAGAAGGTTTAACTCTTGCGCCCGAAGGGCCGGTGACGCTTCATCCAGTTGCGGCCGCGGTGCCAGCTTTTCCTGAGGCCGCGTTCGGTCAGGCTTTCGAACATCGCGTCGGGGCTGGTCGGGTCGAGGACCTCATTCTCGGCAATGAATTCGTCGAACGGCCCCGGGGGCACGAGATCGAGCAGTTCGAGCGACCGCCCCTTGCCGCGCAGCGCCTCGATCGTGTCGATCAGCGATCCGGTGCGCTGGAACGCGGCCGCGACATCTTCTTCCCCCACGTCGAGATGTTCGGCGATCAGCGACGAGCGCAAGCGCGCGATCGCGGGTTCGACGCCTTCGTTCGCGGGCAGCGCGGCGTCGATCGTCACATCGCATTCGCTGTCGAGCCCCATCGATCGGTTGTTCATATTCGCCGAGCCAACGCGGATCATGCGGTCGTCGACGATCGCGGTCTTGGCGTGGACATAGATCGGCTCGCCGCGGCTGGTGCGCGGATAATAGACTTTCAGGCGGTCGCCATGCTTCGCCTTCGCAATCTCGCGCACCAGTTGCACCCGCGCGGCGTCCATCGCCATCTGTTCGAGCCAGCCGTCGGCGGTCTTTGGCATCACCATCACGAATTCGGGCGGATCATCCTCGTTCAGCCGCGCTGCGATGGCGGCGGCGATCTTGCCGCAGGTGAAATATTGATTTTCGAAATAGATGAAGCGGTCGGCTGCGGCGATCATGTCGAGATAGAGTTGCTCGATCTCGCGGATTTCCCCGCTATCCTCATATTCGGCGCGCGTGCGCGAGATGGCGACGTCGACGCCTTCGAAATCGGGTTCGAGGTCGTCGGGCCAATTCTCGCCCTTGCCCTTCAGATCGCGCAGCGGCTTTTTCGTTGCGCGCTGCCAGCGCTCGTTGCCAAGGTCGGCGAGCGCATTGCCGACCGGCCCCGCGAGGATCATCGTCAAATCATGCCAGGGCATATAGGCTTTGCCGTCGGGCGCGGTGCGGTGCGCGTCGCCATCCTTGTGATCGCGCGTGTCCCAGCGGCGCGCGCCGACGTCGATGCCGCCGCACACCGCGAGATGATCGTCAAACACCGCGACCTTCTGATGATGGCTGCACCCGACCGGATGCGCGCTATCGAGACGAAAGCTGATCGCGCGCGTCAGTTTCCAGCGCGCGACCATCGACAGGATTCGCGGCATTGCGAACTGTTTGAGCCCGCCGAAATTCCAGCGCAATATGTCGATGTCGCGCTCGGGTTTTTCCTTTGCGAGCCGCAACATATAGTCGCCGAGCGGCTCACCCTTGCCCGTCTTGTCGGGCTTCAAGGCGATGCGCGGGTCGAAATCCCAGCCGATGAGCAGGATGCGCTCTTTCGCGTCGGCCATCAGCCCTTCGAGCAGCGCATAATAGTCCGCCGCATCGACGATCATCCGCGCCTTGTCGGCGCGTTCGATGCGCCAGCAATTGCGCCCTTCGACGACGATCGGTGATAGCTCGGTCCCCATCGCCGCCACCACGCATGATGACGGCGATGGTTGCAAGGGTTAGGGTCCGTACTCAACTACAGCGCCGTCGAGGTTTGAAGCAAAATGGCTCAGTGCGAGGAGAGAAGGCGCAGAAATATGTCGATATTTCCAGACTTCTCGACGAAGCGATGGGCCATTTTGATCAAATCCCTTCGGGACGTCCAAATGGCTTCCATCTCGGCCCGAAAGCCGCTTGGAAAGACAACCAGCCTTCCCTGCGCGTCTTTCGGTCCGATCTGTTCGCCATTTGGGCGCCTCGACGGCACTGTAGTTGAGTACGGACCCTTTAGTCAGGCTGCGACGAACTGTTCGGGCGCCAGCGCCATCATCGCGTCGCTGCCCGCCTCGATCTTGCGGCGAAGCGATCCCGCGTCGGGCAGGAAGCGTTCGGCGAAATAGCGCGCGGTGACGAGCTTGGCCTCAAGGAACGCCTTGTTGCCGCGGCCTTCGGCGAGCGCCTTGTGCGCCGCTTCGGCCATCCTCAGCCACATCGAGCCCAGCGCGACGATCCCGAGAATGTGCATATAGTGATGCGCGCCGGCGCCGACGTTGTTCGGGTTCGCCATGCCGTTAGCCATAAACCACATCGTCGCGGCCTTGAGTTCGCCATTCGCTTTTTCGAGGCGCGTCGCGAAATCGGCGAGCGCTTCATTGCCCTTGGCGCTGCCGCATTCCTCGTCGACGATCGCGAAAAATGCCTGGATCGCGCGGCCGCCATTCTGTGCGAGCTTGCGGCCGACAAGGTCCATCGCCTGCACGCCATTCGCGCCTTCGTAGATCATTGTGATGCGGGCATCGCGGACATACTGGCTCATGCCCTGCTCTTCGATATAGCCGTGGCCGCCGAAGACCTGCTGCGCGTTGGTCGCGACTTCATAGCCCTTGTCGGTGCCGAAGCCCTTGATCACCGGCGTCAGCAGGCTGACGAGATCGTCGGCGCGCTGGCGCTCTTCCTCGCTCTCGGCGACATGCGCGAGATCGACCTGCAGCGCGCCCCAGGTGCAGAGAGCGCGCAGCCCCTCGACCGTCGCCTTGCCATCCATCAGCATACGGCGCACGTCGGGGTGGACGAACAATGGATCGGCCTTTTCCTGCGGATCCTTGGGGCCAGTGAGGGCGCGGCCCTGACGGCGGTCCTGCGCGTACTGGACCGCGTTTTGATAGGCGACGTCGGCCTGACCGAGCCCCTGGATGCCGACGCCGAGGCGCGCGGCGTTCATCATCACGAACATCGCGGCGAGGCCCTTATTCTCCTCGCCGACCATCCAGCCCTTCGCGCCGTCATAGTTCATCACGCAGGTCGAATTGGCGTGGATGCCCATCTTATGCTCGATCGACCCGCACGAGAGCGTGTTGCGCTCACCCAGCGAGCCGTCGTCGCCCACGATGAACTTGGGGACGATGAACAGCGAGATGCCCTTGACGCTGTCGGGCGCGTCGGGGGTCTTTGCCAGCACGAGGTGGATGATATTGTCGGTCAGGTCATGCTCGCCCGACGAGATGAAGATCTTGGTGCCGGTCACCGCATAGCTGCCATCGCCGTTCGGCACCGCGCGCGTACGAATGAGGCCAAGGTCGGTGCCGCAGTGCGGCTCGGTCAGGTTCATCGTCCCGCCCCAATCGCCCGCGATCATCTTGGGGACATAGGTCGCCTTCTGCTCGTCCGAGCCCTTGACGAGGATCGCGGCGGTCGCGCCCTGCGTTAGCCCCGGATACATGGCGAAGGCCTGGTTGGCGGCGTTGCGATATTCCTCGACCGGGAAACCGATGACGTGCGGCAGCCCCTGCCCGCCGAATTCCTCGGGCGCGGTCAGCAGACCCCAGCCGGCTTCGGAATAAGCCTTATACGCTTCCTTGAAGCCCTTCGGCGTCGTCACCGAACCATCGTCGTGGCGCGTGCAGCCTTCGAGATCGCCCGACTGGTTGATCGGGAACAGCACTTCCTCGCAGAACTTTCCGGCCTCGGTCAGCACCGCCTCGACCATATCGGGGGTGGCGTTGGCGAAGCCGGGCAGGTTGGCATAGCGCTCGATCCCGAGCACGTCGTTGAGGAGGAACAGCGTGTCTTGCACGGGCGCGCGATAGACGGGCATGGGATATCCTTCTGAAAAGCAGGTTAGCAGTGAACTTGCCTGGGGAGAGGCTCAGTCGACCTTCTGGCCGGCGTCGACTTTTTTCACCGTATCGATGAAGCGTGACAGCTCATCTACAGCGCTGTCAATATCGTCGCGCTGGCGTTGCAACAGGCCGATGCGCTGTTCGCATTTCTCGATCGTGACCTGACGCTGCAGCTTGCGGCCGTCGCCGACGTCGTAGAGGTCGATCATCTCGCGAATGTCGGCAAGGCTGAAACCCGTGCGCTTGGCGCGGAGAATCCACGCGAGGCGCGCGCGGTCGCGTTTCGAATAGATACGCGACAATCCCTTGCGCGACGGGCTGATCAACCCTTCGTCCTCATAGAAACGCAGCGCGCGGGCGGTGACCCCGAACTCGGTCGACAAGTCGGTGATGCTGAATTGTTCGCGCCCAAGATGATCGGGCGTATCGATATGGGCGTGGCCATATTGTTCGGTCATGCCGGTGAAACTAGTTTCCGTTGACGTGAACGTCAAGCCCGGCAGAGCGGGTCATTTCGGGGCGGTTCAGCCCCCGCACGGACGCTGCATATTGCCGTCTCGATCGGCGATCCGCAAGCCCCCCGCGTCGGCCGCCGACCAGCTCGCGCGCGGCAGGCTGAGCCCCGCGAGCGAGGCGCGGCCGGGGCACAGGCGGCGGCACTGCGGCGGCAGCTTTCCGGGCAAGCGGAGCTCATCCTCTTCTTCGTGCACAAAGGCTTCGCAGCCATCGGCCCCGGCGAAGCGCATCCGCCAGCCGCGACCCTCACGAACCATCGTTCCGTGAGCGGCGCACGAGAGGCCGGGACCGAAGGCGGCGGTGACGGCAAAGCGCCATTTCCCGGCGCCATCGGGAACGACGCACATCGCATCGCGGCCGAGATCGTGCGCGCGCTCGAACACGCCAACAGGGCTTGCGCCCTCAGGATGCACGACGCCGCGTTGGCGGGCGGTCACTTCGAGCGGGTTGCCGGTGTCGATCCCCTTCGCATGTTCGCCCGGCGCGGGTCGTCCGCATGCCGCGAGCATCAGAACCGCAAGTGCGGCGACATCAGCCCTGCGCATCGTCCGCCAGGAAGGTCAGGCTGCCGTCGGCCTCGACACGGCGATAGAAGCAGGAGCGGCGCCCTGTGTGACATGCGGGCCCCGCGGGCTTCACGCGGAGCAGCAGCGCGTCCTGGTCGCAATCGACGCGCATCTCCACGACCGCCAGGCCGTTGCCCGACGTCTCGCCCTTGCGCCACAACGCTTGTCGCGACCGCGACCAAAAATGCGCCTGCCCCGTCGCGCGAGTCCGCTCGATCGCCTCGGCGTTCATATGCGCGACCATCAGCAATATATGGCTGTCGGCGTCGACGACGATCGCCGTCACCAGTCCGGCGGCGTCGAAACGGGGAAGAAATCGGTCGGTCGTGTCGCGCTGATCATCCATAAACCGCGCTTTAGAGCAGGATAGGAGCCGCTGTCACCCCGTCCGTCGCGGCGCATATGACAAATCCGTGATTAGGGGGGCGACATTTGCGATTGCCGTCCCTATATGCGCCGCAGTCACTGCCCCCCTGCCCCTGGAATGACATGCTGACGACCCATCCTTTCGACGACGACAAGCTCCGCGAGGAGTGCGGCGTATTTGGTATTCATGGCGCCGATAGCGCCGCCGCGGTTGTCGCGCTGGGGCTTCACGCCCTGCAGCACCGTGGACAGGAAGCCGCGGGCATTACTGCCTTCGACGGCAAGGAGTTCCACACCCACCGCGCGATGGGCCATGTCGCGGGCAATTTCGACCGCGACGACATCATGCGCCAGCTGCAAGGCGGATCGTCGGTCGGCCATGTCCGCTACTCGACGACGGGCGAGACCGCGCTGCGCAACGTCCAGCCTTTGTTCGCCGACCTCGCGACCGGCGGCTTTGCAGTCGCGCACAACGGCAATATCTCGAACGCCGCTGCGCTGCGCAAGGTATTGGTACGCCGCGGTTCGATCTTCCAGTCGACCAGCGATACCGAGGTGATCATCCACCTCGTCGCGACCTCCAATTACCGTTCGCTGCTCGACCGCTTCATCGACGCGCTGAAGCAGGTCGAGGGCGCCTATTCGCTGATCTGCCTGACCGCCGAGGGCATGATCGGCTGCCGCGATCCGCTCGGCATCCGTCCGCTCGTGATCGGCAAGCTCGGCGATGCGCATATCCTCGCGTCGGAAACCGTGGCGCTCGATGTCGTCGGCGCCGAATTCGTGCGCTCGGTCGAGCCCGGAGAGCTTGTCACGATTCGTGATGGCCAGCTGACCTCGCACCGCCCCTTCGCCGACCATCCGGCGCGCCCGTGCATCTTCGAATATGTCTATTTCTCGCGCCCCGATTCGATCGTCGACGGGACGAGCGTCTATTCGGTGCGCAAGGCGATCGGCGCCGAACTGGCGCGCGAGAATCCGGTCGAAGCCGACCTGGTGATCCCGGTCCCCGATTCGGGCACGCCCGCGGCGATCGGTTATGCGCAGGAATCGGGCATTCCGTTCGAACTCGGCATCATCCGCTCGCACTATGTCGGGCGCACCTTCATCCAGCCGGGCGACAAGGTCCGCCATCTCGGCGTAAAATTGAAGCACAACGCCAATCGCGCACTGATCGCGGGCAAGCGCATCGTGCTGATCGACGATTCGATCGTGCGCGGCACCACCAGCCTCAAGATCGTGCAGATGATGCGCGATGCCGGTGCGACCGAGGTGCATATGCGCATCGCGAGCCCGCCGACGCAGCACAGCTGCTTCTATGGCGTCGACACCCCCGAACGCGCCAAATTGCTCGCCGCACAGATGAGCGTCGGCCAGATGGCGAACTTCATCAACGCCGACAGCCTGTCCTTCATTTCGATCGACGGCCTCTATCGCGCGCTCGGCGAAGCGAAGCGCAGCGACGACGCGCCGAAATATTGCGACGCCTGCTTCACCGGCGACTATCCGACCACGCTCACCGATTTCGACGAGCATGGACTGGAAGATCAATTTTCGCTTCTTGCCGAACGGGTTGTCTGACACAATGACTGTGACGTCTAAAGAATTGGCGGGCCAGGTCGCGCTCGTCACCGGGGCGAGCCGCGGCATCGGCGAAGCGATCGCCGAATCGCTCGCCGCGCGCGGCGCGCATGTCGTGATCACCGCGCGCACCGCGGGCGGGCTCGAGGAACTCGAAGACCGCATCCACGAAGCCGGCGGCAGCGCGACGATCGCGCCGCTCGACCTCACCGACGGCGACAGCATCGCGCGCCTCGCGAGCGCGATCGCCGAACGCTGGCCGCAGCTCGACATGCTCGTGCTCAACGCCGCGATGCTCGGTACGCTGACCCCCGTTGCCGCAATCGACGGCAAGGAATTCAACAAGCTGCTGACGCTGAACCTGATCGCGCAGCAGGCGCTGATCGCCAATTTCGACCCGCTGCTGCGCCGCGCCGCGAACGGCCGGCTGATCGCGCTGTCGAGCGGTGTCGCGCGCGAACCGCGCGCCTATTGGGGCGCCTATGCCGCGTCGAAGGCGGCGTTCGAGACGCTTGTCACCAGCTATGGCGCCGAAATGCGCAATATCTCGACCGTGCGCACCGCGATCCTCGATCCCGGCGGCACGCGCACCCAAATGCGTGCGCGCGCCTATCCCGGCGAGGACCCGCAGAGCATCAAGGACCCCGCCGCGGTCGGCGAATATGTCGCTGCGCTGATGGTCGAAGGTTTCGACAGCACCGCCTTCCACGCGCTGCCCAAGGTTATGGAAAAAGCTTAACGCCATCTTCGTTTTCCTGCGCTAAGACGCTCGGATAAGAGGGTTTGCGAGGGCGCGGGAATGACCAAGGATATTTTGCGAACGGCGATTGCCGCGGTGATCGGCATCGTTGTCGCATTCGGGCTGATCTGGCTCGCCCAATATGCCGGCAGCGAGATTTCGCCCGACGTCTATGATCCCGACAGCGGCGAAGTCCTGATCCCGATCGGATCGACGATCGCGCTGATCGTCGGCTGGTTCATCGGCACCTTTGGCGGTAGCTGGTTCGCAATGCGCATTTCGGCCGGAACCGGTGCGGGCTGGGTCGTTGCCGGCGCGGTGATCGGCGCGGCGCTGTATCGCGCCGTGACGCTCGCCGACGCATGGTGGATCATGGCGCTGGGCGTCGCTGTCCCGCTTGTGGCGGTGTGGCTGGCCCAGCGCGCGGCGAGTATCGTCACCGAATAAAAGACACTCGTCTCCGGCCTTCGCGGGGGGCTCTCATAGCCGCGAGGCGGATACCCGTCATCCGCCCCACTTGCTCAGCATGAATGCCGACAGGAAACCTATGGCGGCGATCAGACCGCTATAGTCGTGGGTTTCCTCGGTGGCTTCGGGGATCATCGTATCGACCAGCATGGCAAGAATCGCGCCTGCCGCGACCGCCATCACGGCCGCAAGCGTCTCCGGCGCGGCCTCCGCCAGCGCGACGTTGCCGAGCATCGCCGCCAGCCCCGAGGCCAAGGCGATACAGGTCCACACCCCGAAGATATAGGCTGGCCCGCGTCCCGCCCTCTTCATCCCGGCGGCGCTCGACAGGCCTTCGGGCACGTTGGATAGAAAGACCGCCGCGACGGTGACGGTACTCACCGCCCCGCCCTCGATAAGACTGGCCCCGATGACGATCGATTCCGGTATGCCGTCGAGCAGGGCGCCGACCGCAATTGCCATGCCGCCGCCGCTGTCGGCATGGGGCTGGCTTTCCCTTTGGTTCCAACCCGACCGTTTGCGATGTCGCGCGCCCTGCCGCGCGACGACGATGTTGGCGATGGTGTACATCAGCGTGCCACCGATGAACCCCGCAGCGGTCGCCCCGATCCCGCCTTGCTGCGATGCTTCATCGACCAGGTCAAACGCCACAGCGGAAATCAGAACGCCAGCCCCAAGCGCCATGATTCCGGCGATCAACCGCTGGGGCAGCGTAAAAAAATAGGCAATCAGAGCGCCCAGGATCAGTGCCGATCCGCTGACAAGCCCCCAGAAGCCGGCTTCAATCATCCCCGATGCGTTCGGCCGGGTTGAATGTTCGCTTCAACTTGGGGGGCTACGCGGCTCAGAGCATCTCCGTTCATCGAGCACCCGCCCGTGCGGCTTCGTTGTCCACAGCCGCCTGCACGCTCTTGTAGAACGCCTCGCGCGCCGCGCCGACGCCCTCGGGATCGGTCGCGGTCGGCCAGTTGCCGTTCGACGCGATCACCAGCTTGCGTTTCGGATCGATGAAGATGCCCTGCCCGAAGATGCCCTGCGCCGCGAAGCTGCCATCGTCGTTGGTCCACCACTGATAGCCATAGCCGCGGCCTGGCAGGTCGATGCCCGCCTGCTTCGTCGTTGCGGATGGCAACCAGTCGTCGGGCAGCACTTTCTTCCCGCCCGCGACCCCGCCGTTCAGGATGAACTGCCCGAAGCGCGCATAATCCTTGAGGCTCGCCGACATGCAGCAGCCGCTGATTTCGTGCCCCGTCGCGCCGAGCATCCACACCGCATCCTGTTCCATGCCGAACGGCTTCCAGACCTTTTCGGACAGATAGGCCGACAGCGTCTTGCCCGTCGCGCTCGAGACGAGGACGCCGATCAAATTGGTCTCGCCGGTCTTGTACACCCACTTCGAACCCGCGGGCGCTTCGCGTGGCAAGGTCTTCATATAGCTGACCGTTATGTCCTCGCCGGCGACGGGCTTTTGCAGATTGAACAGCGCGACGTCGGACTTGGGATCGGTATAGTCCTCGTTCCATTTGACGCCCGAGGTCATCGTCAGCAGCTGCTTCACCGAGACATCGTCATAGGCCGAGCCCTTGAGGCCGGGGATATAGACGGTCACCTTGTCGTCGAGGCTCTTGATATAGCCGTCCTTCACTGCGGCGCCGACAAGCGTCGAGGTGAAGCTCTTGGCGACCGAAAAGCTCGTCCAGCGGCCCGCGGCGCCATAGCCGAGCGCATATTTTTCGAGCCGGATCTTGCCGTCCTGAACGATGATCAGCCCCGCATTGCGCTGTTTCGCCATATGGGCATCGATATCGCCGAGGTCGATCGGTTTGCCCTGCGGCAGCGGATAGACGGGCCCGCCCGCCTTCACTGTGTTGACGACGACCTTGGGCACCGTCTCCATCGTGCGGAAGGCGGCGTCGCGTTGATCCTGGGTCCAGAACAGCACATTCAGATCCTTTGGCAGTTTATCGATGGTCTCGGTGGGTGCGGGCGCACTGCACCCCGCCGCCGCAGTGCACAGCAGCACCGCCGCCAAAAATCTTCGCATGTATGCCTCTCCCCTGTTTTCAGGCTGTCTTTTCGAGCGTGACTTGCGCGACGTCGATACCGCCGCCGCGAAAGCCCCCCTCGCAATATTGCAGATAATAGCGCCAGAGCCGGACGAAGCGCGCGTCGAACCCCGGCGGAAGCTGATCGGCCGCAACCGCCGCATCGAACCGCTCGCGCCATTGGCGCAGCGTTTCGGCATAGTCGCCGCCGAACCGCCGCACGTCGCGCCACACGAGGCCGCGCGCCTCGGCCAGCGCACGAAAGCGGCTTTCCGAAATCAGGCAGCCCCCCGGGAAGATATAGGCCTGGATGAAATCGCTGCTCGCAGCATAGCGTTCGAACAGTGCGTCGTTGATCAATATATATTGGATCGCCGCCTTGCCTCCGGGGCGCAGCAGCCGCGCGATCGCGTCGAGATAGGCGGGCCAATAGGCCTCGCCCACCGCTTCGACCATCTCGACGCTGGCGATCGCGTCATAAGGCCCTTGCGCGTCGCGGTAATCGCAGATTTCGATGCGCGAGCGATCCGACAGATCGACCGCGGCGAGCCGCGCGTCGGCGATTTCGGCCTGCGCGGGCGACAAGGTGATACCTGTGTAGAGCACGTCGTGGCGTTCGACCGCACGCTCGGCGAGCGCCCCCCACCCGCAACCGATCTCGAGCAGCCGGCTTCCCGACCGCAAATTGAGCCGGTCGAGGATCGCATCGACCTTGGCCGCCTGCGCCTCTTCGAGCGACTGGCCGGGATCGGTGAACAGCGCGCTCGAATAATTCATGCTCGGATCGAGCCACAAGCGATAGAAATCATTGCCCAAATCATAGTGGGCGTGGATATTGCGCTTTGCGCCGCGGCGGTCGTTGCGACGGAGCGCATGGATCGCCTTGTTGAGCCAGCGCCACGGACCATGCGCGCGGCCGACATTGCCCAGCGCTTCGCCGTTGCGCATGAACAGGTCGAACAAAGGCACCGGATCGGGCGACGACCATTCGCCGGCTTCCCACGCCCGATACCAGCCCACCGAACCCGACAGCGCCAGCCGCGCGAGCGCGGCCCAGCTGTGGAGATGAACGACCGCAACCGGCCCCTTGCCGCGTCCGCCGAGCAGGCGCACGCTGCCGTCGGGTAGATGGCTCTCGATCGTTCCCTGCGCGAGCCCCGCATCGATCCGGTCGAGCATGCGGTGAAAGAGGCTCGCGGGCGCCAACGCGATCAGCCGCGCCATGCCGCCGCCCGAGCGATAAGCTCGGTCGGCGCGGAGCAGTTCCTTACCGCGGCGCGGGCTGACATGCGTGTTCATTGTCACCTTCCTGCCTCAAACGCATCGCGCTGACAATCGGTTGAAACACGCGGCGCCATGACGTCACGCGGGCGCGCTCATTCGGGATGGCTGGCGGTGTCGGGCGCGGTCAGGCGAACCTGGAACCGGTCCTGCGCGAGCGGGTGCATGAAACGCTGGTCGCGGAGCAGGATCGCATCGCCATCGCTTTGCACGACGGGCATCCGCGACCAGAACAGGAAAGCGCGCGCCGCGGGATCGGCCTTGACCCAGGTCGCGAGGCGCGGATCGTCCATTCCGGTCGGCGCGCCGGTCAGATCGACTTCGCCGCCGGCGCCCGGAACGAAGCTTGCGGTGCCGTAGCGGTCGGCGGTCCGCCAGAAGATGTCGCGTTTCCAGAAGGCGAGCGGCGGCGGGCTCGCAACGACGAGCGCATCCTTCTGACCGCCCGCATCGAGCGCGCGCGAAGCCATGCGCTCGGCGGCGCCGGTGATGACGCCGTTAACGAAGATATAGGCGCACACGGCGGTGAAGCCGATCCACGCCGGGCGCCGCCAGTTCGCCGCCCCGCGCCGTTCGCCGCGCAGCGACAACCAGACCGACACGGCAAGCGCGATCCATATCCACAGGTCGACGATGAAGATGCTGTCGCCGTAGAACCAGCGATGGCTGAATGGCTCGAGCAGGCGGATGCCGTAATTGTTGAGCCAGTCGAGCGCCGGATGGCTGAAGCAGCCGACATAGGCGAGCGCGAGCAACCAGCCTTTATGGACCGGGAACCGTTCGGCCGGCCGTTTTCCGCGCCGACCCTGCCAGCGGTCGAAGGCCAGCATAAGCCCCCATAGGATGAACGGCAGTAGCAGCAGCGCGATCGGCCCGTGGGTGATCCCGCGCCGCATCGACAGCGATTCGATACCATAGATCGCGCAGGTCGCGTCGATATCGGGCAGGTTCGCCGCGATGATCAACGTCGGCATCGCGAGGCCGGTTTTCTTCTTGAGCCCCATCTGGCCCAGAACCGCGCCGACAAGGCTGTGGGTGAGATTGTCCATCCCGAGCTATAGATCCGACACGCGGTGCCGCGGCGAGATCAGAGTTCGGGTCCGCCCTCGGTCACTGTCCAGGTCTGCCCTTTCTTGAGCAGGCTTTGGAGGTCGGCCGTCTTGCCCTCGGCCGCCGCCTTGTTCTGGCGGACGACATCGGCCTCGAAGGTCGGGCGCGGGTCGTCGTAGAGGACGCCGAGCGCCATCGGGAACTCGCCAAAGCGCATTTCGACGAGCATGTGCGCGACGCTGCGATTGGTGACGTCGTGGACGATCACCCCCGCGGCCTGCCAGTCGCCGTCGACGACATCAACGGTCTTGAGGTGCAGCGCCTCGGCGTCGAGCGCGATGCCCTTGGTGCCCTTGGCATAGACCATCGGTTCGCCATTCTTGAGCCAGAGCTGACGGTCCTCGGCGCCCTTCGGCGCGGCGAAATCTTCGAACACGTCTTTATTATAGACGATACAGTTCTGGAAAATCTCGATAAAGGCCGCGCCCTTGTGGGCGTGTGCCGCCTTCAGCACGTTCGGCAATTCCTTCGAGACGTCGAAGCCGCGCGCGACGAAGCGCGCGCCGGCGCCGAGCGCGAAGGCCGCGGGCTGCGCCGGGCGGTCGACCGAACCATAGGGCGTCGACGGGCTGGTCGTGCCGACGCGGCTGGTCGGAGAATATTGCCCTTTTGTAAGGCCATAGATCTCGTTGTTGAACAGCATGATCTGGCAGTCGAGGTTGCGGCGGATCAGGTGCATCGTGTGATTGCCGCCGATCGACAGCCCGTCGCCGTCGCCGGTGACGATCCAGATGTCGAGATCCGGGTTGGCAAGCTTCAGCCCCGTCGCGAACGCCGGCGCGCGGCCGTGGATCGTGTGGAAACCATAGGTTTCCATATAATAGGGGAAACGCGACGAGCAGCCGATACCGCTGACGAACACGGTGTTTTCGGGCGTCGTGCCGATTTCGGGCATCGTGCGCTGCACGGCTTTCAGGATCGCATAGTCGCCGCACCCGGGGCACCAGCGGACTTCCTGATCGGTTTCCCAATCCTTGAGCGTCGTCGTCCGCGCGATAGTGGTCATCTCGTTCATGCGAGCGCTCCTTCGATGGCGGCTTCGATTTCGGCGATGGTGAAGGGCTGGCCCGACACCTTGTTCACCGGCTTCGCATCGACCAGATACTGGTCGCGCAGCACGGTCTTGAGCTGGCCGGTGTTCATCTCGGGGACGATCACCTTGTCATAGCTTTTCAGCAATTCGCCGAGATTGGCGGGCAGCGGCCAGATGTGCCGGATATGGACGTGGCTGACGTCGAGGCCTTCGGCGCGCTTGCGGCGCACCGCCTGATGAATCGGGCCGAAGGTCGAGCCCCAGCCGACGACCGCGAGCTTGCCGCCCTCGGCACCGAGTTCGACGACCTGGTCGGGAACCTTGATGCCGTCGATCTTGTCCTTGCGGATATCGGTCATCGCCTGATGGTTTTCGGGCGCATAGTTGATGTGCCCGGTGTCAAGTTCCTTCTCGATCCCGCCGATCCGGTGGAGCAGGCCCGGCGTACCCGGCTTCACCCACGGACGCTTGAGATTTTCATCGCGGCCATAGGGCTTGAACCCGCCCTCGGGCACTTCGGTGAGGAATTCGACCGGGAAAGCCTCATAGGTGGTGAGGTCGGGCACCGCCCAAGGCTCGGCGGCGTTCGCGATATAGCCGTCGGTCAGCAGCATCACCGGGGTCATATATTGCACCGCGATGCGCACCGCCTCGATCGCGCATTCGAACGCATCGCCGGGCGAGCGGGCCGCCACAACGGGCATCGGCGCATCGCCGTTGCGGCCGTAAACCGCCTGATACAGATCCGACTGCTCGGTCTTGGTCGGAAGGCCGGTCGAGGGGCCGCCGCGCTGCGAATTGACGATGACGAGCGGCAGCTCGGTCATAATCGCAAGCCCCATCGCCTCGCCCTTCAGCGCAATGCCGGGGCCCGACGAGCTGGTGACGCCCAGCGAACCGCCATAGCTCGCGCCGATCGCCGAGCAGATCGCGGCGATTTCGTCCTCGGCCTGGAAGGTCGTGACGTCATATTCCTTGAGCCGCGACAAATGATGCAGGATCGCCGACGCCGGCGTGATCGGATAGCCGCCGAAGAACATCGGCAGCTTGGCAAGCTGCGCCCCCGCGACGAGGCCGAGCGCGATACCCTCGGCGCCGGTCAGCGTGCGGTACAGGCCGGGCGCGACGGGGGCGGGATCGACATGATGCTGCTTTAGCGGGCCCGCAAGTTCGGCGGTCTCGCCATAAGCATGGCCCGCGTTAAGCGCGGCGACGTTCGCGGCGGCGAGATCGGGCGCCTTAGCGAATTTCGCGTTGAGCCAGTCGATGAGCGGCTGACGGTCGCGGTCGAACATCCAGAGCGCGAGCCCCAGCGTCCACATATTCTTGCAGCGCAAGGCTTCCTTGTTGCCGAGTCCGAACGGCTTGACGGCATCCATCGTCAGCTGGCTGATGTTGAGCTTGAGCAACTGCCACTTCGCGAGGCTGCCATCGTCGAGCGGGTTCGCTTCATATTTCGCCTTGGCGAGGTTGCGGTCGTTGAACTCACCCTCGTCGGCGATGATCAGGCCGCCCTGCTTCAATTGCGGCACGTTGGTCTTGAGCGCGGCGGGGTTCATCGCGACAAGCACGTCGGGCGCGTCGCCCGCGGTGTCGATCGCCGACGATCCGAAATTGATCTGGAACGCCGACACGCCGAACAGCGTGCCCTGCGGCGCGCGGATTTCGGCGGGGAAATCGGGGAAGGTCGCAAAGTCGTTGCCCGCGAGCGCGGAGGACAAGGTGAATTGACCGCCGGTCAACTGCATACCGTCGCCACTGTCCCCGGCAAATCGTACAACTACCGCATCCGAAAGGGGGGACTGCCGTTTGTCGGCCTGGTCCACTACCGCTGTCGCCATTATCTCTTCTGCCTCAAATCTTGCGAACCTGTGACATCGGCCTAGGCCGGTGCGCGCCAAGCCGCAATTGAGAAAAAATTGTACCCTGCAAAGCGTGAAGCGCAGGTGAGTTTCATTTCGGGATTGAATTTGCCCCGCCGATCCCGAATAGCATGGTGAAAACAGCGATCAGGGAGAGACGCAGATGACCGACGGCACCACCCCATATACGCGCCCCGACGTGGCGGTTTTCCTCGCCTTCCTGAACGCGCAGCAAGGGCCGAAAATGGAAGAGATGCCGCCCGAGGGCGCGCGCGAGATGTTCCGCGTGATGGGCCAGCTCGCCGACGTGCCGCGCGGCGAGATTGCCAAGGTCGAGAATCGCACCATCCCCGGCCCCGCCGGCGAGATCGCCATCCGCATCTACGACAACCGCCCGGACCGCGAAACCGGACCGGTGATGGTCTTTTATCATGGCGGCGGCTGGGTGATCGGCGATCTCGACACGCATGACGCTTATTGCGCCGAAGCGGCGCGGCTGCTCGACATGCCCGTGATCGCGGTCGATTATCGCCTCGCGCCCGAGCATCCCTTCCCCGCCGCGCCGATCGATTGCGAGGCCGCGACGCGCTGGGTCGCCGACAACATCCCCTGCACCGGACTTGTGCTGTCGGGTGAAAGCGCCGGGGGGAATCTGACGATCGCTACCGCGCTCACGCTGCGCGACAAGCCCGCTTCGAAGCCGGTGATCGCGATCCACCCCATCTATCCCGCGGTCACCACGCACGACGATTGGCAGAGCTATCGCGATTTTGGCGAAGGCCATCTGCTGACGCAGGGCAGCATGACCTGGTTCGGCAATCACTACGCCGCCGACCCCGCCGACTATCGCGCCTCGCCGCTCGATTTTCCGGCCGCGGGCCTGCCCCCGACGCTGCTCATCACCGCAGGGCTCGACCCGCTGCGTGACCAAGGCCGCGCCTATGCGGCGAAGCTGATCGAGGCCGGGGTGCCCACCACCTATCGCGAGGCGGCGGGCACGATCCACGGTTATATCAACCTCGCCCAAGGCATTCCGAGCGCCAAAGAAGATATTCGCGGGGCATTGACCGTATTGAAAGCGATCGTCGCCGAAGCTACCGGGGCGGCATGATCGATCATAGCTCCCTCCCCTACCGCCCCTGCGCGGGCGTCATGCTCGCCAATCGCGACGGCCGCGTCTTCGTCGGCCAGCGGCTCGATACGTCGAGCGAGGCGTGGCAGATGCCGCAGGGCGGGATCGATGACGGCGAAGATGCCGAAGAAGCGGCGATCCGCGAACTCGGTGAGGAAACCGGCGTCCACGGCGGGCTGGTCGAAATCATCGCGCGCAGCCGCGAGGAATATTTCTATGACCTGCCCGACCATCTGATCGGCAAGATGTGGGGCGGCAAGTATCGCGGCCAGCGCCAGCACTGGTTCCTGATGCGCTTCATGGGTGACGACGGCGACGTCAACATCCACACCAAGCATCAGGAATTCCGCGCGTGGAAATGGGCGGAGCTGAACGAGATCGAGAAACTGATCGTCCCGTTCAAGCGCGTCCTTTACCGCGGGCTGGTCGAGGAATTCGGCCCGCTGGTCTGATCGCGGAGCGCCAGCGCGGTCCGGAAGACATCGGCGAACATTTCGGGCGTGAGCCGCCCGGTGTTCGTGTTGTAGCGCGAGCAGTGGTAGCTATCGATCAGATGCCGTCCATCGGGCAGCATATGCACTGCGCCATGGCCGAAGGGGGAACCCGCGAGGCGGGCGCCCGCCGCCCTTAGCGTGGCGTCATGCGCGATCCGCCCTAACGCGATGATCACGCGGATTTTCGGCAACGCTGCCAGCTGCGTTTCGAAGAACGGGCGACAGTTCGCGATTTCGGCGGGCGTGGGTTTGTTCTGGGGCGGCAGACATTTGACGCTGTTGACGATAATCGCGCCGTCGAGCGTCAGCCCGTCGTCGATGCGCGCATCGTAGCAGCCCTTGCTGAGACCGAATTCGGCGAGCGTCGCAAACAGCAGATCGCCCGCATAATCGCCCGTGAAAGGCCGGCCGGTCCGGTTCGCGCCATGCTTGCCCGGCGCGAGTCCCGCAAAAGCGAGCCAGGCGTCGGGATCGCCGAATGCATGGACCGGCGCGTTCCACCAATCGGGGTGCTCAACTTGGCATTCGCGCCGCAATGCAACGAGGCGCGGACAGCGCGGGCAGTCACGCGGCGGCTCGGTTCCGGGCAATGGGCTGTCAATTTCCACGCATCTGCGATAGGCGCTGCGCCATGAGCAACGCAATGCCGCTTCCCCTCTATGCCATCGGGCTCGGATCGAATCGGCGACATGCGCGGTTCGGCGACCCGCGCGCGGTGCTGCTCGCCGCGCTGGCGGCGCTGGAGAGCGCCGATATCGAGGCGGTCGACGCCAGCCCGATCATCGCGAGCGATCCGCTCGGCCCGTCGCGCCGCCGCTACGCGAACGCCGTCGCGCTCGTCGCCTCGCTGCTCAGCCCTCCCGAAATGCTCGCACGGTTGCAAGCGATCGAGGCGAGCTTCGGCCGCCGCACCGGTCAGCGCTGGAGTGCACGGACGCTCGACCTCGATATCCTGCTCTGGTCGGGCGGCGCCTGGTCCGACGGCACACTGACCATCCCGCATCCCGCCATCGAAGAGCGTGCGTTCGTGCTCGGCCCGCTGCGTGCGATCGTCCCTGAATGGCAGCATCCGCTGCATGGTCGCAGCGTCCGCCAACTCGCCGCGCGCCTCGCGCGTCCAAAGCCGGTTGACCGGACCGCATCGGCGCACTAGGGCGACACCTCACTTCGCAAGCCCGCTTCGGCGGCGCCGCGATGGGCCCTTAGCTCAGTCGGTAGAGCAACTGACTTTTAATCAGTAGGTCGCTGGTTCGAACCCAGCAGGGCTCACCACTTTCAGTTGACAGCGTGACCGGGCTGAAGCGCGGCCCGTTCCGTCTCCCACCATATTGCTGACGGTTACGCCTTCCAGAATGGCCAACGGTAACGCTCTTGCGTGTGTTGCCGGTGAATTTACCATTGCCTCGCTACAAGCCGCAGCGACGGCCTGATCTTGACAGACGCTGGCGAAGAGATGGCGCAATATATGGAGACGAAATTTGACTACGCTTATAACTGGCGCGGCCGGTTTCATTGGAATGCATGTCGCCGCGGCGTTGCTCGATCGTGGCGAGCGCGTGATCGGAATCGATAATTTCACGCCATATTATTCGCTCGACCTCAAGCGCGCGAGGGTTGCACGTCTCGAGGCGCTCAATGGTAAGTCGTTTTCTTTCATAAATGTGGATTTTGGCGACGCCAACGCGCTCTCGCACGCGCTTTCCGGCGCGACGATTGATCGAATCGTGCACTTGGGCGCCCAACCCGGCGTACGCTATTCGCTCGATAATCCTTCGGCCTATATCCACTCGAATATTTCGGGACATCTGAATATCCTGGAACTTGCTCGGCACCGGGCTGTTGCGCATCTGGTGTACGCCTCCTCGTCATCGGTTTACGGGATGCGCGCCGACACCCCTTTTCGGGTTGCCGATCGCGCCGACACACCGATTTCGCTTTATGCGGCGACCAAGCGCGCCGATGAACTGATGAGTGAAACCTATGCGCACCTGTTCCGGATACCGCAGACGGGCCTGCGCTTCTTTACCGTATATGGGCCATGGGGGCGCCCCGATATGGCTGTGTGGAAGTTCACCGAAGCGGTGCTGCGTGGTCATCCCATCGGCGTTTACAATCACGGCGACATGCTCCGCGATTTCACCTTTATCGACGATATCGTAAACGGCGTGATTCTGGCGCTCGATCACCCTCCCGAAGACGATGGCCAGGAAAAACCCGGAGGTTTCGCGACACCCCACCGGCTATACAACATCGGCAACAATCGCCCCGAGCAACTGACCGACCTGATTGCGGCAATCGAGAAAGCCTGTGGTCGCAAGGCCCAGATCAACCTGCTGCCGATGCAGGACGGCGACGTTTATCAGACGTTTGCCGATATCGAAGATATCAGCCGCGACCTCGGCTTCGCTCCTACGACACCGTTGGCCGTCGGTATCCCTTCTTTTGTCGCCTGGTATCGGAAGGAATGGATGAAGCGATGGTAGAATAATCGCATTTGTGGCGATAATAAGCATATAAGAGCAGACGGATGCGCGGACTATGATCGATGGCTTCATCTCGCATTCTCCGCTTTGCGCGGCCTTCTCAGCGATGGACACCGTCACTGCAATTGGCTACGCCTGCGGACGGGATCACACGACTGGCATCGGATTCTGCGGGGCAGGCGTTTATGCGGGTGGATACTACAACGCTGACCGCACGACCGTTTTTGGCACCTTCGCCTTAAGTGGTGCACAGGGTGAAGGCAGCACCTACGGCGACAATAACGCGATTTTCGGTTTTGCTGCTGCTGGCGCGAATAGCGGCGCTCGCAATGCGGCGTTTGGGTCCGAAAGCCTGCGCTTCGGCTCCGGCAGCGAGATTGCCCCGTTTCGGTTTCCGTGCCGGATACTCGAATACGGCCGGCTCGAAAAACACATTTGTCGGCACGCGCGCGGGCAATCATGTCAGCCAGAAGGCGGATGCAGTCAATTCGATCGCGATCGGCGTCGACACCTTTATTAACAAGGACGATCAGACTGTAATCGGGACCGAAGCATGCGACGAACTTGTTCTGCATGGCGTGGCTTTTTCCCGTGCGCAACTTCTTGCGCTGAAGGCGCTTGTCTAACCGTCACTGCACTAAGCCAGCGACCTGGGGGGATGGCAACAGCCCCACAGCCGCTGCGCGGCGGTTCGGATTCTCGGCAGCTCGAAAGCTATTCCGATTGCTCTGCCCGTCTCGCGCTGGTCACAGGCGGAATTGCCTTTTACCGGCCCGGATCGATTGTGTAACCCTTCGTCGCCGAGGTCGTCGAGTATAGGGAACAAACACGCGAGAGGGCCCATCTGGTCATTAGACCTTCATGCTGACACAACGAGGATCGAATTTGACGTGGCCCTTGGGAGAATTGGTATGCGCGCAGTGCGATCAAAGCGCGTTTCACGCTGAGCCAGGCGAATCTGCAATGTCTGATGGGACGAACTTCGAAATGAAAGCTTCAGAGCTTGAGCATAACGAAATTAGCTCGGCGTTTGTCGAGTAGATGTTGCTCGCTCTCCTGCTCGCCTCCGTCGTCCCCGCTGGCACGTCTTTCGATTGCATCCCCACTGCGGTCCGGAATGGTGATAATCCGACATGGTGCGAAGACCCACATATTCTCCGGTCAGGCATCGCGGCACGCGAGTTGGGCGGAACGTGCACGCCGGGTCACCTTTGCCCTGCCCCCGCCCCCTCTCTTGCACCTCGTGATCATTTTGCATCACTGCTCGGCAAGCCCGGCGACGCCAACCTGATTGGCGTCGAGGGTGGCGAGACAGTCCAGTCATTCATTTCATCGGCTGGCATCTCGACCATCTATTCCAGCCAGTTTCCTACACTTGCAGACGCTCTCGCGACATGGGCGGTCCGTGGCGGCGAACTGATCGTCGATGCGGATTATTCAATACCTTCACCTGTTTCGGGCGATGCCGCACTCAATGTCCAGCTTTTCGCAAACAAGGAATATGTGCTGTCGTCGCGAACGGAACGGAAGATCACCTACGCAGGTGCGCCGAGCCGCACGCTGATGCAAATCCTTGGCGCGGACAATGCACCGTTGGCGGTATCCGGCATCACATTCGACGGCGACAATAAGACCAATAAACCGCTGTTTATTGACTATACTGGTGTAACCGGCACCCGTCGCGCGGACCTCAGCGTCAGCGGCAAGTTTGTAAACGCCTACGGCACAACCTTCGGGTGGGGCGATATAGCAGCTCTCAAAATTGTTGGTGGTTTCGATGCGGTGCATATTCACGATTTCATGGTCGAGAATGTGGGTCGAGCTGCCGGGACTACGACGCCGGGAGACAATGGATCCCAAGGTGTGCAGTTATTTGGCAGCGGCGCGAGCAACTATCGCAGTGCCGTCATCGAGCGTGGGCGGATCAGCAATCTTACGACGCTCGACGGAGCGGACACCGCCAACTACGCCGACCTAGACGGCATTCTTGCGTTTCAAGAAATAGAATCGGGTGCACGCGCGCCCGTAATTCGCAATGTCGAACTGCTGCAGGTTCCGGGCCGCGGCATCAAAATGCATGCACCGAACCCCGGTTCGCTCGCCGAGAACGTCACGGTTACGCGCAGCATGAAAGGCGTGGGGAAGGGTATGGCTGGCGGACCGGGACACAGCATCGATATCGACTTTCAGCATGGCGACGGGGTTATCCGCAACATCACGATCACCTATTCCGGTGACGCTCACTACACCAAGACCGTCCCGATTCAGATTACGCAAGTCAACGCGCGCGCAGCGGACAATCGGTTAGGGCCGACAATTATTGACGGCGTACGGATCGCCGACACCACAAACCCTTCCGACGGCATCAAGGGCGCGCTGATCAGTGTTCTCGATAACACGCCTGCCGCAAGAGAAACCCGGAGCATTCGAATCTCCAATATTTATGACGAAGGCAAGTCGGAAACGCTGATCCGCACTAACAAGCTTGGCACCAATGTGCGGGTCGATGTCGAACTGAATCAGATCGAATGTGATGTGTCGGTGGCGGCGACGCGCACCAGCGACCTGACTCCCTATCTGTTCGTCAAGGGCCGAAACATCGTCAATCGCAACGGCACCCTTCGCCCGGTAAAGGTGACGATCGCCGGTGCCATATCCGTCCTAGATTGGGGCGATTGGGAAGGCGATGCGACCATACGCGGCTTCGCGCGCTACACCGGTGGCTTCCGAGGCATGCCTGCATTTACGAACGGCTTTCGCGGCGCGGGTGGCGGCGTCGAAGCTGCACCGATCTATGGGAAATCGGAAGCATCGGGTCGCGTCGCTCCTGGCCTAGTGTCGCTAATTAACGGCGCGACGTGGACCGGGCCGCCAGTTGGCCAGTACGATTCGACTGGCGGAGACTATACGTTTTCAATCCGATTGCTCGGCAGTCGGCACCATGACTATGCCCGCTGGCGGACTGGTCCGGGCGGTACGACTCTAGTTCCGTTTGGCGCGATCGTTGGTGCGACAATCGTCAAGACCGACATTGGTGCCGACACCGCTGACGCAGGAAAGGTTGTCGTCTGGAAGCATGGCGCTTCCCAGTTGCAGAAGGTGTCGAACCACACTGGGTCCACAATTCGCTTCATCCCCGTTTTCAACGACTGACCACGGGCTATGGGATCACGCTACATGGCGTCCCGCTCCCTTCCGGCCAGACTTTGAGATTGAACGCCTTTATAATGACCGTGAGGCGCGCCTTGAGCGCAAGCCGATATCCCCTTCGCAATGCACGTCTGTTGCCCCTGGCCTCGGGCCTGGAGCGACGGGGGCACAAACGGACCGCCGACTTTCAAGTCGCTTTATCCGAAAGCCGGCGTCTGCCTATTGACCGTGCACGATAACACGTCACCACTTGTAGCGCAGCGATCCGACGACCGTCCGCGATGCGCCGAAATAGCAGCTGTTCGAGAAGAAGCAGGACGAGACATGCTGCTTGTCGAATAGATTCTGTGCGTTCACCGCGACGCTGAGCCCATCCAGCGCCGGGCTGGCATGGCCAAGGTCGTAGGCGAGCATCGCATCGAACAGGGTGAAGCTCTTCGTCTTGAACAGTTCGAAGGTCGTCACGCTGTTCACGACCTTGTAGCTCGTCGAGCCGAAAGAGCCGCCAACATAGCGGAAGCCCGCGCCGAGGCTCAGGCCACCAAGCGGCCCCTCGCCCGCACCGCCGCGGCCGAAATCGTACGACAGGAAGCCCGATGCCTGCCATTCGGGCACGCCGAGCGGGACGGTGCCCGTGGTCGAAGGCGTGCCGGTGCTGCCCAGCCGGGTGGGCGTCGGCGCCGAGGCGGGAACGGCGGGCGCGCCCTGCGTGATCAGCGCATCGGTGTAAGTGCCCGCAAAGATGATATCGAGCCCCGGACGGAGCTCGCCGCGGGCTTCGAGTTCGACGCCGCGGACGCGTGTTTCGCCGATCTGGATCTGCGAGTTCGCCGGACGGCCGGGGGTGCCCGCGAGCGGGTCGCCGACCGGTACATTCTGCCGCTTCAGCTCATAGGCCGACAGCGTGATGAGCGCATTCAGGCCGCGCGGCTGATATTTAAGCCCCGCCTCATACATATTGCCCGTGGTCGGCGAGAAGGGATTGCCGAGATAATCGGCGCCCGCTTGCGGCTCGAAGGATTCGGTGTAGCTCACATAAGGCGACAGGCCGAATTCGAACTCATAGAGCGCGCCAAAGCGCATCGTGAAGGCGCTTTGCGAGAGCGGCGTCAGCACGCGGTTCTTCTTGTTGAGCGTGCGCTGGTCATAGGAGTCCCACCGGCCGCTCGCGATCAGGTGGAGCCCGCCGATTTTCACCTGATCCTGGATATAGATGCCGGTCTGGTCGCGGGTGGTATAGCTGTTGGTGTAGGCGGGCGAGAGCAGTTTCAGGTCGAGGCTGGGGATGCCGACGCCATAGACGGGCGCGTAGAGGTTGAGGTTCGGGATGCTCGTGAGCGGGTTGGTCGTCTGGCCGGTATTGAACTGCTGGAAATTCTCGCCGGTGATGCGGAGGTAATCGAGGCCGACCAATATGTCGTGCTCGATGCCCGCGGTTTCGAACTTCGCGTTGAAGCTGCTGTCCATGGTCAGCGTGTCGAAATCCTCGTCGGCGCCGCCGCCGCCGCGGATGATCGTGCTGTAATCGGTGTTGATGTTGAGCCCGGTGCCCGTCGTCGCGAAACCGCCGACATAAAGCTGGCGGTAGCTCAGCTTGTTGTTCTGGAACCGGACGTTCGAGCGGAACGCCAGATGTTCGTTGAACTCGCGCCGGAACAAGAGCGCGAGCGACTTCTGCTTGTGGTCATAGACCTCATAGGCCGGATCGCCGGTGTTGATATGATATTCGATCGGGCCATTGGGGTTCGGCAGCACGCTGCCATAGGCCGGCACGCCCGAATAGCCGCTGCCCGACGGCGCGTGCTGATAGGATGCGATGAGCGTGATATTCGTCTGGTCGTCGGGCGCGAAGGCGATCATCGGGCTGATGTGATAGCGCTCGCTCTCGGTGCGTTTGGTGAAGCCGTCGGCCTTTTGCCACCCGCCGACAAGACGCACGCGCCACTTGCCTTCGGCATCGAGCGGCTGGTTGATGTCGCCGACGAAACGCAGGCTGTCATAATTGCCGACCTGCGCCTCGAAACGGCCGAACGCTTCGGCTTCGGGCTTCTTGCTCGACAGGTTGATGAGGCCCCCGGGCGTGCCGTTGCCATAAAGGACCGAGGCCGGCCCCTTCATGATGTCGATCTGCTCGATGCGATTGAAATCGGTCTGCGGGGTCGAATAGGGGCCCGCGATCAGCCGCATGCCGTCGAGAAAGAAGCCGGGCGAAAAGCCGCGCAGATACATCTGGTCGTACCGCGACACCGTGCCGCCGCGCTGGTTCGCCGCGACGCCGGCGACATAGCCGACCGCCTGGTTGAGCGAGATCGCATTGCGGCGCTCCAGCTCTTCGCTGTCGATCACCGTGATCGTCTGCGCCGTTTCGATCAGCGGGGTTCCGGTCTTGGTCGCCGACGAGACACTGGCTTCGCGAAGGCCGGTTACGACGATCGTCTCGCCCGCCCCGCCGCTCTCGGCCGCGTCTTCGACGGCCCAGGCGGGCTGCGCGCCCACAAGCATCGCCGCGGCGAGTGCGACACGCGACAGATTCGACCGCACTGCGGCGCGCGAATTCGGCTTCATGTTAACCCCTTATTGCTATTGCTACAGATTCGCAGTTGCAGCTAGTCGCATAATCTGTTTAGGGCAAGTCGCAGTCGGATGATTGACGATGAAGGGGAAAATGGCGGGCTCATCTATCGCGAACGGCCGAATGGCTGCGCGGGCATTCACCGCGATCGTCGGCGGCTATGCCGCGGCGGCGGGCTTCGTCTCGCTCCTCGCGCGGATCTCCCCGATCGACCGCGCCGAGGCGACGATATGGGCGATGACGTTGTCCTTCCTTGTCTATGCCGGCCTCATCCTCTGGGCCTTCCATGAAACCCGGCTTGCCCGCGTCGCGGCCGCCATCTGGGGCCTCGCCTTCGGGTCGGTCGGATGCCTGTGGCTGCTGGGACCCGCGCTATGAGCAAAACAGCATCGAACGCGGCGCCGGGCGTTCGCCAGTCAATGGCGTGGATTCACGGCTGGCTCGGGCTGCTCGCGGGCTGGATTCTGTTCGCGATGTTCCTCACCGGCACCGCGAGCTATTTCCGGCCCGAAATCACGCGCTGGATGCAGCCCGAGATCGACCTGCGCCCGGTCACGGCCGCGACCGCCGCGGACACCGCGGTCGCGCATTTGCAAAAGGTCGCCCCGACCGCCGAGCAATGGTTCATCTACCTTCCTGACGCGCGCACGACCGCGACGCGCATCTTCATCCGCGAGCGCCCGAACCCCGATCCGGATGCGAAGCCGGCGCCGCGCCGCCCCGAACTGCGGCTCGACCCGGCGACGGGCGAAGAAGTGACGGCGCGCGACACGCGCGGCGGCGAGCATTTCTATCGCTTTCACTTCCAGCTCCAGATCCCGCACCCATGGGGGCGCTGGCTCGCGGGGCTCTGCGCGATGGCGATGCTGACGGCGATCATCTCGGGCGTCATCACGCACAAGCGCATCTTCGTCGATTTCTTCACGCTGCGGTGGAGCAAGGGGCAGCGCAGCTGGCTCGATGCGCATAATGTATCGGCGGTGATCGCCCTGCCCTTCCACGCGATGATCACCTACACCGGCCTGATCACGCTGGTGGCGATGTATATGCCTTGGCCAATCCAGGCGAATTACAAGGACCCGGCGACCTTCGAGACCGCCGTTTTCGGCGCCGAGCCCGACGCCGAGGCAACGGGGCGCCCCGCCGCGCTGACGCCCGTCGCGCCGCTCATCGCCAAGGCATCCGAAGAATGGGGCGGCGGCCGGCCCGCGACGATGGTTGTCCGCAATCCGAATGACGCGACGGCCACCGTCACCCTGTTCCAGAGCGCGAAGGATCGGCTCAATGCGCGCGGCGGATCGATCGTCTTTTCGGGCGTCGACGGGCGGCGGCTATCGGCATCCCCCCCTCCGGGCCCGGCGGCCGAGACGAGCGGGGTTATGCTCGGCCTGCACATGGGCAGCTTTGCAGGGCCGGTTCTGCGCTGGACCTATTTCCTGCTCGGACTTGCGGGGACCGCAATGGTCGGCACGGGGCTCATGCTGTGGACGGTGAAGCGCAAGCGTCCGGGCGCGGCGCCCTTCTTCGGAATCCGATTGGCCGAACGGCTGAACGTCGGCGCCATCGCCTGCCTTCCCGCTGGCATGGCGGCGTTCCTCCTCGCCAACCGCCTGCTGCCGGCGACTCTGCCAGCGCGCGGGGACGTCGAGGTGAGCATCATGTTCTGGACCTGGTTCGGACTCGCGGCGCTGGCCTGTGTGCGGCCGATCCGCCGCGCCTGGACCGAGACGCTGGCGATTGCGGCGGTCGCCTTCCTTGCGCTGCCGCTGGTCAACGCGCTCACGACCGATCGGGGGTTTGTCCGGTCTTTCGCGAACGGCGACTGGCTGTTCGTCGCGTTCGATCTCGCGATGCTTGCGACGGGCGCGTTGCTCGGCTTCGGCGCCTGGCGGGCAGCGCAAAAATCGTCGCGCCCGGCACGGAAACCCCGCGTCGCGGCACGCCCCGTCAATCCGTTGCGCGAGGCCGTCGATGCGCATTGAGCCGGCCCTTCTCTCATACGCGTCTCTGGCGTGCCTTGCGTTGAGCACCCATCGGCTGCGCCGCGACGCCGCGTTCGAGCGTCTGCCGACGGTCGCCACCTTGCGCGGATTCGCCGTGGCGTTGCTCGTTCTCGCGGCGTGGCGCGCGGTCCATGACTTCGGCCCCTATCAGGGACCCGTCGCCTTCATCGGCATGGTCTCGATCGCCGGGCTGCCGCTCGTGCTGCTGCTTTCGCGCTGGCCGAGGGGCGCGCTGGTCACGGGGCTCGCCACCGCGGCGGTGGGGCTTGGCATGTTGATACCGATCGGCTGACGCTTACCAGCGCAGGAAACGGGGCAGGATCAGCCGGCCGGCGATCGCCGAGAAGGGCACCGCCGACGCATGCCAGAGCGTGATGTGGACAAGGTCGTCGCTCGAGCACAGCAGCGCGATGATCGTTGCCCCGGCCGCGCCCGCCGCAACCCCGATCACCCAGCCCGCGCGCGTCGGCGACGTCGGCGCGCTCGCCCTCAGCCAGAGGAACAGCGCCGCCCCGACGCCCAGCCCCGAAACCACGCCTTGCGCGAGGCAGTGTATGTCGAAACCGCGCTGCGCGGCTTCGGCGGGGTCATGCGCCTCGCCGAAAAACACGAACAGCGCCGCGAGCGGCAACGCCAGCAACGCGCCGACCGCCCAGCGCCAGCCGCCATAGTCGCGCCCGACGCCGGGCAGCCCCATGCGCAGCGCGCTCCATACCGCGGCGACACCCGCAGCGGCGAGCAGCCAGAAGGCGAGCATCGAAAGCGGCGGCATTACGCCCGTGGCGAGATCGTGCCGCCTTCCGAACAGCCCGACCAGCAAAGCGCCGACGCCCAGCCATCCGGCCGCGACCCACAGCGACCCGCGCACGACGCGCCGCGGGCGCACGGGTTTCAGATCGCTTGCCAAGCCGTCGATCAGATCGTCGATCGATGCGTCCTTCATCTCACTCACTCTCAATCAGTTCGGCGAGCTTTTTGAGCCCGCGATGGATATTCACTTTGACGAGCGATTCGCTCTGTCCCGAAATCTGCGACGCCTCGGCGATCGAGGCGCCCTCGATCTTCACCAGCGTGATCGCCTGCGCCTGCCCCGGCGGCAGCAACGTCAACAGATGGTCGATGCTGAGTTTTGCGTGCACCGCCTCGTCCTCGGCGCCGACCGCGGCGTCGTTGTCACCGAGTTCGGCCTCGTCGCGTTGGCGGCGGAGCATGTCGATCCAGCGATAGCGCGCGATCGCCGCAAGCCAGGGCAGGAAGGCCCTGTTGCTATCCCATGTCGCGAGCTTGCGGTGCATCGACACCAAAGTTTCCTGCACCAGATCGTCGATATGGTGCGGCGCAATCCGCCGCGCGAAATAGCGGGTGAGCCATTTGCGGCTGTCGCCGAGCAACGCGCGATAGGCATCGCGATCCCCCCGCTGCGATGCGACCATCAGGCGCGCCAGCGAAGGTTCGTCGATGCTCAATTGGCGGATCCTGACAAAAGCGGATGACGGCGTTTGAACACCTGTTCGCCGATATCGCCGCGAAGGTTACACGAAAAGCGGCACATGGCCGACGGACAATGATTTGGCAGGATGTCGCGGATAGAATAGGTCCACCCGCGACGGTCGCTGCGCGCGCATGGAGATGATCGAGCAATGAATATTCTACTGACGGGCGGTGCGGGTTATATCGGCAGCCACGTCGCAGCGCCTCTCGTTTCGGCGGGTCATCATGTGGTGTGCTTCGACAATCTGTCGAACAGCGACCCGTCGGTTATGACGCGGCTGGAAGCGATCACCGGCGCCGCCGTTCCGCTCGTCGAAGGTGATATCCGCGACGGCGATGCGTTGCGCGAAGTCTTGCGCGACCATGCGATCGAGGCTGTGATCCATTTCGCGGGGCTGAAGGCGGTCGGGGAATCGGTCGCCGAGCCGATGAAATATTACGACAACAATGTCCGCGGCACCTTGTCGCTGCTCGAAGCGATGGCCGATTGCGATGCGAAGACGCTCGTCTTCTCGTCGAGCGCCACCGTCTATGGCCAGCCCCAATATCTGCCGCTCGACGAGAATCACCCGACCTCTGCGACGAATCCCTATGGCCGCACCAAGCTGATGATCGAGGAAATGCTGGCCGACGTCGCCGCCGCCGATCCCGAATGGCGGATCGCGATCCTGCGCTATTTCAACCCGGTCGGAGCGCACGACAGCGGGCTGATCGGCGAAAATCCGAACGGCATTCCGAATAATCTGATGCCCTTTGTCAGCCGCGTCGCCGCCGGGCGGCTGAACGAGCTGTCGGTGTTCGGCAACGATTATGACACGCCCGACGGCACCGGGGTGCGCGACTATATCCATGTCGTCGACCTCGCCGACGGCCATGTCGCGGCGCTGGCCGCAATCGCGCAGGCCGACCAGCCGCTGTCGATATGGAACCTCGGCACCGGCCAGGGCTATTCGGTGCTCGATATGGTCGAGGCGTTCGAACGGGTGAACGGGGTACGCATCCCCTATCGCATCGCGCCGCGCCGCGACGGCGATGTCGCAAGCTGCTTCGCCAGCCCCGACCGCGCCGCGCGCGAGCTGGGCTGGACGGCGAACCGCGACCTCGACGCCATGTGCTCGTCGAGCTGGAATTTCGAGCGCACCCTCGCCGGGCGCAACGCCGACTAGCCGAGCCAGCCCGCGGTTTGCACGAGCACCCACAGGCCGATCACGAGGAAAAGGCCCGCAGCGACCTTGCGAACCTTCGCGAGATCGACGCGCTTGAGCAGTTCGTGGCCGAGGAAGATCGCGGGCACGTTGGCGATCATCATGCCGAGCGTGGTGCCCGCGGTGACGGCGACGATGTCGTGATATTGCGCGCCGAGCGCGATCGTCGCGACCTGTGTCTTGTCGCCCATCTCGACGAGGAAGAAGGCGACGAGCGTCGTCAGGAAGGCGCCGAACCGCGGCTTGGGCGCGTCATCGTCCTCGAACTTGTCGGGGATCAGCGTCCACGCCGCCATTGCGATAAACGACAGGCCGATCGCATAGCGGAAGATCGGGCTGTCGAGGAAAGCGGCGGCCGATGCGCCAAGCAGCGCCGCGAGCGCATGGTTCGCGAGCGTCGCGACCAAAATGCCGAGGATGATCGGCACCGGGCGGCTGAACCGCGTCGCGAGCAGGATCGCGAGCAGCTGCGTCTTGTCGCCGACTTCGGCGAGCGCAACGATGGCGGTCGAGGTGAACAGGGCTTCCATGGGGTACTCCGGGGCCGAGCGGCTTCGCGATTCCAATAGACATCGAACCCGCCGCCCGGCCCGGACGAAGGTCGATGCCATTGGTCTCGCCCAAGCGGTCTCCCGCTTCCACCGCACCACGACCTCTCGGCCGAGTATGTTGACACGGTGGCCCGTCGCGAACGACGGCTGGCTACTCCCCAGATGACGGAGGCGCGTTAGACGGCTTGGCCGCGGGTTGCAAGCCTTCCGATGCGGCCGCGGCGGCTGCGTCGGATTTCGCGATGTCGGCATCCATCGCCTTCGCGCGCGCCTCGATCTCCTTCGCGGCCTTGTCGTAGCGTTCCTCGAAACGCGGCTCGTCCTTGCACGCCGCGAGCAGCAGCAACGGAACGAGCAGGACGGCGGCGCGCATCAATAATCCTTGCGGTAACGGATACTGAGGTTCGATCCGCCCGATCCGCCCGCCTGGCTGAGCAGCGACAGCGCCGGAGTCAGGCTGATTTCGAGCTGCGTCGCGGTATAGCCGCGCGCGTCGGTGATCACCTCTAGATAAATGTCCTTTGTGATATATTGCCCGGCCGCCAGCGCGGCGCCGCGCCCGACTGTATCGTCGGGACCGAGCACGCGCAGCCGGTCGATCCCGGTCGCCGACTGAAGCGAGCCGAGCGGGCTTAAACCCCCGCCCCCGCTGCTCAGCGTGTTGAGCGACGAGGCGAGTTGCACCGCCTGCAGCGGCGACAGCGTTGTGATCGAATCGCCGAACAGGATGCGCGAGACGATTTCGTCCTGCGGCAGGCCGGGAACGCTCGAGAAGGCGATCTGCGGATTGCTCGCGCGGCCCGTCACGCTGATGCTCACCGTCACGGTCTCGATCGTATCGCTCGCGAGCAGGCGGATCGCGGGGTCGAAGGCTTCGCCCGTCGGGAAGGTCACCCGGCCCTCCTGAAGCTCGAACGAGCGGCCCGCAAAGCCGAGCGTGCCGCGGACCAGCTCGATTTCGCCGGTGACGCGTGGATCCTGCGTCGTGCCGCGCAGCACGACATCGGCCTTCCATTCGGATTCGAGCCCCATGCCGCTGACATAGATTTCGTCGGGCGCTTTCAGCGCGATATCGAGGCGGATGAGGTCGAACAGGCTGCCGCCGACCGCTTGGAGCCCGTCGCCGCTGATCCGCTGGCGTCCCGCGGGCGGCTTGCGCCGCACCCCGGTGAGCACCGGCACCTGCGCCGCGCCCTCGCGAATGATGCGATAGCGCGTTTCGGGGAGGCGGAGGCTTCCCGACAGGAGCGCGGTCTGTCCCGCGACCTTTTCGAGCGTCAGATTGCCCGTCGCGCGCGCGGCGATATTTTCGCTCTTGGCGAGGCGCGCATTGTCGAGCGTCGCCGAGATATTCATCGGATAGCCGTCGGCCGAGGCGAGGCTGATAAAGCCCTTGGCCTGAACGGTGCCGTCGCCGGCGGTCGCGGTGAGCTGCTCGATCTCCAGCCGGTTGCCGGTGAAGCGCCCGTTCACGACCATATTGGTCAGCCGCGTGCCATAGGTCTGATTTTCATAGACCATGTCCTTGCCGCGAACGACGCCCTCCAGGCACGGATCGGATACGCTGCAGCTGAAATCGGCAGCGACCGCGATCGGGCCCGACACATGCTGTGTGGCGGGGCCGAAGAAGGAGTAGAGCGTGTCGGCGGGACCGTTGTAGCGGATGCCGCCGCCCAGCGGCGCCGCCATCAGCCGTTCGGTCCAGCCGCCCGCGCCGGGGCCGAGCGGACGCAGCGACGCCTGCAGGCGCCCGATCACGCTGCCGCGCTTGCGCATCACCGCGCGCGCTTCGCCGCCATCGGCGAGCAGCTTTCCTGCGAAATTGACGTCGACCGGCTGGCTGACCGACGCCGCGGTCGTGCGCGTGAAGTCGGTGATCGTCAGCCGCGCATCGGCGCGCGGGAAGCTGTCCGAATTGGCCTGCTCGAAATCGATGCTGCCCGTCGCGCGGCCGCCGAGCCCCATGTCGGGATAGACGGCGTTAAGGATCGCCATGTTGACGCGTTCGAGCCGGCTCTGGAGCATGATGCCGTCGCCGAAGCGCCCCGCAATCCGCGCGCGGCTGCCGCGGCCGAGGGTGATATTCGTCGGCAAAAGTTCATAGCCGTCGGCGCCGGGAATGATGCGCGCGGGCGTCGTCGTGCGGAAATTGATACCGGTCGCACGCCCCTGCACCGCGGCGCGCCAGAGCTTGGGCTGGAGGTCGGCGTTGGCGGCGATGCGGAACGGCACGCCGCTGGTGCCCTCGACCAGCGCCTGCGCGCGACCGGCACCGCCTCGATAGTCGATCTTCACGCGTCCGACCGCGATGTCATAGTCGCGGATCTGCGTGTCGGCGATCTGGATATCGGCGACAATATGCGGCGTGTCATAGAGCGTGATGTCGGCATCGACGATCGCCGAGCCGACCGCGAGTTTCGCGGCGCCGGGGAGCACGACATCGTTCGCGCGGACGTTGATCGCGGCGGCCTGATATTTTCCAGCGGCGGTCAGGCGGACGAGACCGCCAAGCCCCTGCCCCGACGCGTTGAGCTGGCCGACGAAGGGCCCGGCGTCGCTCTTCACCAATCGCCCATTGAAACCGATCCCCGACAGGTCGCCGCGTTCGACATCGATGGTGAGCGGTCCTGACGCGGTGAGCAGCACGACGTCGGCAGACAGCGGGCCATAATCGGTGTCGCCGGTCGCCGCGAGGCGATAGCCGTTTTTCGCGCCGTTGATCTTTGCCACCAGATTGGCGAGCCCGATGCCGAGTCCCGGACGCGCGGCGGTGACCACCGCGCGCGGGTCGGTGATCGTCCCGGCAAGCTGGACCCCCACAGGGCCATAGTCGGTCGAATTCGCCCGCGCCGTCAGCCGGATCTGCCCGTTCGGCGCATAGCTGCCCTGCCCGCCGGTGACCCGCAGGCGCGGCGCCGACATCCGCAAATTGGCGAAGCGGATCATGCCATCGGTACCATAGCGAACATCGCTCGACGCGGTCGCATTGCCGCCGAGAAAATCGCGCACGCCCGAGTTGAACAGCTTGGTCGAGCGCGCGCGGACGCGGCCGACGATCTCGAACCCGCCGCGCGGCGCGGTCTTCAGATCGGCGTCGGTGTCGATGTCGAAGATGCCGACGCTTTCGATGCGATAATCGTTGATCCGCCCGTCGATCGCGCCGGTGTAGAAGCCCTTATTGAGGTCGGCGATGATGATCGCCTTCGCATCGATGCGCGGCGAGCGCAGGCGCAGATTGTCGCTGAGGATGCGGCCATTGCTGTACGCAAGGTCGCCGTCGAGCCGCACCTGCACCAGCGTCCCGCCCGCGACGGTATCGAGCCCGCGGATGCGCACGGCGCGGCCCGCGACGGGGATGACGATCTGGTCGGCGTCGACGCGTGCCTTGCCCGCGAGGCTGATCCCTTCGACGACGATGTCGTTGAACGCGAGGCTGTTGGCATCGGCGCGATAATCAACTGTCGGCAGCGCGAAGGCACCGTCGAGCCTCGCGGTGGCGCGCAGCCCATTGGCGCGCACCGCCGGCGCGATCGCACTCGGGCGGAGGATATTGGCCGCGAGTTTCAGCCCTTCATAGCGGCTGTTGCCAAGGTCGATGCCGCCGCTGATCCCGAGCTGCGCGGCATCGGAGGACAGCCGCCCGTCGATCGCGGCCTTGCGCTCCTGAAGCCGTGCGGTCAGGTCGATCGCGGTCTCGGTGCCCAATATCTCGGTTATCGGCCCGGCCAGCAACCGCGACGCCTGCGCCGTCCCTTTCGCCGTGAAGGTGCCGTCGCGCCCCGTCAGCGCGACACGCGCGAGCGGCGCGGCGCCGAGGTTCGCGGTCAGTTTGCCGTTCCACAACTTCCAGTCGCCGCGCCCGTCGAGCTTCGCTGTCAACGTTTCTTTGAACCCGCCCATCGCCGCGAGCACGCCGCCCTGAGGCGCCGTGAGGTCGAGCTTGACCCCGAACCGATTCGCTTCGGGCACCGCGTCGAGCACCAGTTTCAGTACATCGCCTTGTCCGCCGCCGCCCGCGATCGTTTCGGCATTGGCGGTGACCTGCGCGCGGCGGTCGGCGATCGCGATCTTGCCGTTCAATTTCGCGACCTGGCGCTCGCCCGCCACCGGAGGCTCGAAGACGAAACGATCGACACGCACCAGCCCGACGTCGATATCGAGATCGGGGAGCAGCGGCTCGCCAGTGTCGGGAACCACCTTGAACTCGGGTAGCTTGCGCATCGTCATGGTCGCGGCGGTCGCCGAACGGACATCGACATGGTTCGCGAGATAGCGGATCGGCCGCCAGTCGACCCTGACCTCGGGCGACGCGAGGAACACACCCTTGGGGTCCGACAACGTGAAATTGCGGATGATCATCTGGCCATAAAGCGACCCGTCGAGCCGGCCGATGCCGATCTTCATCCCATTTTCGAATTCATATTTCTCGATCTGGGTGACGACGAAACGCCGTCCGGCGTCGCTGTTGAGTCCGACGAGAAACAGCGCAAACAGCAGCACAAGCCCCAGAAGGGTCAGCCCGATCCAGCGCAATATGGTCAGCGGCCACGAACGCGAGGCTTTCGCCGGTGCGGCTCCGTCTTCGGCAAAGGGCGCGTCGTCGGCCATCAGAACGCCTGCCCGATCGAAACATAGACGCTGACGCGCGCCTCACCCGGCTTGCGCCCGATCGGGGTCGCGATGTCGAACCGCATCGGGCCGAAGTTGGTGTAGTAACGCGCGCCGATGCCGGCACCGAAGCGCAGATTCTGGAAGGTTGGCGCCGAGGAACGATAAACTTGCCCGGCGTCGACAAAGCCGACGACGCCGAAATTGCCGAAGCGATAGCGTGCCTCGAACGCCGCCTCGGCGACGCTGCGGCCGCCGATCGGGTCGTTGTTCGGATCCTTTGGCCCGAGCTCCTGATAACCGAAGCCGCGCACCGAGCCGCCGCCGCCCGCGTAAAAGCGCCGCGACGGCGCCAGCCGCTCGCGCGCCGCACCGAGGATCGATCCGACACGCACGCGGCCCGCAACCACGATGCTGTCGGTCACCGGATAATAGCCGCTGACGTCGGTCCTGAGGCGCGCATAAGGCGAGAAACGCCCGGCGAGCGAACCTTCGGGCTGGATGAGCGACGTGATGCGAAAACCCTTCGTCGGGTCGAGCAAGCTGTCGGTGCGGTCCATCCCGACCTGCCCCGTTAGCCCGAGGATGGTATAGAAATCATACGAGCGTTCGCCCGTCGTGAAATCATAATCATCCTCGCGCGTCGCGATCAGCTCGGCGCCATAGGCGTAGGTGAATTTCTTCTGCCAGATCGGCGTCGAATCATAGCTGACTCGCGCCGCCACGCGGCCGGTGATCGCATTGAACGCCTTGTAATCGCTGCGCGTCGCCTCGGCGACGAGTTCGAAGGTACGGTCGCGGCGCCCCGCGTTCGAACGGCGCAGCGTCGCGCCGAGCCCTTGCTCCTGCGTCCCGATCACACCGCGGAAGGTCAGCGCGCCTTCGGGTGGCAGCAGGTTGCGGTGCGTCCAGCTGCCTTCCAGCCTTATGCCCTCGCCCGTCCCATAACCCGCGCTCGCCGCCAGCGTGCGGGGCGGGCCGGCCTGCTGCGTCACTAGCATCGTCACATATTCGGTATCGTCACCCGCGCTTTCGCCCGTCAGCTGCGGCTCGGCGGCGACGGTCGCGAACAGCCCCGTTGCGACCAGCGCCTGCCGAAGGTCGTCGACCATGCGGCTGTCGTAAAGGTCGCCGCGCTTGAAACGCGCCAGAACCTCGACATGCTCGGCATCGAACGCCAGGTCGCCCGTTGTCTCGACCCCGCCAAAGCGCGACCGTTTCCCGATATCGACCGGCAAGGTGTAGACGCCGTCGCCCGTCGCGCCGTCGAGCAAAATGTCGCGCTGCCCGACCTTGGCGAAGGGATAGCCTTCCTGCGGCAACTTGAGCGCAATCGCGGCTTCGGCGCCCTGGATCCGCTGCGCAACGATCGGTTCGCCGACCGCGAGCGGGAAATTGTCGGCGATCAGGTTCGGCGGAATCGTTGGCGCGGCGTTGATGATGATATCGGCCAGCGTGTAACGCTTGCCCGGCTTTACATCGATGACGGCAGTGATCGACCGGCGCTGGCCTTGCTGGCCCTCCTGCCCTTTCTCGCGCTCGCCGCGGTCGATACGCGTATCGACGACCGCGTCATAATAGCCCTCGGACGCGAGGATGCGGTGCATCAGCTCGCCATCGGCCGTCAGGCGCGCACGGATCATCGCCGCATTGTCGGCCTTGCCGTCGCCGTCGTAGAGCGCCGACAAGTCGCCGAACAGATCGGCGAGGTCGACATCGGTGCTATCGTCGGCGGCGTCCAGCCCGTTGAGCTTGACGGTATAGGCAACGCTGACATTATCCTTGTCGTCCTCGGCCTCGGCGAACTGGACCGGTTCGACGTCGAAATTTTCGAGCGGCGGCAGCGGGGCCGCAAGCTCGCTATCGCTTATGGGAGCGTCGCCGATCGCCTCGACAGTGTCCCCATCGGCCAGCGCCGGCACGGGAACGCCATCCACCTGCGGCGGCTGCGTTTCGACCGTCGCTTCTGCCGAGCCCTCGGCGGCCGGTTTTGCGCCTTTCGCGGCCTCGGCCGCCTGGCGCTTTTCGAAATCGGCGATCGATTCCAGCGGACGGTCGAGCTCGGCGTCGTCCTCGGCCCTGATCGGCGGGATCGCCTTCTCGAACTCCTCATCCTCGATGATCGGCGCCACTTCGGGCAGCACGGCATCGGGCGGCGGCGGCGATGGCGCCGCGATCGGGTCGGTCTTGGTGGCTTCGACGGTCGGGACTACCTTCGGCGGTTCGACTTGCTGCGCATGGGCAGCGCCGGCCCAGGCGAGGCAGAGAAAGGACGATGCTGCGATCAATAGCGGCCGCATCCGCGAGGAACGGCGGCCTGACGATATACAGGAATTTTCAGATTTTTTCATCTGCTGGCCACCGATGCGCACTTGTGGCTTGCGAGATATGGCTGTGCAACCCGTTTCTCCCCATTTGACAAGCTAACTCTCCGACAATGGGACAGTTCCCGGCGACGCGGCGAGTTGCGGCGAGGAAGAAAAGTCAGGAATCGGCGCCGAACAGGTCGCGGCTGTAAACCTTGTCCGCGACATCGGCGAGGTCGTCGGTCACGCGGTTCGCGATGATGACGTCGGCTTCGGCCTTGAATGCGGCAAGGTCGCGAATCACGCGCGAGTTGAACAGGCGATCCTCCTCGACCAGAGGTTCATAGACGATCACCTCGATGCCCTTGGCCTTCACGCGCTTCATCACGCCCAATATGCTGCTGGCGCGAAAATTGTCCGATCCCGCCTTCATCGCGAGGCGGTGGATGCCGACGACGCGTGGGGCTCGCTTGATGACTTCGGACGCGATGAAATCCTTGCGCGTCGTGTTCGACGACACGATCGCCTGGATCAGATTCTGCGGCACTTCCTGATAGTTGGCGAGCATCTGCTTGGTGTCCTTGGGCAGGCAATAGCCGCCATAGCCAAAGGATGGGTTGTTGTAGAATTGCCCGATACGGGGGTCGAGGCACACCCCCTCGATCACCTGGCGCGAGTCCACGCCGTGCGAGGCGGCATAGGTATCGAGCTCGTTGAAGAAGGCGACGCGCATCGCAAGGTAGGTGTTGGCGAACAGCTTGATCGCCTCGGCCTCGGTATTGCCCGTCTGCAATATCGCCGCATCGGGCTTGAGCGACCCTTCGAGCAACAGGCGCGCGAATTCCGCCGCGCGCGGATGCGTGTTGCCGACGATGATGCGCGAGGGATGGAGATTGTCGTAGAGCGCGCGCCCCTCGCGCAGGAATTCGGGCGAAAAGACGATCGTGTCGCTGCCATGCTCGGCGCGCATCCGCTCGGTGAAGCCCACCGGCACGGTCGATTTGACGATGATCAGCGCGCCCGGCGCCTTCACCAGCGCATCGGCGATCACGCTTTCGACCGTCCGCGTGTTAAAATAATTGGTGTCGGGATCATAGTCGGTCGGCGTCGCAACGATGACGAAGGCCGCACCCGAATAGGCGGCATCGCGGTCGGTCGTCGCGATCAGGTTCAGCGGCTTGTTCGCGAGATAATCCTCGATCTCCGGATCGGCGATCGGCGATTGCTTCGCATTGATCTGCTCGACCTTGCGCGCATCGATGTCGAGCGCGATCACTTCGTTGCGCTGCGCCAGCAAAACGGCGTTGGAAATACCGACATAGCCCGTGCCGACGACTGTGATTTTGACGGACGGCGCCTGCGGCACATTTGCTGGGGGCAATGACTTATCCTCTGATCGATGTGGCGCCGTCCCTAGCAATTGCGGCGCAGCGGCTCAACCGTGGCCGGCGTCAGGTGCCGCAGAAGGTCTTGTACGGGCCGGCGTCGGCCGGGGCCGGCGCGGCAAACCGTTCGTGCCCCGGACGAAGGGTATAGGGGTCGCGCACGACCTCGAGCAGTTCGAGCCACGGCGCAATATCGCCCGCCTCGGCGGCGTCCAGCGCCGCTTCGACCAGATGATTGCGCGGGATGTAGAGCGGGTTGACCGCGTCCATCGCGGCGGCATGTTCCAGCGGCCCGGTCGCCCCATGCGCGATCCGCTCCCACCACAGGGCGATCCACGGCGCCATCGCGTCGGGGGCGGGAAGTAGGCTTTCGAGCATCGCGCCATCGCCGCGCAGCAGCATCGCGAGCGCCCGGAAGAAGGAGGTGAAATCCACCTCCTGTTCTTCGAGTTCGTCGAAGAGCGTGTCGATCAACTCGCCGTCGTCGACGCCATCACCACCCAGCCCCAGTTTTTCGCGAACCCGCGTGTGCCATATCGCGCGAAAACGGACGGGAATCGCATCGACCAGTGCCTTTGCCGCGTCGACATCGGCGGGCGACACCCGGTGGATCGCGGGCAGCAAGGCCTCGGCAAAGCGCGCCATGTTCCAGTGCAATATCTGCGGCTGGCGGCCATAGGCATAGCGGCCGTTAGCGTCGATCGAACTGAACACCGTGTTCACCGCAAAGCGATCCATGAAGGCGCACGGCCCATAGTCGATCGTCTCGCCACTGATCGCGACATTGTCGGTGTTCATCACGCCGTGGATGAAGCCGACGCCAAGCCACTGCGCGACCAGTTCGCATTGCAGGCCGATGACGCGATCAAGCAGCGCGAGCGACGGATTGGCGGATTCGGCCAGGTCGGGGAAATGGCGGCGAATGCTGTAATCGGCGAGCTGGACGACGTGATCGGCGCCGAAATGCGCAGCAAAAAACTGGAAGGTGCCGACGCGGATGTGGCTGCTCGCGATGCGCGTCAGCACCGCGCCGGGATGCGCGCGCTCGCGCTGTACGCGGTCCCCCGTCGCAACGGCGGCGAGCGCACGCGTCGTCGGAACGCCCATCGCGGCCATCGCTTCCGAAACCAGAAATTCGCGCAGCACCGGGCCGATCGCGGCCTTGCCGTCGCCATTGCGCGAAAAGGCGGTCGGCCCGGATCCTTTCAGCTGCACGTCGAAGCGCGCACCGTCGGGGGCGACGATTTCGCCCAGAAGCAGGGCACGGCCGTCGCCAAGCTGCGGCGAAAAATGCCCGAACTGATGACCGGCGTAGGCAAATGCAAGCGGCTTGGCGCCCTCGGGTGTCTCATCGCCCGAAAAGATGCGCGCAAGCTGATCGTCAGTTGTTCCGGCGGCCGCGATGCCGAGCCGCCTGGCCAGCGTGTGATTGAAGATCAGGAGTTTGGGCGTGGAAGGCTTCGTCGCCTCTGCGGGCGCGTAAAACCCCTCCATGGAATCGTGAAAGCCGTTGTCGAATGCGAAATTCATACGCCCTATTCTAGCGTTGACGTCATGAACGCAAGGGGCTGGGAGCTCGAAGCCAAGCCCGCTCACCATCTGGCTCGTGTTTCATTCTAGCAGCGCGAAGATTTCGACGCCATTCCGCGCCAATGGACAAAAACGATAAACTACGCGGCGGCAGATAGCGCACGGCACTCGACACAGGACCTCTCAGGCAATATATTTCGTAAAATTCGTAATTATTTCTGATATTAACATCTTCCGGACGCCGCTCCCGAGTGAAATGATTTAAGCGACACAAGGCGAAATTGGGGGTAGCCTGTTTTCGCAGTCGCGCTAAAGGGCCTCACTTGTCCCATAATTTGCCCGCGCAACATACACCGAAGGAGTCCATATCATTGCCCCAAGGCGACAGCCCGCTCCTGATTACCGGTGGCACCGGGTCCTTCGGCAAGACGATTCTGCGCGAACTGCTTCACTCCAGCGAGCGCGAAATTCGGGTTCTTAGCCGCGACGAAGAAAAGCAGGATGCTCTGCGCAACGAATTGCGCGACCCCCGTGTTCGCTTCTTCATTGGCGACATTCGCGACCGCACCAGCGTCGACCGCGCCGTTAAAGGCGTTGGCGCAATCTTTCACGCCGCCGCGCTGAAACAGGTGCCATCGTGCGAATTCTTCCCGCTTGAAGCTGTTCGGACGAACGTTCTCGGTTCGGAAAATGTCATTCGCTCGGCGATCGAGAATCAGGTTGAAAGCTTGGTGTGCCTCTCCACTGACAAGGCGGTTCATCCGATCAATGCCATGGGGATATCGAAGGCGATGATGGAAAAGCTGGCGCATGCTGCGGCGCGCGAGGTCGGGACCGACGCCGCGACGACGATCAGTTGCGTTCGCTATGGCAACGTCATGTATTCGCGCGGTTCCGTAATCCCGTTGTTCATAGCGCAGATCAAGGCTGGACGCCCGATCACCGTCACCGAACCCGAGATGACGCGTTTCCTGATGCCGCTGCGCGACAGCGTGGAACTGGTTCGCTTTGCTTTTGCCAACGCGCGTCAGGGCGATCTGTTCATCCGCAAGGCACCGGCGGCGACGATCGCCGATCTGATAGCGGCGCTGAAGGATCTGTTCGGGGTTCCCGATCATCCCGTACAGGTCATCGGATGGCGCCACGCGGAAAAGCTAGCCGAAACACTGGCAAGCGCCCAGGAGCTGTCGACCGCCGAGGATCTGGGAGACTATTGGCGTATCCAGCTTGATAGCCGCGACCTCAACTATTCAGCTTATTTCAGCGAGGGTGATGACTTGAGCCCGCAGTTGGAGGATTTTCATTCGCATAATGCCGAGCGGCTGGACGTTGAAGGCGTCAAGCAGCTACTTCTGACGCTCGCTGAGATCCGAAGCGAACTCGATTCATGGGCACGGTGACGGGCCGAAAAATCGTTGTAACTGGCGCTGCGGGCCTCCTCGGATGGCACGCAGCGGCGAGGCTTCACGCCGCCAACTGCATGGCCCGTTACCGGAGCGAGCCTGAGCCCTATGATCTGTCTTTGCTGACCCATGAGGTCTTTGGCGACGACACGAAACGCGACGCAGCAATATCGGGAGCCGAAGTCATCCTGCATTTTGCGGGCGTGAACCGCGGTGACGAAACCGAGGTTGAGGCAGCCAACCCGGCAATCGCGCGACAGCTTGCGAAGAGCATCCTGCGGACTGACGCAAAGCCGCAAGTCGTCTATGCGAATAGTACGCACGCCGAATATGATACGCCCTATGGACGCTCGAAGCGCGGCGCCGCGGAGATATTGGAACGCGCAGCATCGGGTTTCACAAACCTTATCCTGCCGCATATTTTCGGCGAATGCGCCCGGCCATTCTATAACAATGTCACGGCCACGCTGATCGAACAGATATGGCGCGGAGACGAGCCCAGCATTAATCCTGAAGGAAAGGTTTCACTGCTCCACGCCGGTCAAGCAGCTAGCATCGCGATCAGTCACGGGCTAGCAAGACGCTCGGAGACGGTTAAGCCCGCAGGCCGCGACATGGCGGTAACGGCGCTGTACGAAAAGTTGATTGCCTTTCACAACGCTTATCAGTCAAATATTTTTCCCGACCTCACCGACCCGTTCGACCTTGCCCTGTTCAATAGCTATCGAACTGGCGGCTATCCGCATCATTATCCGATGCAGCTGAAGCTCAACAGCGACGCTCGGGGCGGATTGTTCGAATCGTCAAAATCGCTCGCGGGATCGCAAACCTTCCTTTCGACAACCCTGCCCGGGCAGCGCCGCGGCGACCATTTCCATACCGATTTGATCGAACGTTTCCTGGTGGTTTCGGGGAGTGCGACCATCCGCATTCGCAAGGTGCTGACCGACACCGTTCACAGTTTCAACGTGTCGGGTGATGAACCGGTCGCAATCGACATGCCGCCGCTCCACACCCATCATATCGAAAACACCGGCACCGGCGATGTCGTAACGTTTTTCTGGGCGCATCGCCTGTTCGACCCGACCAATCCCGATACATTTGCAGACCCCGTCATAGAGAAGTCCACATGAGCAAGCTAAAGGTGATGACCGTTCTGGGCACGCGTCCCGAAATTATTCGCTTGTCGCGGGTAATGGCGATGCTCGACACCTATACCGATCATCGCATCGTCCATACGGGACAAAATTGGGACTATGAATTAAACGAGATATTCTTCAGCGATCTGGAGGTCCGCAAGCCGGATCATTTCCTCGGCATCGATACCAGCAGCTTGGGTGCGGTACTCGGCGGCATCCTGATCGGAACCGAAAAGGTGCTGAAAGAAGATCGCCCGGACGCTCTGCTGGTTCTCGGCGACACGAACAGCGCCATTTCAGCCATCATGGCGCGTCGGATGAAAATCCCGGTATATCATATGGAAGCCGGCAATCGTTGTTTCGATCGCAACGTTCCCGAAGAAACCAACCGGCGGATGGTCGACCATATCAGCGACTTCAACCTGGTCTATACCGAGCATGCGCGACGTCATCTGCTCAGCGAAGGCATGCAGCATCGCCGTATCTATCTGACCGGATCGCCGATGCGAGAAGTGCTCGACCACTATCGTCCACGCATTGAAAAATCTGACATTCTTTCGCAGCTGGGCCTTCAGCCGGGACGGTATTTTATCGTTTCGATGCACCGTGAGGAAAATGTCGACAGCCGCGAGAGGCTCACCGCCCTCACGGGCACACTGAATCGCTTGGCCGAGCAACATGACATGCCTGTCATCGTGTCGACCCACCCGCGCACGCGCAACCGGCTCGACGCATTGGCCGGTATCACGCTCGATGCGCGCGTTCAGTATATGAAGCCCTTTGGCTTTCACGATTACAATCACCTGCAAATGAAAGCATTTTGCGCGATCTCGGACAGCGGTACGATCGCTGAAGAAAGCTCGGTCCTCGACTTCCCGGCTATCACACCACGCGACGCCATCGAGCGCCCTGAAGCGATGGACACCGGCAACATAATCATCACGGGAATGGACGAAGATGCGATCGTGAATGGTGTCGAGGCTGCGACGGCGATTCATGCCGCGCGTTTAGCGGCAGGAACGCCGGCCATTATTCCGGATGACTATCAGGTGTCCAACACCGCGGAGCGCGTGGTCAAGCTGATCCTCGGTACCGCGCGACTGTCGAACGGGTGGGACGGCATTCGCATGCATGATTATATCTGATCCGGCAGCCGAGCCCAATGCATATCCTTTATGTTACCCAGTGGTTTCAGCCCGAACCGGCATTCAAGGGCATCGATTTCGCCACAGCGCTCGCCGCTTCAGGTCATGAGGTTGAGGTTGCCACCGGTTTTCCTAACTATCCGGGCGGAAAGCTCTACACGGGACATAAAATCCGCCCTTATCGTCAAGAGACGATGGACGGGATTAAAGTTCACCGGCTGTTTCTCTATCCGTCTCACGACCAGTCATCGGTCGGGCGCGCATTAAATTATCTGAGCTTCTTTCTGTCAGTCCTAATTTTTGGCCTGCTCCGCGGGCGCCGATATGACGCCATATATGTTTATCATCCTCCGATCACGCCGGGACTGGCAGTTGCTCTGTTCACCCGGCTTTACAGACAAAGGTTCATTATCGAGATCCAGGATCTGTGGCCCGACAGCGTCGGCGCGTCGGGAATGGCCAACGGACGGGTCATGCGGGTCCTCGGGTGGCTCTGCAACTTCGTCTATCGCAAGGCCGACCATATCGTGCCCCAATCCGACGGAATGCGCGCGCGGCTGATCGAGCGAGGAGTGCCCGAGGCAAAGCTAAGCCGTATCTATAATTGGGCGACCTATGTGCCTGCGGCGGAAAACTCATCACCTGAGATCCCGGCGGGGTTCGCGGGCCACCTCAACATCGTATATGGCGGCAATCTTGGACAGGCTCAGTCGCTTGACAGCCTGATCGACGCGTTGGACATTGCGCGCCGCGCCGCCCCTTCCCTGCGCCTCCACCTGTTCGGCGACGGCATCGAGCGCGAACATCTCGCACGGCGCGCCGCCGACCGATCCGACGGCGACCTGATCCTTCATGGCCCCGTCTCGCGCGACCGAATGGACCGGATTTTTGACGCCGCCGATATATTGGCCGTCCATCTGAAGGACGACCCCCTCTATACGATCACCATTCCGTCGAAGACGCAGCACTATCTCGCTTGCGGCAAGCCAATTATCGCCGGGTTGGCGGGCGAAGCAGCCGGAATATTGCTGCGGTCGGGCGGTGCGATTGTCTGTGCGCCTGACGATGTCGCCGCGATGGCGGCGGGACTCGAGCGCCTTGCAGCCATGAGCAGCGAGGGCCGGCAAGCAATGGGACGGCGTGCCCGCGCCTGTTATGATGAATTTTTCGACATGGACCGCGCAGTCGAAAAAACCTTGCAACTGATCGCTGGTCAGAGCTGAAAGCCAGATACGGAGCGAATGATGACGATGAGCAGGGCCAAATGGCCGAGCTATGACGAGGAAGAAGTTGCCGCTGTCGCCGCGACGCTGGCTTCGGGCAAGGTCAACTATTGGACGGGCACAGAGGGCCGCGAATTCGAGCGCGAGTTTGCGGCATGGGCCGGAACCTCACGGGCGATCGCGCTCGCCAACGGTACGCTGGCACTCGACCTCGCCCTGAAGGCACTCGGCATCGGGCCGGGCGATGAAGTGATTGTTACTCCACGCACATTCATAGCGTCCATTTCGTGCGTCGTGAATGCGGGAGCGACACCGATATTCGCTGATGTTGACGGCGACAGCGGCAATATCTCGCCCACAACGATTGCCGCGGTCCTGACCAGCCGTACCCGCGCGATCATTCCCGTACACCTCGCTGGCTGGCCCTGCGACATGGACGGCATCATGGCGATTGCTGAACCGCGCGGGATCAAAGTGATCGAGGATTGCGCCCAGGCCCATGGCGCTCGGGTCGGCGCGCGCGCGGTCGGTTCCATCGGGCATGTCGGCGCATGGTCCTTCTGTCAGGACAAGATCATGACGACGGGCGGTGAAGGAGGCATGGTGACGACCGACGATGAGGCGCTTTGGTCGGCGATGTGGTCGTTCAAGGATCATGGGAAAAGCTGGCAAGCGGTCTACGAACGTGAGCATCCTCCAGGCTTCCGCTGGGTTCACGAAAGCTTTGGCACAAACTGGCGCATGCTGGAGATGCAGGCAGTGATTGGCCGAATCCAGTTGGCGCGCATGGCGGACTGGACGGCGCGGCGCACCGCTATTGCCCGGCATTTTGCGGATGTGCTGGCCGAATTTCCCGAACTCGTTCGAGTGCCGATGCCGCCATCCGGCTTCACTCACGCCTATTACCGTTTCTATGGCTATGTTCGGCCTGAAGCTTTACCCGCCGACTGGTCACGCGACCGGATCGTCGCGGAAATGTCTGCACGCGGAGTGGGGATAATGCACGGATCCTGTTCGGAAGCTTATCTGGAGAAGGCTTTTGACGGCACGCCCTGGCGCCCTGTTCAATCGTTGTCGGTCGCGCGTCAGTTGGGCGACACCAGCATCATGTTCTTAACCCACCCTACGATGGACGATACGGAAGTCGCGGCTCAGTGCGATGCGGTGCGGCAGGTACTCGCTAGCATTACATCCTAAGCTGGTGTCGCGTCGCCGATGGCACGCCCCATATCGCGGCGTCCGCGGTCGGAGCCAGCGTCGCCTTCCTGCGGGCCATTACCGGCTTGATGGGCGCGAAACGCGCCCAAAGCCGAGGTCGACGACAGCACTCCCAGCAGGCCCCACAAGATTGTGGCTTGACCGATTGTCCCAGAGAACTGGATGGACACGACTTGCTGTATAACAAGCAGCGCCAGCCAACCGAATTGGGGAATATTGCGGAAAATATGATAACAAACGTACATCGCCAATGCCATGACGCTCAACAGCAGGAAGCCACCGATCAATCCGGTCGACATGAACGCTTCAATTATCAGGTTATGCGGATATCCACCGAACACGGGGTCTTCCATCCCGTAGCCGGTTAAAGGAAATCGCATGAACTGGGCCCAGGCAGACGCATAAAGGTCGATGCGTGCCAGGGTATTGACCTCATCAAACTGCGATTGGCCCAACAAGCGATCGTAAATCTGCGTTCCTGCCAGTTGGTCAACGAAGCCTACAATCGGAACGAAAGCGACGGCAGCAAACAGCATTATCGCGATGAGACCGAATTTTCCGCGTAGTTTCGACGCCGCGATCGCGAATAATACGGCGGCAACCAAACTGACCAACGGACCACGCGAATTGGCAACGAGCGCAAGGTAGAGGCCGATCAGCCCTCCCACTGCGAAGAGGGCGATGTAATAGAGTTTGCGCTCGCCCGCTGGGCGAAGGAAGGCGCCCCAGATGCATAGGAGAAGCAACTGGACGCCAAGATGGCCAAGCGAAATGGGATTTAGGGCGTTCAACGCCGCGCGGCCGCCCTCATAACCGCCGTAATCGGTATCTACGAATGTCGAAATATTGGGAACAGCAAGGGCCGCGGCGATGAAAACAAACGCGAAGCACCAGAGAAAATATTTCGGGGCATCGGCCGCATTATAGCGCGCGCGCGAAAGCCCGATGAGGGGGACAACACAGCCCCCGATAGCCCATAACCAATAGCTTGAGGGCTCAGCTGTCAAAATATAGCTCTCGATCAACGTGTCGTTTGTCATACGGATCAAATACAGCACCCAGAAAAGGGCAGCTGTCGTCAACAACCACCACCTGGCACGCCCCTTGGCCCAAGTCAGCGAAATGACGAACAGAAGCCCGCATACAAGCGCCGAAAGTCCGCGAATCCCGATCGACAGCGGCGTGCTCGATACGTCGATCGCCTGCGAAAGTGCGGCGACGAGCGGAAAGCCCGCGACAACTGACGCAAGAGCGAATGCCTGAAGAACCGAGACGGCCCTCGATGTCTCGGCCGCATGCTTCATCGCCCGTCACCCAGTCGGTCGATCAACGCGAGAACACGGTCCGTCATACCCTGCGTATTATACAATTCATCGGCGCGACGCCGGGCTTCTTCCGACCAACGGTTCAGCAAGCCGGTGTCGTCGATGATTGCCGCGATCTTGTCGACCAGATCTGCACTATCGTCCTTTGCAAAAGCCGCACCGGTCGAGTTCGCGCTGAAAGCCGTAATCTCGGGCCCGTTGCCCCAGCGGTCGTCGTTGATCACCGCAGGTAAACCATAGGCCATGGCGTGGATCAGGCTCAATCCCACAGCGCCCGGAAACACGAAAATTCGACACTGGTTCGCGACCTTGGCGATCACATTTTCGTCCGACGTGCCGCCGTGCCAGATTACCGCATCCTCGACTCCGAGTTTGCGCGCCAGAACCTCAAGATCCGCCCGCGCCGGCCCGTCACCGACAATATGCAACCGCACGCCTGCCAAGCGCGAATCGGCCAGCGCGTTAATGACCATTTCCGCCTGGCATTTCGCCTGCAGACGTCCGATGAGCAGCATGTCGCGTGGCCGGCCTTCCGCCCGATAGGGATTTCGCACCGAAATGATCGGATCGACGTTGATGCCATTGTTAACCGCGCTGATGGGGCGGCGATCGTTGTGGCCAAACCCCGCCCGATATTCGTCTATTTCCTGATCCGTATAGAAAAGAACCGCGTGAACTAGCTTCATGAGCATCATGCGCACGTAGAATCGATGGCTCTTTGAGGTGCTGCTCCAATAATGTCCGAACCAGACGGTCTTGATGCCGCGCAACCGCGCCTTGACCAGAAGCGTCAACGTCGAGACCGTCCGAGGGCCGCCGCACACAATCAAGGTGTCTCCGCGCTGCATCCGGATCTTCATCACGCCGGGCTGCCATTCGATGACGCCGGGGATGATCGGTTGCATCAATCCGACGGGGCGTTCCCAGTTGAATGGTTTCGAATGTTGAGTGAGGGCCCCCATATCCGTGGGAGAATAATATAGAGCAAATCGCTGCCCGAGCTGCTTTGCCATCCGATCGAAAAAATCGATCCGATACGCAGGCAGAGCAGGCTGGCAGAAGATAACGCGGGGCGCGGTTTCAAGATTCACAATATATTACAATCTATTATCGTACGAAACACTCAGATATGCCGCGAGATCGCTTCGTATAAATCTCTCTCGTCACATATGCAACTCAAGCTGAATAGCGCCCCGCCATCCTACCGTGGCTACCAATCTTTTTGCGCGGACAAGTGCGATACCAAATCGTCGATACCCGAGAAGGAACGCCGTCGCGACCGCACGATGGAATTGCGCCATACGCTGCCGAAGAAGGCCCGCGCGCGCAACGCCGTCATCCCCACCACGCCAACCGCCACCCTGACAGCCATGGCAGCACCGAAGTTCGGATTTTGGCGCATGGCGGAAAAAATATGGCGGCGGTACTCAGCCCTATCGAAGACGAGGCATGCAGCATAAAGTCGATGAAAAGCGAATTCGGGCAATGCCCGATCCGTGGCATCCTCGGCTGCTGCAATCGCCGATTGGGCGTAAATAGTGTGCCCGGACCAGTAACGCGGGATCGCAACCGGCCAGCGGTCGATAATGCCCGGCGGCAAATGCGGCTGATCCTCGATGGCGCCATGATGCTTGCCAGCCGACCCCGCACCGCCACCGCTTTTTCGGGAATGGCCGGAAATTATTACAGCGCGGGGATCATAGATCAAGGCGTCGACGCAGTAGCTCAATCCAACCGCGTTCGCCATGTCCGGACTGCCACCCGGAAAATAGCTTCCCGTCCGCGCAAGAAGCCGATCGAGCGCAGTTCGGCTGACAACGCCGTGGTACAGCCTCGGAAGCAAACCCAGCCCTCTGACCGTCGCATCGGAGAACACCTCCGCAACCTGTTCGACCGCGTCCAATTTTTTGGCGAACGGGAGTTTCCGACGTGTCGGTAGAATCTGCCCGCCCACGTCGCCCCACAACCAATGTTGCAACCCCGGCCACGAATAGGATCTGACCGAAGTCAGGATCGCATCGACACCATTTGCATGTGCGCTTTCCACGATCTGCAGCGCAGGTTCTATCAGAATGCCGTCGTCGTCGCCGAGGCCACAGAGATAAATGCCACGCGAATGGACGATCGCACGAGTGAAATTCTCGTGCATGTTCATCCTGTCCGGGGAATGGAAATAGCGAATCCGCGCGTCGGCCAAATCCGCGATCGCCTCGCCCAGGCTGTCGTCATCCGAATTGTCATGCAGGATCAGTTCGAACGATCGCGCGGCTGACGCGCAAAGACTGCGAGCCAAGCTGATCGCGCAATCTCCTCTATTTCGTGTCGGCACCACGATGGAGAGCAGCGGAACGTCATCGGAAATAGTTGACATGAAACGATCTATAGATTGCAGGATTGGTGCGGCGTCTAAGGCAGCGATGGTGAAGAAGCAAGACCGCGACCAGCGAGCGCGGGCAAGATAGCACGAACGAATACGCCCATAACGATCAGGCACACCACGCCGGTCAAAGCAACCGTAATGTAGGGATTCACCGTCAGCAGTCCCGCCAGCCACTGGCCCGCAAAAACGGTCGCCAGCCCCAGCGCGGTCGGCAAGCTTATGCACTGGATGACCCACTGCATTCGCCGCGTGCTCCACGCTCTCCGGTTCACTACAAAACCGATCGCGATGAAATTTATCAGATTGAGCAAAATCCACGGCAAAGGCGCGCCGACCATGCCGAAGCGGACGACACTGATATAACTGAGAGGGGCGGTAAGCAGCATTGCAACGATCGCCAGAACCAGGATAATCCGAGCCTCGCCGCGCGCCAGGCTGAGGTAATATGGCACGATTTGCAGCCCGTAAAACAGGCTGCCCAACGCCAGCAGGCTAACGACCGTCGGCAGGCCTGGTGGCAATGATTGTCCATGCATCCAGATCGTCAGAATTTCGGGCGAGAGCATGAACAGCCCGCCCGCGAGGAGCGACACCGTCATCGCGGTAAGCCCCGAAAAATAAGCGTACAGCTCCCGCGCCGGCAATAATTCATGTCTTGCCAGCAATTCGGTGAGCCGCGGGTAAAATGCGATGGCGATCGGCATCGTCAGCGCAACGGGGAGTTGGGCCAACGTGCTCGCAGCAGCGTAAAACCCGAAATCGGATACCGAAAACAGCCCGCTAACGACAAGCTTGTCGATCTGGGTATTGATCGTGGATATCAACGAGATCAAAATCATACTGCCGGCGAAGGCCAAAACCGGCCGCATCGACGAAAATTTATAGCGCCCGAGCGAAAATATGGGGCGCTCGATCGTCCGAAAAAGCAATATTCTGAATATTATCGAAAAAGCGATTGTTACTCCAAGTTGCCATACAAAAAAAACGACCGGATCGCGATGTATCATTAAGACCGGAATGATGAATGCCGATCGTATCAATATGTATATCGATTGCGCGACATTGCTGGAAATTTGCTTTTGTAGACCGATCAGACCGGCCGAGTAAAAGGTCATCATGATTTGCGGAATGATTGTAGCGGCCATCAACCGAAGGCACGTCTCAACCGTCGAAGTATCGATAACATCAATTTGATTTAGCCAGCGATCTGCAATCATCGGTGCAAAAATTATTATCAAGATTGATATCGAGATGGTCGTGCACAGAAGAATGATTTCCATCGTCGAAAAGGTATCGAACAGCGCATCCCTGTCTTTCTCGGATGCCGCTTGCCGCGAAAAGGTGCTGGATAGGCCCACATCAGCCAATGATGCGAACGTCAGGAGAATGGTATAAAACGCAATTAGAGCGTATGATTCTGCACCAAGAATAGAGATATATATAGGAACAAAAATATATATAGATGCCATAAGCCATGTACGGCCAGCATAATTCGCAATAATATTTCTATATATCATTATATATTCTAGATCTTTAAAGATTCCCAAGCTGGCGTAACGCCGATATCATATCGGGCCATCCGGGAGATTTATATCCGGTTGCATTCAAAAAACGCGTAGCGTCAAGCGTTCGGTCCCTCGTGACGCTGGCGTCTTCCTCGATCGGAATGTCATGTTCGTAATATTTTGAAAGCAATCGGAGCAACTCGAATTTGCTGATCGGCGCTCCTGCGACGTGATAAATTCCCTGAAGATCACTATTGGGAAGAACATCATCTCGGATAATGTTCGCGAGTTCCAGCGTGGTAAGCCCTGAATAGAGCCATTGGCTGTACCCTTTGATTGCAGCGTCCTGCCGCAAAAACCATGACAGCAAGCCTGCGCCGGCATTCAATTCGGGTCCGATGATCGACGTTCGCAAGTTGACGACATGTCGCCCTACGGGCTCGCCAACCAACTTTGCGGCGCCGTAGACATCCTCCGGATCAGGTCGATCATCTTCCCGATATGCCCCTCTCTGACCAGAGAAGACGCCATCGGAACTGATATGACACAGACGAATGCCCATTGGACCAGCCAGGTTCGCAAGTTGATGCGGCCAAAGCGCGTTGACCCGCACGAAGTCGATTGTGGTGGCCGGGGTCAACCCGGAAGGACGCATCGCAGCCGCATTGACGACGACTCGAGGCGCGATTTCTTCCAGAAGCCGGCCGATACGCGCCTCGTCTGTAACGGCAACATTTTCGATAATATGCCGATGATATCCGGATAGCTGCGGGTAATCGTCCAAAGTCCCCCGGACGGTCGCGAAAACTTCGTATCGTGGATCGAGCGCGAGCACCCTCGTCAACATATGCCCGAGCATACCCGTCGCGCCGAATATGACTACACGCATGCGCAAGGGCCCGAATGTTTCATCACGACTTCAGGACGAGCCGCCATCTACCACTCCCGATATTCCGGCAGCACCGTGGCAATGACGCCAAAACGACCATTTATTAGCCGCGAAATCGACCCCGCATAGTTCCACGCCAGTATGACGCAGGCCCCACCGCGATCCTCCGCCGTAAATGGCACGATCGGGATGTCAGTTCCCACGATGTACCGGCCCCGGCGCAACGGGCTGTCGTCGAACACGCGATCGAAACAATCCGCAGTATTTGTCATATTGATGAACATCTGCGACCTGCCGGCCGCCCCGTAGCCTTGAACCGGGCCATGTTCAGCGATGAGCTTGCGGATATCGGCAGCGCATCGTTCTATGGTGGCACCAAACGCGTCGCTGGATATCAGGCCGCTCGCCGGAGCATCATAAGAATGCGCGGCGTCGGACAGGCGCGCCACGAACCTCAACCCGCCGCCATGCATGGGCGTACGATCGCACGACACGAATTCGAACCCGTGATGCTCCAGAAAATGGCGCAAGCTCGCTTCGGTAAAATAAGTGAGATGCTCATGATAGATCGTGTCGAATTGCGCTTCACGCGCCAGCAATTCACCATCGTGGACTTCGATGGCAAACAGGCCGTCAGGTTTCAGCGCGGCGCGGACAGCCGCGACGGTGGCGCCAATATCATCAATATGCGCAAAAACATTAGAGCAGGTAACGAGGTCGAACTGCCCAAGCAGATTCTCGCGATCAAGGAGGTCGACGGTCATAAAGCCCGTCCGAATATCCAGCCCTCTTTGTCGCCCCATCGCCGCAACATTGTCCGACGCGTCGACGCCCAGCGCGGTAAAGCCGAGCGCATGCAGTTGCGCCAGCAAAACACCGTCATTGCTTCCGAACTCCAGTATCCTTGCTCCTGGCGGCAGTCTTTTCGCCAGAAAATCGGCATATCCGACAAAATGACGGACCAGGTCGGGAACCGTGGACGACGCATATCGATAGTCATCGTGAAAGACCGCTTCAATCGGCGGAACGTTCGTCACTTGGAGAAGTGTGCACACCCGGCACTGCGTGAGGTCCAAAGGATAGCGGTCCACGCTCGCTTCAGCATGCGGGACGGCAGGGAAATTTCCGGCGAGTGGCTGGGGTCCAAAATCATGGATCAACGTTAACTGGTCCGATCCGCAGGACCGACAAAGCGTGGATTTCACGGAAACCTCTTTTTCTGAGCGAGCGTCTCCCCATAGTGGCGGGAACAAAAAAGGAAAGGGTGTGAAGCCTCCGGTCCGCAATCGTAAAAGCCGATCCGAACCAACCGGAAACTGGAAATTGTCTGGCTGGCATGCCCCATGCACGGAAAAAGGAGCAACCGCGGCATATCATTACGTCCGTGGCGAACAACATCGCCAAGCGTTTTCCGGCACTTCCTCGGCCAAGCTTGGCAGCGGACCTGCTCGTAACGCAGACCCGGCGAGACAGCATGCCTAGGTCGAACCGATTCTATCCCGCGCGATCAAATATTACATGCAATCCCCGCTTCCCCTGCTAAGGACACAGCCGCTTTGCATTTGGCGGCGTGCCAGACGTGCCACCATGGATCACGAGGAAGTAATGCAGAATATCAAGATCGGGGTTGTCGGCCTGGGATATGTCGGCTTGCCCGTTGCGGTTGCGTTCGCGCGCATTTTCGATGTTGTTGGCTTCGACATCGATCGAAATCGCGTTGATTCGCTTCGCGGTGGCACCGACTGGACCGGTGAAATTTCGGGCGAAGAACTCCAGCGTTCGTCGATAGCCATCACGGCCGAACCATCCGCTCTCGAAAATTGCAACTTCTTCGTCGTCTCTGTCCCTACCCCCGTCGATGATCAACGCCGCCCCGATTTCAGCATGCTGGAATCGGCATCACGTCTTGTCGGATCTGTGATGCGCACCGGAAGTATCGTCGTCTTTGAATCGACCGTCTATCCGGGTGCGACTGAAGAAATCTGCTTGCCCGCGCTGGAGGCCGCCTCGGGCATGGTCGCGGGTCGCGATTTCAAAGTCGGATACAGTCCCGAACGCATCAATCCCGGCGACCGCGAGCATCCGCTCGAACAAGTTGTAAAGGTCGTGGCCGGACAGGACGCCGAATCGTTAGACGTCATCGCCGAAGTATACGGACGCATCATCGATGCCGGAGTCCACCGCGCCGAATCGATCAAAGTCGCAGAGGCCGCCAAAGTGCTCGAAAACACACAGCGCGACATCAACATCGCACTGATGAACGAGATGTCTCAGATTTGCGACCGCGTAGGAATACGCACGCATGACGTGCTTCGAGCTGCGGGGACGAAGTGGAACTTCCTCCCCTTCACTCCGGGGCTGGTCGGCGGTCATTGCATCGGCGTCGATCCCTATTATCTGACGTCGAAAGCGGAACAACTCGGCTATCACCCCCAAATGATACTTGCGGGCCGCCGGATCAATGATGGCATGGCAGCCTACACCGCCTCTCGGGTTGTTCAAAAGCTGTCGATGCAGGACGGCAGCGCCCCATATCGACGCGTCGGCATCCTTGGCATCACCTTCAAGGAAAATGTACCGGACATCCGCAATTCGAAGGTTGCTGATCTTTATATCGAGTTACAGGGCTATGGCCTCGAGCCGGCAGTCAGCGATCCAATGGCTGACCCGGCGCAGACCCGGCACGAATACGGGATCACCTTGACCGATCATCGCGAATGGAAAGACCTTTCCGCGTTGATCGTCGCGGTTCCCCACAAGGCGTTCAGCGACATTGCGCCTTTTGCCGATGCCGCGCTGCGCGAAAACGGCCTGCTGTGCGATCTTCGCAGCGCAATCGATCCGGCCAGCCTGCGTGACGATATTCGTTATTGGTCTTTATAGAATGGCTGGACGTCAGGTACGCTGTTTGAAAAGGCCGATGTACCATGCGAGTGCCTCGGCGATCCCTTGCGCGGCGGTATGTGTCGGAGCGTAGCCCAGTTCTGCTGAAGCCTTGCTTACATCTGCGAGCGAATGCAGCACATCCCCATTGCGAAAATCCATCTTTCGCGGCGTAAGCCGATAGTCGATGCCATGTTCACGCAGCCCCATCGAGAGCAAATCGAACAGTTCATTGAGAGTGACACGCTGCCCCACCGCGACATTGTAGACCGCGCTGGTGTCTCCGCCATATACCAGCGCCGCACGCAAATTGGCCTGCACGACATTGTCGATGTAAGAAAAATCGCGGCTGGTCGTACCGTCGCCGTTCAGATCGACCGCGACGCCCCCGATCATGGCGGCGACCCATTTAGGTATCACCGCCGCATAAGCGCCGTCCGGGTCCTGACGCGGTCCGAAGACGTTGAAATAGCGCAGGCCGACCGACGCGAAACCGTAGCTTCTGCTATACACTTCGGCATAGATCTCATCCATTAGCTTTGTGGCAGCATAAGGCGACAATGGACGTCCGATCCGATCCTCCCGCTTGGGCAAATTGGGCTCGTCGCCATAAGTCGAGCTGGACGCCGCATAGACAAGCCGCGTGACGCCCGCCCTCCGTGCCGCGTCGAGCATTCGCAAAAAGCCGGTCACATTGACATCGTGCGACGTGAACGGATCGGCCAACGAGCGCGGGACCGATCCAAGTGCCGCCTGGTGCAGCACGATGTCGACGCCGTCGACTGCGCGGTCGCACGCTTCGCCATCGCGGATGTCGCCCTCAATCAGGCTGAATCGAGACCAGGCGTCTGCTCCCACAGCCTGCGCCACCTCCTCGAGATTTCGTCGATACCCTGTCGCAAAATTGTCGAGAACGGTGACGTGCTGTCCGTTCCGAAGTAATGTTTCTACCAGATTGGAGCCGATAAACCCGGCTCCGCCGGTGACCAGCCACGCCCGGCGCGTCCCCAATAACGTCGCGATATCGCGGTTCTGCTGCAGTTCCAACCAGTTCTTAGCGGGCAAAATCATCCTCCGTCATCATGTCGGCCAGATGCCGCTCTTCCGAGCGTTCCGCTATAGGCGAGTGCAGCCAAACTTGGCTACCCGCCCGCGTAATCGCCAGTGCTTTGGCTTGCCGTAAGCAGCGACTTCGGGCATTGCACCGGCGATGATACTCCGCCTCAAAGCCATCGCACGCCGGATACTGCGGCCCCCTCTGCACAAGCCCGAAGTCGATCTGGCGCACGACGTGTTGGGCACCGATTATGGGGGGTGGCCGCTTCTGACGGCACATACGCCCGCCGATCCGCTGATCTATTCGTTCGGAGTGGGCGAGGACATATCGTTCGACCTCGAAGCGATCGAGCGATTTGGCGCAACAATTCACGCTTTCGATCCCACACCGCGCAGCCGTAGATGGGTCGACAAACAATCGCTTCCCTCAGCTTTCAAGTTTCATCCCATCGGACTGGCGGCGAAAGACGGCGAAGCTGAATTTTTTGCGCCCGAAGTCGATGAATATGTGTCCTTCTCGGCGCAGCCCGCCGCACTGTCAGACCCCGCGCTGGCGATCCGCGCGCCGGTTAAAAGACTGTCGACCATAATCGACGAACTGGGCACCGGTGTGCCCGACGTCCTCAAGATGGATATCGAGGGTTTCGAATATGCTGTCCTCGACGATCTGATCGCTTGCGACCTGAGGCCGGCTCAGTTGCTTGTCGAGTTTCATCACCGGATGTATGATATCGAAAATCAACGAACCGTCAGCCAGATCGAAAAATTGCGCGAGGCGGGTTACCGGCTATTCTATGTGTCCGACAGCGGACATGAATATGGGCTCGTGCATCAAACCGCCATTGTAGCCTGAGCCGAACGCGGCTTCGCGTGCAGCCCGCTCGCTGACGGCTATTCAATTATTGAAAGGATAACGGACTTGAAGGTTGTGTTGTTGTGCGGAGGCAAAGGCACGCGGCTTGGTGAATTGACGGGTCGCCGACTTCCCAAGCCGTTGGTAGAAATCAACGGACGCCCGATCCTTTGGCACATTATGCAGAGCTACGCCCGTCAGGGCTTTACGGACTTCATTCTGTGCGCCGGCCACCTGTCCGAGATGATCAAGCAATATTTCCTGCACTCGAAACTGTTCGACGGCGACATGCGCGTGAACACCCGAACCGGCGAAGTTGAATTTCTGGGGCAGAGTGACAGTGACTGGACGGTAACAATCGCCGACACCGGCACGGAAACGCAGACCGCGGGACGCATCGCCCGCATCGCAAAATATCTTGACCCCGAAGGCCCGTTTTTCTTGACCTATGGCGATGGCCTTTCCGATATCGACCTCGCGCAGCTACTGACTTTCCACAAGGAGCATGGTCGCCTTGCGACGATCACCGGTGTTGCACCTCCCGGCCGTTTCGGTGAGCTCGAACTTGATGGTGGCCGGGTCGCCGAGTTGAAGGAAAAGCCCGAAGTCACCGACCGATATATCAATGGCGGCTTCATGGTTCTCGATCGCGAATTTGCGCGGCGATATTGCGAAGTTACCGATGCAGACGAAATCATGCTGGAACGCGCGCCGCTGGAGCAAGCCGCTCTCGATGGCCAGTTGATGATGTTCGAACATCACGGCTTCTGGCAATGCATGGATACTGCGCGCGACTGGGAATTGTTGGAAAAGCTGGCGAGCCAACCGAAAGCCCCGTGGCAATGAGACCCGTCTTTCTCGACGTTTTTAGCGGGAAACGTGTGCTTGTTACCGGGCATACCGGCTTTAAGGGAAGCTGGCTCACGCTTTGGCTTCAGAAGCTGGGCGCAGAGGTCGCTGGTTATTCGCTCAACCCGCCGACCGATCCTGCGATGTTCGATCTATGTGATATCGATCGTGGTATCCGTCACCAGATTGGCGATATCCGTGACCTCCCCGCGTTAACACAGTTTATACGCGAAGTGCGGCCCGACATTGTTCTTCACCTTGCGGCTCAGCCGATCGTCCGTCAATCCTATGACGATCCGCTCGACACGATAACGACCAACATCGTTGGCACCGCCAATGTGCTGGAAGCGGTCCGATCTCTCGACGCCGCTTGTGCCATGATCGTCGTGACATCCGACAAATGCTATGAAAACCGCAACTGGGTCTGGGGCTATCGCGAAGACGATCCCATGGGCGGACACGACCCGTACAGCATGAGCAAGGGCGCAACCGAATTGGTCGTTTCGTCGTGGCGTCGCAGCTATTTCGGTGGTGAAAGCGGTATCAAGCTGGCCTCCGCAAGGGCGGGCAACGTCATCGGCGGCGGCGATTGGGCAAAGGACCGGATCGTGCCCGACTGCATCCGGGCATTCTCGCAAGGTAGAGAGGTCGAATTAAGAAATCCGCGTGCAACCCGGCCTTGGCAGCATGTTCTCGAACCGCTCGGCGGCTACCTGCTCCTCGCGGCTCGTCTGTTGTCGAAGAACGCCGACAGCTATTGTTCAGGGTGGAATTTCGGCCCGGCTGCCGACGATGTCCAGCCGGTAGGAATGATCGTTCGCATGATCGCAAATAGCTGGGGTGATGGAGCCGCATCTACGATGTCACAGGAGGCGCATCCGAAGGAAGCGGCTCTTTTGTCACTCAACTGCGATAAGGCGGCCGCGCTGCTCGATTGGCGTCCCAGCTGGCACCTCGACGCGCTCGTCACGCATACTGTCGATTGGTACCGGCAATGGTTGCAAGACCCCGCAGCGTTGCGAGAGACGACAATTCAGCAGATCGCGACGTACGAGCACGCCATGGCCGAACGCCAGATTGGCGTCGGAACAATCGGCTGAAATGAAAATCCTGCTGGTTATCGACGGAATGCATCCGCGCGACGGCGGTCCGCCCGCTGTCGTGGCGGGTTCGGCGATTGCGCTACAACGTGGCGGCGACAATGTTACAGTTCTGACGACCCTGCAGTCGGGTGATGAGCAGGATGTCCGGGCGACATGGAGCGCCATGATCGACAGCGGCGTGGCAATTAAATTCTGCGCGCCGGTGGGATTGTCCCAACTGCTTGGTATCAGCCGTATTGATCCGTTGGTGGTGCAAACCGTTGCGACCGCTGACGTCGTGCATATCCACGGTTTTTGGACCCCCGCTCTTCTCGCGGTGGCCAAGATGGCGCGCCGCGCAGGCACGCCCTATTTCATTTCAACCCACGGCCTGCTCGACCGGCGCGCCCTCACTTCGTCGCGAAGCAAGTGGATCAAGAAGCGCCTGGCACTTGCACTCCTGGGTTTTCGTCCCGTCTTTCGTGACGCGAGCGGTGTGATTTTTGGCAGCGAGACCGAAGATAGCGAAAGCTGGGACCCGGTTTCGGGGATGCGAAAATATTACATCCCCAACGGTGTGGAGGCGAATGTGGGACAGGCGTCGATACCGTCCCGATCGCGCGAGAGGCTGGCCGCCATCGCACCGCAGTTCGATCGATGGGATCGGTCACTGCTCTTCTACAGCCGCATACATCCGGAAAAGGGCTTGGACATGCTCGTCAAGGCATTCAATGCTGTGGCACCGGACCACCCCGGAACAGGCTTGCTCATCGCCGGGATCATGAAGGACGAAGCCTATGGCGCTTATGTGAGCGACCTCGTCGCTCAGTGCCCGGCGCCCGACCGTGTCGTCATGACCACTAACTTGACCGGTCCCGAAAGTCATTTCGTGTACGCGCTCTGCAACATCTTCGTCCTGCCATCGCATGCCGAAGGCTTTTCGGTTGCGTTGACGGAAGCTCTCGCGCACGGGCTCCCTTCGCTTATTACCCGTTATTGCCATCTTCCGCTGGTTGCCAGTGAGGGAGCCGGCTTTGTCGTTGAACCGACCCCCGAATCGATCGAAGCCGGGCTGCGACAACTACTTTCGCTGACCAACGATGAACTCGCGGCAATGGGGCGAAACGCGCGAACACTTTTCGAGCGTCATTACACTTGGGATCGTGTGGCCGAGCAGCTTCATGACGCCTATGCGGGGAAAAGCAGGCATGTCGGCGCATAGGCGGATATTGATAACCGGCGCAGGAGGCTTCATAGGCCGCCGGCTGGCGAAGGTTCTGGCAGAAACCGGCGCGGATTTCCGAACTTGGACGCGCGCCGACGGCGACCTGCGTGACGCAGGGGCTGTTCAATCCGCGCTGGGGCAAATGCAGCCGACGTTGATCTATCATCTCGCGTCGCAGATGCCGTCGGCGGATAGTGAAGGGTGGAGCCGGATCGCTGACGAGCAGCGAATGCTGTCCAACCTCGCCTATTCGATGCCGGGGCACGGCCAGCTAATCTATTCTGGCAGCATGGCCGAATATGGGAAGTCTGGCATTCTGTCAGAGGAGACCCCCTGTACCCCGGACACCGGGTATGGCTGCGCAAAATTCAGTGGGACCAATCTGTGCCTCGCGCTTCGCGCACAATGTAGTCTCGACATCCGCGTTGCGCGTCTCTTCGGCGTCTACGGCCCCGGCGAAGCGCCCGGCCGACTACTGCCGGCGCTGATCGAAAGGCTGCGGAACGCGCAGCCCGTGCCGTTGAGCGATGGCGCCCAACTGCGCGATTTCATCCACGTCGACGACGTCTGTACCGCGCTTTCCGCCTTTGCCGCAGCGCCCGAGAAGCAATCTCCTGCGATCAGCAACATCGGAACTGGTGCAGGTGTAACTGTTCGCGAGGTTTGCGAACGGGTCGCCAATATACTGGGCGCGGCCCCGGATCTGCTGCAATTTGGCGCGTTGCCGCGCCGGGCGGTCGATCAGGACTGTCTGGTCGCGGATGTTCAACGGATGCAGCAATTTACGGCACCGCCTGCCCAGCGCTGGCTCGACAACGACCTTTCGCAACAAATTGTGCGCTCCATGATTGCCTACCATAGGGCGTGATGTTCAAAATCCGTTCGACATGCTTTGCGGACAGGTAATTATTGGCTAATCGCGGCTGGGCAAGCGAGCGTTGTTGCCACCGCTTCAGGGAAGTTCGATTTCAAATGACTAGCAAAACCGCCGACAGGGACTATCAAATTTGCACGCGCTGCATCATGGACACGTCGGATCCCAATATTGCGTTCGACGAAGCCGGACTGTGCGAATATTGCCACAATTTCGACGAGCAAATCCAACCCAATTGGCACACGGACGATCGCGGCGCGCGTGAGCTTGACCAGATCGCCGCCAAAATCCGCAAGGAAGGCGAAGGCAAGGATTTCGACTGCATTATCGGTCTTAGCGGCGGGCTCGACAGCTCTTACGCGACCTATGTCGCATGCGAGCGCATGGGGTTGCGCCCCCTGCTGTTCCACGTCGACGCAGGCTGGAATACGGACCAGGCAGTCGGCAATATCGAAAAGCTGGTCGACGGCTTGGGGCTGGAGTTGTTCACCGAGGTCGTGAACTGGCAGGAAATGAAGGACCTGCAGACTGCGTTTTTCCGATCGCAAATTTCAGACCAGGATCTGCCGCAGGACGGCGCGTTCTTTTCTGCCCTGTACAAATTCGCCCGGGCACACCGGATCAAATATGTGCTGACAGGCGCAAACTATTCCACCGAATGCTGCCGCGAGCCCGAGGAATGGGGTGGTTATCCCGGCATCGACAAGCGCCTATTCAAAGGCATCCACAAGCGTTTTGGAAAGCGCCCGCTCAAGACGTTTCCGCTGGTCGACATCATGGTCTATAAAATCTGGTACCAGCGCTTCTTAGGTATGCAGATCATCAAGCCGCTCAACCTTGTTCCATATATCAAGGCCGACGCCGAAGGCGAGCTGGAACGACGCTTTGGATGGCAGCGCTTTCAACACAAGCATCACGAATCGCGCTTCACCCGCTTTTACGAAGATTTCTGGATGCCCCGAAAGTTCGGTTACGAAAAACGGCGGGCGCATTTTTCCAGCCTGATCATGACGGGCCAGCTGACGCGCGACGCCGCAATCGAGCGGATTTCGCGCCCCGAGATGGATAATCATTTCATCACGCAGGAGTTCGAATATGTTGCCAACAAGCTTGATATGACAGTGAACGAGCTACAGGCCATTTTCGAAGGTGAGAACAAGACGTATCGCGATTATCCGAACAAGCGCTGGGCGATCGGCATCGGAGCTGCCGCGATGCGCCTCCTGGGACTGGAAAAGCGGTTATTCAGGTGATCAAGATCATCGATTACGGCCTTGGAAATATCCAAGCCTTCCTCAACACCTATAAGCGCCTCGGCATCCCGGCGGAACGCGTGACCGATCCTGCAGCACTGGACGGCGCAAGCCATGCTATTCTGCCCGGCGTGGGAGCCTTCGATCGCGCAATGAGCCTGTTCGAGCAGTCCGGCTTTCGCGCTCCCGTTGAACGACTGATTTCCGAAACCGACTTGCGCGTGCTTGGCATATGCGTAGGCATGCAGATGCTGGCGGACGGCAGCGACGAAGGCAAATTACCCGGCTTGGGCTGGGTTCCGGGGCGCGTGCGGACAATCGATAGTCTCGAAAGAGCGAGAGATCTTCCGATGCCGCACATGGGATGGAACGATGTCGAAGCGCGGCCGGATGCGATCCTGTTCAGCGGGCTCGACGATCTGCGCTATTATTTTCTTCATTCATATTATTTCGAATGCCGGGAGGAGGCGAACATCCTCGCGACCGCCGAATATGGTGATCGCTTCAGCTGCGCCGTTGCGAACGACAATGTCTATGGCGTGCAATTTCACCCGGAAAAAAGCCATCACTGGGGGCAGGCTCTGCTCCGCAATTTCGCGCTGACCTGATATGCTTAGACCACGCATCATCCCGACCCTGCTCGTCCACGATGGCGGCCTCGTCAAAACGATCGGATTCAAGGATCCGAAATATGTCGGCGATCCGATCAACGCGGTAAAAATCTTCAACGAAAAGGAGGCCGACGAGCTCGTCGTCCTCGACATCGACGCGACGGTGAACGGCGCCGCCCCCGATTATCGCATGATCGCCAATCTCGCGGCCGAATGCCGAATGCCCCTATGCTATGGCGGGGGGATCAGCACCGTCGAACAGGCCGAACATATCATCAGCCTGGGGGTGGAAAAAGTCGCGCTCAGCACCGCGGCGATCGAGCGCCCTCTCCTACTGTCCGAAATCGCCGAACGAGTCGGTCGGCAGAGCGTCGTCGCCATTGTCGACGTGCGACGGCGGAGCGGATTATTGCGAAAAGGCTATGAGGTAACGACGCGGAACGCCACCAAAGTCCACAATATGTCGCCGATCGAAATCGCGATCGAGCTGGAGCGTGCAGGCGCCGGTGAGATTGTAATCAACTCTGTCGATCGCGACGGCACCATGACCGGCTACGATCTGGAACTGGCGGCGGCAATACGGAATCAGCTGAGAGTTCCGCTCACAATTTTGGGTGGAGCCGGCTCCCTCGAAGATATTTCGTCGCTGATCGGCACATGCGGCACCGTCGGCGCTTCGGCAGGCAGCCTTTTCGTGTTCAAAGGTCGGCTACGTGCCGTTTTGATCAATTACCCGCCAAGCAAAAAGAAGGACGAAATTTGTGCAAGCGGGCTGGCCCGTCATGCTTCGTCGTGATGGCGGCGCTTAAATTTTCGCCATGGGACGAGCCGGATTTCCCACAACCGTGACGCCCGGCGCCACGTCTTTGGTAACGACAGCGCCCATCCCGATGACGGCCCCCGCGCCGATCCGAAGCGGCTTGGCGGCCGTACCTTGTCGGATGATTGCGCCCGAACCGACATAGGCGTCGTCGCCGATATGAATATTGCCATTGCACCGCACGCCGGGGGCAAAGGTTACATAGTCCCCGATTATGCAGTCATGCTCGACATAAGATGATATGTTGCAGTGGAACGACCGGCCAATTCGGATGTTCGAGGTAATCGTCACAAAGGGAGAAATGACAGCACCCGCGCCGATAACGACGTCGTCCATGATGACGGCACGCTCGGACACGACATCACAAATCCGGACACCCGATTCGATGATTTTTGCCTCGATCGCTCGCCGCACCGACGAGCTTGCAATTGCCACTGAAGCGAATTTGCTGTCAGCCTCGGCTGAGAGAAACTGCTCCCATCCCCAAACCGGATGACTATTTAGTTCCTCGGCCGTGTGATCATCATCAATGAATACAAGCCGGGTATCCGTACCTGCTAATTGCTGCCTCAGCAATGGCAACACGCCTCGCCCGCATCCCCCTGCGCCATAAACGCCATAGATCGAACTCAAGGGCATTGATCTCCGTTCCCTGTGAAGACCGGCATCGTCGCCTCACCATTTGCGGCAATACCTTCGCGGCGAAACACCTTCCCCACTGTCAGCATGACGATCCGGAAATCCAGCCACAAATTATGATGATCGACATACCACAGGTCGAGAGCGAATTTCTCATCCCAGCTGAGCGCATTCCTGCCATTGACCTGCGCCCAACCCGTTATCCCCGGACGAACCAGATGCCTCCGAGCCTGGTCTTTTGAATAGAGCGGAAGATATTGCATCAGCAACGGACGCGGCCCTACCAAGCTCATGTCGCCGCGCAAAACATTCCAGAGTCCGGGTAACTCATCCAGGCTCGCCGCGCGAAGCCAGCGACCAAAGCCTGTCAACCGATCAATGTCTGGCAAAAGCTGCCCATCCACGTCGCGAGCGTCAGTCATCGTCCGGAATTTCATCATACCGAACGGCTGTCCCATCAGCCCCGGACGCTGTTGCCTAAACAGGACCGGCGCCCCCAAGCGTGCGCGCACGAGCAAGGCCACGGCAAGGATGACCGGCGAAAGAACGACCAGTCCCAAGGCGCTACCCAGGATATCGATCGCCCGTTTCAGCATATCAGTTCGCTACAGCGGCTTTCTCGTGTCCCAGATCACCGACGACCAGGCTAGCGGGACCCGTTCCGATGCCACCGGCGACGCGCATATCGAGCCGGATGACGTCGCAATTCGCGGGAAGCGCCATGCTCATCGTCTTGTTGAGCGGCGTCGACTGCGAAAGCAGATTGATCGACATATGTTGCGCTCCCTTCGCCTTGCCCGCAACACATGTCGCAACCCATGCGGCGGTGCTCTGCAAATTGGCGGTTCGATCGTAGATTCGCCAGCGGAGGCGATTTCCCGCATCGATTTTGATGAGCTTTGACGCCGCCATGCCGAGGGTTCCCGGTGCGGCGAAAAATTCCATCCCTCCGCCGCTCCTGTCGACACCGACCAGCGTAGCGCCATAGGCTTCGTTAGCTAGAGACCATATGAACGGAGGATAACCGGCAATCGGCTTCCCATTAGCAATTCCGCTGACATTGCCAAGCACCTCTGCCTTGCCGTTCGGCAAAAGCGGATACGTCTTTAGTGCGACTTCTATCGCACCTTCATCGACCAGTCGGGTCACGAGTTTCCCGTAGACCGATTCCAGCTCGACAATATCAGGCGCTTTCGCTTTGCGCTCAATCAGCAAAAGGCCGATTGGCTCCGCCTTTGGCAGCAAATTAACCGCTGAGGTCATCAGGCCGGGATACCAGAGGTTGCGACTGTTGATATATGGTTGGAGATATGGGCGTCCCTGCCACGCAACCATGACCGCAGCAAGCCGGGGCAGGATTTCCCGGCTTGTCTCCGGCTGAGACCGCATGATCAGATCATAATGGCCAATCGCTTCCGCGACATCCTCTCGGCGGAACGCGTCCTCGGCAAGCCAAAGCTGGATTGCAGCATCCCGGCGGGTAACCTTCTGCGCCCGAGCCATCACGCGGCGCGCTGCTTTCATGTCTTTCTGCGCCTCATATCCTTTCCCGACCATCCACAAGGATCGGGCGGACAAAGGCGCATATCTCAACCCCGTGCGACCCGATGCCATCAAGCGTCGCGCATCAGTTCGCTTGCGCTTCTCGAAAAGATCAACGGCCAGTTGATGCTGTGCGCTTCGCCACGAGAAGAAACTGCCGCCCAGCGGACGGAAACTGTTGAGCGTCATCCCGATCGCTGCCGCGGCTTGCGAAAACGCTAGGACCGCCAACAAAAGCCCCGTCAACAGCGCCACGAATATCTTGGGCGTGAAGCGCAGAGGTGGGGCTTCTCTCGAACCGCGGCCATTGACCGCTGTCATCAGCCCTTCTCCCCGTCCGCTTTGTCGCTGCCATAGCCATAGCCATATCCATAACCATAGCCGTAGCCCGACTGCTTCGCGCTATATTTGGTCAGCAGCACGCCCAAAATATGCCCGCGAGATTCGCGCAGCCGCTGGATCGCCGCCTGGGATGCACGCACCGCAGTCCGGTCCGCTTCAATCACGTAGACGACGCCCTCGACAACATTGGCGATCAGCGGTGCGTCGGACAGACCGAGCATCGGTGGGCTGTCGAGAATGACATGATCGAACCGGCTGGCGAGTTGCTTGACAAACAGGGCCAGGCGCTCGCCGCTAAGCAGTTCCGATGCGCTCGGCGGAGTCGGCCCGGCGGCGACAAACGACACATTGGTCGCGCCCGTATCTTGGACAAGCTGTTCCCAATTATCGTCACCGGCGAGGAAGTTCGACACGCCGCGACCGCTCTCAAGTCCCAATCGCGAAGCAAGGATCGGACGGCGCATATCGACATCGACCAGCACCACCGTTCCCGATGTCCGGCCAAGCACGCGCGCCAATGAGTAAGCCGACGTGGATTTACCTTCCGCAGGCGAGGTACTGATGAGCGCGAACGTCTTCGGTACGCCATGATCTGTCGAAAAGCTCAGGTTCGTGCGAACCGTCATATAGGCTTCGGATAGGATCGACTTCGGATCGTCCATATTCTCGAGCGCATCGTCATTGACCACCGGAATCGCACCCAACAGGGGTACGTCGAGCTTGGTCGCGACCTGATGCGGCTCGCGCAGGCTTTCGTCGAGATTTTCCAGAACGAAGATGGTGATCGCGGCAAGCCCCGCGCCCGCCAACAGCGCGAGAACAAGGTTTATCAACAGCTTGGGTGACGACGGTGCCTCGGGCAACGGTGCCGGATCGACGACCGAAATATTGTTGGTCCCAACGCCAGCGACGCCGATTTCCTTATAACGCTGCAGCAGCGAGTCATAAAGTTGGCGGTTGGTATCAACTTCGCGCTGAAAGATATTATACTGGATGCTCGAGCGGCTTTCGGAATCGAGCTGCCCGAGAAGCTCGTTGACCTTACCACGCAAGACCTGTTCGCGCTGCGAAGCGGCCTCATAATCCGCCATATAAGCGTCGCGAACACGCTTGTCTTCGGCCCCGATTGCGCGATCCAGCGCAGCAATTTGCTCGCGTGCAGCCTTCGCATCGGCATATTCGGGTTCAAAGTGAACAAGCATCTCCTGATATTTCGCGTTCGTTTCGGCGCGCTGTGCGCGCAGATTGCTCAGAGATTGGTTCTGCAGCGCCAGCTGCGTGCTTCCGGCAGAGCGTGCTGCGCGCAGCCGCGCTTCAGCCTGCGTCCGCTCGGCCGTCGCTTCAACGAGGAAGCGGTTCAGCTGATCGAGATTGCTGGATGCGAGCGTTTGTGTCGTTTGCGTTCTGCCGTCAGGGCTTTTGGATTCCGATAGTCGGACGATTCCCTGCCGCGCCGCATAATTCACAAGATCGCGTTCCGACGTCTCCAGGCGCTCACGCAAGCCTTGGAGCCGAGATTCCAGATAGACCCGGGCGTCGGCCGTGGATGCAAGGCGGCGATCCATGCTTTGTTGGGCGAATTCACTTACCCAGGTCTTGGCAATCTGCTGGGAGATGCCGGATGAAGCGCTGGTGTAGCTGACGTCGACCAGCGCCGACCCGCGAACCGGCGAAATTGAGATATGACCGAGAAGCAAATCCACTGCCTGCCGCTGGCGATCGCGCATATTATCAACCGAAACCGCGCCGGCGTTTCCGCCACCCGACAGAAAGCCTTCACCCACCGGCGTCGCGCCGTGGGCCTCGAAGAAACTCTTGTTCGACGCAAGCCGCAGTCGGCGCTCGACGCGCTCCGCAAGCGAGCGCGCGTTGAGCAATGAATATTGCGTCAGGTAGAATTCCTGATTTGGCGTTGCGTCTTCGCGCTGAAGACCCTCGACATTCGTGACATTGGCTTGTTCACGAGCAATCTCGATCCTCGACGTTGCCGTGAATTGCGGCGTCATAAGCAAGGTCAGGATTGTACCAATCACCACCGCAACCGACACGATAGCCAGAGCGACCCAAATGTGGCGCTTCAGCGCATTCCAATAATCGAGAAGGATCGGCGCAGCCCAAGGCGCCGCACTGGCACCAGCCTCGTCGCCAATCATCTGAGCGGAAGGTTCCATCTTGGACATCAAATTTACACTCATTTCAGCCGGAGTACGGATCAGCGGTTGTCAAGGACCGCGATCAGCGGTGAGACGAAGAGCGGCGCAATAGACACGAACTGCTGAAGCAAGCGACGCGACGGCGAATCACCCACGACAATGATGTCGTTGGGATAGAGTATGGGGTCCGTATAGGCGCCGCGCCGAATAGCTGCCAGATCGTACAATGCGATCATCTGGCTGCCCTTCACATTCCGATGGATCACGACCTCACGAAGCTTCGCGAAATCAGTGGCCCCCTTCGCCGCAGCGACGCCACGCATCAGGGTCATTCCACCAACAATCGGATAATTGCCCGGCTGCTCGACCTCGCCATCGATCGTGACGAAACGGCTGACCGATTCCTCGAGGTTCACAGCAACGCGGGGATTCCGCATATGGCCGGCACGCAGTTGCTGCGCGAGCCGAGCATTTGCTTCAGCGATGCTCAGGTTGTTAAGGTTGACAACGCCTGCCACCGGCAGGCTGATCGCGCCATCGCCATCGGCGGTAACGCGACGATCGCTCAGCTGTTCGATGTTGAGGACATCGACGATCAGCTTGTCATAGGGCCCAATGCGATAGCTGTAATGCTGGGCATCACCAACCTGCCCTTCCGGCCCCGGAAGTTCACTGGCATCGACACGCGTGACAGTGGAGCCGCCAAGGCCGCCTGATGTCATGCTCTTCGTGCAGGCTGTTGTGGTCAGCAACAACATTGCTGCCAAGCTCGCAACCGACGCTTTGGCGAAACTTCTGAAATCGACTTGCGACATAAATCTCTTCATCGTTGGGCTACCCGACAGGCATTTGAACACCAGCCGGCAGCGATCACCGCCAGCAGCATGAGCGACGGAACGCGCAGCGGATAGTCAGCCGCGCTGTAGAGCGCAAGCATGGCGAGTATCGAAATTCCGGCGCGACCAAGCACTTGCGACTGAAATTCAGGGCTGTTCGATTTTACGTTACGTGATTTCACCAGCACTCGCAGCACCATGAAGCCGAGTATGGCCGCCCACAGAATCATCGCCACGCCGGGAACGCCGGCAGTCAGGAGAATCTCGACGAAATCATTATGGGCATGATTGAAATATGTCGCGGAGATGGAATCATTCCTCTCGAATAGCTGAAATGCCTCGACAAATGTTCCAAGACCACTTCCAAACGGGAAAAACTGGTTCACCGCTTCCATGACCGTGGACAGGTTGCTGACCCGCAGTTCACTCGACGGATCGCCTTCCATCAGCCGACGGACTGCCGGTGTACGAACGGCAACGATTGCCGCAAAAACCATCAGCAGCAATGCAAGGCCAAAGCCGATAATTCGGGTTCGCGTCTCGGTTGCCCGCGCTGCGGACCGTACCTGCGCGACGGGTGCCCGATAAACCCACCATGCCGCAACAACGCCGAGCACCGCCAGCGCGACGCCGCCGCGTGATCCCGTCATGAGGATTAACACTAGCAGCAGCAGTCCGCCGATGATTGCCATGGAACGGTGGAACAACAATTGCTCGGGCTTGCCTTTGAAAAAGGAAAGATTGGCAGCGAGCAAAGGATACATCGATGCCAGAAACGCGGCTTGATGGTTTCGGTTGGCAAAAAAGCCCACGCTATAACCGTTATTAGTGATCCGATAGAAATAGAGCGGCCCCTGCGCGGGCCCAATGGCCTGCAGCGTGCCGATAATACCGCTTATAAAACCGATACCCAGCAGGATCAGCACGATGCGGCGCTGCCACTTCATATCGGTCGACAGGACCAGAAAAAGCATGGCAAGCGGTGCGCCGAGCGAGAACAACGCGTTCCACGTTCGCGCCTGCGCCACCGACAACGGCTGCCACGGCAGAGTCATTCCTGCATCCCGGTAGATTGCCGCGATGAACTCACGCCCCGGCAAAGAAGACCAGATTGCGGGAGGAAGCGGCACAAGATGGAGTGCTGGTAATAGTACGACGACGAGACCAAACAGCACGAGAGCCTGGCCATTCTGCCATGCTTCTCGCCAATAGATACAGATCGCCAACGCCAGAAAAATCATCGACAGCGGTCGCCAGATCACCAGCGACAACAGATCATCGCGCCCCCCGCCAGCCAGCAGGAAGCCAGTCAGTAGCAGCGCCGCCATTCCGAGATAGGCAAGACGATCGAGGGACATCGGGGAGGCCGTCGCGTGCGAGTGCGACAAGCGATTTCTTCTCATTATCTTTATCATCGCGTAATCGTCTTCTTCAGGGATTCGGCTTGATCCGGTAGAGCGGCGTCCCCAGTCGGCGAGGGTGTATAGTCGGGAACGACATTGCGCACTACCGCCATAGCACCTTCGATATCCCCATTATCCAACGCCTCTGTCATCTGGTCCAACCATGAAGACAGTTCCACCCAGTTGAGCTTCTTCTCTGTCGCTCGCATGATTCGGCTGTGATCGGTCGGCTCCGGCTTGTCTCCGATAAGCAGTTCCTCATACATTTTCTCGCCGGGGCGCAAACCAATTTCTTCGATGGCGATATCGCCGTCGGGATTTTCCTGATCGCGTACCGTGCAACCCGAAAGTTGAATCATCGATTGTGCCAGGTCAATGATGCGGACTGGCTTGCCCATATCTAGAATGAACACCTCCCCGCCATTTGCCATGGCCCCCGCCTGCATCACCAACTCGGCGGCTTCGGGGATCGTCATGAAATAACGGGTGACTTCCCGATGGGTCAAAGTGACTGGCCCACCAGCATTGATCTGGGCCTGAAAGCGCGGAACCACCGATCCGCTCGAGCTCAGCACGTTACCGAAACGAACGATCGAGAAGATTGTACCGCCCTTCGTTTCTGCTGCCCGCGCCTGCAGGATCATCTCGCAGACGCGCTTTGACGCGCCCATGATATTCGTCGGACGAACAGCTTTGTCGGTACTGACGAGGATGAAGCGAGAAGAGTTCACGCGTTCGGCCTCGATGCTGCAGTGATAGGTTCCCAGAATATTGTTCCGAAGCCCCGAAATCGGGTTGGCTTCTACCAACGGCACATGCTTGTAAGCAGCGGCATGAAAAACCGTATCGGGACGATGCCGCTCCATGGTCCGCCGCATAGCCAAGCCATCGGATACGTCGACAAGGTGAGGCACAATCAAAACCTTGCCGTCGGCGATGCCGCTTTCCTCAAGTTCTGTTAGAATGTTGTAAAGCGCGAACTCCGACTGCTCAACCAGCACGAGGCAATGCGGATGGCGCATCATGATCTGGCGACAAAGCTCGGATCCGATCGACCCGCCAGCCCCGGACACCAGTACCGATTTTCCAGTTATGGCGCCGCCGAGCAATTGCTCATCGGGCGGAACGGGATCGCGGCCAAGCAAATCCTCGACACGCACTTCTTTCAGGTCCTTGATCGAAACCTGTCCGTCTATGATATTGCCGACGCTGGGCAGCGAACGGACGGGGATCGCATATTTCTTTAACCTTTCGACGATCTCACGGCGACGCGCGCGGGTTGCGCTTGGCAGAGCCAACAATATCTCGTCGATTTCCAGTTCGGAGATGTAGCGACCGATGTCGACGGCGGCGTCGATGCGCACCCCGTCGATGCGGTCGCCAACGAGACTGTGGTCATCCTCAAGATAGCAAACCAGAGTCAAATGCCCCTCGTGCCGAAGTGCTCGGCCCAGTTGCTGTCCCGCCCGTCCCGCTCCGTAAATGGCGACACGATGGGGTCGTCCGCGATGAACAAGATGCAAGACATCTACGAGCGCATAGCGCACGATAACCCGGCTTGTGGCGAGGAGCAGGAGTAACAGCATGGGCTGAAGGACGCCGACCGTGCGGGGTACGCCTTCAACCCCAACAAAACTGAAGATCGTGATCGTCGGCAGCGAAAGCATCAGGCATGCCGTCGCGATGTCGACGATTGTCCGTCCGCCCGCCGATCGGATGATCGCGCGGTAGATTCCCCAAAACCAAGCGATGAGGAACCAGCAAGGAAGGACAATCGCGATGACGATCGCCACGGGGCGGCTAATAAGGTCCCATTCACCTACGCGAATCGAAAAAGCGAGCCACACAGACACTATGCATGTGACCGCATCCATCGAAAACGCAATCAGCCGACGCGCCGGTCGCGGAAGATCGGCAGCTCGACGGAGCACGGCGATTGCGAAGTCGATAAAAAGAGGCGTTTCTTGGGGTCGAGATACCATCACGTCAAACTGCTGAAACCGATCGATCATGGACAATAGTTCGCGGTCAGCCAATAGCCAGCATTTCCGCGCAAGTCCCCGCTTTCCAATCCATTGGCGACGGGAGCGTTGTGGTCGCGCTCTTAGAGCTGTGTCGAGATCGGGGCAACGACAAAACTTCGCACCTGGCTGAACGTTGCTCCGCGCTGTTTAATTTACACTCTAAACCGGGGTTTCGCCTGTAAACCTCGTCCGTGCTGTGCTGAACTGTCGCGATCGGCAGAGGCAATCAAACTCGAAGCCCACGGTCACGGGCGCCGCGAGGCGTGCTGCCTTCGTGACCTGATATAAGGCGTGTCACAGCATAGTTCTTAGGGGCAGCAGACAGCCTCGGCAAAACCTTCGGTTTTGAGATAGCGTCGCTCGCTGCCCTCGAGTACGATCGCCGTTAGAACACCTGATTTATAGGCCCCGGTATCGATGCCGATCCGGTTGACGCATTCATCCACCTCATCCTGAATCGTATGGCCGTGAACGATCATCATTCCATGATCCCGCTCGTCGCCCAAAAACTCATCCCGAATCCACCGTAGGTCCGCCAACTCCTGACGTTCCAGCGGTACGCCTGGACGGATACCGGCATGGACAAAGACATAATCACCGATTGCAATGACATCCTCACCACTGCCGAGAAATTCAACATGCGCCTGGGGAACCATCGACGGCAACTGCTCCGCCACCTCTTCAAAGCTCGCCGCGGTGAGGCTGGCTTCGCTATTCCAATAGCTCCGGACCGTCGCCTCGCCGCCGATGCGCATGAAATAACGGAGACGGCGGACGTCACCCGTTAGCGCCGCGAGGAAACATTCCTCATGGTTACCGATTAGCAGGCGCATGTCGTCGAACTCGCCCTGAAGGCGCATCGCGCGGTCGACGACATCGGCCGACTGGGGGCCGCGATCAACCAAGTCGCCGAGCAAAATCAGGCTGACCTTGGCGGGACCACGGGCTGCATTGTCGGCCCGGATCAAGTCGATCAAATTCGCGAAAAGGTCGTCACGCCCGTGGATGTCGCCGACCGCGTAGACGCGCTGCCCTTCCGGGACGACAAAGCGGCGCCGAATGGACGGAACCGGCTTGCTCTTACGCTTCCAGAACATGAAAGAAGGTCCAATTTCCAAAAATATCGACCGAGCGTCCAAATAGGCCAGCGCGCAATCGCGTCCCCCTAACCTCTCTCGACATAAGTGGCAATATGCGGGTTCATCACACGAACGTGGCGAGACGCTACTTGCTGGGCCTTTCGTCGAGGATTGCCACGATTTAATGGCGTTGCAAGCTTTGTCGCCTAATGTTCGCCGACGACAGGACCCCATTGAACGACCGGGAACGAACTTTCGGTCAGGAGAGACATATATGAAAGTGATGACCGTGTTCGGAACGCGTCCGGAGGCGATCAAGATGTTCCCGGTTGTTCATGCCCTGCGCGAACAGGCGGGACTTGACGCATATGTTTGCGTGACCGCCCAGCATCGCGAGATGCTCGATCAGGTTCTTCATATCGCGCGCATCTCGCCCGACCTCGACCTTGACGTCATGCAGACCAATCAAACGCTCGATGGCCTGCTGGCGCGGCTCGTCGTTCGGCTTGGCGAAACGTTCGACACCGAAAAGCCCGACCGCGTCCTCGTTCACGGCGACACGTTGACGACGATGGCTGCGACGCTTGCCGCTTATTTCCGCAAGATCCCGGTCGGCCATGTCGAGGCCGGGCTGCGGAGTGGCAACATCTATCACCCTTGGCCCGAAGAGGTGAATCGCAAGGTCGCCGGCGCGGTCGCCGACCTGCATTTCGCGCCAACCGAAACCGCGGCCGCGGCGCTTCGCGGCGAAAATGTGCCGGCCGACCGGATCCATATCACCGGCAACACCGTCATCGACGCGCTGCTCGCGACGAGGGCGCGGATCGACGAGGAACCGGCGCTTGCCGCCGGGCTCGACCCACTTCTCGCGCGCTTTGCCGGCAAAAGGATCATCGCCGTCACCTCGCATCGGCGCGAGAATTTCGGTGACGGGATGAAGGCCATCGCGGAGGCGATCGCGGCTATCGCAGCGCGCAGCAATGTCGCTGTGGTCTTTCCGGTCCATCCCAACCCGCGTGTTCGCAGCGCGATGGAGCCGATCCTCGGCGGCCTAGACAATGTCGCGCTGATTGATCCGCTCGATTATCCGCATTTCGTCCGCCTGCTCGCGACCTCCGAACTCGTGCTGACCGACAGCGGCGGTGTGCAGGAGGAAGCGCCGTCGCTCGGGAAACCCGTGCTCGTGATGCGCGAGACGACCGAGCGGCCCGAAGGGATCGAAGCCGGCACCGCGCGGCTTGTCGGAACCGACAAAGCGCGTATTGTTTCCGAAATTTTCAAGCTTTTGGACGACAAGGACGCCTATTCGGCCATGGCCCGTGCCCATAATCCCTTCGGTGACGGCACGGCGGCAAAACAGATTGCGGAGATTGTTGCGCGTGCCCATTGATAGCGAACAGAAGGTCACCGTCCTCGGGCTTGGTTATATCGGCCTGCCCACCGCCGCGCTGATCGCACGCTCGGGTTGCAAAGTCACCGGCGTCGACGTCAGCCAGCATGTCGTCGACACGGTCAACAGCGGCAAGGTGCATATCGAGGAAGTCGATCTCGACGGCCTCGTCCAGGGTGTCGTGTCGCGCGGAACGCTTGTCGCCTCGACCGACGTCGCCCCCGCCGACACCTTTGTCATCGCGGTGCCGACCCCGCATGACGAAGAGCACCGCCCTGACATTACGCATGTCCTCTCGGCCGCACGCGCGATCGCGCCGAAACTCGAGACGGGCAATCTGGTCATCCTCGAATCGACCTCGCCCGTGGGCACGACCGAAAAGGTCGCCGCGCTGCTCGCCGAGCTTCGCCCCGACCTCAAGGTTCCGGGCGCCTGCACCGGTGCGGCGGACATCTTCGTCGCCTACTGCCCCGAGCGTGTGCTTCCGGGGCGCATCCTCGTCGAGCTCGTCGATAACGACCGCTGCATCGGCGGCATCACGCCGCGCTGCGCGCGCCGCGCGATGACCTTTTACCGCCAGTTCGTCCGCGGCGCGTGTGTCACCACCTCGGCGCGCGCCGCCGAAATGGTGAAGCTGGTCGAAAACAGCTATCGCGACGTCAATATCGCCTTCGCCAACGAGCTGTCGATGATGGCCGAGCATATGGGCGTCGATGTGTGGGAGGTGATCCGCCTCGCCAACCGCCACCCACGCGTCAACATTCTCCAGCCGGGGCCCGGTGTCGGCGGCCATTGTATCGCGGTCGATCCCTGGTTCCTCGTCCATGGCGCACCCGATCACAGCCGCCTGATCCGTACGGCACGCGAGGTCAATCTCGCCAAGACCGCGCACGTCATCGGCGCCACCGAAATGCTCGTATCGCAACATCCCAAGGCGCGCGTCGCCTGCCTGGGCCTCGCGTTCAAGCCCAATATCGACGACTTCCGCGAAAGCCCGGCGGTCGAGGTCGCCGCCGCGCTTGCACGCCGGTTCGGCAAGCAGATCGAGATCGTCGAGCCCTATGCGCGCGGCCTGCCAATGGAGTTCACGGGCACCGGCGCCGAGCTGATCGATCTCGACAGCGCGCTCGCCGGGTGTGACGTGCTGATCGTCCTCGTCGACCACGACCTGTTCAAATCGATCCCGATCGAGGAACGCGGCGACAAGATCGTCTATGACACGCGCGGCCTGTGGCTCGACCAGCCGAACGGCGGCAACGGCAATCGCTTGCATCGGGCCGCCTGACGCAGCGCGCTTGACGCTCCGCCGGCGGCTACGCATTTTGGCGCTATGCTGACGCGCCTCGAAACCATCGTCGTCGAAAAGCCCTGGGGACGCACCGATATTCCGGCGGCGTTCGGCGATTTCGGCGGGCGCCGGATCGGCGAGATCTGGTTTTCGAATCCCGCCGGCGACGATGCGCCGGTCATGGTCAAATTCCTCTTTACCTCGGAACGGCTGTCGATCCAGGTCCATCCGGACGACGAAGCGGCGCAAGCCGTGGGTTTTCCCTGCGGCAAGGAAGAATGCTGGCTGATCCTCGACGCCGAACCGGGTGCCCAGCTGGGCGTCGGCCTGACGGCTGAAACGACGCGTGAAACGCTACACGATGCGGCGCTCGACGGATCGATCGTCGACATGATCGACTGGCGGCCGTCGAAACCGCTCGATTTCGTTTATAATCGTGCGGGCACGATCCATGCGATCGGCGGCGGGCTGACCATCGTCGAGGTGCAGCAGAATGTCGACTGCACCTATCGCCTTTATGATTATGGCCGCCCGCGCGAGCTGCATCTCGATGAGGGGCTGAAAGTCGCGCATCCCGGCCCGGTCCACGATCCGCGTGACACAATTGTCGATCCCGGCACGAACCGCATGCTCGTCAGCGGGCCATATTTCCGTCTCGCACAGCTCGCCGCACCGGTTGATGCGGCCGTGCTCGAACAGGCGACCGGCGAACTGACGTTCGTTCCACTCTCGGCCGGATGCCGCGTCGCGGGCGAAAGCGTCGCGCTCGGCGAAGCGGTGCTCCTCTCCGATCCGTCGACGATCGAGATCGACGACGGCGCCCGCGCGCTACTGACATGGTCCGCCTGACGCCGCCCTCCCCTTGCGGCCCCGCTCGCTATCTCCCATATCGCGGCGTATGACCAATCCCCATGCGCAAAGTGCCGCACCCTGGCACGGAACAACCATCCTTTCCGCCCGCAGCGCCGACAAGGTCGTCATCATCGGCGACGGTCAGGTCTCGATGGGCCAGACAGTGATGAAGCCTAACGCCCGCAAGGTCCGCCGCCTCCACGACGGCAGCGTCATCGGCGGCTTCGCCGGCGCGACCGCCGACGCCTTCACCCTCTTCGAACGGCTCGAAGCCAAGCTCGAACGCCACAACGGCCAGCTGCTCCGCGCCGCGGTCGAGCTCGCCAAGGACTGGCGCACTGACAAATATCTGCGCAACCTCGAGGCAATGATGATCGTCGCCGACAAGGAAGTGACACTTGTCATCACCGGCAACGGCGACGTGCTCGAACCCAAGGGCGGCATCGCGGCGATCGGATCGGGCGGCAATTTCGCGCTCTCGGCGGCGCGCGCGCTCGTCGACTATGAAAAGGATCCGGCGGTGCTGGTGAAGAAGGCGATGGAGGTCGCCGCCGATATCTGCGTCTACACCAACGACCAGTTCACCCAAGAAACCATCGAAATCCAGGCATAATCACATGAACAAGGATCTGACCCCGAAGGCGATTGTCGCCGCCCTCGATACGCATATCATCGGCCAGGACGCCGCGAAGCGCGCGGTCGCCGTCGCGCTGCGCAACCGCTGGCGCCGCCAGCAATTGTCGGCTGACCTGCGCGACGAGGTGAGCCCCAAGAATATCCTGATGATCGGCCCCACGGGCTGCGGCAAGACCGAGATTTCGCGCCGCCTCGCGAAGCTCGCCGACGCGCCGTTCATCAAGGTCGAGGCGACCAAATTCACCGAGGTCGGTTATGTCGGCCGCGACGTCGAACAGATCGCACGCGACCTGGTCGAGGAAGCGGTGCGGCTCGAGAAGGATCGCCGCCGCGAGGCGGTGCGCGCCGCCGCCGAAGAGGCCGCGATGGAACGGCTGCTCGACGCACTCACCGGCAAGGGCGCCAGCGAGACGACGCGCCAGAGCTTTCGCCAGCGCATCCGCGAAGGCCATCTCGACGATAGCGAGGTCGAGATCGAGGTTGCCGACGCCCCGGGCATGCCGTTCGAACTGCCCGGACAGCCGGGACAGATGAGCATGATCAACCTGTCGGACATGCTCGGCAAGGCCATGGGCGGCGCGCCCAAGAAGCGCCGCAAGCTGAAGGTGATCGAAGCCGCGACCCGCCTCATCGAAGAAGAGCAGGACAAGCGCCTCGATCAGGACGATGTCGCGCGGATCGCGCTCGCCGACGCCGAGGCGAATGGCATCGTCTTCCTCGACGAGATCGACAAGATCGCGGTCAGCGATGTGCGCGGCGGTTCGGTGAGCCGTGAGGGCGTCCAGCGCGACCTGCTGCCGCTGATCGAGGGAACGACCGTCGCGACCAAATATGGCCCGATGAAGACCGACCATATCCTCTTCATCGCCTCAGGCGCCTTTCATGTCGCCAAGCCGAGCGACCTGCTCCCCGAACTGCAGGGCCGCCTGCCGATCCGCGTCGAGCTCGGCGCGCTGACCGAGGAGGATTTCGTACGCATCCTCAGCGAGACCAAGGCCGGGCTGCCCGAACAATATGTGGCGCTGCTCGGCACCGAAGGCGTGACGCTGAACTTCACTCCCGAGGCAATCGCGCGCGTCGCGAAGCTCGCGGCCGAGGTCAACGAGAAGGTCGAGAATATCGGCGCGCGCCGCTTGCAGACGATCATGGAGCGGCTGGTCGAAGAAATCAGCTTCACCGCCGAAGACGTCGGCGGCACGACGCTCGAGATCGACGCCGCCTACGTTGAACGCCAGCTTTCGGAGATCGTGGGCGACACCGACCTCAGCAAATATGTGCTTTGATCGGGTGTCGCTAGGACGCTTGTGGCTGAGCGGCCCCGGCAGACGAGACCATCGCGCTCGTGCGGCAATATCCGGCTGACCAGCTGGTTGTCGATCGAACGGATGATCCGTGGTTCAAACGAAGATCGACTCCGCCAGAGGGGCCCCCACTCGTTTGAGCTTGCACCGCAGCGCTGGGTCGCTAGCGCAGCGGGGTCGAGCGGTAATTACAGCGATTCAATGAGCATCCGGTGAAAATCAGATCGCGTCCGAGGTCCTTCCCGGTGCGCCTAAACGTATCACTGGCATACGCTTATAACGGCCCTACTCGATCAGCGTTTCGGATCGGCAAGTTCACGTTGCTCCCCATCCTTCGTCGGCGGTGTTGCCGGTGGACGAACGATAAAGGGAACGCCCAGCTTCTCGGCGATCTTGCGAAGAGATTTATATGCTGTCTTTCGGCGGTTCGGCGGGATTTTTGCCATTTGAATCTTCACGTTTATTAGATGAGGAGGATTCTCGCTCCACTAGCCAATTGTTGATTTGAACATGATATCGGGCTGGACATGGAGCCCGTGCGTGACGCCATTTATTACGAACAGCTGGCCCGCGTCGCCCGTCTGAAAGCGAGCGCGACCGAAGATTCGTTTTCGGCTGTCCGGCTTCGCGAGGCTGCAATCAGGCATGAACGGATGGTGCGAAAACTTCGTCGCGATTCAGCATGATGCGGTCAGGGGACGAGGGGAGTATAGCGGATGCCCCCTCAATCCTCCGTGCCATCGAATATGATCTCGCTATCGTCATAGGGCGGCCTATCGCGCTCATCCCAAACCGGGGGCATGAAGAGTCCGCCACAGGCAGCATCCAAGAAGCGGCGTACGGTGAGAAGAGCGTCCTGCGTGCCGCTGGCAATGACTTCGATCGGAGACGCGCCACCGAAAACGCGGGCTTTATGAGGCCCCCTGAGCCATTCAACACCTTTATCGTCGTCGGCGAAGAGAATTCTAAGCCCTTTGTAAATGCCGAGGATCGCTGAAATCCGCATCAGGACATCGCCGCTCAGCGTGATGTCGCGGTGCTCGCGAGCTTTCTTGACCCAAGCCCGATAGGTCGATCGAGCCGGGTAGCCGAGGATCAGCCGGCGCTGTTCGTCGGTCAGTCCCCAAAGAGCGGCAATTGCAAGGAAGGTCCGCAGTCCAGGACCGCTCAGCCGGCGCCGGTTTGCCGGCACGAACCGTGCGACAGCAGCCTTCGCCGCGGAGCCAGAGCGCGGGGAGCCGGGGCGCTTTTTCATAGCCTCACACCTCCGGTATGGGTGACTCGGTTCCGGCATCAGACCCGCCGGAACTTTCCTTGGGTGGCGGTACGGCAATCAGCAGCGCGTCACGAATGAGCGCCAGTGCGCCCGCGCGGCGGTCATGATCGCGTAGCAGGACTTCTTTATCGATCGCCGGTACGCCTTCAGGTTCGTAACCCTCCTGCTGAACGCGAACCTCGTAGCTCGATATGCGGCCGCCTGCGATATTCCCGGCCGTGATCTCGCCGATCTTGTACTTCCGCTCCTCACGGCCCCAAGGCCAGATCTCGATATTTACCACCAGCATAGCTTCTTCCTTTTCATATTCGTCGGTGCGACCCCACCTTTCGCGGGTCAGAGCCACTCTGAGCTCAGGGCGTCGAAGTCGGCCGCCCGCTCCAGGCCGTGCTTGGTCAGTTTGAATGCGGGTTTGCTTGCGTCCTGATCGGGCACGAAATGGAGCGCGCGTTGGATCAGGCAGGGCCGATACTCCCAGAACCAGACGGGAACGAGGCCGTCGATCCCGATGTCGACCAGCACTCGCTTCTCGCCGGCGCTCGGGCGTGCGACGCGGACCAGCAGGGCGTCGCAGCGCGACAAGCACATGATGTCTTCAGCGACATGGTGATCGCCAGCGGTCGAGGGTTTGGTGGGGACGATGAGCAGATCGGCGTCGGCAGCGATCAGATAATGCGCGCATTGCACGGGCAGGATCGGCGGCTTCTCGTCGAGATCGAGTTCGGCGACCTGGATGATGGCGAGCGCCGCCATCAGCGTTTCCATTTCTTCGGCCCGCTCGGTCGCGGTGGGGTATTTTGACATGTACAATCCATTCGTTGGCAGCGCTGGCTGGGCAGCGGCTGCTTTCCTTCATTCGCTCCAGCCACAGCTGGACCTTCTTCTTTCGAGGCACTTTGCGACGTCAGTCGCCGCGCGCTGGCAAGGGGGCGCCTCGTCAGAAGCCGTCGGCGCCGCGTCCCTGCCGCGCCTGCCATTCGGCCCACTCTGCGGCGAAGATCGCCTTGCCGGGATCTGCCGCCAGCGGCCGGACAAAGTCGGTGAAGCCGTAGCTTTTGAGCTCTCTGGCAAGCGCCATCAGATGGATGTGCGGTGGGTTGGTCGAGCCGATCTGGACCGGGAGGTGGAAGGCGGCGATGACGGCGAGACTGCGCTCACGGCAAAGGCGCTCGCGCGCAAATGCACGTACGTCTTCCCAGATGGCATGGAGCCGGTCGGCATCGGGAAAGCGGATCGTCATCATGACGAGCAGATCCTTCAACCCTTCACAGGCTTGCTCCTCATACTTCTCGCACAGGCGTTTGGGATCGAGGCAATCGTCGTGCGCCATCGGTGGAAGCAGGACGTCCCAGCGGTAGCAGGTAGGTTCCCATGGCGCGGCGACATCGGCCTTGCGCCCCGGCGAGAGACGCCGGAGCACGGAAGCAGGAGCGGTCTGGATCGCTCCCTTTCCAATCCGGCGTCGGACGACGCCGAAAACGAGATTGGGATCGCTGCCGCCCTCTACGGGCACAAAATCGAGGCCGTCTGGCGCAGGTCGCTTTTTCATCTCCATGACCAGCCTCCATGCAAATGGGCATTGAGATGCGCGCTGGCGCGCTCGACGCCGGCCGTCCGATCCCAGTCGTCGGCGTAAGGCGCGTGCTCGGTCAGGAAGAGCCCGTGAGGCAGCAATCGGACCGAGGGGCCGGCGCCAGAGGGCACCAGCCAGCTGTCGCCTGCGAGGCCACGGAACAGCCGATAGTCTTGAAACCATCGGAGATCGCCGTCGTCGGGTGGGACGAGATCGATCGTCACATCGGTCGCGGCCTGACCCTGCGAATGCCGCAGCAGCACGACAGGATGCCGGGTTGCGATGGCCTCGGCTTCCATCTCGCTGCGGAACAGCGGCGCAGCGCAGGCCGTTGCCCGCACGATGACGGCGGGCGTCTCGATGAACAGGTTGTCGGCCAGAAGGCCCGCCATGTTTAGCACATCCTGGCTCGCGCGGCTGTGCATCAACGATGCCAGATAGCGCATCAACTTCATGTCGGCGCGCGTCGCGGTCGGTAGCGGGACGCTGCCTTTGATCACAAGGTCGAGCATGGTCAGGCGCGGCTCGATTACGAGATCGATTGCGCCGTTCGGTGGATAGAAGTTCGTCATTGGGCTTACTCGTTTTGAACGAGCCCTTGTGCCGGGGCTCGCGGCAGCCCTGGCGTCAGATGTTTTTCATCCTTCTCGCAGGGCCAGCCTGCGCCTTCTTTTCTGTTTGAGCTTCGGTGCGTGAACGCGCCGCATTATTGTCCTAGGTCGTGGCAATATCTAGGTCGCCGATCAGTCGCGGCGACACGCCACTTTTGCACGTGTCAGGCTTGGAATAGACGCGGCATGATATCCGTAACCCTATTCCTCGCGTCGATCATCCCATCGGGCCAGTCAGATGACTGCACGCCGGCCGCCATTCGGGACGGCGACGGTCTAAATTTCGCGCGCGGTCGTAGGCGGGGAATGCCCGCGTAGGGGCGAACCTTCGACTGAAAGGCCACTGGCCAACTCGCAGCAAGAGAGCACTCAACCTGCTACTTTGACGTAGGCACCCTTGCTTCCAGCTCCGAAATTCGGTCGAGGCAAACCGCGTGCACGGCCTGCCCCAATGCATCGACATTTTCGTTAAGTCGAAACAATTCTTCTTGGCTGATACGGTAGTGCTTCGAATAGCGGGCCTTCACGTAGGCCTCTTTCAGCTTTTCAAACAGCGCACGATCTTCACGCCGCTCTCGAGGCCAAGCGTCAACCAGCCGCATATCAATCCGTTCAGCCTGCGTGCGAAGGAAAGCGAGGTTGTGGACGTGCGGGGTGTAGAAGGTGCATACCAAAAGCACGCAATGGTAAAGACGTTCGGCTGCTTGATGAGTAAGAAACGCGGCGTCTTTTTGCCTCCCTTGCTGGCGACTAAAGGTTGCAGTTTCCAGTATGCCTGATGCGGCAGGCATCCATTCCCCGAAATACTCCTTCGCCATTGCCAGCGCCTGTTCGGGCGTCTTGGGCTTTGGAGTATGCAGTTCCTTGTCATCGTAGCTGTAGAGCGCGATGCCATCCTTCGCGACGTCCATGAAAAAATATCGCCCGTGCGCGAGACCGTCGTTCACCTCTTGCAGCGTATGCACGATAAAATTCACCGGCGTGTGCAGGCTCTTGTCGATCGCAAGTTCGCGGATGAGCCGGTCATCTAGTTTCAGCCAATAATCGACGCGTTCCGTCAGGCGTTTATCGTTGACTATGATGAGCAAATCGAAGTCGGACAGATATCCTTTGGCGGTATGCGGCTCATCGACCCAACCGCCCCTAGCGTAGCTGCCATAGAGGATGATCTTTTCGATCCGCCCTTTCTTCTTCCACTGCTTTTGGGCGAGCGCCAGTGCATCCTCGAATTCCTCGAAAATGATCTGGACAACGCGCTCTAATTCACGCTGCTTATTCGCAGGAAGATGGTCCAGGTCGGTACGCATGATGTGCTTCACCCTGTCCGGCTGGCCACTGATTGGCAAGCGCCAAACGCGCTTAGTGCCGCCAAAACCGCCACCAGCGCGGCGGCTCAGGCTCAAGGATATCGGCGACTATCTCAAGCCCGCGACCCAGCGCCGCTTCCACTTCAGGAATGCTGATTGAATGTAGATTCGCAAGTTCTATGAAGGTCGCCTCTTCAACGAAATGTCCCAGAAATATCTTACGGTCGCGCGGTGCCATCTGCCGCAGCCCCCGCGCCAACTTGCGAATTAGCCGGCGGTTTTTCAGTGCGAGGCAGATCATTTTTTACGTTCCGGCAGTCGCCCGTAGAGGCCCATTACGGGTCAATGTCGCTGCCCGCATTCATGAAGCGGACGACATCGAAGGCATCGGCGGACGGCGTCCGCTGGCTCCTTCCCTCTTTCACATTTGCAAATCTGCTGCAGCGATCTCTGATATCCTCCCCTTCCCTTTCACTGGTCTCCCACTGGTCGCGCATTCGTCAGATGCGCCCCAGCAGAGTTGGTTTGGCGCAATGGTCAAGAGTTTGGGTAACACGCCAAAACACCACTCCAGCCGTATCGGCGAAGAAGCAGCAATATCGACCGGACCTCCAACCCGTCTGCCCGGAATTTCATCTCATGTGCGAAGCCGCAGCAAATGGCGCAGGAATCGTGGATGAACTTGTCGGCGTTGAACATCACTTCGCCCGCCCGGTCAGTGCCATCGGGGCGACAGCTCTCGCCGCGAATAGCCGTGCCAGTGCCGTCGAACGCGAGCCGGCGCTCGTACAATATGGCGCCTCAGTGAGTGTAGCGCGACAGATTGGCGTGCGTAGCCGCGACCGACGCGCTTGAGGAAAACGGCGACTTCGGCCGATTCCTGAAACGCAAGCCTGGCTGGCGGGTCGAGATCGGATCGGTTTGGTTGCGCCTCGCGAAGAGCTAGTCATGAGCTGAGCTGCTATTGCGACGCTCACCCCCGCACCACCATTGGGGCAGCTGCAGCAGCAACTTCAAAAGCTGCTTTGCGGGCATCGCTCTCTTCCACACCGCGCTTCGATGCCCCGCAGAGCCGAGAAGCGCAGAAAAACTTCCACAAAGATCTTGGCTTTCCGTCCGTCACGATAAAATGAAGCCCCTCAAAAGATCTTGAACTATCTTCTAAATTAATATCATTTTCTTCAAATATCCTGAAGCCGTGAACAAGCTAGTTAAAAGTATCAAACTATCCTTAAACATCCACAAGCTACCATTTTCAATATTCTCATCGCGTAATGTTGACTTTTTCTCCGACTCGACATACACAAAATGTGCGGCACCTTGCCGATTCGGCCTAGATTAGACATAAGTCGACGGAGAGATGGAGTTTTTAAGAGCGTGATGGAGGATCTGTTCTAAATGACCGATCGCAAGACACAGGAACCGATAAAGGGCGAGTTGGAGCTTCACCGTTCGTCAATCTCGCTCTTCGCCAGAGATCTGATTCATCAGGGTAGCAGGTCGGCCGAATGCCGCGTGACCATCGATGCCGTGCGCCAAGGTTGCGGACAAATGCTCCGTGAATTGGCGCAAGTCAGATTGCACTAGCCCCATGCCCACCGCACGCGTTCGCGAAGCCGTTTACCGCGCAATCAAGCGGCTTCTTTTGGATGGAGAAAGGCCGTGTGGCTCGCGTCTGGAAGCGAGGCAAATTGCCCAGAGGCTATCAGTCACCGTCATACCAGTTCGGGAAGTTTTTCATCAACTGGCAGCGGAAGAGATGATCTCGTACGTCCCCGACCAAGGCTTCTTCGTTCCAACAATAGATGAATTAAGACTGAGACATATATTTGAACATTATCGAAACCTTCTTCTCATCCCAATCATTTGCTCTTCAACAGATTCGCCTGCGATTTTAGAGGATGGGTCTTATCCGGACCAAGCCGCAGGTTTATTCCTGCAACTGGCAAGCCGATCTGGCAATCGTGAGCTGGTCGCGGAAATCTCAAAGAGAAACGATCGCCTCCATCCAATTCGCCGTTTCGATCCCCATATTTTTAATGACACTGCATTGGACCTAGAAGACATTGTAGCCGCAGCGAACGATGACCCAAGCGGCACCAAATTGCGAAGCGCTATCGAACGATATTTCCACCGACGCATTGCTGCGGTACAGCAATATATTCGGCTGATGACATTGCCTACGGACCGACCAAGCTCGCCGTGATCTCGGCAAGACTGCCGAATTTCATGTCGGGAGAAATTGATGTATCTATACACCTTCCCCCGCAGCGTTTTGCTTGCCAATCTTCACAGTCATCGGCATGACGCCGTGGCGCAGCGTGCAAAATGGCAGCCGCCGCGTGGAAGTGCCGTCACGCATTATAAACGCCTGTCCCTGCCGGACGGGTGGCCCGACCATGAAATTGCCACAGCGCAATTTAACGGCGGGAAAGCGATGAACGACGTGCGTGCGGGTGACAGCCTGCGTGCTCGTACTGCCATTCTAGATAAATCCTTTGGCATTTTCTTCATTCAAACGCCGCCGTCTTACGCGCGCACTCCTGCCTGCCACGCCGGACCCTACCGAAGAGGTGGAAAAGCCGGTCAACTTGTCAACGGCCGCCCGAGCTCCGAACGAGGTTAACTGCACATTGGACAGAGCCTATCGCGATGGCGGCGCCGTCTTGCTACGGTACCTTGGCCGACACGTTGGTCCAGAAGCAGCGCCTGATTTGATGCAGGAAGTGTTCTTGCGTGCCGTCGGCAGCGAACAGCGGCATCGCCTCGCAAACCCGGCTGCCTTCCTCCAGCGCATTGCCCGAAACCTGCTGATAAATCGCGCAGTCAGTAGCCGGCGTAATAGGATCGTCCTTCTTCCCCTCGAGGATGGACATGATCTTGCCAGTCCGCCGGAGCAAGAACTTGAAATGGAAGCTGCCGATCTCCTCCGGCTCTATGAGCGCGCCGTTACAGATCTCAGCGAGAAGACGAGACGCGTTTTTGTGATGCACCGCGTCGAGGAACTTAGCTATCGCGAGATTCATCAGCGTCTAGGTATCAGCATCGCAACGGTTGAATATCATATGATGAAAGCGCTGGCACATATCGCACAAGTGGTGGACCCGCTCGATGAATGACAATGACATCGCGAAATCTGGGAGCAATGACCTCCGCAAAGATGATGCTCTTGCATGGAGCATAAGGATGCGCGGCGAGGTGACCGAACAGCTTCAGGAGCAATTCGAGCAATGGCTGGCGGCATCACCCCGCCACAAGCAGGCCTATGATCGCTATTCTCGCGTGATCACCCAAGCCGAGATACTCAAATCTTCCGGGCTAACCGGCGAGGCAAACACCACAAAACTCGTCACGCGCCCACAGAGACGCTGGATCATGGTTGGCGCGGCCGCTGCGGCAATTTTCGTGTTTACGATCACAATCAGCGCCGGGGGAACACCAATCCCGGGTTCGGACGTCGATTTATCTGCCCACGCTGCGGAACCACTGGCGACCAAACGCGGCGAAATTCGCAGTTTCCAACTCGAGGATGGATCAACGGCAACGCTCGATTCCGACACAAGGATTGAGGTATCGATATCCCCAGGAACAAGGTATGTGCGCGTGGCACAAGGCCGGGCTCGGGTGAGGGTTGTCAATAACGCCCGTCCTTTCCGCCTCGCGGCTGGTCAAGGCGTCGTGACGACGAACGACGGCGTCGTCGACGTGATGATAAACGACGACCGGCAGGTCCTGGTGGAATTGATCAGCGGGAAAGCCGATCTTGCCTCGGCGTCGCGCACGGCCTCCGCAGCCGCAGCGCCGCAATCGCTCCGAATCCGCACGGCGCTCCAATACAGGGCTGACGATCAGCACGCCCGTTCCACTGCTCGGCCCCGCGCCAATTCGTCGGCGGAGTGGCCGTCCGGTTGGGCAGAGCATCGTTCAATCCCGCTGGATCAGCTCGTTTTAGAAGCCAACAGGTACGCATCTGTTCCAATTATTGTGGCAGATCCAAAGCTTGCCAAGCGAAATGCAGCAGGGCGTTTCAAGATCAGTGACACGGAGATGTTCCTGAAACGGATCGCGGATCTGTTTGATCTGAAGATTCATCGTCGTCCGGACGGCATATACCTCCGCAGCCAATAAAATATCACGGGCCGCCTAAGGTCGGCCTCTCCATACTTGTCGAAGCATTCCCGATAGCCCTGCGCGCGGCGCAGGCAATTCGGGGAGGCTTTATGAAGATTTGGAAATCACGCACGGTACCGGCGCTACTGGCCGGCGCAATCATGGTGTTGTCACCGCTGGAGTTGGCCGCTCAGGAAACCGAGCGCTACATGTTCGACATTCCGGCACAGGACTTGGGCGATGCGTTGAGAACGGTCGCGGCAACGGCCGACTGGGAACTCTATGCCGCAGCGGAAGAGGTAAACGGCGTTTCCGTATCTCCGCTGCGCGGAATCTTTACGGCCAAAGAGGCAATTGAAAGGCTGCTGCAAGGGACATCGCTGGTAGCCCGGTTCGACAATGGGTCGGTGGTGATTAGGGTGCGACCGAGGTCCGGTGCGCCCGCGGACCAGGCCTCCGAGGAAGCCATTGTGGTAACGGGAACGCGCATTGAGGGCGCTCCTCCGGCCGCCCCCGTCATCACGATCACGAACCAAGACATCAAGAACGCCGGCTTGGCTGATCTTGGCGAAGTGGCCCGCAGTCTTCCCCAGAATTTCGGAGGTGGCCAGAACCCGGGAATCGGCTCGGCCCAAGGCACGCAAAACGAAAATGCGAACGTCAACGGCGCGTCGACCTTCAACCTTCGCGGCATCGGTCCCAACGCTACCCTCACCCTGCTGAACGGCAACCGCTTCGCCTATAGCGGGACGAACAGCGTGATCGACGTGAGCGCGATCCCTGTCGCCGCAGTCGAGCGCATCGAGATCGTCACCGACGGCGCATCAGCGATTTATGGTGCCGACGCCGTCGCGGGCGTGGTCAATATCCTCCTGCGCAAGGACTATGAAGGGCTCACGACGACTGCGCGGATTGGCGGCTCGACCGATGGCGGTAATTTCCAACAGCAGTTTAGCGTGCTTGGCGGAACCAAATGGTCGACCGGCGGCATCCTTGCAGTTTATGACTATTTCGACAACAGCGCGATCCGCGCCAGCGATCGCAGTTTTTCGTCAAGCAGCAACCCCGCCTCTACTTTCTATCCCGATCTGAAGCGCCATAGCGTGCTCCTGAGCGCCCACCAGCAGTTCGCCCCGGGCGTGCGCCTCAAGGCAGACATCATCTACAAGCGCGGCGACATGACGTCGGTGCGCGGCCTGTTCGTCGATCGGCCGATCGAAACCCGCGGGACCCGGGTTGTAAATGAGTTCGAGACATTCGGCATCGCCCCGACACTCGAGATCGAGTTCGGTGGTGACTGGAAAACGCGCCTGACGGGGTTCTACGGCACAGACAAGACCTACGGCGTTACCGACAATTTCACCAATGGCGTTGCCGCCAAGCTGATCCGGATCTTCGACAATCGCAATATCGCGATCGAGGCAGGCGCGGAGGGCCCGCTGTTCGCCCTGCCCGCGGGCGATGTCCGGCTAGCAGCGGGCGGAGGTTGGCGTCAGAATCGCATTCACGGCGAATTTTCCGGGCGCAACATCACGCCGGCGCGAGAGAATAAATTCGCTTACGGCGAATTGTTCGTTCCACTGGCAAGTCCGGATCAGAACCTCGGCTTCGCCTATCGCGCCTCCTTCACCGCAGCTTTGCGCTGGGAGGATTATTCGGACTCGGGCAGCATTGTGACGCCGAAGTTGGGGCTGGTCTATTCACCCGTGCCCGAGTTCAGTCTCGGTGTCTCCTGGGGCCGGTCCTTCAAGATGCCGACGCTCATCCAGCAGTATACCGGATACTCGGCAAGCCTCGTGCCGGTCACTGGTTATGGCACGCAGTTTCCGGCAGGCTCGACCTTCGTTTACATCGGCGGCCCCAATCCGGAGGTCGGTCCTGAACGCTCGGAGAATATGACGCTAAGCGCCACGTTCCGCCCGTCCTCACGCCTCGAAATCGTAACGAGCCTTTTCAATATCGACTATCGAGATCGGGTCGCACCGCCGCTGAGATCGGTGCTAGGAGTCCTTACCGACCCGCTCTACTCGCAGCTCGTGACCTTCAACCCGACCGCGGCCGAACTCAACGCCGCGATCGCGGGCGCCGCTGGCCCGCTGGCGAACGGCACGACCGGCCCCTACGATCCGGCAAATGTCGTTGCTCTTCTGGACGGGCGCGACCGCAATATCGCCGAGCAGAGATATCGCGGTGCCGATCTCGCAATCCGCTATCGCGTTCACCTGAGCGTGGGCCGATCACTGACCCTCAGCGCCGGAGCGACTTGGCTAGACAGCCAACAGCGTCTGCTTCCCGATCTGCCGATCACTGACCTCGCGGGGAATATCTTCAACCCGCCGCATTTTCGCGCGCGAGGCGGCGCGACTTATGACGGCGACCAGTTTACGGTCGCGGCCTTCTCGAGTTTCACGGGCGGTGTGACGGACCGACGCCGCGCAGTACCGATTCAGATTTCTCCGGTTGCGACCATCGATCTCACCGGCCGCATCAAGATCGCGGGCGTTGCCGACGTCACGGTTAGTGCCCTCAACATATTGAATGCGAAGCCGGAGCAAATACTCGTGGCGGCGCCGAACGACACGCCCTTCGATTCGACGAATTATTCGGCCATCGGGCGTTTTCTTGCCTTGACGATCAGCCGTGATTGGTGAGGTCAAGGCCATGCTGAACCGCCACAAGACCGGTCTGTTCGCCGCGGCGTTCCTTGCCGCCGTGGCCCTCTCCCCTGCCTCCCCGGCGGGGGAGAGAAAGGGCCGACCCTGGACGTTTGAGGATATCCTGCTGGTACCAGAGGTAAACGAACTCGCGCTTTCAGCGGACGGCCGCTTTGCGATTTACGCTGCAGAAGCCGCCGACGCGGAAGCGAAGCGTACACGGGCGCAGATCCGGATCGTCGATATAGATGCGAGGACGCAGCGAAATATTGCGAGCGCCGACATCGCGAGATCGTTCGAGAATATTCCGGGGACTGGAGACTGGAGCGCACTTCTCGATATCGGCGAAGGGCTTCAGCTTTACCGGATCTCGGCCGCTGGCAAGATAAGTCCGGAGATCAAGAACCCCGAGTTGGTCTCAGTCGGCAAGGCGGATCTCTCCGTAGCTATGGGTGGCGGAGCTCCGCCGCTCGAGATTGGAATCTTGGCTTACGACTGGTCCCCTGACGGACAATCGCTCTGGTATTCGCAGCTAAAGGCAAAGTCTGGTCCACCTCCTGTCCGCTTCGACGAGGGAGTGACCCGTCTGCGCAGCCGCAGGCGATCGTCAATTGAGGCAGAAGTCGATTTTTTCCTGCGCGCGCCGGACGGAAGCATCGACAGGATCATCACCCGTCCGACCAGCGATCGAATGGCGATGCACGCAGGTGGCAAGGTTATTTGGCGCGGTGACGAAATTCTTTTCAGAACCGAGGCGCCCGATGGCTCGCCCGGCAGCGTTTTCGAGACGCGCGCATGGAACCGCAGGCAGAAGATCATCCGCATCGTATCGAACGAGCGTGACGCGCGCACTCTGGCGATGCTTAGGGGACCGCGGGGTGGCACACTTTCCGCCACGGGCATCGGACCAGCTCTCGACCTTGTGGAAAATGGCTCTGGCAAGCGGCGCCACCGCTATGGCCAATTCCCTTTCGCTATCAGCGACAGCAATTACGCGTCCAGTCGCGATGGGCGGAAGGCAATCGTCGGCACGCGCAACCTGGAGACATCACGTTATGGCCTCGTGCTGGTGGAAAGAACCGGCGTGCGCGAAATCACTGGCACCGGCAGCCTCACCAAGTGCAGTTTCGATGATCCGCTCAGTGTTGCGATCTGCGTCGAGGAAAGCGTGTCGACGCCGCCAAGACTTGTTCGTGTCGACCTTGCCCGCGGCGCCGTCGAGCCCATTGTGACGGTGTCGCCTCGCCATGAGGAGATCATGCCGCTCCAGGCGCGCGCCAGAACTTGGATCAATCGCAACGGCTACAAGGCTTCGGGGTATATCCTCTACCCGCGAGACTTTCGTCCCGGCACACGTTATCCTGCGATCGTAATCACGCACGGCTTTGACGCCGACGAGCGCTTCGCCAAGGCAGAAAACCAGTGGAACTATCCTGCTCAACTCTTTGCGGAGCGCGGCTATGTAGTGCTGTTGATCAACGATCCGTTGCCCTATCAATCCTCGGATCTGCGCGCGGCCTACAGCGCTTGGTCCCGAGGTAATGGCCCCCCAGATCCGGAGACCGTGCGACAGCTCATCTGGATTGAGGGCGTCCATAGCCTCGTGGACGCCGTGAACGACGTTGCGGCCGAGGGCCTCGTCGACCCTGCCCGCGTCGGCATCGCGGGCTACAGCCGCGGTGCGCAAATGGTCAATGTCGCGGTCACACAGACCAAAATCTTCAATGCCGCGTCGAGCGGCGATGGCGGCTTCCTAGAGCCTTCCGGCTACGCCGGATGGCCGGCGAGCTACGACCCCGTCTATGGCGGGTCCCCGATGAGCGAGCATTGGGAACAATATCGCCGCTTCGCTCCCTCCCTCAACGCCACGAAAGTCTGCACACCGGTCTTGCAGCAGGTCGCGGCCGCCTCCCCGTCGCAGGCCGAACTGTTCGATGCTCTCCGGGCAGCAAAAGTACCGACCCAGCTAACCTACTATCCTGGCGCCAGCCCGGCATCCGACGAGACGCACATTTTTCATATTCCGTCGAACCGGATGCTCGCCATGCGCGAAAATATAGCATGGTTCGACTATTGGCTGCTGGGCAAGCGCGATGCAGACGCCCCATTCCCGGAGCGCTTCGCAATGTGGGACCGCATGGCCGAGGATAGGAAGCCGAGGTGCGGCACCGCCGAGTCTGCATCTTCGCTCAACCGCCATTCCATCGCCGCGCCCAACTCTCCGCAGCGGCGAAGGCAAGAATGCGTTGCTCCCGCGCATTGCCCCGCCAGGAAACATCTTCAGGCTCGTCCAGGATGGATATATCGATGATGCCTGCGGCGGCCAGGACTCCGCCGCTAAGCATTTCGTGAAGGCGATCGCGGTGCGTGCGATAGATGGAGAGATTGAACTCAGTCGGACCTCCTTTTTGTCGTCGCTCAATGATCGTTTTTGGAAGCCGGTTCGAGAAGGCGGCGCGGGCGACGGCGCGGTCGCGTCCGTCGGCTATCCAGTGCCAAGTCGGAATCGAGAGGCACAGTTCGACGATCGGCTGGGAGAGCAGAGGCGCGATATGCGGCGGTGCACTTCGACGCGGATAAAGCTCGAGGCTTTTTTGCGCGCGCATCAGGAACGCGACATGAACCGTCTTCCCGGGTAGCGCGTCTTCGGGCGGCAAGAGCCAGGGATGAGAGAAGCCCTGCGCCTCGGTCCGCGCCAAAACCTCCCCTTCAAGGCCAAGCTCGTTGTAGAGGGGCAAATGTACCCCGCCCGAGCGCCTGTGCCGCGTCCAAGCATGCCTGAAAACCGAAAGGAAGTCTGCGCCGGTGAGATCAGATATGTTCCGAATTGTTTTGCCGAGAGCAATACTTGGTCCTTCGGACAGGAAACGATCGAGCAGCGGAACGGCGCTGCGAATGCTGCAAAATATTCCGTCGCCGCCGTTGCCGGAAAAATGAGCATCGATAGGTATTTCAGACTGCAATCGCCGATGGACGGCGCCGACTGCCTGTTTGAATATCGGAGATATTGGCCACGGGTGGTGGGGCGTGACAGCACGCTCAACGTCGATATCAGCAAGGTCGAGCGGCGCATCGCGTAGGCGGATTCCGAGCGAACTAGCGACGGCGTGCGCATAAGGGCGCTCATCACCAACAATGCCTGGACTGACAAGCGTTAGGGCCGTCAGTCTTTCCGATCGCGGAGTCGCCGCTACGGCAACGATCGACGAATCCAGCCCCCCAGACGCCCCCAGTAAGATCGAAGGAAAACAGCTCGACCAAGAGCCGATACAATCCGCAATCGTCTGGCGAAGGTGGCTCGCTTCTTCCTCGACGGACATTTTTCTGGGAGCCACATGGTCCCACGGTGACCACCATGGCTCGATCATCGCGCCCAGCCGGTCGACAATGAGACACTCTCCTGCAATCAGTTCCTCGACGCCGAAAAGACAGGTCTTCCGGCCGCGAGCATCTCCTGAGGCCAAGATGCGACCGATTTCTTCAAAGTCGATTCTGCCCGGCCCGGGTACCGCTAGGTCGGTGATATCGCCAGCCAGCGCCGTCTCCACCCCCGCGCGCCGGATATAGCAAGGCAATAGACCGGACGGGTCCCGCAGCACGTAAAGCGCGCCGCCCTGCGTGACATGGACGAAAATATAACCGCCCCAATAGCCGGTAAGCAGGGCTCGTCCACTGGAAGCAGCGAGCGCGCTCCCGTCTGCCCCTGCCCCTGCCCCTTCGTGCACGCGCACGCTCGGCGGTCCCTTTCGGAACAAGTATCCCAAGACCACGGTCCTGGCGTCGATCGCGATCATCGGCTCATTCGACCAAAGCATCACATTTGCGACCGTGAAGTCAGGAGGGCGCCCAAAGATGCTCTGACCCTCCGAAGGCTTCCCGGATTCGGCGTTGAAGTCGATGTAGAAACCGCCAGTCATCAGACAGCAAATATTGGCTGGTAGCGACGGATGATATCGAGCGTATCGGAAAGAACTACGTCGTCGGCCTGCACCCAGCAATGCGCCGAAAACGGCATCGTTACCCCGAACACGAGTCTCGCGTCGCAGCCTCCCTGCGCTAACAGACGTTTCATCGCGATTCCACGCACGAGGCATTGGTCCGCCGCCGGGACAAGCCGCCGACTGAGGAGAAAGGCCGCGGCGACATTCTGACTGACGCGATCATAGCAACGAGTGTTTCGGGGACGCCCTCGCTCCAGTTGCGCCACGATATCGAGAATGCCGACCCGACGAAGCTCGGCGCGCACACGGCGCTGCATCCAGATTACTCGCAAGATGTGCGCCGCAGACGCCGTGCCGGGCGGGAAATCAACCACGCTGGCGGTAGGAAGCGTGAAGGTGGGTGGCGCCGACAAATCTTCGGCTGGGACCGGCCCGATCAGACCGGCGGTAAGAAGCTGTGAGAGCGCATGGTCGCTTGGCGCTCCGCTCAAATAGCTTTCGAAGGCAAGGTGAAAATGGGGTGGAAGGAGAAAATAGCGATCGGCCGGCAAATCGAAGAATATGTGATCGCCACCGATCCTACAATCGTGAAGGCCTGGGCGCAGGGAAGGTGACATGATCGACATTTGGCGCGATAACGACTGCGGTCGGCGTGCCCCCGTCCGGCGGCACGCCGATCGCTTTCAATCGTCGGTGCTGATCGCGCCGACGAGGCCGTAATGATCGCCATCTTCGAAATCGGGCTCGCCGAGTTGCTTGATGCCGCGCGTCTCGACGCTGATGGCACCGAGATCAATCATTTCGTCATTATCCAAGTTTTTCACGGTATTCTCCTTTCAGTATGCGACCAATTCGAGTCGCAACCGAAAGATATTCTTCGGAAAATCGGAACTCAAATATATATCTCAGATATACCCAGATATATTTCGATAGAATGCGGTTCACATCGATCTCAGAAATTTTACCCGATACTAAAATTAAATTGAGCCACCACCCTACTCCGCTGCAATGGTACTCAACTTCGCTGACGAATTCTTTGTGCGGCCCTTACGGGGACATACTGGACTCGAGAGAGCTTCTCCGCTTAGACGACACGTCACGACTGACGCGGAGCAGATGATAGCATCTGATTGGGTTACTGACGCTCTAGAGTGGAGGTTTTCGGTTCGCCACCCTCAACCCACCAGTCGTCAAAAGTTCGATCGTCGCATTCGACGTAAGTGCTACCGAAATCTTCGAATTCGTAAGCCGTATGCGCCGTCGTCAGCGTGGACATAGATTGTCCTTCAGCCTCATTGCGCTGCATCATGTACGCGATGACCTGGCCACCGATATGTTGGCGTTTGTCGAAATCCGACCTGTCCTGCGCGAACCGCAGGCGTCGACATGCTCTCACGAGATCGCCTGGGAAGTCTTCGATCAGAAATTCGCGATGCGAAGCTGGCTCGATATCTAACGCTGGCTCGGGGTAGATTCCGTGCCCGAGTGGCTCGCTTTCGAAATCGTTCGATGAGCGGTATACGAAACCTCCAAAATGATCGATGTCGGGGTCATAGCATAGGTGATAAATATAGGCGGGCCCGTCGCCGCGCTCCTCGTCCGACATTTCGGCCCAAATTTTCCGAAGCCTCTTAGGCGTATCAATATCGAGCAGCTGCATATGAATTGCCAGAATCTCGCTAAGGACCGTGAGCGACCAGCGTTGAAACAGGACCATCGAGCCAGTCCCGGTTATTAGTCCGTGCAAATGCGGCAGAGCCAGAACTTTGGCTGTGAACATCAATGGACGACCATCACGGCTGACGAGCGTGTCGGTCGCGAGGAAAATGCCTTCATCGGTGATTGCAAAGTTAAGAGCTGTCATTGTACCTCCGTTACTGCTTACGCCTGAACGTCGGAGGTAAATTTTTGATTTCTTTCCTGTCTATTAAATGACATGCTGCGGTGCAGCACAGGTAAATATATGCGCCGCCCGACACCAATTCTGATGAAAACGCCGATCTTGCCTAGTCCATTTCTCAACACGGCCTAGCCTGTTTTGAGGCTGATTGACTTGATGCCGATTTGATAAACGCCGAAATGGAATAACTCACGACGAGGACTGACCACTAGACCATAGCGTCGATAATTCGACCCGATAATGTCAAAGATACCGCCACTATAGAGCGCTTCTTCTTCCCCTCAAGACAGAGCGGATCGGGAAGAATCGCACTTTACGAGGCGGCCGGCGAAGTTCGACATATTCAATATTTTGAGTATCTCTAAGCGCCGACTCGGCGTCACTTGCTGCTTTTTTTGATCAGTCCGATCGACCTTGAACGCGTGGCCGGGGTGGTTTAATAGATTTAGATCGGTGATTATCAAGCCGAGATAGTGCAAGTTCACCAAATCACCGTCAACAAAATGCATCGATCGGCTTCTCACGCGCTTAAGCGCGTTCAAACCTTAGCTAAGAGAGCCCGTCATCGAAAGCGACCGGCAGCGATTTGACTGTGAACACAGCCCGGTCATTCACGATGTGTAGTCCAACAACGGATAGACAGACAGCCGATACAACCAAATCTGCAACAATTCTCCATGCGTGGAAATATTTTGTTAGCAACTTCAAACACATTACGGCAATCATGACGAACATCCTCCTTATCCCCAACTGGTCAGTATCCGACGTCTTTGTTGACGAAAATGATGCTTACCAAGTCACCGCCACCTTCGATTTCGACTCCCATGCTTGCAAGAAATGTAAAACTATTGCCAGATTGATTAAGCGGGGAACAACAACCAGGACTTATGTCGATGCCCCGGTTCATGGCCGACACACCTATATCCATGTCCGCCGCAATAGATATACTTGTCCCCAGTGCGGCGTTTGCGTCATGCAGTCCTTGCCCGGAATGCACCGCACCCGCCGGATGACCAAACGCCTGGTGGAATACATCGAAAAGCAGTCGCTGCTGAAGCCGATCGCTCATGTGGCCGAAGACACCGGCGTAGCGGAGGGAACCGTCCGAGAAATCAGTAAAGCGCTTTTCGCATTTCTGCTGGAAAAACATGAGCGCAATTTACGGGCCCCTCGCCACATTGGAATCGACGAGCTGACGCTTGGAAAGAAGCAATTGCGGGCGATTTTCGTTAACCTAGAGGATAGCTGGCCGTTCGAGATGCTTCCGAACCGAAGCCTTCAGTCCGTGCAGAACTTTTTTATGACGCTGCCCAACCGGCGAGATGTTGAGACGGTCACGATGGACATGTGGGACCAGTACAGGACCGCAGTACAGAGAACGATGCCGCAGGCAGCCGTTATTGCCGACCGATGGCACATGGTGGATAGGGTGAACGACGCCATGAATGAAGCGCGGCGCCGCTATCAGCGGAAAATTCACCTCGACCGGCGGCCGGCCCTCAAAGCCGTGAATGGGATTTTTCTCAAACGAAGGGCCGCGTTGAGCGCCAGTGAGGAGTTAGAGCTCGGAGGATGGTTGGCCAATTCATCCGAACTATATTCCGCATACGCGGCCAAAGAGGCATTGCTGAGCATTTGGGATTTACATGATCGCGCCACCGCAGAAGCAGCACTTGATGAGTGGCGCGCGACCATACCCGACGATGATATGAACGTTTTCGCACCCGTCATCACCACAATCGACAACTGGCGCACTGAGATATTAAACTTCTTCGATCACGGGCGACTTACAAACGGTCCGACCGAGGCTAGAAACGGAGCAATAAAACGGATCTACAATTATAGCGGAAGCTATGATTTTCAATCGATCCGGGCACGCGCCCTTTTTGGAAAGCGGCCGGACAGGCTGAAGAAGGAAGCGGAGGCGAAGGACAAAGCTTACCGCGAGAAAAAGCCTGCCTGCGCCTTGTGCAGACAACCTCTCGACGAGGCGGCCCTGATGGAGGGTTGGAAGGCATTTCTCGCCCCGCACATGACGCCACCGCCTTATTTTCATCAAAATAGACTGTGCCACCCATGCATGGACGGTGCACGTAAGAGATCCCATGCCTCTCTTGGCCCAGTGCGGGATAGCTGATCGGGAGGCGTCACATCCTTTCAGCCGCCTGTTTGCCGAACTTCATTTGACTCGCGCGCGCCGTCGGTGCGATGAACAGGTGACACGGTCGATCTGGGTCAAACGACCGGCACGGAGACAGTAATGGCAGATGAGGACGTCGCCCCGGAACAGGGCGAGCTGGCGATCACGCGTACCGGCGATCGGCTTCGGCTGGCGCGGGAAGCTGCAGGGCTGTCGCTTGCCGATGTCGCGACCCGCACGCGCATCACCCAGCGCCATCTCGCCGCGATAGAAAAGTCGGATTATTCGGAACTTCCGGGCCGGACCTATGTCACCGGCTTCGCGCGCGCCTACGCCCGCGCCGTCGAGCTTCCCGAGGCCGAGATCGGCGCCGCAATCCGTCAGGAACTCGAAGAAGACGCCTATGGTTCGCGTCCGCTGTACGAAGCCTATGAGCCGACCGATCCGGCACGCCTGCCCACCGCGCGGCTGACCTGGACCCTCGTCATCGTCACGCTGCTGCTCGCGTCGGCGTACGGCGTATGGCGTTTCCTGTCGGTCGAGCCCGACGAAGCGCTGATCGCCGCGCAGAATCGTGCCGCCGATGCGTCAGAAGCACCGCAGAGCGATGCTGGGGCCACCCCGGCGACCAAGGCCGCGACCGGGCAGTCCGCCGTCGCGGCGAACGCACCGGTCGTGCTGACGGGCGTTTCGGAAGTCTGGATCGGTTTCGACGACGCAAAGGGCAAGACCGAGAATTGGCGCACGCTCGACGCGGGCGAAACCTATCAGGTCCCGCCCGAATATATCGAACAGTTCACGCTGCGCACGAGCATCCCGCAGGCGCTCAAGGTCACCGTTGGTGGCCGCGACATCGGCCCGATCGGCCCCGCCGACACGCTGGTCAAGAATGTCTCACTGAAGCCCGCGGATCTGGTAGCGCGCGCCGAAGGCAATGGCGCACCAGCACCGGCGGCGGGACCGCGCCCCAAGGGCTGAACCGCCGATCAATCGGGCCGGCTCGAGCGGCAGTGCACCGAAATGGGTTTGCGCTGCCGTGCTTTGCCGCGTTATGAGCAACGAAATGGTTAATTAGTGGGGACCTAACGGCAGATGATGATGCGTCAGATCACTTTCCTGGGAGCGGCAACGATCGCGCTCGTCGCGGCGATGCCCGTGGCGGCGCAGGACAATGGTGTCGTCAAGCGGGTCGAACGGCTCGAAAAGGAAATGCGCGCCGTCCAGCGGTCGGTTTTTCCCGGCGGCAGCCCGACCTTCTTCGAGGGTGAGATCGCTCCCGACAACACACCCGGCGAGCGCGCCCGCACCAACGCCCCGGTGATCGACCTGACCGCGCGCGTCGATGCGCTCGAATCGCAGCTGCAGGCATTGACCGGCCAGACCGAACAAAATGCCTTCCAGCTCCGCGAACTCGAAAAGCAGTTCACCGCGTACAAGGCCGAAATGGACAAGCGTTTCGCCGATCCGGCAGCGGTCGCCGCACCGACCGCGACGCCCGCCGGCCTCGCCCCGACGGTGAAGCCGCCGGCAGCGACGACCACGGTCGCGGCAACCCCGGTGAAGAAACCCGCCGACAAGCCGGCGGCCAAGCCCGCGACTACCGACGCCGCGCGGCTCGCGCTCGTCAAGAAGGTCGAGGTTCCCGCGAGCGGCAACGAAACCAAGGACGCGTACGACTATGGCTATCGCCTGTGGGAAGCGAAGCTCTATCCCGAAGCGCAGGCGCAGCTGAAGACCGTCGTCACCAAATGGCCGAAGAGCAGCCAGGCGAGCTTTGCGCAGAATTTGCTCGGCCGCTCCTATCTCGACGAAGGCAAGCCGAGCCTCGCCGCGGTCGCCTTCTACAATAATTACAAGGACCGCCCGAGCGGCGCGCGCGCGCCGCACAGCCTGATGTATATGGGCGTCGCGCTCGACAAGCTCGGCCGCAAGGCCGACGCGTGCAAGGCGTTCCGCGAACTCGACGAAGTCTATGGCGACAAGGCGCCGCAGGATGTCCGGACCGATGCTGCCGCCGCAAAAACAAAAGCAGGTTGCTGACCGCGACGCCGCGGACCGGCTCGCCGGCGATCTCGCCGCGCTCGTCGGATCCGACTGGCACCGCCTCCATTATGGTGTCGCCGTTTCGGGCGGGCCCGACAGCATGGCGCTGCTTTGGCTGATGGCGTCCTTGCTGCCCGGACAGGTCTGGGCAGCGACGGTCGACCATGGCCTGCGAAAGGGCTCGGACGACGAGGCGCGCATGGTCGCGGGCTTTTGCGAGCGCGAGCATATCCCGCATTCGACGCTGCGCCCGCCAACGCCGATCAAGGGATCGCAGCAAGCCGCGGCGCGGACCGAACGCTACCGCCTGCTCGAACAATGGCGCGAAGCCAAGGAACTCAAGCATATCGTGACGGCGCACCATGCCGACGATCAGCTCGAGACGATCGTCATGCGGCTCAACCGCAGCAGCGGCGTCGGCGGGCTCGCCGCGATCCGCGCGCGCAACGGGGCCATCCTGCGCCCGCTGCTGCACTGGCGGCGCAGCGAACTCGTCCATCTGGCGCTTGAAAACGACCTGCCCTTTGTCGACGATCCGTCGAACAGCGACGATCGCTTCGACCGGGCTCGGCTGCGCCATGCGCTCCAGTCGCAGACCGCACTAGACCCTGCTGCCGCGGCGAAATCGGCGGTGTGGCTCGCCGAAGCCGACGAGGCGCTCGACTGGGCGGTCGAGCGGCTGATCGCATCCTGGCCCGATGCATCGGACATCGCGGTGATCCGCGACGATGGCTATCCGCCCGAGATGTTCCGCCGCATCGTCGCGCAGCGGCTGCGCGCCAACGCGCCGCAACTCGTCCTGCGCGGTGCCTCGCTCGACGGCGTGATCGCGGCGATGCACGAAGGGCGGCGAGCGATGGTCGGCGCGCTGCTGATCGATGCGGTGCGCGGCCTCGAAGGGACGATCTGGCGCATTTCCGCGGCGCCGCGCCGGAAAGCAGCGAAAAAGGGCTGATTGCCTCATTGTCATTTAACCCGATTATCCTATCTTATGCGGATAGGAGCGCAGTACCGCGCCGTTGAGGAACGAATCCGAATGCAGGACGACAAGGAACCGCAGGGCAATCCCTGGATGAAGAGTGTGATGATCTGGAGCGGCATCCTGCTTGCCATGCTCCTCGTCGCCTCGATGTTCGGCGGCGCTTCGCAGCCTGTCGGCAATCCGCTTGCCTATTCCGAGTTCCGGCAAAAGGTCGAGGAAGGCGCCGTCAAGGACGTCGTGCTGTCCGAAGACAAGGTGACGGGCACGCTGTCGAACGGCGACCGTTTCAGCGCCAACGTCGTGCGCGATCCCGAACTGCTCAAGATGCTCAACGACAATGGCGTCAAATATGACGGCAAGGCGACCGAAGCGCCGAATTTCTGGATGTATATGCTCGTCCAGTCGCTGCCCTTCCTGCTGATCCTCGGCATCGCCTTCTTCGTCTTCCGTCAGGTCCAGAAAAACAACGGCTCGGGCGCGATGGGCTTTGGCAAGTCGCGCGCGAAGATGCTCACCGAAAAGCAGGGCCGCGTGACCTTTGACGACGTTGCCGGCATCGACGAAGCACGCGAGGAGCTTGAGGAAATCGTCGAGTTCCTGCGTGATCCGACCAAATTCTCGAAGCTCGGTGGCCAGATTCCGAAGGGCGCGCTGCTCGTCGGTTCGCCCGGTACCGGTAAGACGCTGCTCGCCCGCGCAATCGCTGGTGAGGCAGGCGTCCCGTTCTTCACCATTTCTGGGTCGGACTTCGTCGAAATGTTCGTCGGTGTCGGCGCATCGCGCGTCCGCGACATGTTCGAACAGGCGAAGCGCAATGCACCGTGCATCGTGTTCATCGACGAAATCGACGCGGTCGGCCGCCATCGCGGCGCCGGCCTCGGCAACGGCAACGACGAGCGCGAACAGACGCTGAACCAGCTGCTCGTCGAAATGGACGGTTTCGAGGCGAACGAAGGCATCATCATCGTCGCGGCAACCAACCGCCCCGACGTGCTCGACCCTGCCCTTCTCCGTCCCGGCCGCTTCGACCGCCAGGTCGTCGTGCCGCGCCCCGACATCGAGGGCCGCCAGAAGATCCTCGAGGTTCACACGCGCAAAAAGCCGCTCGCCCCCGACGTCGACCTGCGCCGCGTCGCGCGCGGAACGCCGGGCTTCTCGGGCGCCGATCTGGCCAATCTTTGCAACGAAGCCGCGCTGCTTGCCGCACGCAAAGGCAAGCGCCTGATCGCGAACGACGAGTTCGAAGAGGCGAAGGACAAGGTCATGATGGGCGCCGAGCGGCGTTCGATGGTGATGACCGAGGACGAGAAGAAATCGACCGCCTATCACGAGGCCGGCCACGCGCTCGTCTCGCTGCACGTCGACGGCTGCGACCCGCTTCACAAGGTCACGATCATCCCGCGCGGCCGTGCGCTGGGCGTGACGTGGAACCTGCCCGAACGCGACCGTTATTCGACCAATATGAAGCAGATGAAGGCGCGCCTCGCGCTTTGCTTCGGCGGCCGCATCGCCGAACAGCTGATTTACGGCAAGGATGAGCTGAACACCGGCGCGTCGAACGACATCCAGCAGGCGACCGACATGGCGCGTTCGATGGTCATGGAATATGGTATGTCCGAAAAGCTCGGCTGGCTGCGCTATCGCGACAATCAGGACGAGGTATTCCTCGGCCATAGCGTGTCGCGCGCGCAGAATATGTCCGAAGACACCGCCCGCCTGATCGACGCCGAAGTCCGCCGCCTCGTCGAGGAAGGCGAAAAGACCGCGCGCAAGGTGCTCACCGACCATCTCGACGAACTTCACCTGCTCGCCGGGGCGCTGCTCGAATATGAGACGCTGTCGGGCGAGGAATCGAAACGCGCGATCAAGGGCGAGGACATTGGCCGCGAAGACGAAGCGGGCAAGCGCGGCACCCCGGTGTCGGGCCATGCCGGCGGCATCCCGCAGATCAAGCGCAAGCCGCGGCGCCCCTTCGGCGACGCCAACCCGCAGGGCGCCTAGGCTTTCGGCCTAGCCCCTTCGATTCAGGGACTATTCATTGGGTGGGGGCAAGTTGCGGCATATGACCAAAGGGACATATGCCCGCATTTTGCCCGCCCTGCTCGCCGCTCCCTTCCTCTGCGCGATGGCGCCGGGCGACATGAGCGTCGCGGCATTCCTCGCGCGCGCGACGTCGCTCGAACGGCTCGGCCCGCTCGCGCTCGCGACCCCGCAAGGCAACCAGCTCAAAGGTGAAGTGGTCGCCGCGGGCAAACGCTATAAGGCGCGGATCGATGCCGAACGTCGCGCCGGTCGCAAGACGACGAGTTGTCCCCCTGAATCGGGCAGCCTGACCCCCGATCAATGGCTGTCCCACCTCCGCACCTATCCCGTCACGGCACGCAAGTCGGTCAGCGTCTATTCGGCATTCGATGCGCTGATGAAGAAACGCTATCCCTGCCCCACCTGATGCGTCAAAGGTGCGCTAGGACCAAAGGAGACGGCGATGATCGGCAAAGCGTGGAATGCCCTGGCCTTGGCGGCCCTTTTTGCGGCGGGCATTCAGCCGGTGGCGGCGCAGGGAACCGGCTCGTTGACAAGCAAGATCGAACTCGAAAAATCGACCCCGTCGTCGGACGGCCAACCGCCGAAAAAGACCTATGTTGCACCCGATGTGGTCGTCCCGGGCGACCGCGTCCGCGTAGCGCTCACCTTCACCAACAACGGCGCAACCCCCGCGGCAGGGCTCAATTTGGTCAATCCGATCCCCGAGGGCCTGATGTTCGACGACACCGCCGATACGGCGGGTTTCGGCGTTTCGACCGACGGCGGCAAGACGTTCGGCGCGCTCGCGGCGCTGACGGTGCCCGTCGGCGGCGCGGCGCCCCGTCCCGCGACGGCCGCCGATGTGACGCATGTCCGCTGGCTGTGGCCCGATGCGATCGCCCCGGGGCAAAGCCGCTCGGTCGCTTTTTTCGGCCGGGTTCGGTGAACCGCTAGATGACCATTTATTGCGATGAATCGGGTGGTCTCAACGCCGGCGCGATGACCTTTTCGGCGGTGATGCTGACCCCCAAGGCCGCGGCGGACATCCACGCGCGCTTTCGTAGCGTGACCGGGCTGCGCGGCGAGCTCAAGGGCAGCCGCATCAGCGTCGTCGAACGCGCCTATCTGCTCGAACTCTTCGACCGCGCCGGCGGCCGCGCCTGGGTAGCCGTCGCCGAACGCGACAAGCTCGCGCAGAACCCCGGGGGCACGCTGCCCAGCGACCTCGCGCTCTATGGCGCCTTGCTCAACAGCGCGGTTGGTCACTGGCTGCCCGAAACCGGCGGCGTCTGCACCGACGTCGTGATCGACGACGGGCGCTATGATCCCAAGATTCTTTCGCATGTACGCGAAGAGATACAGGCGGGGCTCGGCCAATGGGGCCGCGCTTCGCTGGCCGACAGCAAACGCAGCGACGGGGTCCAGATCGCCGACGTGATCGCGAACAGCCTGTTCAATATCACAGTGGGTTCGCCGCGCGCCTATCGCATCCAGCGGATCATCGAACCGATGCTGGCGTCAAAGGCCATCCGCATTGCCGAGTTGACCGAGGTCGACTGATACAAGAAGGGCCGCAGTTTCCTGCGGCCCCCTTGGTGATCGGATTATACAGCGCTTATTCGAAATCGCTGCCACCGCCCGCGGGGCTGCGCGGCGGCGCAGCGGCGGTCAGGCGAAGCGCTTCGGCCGAGCGGCTGATCGAGCTGATTTCATCGGGCGTATCGTCATCGTCGACGACGACCTTCTGCATCGAACCGACCAGCGTTTCCTTGAGGTCCTTCGGACGCACGGTCTGTTCGGCGATCTCGCGCAGCGCGACGACCGGGTTCTTGTCGCGGTCGCGGTCGACGGTCAGCTCCGAACCACCCGAAATCTCGCGCGCGCGATGCGCGGAGAGCAGGACCAGGTCGAAACGGTTGGGAACTTTGTCGACGCAATCCTCGACGGTAACGCGGGCCATATTGTTTCCTTAGGTATAGGAGAGGCCAGCCCTTTGGAGGGGCATGGCGGCAAGCGCTGCGCGCTAGCAGCACCGCCGGGCGATGTCAATCAAAGCGCTGCCCTTGCGGGCTTTGCGGACACCGGCCTATGAGCGGTTGATGACCGAAGCCTGCGCACCCGTCGACTTGTCCGAACGACTGACGGCGGACGTGGCTGGTCACCGGCTCGAGCTGATCTTCGACGGCGGCGAGCGGCTGACCCGGCTGCTCGACCTGATCAACGGCGCAGCGCACAGCATCGACATCATCATGTATATTTTCGAGGGCGACGCCGCAGGCGTGCGTGTCGTCGACGCCTTGCTGGTCGCCGCCAAACGCGGCGTTCGCGTGCGCGCGGTCATCGACAGCTTCGGGTCGGGCGACACGCCCGACGGCCTGTTCGCGCCGCTTCGCGAAGCCGGCGGTAGCGTTACCTTTTTCTCGCGCCGCTGGCGCTCGACCTATTTGATCCGCAACCACCAGAAACTGATCCTGATCGACGATCATGTCGCGGTAACCGGCGGCTTCAACATCGCCGACGATTATCTGAGCCCCCCGCGCAGCGATTGCTGGTTCGACATCGGGATGATCGTCAAGGGGCCGAGTGTCGCGCGCGCGGCGCTATGGTTCGACGAAATCCATGATTACACCGTCAACAACGACGGCAAACTGCTGATGTTGCGGCGACTGATCCGCGAATGGCCGATCGACAATGGCGCGATATCCTGGCTGGTCGGCGGCCCCACCCAGCGGCTGTCGCCCTGGGCCCGTGCGGTGCGCGCAGACCTAGAAAACGCGCGCCAACTCGACATGGCGATGGCCTATTTTTCGCCCGGTCAGGGCCTGCTGCGACGTCTTGGACGCGTGGCAAGGCGTGGGCGGGCGCGCTTCGTGATGGCAGGCAAATCGGACAACGCCGCAACGATCGGTGCGTCGCGCCTGCTCTATGGCTATTTGCTGCGCAAATCCGCCGATGTGTGTGAATATCAGCCGTGCAAACTGCATATGAAGCTGATCGTCATCGATGATGTCGTCTATATCGGATCAGCCAATTTCGACGTGCGCAGCCTGTTCGTGAACGTCGAGGTGATGGTGCGGATCGCCGACGCGGGCTTTGCCCGACAGATGCGCGGTTTCGTTGCGGAGATGCGGTCCGATTGCGAAGTCATCACATCGAATTCGCACAAGGCGCGCGCCGGTTGGCTGACGCGCATCCGCTGGACGCTCGCCTGGTTCGTGGTCGGCATCGTCGATTATACGGTGTCGCGAAAATTGAACTTCGGGCTCGGCGATCCCGACCCGGAAGTTTAGTCTTTCCAGCCCCAGAACAGGAAGCAGGGCGGGACATTGACCCATTCGAACGCATTGTCGATGCGATTAAAGTGGACGGCGAGAAAATCGCGCGCACGGGCACGGAACTGATAGACGAGAAAGGCGCCGCCGGGGCGAAGCACGCGGTGCGTCGCGGCGGCGATCGCCGGGCCGACACCCGCGGGCAGCGTCGAAAAGGGCAAGCCCGAAAGGACATAGTCGGCGTGCTCAAAGCCGTGTGCGCGCACGATCTCTTCGACATCAGAGGCCGATCCGTGAACCGCGACGAAGCGGCTGTCGCGGATGTCCTTACGCAGATAGTCGATGAAATCCTCATTCGTGTCGATCGCGATCAGCGTCGCATCGCCCGCCATATGTTCGAGTATAGGGCGGCAGAAGGTGCCGACGCCCGGGCCATATTCGACGAACAGCTTGGTGTTCTTCCAGTCGACGGGCTTCAGCATGTGGCGGATCAGCGTCGGCGACGACGGCACGATCGATCCCACCATGACCGGATGCTTGATGAAGCCGCGGACGAACATGCCCCACGGTCCGAAAAAGCGTTTTACGCCCTCGCGAACCCGGCGGGTCAGCGGGGCTTTTGTTTCTTGGGCCTGCGCCCGCGGATTGGTCATGTTGGCTTTCGCGTTGTTGCGGTTGCCAAAGGCGTGGCAAAATCGGCGCCGGGGCGCAAGGAAAGAGTCTGTCTTGACTCTGGACAGCGGGGCGCCCGCGTGTAGGGAGAGGCGGCGTTACCGACCAAAGCCAAGGAGGGGGCGAACATGGCGACGACATCGCATTCCATCCCCTCGGACCGTATGGTGGTCCTCTTTGCGGTGATGCTGGTCGCCGCCGCGGGCAACACCGCTATGCAATCGATCCTGCCCGCGATCGGCGCCAAACTGCACATTCCCGACGTCTGGGTCAGCCTCGCGTTCAGCTGGTCGGCGCTATTGTGGGTGCTCACCGCGCCGCATTGGGCGCGCCAGTCGGACAAGCGCGGACGCAAGGCGCTGATGGCGCTCGGCGTCATCGGCTTCCTGTCGTCGATGGCGCTGTGCGGCCTTGTGCTGTGGTCGGGCCTCGCGGGCTGGGTCGCGGCGGGCACGACCTTCATCCTCTTCGCGCTGTTTCGCAGCCTCTATGGGGGGCTCGGCTCGGCGGCGCCCCCCGCAGTGCAGGCCTATGTCGCTGCGCGCACCGATCCTGACCAGCGCACACAGGCGCTGTCGCTCGTGTCCTCGTCGTTCGGGCTCGGCACCGTGATCGGTCCCGCTATCGCGCCCTTCTTCATCCTGCCGATCGTCGGCCTCGCCGGCCCCTTGCTCGTCTTCGCGGCTATCGGCCTTGCGGTGCTCATCGCGCTGCGCTGGCGCCTGCCCGACGACGTGCCGCGCTTCGCGGCGCGCGGTGCGATCGTTTCCTACCCCACGACGGGTGGTTCGCCGCAAACCGCCGCCGAGGAGGCCGAGGACCAGGTTCTTGATCAGGGCGCCGACGCCCCTCCCCTGCGCTGGACCGACACGCGCGTGCGGCCGTGGCTGCTCGCCGGCTTGTTCGGCGGGCAGGCGCAAGCGATGATGCTCGGCGTGATCGGCTTCCTGATCCTCGACCGCCTCCATCTCCGCCTTCGCCCCGACGAGGGCGCCGCGATGACGGGTATCGTGCTGATGGCGGGCGCCTTCGCGACACTGCTCTCGCAATGGGGGCTGATCCCGCTCCTCAAGATGTCGCCGCGCACCGCGGTGCTTGCCGGCGCCAGCCTCGGCGCGATCGGGACGGTGATGACCGGCCTGTCCGCCGACTTCCACGGCATCGTCATCGGCTTCGCGCTCGCCTCGCTCGGCTTCGGACTGTTCCGTCCGGGTTTCACCGCAGGCGCGTCGCTATCGGTGCCGCGCCGCGATCAGGGCAGCATCGCGGGGATGACCGCATCGATCAACGGGTCGGCCTATATCGTATCGCCCGCGGTCGGTGTGCTGCTCTATAATTGGCACCCGATGGTCGCTTACGGCCTGATGGCGGGATTTTGCGGCTGGCTGGTCCTGTGGGGCTGGTCGGCGCTGAAACCGAACCAGCCCAAGGAAAAGCAGCTTTAGTCGGCCGTATTGTCGTGCTTGCGCTCGCGAACGGGCTTGAGCATGCCGGGCGCGAAGAAGCCGATCGGATCGACGCTCATCGCGGCCTGCTTGATCTCGCCCTGGATCTTTTCATAATCCTTTTCCATCGCCTCGGTCACCGACGCGCGGGTGTCCTTCAGCGCCGCCTCGAAATCCTCCATCGTCACCGTGTCGCTGTCGAGCGACCGCTTGAGCGCGGCAAGCCCGGCACGCCGCGTCAGATCCTCAAGGTCCGCGCCGGTGAAACGATCCGACCTTTCGGCGAGCGCGGCCAGATCGACATCCTTCGCGAGCGGCATGTTGCCGGTCTGGATTTCGAGAATGCGGCGGCGCCCCTCCTTGTCGGGCACCGCCACGTAAATCAGCTCGTCGAGCCGCCCCGGACGCAGCAACGCGGGGTCGATCAGGTTCGGGCGGTTGGTCGCACCGATGACGACCACCGATTGCATTTCCTCGATCCCGTCCATCTCGGCGAGAATCGTGTTGACCACACGCTCGGTCACCTGCGGCTCGCCCGACGCGCCGCTGCCGCGCGCCGGCACCAGGCTGTCGAGTTCGTCGATGAAGATGATCGTCGGCGCAACCGCCCGCGCGCGGGCGAACAACCGTGCGATCTGCTGCTCGCTCTCGCCGTACCATTTGGACAGCAGGTCCGACGATTTGATCGAGATGAAGTTCGCATCGGATTCGCGCGCCGCCGCCTTCGCCAGCAGGGTCTTGCCGGTTCCGGGCGGGCCATAGAGCAGGAAGCCCTTGGCGGCGCGGATCCCGAGCCGGCGGAACGCCTCGGGATTCTTGAGCGGCAGTTCGATCCCTTCGATCAGCTTTTCGCGCGCGGCGTCGAGCCCGCCGATGTCGCTCCAACGCGTTTTCGGCGCCTGCACCATCACTTCGCGCATCGCCGACGGCTGGACGCGTTTCAGCGCATTGTTGAAATCCTCGCGCGTGACGCGCAGTTCTTCGAGCACCTCGGCGGGGATTGTGCCTTCGGCCAGGTCGAGCTTCGGCATGATCCGCCGCACCGCTTCGATCGCGGCCTCGCGGGTCAGCGCGGCCATGTCGGCGCCGACGAAGCCGAAGGTCGTGCGCGCGAGTTCCGCGAGGTCAACATTCTCGGCGAGCGGCATGCCGCGCGTGTGGATGCCCAATATCTCGCGTCGTCCGCTCTCGTCGGGGACACCGATCACGATCTCGCGGTCAAAGCGGCCCGGACGCCGGAGCGCCTCGTCGATCGCGTCGGGACGATTAGTCGCCGCGATGACGACGAGGTTCGTCCGCGGCTCAAGCCCGTCCATCAGCGTCAAGAGCTGCGCAACGAGGCGTTTTTCGGCCTCGCCCTGCACCTGCCCGCGTTTCGGCGCGATCGAATCGATCTCGTCGATGAACAGGATCGACGGCGCGGCCTTTGCCGCTTGCTCGAAGATATCGCGCAGGCGCTTTTCGGACTCGCCATAGGCGCTGCCCATGATCTCGGGCCCGTTGATCAGGAAGAATTGCGCTTCGCTTTCGTTGGCAACCGCGCGCGCAAGCCGCGTCTTGCCGGTTCCCGGCGGGCCATGCAGCAGCACGCCGCGCGGCGGATCGACGCCGAGGCGACGGAACAGTTCGGGATAGCGCAGCGGCAGCTCGACCATCTCGCGCAGCTGGTCGATCGTATCGCCCAGACCGCCAAGATCGTCGTAAGTGACGTCGGTGCGGCGCGCGTCCTGCGGCTCCTGATATTCGGGAAGCAGCTCGATTTCGGTATTCTCGTCGATAAAGACGATTCCCTTGGGGGCCGCCGATACGACGAGCAAGCGCACCTCGGCGAGCGCATAGGCCGGCGCATTCAGCATCTGGCGAAGCTGCGGCGGCATATCGCCCGACTCCAGCCGCTGCTGTCCGGCGGTCGCGACGGTATCGCCCGCGACGAGCGGACGGCCGAAAAAGCTGCGCTTCAGGGCATTGGCCGATCCCTGCAGGCGAAGATTCTCCTGCGCCGGGGCGAATACGACGCGCGTCGCGGGGCGCGTCTCAACGCGGCTCAGCACGACCATATCGCCCGCACCCGCGCCGGCATTGGCGCGCTGCAAGCCGTCGAGGCGAATGACTTCCAGCCCTTCATCCTCGGGATAGGGAAGCACGACGCGCGAGGCGGTCTCGCGTTTGCCGCTGATCTGGACGATATCGCCTTCGGTAACGCCAAGTTCGGCCATCGCGGAGCGCGGAATACGGGCGATTCCTCCCCCGCTTTCTTCGGCGCGTGCATTCGCCACCTGCAGTTTGACCTGTTTTTCTTTTACCGCTGCGTCGGCCAAGGCGTGTCTCCCGCAAAATAGTCAGAATGCCGAAGATAGGATGGTCGTTCCCTATTTGCGACCCCCGGCACCACAGCCATTTATGACGCACTGCACAAAATTCTGGCATGTCCGACAAGGTCATGTCATCATCGGCACCCGATATGCCACGCCTTCCCCCCATCAGCAGCATGGAGGCCTTTCTCGAGGTCGCCCGTCACGGCACGGTCAAGGCGGCCGCGATCGAACTCGGCCTGTCGATGCCCGCGCTGTCGCGCCGAATCCAGACACTCGAGCATACCGTCGGCCGCCCGCTGTTCAACCGCCACCACCATGGGCTCAGCCTGACCGAAACGGGCCGCGCGCTGCACGAACAATTGTCGCCGATTCTCGACGAATTGCGTAACGTGATCGAACAGGTCGGCAGCCCCGACGCCTCGCTGCGCCTGCACCTCAACGTCCTGCCGCTCTTCGCGCAGCAGCGCCTGTTCCCCCGGCTTCCCGAGCTTCGGCGCCAGCACCCCGAACTGCATATCGACATCGACACCATGTCGCATGCCGAAGCCCGGCTGGGCGACGGCATCGATGCCGCGATCGCGCTCGCACGCTCGATCGACCCAGTGCTCTATGCCGCGCGGCTCGACCAGGACAAGGTGTTCCCGATTGCCTCGCGGACGCTAACCGACGGCGATCGCGCGATCACCGTCCCCGAACAGATGCAGCGGATGACCGTCCTGCTCCACCGCGAAATGCCGGAAACCTTCGCCGAGTGGAAAAAGGCGATCGGCATGCCCTATCTCGAACCGGCCGGGATCGATTATTTCGATTCGGGGCCGCTGATGCTCGAAGCTGCTGCGCAGGGGATCGGCGTCGCGTTCATGCACGGCCATCATTTCGACGATGCGCACGACCCGCGGCTGGTCCGCCTGTTCGATTTCGACGTCGACAGCCCGTACAGCTATTGGTTCGTGTGCCGCCCCCGCGCGCTGCGCCAGCCCGCAGTGAAGCTCTTCCACGACTGGTTGCTTGCAGCGAAAATCTGAAGAAAAATGGTGCTGCTGGACAGGATTGAACTGTCGACCTCGTCATTACCAATGACGCGCTCTACCACTGAGCTACAGCAGCAACCGGGATGCCGGCAAACGGATGTTCGCTGGGCAGGCGCGGCCTATGACGGGGCGCCTTGCGCCTGTCAAGGTGCGAGGCTTGACGATATGGCGATTTCGCGGGCATGGCGCATGGCGTGAGCAAGACGCCTTCCCCCGCCGACATCGAACGCGAACGCCGCCTCGCCGAGGCGCTGCGCGCCAATCTGCGCAAGCGCAAGGCGCAGGCGCGCGATAGCAAGGCCGAAACGCCGCCTAAAGACTGACGGTCACCGTCACGTTGTCGCCCTCGGCGATCCCCTCGGCCTTTCGCACCATCGCCTTGACCGGCAGCAACCAGCCGCCACTTTCCTTGTGCGGAAAGACCGACGTCTTCCAACGCGTGCCGCCGATATTCGCCTCGACGCGCGCCGACCCGAATCCCTTTCGCCCGTCGAGCCACTGGCCGGTCATCGCCGCCATGCGAACCCCATCGGCAGCCTCACCGGCGATTGTGACGAAGAACCATGAGGCGAGCGCAGTCGCCGATTGCCAGCGCCACAGCGGCGTCGTGACGGTGAACTCCTCCAAGGAATTACTTCGCGGCGACCGGGCGTACTGGCACCGGGATATTGCAAATATCGGCGCCGCCCGCGGGCGTGATGAAGAAGGGATCGCGCCGGTTTGCGCGCGCATCGACATATCGGCCGAAGCTGTCGCTTTCGGTCGACAGATATTCGAATTTCGGCTGCTCGGCCGCCGGCAATTCGCTCGCGATGCGGATCGACGCGATGGGTGTGCGTTCGGCGTCGGTCTTATAGAAACCAAGCGCCTCCGTCCCGCGTGGCAGGCTCGAAAGATGCTCGATCCCGCTGATGACGCGGCCGACAACGGCGATGTTGCGATCGAGATGGCGTGGGGCGTGTCCGATCACGGCATAGAGTTCGGCGCCGCTGCCGGTATCAGGTGACATATTTCGTCCGACGCCGACCGTCGCGTAACAGTGGAGCGGCCACCTCCTGTCGGGGACTCCGCGATCGTCGAGACCGATCGGCCAGCCCGATTCGAACGCCACCGTCGGGGCATAAGCATCGGCGTCCGGGTCGAAACCATCTCCGAATATGGCGATGTTCTCTTTCATCCTCGCCGCCCGTCGTGCCGCTTCATCCTTTGACATGATTATGACCTTCTTTCCCTCCACGATGGTTTCGGCGCTCGCCGGGTCGGCGACGACATAGTCACCCTCGGGAACCACCGCCAAACCCGCGCGTAACGCCTTCTTTTCAGTCGCATCGCCCCATTGCGCGACATAATTGTCCTGCACGCGGTTGACGCTCGTTCCGTCCCACCAGTGCGCGGCGGCCAGCTTGCGGATATTGCCGATCCACCCCTGACTAAATGGCGCTGGCATCAGCTGGATGACAACGCGGCGCGGTTTACCCTTCGCGTCGGGCGCGAGGTCCATCACCAGCAGGTCCGACGGCGCGATGGCGACCCAGTCGCTCGTCGGCGCCGCAGCCGCAATCTCTCCCGGCGAGGGGATTGGTGGGGGCTCCGTGCCATATGCCGGAAGGATGAGCGACGCGGCCAGGGCGGCCGACAGGAGCAGATGTTTCATGGGCTGATGTCTGCCATGCCCAATCGGCTTGCGAAAGCCCTGCCAAGCGATTAGGGCGCCCGTTCCAGAGCATGCGGAGCGGTGGCCGAGTGGTCGAAGGCGCTCGCCTGGAAAGTGAGTATACGTCAAAAGCGTATCGAGGGTTCGAATCCCTCCCGCTCCGCCAGACACCTGTCCGCAGGGGTCCGTAAAAGTCCGGCTATATCGACTTTTTCTCCCTGAATTCCGATGCTTATCTCGCTCGATTTTCCGTAGCGGTTCGCAACCGTTCGGAGCCATCCAGTACTAATTCGGGTACTGGTCCATGGTATCGGCGGTCCAAAAACATGGCATCTTCGGAGAAGAGAAATGCTGAGCGATATCAAGATCAAAGCAGCAAACCGCGTTCAAAACCCTATAATTCAAAACCCTATAAGATGTCGGATGGCTGCAGTTTATTGCTCCGCGTGACCCCCAGCGGCGGCAAATTATGGCGCTGGAATTGCCTCTATGACGGCAAGCAGAGGGGAGGCCTGCGGCTACATTGCGCTCCTGGCGGTCAAGCAGGAGCATGAAGGCCGACAGCCTCGTCACGCATGTCATCTTTTGCTAAATTCGACTTAGTCGATCGTCATCGTCGATGAGAATAATCTGGGCCGGAAGGTCCGGCCCCCACTTCCAGAGTACAAGATTCAGGTCATCGGCTCTCGCTCCGCGTACGAAGCTGGGCACGAGCAGACCTTGGTAGCCTTCGGCGATGAGAGTTTCTGCGAAAGCCTGGGTAGGTGCTCTGCCCAACTTCTTTTCTTGGTCGCGCCAGCTTGGATCTGCGAGACCTGCAGGCGTCATTGCGTATGCGCTGAGCGCTGCTTCATGTCGGCTGTCGAACACGTTTTCGACGTCAGCCAAATAGGAAACGAGCGTGGTTGGTTGGAGGTCGCCGATCTGGTTCGCTTCGCGTACGGCAGTCATCGGCGAAGTTGCAGTGTAAAGGGCTGGAAAGCCCTTCGGATTGAAGCGGCCTCCATAGAGCTCTGCGCCTCGACCCGATAGAGGATCGCGCGCATACACCGGGTTCAAAGCCCGAAAAAGCTTGTCTTGGTAGTGCATGGAAGAGATCAGGCGTAAACGCCGGCATCGACAGCGTCGATGTACTCAAGCACTTCGTCGGCCCGCCCTTCTCGTAGGAGTTGCATGGCTGTCTGGCCTGAGAAGCCCGGCAGGGGCTCAGATCGATACCAGGCGTAAGCCATGAGTTCCGAACCAAAGCGACTGCGGACCTTGTTGAGTATCTCGACGAGTTCACGCAGACGGCGTTGGGTTTTGTCTGAGCGCACTCGATCTTTGCGTTGGACAGCGTCGCGGCCAAGGCCAGCTGAACGGGCGACCTCTTCGCTTGTCGTGCGCAAAGCTCTGGCGATCTTGCCGGGAGCGAAGAGCCCGTCATCTGCGTATTGTGCCAAGCCCATCTGGTTTTCCTCGTATTTCACATTTCTCACGTTCTGACGCTATATAGCGTCAAAATATGCGCAATGCAAGATAGGCGCTGACGAGCTTGAGTTAGAAGAGCGCGTCTCTTGGTTTTAGCGCGGCTAAGACGTCGGCATCGAAAACGCCGACGAGGCTGGGTATAACCGGTTGGCGCGCCATGGCAGGAAACAGAGAATCGGCGTTTGCCGCGATGGCCGCCATCGCTTTCGCAGGGGCGTGTTCGGAACGGACAGCCTCCTCCATCGCTGCGGTGCAAGGCCGAGCGGCGGCGGCAACGGCAAGTGCGGAGCAAGGCATGAAGGTGACGATCATCATCAACGACCGCCAATTGATCGCCACGCTCGACGACAGTGCGGCGAGCCGGGGCTTCGCCGCCCTGTTGCCGCTCGACCTGACATTGAGCGACTATCACCGCACCGAGAAGATTGCCGACCTTCCCGCACGCCTGTCGACGACTGGCGCCCCCGATGGCATCGATCCGGCAGTTGGCGACATCGCCTATTACGTCCCTTGGGGGAATCTGGCGATATTCTACCGCGACTTTGGTTATTCGAAGGGGCTGGTTCGGCTAGGACGGGTCGAAGGCGACCTCGGCGTCCTCGATACTTCAGGCACCGTGTCGGCCCGGATTGAACGATTTAAAGAGTAAATGGCCGTCTACAGTCCGTCAGCTCTTGTCCAAGGGATGAAGAAAGCGGACTGAAGCCCACTCTCACGCATCTCGCTCGCCTGAGTGACGCGCCACTCCTCGCAACGCTGTTGCCATCCTACCCTGCCTTTCGTCGACCGAGCGAGGCTTCACTGCGAGGGCTGCCTTCACGCCCACCACTGCGCGACAGCCATCCTTCCCACCACTGGCCATTTCGCCCCCGCACGCCGGCCTTTGTCGCGTCGACACGCGACTCGACAATCGATACCAAGGACTCCGAAGTGCTTCCGTTGCAATGCTTGTCCCAGCCACCGCAGCCCCGAAATGGAGCGATGCATCCAGCCTGACGCAGCTTTGGCTCCCCTATCGATGGGTTCAAGCCAACCACAGGCGACCAATGGTTTCAAATTGGCAGGAATCTTTGTCGAACGACTAATCCGGTCCGCAAGCTCTTTCGGTAATAGCCTGTTTTCAATCTGCAATTTCAGGAAACCAGGTCGCTACTCGGCGAACGCCTATCTGATGACGATCTCCTCCGCTTCGGATGTAAATCCCGCAGAAACCATGTTAGGTTTCGGACATAGTTGGTCGTGTCGCTTTTGGGGGAAAGGGAGGCGAATGACGGACATGGCAATGGCTGGCGCTGGCAGCGATCAAGAGCTCCGCGGGCGGATCGATCAGATTGAACGCGATCTTGCGCGCATTTTGATAGGTATGGACCAGTTGGGCGACATGGGCGCCGGGACGTCGGCGCCTGCCCCGCAAGCCCGAGTGGCTGATATCGGCGGAGGCACCAGCGCTGTTTCGACGCCTGGCTATTCCGCGGCAGGGATGCTGCGTCCGGGCTTCGGGGCCAAGCGCGCCGACACCGGCCCGCAAAGCTTTACCCGTAGCCGGGCGCGCTTCGTGCGCGGCCTCATTCGACAGCGCCGCCAGCGCGAGCACCATTTTCCGGCGGACATGTTCGCCGACCCCGCGTGGGACATGATGCTCGACCTCTATGCCGCCCATTATGAAGGCGGGCACGACGTATCGGTGTCGAGCCTCTGTATCGCTTCGGCCGTTCCGGCGACGACAGCCCTCCGCTGGATCAAAATGATGACCGATGCCGGATTCTTCGTCCGGGACGCCGATCCGCATGACGGCCGGCGCATTTTCATCCGGCTCTCCGAGAGTGCGCGCAGCGAGCTCGACAGTTATTTCGACGATTTGGAAAGCTGACCCGCCATTCTTAGCCGATCGGCGATCCTGGCGAAACCGGACGAAGCGGCTCAGTTGAGGAAGAGGTTGCGGCGGCGCCGCTCGATTTCCTCTTCGCTGGGTGCCTCGCCGAGCTGTTTATTGATCCTGTCAATGACGAGACTGAGGTCACCCGCCACCCAGGCGAGATCTCCGACCGCCGAAAAGCCGCCGAGCTGTTCGAGCTGCAGAAGCTGCTCGGTCAGCGCATCACGGATCGCGCGGAGCGCCTTGGTCTTCTCGATATCGTCGGCCATTCCACCCCACGCATAATCGACCTCTAGTCCAGGACAGCCCACAGATGGTGGAGAGGCGCGCGGCAGATAGCAAACTAACTGGCGCAGTGGAACCTTTTCGCGACCGATATGGCCGCATAGCTTCCCCTTCCTATACTCGCATCGCTTCTCGGCGCGTTATGACCGGGGATTCTGTGTCACGGAAGAACATATTGCCGTCCGCGCCCGATCGTCGCGCGGCCGTATTGGAGCCTTGCACCAAGATTCCGTGACGGCAATCCTTACCAGATTGGCACCATTTCGGCATGAACTTTACGGCAATTCGGCCTTAACCGCGTCGGACGTGCGAAAGACAATCGACAGCCTGAGGCACATAAGCCGCGCCCCGATGGAAGAACATCCTGCAATGTCCGCCTTTTTCGTTCGGGACACGGCAGGCGCGCAGGAAATCGAAGAATGCCCGCCATCGATTCCGCATTTTCTGTCCGCAATCGAAACAAGAAGGCCCGCCGAAAGACCGGGTTCGCCTTGTGCCGCACCTCCCAATCATGGTTAAGTATCACGGGACATATGCCGATGGATGATGATTCAAAATCGACCGGCGGCGCATTCAAACTGCTCACCGAGAAGCAGGCCGCAGTTCTCGAATTGCTCGCCCATGGGCTGACGAGCAAGGAGATCGGTCACAAGCTCGGCACGTCGGAATCGGCCGTCAACCGGCACATCGAAATCTTGCGCTCGCGTTTCGGCGACATCACGCGCCAGCAACTTGCGCGCCGCTATCGCGACCGACCCAGTGATTTTCCGCGAGCATCGCCGCCTGCGGAATGTGTAGAAACTACCAAGCAAATAATTGACCTCGCCGAATCCGCCTCCTCCGATGGAAGAAAGATCCGGGACGAACCCGAGGCAGACCTCGCTTTCCAGGACTCGCTCACCGTTAGGATCGACGCGCCCTGGACCAAGCCAGACGAGCCAAGGGTCGTCCCCAGGGTGCTCGACGGCGAAAACGCCACGCTCACCCGCGGGGCGGCGATTGCGATCATCTTGCTTGCAATCATCGCCAGCCTGGTTCTCGGCCTCGCCCTGGCCCAAGGCATCGCGGAAGTGGTGAACTAGTCGCCCTGACGGAATGAACACAGGCCCGCGCCGACGAGCGCCGCGTGCCGGGGGGACGACAATGAACATGATCGACAACGCACAAAATCTCGCCGAGACCGCCGCTCCCGTTCCGGCCTATATGGCCCGCCTCCGGGCCCAGATTCGCGACGCCGAAGCGAAGGCCGACGAGAGCCTGCTGGCGAAACTCACCGTCATGAGCTCGATCCTGCGCGCCCGCCAGGTCGAAGACATTCCCGCGCCCCATGTCGGCCAGGAAGCGGTCATCCGGCTGGGCCGTGCGGTCCAGTCGGACATCAGCGCGCAGAACGATCTCTTCCGTTCGCACAATGCGCTGGTCGATGCCAAGACGCTGATAACCGGCGCGCCGGGCCACGACGATACACTCGCCTATATGGAGGCGGGCGAAGAGGCCCGTCAGGTCGCTGCCTGATTGACGTCGTCGCCGCGCAGGAGCATTTCGGGCGGGTGAGCCCGCTCCTGACCATCAACCTCGTTTCTGTCCTGATCCTTGCCGCAGCTGCGCTGCGATGGGGAGATGCACCGGAGCGGGCCTGCGCGGCGACCTTATTCGTGATGACTTATGGCGACGCGGCATACCACGCCCTGCTCTTTCAGGGTCCGGTCTATGGCTCGGTCGACATCTGGCATCTGGTCATCGACCTCGGCGTAGCGGCGGCCTTCATCGGTATCGCGCTCCGGGCGAACAGGGTCTATCCTTTATGGTTGGCGGCATTTCAGCTCGTCTCGGTAATCTCGCATTTCGCACGCGAGCTCACCGAGTCACTCCCGAGACTGGCTTATGGGCTCATGACCTATGTGCCCTATTACGTCGTTCTCCTCGTAATGGCAGCCGGCCTCCGGTTTCATATACGGCGGAAGAACCGCTACGGGCCGTATCGGTCGTGGCGGAACTCCTCGAGCCCTTCGCGGGCCGACGCTCGGCGGTCGCTGCCGAGCGCCTGATCGGACATTTCGGGAGTCTGGGTGTCGCGCTGGCTGCATCCCCCGAGCAGCTTGCCGACGCGCTTGGCGCCGATCGCAAATTCGCCCGCCCGATCCTTGCCGCACGGCGGCTCGTCCATGCCGGGCTTTGCGAGCAGGTCCAGCGAGATCCCGTCTCGCCGCGCGACCCGGCCTACCGATCCTATCTCGGTCTCCTTCTCGGCAATGCATCGACCGAACGGCTGCACGTAACTTTCGTCACCCATGAATGGGGTTATCTCGCCGACGAGATTCTCGTCGAAGGTGGCGCGGGCCATGTCGAGAGCGATCTGCGCCGCCTGCTCGCCCGCGCCTTCGACGTCGGCGCACGCGGTATCATCCTCGCGCACAACCACCCGTCGGGGTCCGCCGAGCCAAGCGATCGAGACATCGCGCTAACGCGGCGGATCGCTCTTCTTACAGCATCGGTCGGCGTTCAGCTTCTCGACCATCTGATCGTCGGCGCCGGCAACATCGTCAGCATGCGCGAAAGAGAACTGCTATGACGCCATCGGAGCAGATGCCGCAGCCCGGCGGGGCCGCGCCCTATTGCGTCATAAGCGGCGGTGATGAGCATGATCGGCTCGCCGCGATCGCGCGCGGCGAAGCCCAGAGCCGCCGCCGCCGAAACAGTTTGATACGCTATGATTTCTTCGCCGAGCCCGCATGGGACATGCTGCTCGAACTCTACATCCATCGCCATGGCGGCCGGTCGATCAATTTGGAAAGCCTCGGCGCCGTGACGGTCGCGGGGCCCACAACCGCACTCCGCTGGATCGGCCTTCTCATCGACAAGAACCTCATTGCCTGGCGGCACCCCGGAACGGGCGAAAGCGACATCCAGATCGCCCTCAGCGACCGGGGCGTCGAAGAAATGGAAAAATATCTCCGCGATCGCCTTCTCCGCGCCGCCCCTTGAGCCGGCATGGCGGTCGGCGGCGAACGCGGCTAGCATGGCGGTGAGGGAATCGATGATGCAGTCGGCACGATTTTGCGCGGCACCGCTTCTGCTGTCTACGGCACTCGCGCCCGCAATGGCACAGGCCGACGACGTGACCCCAAGCGAGCGCGTGTCGAGCGCCGTGCTCGTGCGCAAGGGACCTTCGACGGACACCGCAATTCTCGCACGCCTCCGCCCCGGCGACAGCGCATCGATCGTCGGCGAGGTCCCCGGCTGGTACGAGATCGAACTCGTAGACGGCACGCGCGGCTATGTCAGCAAGGCCTGGACGGTGGCCGTCGGCGACGGCGGCGCGACACTCGCGGGAAAGCGCTACCGCGTCCATATCATCGACGTCGGAACCGGGCTCGCCGTCTTCGTCGACGGCGAGGGTTTCGCGCTGCTCTACGATGCCGGAAGCCAGGACGATCTTCATGACGGCGACGAGAACCGCGTCATTGCCTATATCAGGGCCGTCCGCCCCGATCTCACTCGAATAGACCATCTCATCCTCAGCCATCCGCATAAGGACCACCTCCAGCTCATGCCGGATGTTTTCCGCCGCTTCGAGATCGGCCATGTCTGGGAATCCGGCCGCGTCAACAAAACCGACGGCTATTGCCATTTTATCAAGGCGGCGATGGCCGAGCCGGGTGTCCGATATCATGACGCGATTGCATCGAACACAACGCGTACCGTTACCTTTAGCGGCAGCGGCTGCAACGGCTCCGTGACCGTGCGCCAGGGAATGATGATGGATGCGGTGCCTGTCGCGCTCGGAGCCGGCGCGAAGATGAATTTCCTTTACCGCGATGCCCGCAACTACGCCGACCCCAATGGCAACAGCGTCGTCGTCCGTCTGGACCTTGGCATCAAACGCGTTTTGCTGGCGGGCGATGCCGAAGGCGGTGAACGCGAGTTGCCCGCCGAGCCACCGCAAGCACGCAGCATCGAGGCGAAGCTCCTCGCCTGCTGCGCCGCCGACCTCAAGTCCGACTTGCTCGTTGTCGGCCATCACGGCAGCCTCACCTCGTCACGATCGGCCTTTCTCGACGCGGTGGGCGCCTCGATCTACGCGATTTCCTCGGGTCCCTACCCTTACAAGCGCGCCCGGCTTCCCGACACCGAGATCGTCTCCGAACTCGAGCGGCGCGGCCGCGTGCTGCGCACCGACCGCTCCGATCTCTTCCGGGCAAATGACGATACAGCCAGCTGCGAGCTCAATCCGCGCAAGATCGGTCCCGATGCCGACGAGACCCCGGGAGGCTGCGACAATATTCTCGTGACCATCAGCGGCCAGCGCATCGAAGCGGAGTATAGCAATCTCGCCGACTAGCCTGCGTTCCCGTTCAGCATTCAGGAAAGCTTGTCGCAAAGGCCATCCCGGCATGGCTGTCCCCCGCCGCGCAGGAGATCGAGCCGCGCGGCGATGGCCTTCCACATCACAACGCCCTCTTCATCGCCTGCGCGCGCGAGCGAGCCGAGGCGTTCAGCGACGAACAGCGGAGCCCTCGCGCCATGCTGCTTTTCAACGGCTAGCGCGCAGGCCCATATATGTTGCTCGGATGTCATGGTCATTTCCCATCGAACAGAGCGCTCACGGCGCTCCATATTCCGTAGGCCGTTACGCCCATCGTGAGCAGCATCGCGAACCAGAACTCGATCATGAGCGGCAGGTCGCGCCATTTCGGCTTTTGATCCTCCATCAGGTGATTATGCCAATCGACAGAGCCGATGAGAAGGCTGGGCGGCAATGCGTGAAGACCACTTCGTCGAGCAGCAGGTGGCCGATTGCAGACAGGCAGATTTTGGAGCGGCGGAACGCTATAGCTGCCGTTGCCGCCGTATTATCGCTTGGCAGGAGCCGCCAGAATACCCGTCGGTGAATTAAGGACCAGGATTCTCGATTAAGGGCAAATTTCTGCCTTTGGGATGTTGACTATGACGACGAGCCGACTTTCAAAAGTCGGCATGATCATTGCGTTACTCTTCAATTGGCGTGCCTACCCCGAGTCCGGAAACTATTGGCACGAAATCCGCGATGCGGTTTTCTCAACGGACATCATTCAACCGTCCGGCCGTCACATGAAGCTGTCAATTGGCGACGTCTTGGTCGGGCCCGATCGTGGCCAGGATGCTGAAGCCCTTTTCATGGCGGCTTTTGGCAACAGCAAAAGAAGCAGCGTTGGATAATTATGCCGGTGTCCCTATCAGCTCAGCGTGAAGCATTAGCCGATATTCAAGTGGAGCAAGTTTTTCATGCCGGTCGAGATCGATCCCTTTCACGCCATCGCCATAAGCCGTCTCGCGCATCAACTGCGAGCCGAGGGGCGGTCCGTGATTCATATGGAATTCGGCCAACCCTCGACCGGTGCTCCGGCAGCGGCGATCGAGGCCGCGCATCACATCCTCGACGAGGATGGTATGGGATATTGGGAAAGTCCGGGGCTCAAGGCGCGTATCGCGGCACATTATGGCGAAGCCTACGGGGTTTCCGTCAATCCGGAACAGGTCATCCTCACGTGCGGCGCTTCGCCCGCCTTCGTCCTCGCACTCTCCTGCCTGTTTTCGCCTGGCGCCAGGGTCGCCTTGGCACGGCCCGGTTATGTTGCCTACAGAAACACCCTCAAGGCGCTGCATCTCAAGCCGGTCGAACTCGCCTGCGGCGAATCCGAACGGTTCCAGATCACCGCCGACGCGGTCGAGCGCCTGGAGCCGGCGCCGGATGGACTGATCGTCGCGAGCCCGGCCAACCCCACCGGCACGATCATCCCGCCCGAGGAGCTTCGGGCGCTGGCGGCCGTCTGCGAGCGCCGCGGCATCGCTCTCGTTTCGGACGAAATCTATCACGGGCTGAGCTATACGCTGCCCGCCGAATCCATGCTGCAGCACGCGCCGGGCGCGCTGGTCGTCAACAGCTTCTCCAAATATTTCAGCATGGCGGGCTGGCGCCTTGGATGGCTCATCGTTCCCGAAAGCCTGATCGACGCCGCCCGCGCCCGAATGGGCAATCTTTTCCTGACGCCGCCCTCGCTCGCCCAGCATGCCGGCCTGATCGCGTTTGACTGCCGCGACGAGCTCGAAGGCCATATCCACGCCTATGCGCGCAATCGCGAACTCCTGCTCAAGGCCCTTCCTGAAATGGGCCTCCAGCGGATCGCGCCCCCCGACGGGGCTTTCTATATCTATGCGGATGTCGGCCATCTCACGAATGACAGCCTCTCCTTCTGCGAAGCCTTGTTGCGCGACACGGGTGTCGCCGTGGCTCCGGGGCTCGATTTCGATCCGGTCGATGGCAACAGTTTCATACGCCTCAGCTTCGCCGTCTCGACCGACCTCGTCGAAGAAGCGATCCGGCGCATCGAGCCATGGTTGACCGCCAGAGCGATCAGCGGTGCAGCCGCTCCTCTCGTCGAATGAGGCTCATACCAATCGAAGCCGGGAACGAGGGCGCCGCAGACGGCCGGTTTGAGACGGTCCAGATTCAGGGGTCTATGGTCACAAAGCTATCGATATCGTCGCAATTTTGAGGGGAGCTCCCTGCAAGACCAGGTCCAACGGCGCGGGGACACTCAGCCATGGAGATCGATCAATAATCTATCGATAGCCGAGCGGTTAGCTGGCGGGGCTGGACGTAGACAAAGGCGTTGTCGCCTGCCACTTCCCACCCATAAGCGTTGAACAGGTTTGTGGCCTGAAGGCGGAAAAGGGCGGTCGATCGGCCGATACCGAATCTGTGGCGAAGTCCGATATTGAGCGTCGTATAGGAGGCGACGGGAACGCGATTGAGCGCGTCCGCCATGTTCCGTCCCACGTGCTCCACGGTGGCATCGAGCGATGTGGCAGATGATGGCGGACGCCAATCCAGGCTGGCGACGAGTTTGCGCGACGGTACGTCGATCGGTTTGCGGCCGATCGCGCCGGACGCAACCTCGTCACCCGAGACGCCGGCCCTGACGAGCGATCCGCCCGCAACCACCGTCAGCCCGGGCATCGGCGAACCGCTGAGCGACGCCTCGATTCCGGCGTGCCGCACCGCACCCAGTTGCCGGAAGACATGGCTTCCATCGACGCCGTAATAGGGTCGCCTGATGTCGAACACGCCGGCGATCAGCGTCATTCCGCCGGCGCCCAGTTTCACGCCGGCATCGACCTGCCGCGTCCGGATCGCGGGCGGCGCCTCATCGCGGTTCGCAGCGGTTTCCGGCGCCACGTCGCTCTCCTCGAGCCCGCGCGTGAAAGAAGCATAGAGCGACACGCCCGGCGTCAGATCGATCATGGCGGTCGCGTTGATCAGCCACGGCTTGTCGCGCGATTCCGGTGCAGGCCCGTCCGGCGTGCTCACACGTTTGCGATAGTCTACCTTCTGCGCGCCAATGCTGAACTGCCCGACGAGATTTACGCGTAGCAGATAATCCAGCCCGACCGCCCATTGGCGGACGCGGTCATTGGATTGACCCGGGAAAGCGAAGTCCGGCCTGACGACATAATCGGCCTCTCCGAACGGTGCGGCGCCGAGTGAGCGCCGGATCGAACCGCCGTATCGACGATCCTGCGCCCGTCCGCGCCCGACCAGTTGAAGGCGATGTTCGAAGGAACCGGTCCTGAATGCACGCGCGATGCCCAACTCGCCGCTGGTCGAAGCACCGGATCGGCCCGGATAGGCGCTGACTAAGCGATCCGCCGGCGTTCCCAGGGACGCGGCGTGCAGGAAGACGCTGTGCCCCTCCCGCACCTCGTTGTCGGATCGAAACAGCCCGGCCCGAACCGCAAAACCCGCGATGCTGGTCCGGCCCAGCGCGCCGAACGTCAGACGCCCGGTCTCCACATCCGCCCAAGGCTGTCCCAGAAACCGCCGGCGCACGAGACGGGCCGGTGTCTCCAGCCCGTTGCCGAGGATGATGGGATAGATATCCTCATCAGCGATCCGAGTGCGGCTGGCAAAGAGTTTGGCATCGGTCGCCGGCGCGGGCCGCCAATGCAGAATGGCGGCGATATTGGTGATGTCGGCATTGTTGCCCGACGGGTATTCGCTCCGGCTGAAGCTCGCCCCTGCTCCGATGCTCAAGGTGCCACTGACCGGTAATGCGGCGTCGATCTCGACCAGTGCGCCGCCCCAGCTGTTGGCTTGGAACACGCCGCTTAACGCTGGTTCGTCGCCCGGTGTACGCAAACGGTAATCGACAACGCCCGATGGTGCCGGGAATGCATAACCGATCGCGGAAGGACCGACCCTGATCCGGTTGCCTTCGACAAGCCGGGTCGAGAACTCACCCTGACGGTCGAAATACAGACCCTCGAGCCGAACATTGCCCGCGTCGATTGGCGAGAAACCGCGCACGGAATTCGGATTATAGACGCCGAGCACCTCGCCGTCGTCGTTGGAACCGAACGCGTCTTCGGCATCCGCAATCGCGTTGTCGTCGGATCTCTGCGCGAGGGCTGGCGAGCTGACCGGAAGGCCAACGAGCGATGCCGCTGCCATGCCGATTAGTGTTGTGAAACGTGACATGTGCCAATGTTCACATTGCGAAGGCTACTTGACATCACGCATAGGTCGCGACGATCCTGTGTATATGACACACAGCTCGTACGACCTTCCGCCGCTCGACGGCCTTACGGCGCTGCTTGCCGCGGCAGAGGAGGGGTCGTTCAGCGGGGCCGCTGCGAAGCTGGGCCTCACCCACGGTTCCGTCAGCCGCCGGATCGCATCGCTCGAACACTGGCTGGGGGCGTCGCTCTTCGAACGGCATGGCCGGGGCGTCCGGCTTACGCCGGCGGGGCTGCGCTTCACCCATGATACCCGGCAGAGCCTTGGCAGGCTATCGCATAGCGCCGAGCAATGGCGGCCCCGACGCGGCCGTCAAACCGTCCGAATGTCGGTTGTTCCGTCCTTCGCGCGACTCTGGCTCCTACCTCACCTCGCCGCCATCGAACGAAACGACACTCATATCGACCTGTCCCTCGATCATCGCACAATGGACCTCGATGCGCGGGAGGCGGAGATTGTGATCCGTTACGGGCGCGGCACATGGGTCGGGGTCGATGCAAAGCGGATTATGAGAGAATCCCTCACGCCAGTCGCTTCGCCCGACCTCCAATGCCGGACCCACGCGACCGCAGCGATCGCCGACCTCCTGCAATGGCCCCTGCTTCACGACTCAGATACGTCGCAATGGCGAACTTTCCTGAGCAGAGCGGGCATATCTTATCGGCCGCGATGGCAGGATCGCCGCTTCGAAGATTATGATACGGTCCTTGCCGCGGCGGAGGCGGGCCTCGGAATCGCGCTCCTTCGCCAGCCGCTCGCAAGCGACCGGCTGGCCCATGGAAGGCTAATTTCCATCACGTCCGAACATATGGAAAATCCCGCTGGGCATTTCGCATGTGTGCGTGCGGGAGAAGCCCGTCAGGCCGTCCTGACCCTGCGAGATCGAATAGTGACTATCGCGCACGAGGATACCCAAGGCAAAGCCGGTTAGCGGCGGTGCTCATTCCCGTTGCAACGACGGCGCCACGGGATCGGTCGCCCGCACCCCAAGATTCCGTCCGCTCAGTTACCAAGATCGTCCGAAAAGCCCGCCTTCAGGCGTTGCCACTGCGCGATCGGACGTCCATCGCTCCGGAACGGGTGCACCTCTTCATTCTCCCCCCAGCCCTGCGGCCAGCCGGGGGGTGAGATTTCCTGCTCCTCCTGCCGCCCGTAGACGGTGAGGTCGAGCAGCCGGTAGCTGTTGTCCATCGCCTCCACGCCGCGGCGCGTCGTCCAGTAGGTTTCGAAGACATCGGAACCCTGCCGCAGATAGCAGATGAGATACATGCTTCCGACCTCACGGCCGGCAAGCAATACTTCGCGCGAGCCGAGGACCGAGTACCATGGCATATCCCAGCCCATGAAATCGCGGTACCGCACACTGTCGTCATATGGCCCCTGACAGAATGTCGCATAGGTCACGTCGCGCGAATGCAGATAGCTCAATTCACGCACCTGCGATGTGAACCAGCTGCATCCCTGGCACTGCCTGGCCGCGGGCCGGCCCGTGAACCACATATAATAATAGGCGATCAGCATTCGCCGTCCCTCGAACGCGTCCAGCAAGGTCGTAGGTCCGTTCGCACCGATGATCGGGATGCGTGCGTCAACTGCGACCATCGGAAGACGGCGCCGCGCGGCGGCTATCTCGTCCCCTTCGCGCATATGGGCTTTTTCCCGGATCCGTACGGCGTCGATATCCGCCTCGAAGGTCGCCCGATCTGTCACCTTCGGTACGACTGCCTCGCTTTCGGATAGATGTGCCATTTTGTCTGCCTCCTGAGTTCGCGACTCACACCTTAGGCCGGGGGAACGGCGCCGACGGTGGCGAGGCCAGCGTGATGAGATTACCATCTGGATCGCGGACCTGCGCCAGTGTCGAATAATCGCCCGAAATATCGCTGCCGATCAGGATCCCGCCCTTTTCGAGCCGGGTGCGCTCCACCCCGAGATCAGCAACATACAGGAAGATTGAGCCTCGGCTCGCAATCTCTTCGCTACTGGCAAGCATGAGCCCGCCCTGGCCGGAGAGTTCCCAATGCAATAAGGTGGCCATGGGCCTGTAATCCGGTCCGCGGCCGAAAAGCTTCGAATACCAGTGCTCGGCAGCCGCGAGGTCGGCCGTGAGCAACGAGGGGTACATCTTCTCGAGTTTCATTGCGCTCTCCGGAGTCTCTTGCCAGCGATCAAGGTCAAAGCTTTGAAGTTAAATTAGGAGCGAGGCACCTTGGTTCCGTGCATCGAGCAAGGAGGAGATGTGCGTATAACGCACGGTGTAATGGATTGACGTCGTGAGGCACGGGCGCGGCCCGAATGGCCGATTGCGGTCGGTCTACTTTCGGGTCGGAAACGGGTAAGAGCGAACGTGGGATCGACAACTTATTATAAAGTCATACCGGCATCGGCAACGAGGTTGGCGCCGGTTATCTGCCCAGCTTCGTCACCGACAAGGAAATGGTACATTCCATGGTATTTTGCCGGCCGATGCGGCCGCGAAGGCGTTGAATATCCTTATTGCTTGAGTTCGAATCTCTCCCGCTCCGCCACCCGAACAGAATTCCAGTCAAATCGGCACGATCCTCGGTGGAACCTCCGCTTTTCGCGTGGTCAACAGAGCCAGGCAGCCGTTGATCCAATTGTGGTTGAAAATATCAAAATCCGGGCAAGATATGTTCGCTTGGATGCTCGAAACACGATCCCACTAGCGGTTTCGAACGCCACACCGTAAAGGCGCCGAGATGCGGATCGCGATCATCGACACCAGCACGACGCGCGCGGCGATCATCTCCGATGGTCTGCGCGAGGCGGGGCTCGACGATCTGGTGCTGATCGATCCGGCGGGCGCGCTGGTCGCGCAAATCGAAGCGGCGAAACCCGAAGTCATATTGGTCAATCTGGAAAATCCCAGCCGCGACCTGCTCGAGGATTTCTTCGCCATGTCGCGCGCGCTCGCCCGGCCGATCGCGATGTTCGTCGACCAGAGCGATACCGAGGCGACCGGCGCCGCGATCGACGCGGGGGTGTCGGCCTATGTCGTCGACGGCCTGTCGAAACAGCGGATCAAACCCGTCATCGATCTCGCCGTGCGGCGGTTCCAGGCCTTTTCGCGGCTCCAGCGCGAACTCGACGAAGCCAAAAATGCGCTGGCCGAGCGCACGGTGATCGATCGCGCAAAAGCGATCCTGATGAAACGCCGCACCATCGACGAGCCCGCCGCCTACGCGCTGCTGCGCGGTCAGGCGATGCGCACCAACCGCCGGATCGCCGAGATCGCCGAAGCGATCGTCACGAGCGACGCGCTCCTGGGAGACATGGAATGAGCGTCGAAACATTCCGCATCGGATTCCTGCCGCTGGTCGACGCCGCGCTGCCGCTCCTCGCGCACGAACTGGGTTTCGCCGCGCGCGAGGGTGTTGCGATCGAGCTGGTCCGCGACATGACCTGGGCGACGGTGCGCGACCGGCTGCTCTATGGCCACACCGACGCGGCGCACATGATCGCGCCGCTTGCGATCGCGACCGCACTCGGCCGCGACCGGCCCGCAGTGCCCATGGCAGTGCCCTTCGTGCTCGGGCTCAACGGCAATGCCGTGACCTTTTCGGTCGCGCTGGCGCGCGACGTCGGGTTGGGCGATGCGCTCGGCGATCCGGCAGTCATTGGCGCCGCGCTCCGGGACGTCGCGGCGGCACGCAAGGCGGCAGGCAAACCGCTGCGCTTTGGCGTGGTCCACCGTTACTCCAGCCACAATTACATGCTGCGCTACTGGCTCGCGGGGGTGGGCATCCGCCCCGACGCCGACGTCGAGATCGTCGTGACCAGCCCGCCCTTCGCCGCCGATGCGCTCGCAGCGGGCGAAGTCGACGGCATATGCGTTGGCGAGCCGTGGAACTCGATCGCGGTCGAGCGCGGCGTCGGCCATATCGCTCTCGCCACCGCGCAGATCTGGCGCCGCGGCGTCGAAAAGGTTCTCGCAATGCGCGAGGCCGTCATCGATGAGCGGCGCGATGCGGTCGAGGCGCTGCTCCGCGCGCTTCACGCCGCCGCCGCCCATTTCGTCGAACCCGGCACCGCCGAAGAAAGCGCGGACATATTGGCGCGGCCCGAATATCTGGGCGCCTCGCGCGACGCCGTGCTGCGCGCGATCACCGACCGCATCCGCCTCGTCCCCGGCAGCGAACCGATCCACTATCCCGACTTCATGTTCCAGTATCGCGAAGCCGCGAATTTCCCGTGGCGGAGCCAAGCCGCATGGCTTTATTCGCAGATGCTTCGATGGGACCGGGCCGACTATTCGGCCGCCGATGCCGCGACGGCCGCCGCGGTGTTCCGTCCGGACGTTTATCGCGCCGCACTGGCCGGGTCGGGCGCGCCCCTTCCCGGCGCCAGTTCGAAGCTCGAAGGCGGTATCGGCGAGCCCCTCGGCGCCGGGTCGACACAGGGCCGCCTTGTCCTCGGCAGCGACCGATTTTTCGACGGTCGCGCCTTCGATCCCGACGACATTCAAGGCTATCTAGCTGATTTTAGCTAGGTTTATTCCTGCATTCGAATTTATGCTGCACCTGCGAAATAGCGGGTTGCGCGCCATCTGCGAATCAGGCAGTTTAAACGCACTCGGCGACGCTGCCGGGGCAGGATAAAGCGGCTACGGCTCCAACGACGGGGCCGGTCCGCGCGGCAGGCGGGGAGCCTTTTCCCCGCACTCCAACAGGCAATGAAGCCGTCAGGATGCGCCCGCGTGGCCGCCGTCCTGGCGGCTTTTTTATTGCCCGTCGCACAAGGGGACGGACGATGACGGACATGACGAACGGCGCCGGCGCCGGGACAAAATCGAGTTTCTGGGCCAGCGGCCACTGGCCGACATTGGTCGCGGCCTTTCTCTATTTCGACCTCGCCTTCATGGTGTGGGTCATCCTCGGGCCGCTCGCCCCCGCGATTTCCGAAGACCTCGGGCTCACCCCGGCGCAAAAGGGGCTGATGGTCGCGGTGCCGACGCTGGCTGGCGCGCTGCTCCGTGTCGTCAACGGGCTGCTCGTCGACCGCATCGGCCCGAAGCGGTCGGGTGCGATCAGCCAGCTCATCGTCATCGCCGGGCTGTTCTCTGCATGGGCCATGGGGGTTTCTAGCTTCACCGGAACGCTCGCGCTGGGCATCGTCCTTGGCTTCGCGGGCGCGAGCTTCGCGATCGCATTGCCGCTCGCGAGCCGCTGGTATCCGCCCGAGCATCAGGGCAAGGCGATGGGGCTCGCCGGCATGGGCAATTCGGGCGTTGTGCTCGCCGCGCTCTTCGCCCCCGGCCTTGCCAAGCTGTTCGGCTGGAACGCCGTGCTCGGCCTCGCATGCATCCCGCTGACCATCGTCTTCTTCGTCTATCTCGCGATGGCGAAGGACGCGCCGAACGCGCCCGCACCCAAGAAGCTGATCGACTATTTCGAACCGCTCAAGACCGCCGACGCATGGTGGCTGATGGCCTTTTACGCGGTGACCTTCGGCGGTTTCGTCGGGCTCGCGGCGTCCTTACCGATCTACTTCACCGACCAGTTCCACCTGACGCCGGTGATGGCGGGCTATTGCACCGCGGGCTGCGTTTTCGCCGGATCGCTGGTGCGGCCGATGGGCGGCGCGCTCGCCGACCGGATCGGCGGGGTGAAAGCGCTGATGATGGTGTTCGTCGTCGCGGCGCTGGCGATCGCCGGGGTGCCGCAGGCGGGCCCCCTGCCCGCCGCGCTCGGCCTCTTCGTGATCGCGATGCTCGCGCTCGGCACTGGCAATGGCTCGGTATTCCAGCTTGTACCGCAGCGCTTTTCGGCCGAAATCGGCGTGATGACCGGCCTTGTCGGTATGGCGGGCGGCGTCGGCGGTTTCTACCTCGCCTCGTCGCTCGGTTTCGCCAGGCAGTGGACGGGCAGCTTCGCGCCGGGCTTTTACATCTTCGCCGGACTCGCGGTGCTCGCCCTCGTCGCACTGATGTTCGTCAAGGGCCAGTGGCGCCGAACCTGGGGCGCGGCCCAGGGGGTGAGGATCTGACCCATGAAAGCTGCGTTCGTCCTTCTTTTCGCAGTTGCGCCGGCCGGCGCGGCCCACGCCGAAGAGATCGTCCTGAAACCCCTAGGCGAAGCGCGGCTGCGCTATGAGAGCGTCGACCAGGACGGCCTCCCCGCCGATGCCGAGGCGCTGACGCTCCGCGTCCGCGCCGGGGTCGAGGCCAAGGCGGGCAACTGGTCGGCGCTGGTCGAGGGGCAAGGCAATCTCGCGATCATCGACGATTATTTCGATGGCCTCCACGGCGCGGCCACGCGCCCGCTGGTCGGCGATCCCGGCAATATCGCCCTCACCCGCGCGCAACTGCGATATACGTCGGCCGCCGTCGCACTCACGGCAGGGCGACAGCGGCTCGGCTTCGACGACGAGCGTTTCGTCGGCAGCGTCGGCTTTCGCCAGAACGGCCAGAGCTTCGACGCGGTGCGTGCAGAGATCACACCGGTAAAGGGCGTGAAGGCCGATCTCGCCTATGCATGGAGCGTGCGCACCATCTGGGGCATCGACGGCACCGGCGCGCGGCAGCAGGCGGTCTCCGGCGACAATGTCTTCGGCAACCTCAGCGTAGCGACGCCGGTCGGCAAGCTTTCGACCTTCGCCTATCTGGTCGATCAGGACGAGGCGGCGATGCAGGGCTATCGCCTGTCGAACCAGAGTTATGGCGGGCGGCTCGACGGGACGCAGCCGCTCGGCAAGGCGAAGCTCGCATATCAACTCAGCTACGCGCGCCAGTCGGACTGGCACCGCAATCCGAACAATTATGCGGCGGACTATTATCTGGCCGATGTCGCGATCGATTTCGGAGGTCCCCGGGTCGGCGTCGGGTATGAAATACTCGGCGCCGACAACGGAACCGCGCTCACCAGTTTCCAGACCCCGCTCGCGACGGGTTTCAAATTCCAGGGCTGGGCCGACAAATTCCTCACCACCCCGCCCGACGGGGTCCGCGACCTTTATGCGAGCGCCGGCTGGGGCTGGAAGGCGGTCGGGCCGCTCAAGGCCGTCACCTTGCAAGCCGTGTACCACGACTATCGCAGCGACCGGGCGAGCCGCCTCTACGGCAACGAGATCAACCTCCTCGCGAGCGCGAAACTCGGCAAGGTCACCGCCGCCGCCCGCTACGCGCATTACAACGCCGACACTTTCGCCACCGATACCGACAAATTCTGGCTGCAACTGGACTGGACGATTTAATGGAACACCGCCCCATCAAGACCGACGCCGACACGCGCGACCATCTGGTCGTTATCGGCAACGGCATGGCCGGATGCCGCGCGGTCGAGGAATTGCTCGCGCGCGATCCGGCGCGCTACCGCGTGACGATCTTCGGCGCCGAGCCGCGGGTCAATTACAACCGCATCATGCTTTCCCCCGTCCTCGCGGGTGAGAAGAGCTTCGACGACATCGTCATCAACGACGCCGACTGGTATGCGGCGAACGGCATCGCGCTGGTCGCCGGCGATCCGGTGGTCGCGATCGACCGCGCGGCCAGGACGGTGACGACGCGCGGCGGCGCGACCGAAAGCTATGACCGGCTGCTGATCGCAACCGGCTCCGATCCCTTCATCATCCCGGTGCCGGGCAAGGATCTGCCTGGGGTGATCGCGTTTCGCGACATGGACGATGTCGACACGATGCTCGCGGCGGCCGATGCCGGCGGCGATGCGGTCGTCATCGGCGGCGGGCTGCTCGGGCTCGAGGCGGCGCACGGGCTTTCGCTCCGCGGGATGAAGGTCACCGTCATCCACCTGATGCCGACCTTGATGGAGCGCCAGCTCGACGAAGCGGCGGGCTGGCTGCTCAAACAGGCGCTCGAAGGCCGAGGGCAGACGATCCTGACCGGCGCCGACACCGCCGAGATCGTCGGCGACGGCAAGGTCGAAGGGGTGAAGCTCAAGGACGGGACACTGATCCCCGCCAGCCTCGTCGTGATGGCGGTCGGCATCCGCCCGTCGGTAGCGCTCGCGCGCGACGCGGGGCTCGCGGTCGGGCGAGGCATCCAGGTCGACGACCATATGGTCACCAGCGACCCGCATGTCCTCGCGGTCGGCGAATGCGTCGAGCATGACGGACAGGTCTACGGCCTTGTCGCGCCGCTGTGGGACATGTGCCGCAGCCTCGCCGACGGGCTCGTCGAGCAGCCCACCGGCTACCGCGGCTCGGTCACCTCGACCAAGCTCAAGGTCTCTGGCATCGACGTCTTTTCGGCGGGCGATTTCTCGGGCGGCGACGGGTGCGAGGACATCGTGCTGCGCGACGCCAGCCGCGGCGTGTACAAGCGCGTCATCGTCAAGGACGACCGGATCGTCGGCGCGGTGCTGTATGGCGATACCGCCGACGGCAGCTGGTATTTCGACCTGCTCAAGAAACAGGAGGATGTCTCCGATCTCCGCGACCTCCTCATCTTCGGCCAGTCCTTCGCCTCGGGAGGGGGCGCGGCGGACCCTAAGGCGGCCGTTGCAGCGCTCTCGGACGATGCCGAGATCTGCGGCTGCAACGGCGTCACCAAGGGTCAGGTCGTCTCGTGCATCGCCAAGGGGGCGCACAGCCTCGATGCGGTGCGCGGCACCTGCAAGGCGTCGGCGAGTTGCGGGTCGTGCACCGGTCTCGTCGAAAATCTGCTCGCGCTAACGCTCGGCGACGATGTCCAGGCGGGCCCCAAGACGATGTGCAAATGCACGAGCTTCGGCCATGACGACGTCCGCCGCGAGATCGTCGCGCAAGCGATGCGATCGATCCCCGAGGTGATGCAGAAGCTCCACTGGACGACCCCCGACGGTTGCTCCTCGTGCCGCCCCGCGCTCAACTATTATCTGCTCTGCGCGCTTCCCGGCGAATATGTCGACGACCAGCAGAGCCGCTTCGTCAACGAACGCATGCACGCCAATATCCAGAAGGACGGCACTTACTCGGTCGTGCCGCGCATGTGGGGCGGGCTCACCAACCCCACCGAGCTGCGCGCGATCGCCGATGTGGTCGAGAAGTTCAATGCGCCGATGGTCAAGGTCACCGGCGGCCAGCGGCTCGACATCTTCGGGATCAAGAAAGAAGATCTTCCCGCGGTCTGGGCCGACCTCAATGCCGCCGGGATGGTGTCGGGCCATGCTTATGGCAAGTCGCTGCGCACCGTGAAGACCTGCGTCGGGTCCGAGTGGTGCCGCTTCGGCACGCAGGATTCGACCGGGCTCGGCGTCAAGATCGAGCGGATGAGTTGGGGCAGCTGGATGCCCCACAAGTTCAAGATCGCGGTGTCCGGCTGCCCGCGCAACTGCGCCGAGGCGACGATCAAGGATTTCGGCATCGTCTGCGTCGACAGCGGTTACGAGCTGCACGTCGGCGGCAATGGCGGCATTCACGTGCGCGCCACTGACCTCCTCTGCAAGGTCGCGACCGAGCAGGAGGCGATGGATCATTGCGCCGCCTTCATCCAGCTCTACCGCGAAGAAGCCCGCTATCTCGAGCGCACCGCGCCGTGGATCGAGCGCGTCGGGGTCGACTATGTGAAGGCGCGGATCGTCGACGACGCCGCGGGCCGCGAGGCGCTGCGCGCGCGCTTCCTCGTTTCGCAAAGCTTTTCGCAGGACGACCCCTGGGCGCAGCGCGCCGAAGGCGCCGAGGCCGAACATCATGCGCCGATGGCGCGCTTCATTCCGCAGGAGGAACTGGCATGACGACCCCCGAATGGCTCGACATCGGCTGGGTCGACCAGATTCCGGTACGCGGCAGCCGCACGGTGCAAGTCGAAGGCGGCGACGACATTGCGGTCTTCCGCACCGCCGAGGGCAAGATATTCGCGCTACTCGACCGCTGCCCGCACAAGCACGGTCGGTTGAGCCAGGGCATCGTCCACGGCGGCGCCGTCGCGTGCCCGCTGCACAATTGGCGGATCAGCCTGTCGACGGGCGAGGCGCTGGGCGAGGACAAGGGCTGCACGCCGACCGTTCCGGTCAAGATCGACGCAGGACGGGTGCTCATCTGCCGCGCGAGCACATTGAAGGCCGCGGCCTGATGGGCGAAGCGGTCCGCACCACCTGCGCCTATTGCGGCGTCGGCTGCGGAATCCGCGCGACGGTGACCGGCGAGCGGACGGTAACAATCGAAGGAGATCCCGACCACCCCGCCAACCGTGGGCGCCTTTGCTCGAAGGGCACCCACCTCGGCGAAACCGTCGGGCTCGAAGGTCGTCTGCTCACCCCCATGATCGGCAAGAAGCGCGCGAGCTGGGAGAAGGCGCTCGACCTCGTCGCGAAGCGCTTCAAAGAGACCATCGCGCGCCACGGGCCGAACAGCGTCGCCTTTTACGTCTCGGGCCAATTGCTGACCGAAGATTATTATGTCGCGAACAAGCTGATGAAGGGCTTCATCGGCACCGCGAACATCGACACCAATTCGCGGCTCTGTATGTCGAGCGCGGTCGCCGGCCACACGCGCGCCTTCGGTGAGGATATCGTCCCCGCGACCTATAACGATCTCGACGCCGCCGACCTGATCATCCTCGTCGGATCGAACACCGCCTGGTGCCATCCGATCGTCTATCAACGCATCCGCGCACGCTGCGAAGCGGGCGCAAAGCTTGTCGTCATCGACCCGCGCCGCACCGAAACCGCCGAGGAGGCGGATATCCATCTCGCGATCCGGCCCGGCAGCGACGTCGCGCTGATGAACGGCCTGCTGCAATATTGCCGCGAGGCGGGCGTGGTCGACGACGACTATCTCGCCGCGCATGTCGCGGTGCCCGGCACTTTCTGGGACGAGCTTGGAGAGGGGAATGACCTGTGGTCGGTGGCGCGCGCTTGCGACGTGCCCGTCGCCGACCTCAGGCGTTTCTATGAGCTGTTCGCCGCAACCCCGCGCAGCGTCACGATGTTCAGCCAGGGGATCAACCAGTCGACTTCGGGCACCGACCAGGTGAACGCGATAACCAACCTCCATCTCGCCACGGGACGCATCGGCAAGCCCGGCGCCGCACCCTTCTCGATCACCGGCCAGCCCAATGCGATGGGCGGGCGCGAGGTCGGCGGGCTTGCCTCGACGCTCGCCGCGCATATGGATTTCGCGCCCGAAAACCGCGATCGCGTCCAGCGCTTCTGGGCCGCGCCGGCGATGGCGGAGAAGCCGGGCCTGAAAGCCGTCGACCTGTTCCGCGCGGTCGGCGAAGGCCGCATCAAGGCATTGTGGGTGATGGCGACCAACCCCGCGGTGTCGATGCCCGACGCGAACCGCGTGCGCGAGGCCCTCGCCGCCTGCCCCTTCGTCGTCGTCAGCGACGTGATCGAAAACACCGATACCGGCGCCTTCGCGCATGTCCGCCTGCCCGCCGCCGCATGGGGCGAAAAGGACGGCACCGTCACCAACAGCGACCGCACGATCAGCCGCCAGCGCGCGCTGTTTCCGCTGCCCGGCGAGGCGATGCCCGACTGGTGGATCGTCAAGGAAGTCGCGCGGCGCATGGGCTGGAAAACCGCCTTCAGCTATGACCGCCCGGCCGACATCTGGCGCGAGCATTGCCGCCTGTCGACCTATGACAATGACGGTGCGCGGCTCTTCGCGCTCCCCGGCGCCGCGCAGGGCGGCAATGCCGCCTATGACGACATGATGCCCTTTCGCTGGGGCGGCGATCATGCTTTCGCCGGCGGCCGTTTTTCGACCGAAGACGGACGCGCGCGGCTCATGCCGGTAGCGCAAAAGCCCCTGCCCGAACCGCTCGAGAAATGGCCGCTCACGCTTAACTCGGGCCGCTATCGCGATCAGTGGCATACGATGACGCGCACCGGCCTCGCGCCAAAGCTTGCGCGTCATCGCGAAGAGCCGCTGGTCGAGGTGCATCCCGAGGACGCCGCGCGGCTCGGGCTTGCCGACGGCGGGCTCGCGCGGGTCGAAACGCCGCAGGGCGAAAGCGTCTATCGCACCGTCGTTTCGGAAGGCCAGCGCCCCGGCGAACTGTTCGTCCCGATCCACTGGACCGACCGCACGTCGAGCGGCGGGCGCACCGGTCTGCTCCCGCGCCCGCTCGTCGACCCCGTGTCGGGGCAGCCGGGCTTCAAGCGGACCCCCGCCGCGATTGCGCCGGTCGCGACGAAATGGCGCGGCTTCCTGTTGCTCGCGAACGAACTCGACACCCGCCCCGCCTGCCTGTGGGCGACCCGCGTCGCAGTGCCGGCGGGGGTGCTCTGGGAACTCGCCGGCAACGGCGACCTCAAGCGCATCGAAGCGCTGCTCCCGCGCGGCGAACGGATCGAAGCGCAGGACAGCGCGCGCGGGACACGCCGCGTCGCTGTCGTCACAGGAGGGCGTCTCGCCGGTGCGCTGTTCGTGACCGAAAGCGGCGAGCTTCCCCCGCGCGACTGGCTGATCGCGCAGCTTTCCGCCCCTGAGGTCGCACCGACTTTGCTCGCCGGCCGCGCGCCGGGCGTCCAGGCCGACCGCGGCCCGGTGATTTGCGTCTGCTTCGATATCGGATTGAAAACGATCGCCGCGGCGATCCGCGACCAACAGCTTGCCGACGTCGCCGCGATCGGCGGCGCTATCGGCGCGGGAACCAACTGCGGATCGTGCCGCCCGGCGCTCGCACGCATATTGGCAGAGGAGACGAGCGATGCAGCCTGACGATTTCGCGCCCGGCACGGTCTGGCTCGTCGGTGCCGGCCCCGGAGATCCCGACCTTTTGACGCGCAAGGCGATCCGGCTCATCGAACACGCCGACATCATATTCCACGACGCCCTCGTTGGTCCTGCCGTTCTCGACCTCATCCCGGCGGGCGCCGAACGCGTCAGCGTCGGCAAGCGTTCGGGCCGCCATTCGAAGGAGCAGCAGGAGATCGACGCTCTGCTGGTGGCGGCCGCCGCGGCGGGCAAGCGCGTCGTGCGCCTGAAGGGCGGCGACCCTTCGCTATTCGGCCGTTCGACCGAGGAAATCGCCGCCTTGCACGCGGCCGGCTATCCGGTTTTCGTCTGCCCCGGCATTACCGCGGCGAGCGCCGTGGCAGCGTCGGCGAAAATATCGCTCTCGCTCCGCGGCGTCGCACGCGACGTCCGTTTTGTCACCGCGCACAGCCGCCGCGGCGCGGCGCTCGATCTCGACTGGGACTCGCTCGCCCACTGTGGATCAACCCTTGCCTTCTACATGGGGCGCGACGCGGCGCCCGAGATCGCCCGCGGCCTCATCAGCGCGGGCATGCCGGTCGATATGCCGGTCATGATCGCTTGCAACGTCAGCCGCGCCGACGAACAGCGGCTCACAACGCGCCTCGACCTGCTCGGCCTTGCAACGCGCGCGCTGGCGAACGACGCCCCGACGCTCATCCTCGTCGGGGCCGCGGTTACGCTCGCCATGCCGGCAAAAGCTCGTGCGACCGCTGCCGACAACGCGCTTTAGCATCGATGGATGCGGCATCGCGCTCGCAGCCAGGGGCGTTCGATCGCCCCGTCCGATACCGCGTGCTTACCAGAACCGCTTGGTATCGACGAAATCCTCATGCGCATCGGCAGCCGTTTCGATGAGCCGCCCCTTCTTGCCATGCGCCATCAATTCGGACGCGCCGGGGCTTTCCGCGATGCCAAGCCTTGCCAGCAGCTCGGGTGCGGCCGCAAGATCATTGAGCGCGCCAAGCTGGTCCTGCAGCGCTTCGAGTGCCTTGGCGAAGCGCTTGTGCCGGCGTTTTTCGCCCTTGCGCTCGAACAGGCCGGTAAAGAACTCCGCTGCGTAACGTAGCTTCTTCGCGCTCTTGCGCACCTCGTGCCGCGCATCGTCATCGAGACTGGCCAGATTGCGCCCCTTGCGCTTCACCTTTCGCCGATAGCGGTCGAGCGCCCGGGCGGCGAAATCCCGCGCCGGTCGATTGCCTTCGCGTTCGCCGTCCGCCGTCCCCGACCAATCCGACGCCGCAATCCACGCCGTCACCTCGAGCATGAGCCGGCGCGCCCGCGCGGAGGAGAGAATTTCGCACACATCGTCATAAGTGGCCTCGCGCATCGTCGCGATCCGGTCGTGCAGCGGTCCGCCCTCGGCACGTTTCACGAGCACGTCGAGATCGCGCACCTTGCCCAGTTCCGACGCCAGCCAGCGCAATTCCGTGCGCAAATCGATACCCGCATCCCCGATCATCGGCTTGAAGATCGAGAAGGCCGATCGAAGGCGGCGCAGCGCGACGCGCGCCTGATGCAGGGCTTCGACGTTCCGATTCGCGAGCAAAAGCGCCTCGTTGAGCCGGAACTGCCGGATGCAGGATTGCATGATCAGCCCAAGCGCCTGTGCCGCGGTCGTGTCACCGACGAGTATCACCGCCTCGGCCGTGACCCGCGCCGGGGCAGCCCCGGTGAGCCGATAGCCGCGCTCCGATTTGCTGAGGACGCCAAGGCGTATCGGCACGACCGCGTCGATCCGCCGCGCGAAAGCAAACAGCGCGGCAGGATCGCCGGACTTCAGCTCGAGCTCGATCTCACACACCGGCGACCGGCGCTCGCCGACCACGACGTTGCCGCGGTCAAGCACCAGCTCGATCGTTGCGCCGCCTTCGTCGATGGTCCAGCTCTGGCGGTCGATCTCCACCTCGAAAGCCGGCGCGATGGCATCGACCTTGTCGCCCAACAGCGCGGGAAGCGGCGTCGTATAGTCGAGGATCGGCGTGTTATTCTCCGCCGCGCGCTCCCACTCGGATCGGATGAAAAGGCCGGCAGCGCTGGCGCCGTCCGCCTTGATCGTCTGGACACGCTTCTTGCCCGAACGGCGGATGCGAAGCGAAAAGCCCGCGTTGGCGACATCATGGTCGGGCGTATCGAAATAGGTCGATATCTGCCGCATCTTCTTGGGCACGCTCGCCAACAAACCCGACGCCTCGAATTTTCCGGCGTCTTCGCTCGCAATTTCGAGTTTCAGCTCGACCTCGTCCGCCATCTGCATAGTCTCCGGAAAGATCGGTTCGCTCGTCACTTTCGCGTGCGCATCGGACGCCGCATATCGGACCTATCCTGGAAATTTGACGATCCGGCGATAAGCGGGCTCTTTATCGCAATATGCGGCCAGCTGAAAGCTCGGGCACGGCCGCTCGCCTGAGGCCCGTTTCGTCGTGCGTGAATATGGGGAAACCCGCTCTTCCGACAGTGCCGGACCATGGCAGGAGGGGAATGGCGCACCCGGAACGATTCGAACGTCCGACCCTCAGATTCGTAGTCTGATGCTCTATCCAGCTGAGCTACGGGTGCGTGGAGAGGCGCCTTTAAGACCCGTCGCGCGGGGGCGCAACCCCCTATTTCAGCTTTGTGACCGTTCCGCACGACGATTGGCGGCGGATCGCGTCGAGCCCGCCGATTTCCGCGGGCTCTTTCAGCAAAAGACGGATCAATGCGATCCCATGATCATGGTTCGTGCGGACGACCTCGGTACCCTTTGGCACCGCCTGCCCGGCGCGTGCGACGATGATTCGAAACGGCTTGCCGCCCGCCTCGACATCGTTGCGCACGAAAATCACGTCGGTCGCGGCGTCGAAGACGCTGAGCGAGCTGTAGCGGCCCGGCACCGGGCTGACGTCGATCGCAATCGGCCCGTCCGAAAGATCATAGGGGCAGCTCGAATAAGCGAGGTCGGGACTCGGCCGGACGACCGGCTGGCGCTCCGGCGTCGCGAGGTTGCCATAGGACATGGTGTTGACGCCGCCCTGCCCCAGCCGTTCGATCGCGACATTCATCAGGCCATAGGGAATCGACCAGATCGCCGCATAGGCGGTGGCGGCCGCGACAATCAGGCCGAAGGCGAGCGGGCCGAGCCAGTTGCGCATCTCAGCAGCCCTCCTTCACGATTTGCGGGAGCACGGCTTTCGCGGGATTGGCGCGGAACGCCTTGCCCGGGTTGTACATACGCAGGGTCAGGTGAAAGGGCTGGCCCTTGGTTCCGGGCAACCAAGCCCCTTCCGCGGGCCTTGTCGGGGCGATTGTGACGCGCCATTCGCCCTTGGCATCGAGCGCGACATTGGCGCCGTTCACCGACCAGCTGTTCGCAGGGTTCGCGACCAGATAGCCCGCCTCGTCATAGATGGTGACGCTCCACCAGCGCGCGTCGAGCGGCGTCCCGGACAGGCTGTAACGGCAATTGCCATCGAGCGGCCCGCCCGCGGCGTCGGTCTTCGCTGACCAATAGACGGTTTCCTTTGCGGGAAGCGCAAGCAGGCCCGCGCGCGCCACCGCCGCGCGGGTCACCGGATCGGTCGCCTTCGTTCCAAAGCCGAGCGAGGTCGTCCACGGGCCATTGACGATCGCGCCGCCACTGAGCCCGCCGCCGGTTATCGCCCACGCCGCGCCGAGCCCCACCGCTAAGCCGCCCACCAAAGTGATTGCGTAGCGATGCCAGCCCTTCATGCGCGTTCCCCCGTTTATTTGCCCTTTTTCAGCGCAGCCTGAGCGGCCGCGAGCCGGGCGATGGGGACACGGTAAGGCGAGGCGCTGACATAGTCGAGGCCCGTCTTTTCGCAGAAATGAATGCTCGGCGCGTCGCCGCCATGCTCGCCGCAAATACCGAGCTTGACGTTGGAACGCGTCTTACGTCCGCGGTCGGCGGCGATCTCGATCAGCTGGCCGACGCCCTCGACATCAAGGCTGACGAACGGGTCGGTCAGGAAGATGCCCTTGTCGACATATTGCGTCAGGAAGCGGCCCGCGTCGTCGCGGCTGATGCCGATCGTCGTCTGCGTGAGGTCGTTGGTGCCGAAGCTGAAGAATTCGGCGCTCTCGGCGATCTCGCCCGCCATTAGCGCGGCGCGCGGCAGTTCGATCATCGTGCCGACCAGATAGGCGATCTCGCGGCCCTTTTCGGCGAACACCGCCTTCGCCTGTGCATCGACGACGGCCTTCATCAGGTCAAACTCGCGGCGCGTTGCGACGAGCGGGATCATCACCTCGGGAATCGGCGCCGCGCCGGTTTCGGCGGCGACGTCGCACGCCGCCTCGAAAATCGCACGCGCCTGCATTTCGTAGATTTCGGGATAGGTGACGCCGAGGCGGCAGCCACGATGGCCGAGCATCGGGTTGAACTCGTGCAGTTCGTTCGCGCGCGCCTTCAGCGCTTCGATGCCCACGCCCGCGGCGGCGGCGACATCGGCGAAATCCTCCTCGCGCGTCGGCAGGAATTCATGCAGCGGCGGATCGAGCAAGCGAATGGTGACCGGCAGCCCCGCCATCACGCCGAAGATCGCGGCAAAATCGCCGCGCTGTTCGGGGAGCAGCTTGGCGAGCGCGGCGCGGCGACCGGCTTCGCTGTCGGCGAGGATCATTTCGCGCACCGCGGTGATGCGCGCGGCGTCGAAGAACATATGTTCGGTGCGACAGAGCCCGATGCCCTCGGCGCCGAAATCGCGCGCGACCTGGGCGTCCTGCGGGGTTTCGGCGTTCGCGCGCACCTTCATGCGGCGCACCTTGTCGGCCCAGACCATCAGCGTGCCGAAATCGCCGACCAGTTCGGGGAGCAGGGTCTTGACCTCGCCCGCCATCACTTCGCCCGTCGAACCGTCGAGGGTCAGGATATCGCCTTCGCGCAGTTCGCGCCCGCCGACGCGCAGCACACGCGCCGCGCCGTCGATCGACAGCCCGCCCGCGCCCGAGACGCACGGACGCCCCATGCCGCGTGCGACGACCGCCGCGTGTGACGTCATGCCGCCGCGCGCGGTCAGGATGCCCTTCGCCGCGTGCATGCCGTGGATGTCCTCAGGAGAGGTTTCAACGCGAACGAGGATCACGGCCTCGCCCATTTCGGCTGCCTTTTCAGCGCCATCGGCGGTGAACATGATCTTGCCCGACGCCGCGCCGGGGCTTGCGGGAAGCCCCTTCGTCAGCACGTCGCGCGGCGCGTCGGGATCGAGCGTCGGGTGCAGCAGCTGGTCGAGCGCGCCCGGATCGACGCGGCCGACGGCTTCCTCTTCGGTGATCAGCCCTTCGGCCGCCATGTCGACCGCGATCTTGAGCGCCGCTTTGGCGGTGCGCTTGCCCGAACGCGTCTGGAGCATCCACAAAGTCCCGCGTTCGACGGTGAACTCGATGTCTTGCATGTCGCGATAATGCGTTTCGAGCGTGTCGAAGACCCGGCCGAGCTCGATGAAAGTCTCGGGCATCGCCTCTTCCATCGACGCCGGCTTGGCGCCCGCCTTTTCGCGCGCGACCTTCGTCAGATACTGCGGCGTGCGGATGCCCGCGACGACATCTTCGCCTTGGGCATTGATCAGCCATTCGCCGTACCAGGCGCGCTCGCCCGTCGCGGGGTCGCGCGTGAATGCCACGCCCGTAGCCGAGGTGTCGCCCATATTGCCGAACACCATCGCCTGGATATTGACCGCGGTGCCCCATTCGGCGGGGATCGAGTTCAGGCGGCGATAGACTTTCGCGCGGTCGCTTTCCCAGCTTGCGAACACGGCGCCGACCGCGCCCCAAAGCTGGTCGTTCGGTTCTTGCGGGAACGGCGCACCGGTCTCGCGCTCGACGATCGCCTGATATTCCTTGACCAGCGCCTGCCAGTCTTCAGCCGACATCTCGGTGTCGAGATAGAAACCCTTGTCTTCCTTGGCGATTTCAAGCGCTTCCTCGAACTCGGCATGATCGAGGCCCATGACGACGTCGGCGTACATCTGGACGAAGCGGCGATAGCTGTCCCACGCGAAGCGCGGGTCGCCCGACGCGTCGGACAGGCCGACGACGGTCTTGTCGTTGAGCCCGAGGTTGAGGACCGTGTCCATCATCCCCGGCATCGACACGCGCGCGCCCGAGCGGACTGAGACGAGCAGCGGATCGGCCGCGTCACCGAATGTCTTGCCAGTGATGCCTTCGATATGCGCGATGCCCGCGGCGACCTCTTCGATCAGGCCCGCGGGGAATTGTTCGCCATTCGCATAGTAAGCGGTGCAGACGTCGGTGGTGACCGTAAAGCCCGGGGGCACCGGCAGGCCGATCGAGGCCATTTCGGCAAGGTTCGACCCCTTGCCGCCCAGCAATTCCTTCGAGCGCTCGGCCGTCGTGGCCGCGCCGCCGAACAAATGCACCATATTCGTCATCATATGCTCCTGCTGCCCCTGGGAGGAGGTGGGCGGGGAATAGGGTCGAACCGCAACCGGGTCGACTCAGTTTTGCTTTAGCGGTGTCAGGCTGGCCTGCCTCCATGACGGGCCTGCCAATGGTCGAAAATTGCCTGCCCCGCGCCGCCGCCGAAGGTCAAAATCGGCACGTCGCGCCGAAAGGCGAGCGACCAGGCTTTGATCCACAGCGTCTTGCGCGGCTCGATCGCCGCGATCTGGTCCCAGCCGATGTGCAGCGGCGGGTGAAAGAGGCGAAAGAAGAGCGGCGGGCGAAGATAGATGCCGCGCTGGTCGAGCCAGATGTTCATCGCATTCTTGTAGCTGACGCCGCCCGGAAAGCGGCCGATGACCATCGTCGCCCACGAAAAGCGCCGCGCATCGGCGGGGATCGGGCGATCCCACGCAAAGGCGGGCAGATATTTCGACCACCCCACGAACGACAGGACGCGCGTAACGAGCAGCCACATCGCGACAAAGAACAGCGGAAAGCCGACCGCAAAAATCCAGACGAGATGCGTTTCGTTCATGGCACCCCTTCCCGCGCGCAGCCGCGCCTATCCCTCGATCTTCGAGAAATCGGCGACGCCGTGCACCGCGCCGGTGAAACGCGACAGCAGGCCAAGGCGATAAGCGCGGACCGCCTCGTCGGGGTCGTTGACCATCACGCCGTCGAAGAAAGCATCGATCGGGGCGCGGAGGCTGGCGAGCGCCGCCATCGCGCCGGTGAAACGTTCCTCGGCGACCGCGGCGGCGGCTGCGGGCTCGGCGGTGTCGAGCGCGGCGAGCAGTGCGGCGTCGGCATCGGTCGGCGGCGTCGCGGCAGCGGTACCGCTCACCTCGCCCGCCTGCTTCAGGATATTCGCCGCGCGCTTGTAGCCCGCGAGCAGGTTAGTGCCGTCCTCGGTCGCCATGAACGCCTGCAACGCCTTCACGCGCGCGAGCAGACGAACAAGATCGTCTTCCCCGCCGAGTGCGAACACGGCGTCGATCAGGTCGTGACGAACGCCGGCTTCGCGTTGCTGGACTTTGAGGCGGTCAGCGAAGAAATCGAGCAACTCGACCGAAACAGCTGCCCCGTCGAGGTTTTCCAGATTCTGCCGGATAGCGTCATTTGCTACTGCAATCTCGTGGCTCTTCTGAACCAATCGCTTCAGATTGAGGCGCGTGCCGTTGACGAGTACGGTCTGGATCGTCTGCAGCGCGGCACGGCGCAGCGCGAACGGATCCCGTGAGCCGGTCGGCTTGATGTTGCGCGCGAAGAAGAGTGTCAGCGTGTCGATACGGTCGGCAAGCGCGACGCAGGCGGGAATGCAACCCTCGACGGCGGCGACATATTGCTGCTGCAGGGCCGAAACCGTTCCCGGCTTTTCGCCGCCCTGTTCAGCATAATAGCTGCCCATGACACCCTGGAGCTCCGGGAACTCTCCGACCATTCCGGTCGCCAAATCGGCTTTGGCAAGCAAGCCGGCACGGCGCGCTGTATCCGGGTCACGCTCGGGGAAATATTGCTCTGCAATCCATCCCGCGAGTGTGGAGATGCGATCAGCCTTTTCGCGCAGCGACCCCATACCCTCGTAGAGAAGCATAGATTCAAGCTTCGGAAGATAGGATTCAAGCGGGTGGGCGAGATCCTGCTCCCAAAAGAAGCGTGCATCTGAAAGGCGCGCCGCAAGCACCTTCTCGTTGCCCGCCACGACTTCCTTGCCGCCGTCGACCGCGTCGATGTTCGCGGTGCAGACGAAACCGTTGGCGAGCTTCCCGTCCTTGCCGTTCACGACGAAATATTTCTGGTTCACGCGCGCCGTCAGCTGGATGACCTCGGGCGGTACTTCGAGGAAGGCGGTGTCGAAGCGGCCGAGCAGCGGCACCGGCCATTCGGTGAGGCCGGCATTCTCGATCACCAGCCCCTCGTCCTCGACGAGCGTCAGCCCGGCGTCGGCGGCGGCCTTCGCGGCGCCGTCGCGAATGATCGCCTGCCGCTCCTCATGGTCGATGATGACGTGGCAGGCGCGCAGCTTCTCGGCATAGTCGGACGCCGAGCCGATCGTGATCTCGCCCGGACAGTGGAAGCGGTGGCCGCGCGTCGCGAAACCGGCGGAAATCCCGCTAACTTCACACGCAACAAGGTCTTCGCCGAAGATCGCGACGATGCCCGAGAGCGGACGGACCCAGCGCAGGCTTTCGCTGCTCGCGCTTTCCTTGCCCCAGCGCATCGACTTGGGCCAGGAGAAGGCGCGGATGATCGCGGGGATCGCCTCGGCGAGCACGTCGGCGGTCGCGCGGCCCGGCTTGTCGATGACGGCGAAATAGACGCCGTCGCGGTCTTCGAGCTGGTCCTGCGTCAGGCCGGTCTTGCGCAGGAAGCCTTCGAGCGCCTGTGGCGGCGCGCTGCTGCGCGGGCCCTTGAGTTCTTCGCTGACCGCGGCGGTCGCTTCGGGCAAGCCCTTGGCGATCAGCGCGAGGCGGCGCGGGGTCGACCAGATGGTGAGGTCGCCCGTTTCAAGGCCCGCGGCGCTCAGCTGCGCCCGGAACAGCTTTTCCAGTTCGGCGCGCGCGCCGGCCTGCATCCGCGCCGGGATTTCCTCGCTGCGCAGTTCGAGAAGAAAGTCGGTCACAGCATCCACCCCGGATATTTAGCGGTCCAGCGTTCGGACTGGCTGTCGATCCACGCTTTGCAGCTGCCCTTTGCGAGGTCGCGGACCCGCGCCATATAATTGGCGCGTTCCTGCACGCTGATCACGCCGCGCGCCTGGAGCAGGTTGAACAGGTGGCTCGCCTCGATCGCCTGGTCATAGGCCGCGAGCGGGACGCCGGCCTCGATCGCGCGATTGCATTCGGCCTCAGCCGCCTTGAAGCCCGCGAACAAGGTGTCGGTGTCGGCAACCTCGAAATTCCATTTCGAGAACTGCTTTTCATTCTCGAGGAACACATCGCCATAGCTCACCGCCGCGACATCGCCGACCGCGTCGGAAAAGCGCAGGTCGTACACATTGTCGACATTCTGGATATACATGGCGAGGCGTTCGAGCCCGTAAGTGAGCTCGCCGGCGACGGGCTTGCAGTCGAAGCCGCCCATTTGCTGGAAATAGGTGAACTGGGTGACTTCCATCCCGTCGCACCAGACTTCCCAGCCCAGACCCCATGCGCCGAGCGTCGGCGATTCCCAGTCATCCTCGACGAAGCGGATGTCGTGGAGCAGCGGATCGATACCGATCGCGGCGAGGCTGCCCAGATATTGTTCCTGCAGGTCGGCGGGCGACGGCTTCAGGATCACCTGATACTGGTAATAATGCTGCAGCCGGTTCGGGTTCTCGCCATAGCGGCCGTCGGTTGGGCGGCGGCTCGGCTGGACATAGGCGACGTTCCACGGCTCGGGGCCGAGGCTGCGCAGCGTCGTCGAGGGGTGGAAGGTCCCTGCCCCGACGCGCATGTCATACGGCTGCAGAATCGCGCAACCGCGCGCCGCCCAATAGGCGTGCAGCGTCAGGATCATGTCCTGAAAGCTGAGTGGTGTCTTGTCCGCCCCGTCGGCCACGGCCGCAATTCCTTCGCAGGTGCAAAAAATCGCCGCCGCATTGGCCCAGCGGCGGCGCATGGTCAAGGCTCCCCGCCGCGCGCTCGTCGACGAAAAGACGCGTCTTAGTCAGGTCTCCAGAACTTTTTGTAAGGTGTTATTGACATAGTCAGCGAATCGCGACATATAGTCATGCATACCTGACATAAAGACAGGTTGAGTTGACCAGAACCAGTCGATCCAAGGAGATATAGACATGATGACCCGCACCCTGATCCTCGCCCTCTCGCTCACCGCCGCCGCGGCGCCCGCCCTGGCCGCCGAGACCGGAAACCGCGCTGTCGAAGTCCGCATCGACGATCTGAACCTGACCCGCACCGCCGATCGCGAGCGCCTCGACACCCGGCTGAAGAGCGCCGCGCGCAGCCTCTGCTACACCGGCCTTCGCGGCGCTGCGGAAAATGCGCGCCAGTCGGCATGCCTTTCGGATGTCCTTGCCCGCGCCGAGCCCCAGACCAAGCAGGCGATCGCCCGCGCACAGAACGGCACCCAGCTCGCGCTGCTGATGATCGGCGCCGCGCGATAAGCGACGGGAATGACGGTTTCGCTCGCGCCGTGCCTCCCCGGTGACGGCCGGCGACTTGGACTGGAGCGCCCTCCAAAGGGCGGCGCTCCAGTCTCTTGCTTGACCAAGGACGATCCGACCCTGTCGCCCCCGATCCCCGCCATCCCGAAGGACCGGACAAAATTTCCCTTCCCCGACATTTTGATGCGCTATGGGAAGGCCGTGATCCTTCGGATGGAAATGCTGGCGAGGCGCCGATGAACAACAAGTTGAAAGTGCTGCGCGCGATGCGGAACTGGAGCCAGGCGGAACTCGCCGACCGGCTCGATGTCTCGCGGCAGGCGGTGAATGCGATCGAAACGGGGAAGTACGACCCGTCGCTGCCGCTCGCCTTCAAGCTCGCACGGCTGTTCGAAATGCCGATCGAAGAGATTTTCGACGACGGCCACGAAGGAAACGACGATGACTGAGACCCGAAACATGAAACGCCCGATGTCGCCGCGCCGTAAGCGCTATACGACCGGCATCATCCTCGCATTGCTGGTCGGCGCGGTGATCGGCGCCGTCATGCAGCTTGGCGAACCGAGCAACGGGACGGCGGGTCTCGTATTGCTCGGCGATACCCCGTTGACGCCGGGATTTGCGACTGGGGCCGCGATCCTTTGGACGGTCGGCCTCGCAGTGTGCCTCGTCATCTACCACCGTTCGGTCGATGACCATGAAGAACATGCCTATCTGTGGGCTGGCCTTGCCGCCTGGTACACATTCACCCTGTCGGCCCCGACCTGGTGGGTATTGCACCGCGCCAGCCTCGCGCCGGCCCCGGACGTCATGTTGTTGTTTGTCGGGGCTCTCGCGGTCAATGTCGTCGTCTGGTTGTGGCTTAAATACCGCTGAATATTTTTCCCTCCCCTTCCCTGTTCGATCCGGCCATAAGCGCCCGTAACGAAAGTGATTTCCCAATGAAAACCTGGTTCAAGAAGCTTTCCACCGCTTGCGCGATCGTCGCTTTCTCCTCGTCCGCGATGCTCCCTGCCGCGCATGCCGCCGAGCAGGCGGCGGCGCCCGCAACGACCGATGCCGATCCCGCGCTATGGGTCGTCAAGGACAAGGACACGACGATCTATCTCTTCGGCACCGTCCATGTGCTGAAGCCCGGCCTCGGCTGGTTCGACGAGGCGGTGAAGACGGCGTTCGACAAATCGGACGAGTTGATGCTCGAAATGGTCATGCCCGAAGACCAGGCCGAAATGTTGAAGGTGATGATGCCGCTGGCAATCGACCAGAGCGGCAAGACGCTCTCGTCGCGCCTCGATGCGCCGCAGCTCGAGGCGTATCAAGCAGCGCTCGCGAGCCTTGGCATAGCGCCCGCGCAGTTCGATATGTTCGAACCCTGGTTTCCCGCGATGACCCTGTCGGTGCTGCCGCTCACCAAACTCGGCTATGACCCCGAACAGGGCGTCGAAAAGCTGTTGACGGCCTCGGCCAAAAAGACCGGCAAACCCGTCGCGGGTCTTGAAACGCCGACAGAACAGCTGGGCTTTTTCGATACGCTGCCCGAAACCCAGCAGATCGCCTTCCTGAATTCGGTGGTCAAGGATCTCGACAAGCTTGGGCCGCAACTCGACAAGATGGTCGGGCAGTGGGCAAAGGGTGATCCCGACGCGCTGGCCGTGACGATGAACGAAAGTCTGGCCGCGACCCCCGAACTCGCCGCGACGCTGTTGTGGGATCGCAACGCCCGCTGGGCCGATCAGCTGAAGGCACGGATGGATCAGCCGGGCACCGTGTTCGTCGCGGTCGGAGCGGGGCATCTCGCGGGCGCGAAGAGCCTCCAGGATTATCTGAAGGCCCGCGGCCTCGTCGCCAAGCGGGTCAAATATTGAGGGGAGCAATCCGCCCTTCGCATCATCGGGGTCGCCGCCTTGCGGCGGCCCTTTTGCCGTGCCTGCTCATGGGCTGTGGCACCACCGAGCCCGCGTCACAAGCCCGGCCTGCAATGTGGCTGGTCGCCGATGACGACACGCGGATCTACTTGCTCGGTACGATGCATGCCCTGCCGCGTGGAACCGATTGGGACGATGGCGAGGTTGCGAACGCGATCCGATCCGCCGACGGACTGATACTGGAATTGCCTCCCGCCGAGCTCGCTGTCGCGGGGGATGTGTTCCAAAGGCTCGCGCCGCGAGACACCCCGCTCGCAATGGAGGCACGGCTCTCGGGCAAGGCGCTGATCGGCTATCGCGCGCTCGAAGCGAGCGGCCGCAGCTTCAGTGGCGACGGGTTCGACGATTGGGCGGTGGTCGTGATGATGGGACGGCGCGTTGCGGAAAATGCCGCGCTATCGTCGTCCGACGGCGTCGAAACTATCCTGTCGGATAGGTTCAAAGCGGCGGACAAACCGATCGGCGGCCTCGAAACCGCGGAGGAACAGCTGATGTTCTTCGAAACGCTCGATGCCGCGACCCAGCGCGCGCTATTGACCCGCGCCGCCGAAGAATCGGGCGAGGCGGTGAAGGATGTCGCCGCGCTCACCGCCGCGTGGGGCCGCGGCGATGTGACGGCGCTTGAAAAGGTGGTCAACGAGGATGTCGATGCCGTTCCCGCGGCGCGCAAGGCGATCATCACCGACCGCAACCGGCGCTGGAGCACGTGGGTGCAGAAGCGGCTGGAACAGCCCGGCACGGTGCTGATGGCGGTTGGCGCGGGGCATCTGGTCGGCTCCGACGGTGTGCCCGCGATGCTCGAGGCGGACGGCTTGAAGGTGACGCGGGTGCAATAAGCGCCGTCGCGCTTGCATTTCCGCCGCTTCCCCGCTAAGCGCCCCGGCTTCCGTCATGGTCATCCCTGGAGGCGTGGCGGAACTGTGTAACTGTTTCTCGGAGAAATGATATGAGCGATCAGCTGACGCTGACGGCCGAGACGCGCGAACGCGGAGGCAAGGGAGCCTCGCGTGACCTGCGTCGTAATGGCCGCGTCCCCGCCGTTGTCTATGGCGGCAAAGAAGAACCCCTGATGATCCACGTCGAAGAAAAGTTGCTGATGAAGCAGCTGATGACGGGTCACTTCATGAACTCGGTCGTGATGGTCGAAGTGGGTGGCAAGACCATCCGCACCCTGCCGAAGGACGTCGCTTTCCATCCGGTCAAGGATCGCCCGATCCACGTCGATTTCCTGCGGATTGCCAAGGGCGCCACGGTCCAGGTCGCGGTGCCGGTCGTGTTCGCGAACGAAGAAGCCTCGCCGGGCCTGAAGCGCGGCGGCGTGCTGAACATCGTTCGTCACGAACTGGAACTCGTCTGCGACGCGGACAAGATCCCCGACGAGATTTCGATCGATGTCGCCGGCTTTGACGTGGGCGATTCGATCCACATCAGCAATGTAACGCTGCCCAAGGGCGTCGAAAGCGCGATCACCGATCGCGACTTCACCATCGCCACCATCGTTGCCCCGTCGGCGCTCAAGTCGAGCGACGGCGACACGACGAAGGACGAAGGCGAAGCCGCTGCCGAAGGCGGCGAAGAAGCCTAATCCCGTTCGGCCGGCCCCCTTCCCCAGCGGAGGGGGCCGCCGACGACAGACCCTGAGAAAGGCAGTCTCATGCAGCTCTGGGTCGGCCTCGGAAATCCCGGGCCCCAATATGCGATGCACCGTCACAATGTCGGCTTCATGGCGGCCGATGTCATCGCCGATTTTTACGGCTTTCCGGCGCCCGCAAAGAAATTCCAGGGCTGGGTTCAGGAAGGCCGCATCGGATCGCAGCGCATTCTGCTGCTCAAACCCGGCACCTTTATGAACGAAAGCGGCCGCAGCGTGCGCGCCGCGCTCGATTTCTATAAATTGACCCCGCAGGACGTCACCGCTTTCTACGACGAACTCGACCTCGCGCCGATGAAGGTGAAAGTGAAACAGGGCGGCGGCGCGGCGGGCCATAACGGCATCCGCTCGATGATCCAGCATATCGGCGAGGATTTTCGCCGCGTGCGCATCGGCATCGGCCATCCGGGACACAAGGACCGCGTCACCGGCCATGTCCTCGGCAATTACCACAAAAGCGAGATGGAACCGCTGATCGACCTGCTCGGCGCGATCGCCGCCGAAGCGAAATGGCTCGCCGATGGCGACGACGTGCGGTTCCAGAGCGATCTCGCGCTGCGCCTGCAGGGGTGACCATCACGCGCGACGCAATGGCCGCCGATCGCGATGCCGTCGTCGCGATCTGGGACGCGTGTGGCCTGACGCGCCCCTGGAACGATCCCGACGCCGATTTCCTGCGCGCGCTCGGCCATGAAGCGTCGACGGTCATTGTGGCCGAACGAGGCGCGCGGATCGTCGCCACCGCCATGACCGGCTTCGACGGACACCGCGGATGGATTTATTATCTGGGCGTCGCACCGGACCATCAGGGACAGGGCCTTGCGCGGCGATTGCTCGACGCCGCGTGCGAATGGCTCCGGCTTCGCGGCTGCCCCAAGGTCGAGTTGATGCTTCGCGATGGCAACCCTGTCGCGGGCCTTTACGAGCATCTCGGCTGGGAACAGCAGGACGTCCGTGTTTTCGCCCGGTGGCTGACCTGATCCAGCTGGCCTGATCCGACGGCTCCTCATGTCACTGAAGTGTCATAGGAATCATACGCTCCCGACATGGTGAAGCCATCTAGCTGACACCTCCCTCTGCAATCGGTGCGCCACCTCATCCGGACGATCCAGTCCGGGGCTCAACCGAAAACAGGGGGACTGCATGTCACATCTTACCGACGACGCCCGCGCGCCTTATCGCGGCGAAACCGATATTCTTCCGGGGCCTGACAGCCTGGAAGCGATCGTTGCCAAAAATCCCTCGCGCCGGACCTTGCTCCGCAACGGCCTGTTCGGCCTGTCGATCCTGCCGGCGCTCGCCGCATGCGACGACACCAGCGGCGATCCGTCCGTGACGCTGCCGACGCCCACCCCGACGCCGACCCCCACGCCGACGCCTCCGCCGGTCAGCTATGCCGTCAGTTTCGCCGCGGTCGCCGCGAACCAGGACGACAAGGTCACCGTGCCCGCGGGCTACACCGTCGACGTGCTGCTGAAGGCCGGTGATTCGGTCGAAGCCGGCACCGCCTATTCGGGCAGCTTCCCCACCCCCGCGGTCGCCGAGAAATGGGCGGGCGGCAATCACGACGGCATGGAATATTTCGCCTTTCCGGGCGTCGATGCCAACAACCGCGGTATCCTCGCGGTGAACTTCGAATATCCCGACTTCAACATCCTGATGGCGGGCAACTACAACGCCGCAACCGCAACCGCCGACCAGAAGGCGCTCGCGCTTTCGGCGGTCGAGATCGGCGTTGTCGAAATCGCCAAGGGCAGCGACGGCAAATGGGCCGTGCAGGCCGGATCGACCTATAACCGCCGCTACACCGGCAACAGCAGCTATCGCGCCGGCGGCCCCGCCGCGGGCCTGTTGTCGGGCACGATCAAGGGCATGCTCAACAATTGCGCCAGCGGCCGCACGCCGTGGGACACCTATCTCACCTGCGAAGAGACGACCGACAATTATCTCGACCCGACGCAGCCCGCGCGCGATTATGGTTGGGTTGTCGAGATCGACCCGCTGCGCGAGCTGGCGCAGCCGACGAAGCGCACCGCGATGGGCCGCTTCAGCCACGAGAATGTTGCTTATATGGCAAACGCCGATCGCCGCGTTGCCTTTTACATGGGCGATGATTCGACGCCGGGCTGCATCTATAAATTCGTTCCCGACCGCGCGTACAGCACGACAAACCGGGCGGCGAACACCGACCTGCTCGACTATGGCACGCTCTATGTCGCGCGTTTCAACGGCAATGGCACGGGCGAATGGCGCGCGCTCGTCGTCGGCCAGAACGGCCTCACCGCGGGTGCGTCCGACCCGGGCAACACCACCCAGAGCACGACCCCGCCGGCGCCGACCATCGTCAATTTCAACAATCAGGCCGATGTGCTGATTAATACGCCCTCGGCGGCGCGTGTGGCAGGCGGCACCGTGATGGATCGCCCCGAATGGCTGACCGTCGCGCCCGACAACAAGGCGATCTATTGCACGCTGACCAACAACAGCGGCCGCCGCGTCGTCGACCCCGCCAACCCGCGCGTCACCAACCTCCACGGGCACATCATCAAGTTCCGCGAAGAAGGCGATTCGCCGCTGGCCACCAAGTTCAGCTGGGAAATCTTCCTGACCGCGGGCGATCCGTCGCTCTCGGCGGGCGGCAGCAACCTGGTCGGCAACATCAACGGCGACACCTTCTCCAGCCCCGACGGGCTGCGCATCGACCCGCAGGGCCGCATGTGGGTGCAGACCGACCATAGCGTCCCCGGCAATTCGGGGGTCGCTGGACGGACGATCGACCAGGCGTTCGGTCATAATGCGATGTTCTATGTCGATCAGGTGACGAAGCAGTCGAAGCGCTTCCTCGTCGGCCCGCTTGGCTGCGAGATCACGGGGCTGGCCTATACGCCCGACCTCAAGACCTTCTTCGTCAACATCCAGCACCCGACGGGCAATTGGCCGGTCGCGGGGCAGCAGCCGCGCTCGTCAACCGTCGTCGTCCGCCGCACCGACAGCCAGCCGGTCGGCGCCTGATCGCGCGCCGTCCGCTCCCTCCCTTCGCCGGGCGGGAGCGGATGGCCGTCAGGGTGTACGCTTGGGCGGGGGCGGCGGCGAGCCGTCGCGCGTCTGCGACATCAAGGTCACGCACATCGTCCGGTGCACCGGATGCCGGCCGCACGCGATGCCGGCATAGCGGTGCGTCGCGCGCAGCAGGCTGTGGCGATGCCCGCGGTCGGGCACGCCGTCGTCGATCAGCAACTGGTCGACGACGCCTTCGGGCGTGTGATGCCCATAGGTGATGACTTCGTTGACATAAGGCCCGCCGCCGCGCGCCTTCATCCGTTCGCCGGGGCCGCTGCCCCGCGTATAATGACCGACCGCCCCCGAGCGCGACTGGACCGCGACATGATCCGCCGCCGCACGCGCCAGCGGCTCGCTCCATTCGAGTTCGGGCAGCGGCCTTTCGCGGCGAAGGTCGCGGATCGCCTCATCGACCGCGGCGACGCCCTCGCGCGTCATGATGTCGATCTCGCTGTCGTCGTTGCTGACCAGCAGCTTGCCTTCGAAGCGCGGGCGATAGTCGCGCAGATAGTCGGCATAGGCCGCGGGATCGCTGCGGAAGCGGTTGAGTTCGGTGAAGACGCCTTCCTCGAAACGGCTCGGTGCCGCGATTGCGGCGGTCGCGCCCAAAGTCAGAAGGATGGCGGCGGCGAGGAGGCGGGGTTTCGTCATGGCTGGTGCGATAAAGGCGCAAGTCTGAACCGGACGCAACGGCAAAGACTGGCGCCCGAGGCAATCTGGCGCTAGGGGCGCTGCAACACAGGCCCCTCATTCACGGCAGGCCGAACCTCACGGAGTTTTTATGGGTTTCAAATGCGGGATCGTCGGCCTGCCCAACGTCGGCAAGTCCACCCTGTTCAACGCGCTGACCGAAACCGCGGCGGCGCAGGCAGCGAACTATCCTTTCTGCACGATCGAGCCGAATATCGGCAACGTCGCGGTGCCCGATGCACGGCTCGAAAAGCTGGCGGCGATCGCGAGCAGCAAGAAGATCATCGCGACGCAGCTCGCCTTCGTCGACATCGCCGGCCTCGTGCGCGGCGCGTCGAAGGGCGAAGGGCTGGGCAATCAGTTCCTCGGCAACATCCGCGAGGTCGACGCGATCGTCCATGTCCTGCGCTGTTTCGAGGATGACGACATCCAGCATGTCGAGAACAAGGTCGATCCCGTCGCCGACGCCGAGACGGTCGAAACCGAACTGCTGCTCTCCGACCTCGAAAGCCTCGAAAAGCGCGTTCCCGCTTTCGCCAAGAAAGCCGCGCAGGGCGACAAGGAAGCGAAGATCGCCGCATCGGTGCTCGGCCAGGCGCTCGAGCTGCTGCGCGAAGGCAAGCCCGCAAGGCTGACCGAACCCAAGGACGACGAGGAAGCCCGCGTCCTGCGCACCGCGCAGCTCCTGACCTCGAAGCCCGTCCTTTACGTCTGCAACGTCGACGAAGGCAGCGCCGCCAACGGCAACGCCTTTTCCGAAAAGGTCTTCGCCAAGGCCGCCGCCGAGGGCGCGCAGGCCGTCGTCGTCTCCGCCGCGATCGAAAGCGAGCTGGTGACGATGGACATGGCCGACCGGCTCGAGTTCCTCGAAGAAATGGGCCTGCACGAAACCGGCCTCGCGCGCGTCATCCGCGCCGGCTACGAATTGCTCCACCTCATCACCTTCTTCACCGTCGGCCCGCAGGAAGCGCGCGCGTGGACCGTCCACACGGGCGCGACCGCGCCCGAAGCCGCGGGCGAAATCCACAGCGATTTCCAGAAGGGCTTCATCCGCGCCGAAACGATCGCCTATGACGATTATGTCGCGCTGGGCGGCGAAGCGAAGGCGCGCGAAGCGGGCAAGCTGCGCGCCGAAGGCAAGGCCTATGTCGTGCACGACGGCGACGTGATGCACTTCCTGCACAGCTGATCCGATCTCCCCTCCCGCAAGCGGGAGGGGGACTATGGTTCGAACGCCGCCAAAATCGGGCACGGCCCCTTGTCGCTCGCCGCGCATTGCTCGGCAAGGCGGGCCAGCGCGGCGCGGGCTTCGGCCATCTGCGCGATCTTTTCATCGAGCACCGCGATCCGCTGGTGTGCCAAGCTGCGCACCCGTGCGCGGTCGTCGCTCGCTTCCAGCGCCAGCAATTCGCCGATTTCATCGAGCGTGAAGCCAGCCGCCTGCGCCGAGCGGATGAATTTCAGCCGCCTGACGTCATCGCCGTCATAGCGGCGCACGCCCGCCCCCCAGCCGTCGCCGCCGCTGCGTGCTGGAACGGACAGCAAATTCCGGCGTTGATAGTAGCGAACGGTTTCGACACCGACGCCGCCCGCGGCGGCCAATTTGCCAATCGTCAAATTCATCGCTTGACCCCGTACCATGGTACGGATGTTATTGGAGCCCCATGACAAAACAAGCAACCCTCCATCGCATGGTCATGCCGGGACACACCTGCCCCTATGGCCTCAAATCGAAACATCTGCTCGAAAGCCGCGGTTTCACCGTCGACGACCGCTGGCTGACGACGCGCGAGGAAACCGACGCGTTCAAGGCCGAGCATGGCGTGAAGACGACGCCGCAGACCTTCATCGACGGGGTTCGGATTGGCGGCCATGACGACCTGCGCCGCCATTTCGGGCTGAAGGTCGCCGATCCCGACGCGACGAGCTACACGCCCGTGATCGCACTCTTTGCCATGACAGCGCTGATGGCGCTCGCGGCAAGCTTCGCGGTCGAAGGCAGCGCCTTCACGCTGCGTGCCGCCGAATGGTTCATCTCGTTCAGCATGATCGTCCTCGCGCTGCTCAAGCTGCAGGATGTCGACAAGTTCGCGACCATGTTCCTCAATTACGACCTGCTCGCGAAGCGCTGGGTGCCTTATGCGAGCATCTATCCCTTTGCCGAAGGGCTCGCCGGCGTTCTGATGACCGCACACGCGCTCCCCTGGCTTTCGATCCCGGTTGCGCTGTTCATCGGCGGCATCGGCGCAACGTCGGTGTTCAAGGCGGTCTATATCGACAAGCGCGATATCAAATGCGCCTGCGTCGGCGGCAGCAGCAAGGTTCCGCTGGGCTTCGTCTCGCTCACCGAAAATCTGATGATGATCGCAATGGCGCTGTGGATGGCGCGGATGTGGTTCTGATCGCCTCCCGCATCGGTCATTGATGAAACATATGGCTGGGCTATCAGGGGCGGTGATTCGTCCCCGGGGAGCCCAGCCATGTTCAACCGCCGTCATTTCCTTGCCGGGGCCACCCTCGCCGGCCTTGCCGCCCCGGCGATCCTGCGCGCCGAGGGCGGCATCTTCCGCGAGTTTCCGTTCAGCCTGGGCGTCGCGGCGGGCGATCCGGCGAGCGACGGTTTCGTCATCTGGACGCGCCTCGCCCCCGAACCGATGGAACGCCATGGCGGGATGCCGCTGGCGAATTTTCCGGTCGACTGGGAGGTCGCGAGCGACGGCGGCTTTCGCGACGTCGTTGCCAAGGGCACCGAACTCGCGCGCCCCGAACTCGCGCACAGCGTCCATGTCGAGGTCGCGGGCCTCCAGCCCGACCGGCCTTACTATTACCGCTTCACCGCGGGCGGCGAGCGCAGCCTGCGCGGCCGCGCGCGCACCCTGCCCGCGCCGGGCGCGAAGGCCGATGCGCTGAAGTTCGGGGTCGCCGGGTGCCAGCATTTCGAGGCGGGCTTTTTCGGCGCCTATCGCCACCTTGCCCGCGAGGACCTCGCCTTCGTCTATCATTATGGCGACTTCATCTATGAATATAGTGAGGAATATCTGTTCAACACCGGGCTGCCGACGCGGCCGGTGCGCAAGCACGCACACCGGGCGCTTGTCGACGTCAATGATTTCCGGAGCGCCTATGCGCAGCAGCTTGGCGACATCGACCTCCAGGCGGCGCGATCGGTCCACGCCTTCCTGTCGAGTTTCGACGATCACGAGATCCGCAACGACTGGGTGTCGGACGTCGACAACTGGAAGCTGGGCCTCGACGTCAACGATCCCGAAGCCGCGTCGCCCGAGGTCTTCATGCTGAAGAAACAGGCGGCGATGCAGGCGTGGTACGAGCATATGCCGGTGCGCAAGGCGCTGCTCCCGCGCGGCGGGATGGTCGCGATGAACCGCGAGTTTCGCTGGGGCGACCTGATGGCGATGCAATTGCTCGACACGCGCCAGTATCGCGATGACCAGCCGTGCGACGACGGGTTCAAGCCCACCTGCCCCGATGTGTTCGCTAAGGACAAGCAGGTGCTCGGCAAGGCGCAGGAGGAATGGCTCGGCCGCAATCTGGCGAAAGGCGGCGCGACGTGGAACGCCTTTGCGCAGCAGATCACGATGATGTCGCTCGACCGGCGGCGGAAGGCCGATGAGCCGAAGAAGATCGTCAATCTCGACAGCTGGGCGGGCTATGAAGCGCCGCGCGAGCGCATCCTGTCGCGCATGGCGGGGCTGAAGAACAATGTCGTGCTCACCGGCGACGAGCATCAGAATTTCTGCGGCGATCTGGTGCTCAAGGACAAGCTGGTCGGCGCCGAGTTCGTTGCGACCTCGATCTCGTCAGGCGGCGATGGCAGCGACAAGCGCAATGGCACCGACGTCTTCCTGAGCCAAAATCCCGAGCTCAAATTCGCCAACGACCAGCGCGGTTACATCGTGTGCGACGTCAATCGCGAGGCGTGGCAGACGCATTTCATGGTCGTCGACAAGGTCACGACGCCGGTAAACACGCTGTCGAAGCGCGCGACGGGCGTCGTGGAGCGCGATGTCGCCGGGGTCAAGATGGCGTGACGTGTCGCCGGACGGTCACATAAGGCCCATAGCGGACCCGGCATGAACCGTTTCATTTCGCTGATCCTCGCCCTTCTGCTTCCCCTCGCCGCGCACGCGCAGGAGAGCGGTGAGCGCCCGCCGGTGACGATCCTGATCTCGATCGACGGCTTTCGCGCCGATTATCTGGACCGCGGCATCACCCCGAACCTGTCGCGGCTCGCGGCCGAGGGCGCGCACGGCAAGCTGCGCCCCTCCTTCCCGACCAAGACCTTCCCCAATCATTATGCGATCGTAACCGGCAAGCGCCCCGACAACCACGGCATCGTCGGCAACAATATGATCGACCCGCGGCGGCCCGACGTCCGGTTCAGCCTCGGCGATCCGAAACAGTCGCTCGATCCCTTCTGGTGGGACGAAGCCGAGCCCGCGTGGGTGACGGCGGGCAAGGCCGGCGTGCGCAGCGCAACAATGTTCTGGCCGGGCAGCGAGGTCGCGATCCATGCGAGCCGCCCGCCCGACTGGATGCGTTATGACGCGCATGTCGGCTATGCGCAGCGCGTCAACACCCTGCTCGACTGGATGCGCCGTCCCGCCGATATCCGCCCCGCCTTCGTCACCCTCTACTTCGAGGCTGTCGACGATGCGGGACATAAATTCGGTCCCGACAGCGCGGAGGTCAACGCCGCCATCACCGAAGTCGATGCGCGCGTCGGCGAACTCGTCGCGGGCCTCGCCGCGATGGGTCAGCCCGCGCGGATGATCGTGGTGGCCGACCACGGCATGCGCGCGATCGACGAAAGCCGCGTGGTCCAGCTCGCCGACCTGATCGGCCTTCCCAGCATCATCGCGGTCGAGACCGGCCCCTATGCCGCGATCGAGCCCGCCGCCGGCACCGACGACCGCGTGTACAAGGCGTTGCTGAAACCGCACGACCATATGGCCTGCAACCGCCGCGAGGAACTGCCGAAGCGGCTGCATTACGGCCGGAACCCGCGTGTCGCGGCGATCATCTGCATCGCCGAGCCCGGCTGGTCGATCATCGCGGGCACGCCGACCTGGCCCGTCAAGGGCGGCGCGCACGGCTATGACAATCAGGACCCCGAGATGCTCGCGCTGTTCGTCGCGAGCGGCACGGGTCTGAAAGGCGACGTCGGGGTGATCGACAATATCGAGGTCTATCCGCTGCTGATGCGGCTCATTGGCGTTGCGCCTCTGCCAAGCGACGCGACGGGCGAACTCGCCAAGCGCCTGCCCTGATCAGTCGCGCAGCACCGCCATCGCGTGGATCGACGCCGTCGGCGCGTTGACGATCTGGAGCAGGTAGCGCCCCGGCGTCACGTCGAATTCGACCATCTTGCGAATGCCCGAACAGGCGGGTCCGTGGCCGTGGGTGACCGACTTCACTTGCGCGCCGCCCTGCACCAGGTCGATCCACGCCCCGGTGTCGAGCGCGACGACGAGCCGCCCCGGCTTCTTCACGTCGATCGGTATCATGCCGCCGAACTTATGCACGTCGGGCTTGCGCTCGGGCGCGCGCCCATAGCGCAGGCTTTCGAAGCGATGCAGCGGCAGTTCCGTCCGCGCCGCGCCGAGCGGCGACCAATCAGCCGCGAGATCGGCGCCATAGGCGTAGATCGTCTTGCTCGATGCTGCCCGCGCCCAATCGGCAAGTTCGGGCGGTAATATCGGGGCGGCGGGGCACGCTACGCGCGCGGACGCTTGCGGAGCCGCTTGGGCCGCGCTTCCGCTACCGAGCGCGCAAAGCAGGGCGGCGAAACCGATACGGATTTTGCTGTTGCTCATGACCGCTTCCTTGCAGCAAGTCAGGTGGCGGTCAATCGCTCGCGCGCTCGACCGGATAGCCGCCATCGCGCCACGCCTTCATCCCGCCGTCGAGCGCGGTCGCGCGCTCGAACCCCAGCTCGCGCAAGGTCGCCGCAGCGAGCGTCGATATCTTGCCAAATTCGCACACGGTCAGGATCTCGACCCCCGGATCGGGCAGCACATCGTTGACGCGCAGTTCGAGCTGCCCGCGCGGCAGGTGCGTCGCGCCGGGGACATGACCCGCCCCGAACGCATCCTTTTCGCGCACGTCGAGGATGACGAAATCATTGGCGCGCGCCGCGATGCGACGGCTCAATTCGTCGAGCCCCATGAAGGGCACCTTCGCGCCCGCCTCGGCAAGCAACTGGCGCACCGTCTTGCCGCCCGACATGTTGGTGCGCAGCGCTTCGGTCAGGTGCGTCGGCGCCGACAGGTTAAGATTGTTCATCAGTGCAACGAAATCGGCGCGCCCGGTCTTGGCAAGGCGCGGGTTGGTCCGCCGCTCGTCACCGATCGTGCTGCTTTCGCGCCCCTTATAGTCGTGCGCGGGAAAGACGAGCGTTTCGTCGGGCAGCGTCAGCAGCTTGCCGAACAGGCTGTCGAACAGCTGGTCGGGGTCGCCGCTGGGCAGGTCGCTGCGCCCCGTCCCGCCGATCAGCAGCGTGTCGCCGGTAAAAACCCGGTCCGCAACATGGATCGCCATCGAATCGCGCGTGTGCCCGGGCGTATGCCATATCTTCATCCGCATCGCGCCGAGCGGCAACGAATGGCCGTCCTCGACATGCAGGTCGACATAGGGCGACGGCGAGAAGCGATGCATGACGATCGGCGCACCGAATGCGTGCTTCAACGCCTGCGCGCCCGAGAAATGGTCGGCATGGGTGTGGGTGTCGATGATGTAGCGGACGCGCAGCCCCTGCCTGTTCACCTCGCCGATATAGCGATCGACGAGGTCGAGCGCGGGATCGATGATCGCCGCGGCGCATGTTTCGGTGCAACCGACAATATAGGATTTGCAGCCCTCTCCATCGCGAAAACTCGCAAAATACATGGCGCCCTCCTGCTACTTTCTCCCGAACAATTTCTCGACATCGTCCATCGCGAGCTTCACCCAAGTCGGCCGGCCATGGTTGCACTGGCCGCTGTGCGGCGTGACCTCCATCGTGCGGAGCAGCGCGTTCATTTCGGCGACGCTGAGCGTTCGCCCTGCCCGCACCGAACCATGGCACGCCATCGTCGCGGCGACCAGTTCGAGCCGCTCGCTGAGGCCCAGTGCTGCGTCATAGCCCGCCAGATCGTCGGCGATGTCGGTGACGAGCTTCTGGCAATTGATCGCACCCAGCATCGCCGGGGTTGCGCGCACCATCACCGCGGCGGGGCCGAAGCGTTCAAGCTCGACGCCGAGCGCCGCGAGCTGCGGCGCCGCGGCTTCGAGCCGGTCGCAGGCGGGCTCGTCGAGTTCGACCACCTCGGGCAGCAACAGCCCCTGCGACGGCACCGCCTGCCCGCCCATGCCGCGGCGGAGTTGTTCGAGCACGAGGCGTTCGTGCGCGGCGTGCTGGTCGACGATGACGAGGCCATCCTCGGCCTCGGCGACGATATAGGTTTTCGCGATCTGACCACGCGCGATGCCGAGCGGGTGTGCCTCGGCCTCGGGCACCGGCGCGGTCGCCGGTTCGGCGCGGCCCATCGGAAGTGCATCGCGTGGCGGCGCGAAGTCGACGATGCGGTCGTGCAGCAAGGCGGTTGTCGCGGCATCCCCTTCTGCGCCGAACAGGTGCGTTGCTGGCGCATGCGGATAGGGCAGATGCGCGGCGAACAAGGTCGGCGCGGGCGGCTGCGGCGCCACCGGTTCCTGCTGCCACGCCGCCAGCGCCGCCTCGGCAGGGCGCTGGACGCTGCGGAAACCATGTTCGTCGAGGGCGCGGCGAAGACCGCCAACAATCATCCCGCGAACGAGCTGCGGATCACGGAAACGCACCTCGGTCTTCGCCGGATGGACGTTCACGTCGACCTCGCTCGTCGGGACGTCGAGGAACAGCGCAACGACCGGATGGCGATCGCGCGCGAGCAGATCGGCATAGGCGCCGCGCAGCGCGCCGACGAGCAGCCGGTCCTTCACCGGCCGGCCGTTGACGAACAGATATTGATGGTCGGCGATGCCGCGATTGTAGGTCGGCAGGCTGATAACGCCGCCCAGATGCACCTCGCCGCGGTCGATATCGACGCCGATGCTGTTCGCGGCAAGGTCGCGCTGGGTGAGCGCCGCGACGCGCGAAAGCTGGTCCTGCCCGCCTTGCACGTCGAGCACGCGGCGTCCGTCATGCTCGACGGTGAAACCGATGTCGGGGCGCGCCATCGCGAGCCGCTTCACAACGTCGAGGCACGCGGCATATTCGCTGCGCCCACTGCGCAGGAACTTGCGGCGCGCGGGAACGCGCGCGAACAAATCCTCGACCATCACCCGCGTGCCCTTGCCCAGCGCCGCCGGCCCTTCGGCCGCTACCGCGCCATTGTCGACGACGCGTTTCCAGCCGTCGCCACCCGCGACACGGCTTTCGAGCGTCAGCCGCGCGACGCTCGCGATCGAGGGCAAGGCCTCACCGCGAAAACCCAGTGTCGTGACATCCTCGATCGCATCGTCGGGCAGCTTCGAGGTCGCATGGCGTTCGAGCGCCAGCGCCATGTCGGCGGCTGTCATCCCGCACCCGTCATCCTCGACCTCCAGCCGCGAAATCCCGCCCTCGGCGATTCGCACCGAAATGCGAGTCGAACCGGCATCGATCGCATTTTCAACCAGTTCCTTGAGCGCGGCGGCAGGTCTTTCCACCACTTCACCGGCTGCGATCCGATTTACTAGCTTTTCCGGCAGGCGACGTATTGACATGGCCGCTCTCCTAGCGCAGTCGAACGCAAATCGCGACCCATCCGCACAGCCCTGATCATTTTGTCCAGCCACCCCAAAAGGAAGAGCCGGAATCTCCCCCTGATTGTAGCTGTCGCCGGCCGGGCGCGCGGATAAATCACGACAGGGGCGTGTCCATCAAGGGCGCGGCTTCGATGACAGGAAGCAGTATCGATGTCCTTCTTTTCTCGCTGGCTTAAATTCAACTCCCAAGACATGGCTATCGACCTCGGCACCGCGAACACGGTCGTGTACGTGCGCGGCAAGGGCATCGTGCTGAACGAGCCTTCGGTCGTCGCGGTCGAGACGCTGAACGGCATCAAGCGGGTGAAGGCGGTCGGCGACGACGCGAAGCTGATGATGGGCAAGACCCCCGACAGCATCGAGGCGATCCGTCCGCTGCGTGACGGCGTCATCGCCGACATCGACGTCGCCGAACAGATGATCAAGCACTTCATCACCAAGGTGCACGGCGGCAAGCCCAATGCGTTTCGCAGCCCCGAAATCGTGATCTGCGTCCCCTCGGGCTCGACCAGCGTCGAACGCCGCGCGATCCGCGACGCCGCATCGAATGCGGGTGCGAGCGAAGTGTGGCTGATCGAGGAACCGATGGCCGCGGCGATCGGCGCCGACATGCCCGTCACCGAACCGATCGGCTCGATGGTCGTCGACATCGGCGGCGGCACGACCGAAGTCGCGGTGCTCAGCTTGCGCGGCCTTGCCTATACCACGTCGGTCCGCGCCGGCGGCGACAAGATGGACGAAGCGATCGTTTCCTACGTCCGCCGACACCATAATCTGCTGATCGGCGAAGCGACCGCCGAGCGGATCAAGAAGGATTTCGGCATCGCGCGCATCCCCGCCGACGGCGTTGGCCTGACGATCCACATCAAGGGCCGCGACCTCGTCAACGGCGTGCCCAAGGAAATCTCGATCAACCAGGCGCAGATCGCCGAAGCGCTGTCCGAACCGATCGGCACGATCGTCGAGGGCGTCCGCATCGCGCTGGAAAATACCGCGCCCGAACTCGCCGCTGACATCGTCGATCAGGGTATCGTGCTCACCGGTGGCGGCGCGCTGATCGCCGAGCTCGACGAGCTGCTCAAGGATGCGACCGGCCTGCCGGTCACCGTCGCCGAAGACCCGCTGACCTGCGTCGCGATCGGCACCGGCCGCGCGATGGAAGACCCCGCCTTCCGCGGCGTGTTGCAGCAGGCCTGATCGAAGGCTTCTGACACATGGTCCGCCCGGCACATCGACGTCCGGGGCAATCCCGAAAGGCTCAGTACAGCCTGTTCGTTGCCTATGTCATCGCGGTGACAGGGGCGGTGGCGGGTCTGTTGCTGGCGATCCTGTCGGTCGTTGATCCCGTCGGCTTCGCCCAATTGCGTGTGGCGAGCCAGGAAATCGCCGCGCCCGTCGCGCGCGCGTCGCGCTCGGTGATCGGGTCGATTTCGGGCATCGACGATACGGTCGGCGCCTATGTCGCCGCGGGCACGCAGAACCGGCGGCTGCGCAAGGAGCTTGCCGACACGCGCCGCGAGCTCGTCGCGACCAGCTCGCTGCAGGAAGAAAACCGCCAGCTCAAGGCGCTTCTCAAGCTGCAGGAAACCGACAAGACCGCGCTCGCCAACGGCTATCTACTGACCTCGACCTCGACCAGCAGCAAGCGCATCGCGCTGCTCAGCATCGGGCGCAACCTTGGCGTCGCCGCGGGCCAGCCGGTGCGCGGCGCCGACGGGTTGATCGGCCGCGTGCTCGGCGCCGGCCCCTCGGTGTCGCAGGTGCTGCTGCTCACCGACGTCGACAATATCGTCCCCGTGCGCCGCGCGCGCGACGGGCTGCCCGCGCTCGCCAGCGGCCGCGGCAACGGCGATCTCGACGTGCGCACGCTCAATATCGCGAACAACCCGTTCAAGCCGGGCGACATCCTCGTCACCTCGGGCACCGGCGGGCTCTATCCGCCCAACATCCCCGTCGCGATCGTCGTGCGGCGCCAGGACGACGGCGCCCTCGCGCGCCCGCTCGCCGACCCGGGCAAGGTCGATGCGGTGTCGGTGCTGCGCCCCTACACCCCCGACAATATCGAAGCGCAGGGGCTGCCCGGCCCCGCAACGCCCACCGCCGCCGCCAAAGCGCCATGAAGCAGAAGGGTCCGCGCCTCGGCGAGCCGGCATCGCTGTGGCGGATGCGCATCGTTCCGATCGCGAGCGTGATGTTCGCATCGGCGCTGCCGCTGATGCTGCCGCTGATCGCCAACTCGCCGGTGCTGCCGCCGCTCGGGCTGCTGTTCTTCCTGTGCTGGCAATTGCTGCGCGCCGAGATGTGGCCGGTGTGGATCGGCCTGCCGCTCGGTCTGTGGGACGATCTGTTCAGCGGCGCGCCGATCGGCACCGCGATAGGACTATGGACCGCCGCTAGCATCGCGATCGCCTATTCGTCGCAGCGCATTTATTGGCGCGGCTTTTTTCACGACTGGGCGATTGCCGCGGCGTCGGTCGCGATCATCCAGTCGCTCGCCGCGCTGATCACCCACCCGCATGCCGCGACCGGCCGGGTGCTCGGCCTCGTGGTGCCGCAGATCATAGTCTCCGCGCTGCTCGTCCCGCTGTTCATGCGCCTGACCGGCAAGTTTGACAATTTCCGCCTGAAACGCCGATAGACTGGTTCCAACCCCCTAATGCCGACGAAGAAGAAGAGTCCGCCGATTACCGAAGCCTGGAGGGGCATTACCTTCACCCGCCGCGCGCTGGTCGTTGGCGGCGCGCAGGCGGCGGTCGGCGTCGCGCTCGCCGCGCGCATGGCCTATATTTCGGTCATCGACAACGACCGCTATGTCCTTGAATCGGAAAGCAATCGCGTCAATTTGACGCTCGTTCCGCCGCGGCGCGGCTGGATCGTCGACCGCAGCGGCAAGGCGCTGGCGAACAACCGCGTATCCTTGCGCATCGACATCATTCCCGATCGCCTGCACAACAAGGAACTGGTGCTGGGGCAGCTCCAGACCTTGCTGCGCCTCGACGGCGACACGATGGAACGCATCAATCGCGACCTGAAGGCGGCATCGGGGTTCCAGCCCGTCGCGATCAAGGAGGACATGACCGAGGCCGAGTATAGCTCGATCCTCGTCCGCCTGCCCGAACTGCCCGGCATCGCGCCGCAGCGCGGCTTTGCCCGCAACTATCCGACCGGCGCGGCGGTCGGCCATCTGATCGGCTATGTCGGCGCCCCGAACGCCGAGGAATATCAGAAGGCCAAGGATCCGCTGTACATCACCCCGGGGTACAAGATCGGCAAGGACGGGCTGGAGAAATATTTCCAGGACATGCTTAAGGGCCAGCCGGGCGCGCGGCGCGTCGAGGTGACCGCGCGCGGCAAGGTCGTCCGCGACCTGTCGACCCAGCCCGACGTGCAGGGCAAGACCGTTCATCTGACGATCGACGCCGATCTGCAGGAATTTGTCGCGCGGCGCATGGGACGCGAGTCGGGCGCGGCGGTCGTGATCGACTGCCAGAACGGCGACATCCTGTCCTTCGTGTCGATGCCGAGCTTCGATCCGAACAGCTTTTCGGACGGGATCAGCAGCAGCGAATATGCCTGGCTGCGCGGCGACGATCACCAGCCGCTGATCAACAAGGCGACGCGCGGGCTCTATCCGCCGGGATCGACGCTGAAGCCGATGGCCGCGATCGCTGCGGTCGAACATGGCGTGGACCCGAGCGAGCGCCACACCTGCGTCGGCGGCTATCGCCTCGGCAGCCGCTTCTTCCGCTGCCTCGGCACGCACGGCAGCCTCGACATGCCGTCGGCCATTATGAAGAGCTGCAACAGCTATTTTTACTGGCTCGCGCACCGGCTCGGCTATGACGCGATGGCCCCGACCGCGCGGCTGCTCGGACTCGGCGAGGAATATCAGCTCGCGGGCAGCAACCAGCGCTTTGGCACCATTCCCGACAGCGCGTGGAAGATGAAGAAATATGATCAGGAATGGTCGGCGTCGGACTCCCTCAACGCCGTCATCGGACAAGGCTATGTGCTCGCCAACCCGCTCCAGCTCGCGGTGATGGCGGCGCGGATCGCATCGGGGCGCCGGCTTTACCCGCGCCTGATCAACCGCGAGTTCAAGAATGAGCCCTTGCCCTTCTCGCCCGAAGCGCTCGCCGTCGCGCGTCACGGCATGGACCTTGTGGTCAACGGCGCCGGCACCGCGGTGCGCAGCCGCCTGCCGCTCGACGGCATCACGATGGCGGGCAAGACGGGCACCGCGCAGGTGCGCGGGCTCGGCACCGGCAACGGCAAAAGCGGCACGTGGAAATTCCGCGACCACGGCCTGTTCGTCGGCTTCGCGCCGGTCGTTAACCCCCGCTATGCAACCGCCGTCGTCATCGAGCACGGCATGGGCGGATCGCGCGCCGCGGCGCCGGTGGCCAAGGATTTCATGACTTTCCTCTTCGACCGCGAAAAGGCGATGGAGGCGCTCGAAACCTTCGAGGCCGGCTGGGGCGGCACGATCAAGGAACGCATGGACCGCGACTATGCGGCGTGGAAGGCGGGTGCGTCGAAGCCCGATCCGGAGCTCGCACAATGATCCCCGTGCCACCCGCCATCCAACGCATCCCGTGGAAACTGATCGCGATCCTCGCGGGCATCACCGGTTTCGGCCTGCTCGTCCTCTATTCGGCCGCGGGCGGCAACTGGTCACCATGGGCGCTCAACCAAGGCGTGCGCTTCCTCGTCTTCCTCAGTGTCGCGCTGGTGATCGGCCGCTTCCCGATCCGTATCTTCGAGGACTTCGCCTATATCGCCTATATCGGCATCCTGATCCTGCTGATCGCGGTCGAGCTGCTTGGCTTCGTCGGCGGGGGCAGCCAGCGTTGGCTCAACCTCGGTTTTATGAACCTCCAGCCGTCGGAATTGATGAAGGTCGCGATCGTCATCGCGCTGGCGCGCTTCTATGCGCAGCTTCCGCCCGGCAACACGCGGACCTTCACCGCGCTGTGGCCCGCGATGGTGATGATCGGCCTGCCGGCCGCGCTCGTCATGCTGCAACCCGACCTCGGCACCGCGCTCGCGATCTGCATCGGCGGGGTCGTGGTGATGTTCGTCGCCGGCCTGCCCTTCTGGTGGTTCGGCAGTACCGCGGTGGCGGGACTTGCGGCGTTGCCGGTCCTCTTCTCCTTCCTCCACGATTATCAGCAAAAACGCGTGCTGATCTTCCTTGATCCCGAAAGCGATCCGCTTGGCGCCGGCTATCATATCAGCCAGTCGAAGATCGCGATCGGATCGGGCGGCATCGGCGGCAAGGGTTTCCTCAACGGGTCGCAAAGCCACCTCGACTATCTGCCCGAAGGCCACACCGACTTCATCTTCGCGACGATGGCCGAGGAATGGGGGCTGATCGGCGGCCTCGCGCTGCTCTTCGGTTTCTTCCTGCTGCTGCGCTGGTCGACGCGCGTCGCATTGAAGGCGCGGACGCGTTTCGGACAGCTCACCGCCGCGGGCCTCACCATGACGATCTTTTTCTATATCGCGATCAACCTGATGATGGTGATGGGCCTCGCCCCCGTCGTCGGCATTCCGCTGCCGCTCTTTTCCTATGGCGGCTCGTCGATGCTGACGATCATGACCTGCGTCGGCATCATGCTCGCGATCGAAAACGACAGCAAAACAGGCACGCGCCGCTTTCATTGAGAAAAAACTTGGCAAAAAGGCATCGGGGGCATTGCCATCCCCCCAGAGCCATGATAGCGGGCCGCTCGCTTCGCAGCAAAGAGCACATCTCTTCGCAGCGTGGCATGCCTGAAATGGCAGTGGACGCATAGCTCAGTTGGTAGAGCAGCTGACTCTTAATCAGCGGGTCCTAGGTTCGAGCCCTAGTGCGTCCACCATTTCTTTCAAAGACTTACAGTGCGAACTTTACGCTCATTCGCAGTCCACCCAGCTCGCGAAAGCACCGCGTGATCACGCACCTTTTTCTGTCGGAATGCCGCGCTCTATTTTGGTCCGTGACGTTGAGACGCATCTGGGCCAGACGTTCGGCCTCAAAGCGAGCGTCGACGGCGCTTTCGGTCGCTTTTGTACGATCGGGATCTTTGGCGAAGAGGCAATGTGCGCACCAGGCTCAGCATTTGCAAAAAGAAGCGTTCCTATCCGTCGGAGGAGGAAGCGCTCGCTGCCGTTCGGCGCTCTGAATTGCCGCTCCGGACCTACCGCTGCGACCGCTGCCGACTGTTCCATTTGACCAGCCGTACAAAGGGCAAGCGTGTACTTCGAAGCGATGGCGACCCATTTCCATAGCTGGCTGATTATTTTCAGCCCTGCCCATCGGCCCATGGCGCGATTCTGATCATCGCCTGCTCGAACAAGTCCGACGTCACCAGAATTGCGAGCCAGCGCCGCACGCCTTGCGGCGCGCAGGCCGCGAACCACTCGGCATCGACCCCGGCAAACTGGCGAACAAATGGAAACAGCGCCATGTCGCTAAACCCGCGCGTCGCGCCGCCAAGATAATCTTGTTCCTTCAGCCGCTCGTCGAGCTCCGTCAGCATCGCCAATCCTGCCGCGCGATGCGTCAGCGGATCGACATCGTAACGCCCGGCATATTTGTAACGGTCGAGATGATGCTTGAACGCGCCGTCGAACTTCGCGACCAACGCCGCATCGGCGCGCGTCAGCCAGTCCTCTGGGTCATGCTGCGACAAGGCCCAGTGCATGATATCGATGCTTTCATCGATCACCGCCCCATCCGCCAGCACGAGCACCGGCACGGTTCCCTTGGGCGATGCGGCCAGCATGGCCGCAGGCTTGTCGCGCAGTTCCACTTCGCGATGTGCGTAGATCGTCCCGCTCACCAGCAACGCCATCCGCGCGCGCATCGCGTATGGACAGCGGCGAAAGCTATAGAGGATCGGGATGCCGGGCATCGCGGGCGCATAGCCGATCACAAACGCACCGCCAAATCGCCCGCGCCCCATTCCCCCGGACGGAGACGCGGCCTCAAGCCGAGCGCAGCAACTTTGCGTAGAATCCGCCGAAGGCCGGGTCCGGCGCGATCATTCTCCTTGAGCGGTTCCGCCGGGCGACGTGCGCCGCGCCGGCGGAGATATTTCGGGTCAGTCGGTCTTGTCGTAGGAAAACTGGATTCCGGCGGTGCCGCCCGTCTCGATGAACAGGTTCATGAAGGCGGGAACGGTCTCGCTGCGTTTCCAGTCGCGCTGCAGTTCGCAGAACAGTTGCGGGACCGAAATCATCTTGCCCCCCGCCTGTTCGATCCGTCGCAGCGCGGCGTCGTGTGCGGCAAGCGAGGTGCCGCCCACCGCATCGACCGGGACATAGACCTCATAGCCTTCGGCGAGCGCGTCGAGCGCGGGAAAGGTCAGGCAGGCCTCGGTCCAGAGCGCGGTCATAATCAGCTTCTTGCGCCCGGTGGCTTCGACCGCTTTGCGGAATTCGACATCTTCCCAGCTGTTGATCGTCGTGCGGTCATAGGTCGGATAGTCGCCGAGTATCTTGCGGACCTGCGGCACCGGCGGCTTGTTGAGGCCGGTTTCGACATTCACCGTCGAATGAACGATCGGCAGGTCGTACGCGACCGCCGCCCGGGCGCAGCCGGCGATGTTGTTAAGCAGCAACTGCCGGTCCATCGACGCGATCGAATTCACCTGCACCGGTTGATAGTCGATGATGATGAAGGCGGAATTCTGCGGTGTCAGCAGATGGTCCGCCTTCGGATCGCGGATCGCTTCGCTTGTCATGGGTCTTCTCCTGCATATGGGCGCGCCGAAGGGCCGGCAGACAACTGCCGTCGCGGCGGGGCACGCGGGTCCACCGTCAATTCATCGAGGGGAGAGTGGACCCGGCTCCCGCGAGGTCGGGGAAGGAGCCGGGTCCACGTCAGGCTGCGACTGGCGCCAGCCTGCCGTTGTTGAAATCGTCGATGGCCTGGCGGATTTCGGCCTCGCTGTTCATCACGAAGGGTCCGTAGCCGACGATCGGTTCGTCGATCGGCTCGCCGGTCAGGACGAGGATCGTCGCGTCGCCGTCGGCGTGGACCCGAATCGATCCCCCTTCCCGGCTCAGCAACACCATCTCGGCCTCGCCCGCTTCCTCGCTGCCGCCCACGGTGACATGGCCGGCCAGCACCACCAGCATCGCGGTGTGACCTTCGGGCAGGTCGAGCGTCACATCGGCGTCGCGGTTCAGCCGGACGTCCCAGACGTTGATCGGGGTAAAGGTCCGCGCCGGCCCCTTCGCACCCAGCAGCTCGCCCGCGATCACCCGGCCGAGACCCGCGCCACCGGGCAGCTCGACGGTCGGAATGTCCGCCGCCGTGATACCCTGATAGCCGCCCGGCGCCATCTTGTCCTTCGCGGGCAGGTTGACCCACAGCTGGACCATCCGGAACGGGCCGCCCGTCTTGCCGAACGCCGGCGAATGATATTCCTCATGCAGGATCCCGCCCGCCGCCGTCATCCACTGGACGTCGCCCGGGCCGATGATGCCGCCGTTGCCAGCCGAATCCTTGTGCTCGACCTCGCCGTCATAGACGATCGTCACCGTTTCGAACCCGCGGTGCGGATGCTGACCGACGCCGCGTCGATCGGTGGTCGGCGCGAAATTATAGGGGCCGGCATAGTCGAGCAGCAGGAAGGGGCTGACCCGGTCGCCGAGGCTGTTGTACGAAAAGAGCGAGCGGACGGGAAAGCCGTCGCCGACCCAATGCTGGTTGGGATTGCTGTAGGTGCCAAGGATCGTCTTCATCTTGCATCTCCTGCGCCTCCAGAGGGAGGCATCTGTTGAAATGGAGAATAATCCTTCGCCAAAGGCGCCGAAAGATTGCGAAAATGGACTCAGAGTCCTATCAATAGGACAATGCAGGACCTCAACGACCTCTATCTCTTTGTGCAGGCCGTCGATCATGGGGGGTTCGCCGCGGCCGCGCGCGCGCTGGGTTTGCAGAAATCGAAGGTGAGCCGCCGCATCGGCTTGCTCGAGGATCGACTGGGCGTGCGCCTGATCCAGCGTTCGACGCGGCGCTTTTCGGTGACGGAGATCGGCCAGGAATATTACCGCCGCTGCGTCGCCATGCTCGTCGAGGCCGAAGGCGCCCAAACCGTCATCGACCAGTCGCGCGCCGAACCATGCGGCGTCGTAAGGCTCAGCTGCCCGACCGGCCTGCTCGCCTTCCAGTTCGGCGAACTGTTAGGGCGTTTCATGGCGCTCTATCCCGCGGTCGAGCTCCATGTCGAAAGCACCAACCGCCGCGTCGACGTCATCGGTGAAGGGTTCGACCTCGCGATCCGCGTCCGGCCACCGCCGCTGACCGAGAGCGAACTTGTCATGCGCCGTTTCGACGAGCGCACGATCCGGATCATCGCCAGCCCGGATTTGCTCAAGCAACGGGCCATCACCCTGCCCGCCGACCTCGCCGGCCTGCCCAGCCTCGATTTCGGGCCGGCGGGCGGCGAGCATCGCTGGCGCCTGACCCATGCCGACGGCAGCGTCGCCGAGGTGCGCCATGCGCCGCGGCTGGTCACCGACGATATGGCGGTGCTGCGCGACGCCGCGCTTGCCGGAGCCGGGGCTGCGCGCCTGCCAACGCTTGTCGTTTGGGACGATTTGCAAGCTGGCCGACTGGCTACGGTGCTGCCCGGCTGGAGACCTTCGAACGAAATCGTCCATGCGGTATTTCCATCGCGGCGCGGGCTCCTCCCTTCGGTGCGGGCGCTTCTGGATTTCCTCGCTGATGAATGTGCTGCGCAGCGGCGGCGGGTGCCCGAATCGGGCCACGACTAGTATCGCCAACAGTTGACGGTCCGGCTTTAGCCCGGACCGCAACCGAGGCGACCGACGTCCCGCGTCAAGGCTGCTTTTTCTGTACCCATTCCGGCCGCAGATAGGGTGCACGGTTGTTACAAAGCTGGGCCCATTCGGCGGCCGTGACGGGAAGCTGCGCCTGCTCGGCGGTGAAATATTCGGCCGGGTGCTGCATCGCAGGCCAGTCGCTGGCGAGTACGAAGCGGTCGATGCCGACCCGGCGCATCAGCGCGACATAGGCGACACGCAGTTCGGCCATGGTGCGTTTCTCCTTGGCGTCCTTCAGCCCCGGCTGCGTCGCGAGATCGAACTGGGCGACGGCGGACAGGTCGAGGACGAGGTTGGCGGTGCCCGGCGCCTTGCGTGCGATGGCATCGCCATAGACCGCCAGCGCGTCGAGCGTCGGCTGGTCGATCCCCCCATAGCCGCCGCCGTGCGCGATCTGCACGGGCAGGTCGCCCGCCTGCGACAAGATCTTGTCGATGAAAGTCGCGAGATTGGCGGCGGTATAGGGCGCCGCACCGCGCAGATGCACGACGAGCGGCAGGCGCGCCTTGCTGGCGGCGGCGAAGAATTTGGCCAGTTGATCGACCTGTTCGGCGTTGCCCAGATCGAGGCCGCTGTTGCCGAGGTGCAGCTTGATGCCCGATGCGCCGGGCTGACGCGACCAATAGTCCAGCTCGTCGGACGCATTGGCGAGGAAGGGATTGATGCCGACAAAGGCGACAAGACGACCGTTCGAGGCGAGTGCGGCGTCGACATTATAGCGGTTCTCCGCGCGCATCCGACGCGCCATGTCTTCGGGCGCGAGCGGAAGGGCGGGAAAGCCGAACATATAGGCGGCCGACAGCAGCACACCCTGTTTGATCCCGGCGCGATCGAGTTCGCGCACCGCGTCGGCGCCGCTGCGTTCGGTAGAGAGATCCTCCGGCATCCCTTCAAAGGATGCGGGATTTTCCGCCTTCATCTCGCGAATGCGATCGGTGATCAGCGGACTCTGGATATGCATGTGGTGATCCGCCACGGGCGCGGGCTCGCTATGCCCGCCCTGTTGCGCATGCACCGGCGCGCCTGCGAAAAGAAGCGCCGCCGCGCCGATCAACGAAAACTTTGATAGAACAGCCATATGGTCAACCCTTGTGATGATGAGAATTTGCCGCGCCCATCGCTCTGTGGGGCCGGTAGGCGACAATGGGCGCGGCGGTGTGGAGCGGGACGTCAGATCCGATAGTCGACCGTGACCCCGAACGTGCGGGGACGAACGACATATTGTTGCAGCGGATTGGCGAAGCCGCTCGTCACCCCGCGAGAATCGCTGATATTGTCGAGAAACAGCGTGATCCCGATCCGGTCGTTGCGGACGCCGGTGCGTATATCGAACAGATTATAGCCGCCCTGCGGCGCGCCCGCGATCGCGGAACTGGCGACGAGCGCACCGGGTGCGCGCGAAATATAGCGATGCGAGAAAACGACCGACCAGTCCATCGCGCCGGCGTTCCGCTCATAGGCGACCGTGTTCGACACCTGCCATTTCGATGCGCCGGGCAGCGTGGTTTTCGCAGGCACGACCGGCCCCGGTGCGGACGGGTTGGGATCGAACGGCTCGGACAGCTTCGCGTTGAGATAGGTCAGGTTGCTCGTCAGGTTGAGGCCATCGGCGGGGCGCAGCGTCGCGCTGGCCTCGAGACCATAGCTCCGCGCCTTCCCCGCATTGTCGGCATAGTTGAGCCCGTTCGCCGTCGTCAGCCGGAGCTGGATATTGCTCCAATCGACATAGAAGCCGGTCACGTCCAGCAGAAGCTTCCTGTCGAACAGGTCCGCGCGCATGCCGAGTTCATAATTCCACAGCGAATCGCTATCGAATTGCCGCGGGACGTTCGATCCCGGTAGCGCAGGGATGATGTTGGGACCGCCGAAACGGAAACCCTTCGACGCCAGCGCATAGATCATCAATCCTGGGCGCGGTGTCCATGTGATCGATCCCTTCGGGTTGAAGCCGCTGGATTTCTGCGTTCCCGTCTTCTCTTCCACCAGATTGCCGGTGTCCAGGAACAAGAAAAGATCGGTGAGCAGAGAATGCAGCTTGAGTTCCTGCTCGAACAGGCGGCCGCCCAAAGTCACTTTCAGCTGGTCGTTCAAATGATAGGTCGCCTCGCCGAAGAGCGCGCTTTCGCGGGCGCGACCGGTAACCACCACATCGGCGAGCCTGTCGCGGGGCACAATTTCTGCTCCTTTTCCGGGACCAAGCAGCCCGTCAACCACCCCCTGCAGCCCCGTGGCATAGATCAGCTGACCAAGCCGTGTATCGGTATCGTCGTGCATCGCGCCGACCACATAGTCGAACGCACCGCCGGGGGCGGACGCCAGCCTGACCTCATAGGTCTGGCCGTCATTTTTCCCCGGGGCGATCGATGTGATCGGCGTCAGGTCGAACAGAAAGGGCGAAAGCGCGGCGCTATAATCCTCGCGCGAATTCATCTTTTTTCGGTGATAGGTCGCGGTCGCGGTCAGCGTGGCGAACCCCAGATCCTGATCGAACCGGAGATTGTGGATCAAGGTTCTGAAGTCGCTCCGTTCCGGAACCACCGTCGTCTTCCGGAGCTCCCCTGCGAGTGTCGGTTGCTGAAAGCCCGTATCGCCGGTCTTTTGCCGCTGATCGAGATACATATAGGCGATCGTCGTATCGGGTCCGGGTTTCCAGCTCGCCAGAAAGCGCCCGCCGGTGGTGACGGTCCGATTGGAATCGCGTTTGCCGATCCCGATATTGTCGATGAAGCCCGCATCCTCGCGGTAGACGAAGACGCCGCGAACGGCGAGGACATCCTCGATCACCGGTGCGTTGAGCATGACCTTGCCCGCGACCCCGATGCCGCCATGCTCGATGCTGTGCAAACCGACCTGCGCACGGCCAGCCCAGCGCGCCAGATCGGGACGGCTCGCCTGATAATTGACCGCGCCGCCGAGCGAGGCTGATCCGAACAATGTGCCCTGCGGCCCGCGCAGCACCGTGACATTATCGACGTCGAAGGTATCGATATCGGGGGTGCCGATCGAAATGGAGGGATCGGTCAGCGGCACATCGTTGATGAATATCCCCGTCGTCGCCTGTCCCTGATCGCGCCCGGTCGTGGTCGAAACCCCGCGGATCGCGATCGAGCCATCGCCCGGACGCCCCGCGTTGAAGACCACGCCCGGCGTCCGCGTCAGATAGTCGGCCAGGCCCTGCGCCCCCAATTTCTCAAGCTGCTCGCCCGTTTGCGCCGAAACCGAACCCGATATCTTGCGCACCGGCTCGGCGCGCTTGGTCGCAGTCACGATGATTTCGGAATCATCGGTAAATTCCGCGGCATGGACCGAAGCCGCCGCATCCGAAATTTGCCGGCGTTCGATAACATAGCCGCCCTGCGCGGTTCGGCGCGCGGCCAGTCCGGTGCCCTCGAGCAATCGGGCCAGCGCCTGTTCGGTCGTGAACGATCCGACCAGCGCGGGTGCCCGGCGCGACCCGACAATCGACGGGCTGAAGATGATCTCGGCACGCGTACGGCGCCCAACCTGCCGGATCGCCGACGCCAGATCCTGGCTGGCGATGTTGAGCTCCACGGGCGCCTGCGTCTGCGCCTGCACCGACTGCGGCGCGAGCCATGCGACCGACGCAATCGTCAGCAACCCTGCGAGCTTGACGCGACCGCGTGCCCGACCTTCTTGACGCATATTACCCCCCTCCTGATCCCATTTTTTCGGAGCATTTTCGCGCTCCCGATGCGTATTACGCAGCGGCGCGAGAAACCCGCATCGGGTCAGGAGTTTTTTTACGGGCGTGCCGTTGCGGGCAGCAGTTCGACGCCGTCGGCGCGCTTTCGCGCCTCCACCGGGAGCAGTTCGCCGACCATCGCGGCGAAACGCGCGGGATCACCGGTCCGGAAAACACCGCTGATATGCTGCCGCGCCAGTTGCTCATCGGCGATGGTGACCTGCTGGACGCTGTATCGGTTGATCTCCGCCACGGCTTCGCCCAGCGGCGCGTCGGCGAATTCGACAAAGCCGTCGCGCCAGCGCAGCTTGACGCCGACGTCGACCTTCTCGACGCGCTGCGCCATGCCAAGTTCGACCACCAGCTCCTCGCCCGGTCGCAGCACGGTCGCCGCCGGTTGCTCGCTATGGCCGGAGCGCGGCCGGTTCACCGCGACCTTGCCGTCGACCAACGTCACCTCCATGCGCCCGGGATCAAGGCGCACTTCGAACACCGTACCGAGTGCCGTGACCGTGCGATCGGCCGCCTCCACGACGAACGGGCGCGCGGCATCATGCGCGACCGCGAACAGAGCCTGCCCATGGACAAGCTGAACCGTGCGGCGCTGCCCGGTGAATTTGACCCGCAGCTCGGAATCGGTGTTGAGCGTGACCGCGCTGCCGTCGGACAGGCGGACCGTCCGCAATTCGCCCTTGCGGGTCGTGTGCACGATGTCGGCGGATGCGGCCACCGAAACGGGCGCATCCCCGACCGGAGCGTCGGGGCGCAACAAGAATACGCCCAGCGCCAGCGACGCCGCGCCCAGCCCGCCGGCACCAACCCGCCAGAACCAGTGCCGGCGCGCGGGAGGCACCGCCAGCGCTTCCTGCCGAAGCGCCGAAAGCAGCGGATCATCCGCACCGCTTTCGCAGAGGGTTTCGAGCTCCGACATGCGCGCGAACTGCCGCGCATGGGCGGGCGACTGGTCGACCCAGTCGTCGAACGCCGCCTGCTCGGCGTCCGTCAGGTCGCGACCGTCGCGCCGCACATGCCAATAGGCCGCCGCCTCTGCAGGCGACATGCCGAGGGTCGTGGGGGTCTTCACCGGGCGTGTCATGCTTCGTCCATCCGGCGCGTGATATACACCATCGCGCGCTGCATATGCTTTTCGGTGGCGCTTACCGAAATCCCCAGCCGGCTGGCAATGTCCAGATAGCGCATCCCTTCGATCCGCCGGAGCACGAACACCGCGCGGGTCCGCTCGGGCAGCTCGCGCAGAACGGCCGATACGCGCGCAAGCTGTTCGCGATTGGCGAGGACATGCTCGGGCGAAAACTCGATACCCGCGTGGGTTTCGGGGCAGAATGGCTGGTGGAGATGCTCATTGCGGGCACGGGCGCGCCGATGGCGATCGGTCAACACGCTGCTCGCGGTTGCGAAGACATAGCCGTCGACACGTTCGTCGCTCTCATCCGCGTCGCAGCGCATCAACCGCTCGAACACTTCCTGGACCAGATCGTCGACATCGGGGCGGCGGCCGATCCTGCGGGAAAAATAGCGCTCGAGCGCAAGGCGAAAACGGTTGTGCAGGCGCGACATGCGCGCCTGTTCCTGTAGCATCGCTACTTTTTCACCGGCACGTTGCACGCCAGCCTCCCTCGCGCGCGAGGATGGCAGCGCGAAACCAACAATCAAGCTTCTTGTCCGCATCGGCCGTGCGGGCTCTGGACTACTGCATCGCTGTTCCGTCGCTGCCGACCTTGCTTTCGCCGTCCGTCCCGCCGCCTGCGATCATCAGCGGAGGGCCGACGAGTAACAGCCCGACCGGGACGATCGGGTTCAGCATTTTGGCCTTTCCGGCTCTGGCGAGGCCGCGCGCGCACTGGCGGCCGCATCGGCGACGTCGATCGCGGTATTGGCGACCGAATTGGCCACAGCGCCCCCGGTTCCTGTACGGCCAGCGACGACATTGAGCAGTCCGGAGTTGCGTGCAGCGCGCAGCAAGCCGCCGAAGCCGCCCTTTTTCTTTTCCTTTTGCTCCACACTGCATGGCGCACCGGGCGCGTCGACGACGGCTGTTTCCACCAGCTTTTCATCTTGTTTGGGCTTGGCCACGGCGGTCGGCGTATTCACGCCCAGTAACAGAGCTGGCATGAATGCCCAGACCATCGGTTTCATCGATACTTCCTTTGCGGTTGGAGTTATGGCTCCCGGGGCGAAACAACTGGCAGACCTTCCGCTCCCCGAAGCCGCAATAATCCTGCCGCCGGTGCCGAAAAACACAGAGCAATCCGCGACCAATGATCGGATGGGTGCGACGAGCGAGCATGTCCGAGAACGCCGCCGTCCAGCGCCGCGATTGCGGTATGACCTGGCTGACGGAAGTGGGCTTAGGGGCCGACCGATTTCTGAAATTCGAGCGGGAGGCGGATGATCGATCGAAAGCCGCGTTCCGCTGGCCCCGCCTCGAGCATTGCCTTCGTCCCATAGCGCAGCAGAAGCCGCGATCGCGTGTTCAGCAGTCCGATACCGCCCCCGCCGAAATCACCCTTTGCCATCGATACGCCGGGTCCATTGTCCTCGACTGTGACGATCAGCTCGCCCGCTTCCTCGCGGGCCGATACAGATAGCGTGGTCGTGTCGGTGGAATTGGTCACCGCATGCTTGATGGCATTTTCGACCAGCGGTTGCAGAATGAAATTCGGCACAATAGCATCCTCGAGTTCAACCGGGAGCGTGAGCGATACATCCAGTCGATCGCCGAACCGGAAGCATTCGATAGCCAGATAGGTATCGACGATGTCGAATTCGTCGCTGAGCAGATTGTCGTGGCTATGCCCCGAATCCGCGACATCGCGTAGGAACGTCGCGAGCTTCTCTACCGTCTGATTGGCCTCGTCATGCTGCCCCTCGACAATCATTGTCGAAACCGCGCCCAGCGTATTGCACATGAAATGGGGGTTCAGCTGCAGTCGCAGAAGTGAAAGCTCCGCCGACGTCGCCTTGCGCTCGGCATCGGCGGCGCGCGCCAGCTGCGCATTGGCCTCGGCTTCCGCCACAAGTTGCAGGCGCTCGCGTTTGCGCGCCTCTTCATTGTGAAGCAGCGCCATCATCGCGGCGGCCCACAGGCAGAACGGCACAAACCAGAACAACCCTCCCATCAGGATATTGGGACCCGTGACCGCCGTCGCCACAGTGAGCTGCGCCGCGTCGGGGCCGAACACCGTCCGGATCAACTGAAATCCGACATCGAAGACAAAGACGAGGACGAATATCGTCGCGATGACCGCGGCCGCCTGCCGCTTCAGGGGCAAATTCATCAGGCGAGCGAGAATATGAAAGACACCAAGGCCGGTAATCGTCGCATAGACGATTGTCGTCGTATCGAGCGGTATGTTGATCCAGCTATATTGATAACCGCGCAGAACGGCGCTGACCGATGTCACCAGGACGAAACTGGCCCAATAGAGCATCGCGATGGGGACAATGCCGAGATTCATGGAGACCCTTGATCCGGCCCACCCTATCTTTGCCATGTCGCGAACTTTCCTTCCTGGGGCGCGGCATCGCGCGGACGCCATCTGCGCGATAGTGGACGACGGGCGCAAAGGGGAACAGCTGATTTCGGTTGCGGACCGTTCGGCCCGGCCAAAGCGGCATCGCCGCTTTCATCGCTTTGCCGGGGCACATTGCCGTTCGTCGATCCAAGCGCCGCAATCGTCGCAACGGGCCACCCAAAGCCGCGAAATATGGCAACAGCTCCCGCAAGTGCATGGATCCTCCATGGACCCGGGAAACCGTTTCCAGATCATCCTGACTCTGGGTTTCGGCGAGGCGGCCTCCACCCCCGGCGGCCGCCTCACACCCTTGCGGCGATGGACGCTGGAAAGGTGGAAGACTATCCACCGGGATGGCTATTGCGGCGGCGTCTGCGCCGCATTGTCGGCGATCGCGGTACATTTGTCGGCGTGAAGCATCCCGACATGCTGCATCCGCTCTGCCATGACGGTCTGCCGTTCGACGACCGGCCGGAGCGCGTTCATCATCGCCGCCGCGCGTTCGCCATTCCCCATGTCGGGCGAAGATGCCGCACCCATTCCCATGCCGATCAAACCGCCCGCGCCGGGAATAAGCGTGCTGGCGAGGCCAGAGATCGCCTGCTTCGCAAGGTTGGTTGCCGACTGCTTCGCCAGCATGCCCGTGGTCTGCTGCTTGGCGATCGTTTCGACCTTTCTCGTCATGCCAAGCAGCTCGCCCTCGAGCGCGTTCATCTCTGTCCGCAACTGGTCGCAAGTCAGCGCCTGATCGCCGGCCGTTGCGCCATCGAGCGCGGCGGCATCGGCGTCCTGCCACGCGATCGCGGGAGATCCTGCTGAGAGCGCAGCGGCGACAAGAATCGATTTTGTTGCTGTCCTGAACATCATTTCTTCTTCCCCATATGCGGTCGGCGGTTGGCACCCCGAGGGTTTCGCGGAATGTGGCGACGGCGCGCCTAGCGGCCGGCCGCGACGCAGCGCCGTTGGTAAAGGCCGTGCAGATGGTCCATGCGATCGAGCGCGAAATCGAACTGCGTCTGGATCGGTGCGTATGCCCTTTTGATGTCTTCGCTGGCGCTTTTCAGATGCGCGGTCGACCCGGCGCTTGCGACCATGTTGACGATCGGCGCCGGCACTTGCAGCCCCATCGAAAGAATGCCCACGGCGTGCATGGCGGCGGCGATGGCCTGCGTGGCAGCGCTGGGATTCACATCAATCTCGGCCATCGCTTTCTGCAGGAGGTTGATCTCGTCATTCCGGAAACGCACGTCCTCGAGGATATGGGGGCAGCCCATATCGGCATCGGCTGGAAACGCGACGCGGGCCTGCGGCACGGCGCTCTGTGCCGCGGCAGGTTGCGATGCGACCGCCATCGCAGCAAAAGCCGCGTGTCCGGCGATATTTCCAGGGGACAAAAGGCGAAGCATGGGGTGATCCTTTGCTTTTTCGGGTCGGTATGCAGGCGGGATGTCCAGTGTCATCCCGCCTGCCGTCCTGTTCAGAAACGGATCGAGGCGCCCACTGCGACCGATGAACGCTTCGTGTTGCTGAACTCGCCGGTGTAACCGACGCGGACGTGGACATTTTCGCTCAGGCGTGCGCCGACACCGAGGCCGAGGCGGCCAACGGTCTTGTCACGCTCGACACCGTTCACGACGATCGGTGCGCCGGGCGCGCCGTCGAAACGTCCCGTGACGAGAATGTCGGCGTTGTTGAGCATCTGGCGCGCGCCGACCTCTGCGTAAGGCGTCAACGTCGCGCCGGCCAATTCGACCGTGCCGGAGAAGGCCACGCCGACGTCGGCCAGCCATGCGCTGTCGCGATCGCCGGCCACCGCCAGATCGAACGCGCCCGCGCCTTGCTCGACGACTGCGCCGCGGCTGGTGCTGACATGCGAGAGGCCGATTTTCGGCGTCACATTGATGCCGCCGATCTTGGCCGAATAGTCGACACTGACGTCCGCTACCCAGCTTTTCAGGCCATATTCGCTCTGTGCCAGCGTGCGCGATGCCATCAGGTTGCGGCGCGTCTCGGCATCGAGATCGCTATACGAGACCATGGCATGGACCCCGAGGTCGCCGATCGCGGCATCGGCGAAGACGCCGCCGAGGAAACCCTTCGCCTTGGTGGTCGCGTCGAGCGCAACGAGCCGCTGATCGGTGTCGCTGCGGCCGATGAACGCACCGACCCGCAGCTGGCCGTCCGCCATGCCATAGCCGATCCCGCCGAGCATACCGTTCGTCCGCAGGTCGGCCCGGCTGGTGCCGGTGTCCGCCTGGCCGCGGATGTCGCTGCCGCCGGTCAGCCCCTGCGCGAACCCGTAGAGGCCATTGGCCTTGGGCGCCGTCAACCGCAACGTGCGGCCGACATCGATCAGTTGCAGACCATTCTCGAGCCCCGCCTGCATGGCCGAGCCATAAGCCTCGGGCGTCAGTTGCGCAAAAGCGCGCTGGTTGATCGTTCCGTCGGCGGCCGTCAGCACATTGAGTGCCGCCGTATAGGCCTGCACCCCATAGCTGGCACGCAGCACCTGGTTCGAATAGGCAACGCTCGCCTGAACATTGGTCGGAAAGGCGTTGCTGTTGTTGAACTCGCTGCGGATCTGGATGCGATTGCCGTTCTGGACAACGAACCCGAATACAGAGGCCGATTTGTTGATCGTCGTAAAGCGGCCGGTGATCGCGTCGGCGACCACGATGTCGAGCACCGAACCCGGCAAATTGCCGAGTGCCCCGGTGATGTCCATCGTGGCGCCATCGGCGATCGTCAGCGTGCCGTTGACGTCGAGCAGGTCGTTACCGGCATTCGGCGTCAATTCGATAAGCAGGTTCGAGCCGGCGCGCATCGTGACGTCGCCGTTCACCGTCATCGTCCCCGGCGAAGCACCCGGAGACAGCGTGCCGAACACGTCGATGTCGCCATTGACGATCCCCGCCGACCCAAAGGTTCCGCCAAGCGCGACGGTGACCAGATCGGCGTTGATCGTCGACCCTGCCTGTCCGATCAGGCGGCCACCAGCGACGTTGATGTTAGTCCATGCCGACGTGCCGGTCATGCCGACCACACCGCGGTTGATGCCAAGGTTTTCGAAGCCCTGGAACAGGTTGCCCGCGACCTGGAGCGGCGCCGCATAGGTGGCGTTGGTATCGAACACGACGGTGTCGAGATCCGCGCCGCCATTCACCGCGCCGCTGATTCCCGTGAGCGAATTGATCACGAGACGGTCGTTACCGGCGCCGAGATCGACGTTGCCGACAATGCTGCCGAACACCTCAAGCGTGTCGGCATTGTTTCCGCCGGTGACGTCGGCGGTCAAGGCGTTGCCCGCATCGACGCGCGTCGTTCCGCCGTCGAGGCCAACGCCGCCCGTGAAGGTCGCGTTGCGGTCGATACGCAACACGCCATTGCCCGAGGCTTCGAGGCGTTCGAAGCCCGTCGCCTGAACCAGGCTGAGCAGGCGCGCAAACTGCGGCCCTTGGACCAGCGCGAGCGTGTCGTTGCCCGCACCGCCATCGATCGTTCCGCTGACCTCTGCGCCATCACGGATCGTAAAGCGATTGTCGGCGCCGTCGAACAGGATGCCGTCAGCAACGCCGAGCTGCGAATTGGCGCCTAGTTCCAGATTGCCGCCATTCACGGCAAGACTGTCAAAGCTGTACGAGCCGCCCGTCAGCGCCAGCGTGCCGGTGCCGTTCGAGACCAGATTTTCGAAGTTGCGAATCTGCGCCGCGATCACCGTGCGCTGATCGACCCCGCCGGTCTCGATCTCGAGAAGGTCGTCGCCTGCTCCGCCATCGACAAAGCCCTGCAACGTGGCTCCCGCGGTCAAGGCGAGCTCGTTGTTGGTGGCGCCCTCGAACGTGATCGACTGACCGGCGCCAACCGCGCCCGTGACCGTCAACCGGACGCCGTCGGCGGCCGTCACGCGGACGGTTTCGAACTCGTTCATGCCGCCAATCTGCGAATCGCCACCGAGCGTCAGGTTCAGACCGTCGGCGTCGGCGCTGCCATCGGCATTTTCACCGCCCAGCAGGCTGCCCGACAAAATGCCGTCCAACGTCAGGTTGAGGGTGTCGTCGCCGCCGCCCAGATTGACGCCGCCGGTCAGGGTCGACCCAATCGTCACCTCCTGCGCGCTGGCGTCGCCGATGATCGTGCCGATCGAGCCACCGAGATCCTCGGTGATCGAGAGATTGGCGCCTTCGAGCAGCTCGAAATTCTCGTAACGCTGTCCGGCCGCCAGTGCGATTTCGAGCGTTCCGGCGCCATAGACGCCGATCGAGTTGAAGTTGGCGACATTGCCCGGGATCGATCCGTCCTGCCCGCCAAGGCGGAAGATGAACGTGTTGTCGCCGGCACCGCCATCGATCGTGCCCGTGACGACGCCGCCGTCGCGCGCGATATAGCGGTCGTCGCCGGCGCCAAGATCGACATTGCCCGCGATCCGCCCGCGATTGTCGACAATGTCGTTGCCGCCGCCGAGCGCGACATTGCCCTGCACAACGCCCTGGACATTCAGCCTATCGTCGCTCGCCGCCTGCGCCGGATCGGCGACGTCGCGGCCCACAACATCCGCGGTGAGCGTGCTGCCCGCATCGACGACCAGGTTGCCGCCTTCCAGCACAACCTCGTCGAAGGCCGCCAGATTCTGGTCGATGTGGAATTCGCCCGCTCCCAGTACCGCCATCTGTTCGAAGCCGGTCAGCGTCGACAGGCCGAAGGCGCCGAGGCGGCTGATCTGGCCGCCCGCCTGCTGGAAGGCCAGCACATCGCGGTCGCCGGCGCGGTCGCCGGCATCGACTCCCCCCGTGATCCGCGAGCCGGTGCTCAGCGTCAGCCGGTCATCGAACGCGGCGGTGAAGGTGATGTTCGCGGTCAGATGCGTGTTCGCACCCAGCTCGAGATTGCCGCCCTCGGTGACATTCACCCCGTTCGCGAAGCTGTAATCGCCCCCCGTGAGCGCGAGCGTGCCGTCGCCCTCGACATCGAGCGTCTCGAAGCCGTTGATCTGCGCCGAGACCAGCGTGCGGCTGTCGGGCGCATCGGTGGCGACCGTCATCCGGTCGCCGCCCGCACCGCCATTCACCGTGCCGCCGAATTCCGCCCCCGACGCGATCACGAGGTGATTGTCACCCGCGCCAAAATTGAGCGTCTGCCCCGCCGCAAAGTCGCCATCGATGATGAGCTGGGCCGTGCCGTCGACATTGATCGTCTCGAAACCCGAGGCGCCGTTGCCGAAGGTGGTGGTGCCGATGATGTTGAGGTTGAGTATGTCATTGTCGAGGCCGCCCGCATCCTCGCCGCCGTCGAGCACGCTGCTCAACACACCCTCGAAGCCGTTCATCGTCAGCATGTCGTTCCCGCCGCCCAGCGAGACGCCGCCGGTCAGGTCGCCGGTGATCGTGACATTCTGGCTGGTCGCGTCGCCGGTGATGCGGCCCACCGTCACACCATCGGCAATGGTGAGATCGAGATCGGCGCCGTTGATCAGCGAGATCGCCTCGTAGCTCTGGCCGAGCGCCAGGGTCAGCCGGTGATCGCCCGAAACCTGGATCGTCTCGAAATTGAGCGCATCGCTGACGATACCCGGAACCGAATTCATGTCCTGCGTCAGTTCAAAACCGATGATGTCGTTGTCGAGACCATTGGCGTCTTCGCCGCCATCGACGGCGCCGGTGATCGTGCTGCCGGTGCCGAGCACCAGCGTGTCGTTGCCGGCGCCCATGTCCAGCTCGCCGCTGATCGTGCCGCTATCGCCCATTTCGACGCGATCGTCGCCGCCGCTCAGCCGGACCGCTTCGTTGACCGTACCCTCGACAATCAGCCGCTCCGCTTCGTCCGAGCCGTCAAAGGTGCGGTCACCGGTCGTTCCGACGGCCGTACCCTGCCGCACACGAAGCGTGACGCCGCGAATGTTGAGCGACGCGGCGTCAAACACACCCAGGATGTTGACGATGCCGTTGCCGCCGACCTCGCGATTGATATTCTCGAACCCGCTATACTGGCCCGCGCTGATCGTCTGCTCCGCGACAGACAGATCGACCGCGATCGTGTCGTCGGTGCCCGTCCCGCCGGCGACGGCGCCGGTGATCGTGCCGCCGGCGAGGAATACGGTGTCGTCGCCCCGGCCCAGCCGCAAATCGCCCTCGAGCCGCGAGGTCCCGCGTGCTTCGAACCGGTCATCCTCCGAACCAAGATCGACATTCCCCTGAATCACGCCGGCATCCCGGTTGACGATCAGATCGACCGTGCCTTCGGTATGGATCGCACTGGCGACGGTGCCTTGAAGGAAAGCCCGATCGCCTGCGATCAGCCTGTCGAGAGCAATGGTATCGGTGCCGCTTCCCACAACGCGGCCGCTGTTGGTGAAGGTGAAGGGGGAGCTGATGCCATCCGCCACGACCGCGACCGAACGGGCCTGCGTTGCGGAAATGACGCCGTTCGCGCCATTGGTGATATTCGCCGTGCCGCCAGTATTCAGGCCCACCACCAGGCCCGCGCTGAGTTCAACCAGATTGGGGTCGTCGATACCCGCGCCAGTTGCCTCGATCGTTCCGTTGTTCGTGACCACGGTGTTCGGGCTATCGATCCCCCAGCCGGTGCCACCGTTGCCAGTGCCACGAAGCGTGCCCGTGTTGGTCGCGGTCAGCTCCCCGCCATCGAACTGCAATCCGAAATCGCTGCCTTCGATCGATCCGCTGTTGTTGAGAAGGCCATGACCGCGCGCGTAGATTTCGATATCGGCGCCTACCGAGCCGCCACGGATCTGTCCCGAGTTGGTGAATTCCAGGTCGCCGCCCATCGTCGTGGTGTCGCCGTCGACGACCATTTTGACCGCCCCGCCGGTCGAGTTGTTGGTGATCGTGCCGCTGTTGTTAAAGACAAACGGATCGAGTCTGTCGACCGCGAAAATATCGACGGTCCCGTCGCTAAATTCTCGAGCCGCGCTGGTGAAAGTGCCGCGATTGGTAAATGACGCAAGACCGTCTTCGCCGGACCGGAAAGCTTTACCGTTGCCGACGCTGACCACCGCTCCGGTGTCGTTGACGAAGTCGAGGCTATTGGCGAATTCGTGGACGACGATGCCGATGCTGTCGCCAAGCGTTATGTCCGCCTGATTCAGGATCGTGCCGTTGCCTAGCAAGGTAAGGCCATTGCCCAGCACTTCATTGCTGGTGAAGGTCGCGGTCACGTCGGCACCAAAGGCCTCGAGGCCATGTCGTTCGAAACCAACCGTCTGCGCGGTCCCGAGGACGTTCGACACGGCATAGGTGCCGTTGGCCGCCAGCGAACGCCCATAGGCGTCATGGTCGCCAATGCCGCCGTCGATCTGGCCGGTGACCGTACCTGTGCCTGCGGTCAGGAACGCATCGCCCTGCCATGCCCGGCGATTTTGCGTGGTGTCGCCGTCCAGGGTGACGTCGCCGTTGATTGTTCCCGCGTTAACGACGAGGTCGATACCCAGGCCGCCCTCATAGGCAGTCGTATAGCCCAGATTGTCGCCGTTGGTGTTGGTGATAATCCCTTGGACCGTGCCTCCTGCGTTGTTGCGCAGCGTCGACTCCGTACCCACACGGCCGAAGCGCGAACTGATTGCGGCATAGGTTTCGGCCTGAGCGGCGGTCTTGTCGCTTTGAATCAGGCCGTCGTTGATGATCGTGCCACCGTCGCCTTCCAACACCACTGCATTGCCGTGCATCGTGATGCTGCCAAAGCTGGTGGCGCTGGTGCGCGCATTGTGGAGCGCGCCTCCCCCGTTCAGGAAGACGCCGGTCGCGACTTCGTCTGGTGTCGATCCGGGACCGCCGACATCGCCCTGCTCGAGAATCCGCCCGTAATTGGTGACGGTGCCTTCACCGTCAAGATAAACGAGAGTGGCATCCTGGACGTTCAGCGAGTCGCTGTCCTTTGCGCGCAGTTGCGACTGCGCATCGATCGTAATGGCCTGATCTGTGCCGTAAATTGCGATGCCGCGGCGGACGTCGATCGTCGCCCCGACCAGATTGAGCGATGCGGCGTGCTGTACATCGACATGGGCCTCGGCATCGGCACCGTTGATTATGCCCGACACGTTCAGCGTCAGTCGCCCGTCCTCGCCGTCGAACCTTCGCGCCGTGCTGTCCTCTTCGACAGAGATCGCCTGAGTGAACCCGATAGGCGCCTGGTTGGCGGTCAGGTTGATCGTGCCGTTGCCGGCGAGGCGCAGCGTCTGATCGTAAGACTGGCTGGGCGGCGGCGTCAGCGTCAGGACCGATCCCGCGCCATAGGCTTCATAAACGATGCCGCCACTGAAATTGGCCACCGAGAAATCGTCTTCGAACAGCGCGCGCGTCTGCACGCCTCTGGCCGCGAGCCACAGCGTGTCGGTGCCGCCGGGGTGATTTGTGATCCCCGTCGAGATCGGATCGACGTTCAGTACGCCCGACGCATCGACGCGGCTGATGTCGACGATCAGCCGGTCGTCGCCCTGCGACAGTTCGATCGCCGTGCTTGCGTCGCGATCTTCGCGCGCGTGGACGATGACCTGGGCATGCGCGACTGCGGGGAGAGCGATCGACAGCGTCGCTGCGCCAGCAAGAAACGCCGTCCGCCGACGCGACAGGCCGCCCTTGTTCGTCGGATGGGCAGGACGGGGCGCGGGTACGAATTTCATGGTGAACATCCTCAAAAAATCTCTGTCGCGCCGGAGGCCGCCGCGTGAAGCCGAGGGAACGGGCCGCCACGAAGGCGCACCGGATCCCGGTCGCCGCGTCGCATCTCGACGCTCTGTGCGGGACCGATCTGCGACCAATGACGCGAATTGCGTCGACGAATGAAAAGGATAGCAACGCGCCGTGCTGGCGCCTGATCATGCAGCGGCGCCAACGCCGCCCGGCGACCGTTGCAAATCGTCATCGCGCGCCACCGCGCGTTCGTCGCGGCAACCCGGCCTGTTTGTCTCGCAGCCATGGCGGCGCGCGAAATCGCGGCATGAGGAGGGCCGTTCCTTCCGCGCACGAAACAAGGCCAGCTGGTGTCCGCTCCCGATTTTCCGCCGACAATTACCGACAGCGCGCAGGCGCTCAAACAGGCCGCGGTCGCTTCGCTACGCGCGCGTGGCTTGACGATCAGCGATACGAAGGGCCGGAATGACGCCGAACAGGACACGGCGCCCCACGCGACACTCGCTCTGCGCGAAGAATGCGGATGCGGCCTGCCCAACAATCATCACGAATTCACCCTGTCCATCCATGTGCGCGGATTCGACTTCAAGCCGAGGGAAGTCATGCGATTGACCGACGAGGCCGAACGCGCCGCGCTAACGCTCGGCACGCATCTTCGCGACTGGCAGGTTCTTCAGATTTCGGCGGAGCGGACGCGCATCCTGCGGCAGGCCGGCGGCGACTGGGCGGGTTGCCTCAGCGTCCGTGCGTTGCTGTCGCCAAAAGATTGAGGCGGGCGGCATGGCCGGACGATGCCATCGCAGCGGCGCGCGCCGCGGTCGGCCTTCGCACCCTTGGGGCCAACTGGTGCGGGCGCCGGCAAGTTCCAGATTGCGCTGGCCATGGCGCCGACTTACGCTTTGGTCGAAGCGGGGGTGCGCCGCGCCAGCCGAGCACGGGATAAACCGACGATGACACCGCTCCGCCTTTTTCTTGTCGACGACGAACAATCCGCGATCCGCCGCCTGACGCACGCGCTTGAGGGGGTCGCGGAAGTCGAAATCGTCGGCATGGCGCATGATGGCGAAGACGCTTTCGAGAAGTTGGGCGCCGCCCATGCCGACGTGGTCTTCCTCGACATCGAAATGCCGCGACTGAACGGCGTCGATCTGGCCCGGCGGCTGCGGCAATGCTCGACAGCGCAGATCATCTTTGTGACCGGGCTCAGCGAATGGGCGGTCGCAGCCTTTGAACTCGAAGCCGCCGACTATATCCTGAAGCCGGTCCAGCAAGACCGGATCGTCGAGGCGATTTCTCGCGCGCGTCGCCGCATGGACGCGGCCGCGCGCGAGAAGAGATCGGGGAGCCCCTTGCCCAGCCCCGACGACGAAAAACAGGCCTTTTGGATCCCGAAGGGCAACAGCAAGGTGCGCGTGTTCGTCGACGACATTGTCAGGGTCGAGGCGAGCAAGGACTATGCGCTGATCTATACGTCAAACAATACGTTCATCCTGCGCGCGACGATGAAGCAGCTTTCCGAACGTTTCGAAGGCACCGGTATGATCCGCGTTCATCGATCGGCCTTCCTCAATCTGAAACTGGTGCTCAAAGCCGAATATGCAGGCCGCCGCCTGGCCAAACTTCATACCGAGGACGGCGCCGTCGTCGAGGTTTCGACGCGTTATTCGCGCCACGTCGAAGACTTGATCGGCGCCCGCTGACCAGCCGGACGGGCGCGCGCAAAAACGTCCGGCCAGGTCTGGACCCTAGTCCGCGCGCTTGGTGAATTTCATAAAGATCAGCTTTGTGAATTTGCCCGTGCTGGCGTCCATGCGGTCCATCTGGAAGGTCCGCGTCGCACCCGCGAAATGCTGCGTAATCCGCAACCGCGTGGTCACACCGTCGGTTTGCAGCGTATCGGCTTCCCAGAGCATCGTTTTCGATGCGCGGTCATAATAGCCGACGTCGTGGCGGACGAGATAATGGTCGCCGTCCATCCAGATGCCCGAATAGCGATTGTCATACGCATCCCAGCCCCAAAGGCCGGTTCCCTCGTAGCTGCCGTCGATATAGCGAAAATCGTTGAGCATATACCGGCCCTTCGAAACGAGGCGGTTTGTTTGGATCCCGGTTTTCCGGATCGGCTGCTTTGCGACATCGCCAACATAAAGTTCGACATCGGCGTCCCACACCCCCACTTCCTCCAACAAGGGTTCGAGAATTTCGTCGGGCGTGTTGATCGGAAATATCGAGTTATATTTCTGCTGGCGGTCCTTCAGCGACCTCGACCTGACGTCGCTCGCGGCGTCGGATTGCGCAGTTGCTCCAAATGCTTGCCGATGATCCCCTCCCGAGGCGTCAAACCCGGCATTGACGAGCATGATGACCAGCAATTTACCGAACATTTTTGTACGACCCTTCCAATTCGTCCGCTGCAAAAAAAATAGCAGTTGGCTTGATCTGAAAGGATAGAGTTCGACCATCTTCGCGATTGCTGCGACGAACCGGAGCCATGAGCATCCCCGCCTGGATTCAACCCGTGGCTGTCGGCGGTCGTGAACGTCAGGGAGAGCCCTCCCCCAGCATGTAATCCGCCACGCTATAGGAATGGCTGGCCTGATAGGCATTCCTGCCGCGATTCATGTGGGTCAGATTGAATCGCCGAACCGCGCGCAGCGCGCGAGGGACCGCGAGGAAATCGCGGATGGAAGCGGAGCCTCGTATCTTGATGACAAAAATATCCGGACCGTTCGGGACCGAATAGCGCAAGTCCTCGGGTGCCCGCACGCTCCGCTCGAGAAACACCTGGTCGATCCTCTCCTGTGCGAGCGATCCATCGGTCGTGAAATCCGACAGGTGAAGAATGAGCCGTGCGCGGAGATCGTCGCCGTCGGCGTAGAGCGTGAACAGCTCCATCCAACTCGCGTTGACGCGGACCAATGGCTTGTCCGACGTCGATGGCAGGCAGGAAACCGACCAGTAAGCGCGCTCCGTCGCGCGAGGTAAGGGAATGCAAGTCCGGCCGTATAGCTCGAGAATCTCGAACAGCCCGGACGCCTGCGGTCGACGAAGCAGCTTCTGGAAGCGGTGCGCATATTTTAACCGCTGCTCGATCGAATCCTGCCGCTCCTCCGCGTCGGCCAAATCCGCCCTGCCTTCCAGCCACTCGTCCTGCTGTTCGAGATCCAGAAATTGGCGCAGCCCTTTGGCGCTCTGGCTAGATTTCTTGTTCATGTCCCAAGAATGCGAGACACGCGCCCAATCATCAATAGCGTCGGCGATTTCCACGCCGTTGCGGAGGCCCGCGCCGGTAGTCCCCGCCTAGTCCACCCCGTCGATCCGCAGCAATTGCTTGCCTCGATTTGAGCCGTTGAACAGCCGCAAGAATGTTTGTGGGATGACGTCGAAACCATGCTGGATGTCGGTACGATAGCGGATTCGGCAGCTGCGGGCCCATTGCCTGAGTTCCGCCATAGCGGAGGGCACGCGGTCCAGATGGTCGAGCAGGATAAAGCCGCGCATCTCGGCGCGCTGCGGAATCAGCCGCACCAGGTTGCGCGGCCCGGCAGCGGCGTGTGTGTCGTTATAGCCCGAAATGGCACCGCACAGCACGATCCGGCCAAAGCGCGCGATATGCGCGATTCCCGCTTCGAGCGTGGCGCCGCCCACATTGTCGAAGAACAGGTCGACTCCCTCGGGCGCGAGCTTTCCGAGCCGCGCCCGCACATCCTCAGCGCGATAATCGATCGCGGCGTCGGCGCCATAATCCTCGATCAACCAGCGGCATTTTTCGGCGCCTCCAGCGATCCCGATCACGCGGGCACCAGCGAGCCGCGCGATCTGGATGGCAACCGATCCGACCGCACCCGCCGCACCCGAAACGAGCACGCAGTCCCCCGCGCGGAGCCGGCCGACATCGTACATGCCGACATAGGCGGTGAGGCTCGCCGCGCCGAATATGCCCAATGCCTCCTCGGGTGCCGTATCTTCGGAAATGGGCACCGGGTCGGGGTCGCCCGCCCGCGCCGCAACGGCATAATCCTGCCATCCGAACAAGCCCCGCACCATCGAGCCCTCCGGATAGGCCGGATTGCCCGACGCGATCACGCGCGCGACCGCGCTGCCGCGCACGGGCTCGTCGATCATGATGGGGGGCAGATAGCTTGGGACATCGTCCATCCACCCGCGCTGCGCGGGATCGAAGCCGAGCATGAGGTTGCGGACGAGGATTTCGCCAGCGGCCAGATCGGCCCGCGGCAAAGGCGCGTCATGCCGCGCGAAATCATCGACGCTGACCTGCCCCCTGGGGCGCCGCGCGAGCAGCCATTGGCGATTGACGGTCTCTGCGGGCATGACGGCACTCCGATATGGCAGTGGAAGACGGCATCACTATCGCAACCGTCGGGCGCCCTCGCCAAGTCGCCATTGTCCTGCACCGCGCACAGAATGTTTTCGAAGGCCGCTGACCATGTGCGGCTTCTCCGCCGCGACGTCAGCCCAGCTGGGCCAGGCTCAGAAAGACCGGCCGTTCGCCGCCGCCATGCGCAGCGATTTTTGCACCGCTGATATAGGCCGCGTCCGGCGACGCCAGAAAACTGACGACCCCGGCGATGTCTGACCCGCGCGCCATCCGGCCGAGCGGCAGCATCGCGTCGATCCGCTTCATCCCCGCCTCGCCGCCATAATGATCGGCCGCGGCTTCGGTGGCGACCAGTCCGACGATGATCGCGTTGACGCGCACCTTCGGCCCCCATTCCATCGCGAGCGATTCGGTGAGGCTCAGCAGCCCCGCCTTGGCCGCGCCATAGATGGCGGTGCCCGGCGAGGGACGCGCCCCCGAAACGCTGGCGATATTGACGATGTTGCCGCCTTCCTCCTGCGCCTGCATGATGCGGTTGGCGGCCTGCGCGACATGCAGCGGCGCGAGCAGGTTGAGCGCGAGGACGCGTTCCGAAAAACGCGGCGAAGCGGAGGCCGCATCGGCTTCAGGGGAGCCCCCGGCATTGTTCACGGCGAGGTCGAGCCGGCCGTGGCGTTCGAAAATGCGGTCGATCATCGCATTGACCTCGTCCGCCGAACGCACGTCGCACGCCTCGAACTCCGCCGTCGCGTCGAGGTGGCGCGGCAGGTCGTCAGGGGCGTTGCGGCCGCAGATCACGACGCGCATGCCGTCTTCCAATAGCCGCTCGGCGATCGCGCGGCCGATACCGCGGCTGCCGCCGGTCACGAGCGCCACGCGCTGTTTCTCGTCCGCCATAACCATCTCCATTCCTCACCCGCCTCTCTCCTATCGGGCGGCGTGAAAGTCTCTCTCCATATGGTGGTATCGGCCCAACAGCCAGCGCGCCTATCCATCTTGCAACATCGCGGGCGCCCTCGTGCCCGGCGTCTGTGGGCTGGAGAGTGGATTGAACAAGCAATTGACCATCGAACAGTTCGTCGCCTCGCTGAAGAGCGGGATGACGATCGGGATTGCCGGCTGGGGTCCGCGCCGCAAGCCGATGGCGCTGGTGCGCGCGATCCTGCGTTCGGACCTGACCGACCTGACGATCGTCGCCTATGGCGGTCCCGAGATCGGCATGCTCTGCGCCGCGGGCAAGGTGAAGAAGCTGATCTTCGGCTTCGTCTCGATGGACGCGATCCCACTCGAGCCTTATTTCCGCAAGGCCCGCGAAGCCGGCGGGCTCGACATTCTCGAACTCGACGAAGGCATGCTGCAATGGGGCTTGAAGGCCGCGGCGTTCCGCTTGCCCTTCCTGCCGACCCATGTCGGGCTTGGCACAGACGTGATGACGCATGGCGGCTTCAAGACCGTCCAGTCGCCCTATGACGACGGCGAGGTGCTGCTGGCAATGCCCGCGCTCAAGCTCGACGCGGCGCTGCTCCACGTCCACCGCGCCGACAAGCTCGGCAATATCCAGGCGCTCGGCCCCGATACCTATTATGACGAATGGTTCGCGCGCGCCGCCGACAAGACCTTCGTCTCGGCCGAAGAGATCGTCGAGCGGATGGACCACAGCTATCCCGAGGATGCGCGCGCGAACATCGTTGAGCGCTGCTTCGTCCACGGCGTGATCGAGGCGCCGCTGGGCGCGCATCCGACCTCGATGCCCCCCGTCTATGGCTGGGACATGAAACACCTCAAATCCTACGCCGACAGCGCGCGCGAGGACGGCGGCTGGGACCGCTATCTTGCCGAGACGGTCGGCGCCGACGAGGCCGGTTATCTCGACCGCGTCGGCGGCAAGAACGCCGTCGCCGCCCTCCCCCTTCCCATTTTTTGAGGCGGACGACATGACCACCGCACCCGACTTCACCCTTTGCGAACAGCTCATCGTCGCCGCGTCCGAAGCGTGGCGCGCCAATGGCGAACTCGTCGCGACCGGCATCGGCCCCGCGCCGCGCCTCGCCGCCGGCCTCGCCAAGCTGACGCACACCCCCGAACTGATGATGACCGACGGCGAAGCCTGGCTGGTCGAAGACCCCGTGCCGCTCGGCCCGCGCGGCTACGACGATCGAAAGGCCGCGGGCTACCTGCCCTTTTCGCGCTTTTTCGACGCCGCGGTCTGGTCCGGCAAGCGCCACGCGATGGTGACGCCGAGCCAGATCGACCGCTTCGGGCAGACGAACATTTCCTACCTCGGCGGCACCTATGATCAGCCCAAGGTGCAGATGCTCGGCGCGCGCGGTTTTCCGGGCAACAGCATCTGCCACATCAATTCGATGTTCATCCCCGCCCATTCGAAGCGCATCTTCGTCGAGGGCGAGGTCGATATGGTGTCGAGCGTCGGCTACAATCCCGCGCGCCGTACCCCCGGCGTCAATTTCAGCCGCGTCGACCTGCGCCTGATCATCACGGACCTGTGCGTCATGGATTTCGGCGGCAAGGACAATGCGATCCGCGTCGTGATGCTCCACCCGGGCGCGACCTTCGACCAGGTGCAGGAAGCGACCGGCTTCGCGCTTGAAGCCGCGACCGAAATCAAGACCACCCCCGCCCCGACCGCCGAACAGCTCGCGATCATCGCGCGGCTCGACCCGCACAATCTGCGCGCGGGCGTGATCAAGGACAATCCCGCAGGCAAGAGGAACTGAGCATGACCGAGATCGTCCCGCGCCAGCCGCAACAGCCGGTGTATGAAACCGACACCCCCGTCCGCTATGAAGTCGACGGCCCCGTCGCGTGGATCATCATGGACCGGCCGCAGTTCAACAACGCGCAGAACAGCCAGATGACCTACGCGCTCGACGCCGCCTTCCAGCGCGCGACCGACGACGATGCGATCAAGGTCATCGTACTGGGCGGTGACGGCAAGCATTTCAGCGCCGGGCACGACATCGGGACGCCGGGGCGCGATCATCTGGTGCCCTTCGACCGTAAGCTGATGTTCGGCGATCACACGACCCGGCCCGGCGCCGAGCTGCTCTATACCCGCGAGCAGGAAGTTTACCTCGGGATGTGCCGCCGCTGGCGCGACATTCCCAAGCCGACGATTGCAATGGTGCAGGGCGCATGCATTGCCGGCGGGCTGATGCTGGCGTGGGTGTGCGACCTGATCGTCGCCAGCGACGACGCCTTTTTTCAGGACCCGGTCAACCGCATGGGCATCCCCGGGGTCGAATATTTCGCGCATGGCTTCGAGCTGCCGCCGCGCATCGCCAAGGGCTTCCTGCTGCTCGGCGAACGCATGCCCGCGGCGCGCGCCTATCAATTCGGCATGGTCAATGAAATGGTCCCGCGCGCCGAACTCAAGGACAAGGTGTCGGCGATGGCGCACGAACTCGCGACGCGGCCGCGGCTCGGCAATTGGCTGACCAAGCAGGCGCTCAACCATGTCGAGGATCTGCGCGGCAAGCGCACTGCGATGGATGCGGTGTTCCACATGCATCATTTCGCGCATGCTCAGAACGATCTGGTCAGCGGAAATTCGCTCGGCGGGCTCGACGGTGCGGCGATGGCCAAGGCGAACAAGAAGGCCGCGGGCGAAGGCTGATATTGTGACCGACGCGCTGACCACCCCGCTGACCCAGGCACTCGGATGCCGCCTGCCCGTGATCCAGACCGCGATGGGCTGGATCGCGACGCCTGAGCTGGTCGCGGCATCGAGCAACGCGGGAGCGTTCGGCTTTCTCGCGGGTGCGGTAATGACCCCCGCCGAACTCGCCGAGGCGATCGCGCGGCTGCGCGACCTCACCCCGCACCGCTTCGGGGTCAATTTTCACAGTTTCCAGCCCGGCGCGGCGGCGATCGTCGATCTGATCGTCGCGAACAGCGATCGCGTCGGCGCGGTCAGTTTCGGGCGCGGTCCCGATGCGAAAATGATCGGCCGGTTCAAGGACGCCGGCATCCTCTGCATCCCCACCGTCGGCGCAGTCAAACATGCCGAGAAGATGGTCCAGCTGGGGTGTGAGATGATCACCGTGCAGGGCGGCGAAGGCGGCGGGCATACCGGCGCGGTCGCGACAACCGTGCTGCTGCCCCAGGTGCTCGACGCGGTCGAGGTGCCGGTCGTCGCGGCGGGCGGCTTTGCCGACGGACGCGGGCTCGCGGCGGCGCTGGCCTATGGCGCGGCAGGCATCGCGATGGGAACGCGCTTCCTGATGACCAGCGACAGCCCGATCCCCGATCGTTCGAAATCGGCCTATGTGCGCGCGGGAACCGGCGACATCATCGTGTCGACCAAGATCGATGGCATCCCGCAGCGGATGATCCTGACCCCCGCGATGCGGCGCATCGAGGCGTCGGGCAAGCTCGCCATGTGGAAACGCGCGATCGAGGCGGGGCTCGCGATGAAGCGTCAGACCGGCGCCAGCTTTGGCGAACTGCTGCGCGCCGCGCGCGGCATGACCAGCCACGGCAATCTGTCGCTGCCGCAGGCGATGATGGCCGCCGCCGCGCCGATGCTGATCCAGAAAGCGGTGGTGGACGGCGACACCGAAAACGGCCTGCTCGCGACCGGGCTTGTCGGCGGGCGCCTCGGCGACCTCCCGAGCTGCGCCGATCTTCTCTCGTCGATCGAAAAGGATGCGCGTGCCCGCCTGGCCGCGCTGCGAGGACTGGACTGAACCCATGCCGATACATTGTACCATCAAGGACCGGATCGCCGAAATCGTCTTCGACGTCCCGCCGGTCAACGCCTTCGACAGCGAAACCTGGATGGCGATCCCCGCGATCGTCACCACGGCGGCGAGCAACCCCGAGGTCAATTGCGTGCTGATCCGCGCCGAGGGCAAGGGTTTTTGCGGCGGGGTCGATATCAAGGAGATGCAGGCGCATCCCGAACGCATCACCCTCCTCAATCGCGGCAATTACCTGACCTTCAAGGCGATCCGTAACGCCGAGGTTCCGGTGATCAGCGCCGTGCACAAGTTCGTGATCGGCGGCGGTATCGGCATTTGCGGCGCCAGCGACAGCATCATCGCCGCCGACGACGCCTATTTCTCGCTGCCCGAGGTCGATCGCGGCGCGATGGGCGGGGCTTCGCACCTTTCACGCATGTTGCCGCTGCACAAGGTGCGCGCGGCCTTTTTCACCGGCGGCACGATCCCCGCCGAGGAAGCGTGGCGGCTGGGCGCGATCGAGAAGGTCGTGCCGCGCGCCGACCTTGAAACCGAAGCGCGCGCCTTTTGCGCGGTGATCGCATCGAAATCGCGCAAGGCGCTCGTCATCGCCAAGGAGGCGCTGAACGGCCTCGAGGAACGCGACGTCGACCGCGGATACCGCTGGGAACAGGGTTTCACGCTGGAAATGTATATGCACGAAGACAGCCAGAAATCGCGCGATGCCTTTGTCGAAACGGGCAAGGCGGCCAAATTCTGATGGACCTCGCCTACACACCCGAACAACAAGATTTCCGTGCCGAGGTGCGCGCGTGGATGGACGCGCATGTGCCCAAGGAGCCGCTGGTCACGCTCGAATGCCGCGAAGGCTTTGACCAGCATGTCGTGTGGGAACGCACGCTCGCGAGCGGAAACTGGGGCATGGTCACCTGGCCCGAGGCTTATGGCGGGCGCGGGCTCGACCTGATCCAGTGGCTGATCTTCGAGGAAGAATATTTCCGCGCCGGAGGCCCCAATCGCGCCAACCAGAATGGCATTTTCCTGCTCGGTCCGACGATCATGGAATTCGGCACGCCCGAACAGAAAGCGCGCTTCCTGACCCCGATGGCGAAGGGCGAGACGATGTGGGCGCAGGCCTGGTCCGAACCGGGAGCCGGGTCCGACATGGCGGCGATCGGCAGCAAGGCGGTGCGCGACGGCGATCATTATGTGATCAGCGGCCAGAAAACCTGGTCGAGCCGCGCCGCCTTCGCCGACTGGGGCTTCGGCATTTTCCGCACCGAAGAAGGCAGCAAGCGCCACAAGGGCTTAAGCTTCATCCTGTTCGACCTGAACAGCCCCGGAATCACTCGCCGCCCGATCCGGCAATTGCATGGCGACACGGGCTTTGCCGAGCTCTTCTTCGACGAGGTGCGCGTGCCGGTCGAAAACCGCATCGCGGGCGAAGGCGAAGGCTGGAAGGTCGCGATGGCGACCGCGGGTTTCGAACGCGGGCTGATGCTGCGCTCGCCCGGCCGGTTTCAGGCGACCGCGAAGCGGCTGGTCGAGCTCTATCGTCAGCACGAAGCCGAAGCCGCGCCGTCGGCGCGCGAGGCGGTGATGACCGCGTGGATGCAGGCGCAGGCCTATGCCTATAACACCTATTCCGTCGCCGCGAAGATCATGGCGGGCGGGTCGATCGGGGCCGAGGCGAGCCTCAACAAGATTTTCTGGTCCGAACTCGACCGCGCGATGCACCGCACCGCGATGCAATTGCTGGGCGCCGCCGCCGAGCTCCGCCGTTTCGACGACGGCCGCATGAACCAGTGGCTGGAGGGTTATATCTTCTCGCTCTCGGGTCCGATTTACGCCGGGTCGAACGAAATCCAGCGCAATATCACCGCCGAACGATTGCTCGATTTGCCCAGAGTGGGAGCGGGCTGATGGAATTTCTGCTGAACGAAGACCAGCTCGCGCTGGCCGAAACCGTCCGCGACTATCTCGCGGGAACACATGGGCCCGACGTGCTGCGCCGGCTCGATGCGGGCGACAATCGCGATCCCGCGATCTGGCAGGGTCTCGTCGACATGGGGCTGACCGGTCTGCTGGTTCCCGAGGAATTTGGCGGCCTGGGCCTTGGGCTCGTCGATGCGGCTTTGATCGCGCGCGAATGTGGGCGCGCTTGCCTCGCCGAACCGCTGGTCGACACCGCCTTTGTCGCGGTGCCGTGGTTGTTGGCGCAGGGCGATGCCGCGCAAATGGCCGCGATCGTCGCGGGAACCGCGAAGCCTTCGGTCGCTCATGCGATCAACCCGTGGGTCAGCGATGGCGAGGGCGCAACGCTCGACAGCATCGACCCGCTGCGCAATCTGACCCAGCCTGTCGGCGCGCCTTCGTCGGACCCGCTGCTGCTCGATCTCGGCGCGCTGATGGTGGCCGCGCAGCTTGCCGGGCTGGCCGAGGCGATGCTCGACCAGTCGGCGGCCTATGCCAAAATCCGCACCCAGTTCGGCCAGCCGATCGGCGCATTTCAGGCGGTGAAGCATCAACTCGCCACCGCCGCCGTCGCCATCGAATTTGCCAAGCCGGTGCTCTGGCGCGCGGCGCAGGCACTCGCCGATGGCCTGTCCAGCGCGCCGGTCCACATCAGCCATGCCAAGATCGCAGCGACCGACGCCGCCATCCAGATGGCCGAGACCGCGATCCAGGTCCATGGCGCGATGGGCTATACTTATGAGGTCGACCTGCATTTCTGGATGAAGCGCAGCTGGGCGCTCGCCGGCGCATGGGGCAGTCGCGCTTTCCATCTCAAACGCATCGACGACGCCGTGATCGGCGGGGGGCTGGCGATCGGCCCCGATCAAACATTCGCATAGGGAAATCTGATGGCCGAAGCTTATATCATCGACGCAGTGCGCACGCCGATCGGGCGCAAGAAGGGCAGCCTTGCCGCCGTCCATCCAGCCGACCTCGGCGCGCATCCGATCAAGGCATTGATCGCACGCACCGGCATCGATGCCGGCGCGGTCGACGATGTCGTCTGGGGCTGCTGCGATACGATCGGGCCGCAGGCGGGCGACATCGGCCGCACCGTATGGCTCGTCGCGGGGATGCCCCAGCATGTTCCCGGCACAACGGTCGACCGCCAGTGCGGATCGTCGCAGCAGGCGCTGCATTTCGCGGCGCAGGGCGTGATGAGCGGGACGCAGGATCTGGTCGTCGCGGGTGGATCGCAGGCGATGAATGCCATCCCGATCAGTGCGGCGATGTATGCGGGTGAACCCCATGGTTTCACCAACCCGTTCAACACCTCGCCCGGCTGGATCGCGCGCTATGGCGACGGGCTGCTCAACCAGATCAATTCGGCCGAAATGATCGCCGACAAATGGGGCCTCAGCCGCGCCGAGATGGAGGAATTCGCCTTCGCATCGCACCAGCGCGCGCAGGCCGCGACCGATGCCGGCTGGTTCGCCAATGAAATCGCGCCACTCGAAGGGCTGGCGCAGGACGAGACGATCCGCCCCGGAACGACGCGCGAAGGGCTGGCCGAACTGCGGCTGATTCAGGAAGACGGCAAGATCACCGCGGGCATCTCCAGCCAGAATTGCGATGGCGCCGCGGCGATGCTGATCGCGTCGGAGGCGGCGGTGAAGGACCATGGCCTGACCCCCCGCGCGCGGATCCATCATCTGTCGGTGCGCGCCGACGATCCGGTGTGGATGCTCACCGCGCCGATCCCCGCGACGCAATATGCGCTGGCAAAGGCGGGGATGACCGTCGCCGACATCGACCTGTTCGAATGCAATGAAGCCTTCGCCAGCGTGCCGATGGCGTGGATGAAGGAACTCGGCATCCCGCATGAAAAGGTCAATGTCCACGGCGGCGCGATCGCGCTCGGCCACCCGCTCGGCGCGACCGGCGCGCGACTGATGACGACGATGCTCAATGCGCTTGAGCGTACCGGCGGCCGCTATGGTCTGCAGACCATGTGCGAAGGCGGCGGTCAGGCCAATGTCACGATAATCGAGAGGCTGTAATGACACTTTGCGAAGGACGGACCGTCATCATCACCGGCGCGGCGCGCGGGCTCGGGCGCTCCTATGCTCTCGCCTTCGCCGCCGAAGGCGCCAATGTCGTCGTCAATGACATCGGCACCAGCCTTGCGGGCGAAGGCCGTGACACGTCGGCGGCCGACGGTGTGGTCGCCGAGATCAAGGCGGCGGGCGGCAACGCCATCGCCAATTATGAGGACATCACCGACTGGGATGCCGCCAAGCGCATCGTCGACGCCGCGGTCGCGGCGTTCGGCGACCTGCATGTCGTCGTCAATAATGCCGGGATCGTGCGCGATCGCATGTTCGTCTCCGCGACCCCCGAAGAGTGGGACGCAACGATGCACGTCCATCTGCGCGGCCATTTCTGCGTCAGCCGCCACGCCGTCGATTACTGGCGTGCACAACAGAAGGCGGGCCGTCCCGTCGACGCGCGCATCATCAACACCACCAGCGGCGCCGGGCTCCAGGGCTCGATCGCGCAGGCGGCCTATTCGACCGCCAAGGGCGGCATCGCCGCGCTGACTTTGGTGCAGGCGGCCGAGCTTGGCCGCTATGGGATCACCGCCAACGCCCTCGCCCCCGCGGCGCGCACGCGGATGACCGAGGGCGCGTTTGCCGACAAGATGGCCGCGGTCGAAACCGGCTTCGACGTACAGGACCCCGACAATATCGCGCCCACGGTCGTATGGCTCGGCTCCGAACAATCGAAGCATGTGACGGGCTGCGTTTTCGAACTGGAAGGCGGACGCATCACGATCGAGGATGGCTGGAAACTCGGCCCGACGGTCGACCAGCAGGCAAAATGGGCACCCGCCGACGTCGGCGATGCGGTCGACAAGCTGCTCGCAGTCCGCAGCGAACCGCGCAAGGTCTGGGGCAGCTAAGATGCATTTCGCCTTCACCGACGAACAGGCGATGATTGCCGAGACGGCAAAGACGTTCTTTGCGGAGAATGCGACGAGCGAGCGCACCCGCGCAGCGATGGCCGACACGGGCGTCGACAAGCTGCTGTGGCAGGCGTTCACCGGCGAACTCGGCCTCGCCGGCGTCGCGATTCCCGAGGCACTGGGCGGCGTCGGGCTCGGGATGGTCGAGCTTGCGATCTTTGCCGAGGAAGCGGGGCGGCACACCGCGGCGCTGCCGCTGCTCGCCAGCCTTGGGCTTGCCGCCCCCGCGATTCTTGCGGGCGGCACCGACGAACAGAAGGCGCGGCTCCTTCCCCGTCTGGCATCGGGCGATCTCGTGGCAAGCTTCGCCGCAGTGAATATGGGTGGAACGCCGGGCGCGACGATCAGCGACGGAACGCTGACCGGCGCCGCGCTCCTCGTGCCGCACGGCGCCAGCGCCGACCTGTTCGTGGTCGCAACCGACAATGGCGTCGCGATCGTCGAGCGCGGCGCGCTCGGGCTCGGAATCACCCCGCTCACCAGCATGGACCAGACACGCCCCTATGCCCGGCTCGATTTCGGCGGGGTCGCCGTCGAAACGCTCGCCGATCCGCGCGCCGCCGTCCACGCCGCGCTCACCACCGGTTGGCTCGCCATCGCCGCCGATGCGCTGGGCGGCGCGCAGGCGTGTCTCGATCGGACGGTCGCCTACACCCAAGAACGCATCCAGTTCGGCCGTTCGATCGGCAGTTTCCAGGCGGTCAAGCACCGCCTCGCCGACATGATGGTCGCGATCGAGCAGGCGCGCTCGGCGGTCTATTGGGCCGCGTGCGCGATCGACGAAGCGTCGGACGAAGCGTCGTTCGCGGTCCACGCCGCCAAGGCATTCGCCTGCGACACTTACAGCCACTGTGCGGGCGAGATGATCCAGCTGCATGGCGGCATCGGCTTCACCTGGGAGCATGACGCGCATCTCTATTTCAAGCGCGCGCGCAGCAACGCGAGCCTGCTCGGCACCCCCGACTGGCACCGCGAGCAGGTGGCCGGACTCGCCGGATTGGACAAAGCCGCATGAAGCTTGGATTTTCGCCTGAGGAAGAAGTCTTCCGCGCCGAGGCCGCTTCCTGGCTCAAGGCCGAGTTGGAAGGCGCCTTCGCCGACGTCCGCGGACTCACCAGCCTGACCGAAATGCCCGAGCGCCGCCGCGACTGGGAGCGCCGGCTGGGCGAAGCGGGCTGGAGCTGCGTCGGCTGGCCCAAAGCCTATGGCGGGCGCGACGCGACGCTCGCGCAGCAGGTCATTTTCGCCGAGGAATATGCGCGCGCAGGCGCCCCGCCCCGGCTCAACCATATCGGCATCGAGCTGGCCGGTCCCACCATCCTCGCCTTCGGCAGCGAAGAACAAAAGACGCGCTTCCTACCGAAGATCGCGAAGGGCGAAGAAATCTGGTGCCAGGGCTATTCGGAGCCGGGTGCCGGCTCGGACCTCGCCAATGTCCGCACCAAGGCATGGCGCGAGGGCGACGAGTGGGTGATCGAGGGACAGAAAATCTGGACCAGCCTCGCCCAATTCTCGGACTGGATCTTCGTGATCGCGCGTACCGAGGCAGGGTCGAAAGGACCGAAGGGCCTCTCCTTCCTGCTCGTTCCGGTCGACCAGAGCGGCGTCACCGTCCGCCCGATCCATCAGATCACGGGCGAGGCCGAATTCAACGAAACCTTCTTCGACGACGCGCGCACCGCGGCCGAGAGCATCCTCGGCGAACCCGGCGATGGTTGGAAGGTCGCAATGGGGCTGCTCGGCTTCGAGCGCGGCGTCTCGACGCTTGCGCAGCAGATGGGCTTTCGCAACGAACTCGACGCGGTCATCGCCGCGGCGCGCGCCAATGGTGAGGCGAAGAACCCGCTGATCCGCCAGCGCATCGCCAAGGCCGAGATCGGCCTGAAGCTGATGCGCTATGGCGCGCTGCGCATGCTCACCGACGCCGAGGACGGCAAGCTCAACCCGTCGGCGCTCACCTACAAGATCCAGTGGGCGACGTGGCGCCGCGATCTCGGCGAGCTCGCGATGGACGTTCTGGGACAAGCGGGCGAAACCGTGGCGGGTCACGAATACGCCTTCCCCGCGCTGCCCAACCTGTTCCTCTACAGCCGCGCCGACACAATTTACGGCGGCACGAACGAGATTCAGCGCAACATCATCGCCGAGCGCGCGCTGGGGCTACCCCGCGAACCGCGCGGCGACCTCAAATAAAGGAACCAAGCGTGGCACGACCCGCCCCCGAATATCCGACCCCGACCGGCCTTCTGAAGGGCAAGACCGTGCTGATCACCGCCGCCGCGGGCAGCGGCATCGGCGGCGCAGTCGCACAGCGCGCGGCCGAGGAAGGCGCGACGCTTTTCCTCTCCGACATGCACGAACGCCGTCTCGGCGAGACCGCCGACCGGATCGCCGCGCTCGGCTTCGCACGCCCCGGCACGTTCGTCTGCGACGTCACCAGTGAGGATCAGGTACAGGCGCTGGTTTCGGGTGCGATCGGCGCGATGGGGCATGTCGATGTCCTCATCAACAATGCCGGGCTCGGCGGCGCGGCTTCGGTCGTCGAGATGACCGACGACCAGTGGCACAAGGTGCTCGACGTGACGCTCACGAGTGTCTTTCGCATGACGCGCGCGATCCTGCCGCACATGTACGAACGCCAGAAGGGCGCGATCGTCAACAACGCCTCGGTGCTCGGCTGGCGCGCGCAAAGGCTGCAGGCGCATTATGCCGCGGCGAAGGCCGGCGTCATGGCCTTCACGCGCTGTTCGGCGCTCGAAGCCGCCGAGCACGGCGTCCGCATCAACGCGGTCTCGCCCAGCCTCGCGATGCACGCCTCGCTTTCCAAGGTGACCCCGCCGGGGCTGCTCGAGACGCTGACCGAGAAGGAAGCCTTCGGCCGCTATGCCGAGCCTTGGGAAGTGGCGAACGTGATGCTCTTCCTCGCCAGCGAGCTTTCCTCCTACATGACGGGTGAAGTGCTCGCGGTCTCGAGCCAGCAGGCATGAGCGCGCGCATCTTCGAAACCCCGGCGGCGCTGCTCGCGGCGGTGGGCGAAAGCTTCGGCCCGACCGACTGGCTCGCGATCGAGCAGGACCGTATCGACCTGTTCGCCAAGGCCACCGACGATCATCAATGGATTCATGTCGATCCAGAGCGCGCCAAGGGCGGTCCGTTCGGCGGCACGATCGCGCATGGTTATCTCACCATGAGCCTCGTCAACCGCTTCCTCCCCGAACTGGTCGAGGTGCGCGGCGTTTCGATGGGGGTCAATGTCGGCACCGACAATCTGCGCTTTCTGAGCCCCGTCCGCGCCGGCAGCCGGATCCGTGGGTGTGGCGAGCTCGTCAAGGCCGAGGAAGCCAAGGGCGGCGTCCAGGCGGTGGTTCGGGTGACGGTGGAGATCGAAGGCGCCGAAAAGCCTGCCTGCGTTGTCGATACAATCAGCCGCTTCTACCCCGCAACCTGACGGTTCGGCCCAGCAAACCACATCGGTTCGATAGAGTTAATCGGTCAAAACTGCCCGCGCGGCCGACAAATATGTCCTGCTGATCGGAACGGCCGTGTCATCGATCAGCCGGACAATGGCGCGCCCGGGCGTTCTTTCCAACGCGCGAACGCCGTCTTTGGCCACCCACCAGCTACGGTGCACGCGAAGGCCCAGCCGGGGATCGATGATCGCCGCCGCGTCCGCCAGTCGCATCAGGATCAGCGCCGAGCCGTGGCGCGTGTGCACGCGCACATAATGGTCCTCAGCTTCCAGTGCGAGAATGTCCCGGCGCAAAGCCACCGGAAGCTTCGACACGAACTCGCGCGGATATTCGGGCGCCGCGGCTGGCTGTTCCACGGGTGCGACCACAGTCATCGGGTCGTCCGGAGACATGACGCGGGCAATCAGCAACTGGACGAGCGCCACGTACGGAAATAACGCGAGCAGTTGAACGGGGCTGAACATTCTGCCCGGTCGAACCACCCCCATGGCCCACGCCACAAAGAACGTCATGGGCACCGCGGATGCGGCTGCTACTGCGATGATCCGTGTTGCCGTTCTTCTCCCCGGCGAAGCGGACGGAAGAACTCGCTCCGCAGCAGCAGCGGCGCCAAAGCCGACGAGTGCGATGACCATCCAGAAAGGATAGCGCACCTCTGGACCGAGAGTGGTTTGCGATCCGAATGGACCCGTCACTCCAAGCACCACGCCAAAAGCCACCGCACTGAGCGGCCCCCGCCACTTCCCCATCATTCGCCATTCACGCATCGCCAACTGCATCGGCCCACCAGTCACGAAATTGCGGAAGCTACTCACGACTTTCTCCATTGTCGACCGGCATCGCCACCCGCCACCCGGCCGGCATGACCGTCCAGATGTTGGCACGGAGAAAGTTGAGATGGAGAAAGCAATGAAACGGATTATCATCGGCGCGGTATTGGCATTCGCAGCGGTTCCGGCAGCAGCAAGCGAGGCTGTAAACATGCGGTTTGAATGTGGCGCGGGAGCCGCTCCGGCCGGCGCCGAGGCTCCGAACCTCCACGGCAACTGGGATTTCCTGATGCATGTCGGGGCAACGCCCAATTTCGGGCTTCTGTCGATCGGCTTCGTCGAGGACGCTTATGGCGGATCGCTGTCGCTGTGGATGACCGCACCCGTTGTCCTGCGCAAAATCACCTTGACCGGCAACAGCTTCCACATGGCGGTCGCCTCCCGCGAGGGCGATGTGCTGTTCGACGGCACGCTCTCGGCCAAGGGCGACCGTGTGTGTGGGACCGTTACCTACCACGGCGGCCGCACCTTTCCGGCGGTGGCGCAGAAGCGGCCTTCAACCTATCAGTCGCAGCCTCAGGCTCAGCGGGGTCGGTAGTCGGCTGAACGGGCGGACGGGTAGCTGGCGAAAGAAGGGCCGCAATGGATCGCTAGCCGTCGTCCTGTCGCATCGGACGATGGCTACGCCCCGGGATCGCGCAGAAGGAACTTCTGCACCTTGCCCGCGGCGTTCACCGGCAGCGCGTCGAGGATCACCACCTGACGCGGCACCTTGTAGTTCGCCATATTCTCGCGGCACCAGGCGACGATCTCGTCGGCAGTGGCGCTCGCGCCGGGACGCAGGACGACATAGGCCTTGGGCACTTCGCCCAGCCGTTCGTCGGCCACGCCGATGACGGCCGACTGCATGACCGCCGGATTGGCCGCGAGCAGCCCTTCGATCTCGGCCGGATAGGCGTTGAAGCCGCCGACGATGAAGATGTCCTTGGCGCGGTCGGTGATCTTCACATTGCCGCGTGCGTCCTGCACCGCAATGTCGCCGGTGCGCAGCCAGCCTTCGCTATCGATCGCCGCCGCGGTCGCCGCCGGGTCGTTGAAATAGCCCTGCATCACATTGGGCCCACGCACGAGCAATTCGCCCGCCTCGCCCGGCGCGACACTCTCGCCCGCCTCGTCGACAAGCTTGACCTCGATCCCGGCGAGCGGGCGGCCCGCGGTGTTGGCGATCGTCGCCGCATCGTCGCCGGCGCCGCACATCGTCACGACGCCGCAGGTTTCGGTAAGGCCATAGGCGGTGAGCACGACATCGATGCCGAGCTTGCCGCGCATTTCCTCGATCAGGGTGACCGGCACCGACGCGGCGCCGGTGATCGACACGCGCAGCGAAGAAATATCATGGTCGCGATAAGGGCCCGCGAGCAGGCTCTGGAAGATCGTCGGCGGACCCGGGAGCAATGTCACCCGTTCGCGCTCGATCCGTTCGAGCACCCTGTCAGTCTGGAACACGGCGTGGGGCAGCACGGTCACCCCGCGCATCAGCGCCACCAGCCATCCGGCCTTGTAGCCAAAGCTGTGGAAGAAGGGGTTGATGATCAGGAAATTGTCGCCCGGACCATAGGTCAGCGTCTCGCCATAGGCGAGGTACAGCCGGACATTTTGCCCATGCGTCGTCACCGCCCCCTTCGGATTGCCCGTAGTGCCCGAGGTGAAGAGGATGTCGCAAACCTGATCCTCGTTCAGCGCATCCATCCGCGCGGCGACCGCGGCATCGGAAAGGGCGGCGCCGCGATCGAGGAAGGTCTGCCAGGCCATGCCACCCTTGTCGCCGTCCATCAGGACGATCCCGCGCAGGTCGGGCAGATCTTCGCCTGCGATCAATTCTGGATAGGCGGTGCCGAGAAAATCGGAGACGGTGAACAGCAGCTTGGCACCGCTGGTGCGCAATATATAACCCGCCTCACGGCCCTTCAGCCGGGTGTTGAGCGGCACGATCGCCGCGCCCGCTGCCTGCGCACCGACCGCGGCGACAATCCAGCCAATCGCGTTGGGCGCCCAGATCGCGATCCGATCCCCCGCCACGACACCCGCCGCGATAAAGCCCTTGGCGGCCGCCCGCACCAGCGGTTCGAGATCGCGATAACGAACCTCGGTCCCGTCCTCGCCGCGGATCGCGACGGCATCGCCATGCGCGCGCGCCGCGGCGAAGATTTTATGGGGTATCGTGAACTTGGCTTCGGCCACGGCAGATCGTCTCCTGCGCCGGGCATCCATGGACAGGCCGTCCATTTGCCCGATCGATTTGCTCCCCGCTGCGTTACGCGCGGGTGTGGCCGCGACAACCCCTATTCGGGGGGCGCGCGATTTGCGCACCGCCTCTTGCCGCTCGGGTCCGGACAGGTCATTGCGGGATCGAGACCGACTCCCCAGCTTATCGGGTGACGGGACGCGAACAGGAAGCGAAGCCGGAATGCGGATCGGAAAACCTCTGGCCGAAGTCGATGAACTGGTGACCCTGCTTTACCGCGGGCCGCTCGAAGCGACGCCGTGGCTGGGCTTCCTCGAAGCGCTGAGCCGGCGGATGCGCTGCGCCAGCGCGGCGATCACGTTGCGGCTCAGTCGGCAGGGCACGCCGCCGCTGATCATCTGGGGACCGCCGCCCGTGATCGACGAGCGCGAAGCCCGCCGGATTCACGCGGTCCATGCCGAGCTCGGCGATCTCGACCCGCTGCGCAACGCGCTGACCAAAGCCGGCGACATCTTCCGGCTGAGCGAAGTGATCTCGCCCGACGACCTTCGCAGCAACCGCTTCTATCGCGAGATATTGCAGCCCTATGGCATCGAATATCAACTCGGCATGTATATTTCCGAACCCGGCGGGTGGGAGGGCAATGTCGGCCTGACCAACGGTCCGGGCGAAGAGGATTTCACCGACGACGACAAGGCGGTGCTGCTCGCATTGCGCCCGCATCTCGAACAGTCGCTTGCGCTCTTCTCGCGCATCCGCCGCGACGAGACCGAGCTGCAGGTGATGATCGACACGCTCGACCGGTTGACGCTCTGCACCTTCATCCTCGATGGCGCGGGGCGCATCCTGCGCACCAACAGCGCCGGCCGCGCGCTGATCAAGTCGAGCACCGCGCTGCGCGCCGCCGACGACCGGCTCGTGCTCGCGAGCAAGACGGGCAACGCCCAGCTCCAGCAACTGGTCGGCAAGGCGGTCGCGGCGCGCCGCGATGGCGGCAGCTTCGCCGAAGGACTGCGTATCGAGGCGGATATCGACCGGCATTTCGGGGTACTCGTGCGCTCGATCGAGACGCCCTCGCGCTACAGCAACGAGGCGGGGCCGGCCGCGGTGGTCTATGTCTCGGGGCTCGACAACAACCAGCCGCTCGAAAGACTGGTCAGCCAGATCTTCGACCTCACGCCGTCCGAGGCGCATCTGGCGGCGCTGCTCGCGACCGGGCTCAGCCTCGCCGAAGCGGCGGCAAGGCTGGAACTCACCGAAAATACCGTGCGCAGCTATTGCAAGACGATCCTCAGCAAGACCGGGGTCAGCCGGCAGGCCGATCTCGTCCGCCTCATCCTGCGCAGCGTCGCCGTTCTCGGCTGACGACCCCGGTGGCGCGCGTCAGCCTTCGACCGCGCGGCGATAGTGCGGCAGGGCGACAAGGAGCAGGGCCACGATCAGCGGTAGCACGACCGCACCGGCAATCGCGATCGAATAGCCGAGCGCCGCCTGGTCGCCGAAGCCGAAATCGGTGATCGCGGCGATGACGCTGGCGCCCAGCCCCATCCCCACCAGATTGACGCACAAGAGCGAGATGGCGGTGACCTGCCCGCGCAGCTGATTGGGCGTCACATCCTGGATCGCGGTCAGCATCACGCCTTGCGACGCCTGACCGATCAGCGTGCCGATCGCCATCATCGTGAGCGACAGAAAGGCGGTCGGCATCAGCGGCGCGACGATGAGCGGAACGCCTTTCAGCACGGTGGCGATCAGCACGACGCGCATATTGGCGTCCGCCCGGCCGCCCTGCATCAACCGTCCCGCGAGCCAGCCACCCGACAGCGTGCCGATGGTGCCGCAGGTCAGCATGATCATGCCGTAGGACATCCCCACCTCGGCGGGGCTCATGCCATAGCTGCGGATCAGGAAGGTCGGGAACCACAGGGCGGTGCCGATCGCCAGAAGTGCGATCAGGGCGAGCGAACCGATCAGCGAACCGAACAGCGCCCAACGCTCGGAAATATAGTCGAACCCTTCGCGCAGGCTGCTTTGCACCGACAGGTTCGCCGCCAGCTCCTGCCGCGCCGGCTCGCGGATCGTCATCATCAGTGCGGCGACGATCAATCCGGGCGCCGCAACGCACAGAAACACCATCTGCCACGGTTCGAAACTGCCGAGCCACGGCAATGTTGCGCCGCCGGCCTTGGTGAAGCGCGCGAGCAGCCAACCGCCGATCAACAGCGCCAGGCCGCCTCCGATCGGGTAGCCGATCGCATAGAAGCTGATCGCCAGCGCCCGCCTTCGCCGCTCGAAATAATCGCTGATCAACGAATAGGCGGTCGGGCTAAGCGTCGCCTCACCCACCCCGACGCCGACGCGCGCGAGGAAGAGCCCGATGAAGCTGCTGGTAAAGCCGCAGGCGGCGGTCATCGCCGACCAGAACAGCACTCCCCAGACAATGAGCGTCGCGCGCCTTTTGGTACGATCGACAAAGCGGCCGATCGGCAGCGCGGCGATGCTGTAGAGCAAGGAAAAGGCAAAACCCTGAAGCAGGCTGATTTCAAAATCGCTGAGGTTCAGGTCGCGCTGGATCGGCTCGACCATCAGCGTCAGCACACGGGCGTCGATCGCGCTGAAGCAATAGCCGACGAACAGGATCGCGACGACGAGCCAGCGGTAGACGCCGCGAGAGGGCGCAGCGCCTGCCGACGGCTCGTCGGCTACCGCGGCGGTCACCATGCCGATGGCGGATCCCGCCGCGCCAAAATCTGTTCGGTTCGCGCGGCGATCAGCACATCATTCTCCTCGCTCTCGGGCAACAACCAGAAACGCCCCGCGCGAATGCCGTCGAGCGCGAAGGCGGATACCTCGGCGGGTTCGGTCAGCTTGAGCTTGAGCCCGGTCGTCCGTACCAGATCCTCCATCGTGCGATAGGCGACTTTGGTCTGGGCCTCATTCTCGACATAATCCGCCGGACGGACTTCGCCCGACGCCATGATCGCCGTGTTGACCGTGTGCGGCCCCGGGAAGAGCGTGGCCGCACGCAGCTTGCCGCCTTCGCGCAGCAATTGCTGGTGCAACACTTCGGAGATGCTGGTCACCGCCGCCTTGGTCGCGGCATAAATGGGGGTGTTGGGAAGCGAACGCAGCCCGCCGTTGGTCGAGCTGGTGTTGACGACCACGCCCTCCTGTCCCGCCTCGATCATGCGTGGCACGAAAGCCGCAATGCCGTGGATGACGCCGAGCACATTGACGTCGATGCCCCAGCGCCAGTCGCTGAGCGGAAGCGTCCACAGCTTGCGCTGCGCCTCGCCTAGCCCGACGCCGGCATTGTTGAACAGGATATGCACCGTCTCGAACTGGCCAAAAACCTGATCCGCCAGCGCCCGCACCGACGCTTCCTTGGTCACGTCGCAGGCGATCGCAAGCACCTGCCCCGAACCCAGCGCGTCAATCTCGACGCGCACCGCTTCAAGCCGCGCCGGATCGATATCGGCAATCACCACATGCGCCCCCGCGCGGGCGAGGTCGGCGCACAGACATTTGCCAACCCCGCTTGCGCCACCCGTTACGACCGCCACCCGGCCGGAAAAATCGTCCATCAGGCGGCCTTCCGTTCGCCGATTTCGGCGCCGACATTGCGGGGATCATCGTGCCGCCCGACCCAGTGCGGCGCGATCCATTCGCCCGGAACCTTGCGCAGCAGCGTGCCGCCGGTCGCGGTGCCGCCTTCGACATATTGCATGTCGGTGATGCGGCGAACGGGGATGTCGGCGAGCGGATCAAAGGCCGAATCGCGCAAGGTGATCGTCCCCGTCATCGCCCGGCGGGAATCGTAATTGCGTTCCCAGTTGAGGCGGGTGAGGAAGACGTCGCCGTCGAACTGGCCCGGCTGGTCGATCGACGGCATGCCCTTGTAGCAGAAAAGATGCTCTTCGAATTTCAGCGGCTGGTCGATCGCTTCGCCGATCGTGCCTTCGATTTCGAAATAGGCGATGCCGTGGCGCGAGCAGGTCGCGCGCAGATGGTCGCCATTGCGCTCGAAATGCGTCTCGGCGATCTTCTTGGGTTCGCCGAAGCGCTCGCGGCCCGAGGTGACGACGGTTTCGCCCTCCATCGCCATATGGAAGCAATAGGCGCCCGGCGCGCCTTCATGCGTGCAATTGACGCCGACGGTCAGCGCGCCAATCTCGACGGTGTCGGTCTCGGTGACATGCATCGCCACATGCACCATCTGCAGCCAGATTTCGGGCTTTGCGGTCGCGACGAGCGGCTGCGGCAGCAGCGCCGCGATGATTTCGGGATCGGTCTCATATGTCGCGCGAATCCCGTAGACGGTGTTGCGCAGCATGCCTGGCGCACGGGTTTCGACGGGACCCTGAACATAACGCAGTCTGGACATCGCAATTCTCCCTATGGCGCCCAAGGCGCAGCTAGTCGGCAGTGGTGGTTTTCCGCGGGGCGCGGAGCGTCTATTCGGCGGCTTCGACGAGGCGGCTTCCGTCGGGGCCATCGGCATAAAATTGCTCGAAATAGCGGCGGAAACGCAGGATCGGACCGTCGCCGTCGCACAGATAGGGCCGGGCGCGGTGGATCTTGTTGTGCCAGATCGGAATATCGCCCTCGACGCCCTTTTGCCCGCAGGTATTTTCGATCGCCGCTTCGATCGCCTTTTCCTCGGGCGAGCCCGGCGCGACCTTCGGGTGCGTGAAGCAGAAACGCAGTTCGACGTCGTCGGCTTCGACCGGGGTGGCGATGACCAGAAGCGACAGCTCGACGAGCCCGCTCAGCCGCGTGAACTTCTGCCCTGCCCCGTTCTGGAGCGTATCGACCGAATAGGGCAATTGCTTACGCTCGCCCGACGGCAGGTCGATGGTACGATGCCCGCGCGCGACACTGTGCCGCCGCACGCCGTCATAATCGGTTTCGCCCTCCGGCACCGCGTCCATCGCGTGGACATAGGCAAAATGCGCGACATCGACGCCATTTTCGGCAATTTCCTGGGGATTGCTGGCAAAGCGCCATTCGCGCTTGATCGGCGCGGCCCATTCGGGGTCGGTGAATTCGGGATAGTCGATGACGTCGAACGTCGGCGCGATGTCGTCGGGGTGATACCAGGCCCAGATGACGCCGCTCTTTTCGACCACCGGATAGGATTTCGCCAGCGGCTCGCGCTTCGCGCGCGGCGGGAAGGCCTTGGCATAGGGAATCTTGCTGCAGAAGCCGTCGGGGCGGAAGGCCCAGTGATGGAAGGGACAGCGCAGGCTGTCGCCCTCGACCTGCCCGCCGTGCCCCATGTGCGCGCCGAGATGCGGGCAATAGGCATCGAGCAGCCCCGCCTCACCATTCTCGTTTCGGAAGAGCACGAGGTCACGCCCGAAATAATGGACCGGACGGACATCGCCCACCTGCAGTTCGGCACCATAGCCGACCCCGAACCAGCCATAGGGGATAGGCATCGGAAAGCGTTCAACCTTTGGCACGTCAGTCTCCCGGATGGCCGTCCTTTCCGGGCGGCTCTTGTCGGGCGAGTGTATCGATTGCCACGCCAGAGGTAAGACCCAAATGGCGTACAGTTTGTGCGTGGTGACGAACAATGAGGCCGGGCGGGCGCCAGCACACCACTTCGCGGTCGCTCAAAGTCCTGTGCCCGCCGGCATCGTCGGCGCCTCCATGGCGACGAGCATCTCGCCAAAGGCGCGCGCCGCCGGGGATGCCGCGCCGCCGCTGCGGATCAGCATGAAATCGGCGCTGGGCAAGGCCGGCAGGCCATAGTGGCCGTCGAGCAGGCGTAGGCCGGGTTCCAGATCGCTGCGCATCAGCACCGCGACCGCCAGCCCCGATCGTACCGCCGCGCGGAGGCCCTGTTCGCTCGGCGAGGTGAAAGCGATGTGCCAGTCGATCGGTGTGGCATCCAGCGCGGCGACCCCCACCAGCCGGTTGACGCAATTCGGGGGATGGAAGGCAAGTGGCAGCGACGCGCCCTCGGGCAACAGGAAATTGTCGGCCGCGACCCACCCGAACTCCGCCCGCCGCAGCGGGATGCCGCCATTCTCGGCCCCGGCGGTGGAAAGCACGACGGCAAGGTCCAGTTCCTCGGCCGCGATCATCGTGCTGAGGTCGAGATAGGTGCTGACGTGAACATCGAGCCGCACCGCGGGAAAGGCGCGCGAGAACTGGCAGAGCAGCGCCGGCAACCGTTCGCCCATGAACGCCTCGGGGGCGCCAAAGCGCACGACCCCCGTCACCGGGGAGGTTCGGAAGCGTTGCGCGAGCGCGTCGAGACCGGCGAGGATATCGCGCGCGTGCAGCAGGAGCTCTTCGCCGTCGTCGGTCAGGGTCAACCGGCGCGTCGTGCGACGGATCAGAGACCGGCCGAGCTGTTCCTCGAGGCGCCGGATCTGGTGGCTCACCGCCGGCTGGGTGAGATTCAACCGCCGGGCGGCCCGCGTGAAGCCCCCCGCCTCGCTGACCGCCACGAACGCCCGCAATAGTACCGGATCGATGTCCATGACGGTCAATTAATTATGATTGATCATGAATTCCAGAAAATAAAATCATTTCCGTCATCACTTGCTTCTCCCCAGATAGCGCACCAGCCGGGCAGAGGGGCCCGGAAATTCGAAAGGTGCCGCCCATGTCTCTCCACCCTGCCCGCAAAAACGCGCTGGCCCTGCTCGCGATGTGCCTTGGCGCACTGATGTTCGGCCTCGAGATCACAAGTGTTCCGGTGATCCTGCCGCGCCTCGAAGAAGTCCTTCACGGTGACTTCCAGGAACTCCAGTGGGTCATGAACGCCTATACGCTCGCGTGCACGACCGTGCTGATGGCGACCGGAACGCTGGCAGATCGCTTTGGCCGCAAGCGCGTCTTCCTGATCAGCGTGACCGCCTTTGGCGCCACCTCCGCGCTTTGCGGCCTTGCCGACAGCATGGCGCTGCTCATCGCGGGTCGGCTGCTTCAGGGTCTTGCCGGCGGCGCCATGCTGATCTGCTCGATCGCGCTCCTCTCGCACCAGTTTCAGGACGCACGCGATCGAGGTCGCGCTTTCGCAACCTGGGGCGTTGTCTCGGGAATCGGCCTCGGTTTCGGTCCGATCGTCGGGGGCGCGATTATCGCACTGGCGGGCTGGGAATGGATATTTCTTGTCCATCTTCCGCTCGCCATCCTGACGCTGGCGATTGCGGCCGGCACGATAACCGAATCGCGCGATCCGGACGCCAGCCGCCTCGACGTGACGGGAATCCTGACGCTTTCGCTGACGGTATTCGGACTGGTCTATCTCATCACGCAGGGAGCTACGCTTGGCCTTCCCGCTTCGATGGCGATCGCTGCCGCCACGGCCCTCTGTTTCGCCGCATTCCTGTTTGCCGAGCGGCGCCAAACGCATCCGATGTTCGATTTCTCGGTCTTTCGAAACCGCCGCTTTTCGGGCGCCATCCTTGGCTGCATCGCGATGAACGTCAGCTATTGGCCCTTCATGATCTATCTGCCGATCTATCTTCAGCTCGGTCTCGGGTACGACACGCTCGGCACCGGCCTGTGCCTGCTCGCCTATACATTGCCGGCGCTGATCTTTCCCCCCTTGGGCGAGCGCATGTCGCTTCGATACGGTCCGGGTGCCGTCATTCCGTTCGGCCTGGCCACGATCGGACTTGGCTTCGTCGCAATGAAGCTCGGGAGCATTACGGCACAACCGGGCTGGCTGACCATGTTGCCCGGCATGCTTCTTGCGGGCATCGGGATCGGTATCACCAATACGCCGGTGACCAATACCACGACAGCGTCGGTCGCCCCGAGCCGGGCCGGCATGGCTTCGGGCATCGACATGAGCGCGCGGCTGATCACGCTGGCGGTGAACATTGCACTCATGGGCATATTACTCGTCGAAGGGATCGCCGCCGCGCTGCAACGCGCCGCGCCGAAGGGTGTCGAGCTCGCCGAGCTGCGCGTTGCGGCGGAAGCGATCGCCGCCGGCAATGCCGAAGCGCTGTCGACCAGTCAGGCAATCATCGGCAACCTGCCGGAAGCGATTGTGCAGCATGGCCTCATCGCCGGCTTCGGCCCCGTCATGATCTATGGAGGTGCCGGGGCCTGGATATTGGCGATATTGAGCCTCGTCCTCTTCCGACCCGGGCGGGGACGCCCTCACCTCCGCCCCGATGATGGAGGTAGCGGCTATGCCCTCTAATATCGCGCGGCGAGCGATGCGGCCATCGAGGGACGGATTTTCACGCGCGATGTCCGGCGGACCAGATAGTCGATGAAGGCACGCGTCGCCACCGACATGATGCCCGGCGAATAGACGACCCAGCATTCCCGGTCATAGAAGGACCATTCCTCCTCAAGCGCGAGCATCCGCCCCTCGGTCAGATCCTGGCGCACGACGCTGACCGGCAGGCTGGCGATGCCAAGCCCCTTTCGCGCGGCGCTGCGCAGGGCAATGCCGCTGTTGCTGGCCCACCGGGGCTGGACCCGGACACAGACGTCGTCGTTGAAATTGATCGACGCGCTGCGGTCGGTCAGACAGTCATGCTCCTGCATAGCTTCGGGATTTTTGGGCCAGCCATGGGCCGCAACATATTCGGGTGCCGCACACAGGCAGTAGGAGAGATAACCAAAGGTGCGCGCGCGCAAGTTCGAATTCGGTAGCGCACCATAACGGATGACGATGTCGAAGCTTTCCTGAACAATCTCGTTTTCGTTCAGATAGGCGATTGGCTCGATCATGATCCCGGGATGTTCGGCGCTGAATTCGGCCAGCAGCGCCGACATGTAATCCGAACCGAAAATATCGCTGAGCCCGATGCGCAGCCGGCCCACCGGCTGGGTGCTATAGAGTCCGACCTGCTTTTCGACCTCGCTCAGCCGTTGTTGCAGCTGCGCGCATTCGCGGTGGAAGCTTTCGCCCGCGCCGGTCAGCGACAGGCGGCGCGTCGTCCGGACGAGCAGTTGCACGCCCAGCCGCTCTTCCAGTTCGTGAACCGTCTTGCTGATATAGGATTTGGAAAGGCCGAGCTGATCGCCGGCAGCCGTGAAGCTGCCCTGATCGACAACCGCCAGAAATTCCTCGATCCCGCGCCAGCTTGACATCAACCCACCTTCGAGCCTGCCCTGGCCAGTTGAACGCTTCATGATCGCTCTGGGAAACCCGCCGGGCAGGAGCGGTGCGTAGTGCGGGCCGGTGGCCCGTGCAAGCACCGCGACGCCGGCGAGTTTCCCGGAACGCCCCCTGCGGCCGGTCTACTCGGCCGCCTGCTTGACGAAGAGTTCGCGGCGCGGCCCGATTTCGCCTGCGATTTTCCACAGCGCGTCGGCGTCGACGTCATAGACGTCGAGCGCGTTGATGCCGAGCATCGCCTGGATATCATCGTCGGGCAGTCCGCCAAGGCTCGCCGACATTTTTTCGAAGGTGTGCGGCCAGGTGCCCTCGGGATGCGGATAGTCGGTGCCCCACAGGATGCGATCGACGCCGATGTCATAATAGGCCTGCGTCGTTTCCTCATCGGGCAGCGCCGAACAGCCGACCCAGATGTTGCGCGCGAAATACTCGCTCGGCTTCATGCTCATATTGGCATAATAATCGCCGAGTTTCCCGCTCGTATGCTTGGCAGACGCGCGGACATCCATCAGCTGCATCACCCACGGGAACCAGAATTCGCCGCCAGCCTCGGTGAAGCAGACTTTGAGCTTCGGATATTCCTCGAACACCCCGCCAAAGGTCATCGCCCACAAGGGCCGCGTCATCCAGAAAGCGAACTCGCACAGGAAGGTGCCGATCCAGCCGGGCTGCGTCGTGTCATAGGCGGGCGCGGCGCCCGAGTGGAAATGAAGCGGCATGTTCATTTCCTGGAGCATCGCCCAGATGCGGTGATATTTGGTGTGGTTATAGAGGTCGTAGCCGTCGGTCAGCGCGGGGAAAAACACACCCTTCAGGCCGTGGCGCTTCGCCCATTCGATCTCTTTCGCGGTCTCATCGATGTCGTAGAGCGCCGGAATGACGGCCAGCCCGATGCGGCGGTGCGGATCGTCCTGGCAGAATTCGGCCAGCCAGCGATTGTGCGCGCGCGCGCCGGCCCACTGCAGTTCGGCCCGCGAAGCCGAAGGCCGAAGCCCGATGTCGGCGCCAAAGGGCGGCGCGTTGCGTTCGGTGATCCCGTCGGGGAACAGGACTTCGGCGGCGACGCCGTCGCCGTCGAGCACGCGGTTGCGGATCGTACCGTCCCACGCGCCCTCGAGCCCGTCGCCGACGCGCGAGCGCCACTTGTTGTTGAAATCGTCGATCAGGAAGCGCTTTTCATGCTCTTCGCGCGCCTTGATCTCGAGCTGGACCGTCTCGTCGAACTGCTGATGATATTTCGATTCCAGATAGCCCCGATATTTTTCGGGGGGCAGACCGACATGACCGTCCGACGAAATGACAAGATAACGATCCACACTCTCTCTCCAGTTTCTGTTTCTGTGCACCGGCTGATTGGCCGTGCACGCCATGGTCAGACATTATGCTCTTCATCCGCCGGATAAAGCGGGTCGGGGCGAACGATCTATCGCTCGTTGTGGACAATATGCCGGGCCAGCACGGGCAGCAGATGGCTCAGCAGCAGGGCGCCGCCGATCCCCGCGGCGATCGCGAACGGCGCCGGGCGCCACCATTGATAGGCGGCGGAGGCGAGGACGGGCGGCAAGGTGATCGATGCCCCGGCGATGAAGGTGATGGCAGAGGCGATTGCGACCTGATCTTCGGTCGACCCGGCAAGCGACGCCGCCGCGCTGAACCCCGGGCGCGCGAGACCATAGCCGAAGCTCGCGAGAATGAAGCCCAGGGCGGCGGCGTTTACCCCGCCATGGGATATGGCCAGAAGATTGCCGGCAAAGGCAAATCCGGTGCCGATCCGCATCATCGACAGCGGCGACGGCGAGAACAGCCGGACGAAACCCCATTGGCCAAGCAGCGCCGCCACCGCGGCGGCGGTCATCGCGATGCCGATCATCCGCTGCGCCGCCATCGGGTCGTCGGCCATGCGGTCGATGATCACGAAGCCGATCGTATAAAGATTGATCGCCTGCGCCGAGCAGAGCAGCAGCCCAAAGCTCAGATAATGGCCGATCCCCTGCCGGCGCCATACCTGCGTAAGCGATATTTGCGGCGCGCCGCCGACGACCGGCGCCACACCGCGCGACGTGCGAGGAAGGAATATATAGGCTCCCCCCAGCGCGATGACGCCAAATATCGCAAAACCCAGCATCGGCCCGAGCGGTCCCAGCGGCTCGACGATCATCGCGGGCGCGATCGCAGGCCCGACGATGGTGCCGAGGCTGAGCGCCCCGGCCAGCGTGGTGATCGCCCGCGTCCGGGCCGCGCCCGCCGTCTGCGCCGCGATCAGCGCCTGCGTCGCTGTCGCCGCCGCCGAGCCGAGGAGGCCATAGGTCGACCGCAAGATCGAAAAGAGCAGGAAGGCGGCGAAAGGCGTGAGCAGTCCCAGCAGGCCCAGTTCGACCGACAGTGCGCAGCCACCCATAGACACGACGAAGCCCACGAGCCCCGCGCGAATATAGGGATTCGGCCCCTTGCGTTCGATCCGCGACACCCAGAAGGGCGCGCTGATCGCCCAGGTCAGCGCCGAGAGCGAAAAAATGCCCGCAACCAGAAAATCGGGGATGTGCAATAACCGGCCGATCGTCGGCATGACCGACACCAGCCCGATATTGCCGATCGCGGTGAGGAAGGTCACTGCCCCCAAAAAGGGCAGGACCCACCGCGACCCGGTGCGCGGCGGGTCCAATACCATAGACATATCGGCTTCGCCGCGATCAGAAGCGGATACGAACTTCGCCGCCGAAACTGCGCGGATCGCCAAATTGGCCGAGCGTGAGGACACCGAGGTTGATCGCGCTGACCAGATATTCCTTGTCGGTCAGATTCTTCCCCCACGCCGCAACCTCGAGCGTCGTGCCGCCGCCAAGTTCGATCTGGGTGAGCGCGATGCGCCCGTCGAGCAAGCCATAGGACGGCATCTTCGCCAGCGTATCCGGCGTGATCGACGAGAACTGGCTGCTGCGCCAGCTGTAGTTGAGGCTTGCCTCCAGTCGTCCAACGCCGGCATCGTGGCGATAAAGCCCGCCGATCTGGTAGTTCCACTTGGGCACGCGCGAGAGCACATAGGTTTTGGTGACGTCGGTGCCGTCGGGCAGGATGAAATCGGTGTAGCGCGCATCGACATAGCCACCGCCGAAGTTGAAGCTCAGCCTTTCGACGGGGCGCAGCGTTCCCTCGACCTCGACGCCGGTGAATTTCGCCTTGCCCGCGTTGATGATGTTGGTGGTCACCAGCGCGGGGACGAGCACCCCGGCCTGAAAATCCTTATAGATCGAGTGATAGACTGCGGCGTTGAGATTGAGCAGGTTGCCGAAGCCGCCATATTTCATGCCCAATTCGTACGACGTCAGCTTTTCCGGATTATAGGAGGTCATAAAGGCCGCGTTGGTCGCAGCGGTATCGTTGATGCCCCCGCTCTTGAAGCCCGTCGCCACGCGCCCATAGACCGAAAAGTCAGGCTGGAATTTATAGAGGATGTTGAATTCGGGATTGAACCGCTTCCACACCCCCGAATTTTCGAGCGGGCTGAGGTCGGTATAGCCGATCCCGCCCGCACCCGGCCGTGCGCCCGCGGCGGGCCCACCGCTGCGGGTGACCGGATTACCGTTCGCATCGCGCAGGAACACCCCTGAACCGGGCGCCGCCGGATTGACGCGATAGGCCGAATTGGACAGCAGCAGCTCATAGGCGTGCTTCGATTCCCGCGTGTAGCGAAGCCCGACCGACGCCGTCAGCTTCTCGTCGAGCGCGCGCGGCGTCCACGCAAGCTGGCCATAGCCGGCATAGGATTTCGAACGGCCGCCGCGTTCGCTGATGTCGAAGGCGTTGCCGCCGAACTGGAAGTTCCAGCGCGGGTTGAACACATCATATTCGTCGTCGAGATAGAAGGCGCCGAGCGTATATTTGAAATCGCCGACGGTTCCGATCGCCTGAAATTCCTGCGTGAACTGCTTGTAATTATTGTCGAGGATGATGCGCAGCAGATCGAGGGGGCTGCCGTCGAAATCGCTCGCCGACCGGGTAATCGCGGTCCGGCGCGCGGTGATCGATTTGAGCGTGAGGTCACCGATCCCCGGCTCCCATTCAAGGGTGAGCGCGTGCCCGTTGGTACGATAGTCGCTGCGCAGCGCGCTTTGCGCCCCGATCTCGCGCGTCCGTCCGCTCACCACATAGGGCCGGAGCAGCGCGTTGACGAACGCGGTCGCGCCCGATCCGGTGACCGCAGTGGTGGCAAGCTGGTTCGGCGTACCTTTGCTGTCCGAAATATCGTAGCTGTAGAGCGCGCTGAAGCTGCCCGACGGACGCCACAACAGGTCGGCGCGCGCCGCCCACAACTCTTCTTCGCCGAAATTGTCCTTGCGCACGCTGTTACGATAATAGCCGCCGTCGAGCTTGGTGATCAGGCCCACCTTGGCGCTGAAACCCGCGACTTCGGGCAGGTCGACCGAAATGCGCTGGTTGAACTGGCCCCAGCTTCCGGCGCCCGCCAGATATTGGCCGCCGAATTCGCCGCTCGGCTTGCGCGTGATCAGATTGACCGCACCGCCGATCGTATTCTTGCCGTACAAGGTGCCCTGCGGCCCACGCAGCACCTCGACCCGTTCCAGATCGACGGTGTCGAAGGCCGCGCCGGTCGATTTCCCGATCGGCACCCCGTCGATATAGAGGCCCACGGGCTGGTCGCGAGCGAGGCTGGTGTCGGCCGAAGGCGACAGGCCGCGGATCGTGATCAGCGGACCGAAGCTGTTGCCGATCGTCTCGTTGATCTGGATGTTCGGCACGATCGTTGCGATGTCCGACACGTTGCGGACCTGCGCGCGGTCGATCGCGGCGCTGCTGACCGCGGAGACCGATATCGGCACGTCGACCAGCCGTTCTTCACGGCGCTGCGCGGTAACGACGATCTCGCCTTCGCCAAGTCCCGCACCCTTGTCATCCGACTCCTGCGCGAATGCCAACGACGAGTTCAACGCAGTCGTGACCATGACCGCCGCAAACGCGGCTTTCCGAAATGCCATAATTCCTCCCTTCCCACGACGGCCGGTTTCGGCCGCCAATCTCCGGGCTTCTTCATAAGTGGCCCGATAACGCCTTTGAGGATAACCGACGAACCACGGCCGTAAAGCTCACGCTGGTGGCCACACTGTTCACTCCCATGGCGAATGGCGTTGGACCACCTCCCCTCGTATCGCCGGACTGAAGCGTTAGACCCTTGCCGATAGCCGGCGTCGGCGCCGCGCGGGAGATCGGGCGCATGATTCCTACCGAAAAGATCTACAGTTCCGACAACACGGCCTATGATCAGAAGTCGGCCAGCGCGCGCCTCGAAGCCCTGTTCCTGAACAACGTCGGCTTGGTCGTTACCCGCGAACAGATCATAGCTGCCGCTCGAAATCCGGTTACCGGTAGGGAGCCCGAGAACTGGCACCAGCGGCTCTCCGAACTTCGTACCGTTCCAAAGGGTTTGATTTGTTCTGCCCCGCACATCCCGTTAGGAACGGGGTGTCAGAAGAAGATGTAACGCACCATCCTATCGCGGTTTGGGCACCGAGATATACACACCGCCGGTGTTCGGATCGACCGAGAGATAGGGCGAACTCGTGCATGGGAAGGAGGCGTTCATCGCCATCAGGAACAGATGGTGCGTGGACAATTGCCGGGTCTGCGGATTGTCGCGAAGGAATTTGTGAAACACGTCGCGATACTGCTCATATGACGCGCCGGCCTGCGGGCAGTACACGGCCTCTTCGGGCGTTTTCCCCGTGTTCATCACGGGCGCATCGGCGATGCCCATGAAATATCCGATGCAAGCGCTATAGTCCTTCGGACCCGCGACGCATTGGCTGTAATAGGAATTGCCGCCTGCAAGGCTTTCGCGCTTCTGAAAAGCCGCGCTTTCAGCCGGCAACAGCGCCGCGCACAGGGCCAGAGCAACCAACCGCATCATTCGCCCTCCCCAGGGATTTTCCTCTACCGGCTCCTTACACCCGATTTGCCGCTCATGCCTAACGATATGACAGGTCGAACGCCCCATATCGCATCCACGGGCAGCTCAATATATCTCGTGCCAGTTTTCGACTTCCGACGAGCTGTTTGCGAGGCCGAAGCAGATCAGGCCCGGCCGGTTGGCGGAGGCACCGCCGCGCTCCAGCCGATATTCGAGCCGGCGGCACAGAAAGCCCTCGACACGTTCTTCCGACGTCACCGCCAGCGTGCCCGCCGATCCCTTCCCCTGCCAGCGATGCATGTGGCCCACCGGCCAGCTGCCCGCGCGCTTGGCGCGTTCATTATATTTTCCGCTGAACTCGTCGAAAGGGAAAGTCGGCCGGCCGTCGAGTTCGACACCGCCTTCGCAGTCGTTGCAGCTGACTTCGCCGAACTTGTTGTACTCCGCCTTTTTCGCCTCGATATCGGGCGGGGTTTTCAGGCTGTCGATGTAACGGGTCTTGATTGCCGGCGGTGGGTTGACCGGAGCGGGCGTCGCCGCCGGCGCGTCCTGACGCGGAGCGGGCGCTTCCTCGCCCACCCCCGCCTCCTCGCGGGGGCGGGCCAAACCGTTGATGGCGTCCTCGGCGATCTTCTCCGCGGCCTGTTCGACCTTTTCCACCGCGCGATCGGCCAGGCGTTTCAGGAGACCCTGCGCCTGCGCGACATTGACGATGGCCAGAAGGGCGGTAACGGCGACAGCCGCACGCAAGACAGCTTGCATGATGAACTCCCGATTTTTTAGGGGTCAGCCGGGCAAACCGAGCGCGCCGCCGATGACCCCGCGCAGCAGGCCGCGCTTCTTTTTCGGCTTGGCGTCGCCAGCGGGCGCGTCGCTGTCGGCGTCGCCCCCGCCCATCAGCGACGCCAGATCGACACCGAGCATGCCCATATGCGTCGCCTTGGTGCGCAGCTTGACGCCCCAGCCCGCGGGCGCTTCGCGCGGCGATCCGTAATTGGCCTCGGGACCGTAAGCGGTCATCATCAGCATCGCCGATTCCGATGCCTTGCCGACCGCCGACGGGACGACGCATTCGGTCGCTTCGGGGGCGAGCAGAATGCGCTGCTGGACGAGGCGCGCGATGTCGGACTGCTCGAGATAGTCGGGCAACGCCATGCCGGGCATGCGCACCGCGCTCGACGTCCACATCACGATCGTGCCATCCTCGCGCGCGCCGGTCACCGTCATGATATAGCCGCGGGCATTGGCGAGCGCGGGCCAGCTGACCTTGACCGCTCCCGACGCCAGCTCAGAGTTCCGCGGCGCGAGCGGTGCGAGGAAATCATTCCCGCCCGCTACGGCAAAGCGCATCTCGGGCGAATAATTGCCCTGCACGACATGATCGCCGACCAGCGAGGCGGCGCGCGGCACGCGCATGCCGTCCTTGCCCCCCGGCCATTCGCCATAGGTCGCGTGGCGCCCCGCGGACGGCGGCACCATCGCCTTCACATTGGGGATCGCGCCAAAGGGCGACGCCGCGCCCGGTTTCATCGTCGCAAGGTCGATGACCACCGGCTGGCCCGCGGGCACATTTTCGCCGCAGCCCCAGTAAAGCTCGATCCGCCCCTTTGGCGCGTCCGCGGGGCCGGGCCGGTAATCGGGCTTGCCGTCTTCGCGGGGCGCCGCACCGGCCGGCGTGACGAGCGGCAGGCGATCGCCCGCGCGCAGAGCCTGCGGCGGCAGATGTTCGGCGTTCGGCGCGGGATTGCGGCGTGCCGAGCCGAGCTGGAGTGAGAGATTTTTCGCCACGCCCGCCGGCTGGCCGGTCGCCATGCCCGACACGGTTTCGGCCGACAGCCAATAGACGGCTTCGATCTTCGGTTTGGGCGCCTGCTGGGCGAAGGCGGCGGTTGCGGCGATGGCGAGCGCGCCAAGCGCGGCGCTGCCGGTCAGTATCTTGTTCATGCTGCTGTTCCCTCGACGATCAGGGTTGTTTCGGGGCCGGCACGGCCGGCGGCGAGATGTGCAGGCGCAGCCCCGGATGATCGATGACGAAGCGCCGGTCGGCGAACATGTCGATCCCCAGGATCACTGCGGGCTGGTCGAGGGTGAACCCGAGCACCTTGAACACCGACAGGTCGGCGATCCGCACCTTGCGCCCCTCGACCTTCGCCTCGCCGATCGTCAGCGTATCGATCGGCGTTTCGACGCTTGCGGTCGCATGGTTCGTCGCGCCTTTGATATCCGATGCCTTGGCAAGCCCCGGGCTATCGGGAGAAAGCCCGATCGCCTTCGCCGCGGCCCAGTTGATGATCGTCCCGCGCGCGCCGGTGTCGAGGATCGCGGGCACTTCGACGCCATTGAGGCGGATCGTCAGCCGCGGCGCGCGCATATCGTCGAGGACGAAAGGAACCGACACCGAAAGCCCGTCGAGCATTCCGGCCTCGACCCTGGGCGTCATGCGCCAGCGGCGACCGGGCATGTCCAGCTCGACCGCGAAGTCGGCGATGATGTCGGCGCCCAATATGCCGTCGGTGCCAAGCCGGTCGGTCGGCCCGGGCGGAAGCAGCATCAACTCGGGCGAGCGGAAGACATGCCCGGCGACCTCAACCTGCTTGACCACCGCAGTTTCAACGTCGCTCCGCCCCGCCGCGCCATCGAGCGGGTCGTCCGACATTTTTGCGACGAGCCCGGGCATTTCGGCGCGCAGCTTCGGCATGATCGTCGTGCTGCTCGCGGCGGTGTCGATGACAAAGCGTTTGGGCACCGAGCCATCGATGCTGACCTGCACCACGGGATGCCCCGAGGGAAGTATTTCGAGCGGCTGCCCGGTCGCCGCGGGCGCTGCAACAGATGCCGCCCGTTCGGCGGCGGTCACGCGCGCCTCGACGAGAATAAGCGTGCCAAGCAGCCCGAAGGCGGCAAGGCCTGCGCGATAACGATATGCCATGGCGTGTCTCCTTGGCGGCACGGTGCCGCGAATGGAGGTCGGCTATCGGGCCTCGGGTGGCTGTTCCATCAGCCTGCGACCAAGGCGGATCGGGTGTCGCCGGGCATGATCCGGCGCGACGAAGACGGACGCCGGTGCGACGAGCAAGGACGTCAATCGCGCGCACTTCCCTTATGCTGGGCGCGAACTACACATTGGAATTGCTATGCCACTGAAGCCCGAACATCGTCAGACCATTTCGCTGGTCATCGCGACCTGGACCCTGTCCGGCGTGCTCTACCTCGTTCCTTATCACATCTTCAGCGGCGCCAGCACCTATGTCGTCGTTTCGGTGATCAACATCTGCGTGATGGGGACGCTGCTGTCCTGGGGTGTCTATTGGACGGTTCGGAAAACGCGCCACCGCAACATGGCTGCTCGCCTTGCCGCGATGGGCGCTGCGGTGTGCCTCGCCTCGGGCATGCTGGCCTTGATCGACGCTGCGACGGGGGAATGGATCGGCCGGCTCGTCGTATCGTCGCAAATGGCCGCGCCCTTCGGCCTTCGCGCGACCAATAATTTCATCGCGCTCATCTGGCAGTTCGCATTGCTTGGCGCGGCGTTTTCGGTGATCGAGGCGAACAAGCTGACGCGCGAACGCGAACTGGAGCTGGCCGTCGCGCGCGAAGCGGCAAGCCGCGCCGAAGCCGCCGCGAGCGCCGCCAGCCTCGCGGCGCTCCGCTATCAGCTCAATCCGCATTTCCTGTTCAACACGCTCAACGCGATCTCGTCGCTGATCGTCACGAAGGAATATCGCACCGCCGATGCGATGCTCGCCAAGCTGTCCGAATTCCTGCGCGCGACATTGTCGTCCGAACCCGACGCCTTGCTGCCGCTCGAGGATGAGCTCGCGACGCTGCAACATTATCTCGAGATCGAGAGCGTCCGCTTCGGTGAGCGGCTCGCGGTCGAATTCGTCTGTCCGCCCGCGCTCAACAGCGCGCTCGTGCCAAGCTTCCTCCTCCAGCCGCTGATCGAAAATGCGATCAAATATGCGCTCGCGCCGTCCGCGGTCCCCGTGACGATCAGGGTCGAAGCGTCGAGCGACGACGATATGCTGCTCGTCTCGGTCGAGGATGATGGCGCCGGGCAGGAAAAGGACGCACGGCCGGGCACGGGCGTGGGCATCGCCAATGTCCGCCAGCGGCTCGAGACGCTCTATGGCACCAGGGGCAGCCTCGAAACGCTGAAACGCGAACGCGGTTTCCTCGCAATCGCGCGCCTGCCGCTCGAACGGCGCAGCGACGAGCTCGCGGCATGAGCGCGCTTCACGTCCTGCTCGTCGACGACGAGCCGCTGGCGCTCCGGCGCCTCGAAACGCTGTTCGGCGACATCGACGATGTCGAGGTCGTGGGGACGGCTTCGACCGGTGACGAGGCCGAAGCGCGGATCGCGACGCTCAGGCCCGACCTCGTGATGCTCGACATCTCGATGCCGCAAAAGAGCGGCATCCGCGTCGCCGCCGACCTGGTCGCCGATCCGCGCCCCGAAATCATCTTCGTCACCGCCTTCGAACAATATGCGCCCGACGCGTTCGAGGTCGATGCCGCCGACTATCTTCTAAAGCCGGTGCGTTTCGACCGGCTGCGGCAGGCGGTCGAGCGCGCGCGGCGGCGGCGGGCGATGCGCGATGCGGTCGACCGGATTGCGAGCGCCCCGCTGGTCGAAACGCGCGAAGAGGCGATCTGGGTCCAGGTCGCCAGCGGCAACCTCCGCCTGCCCATCGCCCAGATCGAATGGGTCGAGGCCGCGCGCGACTATGTGCTGCTCCACACCTCGACGCGCAGCTACATCCACCGCATTTCGATGACCGCGCTGGAGCAGCTGTTCGATCCGCAGCAACTGATGCGCGTGCATCGGTCGACCTTCATCCGGCCCGCACTGGTGAAAGCCGTGCAGCGGCTCGGCAAAGGGCTCATCGCGCTCGAAATGGAGGATGGCGCGATCGTGCAGGTCGGGCCGAGCTATGTCCGCGCCGTGCTCGACCGGCTCGGCCTGTCCTGACGTTTTCATCGCGCCGGCGTCCACTTTGGTCGACGCGGCAGCGGCCAGGTCGCACGGCGATCCGGTTTCGAAGCAAGCGCGGAGCGCCGGCATCCACACGCCCATAGCGTGACGGTTGCGGCATCGAGCCGCGAGCAGAGACGACCGGCCTGTCCCGCGCCTCGTCCAGCGCGGGGCCGGTCCCTCTGCTCCACCTTCACCGACTATGGAGTCATAACATGAGCAAACTCCCCTTCCTCGCCGCCGCGATCGCGCTCGGCCTGCCGATGCCCGCGCTGGCCAAGGCCGAAGCCAAGCCCGAAGCGCACGCCAAGGCCGAGGCCAAGCCCGAGGCGCGTGCGAAAGCCGAAGCGAAGCCCGAGGCGCGCGCCAAGGCCGAAGCGAAACCCGAAGCCCGCGCGAAAGCCGAAGCGAAGCCCGAAGGCTGATCGCGTCGGTAAAGGAGTGCCGGCGGGATCGCCCCCTTCCCCGGCACTCCGCCACGCTCACCAAAAACCGGCCGATACCAGCCGTTCCCCGGCGCCCCTGCCTTCCGGGCGCTCACCCAGAAAATGAGGAAATGTCATGCGAACCCTGATCCCGGTGGCCGGCTGTGCCGCGCTTCTCCTGGCATTGCCCACGCCGACCCTCGGCCAAGGCTTCCTCAAGCGGATTGCCGACCGCATCGTCGAGGCGCCAAAACAGGTCGCCGATGAAACGACGCCCGCGGATACGCCGTCAGGGGGGAAAGCCACGGCGCCTACGCCTGCCAAAAAGGCATCGTCGCCCAAGATTGCATATCCAAGCGAACTGCCCGATCCCGAAGGCTTCGCCGCCGTGAAGAAGGCCTATGACGACTTCGGAAAGGTGCGCTGCACCAGCTGCGAAGGCGGCTATTCCTATGATGGCTGGCCGGTCTTTCCGCGCGACGAAACACCGCGTCCCTATAATGGATCGAAGCATATATTGGGCGAGTTCGCGATCGGCCATGTCCATCGCTGGAAGGGCGCCGAATCGCAGGGGTCGCTGACCATCGTCAGCGAAGAGCCCGTCGGCGGCTTTCGCTGCCGCCAGCTCCTTTACCGGCTCACCAAGGGAGGTGCCTCGGCGGAACGGCCGGGCCTGCTATGCTGGGGCTACGCCAATCAATTCGCCGGGTCCCAGGGCTGGAACGTGGTTTACTGATTGACGCTGTCGGGCGCGGCCGTTCCGGTCGCGATCGGCCTCGGGCGAATTCCGGCATGAGGTCATCCTGTCGACCTGGTCGAACGCGGGTTGACCGATCGATTGCCGTATCGGGCCGGTGACATCGCCTGCCTTGAGATGCGCAAAGTCATTTACGCTGCCAAACAGATCGAAATTGCTTCCGCTGCCTGCTAGGAACGCAGGCTGAAGGGATCAACGTGTTCGACTTCCTTGCGTTTCTGGCCATCATCATCCTGTTCATCCTGTTGATGGACACCCGCGGCCGGTTGAAACGGGCCGAGGCGACGCTGCTGGAAGCGGCCAAGCGGATCGGCGCGCTGCAGCGCGGGGCTGCACCGCCCGTGACCGGGGACGCGGATGCCGGGATCGCGGCAGTCGTCGGCGAAGCCGCCGTTCCAGTGCAGCGCCAGCCCGTCGTCGCTGCCGATGCAGCGCCGGTCCCCGCGCGATCAGCCGATCCCATCGAGGCGCCTGACACCATAAGCGCGCCGCCTTTGCCCGCCGTCGCCGCGGCGCCTGCGCCGAAACCGCCAAAGGCACCCGTTCCGGCCGGACCGCCCGCCAGTCTCGCATCGCGGTTCGAAAATCTGTTCGGGAAGACGCTGCCGATCTGGGCCGGCGGGCTCACGCTCGCGATCGCCGGCGTGTTGATCGTCCGCTATGCAATCGATGCCGGCTTCTTTGCACGCATCTTCACGCCCGGTGTGCAGATCGTCGCCGGGCTGTTGTTCGGCCTCGGGCTAATCGGCGGCGCCGAATATGCATGGCGCAACGAGGAAAAACTGCGCGACGTCCGCGTGCCCCAAGCCCTTTCGGGCGCGGGTATCGCGACGCTCTATGCCGCGATCATGGTCGCGGCAAACGTCTATCAGCTGATCGGGCCGCTGCTCGCATTCCTCGCGCTCGCGCTCGTCACCGCCGCGGCGCTCGGTCTGTCGCTCCGCTTCGGTCCGCCGAGTGCGTTGCTCGGCCTCGCGGGCGGGCTGGCGGCGCCCGCGATGGTCGGGGCGGTCGAACCCAATGTGCCTTTGCTCGCGGTCTATCTCGCGCTGACGATCGCCGGGCTCGCCGGTGTTGCGCGCGCGCGGCGCTGGCCGTGGCTCGCGCTCGCGGCGCTGATCGGCGGGATCGGCTGGGGGCTGTGGATGGTCCTCGCGAGCGCGGCGCTCGATGTCGTCGGGGCGCTCTCGATCGGCGGTTTCGTCCTGCTCCTCGCGATCGCGCTGCCGATGATGGCGTTCGACGGACCGCGCTCGACGCTGCTGCGCGCCGCGTCCGCGATCGTCGGCGCGCTCCAACTCGCGCTGCTCGTCGGTTATGGCGGCTTCGCGCCGCTCCACTGGGGGCTGTTCGCGCTGATCGCCGCCGCGGGGCAATGGCTCGCCTGGCGCGAGCGCGGCTTCGCGATCGTTCCGGCGATCAGCCTGCTGCTCTCGTTGGCGCTGCTGGCCGCCTGGCCCGATCCGACGCCCTTCTGGTTCGGCCTGATCGGACTGCCGCTCCTGATCATCCACGCCCTGCCGCTCCTTATGCGGATGTGGGCGATCCCCGGAAAGCTGCGCCCGACGCTCGAACTTTGCGTGATCGCGCTCGCCGCCGCGCCGCTGACGAAATGGCATTTCTGGGGCATCGCCGACGGGTCGCTCGCGCTAGTGGCGCTGGGCGGCGCGCTGCTCGCCGCGACCGGTATCGCACGCGGCTGGAAGGTCGAGGGGCGGACAAGCGACGGCCGCGTCGCATGGCTCGCGGCGACGGCGGGCGCGCTGCTAGCGCTCGCCATTCTCCTCGTCATTCCCGCTTGGCTGGCGCCGCTTGGTATCGCGACGGTTGCAGCCGCGCTGTTCTTCTTTGGCAAGGCCGCGCTCGATCCGCGCATCGAACGCGTGGCAGCGGGCTTCGTCGGCGCCGCATTAGTCGCGCTGGTCGCTACGCCGCGTGCCTTGGTCGAGCTGCCGCGGCTGGTCGAGGGTGCAAATGGCGCAGACACCATTGCGCTTATCCGCTGGGGCGGCCTGGCCTTCGCCGCGCTCCTGTTCGCGGTCCGCGGCGAAGGCGCCATCGTGCGCCGGCTCGGCCAGATTGCTACGGCATTGTTCGCCTACGGCGCCTTCGCGCAGCTCCTCCCGGCGAACGCGCTGATGCTCGTTCCGGCGCTGGGCGGAGCGGCGGTGCTTCTTGCCGCACGGCGCGTCCCCTTCAGCCGCGTCGACGGCGCGGCGGCCAGTCTCGCCGCGCTCAGCCTTGCGTGGGCGGCGCTCCCGATGGTCATCTGGTCGACAAAAGCATCGCTTTCGCTCGTCGGTATGCCGATGCAATTCGATGACACGCTGCTCACGATCGAGCCGTTGCTGTTGCGGCTGCTGCTTCCCGCATTGCTGTTCGCGATACCCGTCTGGCTGGTCCGCGACGCGCTCCCCCGTTGGCTGTGGATCGCGGCGCTCAGCCTCGCCGCCATAGTCGGCGGCGTCGCCGTCCATTCGCTCTATCGCATCGGCTTCGCCGCGGCGACGGGCGGGGACTTCGTCACGACGGGCATCCTTCAGCGGCTGATCTGGGAAGCGCTGCTGATCGGCGCGGGCTGGTTCGCGATGGCGCGTGGTCTGATCGGCATCGCGCGTCCGCTGATCATCGCAGGCACCGTGCACGCGCTCTTCTATGGCCTGATCCTGCACAATCCCCTGTGGTCGGCGCAGGCGGTCGGCGGCTGGCCGCTCGTCAACCTGCTCATCCCGCTCTTCCTGCTGCCGTGGCTGGGGCTGACGCGGATGCCCACGCTGTTCGCCAAGGCACCGGCACAGCTCGACCGCGCGATCCAGATCGCGACGATGCTGCTCGCCCTGGGCTTTGCGTGGGCGACGCTTCGACAGCTGTTCCACGGCGCGCTGCTCGCCCAGCCCGGCGTCACCGAGGCCGAAAATATCCTGCGCTCGATCCTCCTCCTCGCGCTCGCGCTCGGCTTCCTCCTGTGGGGCATCCGGGCCAAGCGCCACGACTGGCGCATCGCATCGCTGGTGCTGATGATCGGCGCGGCGGGCAAGGTCTTCCTCTTCGACGCCTCGGGGCTCGAAGGACTCGCGCGGATCGGCTCGTTCGTCGCGCTCGGGTTCAGCCTGATCGGGATCGGCTGGCTCTATAGCCGCCAGCTCGCCCCCGACCGCGACAATGCCGCGGCGGCATCGGCCTGAACCACCCCGACTAACCAGAGAACCGAAACGATGCTGCGTAGCCTGCCCCCTGTCCCGGCCTGGTCCTCGGCGCTGATCGCCGCGCTCGTCGGCTTTGGCGGAACGATCGCGCTCGTCGTCCAGGCGATGCGCAACCTCGGTGCCTCGGGCGACCAGACGGGGTCGGCGGTCACCGCGTTATGCCTCGGCATCGCGGTCGCGGGCGCGGCGCTGTCGTTGCGGCTGCGCATGCCCGTCGTGCTCGCCTGGTCGACCCCCGGCGCGGCGTTGCTCGCCGCCGCAGCGCCCGGCCTGTCGTGGCCCGTCGCGATCGGCATCTTCCTGTCGGCGGCGCTGATGATGATCCTGCTCGGCATCGTCCCGCTGCTCGGGCGGCTCGCCGAGCGCATCCCCGCGTCGATCGCCTCGGCGATGCTCGCGGGGGTGCTCCTGCCCTTCTGCCTCAGGCTGTTCGGGCTCGGGGCCACCGACCCGTTGCTTGTCGCCTTGCTCGTCGCGGTCTTCGTTATCGCGCGCCAGCGGCTGCCGCTCTACGCGCTGCTCCTCGCGCTCGCGGCGGGCATGGCGCTGACGCTGCTGCGCGGCGATATCGGGCCGCTGCCGCCCGGCGCGACCCTCGGCACACTTTTGCCCGTGGTTCCCGCCTTCGACGCGCGCGCGATCCTCAGCGTCGGCGTGCCGCTGTTCCTCGTGACCCTGGTATCGCAGAACCTGCCCGGCCTCGTCGTGCTGCGCAGCGCGGGTTATACGCCGCCGCCGCGCCCGCTGATCGTCGGCAGTGCCCTCGCCTGGCTCGCGGCGGCGCCCTTCGGCGCGCATGGCCTGAACCTCGCGGCGATCACCGCGGCGATCTGCACCGCCGAGGAGGCGCACCCCGACCGTGCGAAGCGGTGGACCGTCGGGATGCTCTACGCGGGCTTCTACCTGCTGCTCGCCATCTTCTCACCGCTGCTCGTGCGCCTCTTTCTCGCGCTGCCGTCCACCGTCATCGCAGCGCTGACCGGCGTGGCGCTAATCCCCGCGCTGCTCGGCGCGATGGAGGCGATGATGGCGGCAAAATCCGACCGCGACCCCGCGATCCTGACCTTCCTCGCCACCGGATCGGGGCTGACGCTGTTCGGGCTCGGATCGGCCTTCTGGGGGCTGGTCGTCGGCTTTCTGGCGCTCGCGGCGAGCCGATGGCTGTCGGCGCGAAGCTGAAATTCAGGTGGCGGCGCGCCGCTGTTCGACCTCGTCCGTCACGACCGGCGCGAAGCGTGCCGCGGGCGGCGGCCCCTTCGCCGAAAAGCGGCCATAGGCCTACTTCTCTCGCTCTGATGGAATGTCGTCGCCCATCAGATAGTCGATCAGGAACGTCATCCGCATCGCCATGATGTCGGGCCGCGCGAGCGGATCGCTGACCCCGTGCCCGCCCTCTTCATCTTCCAGCAACCATGTCTGTCCGGGGGTTTCCATGAGCCGCGCGGCGAGCTTGCGCGCGTGCCCGGGCCCGACGCGATTGTCGGTGGTCGATACGGTGACCAGGAAGGGCGGATAGGTGACGCCGGGCTTCACATTATGGACGGGCGAATAGGCGCGGAGCTTTTCGGCCACGTCGGGCTTGGACGGGTCGCCATATTCGTCCATCCACGCCGCGCCCATCGCGATCTTCGGATAGCGCAGCATGTCGGCGAGCGGTACGTCGCTGATCGCGGCGGCATAAAGATCGGGGCGCTGCGTCGCGACGACCGCCGAGAGCAGGCCGCCATTCGAACTCCCGAACACACCGATATGTTTGGGCTGGGTGAAACCCGATTTCACCAGATCCTCGGTCACCGCGATGAAATCGTCATAGGACACTTGCCGCTTCTCGCGGATTGCGGCCTGGTGCCATGCCTGGCCCCGCTCGCCGCCGCCGCGGATCGCGGGAAGCGCGAGCGCCCCGCCGCGATCGAACCAGAGCTTGAGCGCCTGCCCGCCGAACGCGCGTCCCAGATAGGACGGCGTCAGCGTGATCCCGAACGCGCCATAGCCAGTGATAAGCGTCGGCACTGCTCCCGCCCGCACGGGGGCGTTGGGGCGCACAAGATAATAGTCGACGGGGGTTCCATCCTTCGACCGCGCCGACTTCACCTCGACGGTGTAGCGGCTCTCGTCAAAGGCATGCTGGCCCTGTTCAAGGATGCGCGATGCGCCTTTTGCCGGACGGAACTCAAGCGAAGTGGGAACAAGAAAGCCGGTGCGGCGGATGATGATATCCTCGTCGGCGGCATTGGCGCTCGCGACACCCAGGTCGATCCCCGCCTCGCCGGCGACGACGGACGTGACGCTCCACCCCTTCGCGCCGAACGACGCCGCCTTGATTATGGTCTTGAGCGATTTCTGGACGGGCAGGAACACGCGCGACTTGCTCGACGCATAGCCGCTGAAGAAGGAGATCACCTCACCTTCGGCGGGCGCATAGACGAGCTGGATGCGATCGGCATCCTTCACGTCGGCCGCGAAATCATACGCCATCACGCTTTCGCCCGGATAGCTCCGCCCGTTGATCGTGGCAGGCTCGGTAAGCTGGAACAGCGCATGACGATCGGTCCCGCCCAGCGGCCCGAAGGGCTTGAGCTTTGCGGGAAGCGGCAGCTTGGTCACCCTCCCCGCCGCGTCGACCGAATGGATCTCGAAGGTCGAATAGTCGATCACGCGTGTCATGATCGCGCGCGCCGCGCTCCCCTGCCGCGTGAATTGCAGCGTCGCATCGGTCGCGGGCGCGGTGAAGATCACCGGCGCGCTCGCCACATCCGCCCCGCGCTTCCACAATCGCGCCGCCGCCCCCCAGCCCGCCGCGGTCTTGGGGCTGGCGCCGATCGTGTGCGCGATCACCACATTGTCCCGGTCGAGCCACGCGAATTGCGCGCGCGCCGCGGGCGTGGAAAAGCCGCCTGCAACGAAATCACCCGTCTGCATGTCGAATTCGCGCAGCGCGAGCTCGTCCGACCCCCCGTCCGAAAAGCCGAGCAGGCAGCGGTCATAAGCGGGCGGCAGACAGGACGAGCCGTAACCCCAATTGAGCGCATAGGGCTTGCCCGCCGCCTTGCCATAGGCCGCGACGTCGAGCACCGTGCGCCACGCGCCGGGGCTGCCGTCCTTGCCGCGATCGGCAATCTGGAGCAGCCCCTTGGGATGGGCGGCGTCGCGGAACAGCCGAACCGCGCGCGGCCCCATCAACGCCATGTCGGCGATCGGGGCATTCGCCTTGAGCACCGTCTGCAACTCGGTGAGGATGCCCTGATAACCGGGCAGCGCCATCAACGCCGCCTTGGCCTCTGCCGTCTTCTCGCGCGCCCAGCCCAATGCTTTGGGGTCATCATGCTTTTCGAGCCATTCCAGCTCGTCGGCGTGCGCGGGCGAAGCGGTGGCGATCAGCGCCGCGGCGATTGCGGCAATCGAGGCGCGATACGGGCGAAGACGGTTCATGGGTTCTCGCTTGTCGGTCAGTTTGCGGGGGACGGCGCGGGTTTCGGTGTCGGCTTGTGGCTGATCAGCTGGATGCGAAAGATCAGCACGCTGCCCCCGGGGATCGGACCGACACCCGCGGCGCCATAAGCCATTTCGGCGGGGACGCTGATGATCCACTCGTCGCCCGGCCGCATCAGGCGCAGCGCGGTGCCCCATCCGGGGATCAGCGGGCGCAGCGGAAAGGTCACCGGCTCGCCCTTGGCAAAAGAGGAATCGAATATCGTGCCGTCGACCAGCTTGCCTTCGTAATGGACGGTCACATCGTCCGAAAGCTTGGGCGGGACGCCATCGGCGGGACCCGATTTCAATATTTCATATTGCAGTCCGGGCAGCGCGACGACGCCCTTCTTTTTGGCGTTCTTCTGAAGATAGACGGCGTTGGCATCGGGCGTCTTCGCGGATGCGGCGGTGGGAAGCGCGATCGCGGCGAGCGCGATCAGGGCGGGAGCAAGCATTAGTTTCGGCATGAACTATCCTTCTGGGTGAAGGGACGGGGGCACGCGCCCCCGCCCCGCTCGGAAACGGAATCAGAAGTCGTAGGTCAGCCGGACGCCCGCGGTGCGCGGACGTACATAATATTCGCGCAGACCCGCGCGTCCGGTTTCCTGGACGGTCACCCCGCGCTTGTTCCCGATATTCTCGACGAACGCTTCGACCCGGACGCCGTGGTAGCGAACGCTTCCGCGCAGATCGAATATGCTATAGCCGCCCTGCGTCAGCGTGCCCGCAAGGTTGCTCGGCGCCTCGGAAACATAGCGATGCGACAGGATCGCCAGCGGCTCGAGATCGCTCGCGCCGCGCCACGTCACGCTGTTCGAAACGCGCCAGCGCGACGCGCCGGGCAACCGCGCACCCGCCGGGACGTTCACGCCCCCTGCCCGCACATTGTCGCGCAGCTCGGCGTCGAGATAACCCAATGTCGAGTTGAGCGTGATCGCGCGGCTCGGCCGCCACGTCAGCGCGACGTCGGCACCGATGTTGCGCGCCCGCCCGACATTGTCGGCATAGGCGAGGTTGTCGCCGCGCACGATGAGCAGCTGGATGTCCTTCCAGTCGATATAATAGACGGTCGCGTCGAGCAGGAAATTCTTGTCGGGCGACGATGCGCGCAGGCCGAGCTCGTAATTGGCCAGCTTGTCCGAACCGAAATCGGCGGGCGACGGGAAAAGCGGATTGGTCGGGATCGCATTGGGGCCGCCAAAACGGAAACCCTTTGAGACGAGGCCATAGACGAGCAGATCGTCATTCGGCTCGAACGTCAGCGACACCTTGGGGTTGAAGCCGTCCGCCTGCTGCGTCACCGGCGCGGGTGCACTGACAAGCTGCCCACCCGTCGAGAGCAGGTTGAGCAGGCCCGTCTGGCGCGATTGGTTTTTGACCTTGGTGTCGAAATAGCGCCCGCCCGCGGCCAGCTTCAACGCGGGGGCAAAGCGCCAGGTCGCTTCGCCGAACAGCGCCTTTTCGGTGCCGTTGACGCGCAGATTATAGTCGGTGAAGCGACCGCCCGGTGCCGCCAAAGCCCCGACGCCCGCCCCGAAACGACCGGCGTAGAGCGTTTCGACCAGCGCCGCGGCGCCGTCAAACTCCGAATAGCTCGGCAGGGCGATCTTGATATTATTGAGGCTCGCGCCGACCAGCCATTCGAAATCGCCGCCACTTTCGGACGTCAGCCGCGCCTCGATCAGGTCGCCATTGGCACGCCGTTCGGCAATGAGCGGGATCTGGGTCGGAATATTGCCGAACAGTCCGCGGAAGTTGAGCGTGAAGTCGGTGACGTTCCGGGTCTTCTTGACCATATGGGCGCCGTTCACGGTCAGCGTCGCAAAACCCAGGTCGAAATCGCCGCGCAGGCTGTGCACTTCGGCGGTCGAGCGGAAGGGTTCGAGCATCACCGTGTTGCGCTTCAGATCGCCCAGCCCGGGAAGCGCGACAAAAGCGTCGTCATATTTGCCCTTGAAGTAGAGGCTGAGCGCCGAAATATCGACGCCTTCGACGGGCTGCCACTCGACCGAAACACGACCGCCATAGCTGTCCATCGCGTTCGAATCCTTCTTCGAAACGCCGATATTGTCGAGATAGCCCGCGCTGCGCCGAAAGGTGCCGACCGCGCGGACCGCCAGCTTGTCGGTCACGATCGGCAGGTTGATCATCGCCTTGCCCGACCAGCTCAGATCATCCGAGCTGTCGGTGATCGACGCGCCGGCTTCGACGCGCCCCTCGACCCGGTCGAGCCGCGCGCGTGCCGCGACATAGTTGATCGCGCCGCCCAGCGTCGCCGATCCGAACAAGGTCCCCTGCGGCCCGCGCAGCACCTCGACCCGATCGACGTCGAACGTGTCGACATCGGGGATGCCCGCGCTGTTGAAGGGCTCGGTCAGCGGCACTTCGTTGATATAGATGCCCGTCGTGCCCTGCCCGACGTCGATCGACGTCGTCGACGAAACGCCGCGGATCGAGATCGAGGAATAGCCGGGAATGGCCGCGTTGAACTGAACGCCGGGCAGCTTGGTCAGGTAATCGGCATAGCTTTGCGCGCCCTGTTCATCGAGCTGCTTGCCCGTCACCGCGGTCACCGAACCCGCGACCTTGCGCACATCCTCCTCGCGCTTGTTCGCGGTGACGATGATGACGTCGCCGTCGCTCGGTTCGGCCTCGGCGCTCGCGGCGGGGACCGCCGACGCGGGTACAAAACGGCTGCTGCCCGTCATCGCCGGCGTCCGCTTCGCGGCGCCGCGACGACGCACGATCAAGCCGCCATTGCCATCCGAAACGACTTCGAGCGCGGTGCCCGCGACCAATTTGCGCACCGCGCCCTCCGCGGTCATCACGCCGTCGACCGAACGGCCGCGCAGGCCCGCGACCGCATCGGGGGTGAACAGGATATTGGTGCGCGACTGCGCCGCGACCTGCTTCAACGACTGTTCGAGCGGCTGGCTGGGAACCCGGATATTGGCGCGCGCCTGCGCGGTTGCGGGCGCCGCCGTGAGCGCGACGATCGCCGCCCCCGTTGCCAGCGCCACCTGAAGACTGCGTGCTACCGTCCGTGCCATCGATTCCCCCCAATATGGGAACGGCGTCATGCCGATCCTCTTGAAAGGGGGACGAACGAGCCGCCGATTTACCTCACCCATCAAATTGAATTGGGCGCAACCGATTGTGCGGGCAGCGAAAAAATTTCCAGATCGCCGTCATTGGCGCGCACGCCGACGGGCAGGAGCTGGCTCACCGAGCGTGCAAAGGCCGCATTATCGCCAACCCGGTACACGCCGCTGACCCGCAGGCTCGCCGCGCGCGGATCGGCGATGACCAGCTTGGCGCGCGAATAGCGGTTCATCTCGGCGGCCATCGCGCCAAGGCTCTGATTGTCGGCAACCATCTGGCCGTTCTGCCACGCGAGTTGCTGCGCCATGTCGGGCATGTCGATCTGCCCCGGCTGGCTAGGACCGATCACCAGCCTCTCGCCCGCGCGCAACTGCCCACCCGCCCGGGTCATGCTGCCGCTGCCGTTCTGGACCGCCGCCGAACCGTCGATCAGGACCACCGACACCCGCTCCGCATCGCGGCGCACGTCGAACACGGCGCGCGGCGCGATCACGCGCTGGCCGCCCGCATCGACGATGAAGGGGCGCACCGGATCGTGCGCGACGCGGAAATTGGCGCGGCCGCGGTGGAGCGTCACCTCGCGCCGCTTGCTGTTGAAATTCAGCTTCAGCTTCGTATCGGTGTCGAGGAAAACGAGCGACCCGTCCTCGAGCGCGACATGCTTCTGTTCGCCCAGATCGGTCTGGTAAACCCCCGCCTGCGCCTGCTGCCAGCCCCCCAGCCCTATTCCCGCAAACGCCAGCGCTCCCCCTCCGGCAAGCACGGCGCGGCGGCTGAGCCGGCGATCCTGCGCATCGCCGGTCCGAAAGCGCGCGGGCGACACCCCGCCCACCGCATCCCAGATCGCGGTGGCGTGCCGGAATGCCTCCGCATTGGCGGAGCTTGCCTCGATCCAGCGCCGAAACGCCAGATCGTCGGCGGGGTCGCGCGTGTCGGCATGGAGCCGCGCCAGCCATACCGCCGCCTCGGTATCGGCATCCGACGGAGAAAAAGCGTCGGCGCTCATCGGTCGCGCGTCCACTCGGCCAGGAACAGCACGGCCTTGGCGATATGCTTCTCGACCGCGCTCTGGCTGATCTCCAGCCGTTCGGCGATCTCGCGATATTTAAAGCCGTCCAGGCGGTGCATCAAAAAAACCTCTCGCGTGCGTGGAGTCAGTTGCTGAAGCCCCTGCTCCACATGACGGAGACGAACGCGCGCCTCGATTACCTCATCCTGCAACGGCGCCGAATCGGGTATACTGTCGAAAATCTCTTCGAAAGGCCGGTCGGACTGAAAGTTTTTGCGCCGGTGCGCGTCGATCGCGATATTGCCCGCGACGTGGACGAGGAACGCTTCGACATTCTCGACCTTCTGCGCAGGCGGCTGGCTCAGCAGGCGCTCATACGCCGATTGAAGCGCATCCTCCGCCTCCTCGCGGCCCCGCCGCCGCGAAATCTTGCGGAGAACGCGCGTCCAGAAATTCTTGCCTTGCCATTCGTCGCGCATCGGGTCTCCGTGCCCGCCTAGTAGAATCTCGATCGGTTCGAGGCAATGAGGACAATCGCAGACCGACTCTTTCCGTCGCGCAACCTTATCCTATTGGACGGTTGCGGCATCAACCAGCGTGCGAATGCCCGGGCCGATCTTGACGATCAGGTCGGCGGCATCCCAAGACAGAGTTCGGCTTACTCAATGGCTTACGAGCGTTCGGGGTGACCGCCACCCCGGCGGGTGGTGCCCAGTTTTGACCGGGAATGGTGCCCCTGGCCGGACTCGAACCAGCACTCCTTGCGGAACCGCATTTTGAGTGCGGCGCGTCTACCAATTTCACCACAGGGGCCCCGTGGACGGTGGCCCCGATAGGGCCGGAGGCCCTATCTTGCCAAGCTATTTCTTGAGCTCTTTCGCCAGCGTCTTCGCGGTCGCCTTGCCATAGGGCGGCTTGAAGCCCGCGAGCCCCGCGACGTCGAGCTTCGGCTGGCGATAGACGGCGCGCGCATGGCTGAAGGTGCGGAAACCATCGACCCCGTGATAATTGCCCATCCCCGACGGGCCAACGCCGCCGAAGGGCAGATCCTCCATCGCATTGTGGAACAGGACGTCGTTGACCGTCACGCCGCCCGAGATCGTCCGCGTCAGCACGCGGTCCTCCTCACTCTTGTCCTGCCCGAAATAATAGAGGCCGAGCGGGCGGTCGTTCGCGTTCACATAATCGATCGCGTCGTCGATATGCTTGTACGTCTTCACCGGCAGGATCGGACCGAAGATTTCCTCCTGCATCACCTTCATGTCGTCAGTCGGGTTGCGCACGATATGGAGCGGCATCTTGTGCCCGTTCGAGCTCGCGAAATCCTCGCCGCCCGGATTGACCTCGATCACCTCGGCGCCCTTCTCGCGCGCATCGGCCAGATAGCTCTGCAGCCGGTCGTAATTGCGCGTGTTCACCACCGACGTGTAATCGTCGTTGGCGAGCAGCGTCGGATACAGCGCGGTCGCGCCCTTGGTGACGCTGTCGATCACATCGCCTTCCTGATCCTCGGCGACGAGCAGATAATCGGGCGCGAGGCAGATCTGCCCCGCGTTCATCATCTTGCCGAGCGCGACGCGCTGCCCGACGAGGTCCTTGTTCGCGCTGCGCCCGATAAAGGTCGGCGACTTGCCGCCGAGTTCGAGCGTGACGGGCACCAGATTATCCGCCGCGGCGCGCATGATGTGGCGCCCGACGCTGGTCGCGCCGGTGAAGATCATATGGTCGAAGGCGAGTTTCGAGAAGGCCACGCCAACCTCGGAATCGCCCGTGAACACCGCCATTTCGCTCGGGTCGAAATAATCGGGGACCAACCGCGCCATCAGCGCCGAGACATTTTCGGTGAACTCCGACGGCTTGATCATCGCACGGTTGCCCGCCGCGAGCACCCCGGCCATCGGCACGAAGACCATGCCGACCGGAAAATTCCACGGGGCGACGATGCCGACGACGCCCTTCGGCTGATAGACAACCTCGGCCTTCGCGCCGAGCATGCCGAGCGGAAAGGTGGGCTTGCGCTTCTCGCCCTTCGACCAGCTCGCCATATGCTTTTTCGCATGCTTCAAGGCGCTGACCGAGGGCATGATGTCGGTCATCAGCGTCTGTTCGCGGCTGCGATGCCCGAAATCCTCGCTCACCGCCTTGGCGAAATCCTCTTTATTGTCGACGAGCAGCGTGATCGCGCGGTCGATGCGGTCGGCGCGGACGCTCAGGCTTTCGGGCATCGCGGCGGTAAAGCTCGCCTTCTGCGCCGCGAGCACCTCGTGCATCCGCGCCGTTTCGCCCGCAACATCCTTGATCGCAGTAGCCATGACCCGTCTCCCCATCTCTTGCCGGCGGTGTTTGATCATGCCGCGCGGCGGGTTGCAAGATGAAACCGGCCAACCATCTCTTCCCTGCCTCTTTCGCAAGTGCAGCAAAACCGCTAAGCGACCCGCCGACGTATCTTTCCCCACGGAGTCTTTCGCCATGACCGCCACCGATCCCGTCGTTTTCCTCTCCTACGCCCGCACCCCGATGGGCAGCATGCAGGGTAGCCTTTCGGACGCGAGCGCGACCGATCTCGGCGCGACCGCGGTGAAGGCGGCGGTCGAGCGCGCGGGCGTCAAGGGCGACGATATCGAGCGCATCTATATGGGCTGCGTACTTCCCGCCGGGCTCGGCCAGGCGCCGGCCCGTCAGGCCGCGATCAAGGCGGGCCTGCCCAAATCGGTGCAGGCTACGACCGTCAACAAGGTGTGCGGTTCGGGCATGCAGACCGTGATCATGGGCGCCGAAGCGCTCGCCGCGGGCAGCATCGACATGGTCGTCGCAGGCGGCATGGAATCGATGACCAACGCACCCTACCTGCTCAAGAAGCACCGTTCGGGCGCGCGCATCGGCCATGACACCGCCTATGACCATATGTTCCTCGACGGTCTGGAAGACGCCTATGAAGCCGGCCGCGCGATGGGCACCTTTGCTCAGGACACCGCCGATGCGTACCAGCTCTCGCGTCAGGCGCAGGACGATTATTCGATCGAATCGCTGAGCCGCGCCAAGGCCGCGATCGCCGACGGCGCCTTCGCCAGTGAGATCGCCCCCGTCACGATTTCGGGCCGCAAGGGCGACGTGATCGTCGACACCGACGAAGCCCCCGGCAAGGGCATGCCCGACAAGATCCCGACGCTGAAGCCCGCCTTTGCCAAGGATGGCACGATCACCGCGGCGACCAGCTCGTCGATTTCGGACGGCGCCGCCGCGGTTGTTCTCACCCGCCAGTCGGTCGCCGACGCCAAGGGCGCGAAGCCCGTCGCCCGCCTCGTCGCGCACGCCGCGCACGCGCAGGAGCCGAAGGATTTCACGGTCGCCCCCGTCGGCGCGATCAACAAGCTGCTCGCCAAGACGGGCTGGTCGATCGGCGACGTCGACCTGTTCGAGGTCAACGAAGCCTTTGCCTGTGTCGCGATGTTCGCGATGCACGACCTCGGCATCCCGCACGACAAGATCAACGTCCACGGCGGCGCGACCGCGCTCGGCCACCCGATCGGTGCCAGCGGCACGCGCATCATCACGACGCTGATCGCGGCGCTCCAGCGCCACGGCAAGACGCGCGGCATCGCCAGCCTCTGCATCGGCGGCGGCGAAGCGACCGCGGTCGCGGTCGAACTGGTCTAAAACCGACCATCGCGAAAAGTTGCACGGCGCCGTCGCAAGACGGCGCCGTTTGGTCGTATTGGCGCGACAATTTGCGACACTAATGTCCTGAAAATAAACGGTGCATTCCGGCTCCGTTCAAACGCGCTCGCCTATTCCATGTTTGTCATCGGGCAGATCCCCTCCCCCTGACCGACTGAAAAGGAATGGCACAATGAAGAGCAAATTTCTCACCGCCGGCCTGATCGCCGCGATGATGGTCCCCGCGATGGCGCAGGCGCAGACGCGCGAGATCCGCGAAGATCGCCGCGACGTCCGCGAAGAGCAGCGCGAATTGCGCCACGCCCAGCGTTACGGCGACCGCGACGATATCCGCGAGGAACGCCGCGAATATCGCGACGCGCGCCAGGAACTGCGCGAAGACCGTCGCGACTGGCGCCAGGATCGCCGCTATTCGAACTATCGCGCCCCCTTCCGCTACCAGCAGTTCCGCATCGGTTCGACCCTGCGCCCGAACTATTACGCGCCGGCCTATCGCCCGAGCTGGGACAACCGCTGGGGCGTGCCGCGCGCGGGTCGCAACCTGACCTATGTGCGTCACTATAACGACCTGCTGCTCGTCAACGAGCGCAACGGCCGGGTGGTGAAGGTCTATCGCAACCACTTCAATTGGCGGCGCTAAGCTTTAAAGCATGAAGGGGCCGGGCGGGAAACCGTCCGGCCCTTTTTCCGTGGCGATCAGTCGCCCCAGATATGGTCGGTCTGGATCCAGCCCTTGCGGCCCTTGACGTCGAACAGGCACCAGCCGTCCTTGCAGTCGGTGATGCGGCCGACTACGCCAGGTTCGGCGCGATAGGCGACCCCGGCCGAAACGCTGGCGTCTTCACGCAGCGGGCGGATTTCTCCGGTGACGATCGCGGTGCGCGTGCGGCTGAGCAAACGCGCCGCCATCCAGCCCTGCGTCCCGTCGGGATCCTCGATCTTGCGCCAGGTTTCAAAGCGCGCGACGACTTTGACCGGCAGGTCTTTGCGCCGATACTCCCAGATCACCGGGACGTCGGGCGACGGCCCTTTGCGCATGCGCGCCTCGTCGACGCTGATCGACGCCCAATAGGGCAGCGGGACAGGATCGGATTGCGCCGACGCCGGTCCCACCATGGCAAGGCTGAGCAATATCATCGCAAATTTACGGCTGGTCATAACCGACCCTTGTCAAAATCGGCGGGCATTATCAACCGGTCGCGCGTCGCAAACGGTCCACCGTCCACAGATATCCGCGCGACTTCCGCTTGACCCCTTCGCATCGGCGCGCTCTATCGGCGGCCATGCCCGATTCATCCCGTCCGAAACGCCCGCGCGTTATCGTCACCCGCCAGTTGATGCCGCACGTCGAAGGCCGCATGGCCGAATTGTTCGACGTGTCGCTGTCGGCGCGCGACGAGGCTTTTACGCGGGACGAATTGAAGGCCGCGGTTGCCGACTGCGACGTCTTCGTGCCGACCGTGACGGACGAGATCGACGCCGATATCATCAACGCCGCGGGCGACCGGCTGAAACTGATCGCCAATTTCGGCGCCGGGGTCGACCATATCGATCTTGCCGCCGCGCGCGCGAAGGGCATCATGGTGTCGAACACGCCGGGCGTCTTTACCGAGGACACCGCCGATATGACGATGGCGCTGATCCTCAGCGTCCCGCGCCGTCTTGCCGAGGGTGAGAAACTGATGCGCTCGGGCCAATGGGCGGGCTGGGCGCCGAGCGCGATGCTCGGCCACCGGGTTGGTGGCAAATTGCTCGGCATCATCGGTATGGGGCGCATCGGCCTCGCGGTCGCGCGCCGCGCGCGCGCGTTCGGCCTGTCGATCCATTATCACAACCGCCGCCGCCTGCCCGAAGCGATCGAGGAAGAACTCGGCGCAAGCTATCACGCCAGCGTCGATACACTGCTCAGGATCAGCGACGTCGTGACGATCCACTGCCCGCACACCGCCGAAACGCACGAGATGGTCAACGCCGCGCGGATCGGCGCGATGAAGCCCACGGCTTACCTGATCAACACCGCGCGCGGCGACATCGTCGACGAAAAGGCGCTGGTCGCGGCGCTCCAGACCGGCCGCATCGCGGGTGCCGGGCTCGACGTTTATACGCACGAGCCCGCGGTGGACCCCGCTCTGCTCGCGCTCCAGAATGTCGTGCTGCTTCCGCACCTCGGCTCGGCGACGATCGAGGGCCGCGAAGCCTCGGGCGAAAAGGTCATCGCCAACATCCGCGCCTGGTGCGACGGCCACCGCCCGCCCGACCAGGTGCTGGAAGGGTGGGCGTAACAACCCGTCATCCCGGCGAAAGCCGGGATCGCTGGCGGCCTGAAGACACGATAGCGGCCCCGCATTCGCGGAGGCGACGCTTTTAATCCCCCGTCAAAATCCGGTCGACGAGCTGCTTCACCGTCGGGGTGAAGTTGTTCGAATAAAAGGGATCGGTCTTGAAATTGAATGCGGCATGGCCCGCAAACATCAGATTTTCTTCGGGATCGCCGCCGTGCGCGATGTCCTGGAGCGTCTTCTGGATGCAGAAGCTGCGCGGGTCGGCGAGGTAGCCGGTGGTGTAATCGTCATGATCCTTCCACGACGAAAAGCCGCAGTGCGACAGGCAGCCCATGCAGTCGGTCTGATCCTTGCGGATCATCGCTTTCGATTCTTCGGTGACGAAGACGACGGTGTTGTCGGGGGTCTTCAGCGCCTCGGTATAGCCTTCGGCGACCCAGTCGCGTGCCCTCGCCCGATCGTGCGGGGTGACCCAGAAATTCTTGCCCTTCACCCCGACGTCGAGCTGGACGATATGATCGCCGGCTTCCTGCTTCGAATAGGGAATCTGGCGTTCGGAGCGCGCTTCGAGGTCGCGCAGGAAGGGCGTGCGCACCGCGCTCGAATAAAAGCCCGTCGGCGAGAAGCGGTGGAGCAGCACGTCGCCGTCGTCGAGCGTGCGGAGGCGGTCCTTCCACTGCTGCGGGATCGGGCTTTCCTCGGTCAGCAGCGGCCGGGTGCCGAACTGGAAGACGATCTGGCCGAGTTCGGGATTGTCGATCCAGTCATCCCAGTCGCGCAGATACCAGACGCCGCCCGCCATCACGATCGGCACGCTGTCCGCGATCCCCTCGGCGCGCATCACATCGCGCAGCGCCTTGACGCGCGGATAGGGATCCTGGGGCACCAGCGGATCTTCGGCGTTCGACAGGCCGTTGTGACCACCCGCGAGCCACGGGTCTTCATAAACCACCGCGCCCAAAAGGTGCGGAACCTTGTGATAAGCGCGCTTCCATAGCGCGCGAAAGGCGCGCGCCGAGCTGATGATCGGCAGGTACATGACATTGTGCCGCTCGGCGATTTCGCTGAGCTTGTATGGCATGCCCGCGCCGCAGGTGACGCCGGCGATCTTGCCCTTGGTCCGTGCGAGCACGCCCTCGAGGATCTGCTGCGCGCCGCCCATTTCCCAGAGCACATTGATGTTGATCGCGCCGTTGCCGCCCGACAACTCATACGCGCGTTCCACCTGCGCCACAGCGCCTTCGATGCCGTACTGGATCAGCTCTTCGTGACGCTCGCGCCGGGTCAGCGCGTTGTAAACCTGCGGAATGATCTTGCCTTCGGCGTCATAGCTGTCGGCGTTGACCGCCGACACGGTGCCGATCCCGCCGGCAGCGGCCCATGCGCCGCTCGACATATGGTTGGTCGCCGAAACACCTTTTCCACCCTCGACCAGCGGCCAGACTTCACGTCCGCCGTAAAGGATGGGCTTCAAACCTTTGAACATTCTAAATCTCTTTCTCTCCACCGGTCGCGTCCCGCGTACCGGCCCCCTTGGCCGTTTCCGTAAGCGGAACCCGGCCGTGAAAGTCAATGGGCGCGCCGCCTAATCCCCGGAGAAAAGGCGGCGCCCTGCAAGCGCCCGACCATAGAGATTTTCATAGGCGGCGACCATGGTTGTTTCGTCGAAGCGTTCGGCAGCGATGCGCCGGTTCGCCGCGCCAGCCTGCGCCCGGAGCGGCGCGGCGCCCGCGAGTTCGGCCATCGCCGCGCGGAACCCAGCCTCATCCGCGGCAATGAAATGGCGGTTTTCGTCAGACACCATCGCCGCAACATCGCCGACATCGGGGCTGACCACCGGCAGCCCCGCCGCCATCGCCTCGATCACCGCGATCGGAGCCTGTTCGCTTTGCGACGACAGCGCCAGCATATCGAAATGGCCGATCCAACGCGCGGGTTCGGCCATGAAGCCCGGCATCACCAGCCGCTCGCCGATCCCGCAAGCCGCCGCTTCGGCGACAATCGCCGCGCGTTCGGGCCCCTCGCCGACGATGACCAGCCGGACATTTGCGGGCAGCGTCGCGACAGCGCGGACGAGCCGCGGCAGATCCTTGACCTTGCGCAGCCCGGCGACGGTGCCGATCACCACCTCGCCGTCGCGCCGTTCCACCCCCGGAATCGCGACCGACGGCTTGGCGGCATAGGCCGCGACGTCGATCCCGTTGCGGATCAGCCGCGTGCGCCGCCGTGCGCCCCACTCGTCCGCGGCGATCCGCTCGAGCAGTGCCGAGGGCACGACCAATGCCTCGGCGGTCGGCAGTGCCAACCTGCGAAAGCCGTTCCGCTTCCAGTTGCGCCGAACGCTCTCATCCTCGTTGAAGCCGTCTTCATGATGGATCAGCGGCGGAAGCCCGCGAAAAGGCGCAAAAATGCGGTGCGCCATCACGCCGTCCATCGCCCCCCAATTATAGCTGAGCACGAGGTCGAACTGCTGCATGTAGCGCGCCAAGTCGCGGTAGCGGGCGGGTCCGGGCTTGCCGAACAGCGGCGGCGCATCGGTCGGAAATGCGACATCGATGTCCGGATCGATCGCATCGCGCGCGCCCATCGCCTCTGGCACCGCCGACAGGATGGTATGACGCGCGCGCCGTCCCATCAAATTCATCAACCGGACGGCGCGCGCCTCCTTCCCGCCGAGCGAGAAGCTCGAATGGAGATGGAGCAGACGAACGGGACGGTTGCCGGTCACGCGGCGGGCAATTCCGCCGCCCAGGCATCGATCGCGGCCCGCGCCGCGGGCTCGTCCATCGTCGGCGCATGCCCGACCCCGGGCACCTCGACCAGCCGCGCGCGCGGAAGCTCGGCGACCATCTTCTCGCCCGCCGAGCGTGCGAGGATGTCCGACAATTCGCCGCGCAGGATCAGCAGCGGAACATCGCCCAGCGCGCGGTACACCGGCCACAGGTCCATCGCGGCATCGCCGCCGCCGGGCGCGCGCAGCGGCGCCGCGATCTGCTTGTCATAGTCGGTGACGATGCGGCCCTCGGCGGTCAGCCGGTGCGTCCGCTTGGTCAGCCGCAGCCAGTCGTGGATTTCATACCCGGGATAGACCGCGCCATTGAGTTCGGCGAACGCGCGCGCCGCGTGCATCCACGTCGGCTGGCTGCCGCCCGCACCGATATAGTCGCGAATTCGCTCCAGCCCCGCGGTCTGGAGTTCGGGGCCGACATCGTTCAGCACCGCGCCGACGATCCGCCCCGGCAGCGCCGCCGCGAGCAGCATCGCGACCAGCCCGCCGAGCGAGGTGCCGATCGCCGCGAAACGCTCGATCGCCAGCTCATCCAGCATCGCCACGACGTCCTGCACATAGGTCAGCGGGACATAAGTCATCGGATCCTTGGCAAAGGCGCTTTCGCCGCGCCCGCGGAATTCGATCACGATGACCTTGCGATATTGCGCGACATGCGGCGCGAGATCCTCGAAATCGCGGACATTGCGTGCAAGGCCCGGCATGCACAGGATCGGCGGCGCGCTTTCGCTGCCCTCGGGCCCGGCATAGACGCGCGCGTGCAGCCGGACGCCGTCGGATGACCACCAATAATGGTCCGACCAGTCGCGGTGGCTGTCCTGCTGGGCCAATATGGCACGTCCCCTTAGTTCGGCGTTGGCTCGTCCCGTCAGCCGGGACTCATGCGAGCGTCTATCGCCAACGACGCCGCGCGGTGCAAGCAATCCGTCGCATACGCCGCCACAGGTTGCCGCCACCCCCTTTCGCCGATAAGAGCCGAGCGACCATGAGCGAGACCCTGCTTTCCTTCGAACCCGCAACCGGCGAAGAGCTTTGGCGCGGTCCGGTCAGCAACATCGACGACGAGGTCGCGATCGCGCGCCGCGCCTGGCCCGAATGGGCCGCAAAACCCGTGTCCTTCCGCACCGAAACGCTGCGCCGCTTCGTCGACCGCGTGAAGGCCGAGGGCGAGGCGTTCGCCGACCTGATCGCGCGCGAAACCGGCAAGCCTTTGTGGGAAGCGCGCACCGAGGTCGAATCAGTCTGTAACAAGGTCGATATTTCGGTCAAAGCCTATGCCGAGCGCACCCCCAATCGCCGTATCGAGGGCGCGATGGGGCTGCGCAACGCGGTGCGGCACAAACCACACGGCGCGCTCGCGGTACTCGGCCCCTATAATTTTCCCGCCCACCTGCCGAACGGCCATATCGTCCCCGCGCTGATCGCCGGCAATTCGGTACTGTTCAAACCATCCGAAAAGACACCCGCGGTCGGCGCGAAGCTCGCCCAGCTGTTCCACAGCGCGGGCGTGCCGCAAGAGGTGCTCCGCCTGATCGTCGGCGGCCCCGAAACGGGCAAGGCGCTCGCGGGGCATGCGGGTATCGACGGGCTGCTCTTCACCGGCTCGGCGCGCACCGGCCTCGCGCTCAATCGCCAGTTCGCGGGCCAGCCGGGCAAGATGCTCGCGCTCGAAATGGGCGGCAACAATCCGATCGTCGTGTGGGACACCGCCGACATCCGCACCGCCGCGATCATCGTCGTCCAGTCGGCCTTCCTCAGCGCCGGGCAGCGGTGCAGCAACGCGCGCCGTCTGATCGTCCGCGACAGCCTTGCCGACAAGCTGATCGAGGAGGTTTGCGGCCTCGCGAACCGGTTGATCGTCGATCATCCGCACGCCGATCCCGCCCCCTATATGGGCCCCGTGATCGACAACGAAGCCGCCGACGGCCTGACCGAAAGCTTCCTGATCCTGATGTCGAACGGCGGCAAGGTGATCCGCCACATGACGCGCCCCGTCGCGGGCCGCCCCTTCCTGACCCCCGGCATCATCGACGTCACCGCCATGCCCGAGCGCCCCGATATCGAGCTGTTCGGGCCGCTGCTCCAGGTCGTCCGCGTCGACAGTTTCGAGGCCGCGATCGCCGAAGCGAACAACACCGCCTTCGGTCTGTCGGCGTCGCTGATCGGCGGCACGCCGCAGCTTTACGACCAATTCTGGGCCAATGCGCGCGCCGGGGTGATCAACTGGAACCGGCCGACCAATGGCGCATCGTCCGCCGCGCCCTTTGGCGGGATCGGCCTGTCGGGCAATCACCGGCCGAGCGCCTTCTACGCCGCCGACTATTGCGCCTATCCGGTGGCATCGGCCGAAAGCGATACGATGCGCGCCTCGATCGGCGTCGGTTTGCGCGATCCTGAGGGCTCGCAGCTGGTGCTCAAGAACTACAATTAGACCACCCCAATTTTACCTTCACCGGTGTCAAAAAAGCCTGCTTTGCCATGTAGGCGACGCGCGACCATCTACGGTGCATGGAAAAGACTCTCCCTCCTGCAGGCAAGCTCTGGCTCGTCGGCGCCGGTCCCGGCGACCCCGACCTGCTGACGCTGCGCGCCGCGCGGCTGCTGGAGTCGGCCGATCTCGTCGTCCATGACGGGCTCGTCGGCGAAGGCGTGCTCGCGCTGATTCCCTCGCATGTGGAGCGGATCAGCGTCGCCAAGCAGCGCAGCCGCCACACGATGAAGCAGGAGCTGATCAACGAACTGCTCGTCCGCGAGACCCTCGCCGGCAAGCAGGTCGTGCGCCTCAAGGGCGGCGACCCCTTCATTTTCGGCCGCGGCGGCGAAGAACTCGACGCCGCGCGCCAAGCCGGCGTCGCGGTCGAAACCGTCCCCGGCATCACCGCCGCCGCGGGCTGCGCCGCGCAGGCGGGCCTCCCCCTCACCCACCGCGAGGACGCCAGCGCAGTCAGCTTCGTCGCGGGCCAGTGCAAGGATCTGACCGAGCAGGACTGGTCGGGCCTCGCGGGGCACGGCCGCACGCTCGTCATTTACATGGGCCTCGCTACTGCTTCGGCCATTGCCGACAAGCTGATCGCCGACGGCGTTTCGCCGGGCCTGCCCGTCGCGGTCATCGAACGCGGCACCACCGCCGAAGCCCGGGTTCTTCGCTCGCTGCTCACCGATCTCGGCGACCTCGTCGCACGCGAGAAAGTCAAAAGCCCCGCGCTGATTATCGTCGGCAAGGTCGCGGCGCGCGCCGATGCGCTCGACTGCCTCGGAGCGCCGGGCGTCGCCGCTCAAATAAGGGATTTCACATGAAGCTGCTCACGGGCAATGACCTGAAAACAGGATTTGTCACCTGGTGGACCGGCGCCGACTGGTCGCTGCATATCGAGGACGCCGCCGACGTCGGCGAGGCTGGCGAGGCGATCCTTGCCGCCGAGGAAGGCGCGCGCCGCGTCAACGCCCCCTATATCATCGCGGGTGAACAGACCCCCGACGGCCCGCGCCCCGCGCACATCAAGGACCGCATCCGTGCGCTCGGCCCCACCGTGCGCCCCGACCTGACACTGAAACCCGCCGATCCCGCGGCCGGCGACTGGGTGATCTGACATGTATAAATATGACGAATATGACCATGCGATGGTCGAAGCGCGTGTCGCCGAATTCAGCGACCAGGTGCGCCGCCGCCTCGCGGGCGAAATCACCGAGGACCAGTTCAAGCCGCTCCGGCTGATGAACGGCCTCTATCTCCAGCTTCACGCCTATATGCTGCGCGTCGCGGTGCCGTACGGGACGCTCGACAGCCGCCAGATGCGCATGCTCGCGCACATCGCGCGCAAGTATGACCGCGATTACGGCCATTTCACCACGCGCCAGAATATCCAGTATAACTGGATCAAGCTGGAGGATGCGCCCGCGATCCTCGAAGATCTGGCGTCGGTCGAGATGCACGCGATCCAGACGAGCGGCAATTGCATCCGCAACATCAGCTCGGACCAGTGGGCCGGCGCCGCCGCCGACGAGATCACCGATCCGCGTCCGTGGGCCGAACTGCTCCGCCAATGGTCGAGCTTCCACCCCGAATTCAGCTATTTGCCGCGCAAGTTCAAGATCGCGGTGATCGCGGCCGACGAGGATCGCGCCGCGATGCGCCTCCACGACATCGGCATCCAGATCGTCGAAAAGGACGGGCAGCACGGCGCCGCTTTCTACGTCGGCGGCGGCATGGGCCGCACCCCGATGATCGCGCCGCTGATCAAGGATTTTGTGCCACTCGACGACATGCTGAGTTACGCCGAGGCGTGCCTGCGCGTCTACAACCGCTACGGCCGCCGCGACAATATCTACAAGGCGCGCATCAAGATCCTGATCCACGAACTCGGCGCCGACGAATATCGCCGCCAGGTCGAGGAAGAGTTCAAGCATGTGAAGTCGCTCGGCATCGATCCGCCGAAGGCCGAATTCGACCGCATCGCCGCGCAGTTCGCGCCGCCGCCGCTCGACGCCTCGGCCCCCGACGCGATCGACCGCAGCGACCCCGACTTCGCCGTCTGGGTCGACCAGAATGTCGCCGCGCACAAGGTTTCGGGCCATGCGATCGTCAACATCAGCCTGAAGCCGATCGGCGGCATCCCTGGCGATGCGTCGTCGGCTCAGATCGACCTGATGGCCGACCTCGCCGAAAAATACAGCCATGATGAGCTCCGCGTCACCCATGCGCAGAACATCGTGCTGCCGCACGTCCGCAAGGCCGATCTTTACGCGGTGTGGCAGGCGCTCGACGCCGCGGGGCTCGCGACGCCGAACCTCGACCTGATCAGCGACATCATCGCCTGCCCCGGGCTCGATTATTGCAGCCTCGCCAACGCGCGCTCGATCCCGGTCGCGCAGAAGATCGCGACGCGTTTTTCGGATCTTGGCCGCCAGAAGGAACTGGGCGAGCTCAAGCTTAAGATTTCGGGCTGCATCAACGCGTGCGGGCATCACCACGCCGGCCACATCGGCATCCTCGGCGTCGACCGCAAGGGCACCGAAAATTACCAGCTGTCGCTCGGCGGCTCGGGTGCGGAGGACGTCAGCCTCGGCACGATCACCGGCCCCGGTTTCGACGAGGACGGCGTCGTCGATGCGATCGAACGCGTCACCGACAAATATCTCGCCGAACGGACAGAGGGCGAGCGTTTCGTCGACACCTTCCGCCGCGTCGGCATGGCCCCCTTCAAGGAGGCGATCTATGGTTGAGCATATTCACAGCGACGGCGAAGAGCCCGCGGTCACCCTCGATGCCTTCCTGTCGCAGTCGAACGCGACAGCCGTGCGGCTCGAACCCGATGAGGACGCGCGCGCGCTGATCCCGCATCTCGACCGGCTCGCGCTGATCGAGGTCGCCTTCCCGAAGTTCCGCGACGGCCGCGGCTATTCGTCGGCGCGTATCTTGCGTGAGGCCGGGTACGCGGGTGAACTGCGCGCGCAAGGCGACGTGCTCGTCGACCAGATCGCCTATTTGAAGCGCTGCGGCTTCGACACGTTCGCGCCCGAAAAGGCGCTCAACCCGGCCGATGTGGAGGCGGCGCTGGCGCGCTGGCCCGAACATTATCAGGGTGCCGCCGACGGCGCGGTGCCGATCTGGAAGCTGAGGCATGGCTGACGTGAAAACCTCTCCGCGCAAAGGCAGCGAAGACCGTACCCGCGACCGGATCGACGTCGCGCCGCGCTTCACGCAGGCCGACGTCATTCGCCTCAACAACCTCTTCCGCGGCCAGGACGCCGCCGAAGTGGTCGCGAGCGTGATCGGCGCGGGGCTGCTGGGCGAGACCGGAATCGTCTCGAGCTTCGGCGCCGAAAGCGCGGTGCTGCTCCACCTCGTGACGCGCGTCGCGCCCGACATGCCCGTGCTGTTCCTCGACACCGGCAAGCATTTCCCCGAAACGCTCGCCTATCGCGACGAGCTGGCCGCGAAGCTAGGGCTCAATATCGTCAACCTGACGCCCGACGCCGAGGATCTCGCCGCGAAGGACGCGACCGAGCTGCGCTGGTCGTACGACCCCGACGGCTGCTGCGAAATCCGCAAGGTCAAGCCGCTCGAAAAGGCGCTGACCGATTTCGACACTTCGATCACCGGCCGCAAGGGTTTCCAGTCGTCGACGCGGCAGGGTCTGGCGCGCTTCGAGCTCGACGGCAGCACCGGCCGCCTGAAATTCAACCCGCTCGCCAACTGGACGCGCGAACAGCTCGACGCCTATTTCGAAGCGCACGACCTGCCGCGCCACCCGCTCGAGGCCGAGGGCTATCCCTCGATCGGCTGCTCACCGTGCACGTCAAAGGTCAAGCCGGGCGAAGACCCGCGCTCGGGCCGCTGGCGCGGCTGGGACAAGACCGAATGCGGCATCCACACCGAAGTCACTCCGCTGGACGACGATCCCGCGAACGACCCGGCGTTCTAAATATTCGTCATCCCAGCGAAAGCTGGGATCGCTGGCGTCCTGATGCTAGCCTATCGGCATGAGCAAGCTCGGCTGGATATACATCATGACCAACAAGCCGGGCGGCGTTCTATACATCGGCGTAACCGCCGACCTGCCAGCTCGCATCTACCAGCATAAAACGGGACAGGGCTCGGCCTTCTGCCGCAAATATGGACTGACGCGATTGGTGCTCGTCGAGGAGTTTTCGACCATTGGCGAAGCGATCGCGCGCGAAAAAGCGATGAAAGCCTGGAAGCGGCAATGGAAAATCGAGCTGATCGAAGCAAGCAATCCAGATTGGGATGATCTGGCCGCGGCCTTGATCTAGCCAAACCCGTCGTCCCAGCGAAAGCTGGGACCGCTATCGTTGCCAAAGACCGCAAGCGATCCCAGCGTTCGCTGGGATGACGAAAATTTGCCGAGATGGCGAGCTAGGCCGTCGCCTCACTCATAATCCTCGAACGCCATGCTGTCGTCGGCAAGGTCGCTGAACTTCGTCGTCTTCGCCTCGAAGTGCATGCGGATCTTGCCCGTCGAGCCGTGGCGGGATTTCGCGACGATCACTTCGGCAAGGCCGAAGACGCGTTCCATCTCGGCCGCCCATTCCTCATGCTGCGCGTGGATCTTCACATCGTCGCCTTCAACCGGACGCTTGGGTTCCTTCGCCGCGACATAATAATCCTCGCGGAACACGAAGAGCACCATGTCGGCGTCCTGCTCGATCGAGCCCGATTCACGAAGGTCGGACAGCTGCGGCCGCTTGTCCTCGCGGCTTTCGACCTGACGGCTGAGCTGCGACAGCGCCATCACCGGCACATGAAGTTCCTTTGCCAGCGTCTTCAAACCACGCGAAATTTCCGAAATTTCCTGCACACGATTGTCGCCGCTTTTCGACGAGCCCTGCAGCAGCTGGAGATAGTCGACGATGATGAAGCCGATGCCGTGGCGCCGCTGGAGGCGCCGCGCACGCGTGCGCAGCCCCGCGATCGTCAGGCCCGGCGTATCGTCGATGAACAGCGGCAAGGTCTGGAGCTGCTGCGCCGCGCGGCTCAGCTGCTGGAACTGCTCCTTGCTAATCTTGCCCATACGCAGCGCCTCGCCCGACACCCCCGACTGTTCGGCGAGCACGCGGGTCGCGAGCTGGTCGGCCGACATTTCGAGGCTGAAAAAGGCAACCTTCGCGCCCATATTCTTTTCGGGCGGGATGCCGTCGTCCTCGTCGCGGCGAAAGCGTTCGGCGGCGTTATACGCGATATTGGTCGCGAGCGAGGTCTTGCCCATGCCCGGACGCCCCGCGAGGATCATCAAGTCCGAATTGTGCATGCCGCCGATCTTGGCGTTCATGCTGGCGATGCCGGTGGTGATCCCCGACAGATGGCCGCCCGAATTGAGCGCGCGCTCGGCCGCCTGCAGCGCCACGAGGCTCGCCTGGCTGAAATTCTTGACCGACCCCATCTCGGCCTCGCCGCCCGCGACGCGATAAAGCGCGGTTTCGGCTTCCTCGATCTGCGCTTGCGGATCGACACGTTCGCTGGTGTCGAGCGCATTGTCGACGAGCGTGCGCCCGACGCCCGCGAGTTCGCGGAGCAGCGCAAGGTCGAAAATCTGCCGCGCAAAATCGCGCGCACCGATCAGGCCCGCCCCGCTGCCGGTGAGCTGCGCGAGATAACCGACGCCGCCGACCGCCTTCATCGCCTCGTCGGCCTCGAAATAGGGCTTCAGCGTCACCGGGGTCGCGATGCTGTTGCGCTCGATCAGCGCCATCGTCTGCTGGAAAATGCGGCCGTGGAGCGGCTCGAAGAAATGCTCGGGATTGAGCGCAACGGGCAGATCCTCGACGACTCGGTTGTCGATCAGGATCGCGCCGAGAAACGCGGCCTCGGCCTCGATATTACGCGGCATTTGGCGCGCGTCACCACTGGCGACGGCGGTCGGGATAAGGGCTAGTTCGGGCATCGCAATCTTCATGGGCCGGTGCCCGAGGCGGCGCAACCGGCGATGTCACCCAGCCTATCATAACTGTGGAATGCTGTGAATAAGTCGGCTTGCCCTTCGCCTCCGGCCAAGTAGAAGCACGGACAGCATGAGCGACGCGGACCCCTCGAAACAACGGATCATTTCGGTCGAACTCGACGAGGGGTCGATCGTCTGGCGCAATCCCGACGTCGAGCAGGAACGCCGCGTCGCGATCTTCGACTTGATCGAGGACAATAAATTCGTGCCGCAGCGCGGCCATCCCGACGGCTATGCCGGTCCCTACCGCTTGATGCTGCGTGTCGAGGATGGCCGCCTGATCTTTGAAATCTCGCGCGAAGATGGTTCGCCGCTCGAGGCGATCATCCTCGGCCTCGGCCGTTTCCGCCGCCCGATCCGCGACTATTTCGCGATCTGCGACTCTTATTATCAGGCGATCAAGACCTCAACCGCGCAGCAGATCGAGACCGTCGACATGGCGCGGCGCGGCCTGCACAACGAGGCGGCCGAAATGCTGATGGACCGGCTCGACGGCAAGATCGCGGTCGATTTCGACACGGCAAGGCGGCTGTTCACGCTGATCTGCGTGCTGCACATCAAGGGCTAGGGATGGCGACGGGGGCAATCAGGGGCGGAAAGGCGAACGGAACGCTGGCCGCGTGGCGGACCGCGACCGCGCGCCTGCTGCGCCGGATCGGCGCCGCGATGGTGCTCCTGCTCCTCGCCGCGGGCCTCGCCTTGTGGTGGGCCGCGCGCTGGACCCCCGACCGCGCGCTTTACCCGACGCAGGGCGTGACGATCGACGGGGGCAACGGCGATGTCCGTTGGGGGTCGATCAAGGCCGCGGGCGCCGATTTCGCCTATATCATGGGAACCGACGGTTCGGCGGCGGTCGACCCGAAATTCGCGCGCAACATGACGGGTGCGCGCGAAGCCGGGGTGCAGGTGGGCGCGATCCACCGCTACAGCCTCTGCCAACTCGCGACCGATCAGGCCGCCAATTTCATCCGCCACGTCCCGCGCCGCGCCGACGCCCTCCCCGCGGTCGTCTGGCTCGATTACGACGACCGCTGCCCCGACCGCCCGACGCGCGCGCTGCTCTTGTCCGAACTCGCCACCTTTCTCGCGCAGATCGAGGCGCATATGGGCAAGCAGAGCGTGATCGCCCCCGGCCCGGCGTTCGAGAGCGATTACAAGGTGACGCAGGGCATCGCCCGCACCATCTGGCTGCGCCGCGATTTCTTCGAACCCGATTATGGCGCGCACCCATGGGCGATGTGGCAGGCGAACGACTATGTCCGCCTGTCGGGCGCCGAGGGCACCGTCGGCTGGAACGCGCTGCGCCCGCAAGGAGAGATGCGATGACCGAGACCCGCGACGCCCTGATCGACGCCGCGCGCGACGCCGCGAGCCGCGCCTACGCGCCCTATTCGGGCTTCCACGTCGGCGCCGCGCTGCTGCTCAAGAACGGCGATGTCGTCACCGGCGCGAACGTCGAGAATGCGAGCTATGGCCTGACCCTCTGCGCCGAGACCGCCGCGGTGGCAAAAATCGCCAACGAAGGCTGGATCAGCGAACTCGCCGAGGTCGCAATCGTCGGCGGCCGCCCCGATGGCGACGCGCTCACCGGCAGCGACCCGGTCAATCCGTGCGGCCGCTGCCGCCAGATCCTCAACGAAGCCGCCGAGCGGTCGAAGATCGACATCCTCGTCCATTGCGCCTCGGGCGACGGCAGCGCGGTGCAGACGTACAAGCTCAGCGAGTTGCTCCCGGCGGCCTTTGGTCCCAAGGATTTGGGCCTCATCGACTGACCGCTTGCGCAACCCCCGAAGGACCGACAAGAGACACGCATGGCCATTCTTTCCGACCGCTGGATTCGCGAAGCCGCCCAAACGCAGGGCATGATCGAACCGTTTGTCGAGGCGCAGCGCCGCGACGGCTGCATCAGCTACGGCCTCTCCTCCTACGGCTATGACGCGCGCGTCGCGCCCGAGTTCAAGATTTTCACCAACATTGATTCGACCACGGTCGACCCCAAGGAATTCGACCCCAAGAATTTCGTCGACCGCGAAACCGACGTCTGCATCATCCCGCCGAACAGCTTTGCGCTCGCCCGCACGGTCGAATATTTCCGCATCCCGCGCGACATCCTCGTCATCTGCCTCGGCAAGTCGACCTATGCGCGCTGCGGCATCATCGTGAACGTCACCCCGCTCGAGCCCGGCTGGGAAGGCCATGTGACGCTCGAATTTTCGAACACCACCCCCCTGCCCGCCAAGATTTACGCCAACGAAGGCGCGTGCCAGTTCCTGTTCCTGCAGGGCAACGAGCCGTGCGAGACGAGCTACGCCGACCGCGCGGGCAAATATATGGGGCAAAAGGGCGTCACGCTGCCCAAGCTTTGAATTTCAACACGCGTCATCGCGAGTGTAGCGAAGCAATCTAGGGCGGCCGCGTCGGCATTGACGAATGCGGCGTCGCCATTCCGGCGAGCGCCGGCTGGCAAGTCGTCAAGCTCGCCGATATCGACCTGCCCGCCGGGCCGGGCGCCGCCACCCTCCGCACCATCGATTGCAGCGACTGTGAGGTCGCCGAACTGGCCTTCACCCCGCGCTAGGCCGGAACCCATCGCCTCCCCACGCGTCCTGTCTGCACAAGCGGACGGGGCGCGCTAGGGAAGGAATGCCCATGTCCATGATCGCCGTCTTCATCGGCCGCCTGTTCATTGCCCTGATTTTCATCGTGTCGGGGATCAACAAGCTGATCCATGTGTCCGACACCACCGCGATGATCGCGACCTCGGGCCTGCCCGGCGGGCTCGCCATCCCGGTCGGCCTCTTCGAACTCATCGCGGGCATCTGCATCGCGCTCGGCATCGCCGTGCGCCTCGTGTCGATCCTGCTCGCGGGCTTCGTCCTCGCCACCATCCTGTTCTTCCACCGCGAGTTCACCGACCCGGTGCAGGCGATGGCGGCGATGAAGAACCTCGCGATCGCGGGCGGGCTGCTCTGCCTCTTCGGCTATGGCCACACGCGCTGGAGCTACGACGCGCTGCGCCAGCGCCGCCGCGACGAGCTGGCCACGCATCGGGCCGAGCAGCATGCGAGCGAAGCCGAACTGCGCGCCGCACGCGCCGAGGGCCGCGCCGAGGCGATCGGGACGCCCGTAGCGGTGGAAAAACGCCCCTTCTGGCGCCGCTAGACCTTCGCGCTTGGCAAGCTTCATCGCCTGCGCTAGCCTCCACTTAACGTTTACGTAAAGGGAGAATGGCCATGGCGGGGACCCGCGAGTTCGACATCATCGTCTATGGCGCGACCGGCTTCACCGGGCGCCTCGTCGCCGAATATCTCGGCGCCCATTATGCGGGCCGCAAGGACGCGCCGAAATGGGCGATGGCGGGGCGCAGCGTCGACAAGCTCGCCGAGGTCCGCGATCTGATCGGCGCGCCGAAGGACACGCCGCTCGTCGTCGCCGATGCGAGCGATCCCGCCAGTCTCGATGCGATGGCGGCGCGCGCCGAGGTCATCCTGACCACCGTCGGCCCGTACCAGCTTTACGGGGGCGAACTCGTCGCCGCGTGCGTCAAGGCGGGCACCGCCTACGCCGACCTTTGCGGCGAACCCGGCTGGATGCGCGAGATGATCGACGCGCATCAGGACGCGGCCAAGGCATCGGGCGCGCGCATCACCTTCAGCTGCGGTTTCGACAGCATTCCGTTCGACCTCGGCGTCCATTTCCTGCAGGCTGAAGCCGTCAAACGCCACGGCAAGCCCGCGCCGCGCGTCAAGGGCCGTGTGCGCAAGATGGCGGGCGGTGCGTCGGGCGGCACGATCGCCAGCCTCACCGAAACGCTCAAAGCCATCGCGAAAAAGCCCTCGCTCGCGCTGCTGCTGCGGTCGAGTTTCGCACTAACGCCGGGTTTCGAAGGCCCGTCGCAGCCAACCGGGCTGATCCCCGAATATGACAGCGCGACGGGCACCTGGACCGCGCCCTTCGTGATGGCGCCGATCAACACCAAGAATGTCCACCGCACCAATTTCCTGCTCGGCCATCCGTGGGGCGAAGATCTTGTGTACGACGAGATGGTGATGACGACGATCGGCGACGCCGGGAAAGCGATGGCCGAAGCGATGGCGAAGGCGAATCCGTTCGGCGAGTCGACGCTCCAGCCCGGCGAAGGCCCGAGCAAGGAAGAGCGCGAGAACGGCTTTTACGACATCCTCTTCATCGGCGAATATCCCGACGGCACCACGGTCCGCGCAAGCGTCCAGGGCGACCGCGACCCCGGCTATGGCTCGACATCGAAGATGCTCGCCGAAACGGGAATCGCGCTGCTCGCGAACAAGGGCAAAGGCGGCGTCTGGACCCCGGGCGCGCTGCTCGGCGATGCGCTGATCGAGCGGCTGACCGCCAATGCCGGACTGACGTTCCAGATCGAGGAATAAGACAACAATGACAACCTCTCCCAGCGCGCTCGACGCGCTGCTTTCGACGCTGCGCACCGAAGACGGCGTGGCCAAGGCGCATATCGATGAAGGATGGATGCAGGGGCGCACCGCCTATGGCGGGATCAGCTCGGCGGTCGCGCTCGCGGGCACGATGGCGCTCCATCCCACCGACACGCCGCTGCGCTATGCTCAAATCAGCTTCGTCGGCCCGGTCGGCGGCGACTGCACGGTCGAAACGCGCGTGCTGCGCCAGTCGAAATCGTCGCTGTTCATCGACGCCGGCGTGTCGAGCGATCAGGGCTTCGGCACCGCCGCGGTCTTCGCTTTCTCGGGCGACCGCAAGAGCCACCTCGACCATGATCGTCTGTCGGTGCCCGCCGCGCCCGATCCCGAGACGCTGGCGCCGGTGCCCGATCATCACGCGCGGCCGCCCTTCACGCGCCATTTCGACATGCGCCCAACGACCGGTCCACGCTTCGGTTGGAAAAGCGAGGTCGGCGAATATCTGACTTGGGTCCGCTTCGTCGAGGAACCGGCGTGCCATCCGGCGGTCGCGTTGCTCGCGATGGGCGACGCCCTGCCCCCCGCGGCAATGGCGCTGTTCAGCGAGTTCGGGCCGATCAGCTCGATGAACTGGACGGTCAACATGCTCACCGGCACCCCGACGACCGACGACGGCTGGTGGCTGTTGTCGGCGAAAACGGGCTATGCGCGCCACGGGTTGTCGGTGCAGGACATGATGCTGTGGAACCGCGCCGGTGAGCCGATCCTCAGCGGCAGCCAGGCGATCGCGATCTACGCCTGAACCGGCAGCGTAATCACCGCATCGAGCCCACCGCCGGCGCGGTTCGATAGCGCCAGCGCCCCGCCCTCGCCCTCGGCGATATCGCGTGCGATCGACAGCCCCAGCCCGGCGCCGCCAGTCGCGCGGTTGCGCGATTGTTCGCCGCGCGCGAAGGGTTCGATCAGCGTCTTGATCTGCTCGTCGGTCAGACCGGGGCCGTCATCCGACACGATAATCCGCGCCAATGCTCCGTCGGTCACAACCGACAGTCGCGCCCGAACGCCATAAGCCACCGCATTGTCGGCTAGGTTGCGCAGCGCGCGTTTGAGCAGCATCGGCCGCGCCAGCACGGCGGCGTCGGCAATATCGCCGAGTTCGACATCCTTGCCGCGCTCCTGATAGTCAGCCGCGAGTTCGCCGATCAATTCGCGCAGCGGGATACGCTCCTGCGCCTCGGTTCCCGCGCCCGACCGCGCCAGCGCCAAAATGTCGCTCAGCATCGCCGTCATTTCCTCGATGCTCGCGATCATCTTGTCGCGCAGCGTCTCGTCCTCGACCTGCTCGACGCGCACCCGCAGGCTGGCAAGCGGGGTGCGCAGATCGTGGCCGACAGCGCCGAGCATCCGGTCCTTGTCCGACAGCATCGCCGAAATACGGCCGCGATAGGCGTTGAAGGCGGCGATCAGGTCGCGCACGTCCGACGGCCCTTCTTCCTCGAGCGGCTCGGCATCGCGCAGCGCCGGATTGGCGCGCGCCGCGCGCGTCAGGTCGCGCAGCGGCCGCGCCGCGCGCCAGGCGATCAGCATGATCGGCACGAGCAACAACAGATAGAGCGACAGCGTCTGCCACACGAGGAAGCCCTGCAAGCGGTTGCCCCCCGCCGCGATCCGCGTGCGCACCGCAAAATAGCGCCCGTCGACCTTCGCAACGACGATGACGGCACGGTCGGGAAAGGCGGGCCGGCGCAGCCGCTGCCGTTCGCGCGGCGGGAGCGCCCACGCGTCGACCATGGCGGCAGGAATATTGGTCTCGCCGAGCAGGCCTTCGACATAGGCGGCAAGGTCGGGCACCCGGACGGCGCCGACGGGCATCGGGGGGAGATGATCGGAGATCACCAGTTTCTGCGCCCGCTCGCGCGCCTCGTGCCGCTCGCGTTCGTTGCGCGGCGGCCGGAAGTCGCCACGCCGGTCGCGCTCGATCGCATCGATGATCCGCGCGACGGCCATGCCGCCGCCGTGCGCCAGCGTCTGTTGCCGCATCCCGCGCGACAGCAGCACGAAATTGATCGCCTGCGCGACGAACAGCATCACCGCGACCGCAAAGACGAGCTGGCCGACAAGGCTTTTGGGCCACAGGCGCAGTTTCACGCCGCCGGGCCCATCCGCTTGACCTCGCACGCCAGCGTATAACCGCCGCCCCACACCGTCTTGACGATCTGCGGGTGCGCGGCGTCGACCTCGATCTTCTTGCGCAGCCGGCTGACCAGATTGTCGATCGCGCGGTCGAAAATATCGGCCTCGCGCCCGCGGACCATGTCGAGCAGGCGGTCGCGGCTCATCACCTGCCGCGGATGGCGCACGAGCGCGTGGAGCAAATGATATTCGCCCGACGACAGCGCGACCTCATTGCCCTCGCCATCGACCAGCACGCGCTCGACTTCGCGCAGCACCCAGTCGCCAAAGGCATAATAGGTGCCGCCCGGATCGAGCGCGCGCCCGCCCTGTTGCGTCCGGCGCAATACGGTGCGGATGCGCGCGACGAGTTCGCGCGGGTTGAAGGGTTTGACGACATAGTCGTCGGCGCCGATTTCCAGCCCGATGATCCGCTCGGTATCCTCGGCGCGCGCGGTCAGCAGGATGACGGGGATGCTGCTCGTCTCGCGCAAATGGCGGGTCAGCGACAGGCCGTCCTCGCCGGGCATCATGATGTCGCTGACGACCAGATCGACGCCCTGCGCACGCAGCACCGATCGCGCCTCAGCAGCGCTCGCGACATCGGTCACCGCGAATCCCTGCGCGGTCAAATATTCGCCCAGCGGCTCGCGGATCGACGGCTCGTCGTCGATCAGCAGGATGCGCGGCGTTTCGCTGTCGGTCATCGGATTTCCGTTAAGAAGATGCTGGTTCGCCCACCGGCCACGGGGGCCGGTGGGCGATAGCTGACAGGGACCGGCAACAAAGGCAATGCCGGGGAGGGGAGGAAGGCTCTACGCTTGCCGCCGGGCCCCTGCCAAATGCTTACTGGTTCGCTGGAGCGGCCGGAGCGGCACCACGCTTGGCGCGCCATGCGCCGCGCTGGGCCTGACGTTCTTCGGCGGTGACCTGACCGTCCTTGTTCGCGTCGGCGGCGTCGAAGCGCGCCATCGCCGCGGTCTGGAACTCGGCCTGGCTGATCGCCTTGTCGCCGTCGGTGTCGGCCTTGCCCATCATCATGCCGTGATGGCCACCGCGCTTGCCATGACCGCCGCGCATGCCGTGGTGACGCTTGCCTTCGCCGGCCTCACCGGCTTCGGCACGCTTTTCACCGCGTTCGGCGCGCTTGGCGGCACGATCGGCGCCATGCTTGTCCCATTCGGCCTTGCTGATGCTGCCATTGCCGTCGGCGTCGAGGCTGGCGAACCGCTTGGCCTGCCGCTCGGCACGCTGTGCGGCGCGGTCGGTGGCGTCGAGCTTGCCATCCTTGTTCGCATCCATTTTGGCGAACATCTGCGTGGCCCGGGCCTGCGCGTCGGCGCGCGTCTGCACGGCATTGCCGTCGGCGCCGGGCGCGGCGAGAACGGGCACGGCCACCAATGCGGCGGCGAGCGTAAAGAGCGAGATTTTCTTGTTCACGTAACGAACTCCTTCATGGGGCCTTTCCGGGAATGAGCCGGAACCCGATGAAGCCGTTCTAGGCGCGGTTTGTCCCAGCGACGTGCCGGATCGACGGAAAATTGTCGCAAATTGTCGCAAAACCGGCGCGCCGTTCATTCGGCGGCAAGCGGCACCGGGAGCAGATAAGTCATCCCCTTGGTGAAGCCGCGCGGCGCCACCGACACATGATCTTCGTCATTCAGCACGTCCGCCCGGATTTGCAGCCCCGGATAGGCGCGTCGTTTCAGCGTTTCGACCAGCGCATCGCTGTCCCCAACCATATCCACGCGCTTGTTGAAGCGCGGATCGGCGGCGCGCGCCGCTTCATATTCGCCGGTATAGACATAGACTTTCGCCGGCATGTCGCGGTGTGCTGCCGCATAGGCCTTTTCCAGCGCGAACATATGCCGCTTGCCGTACCAAAGCGACGGGCTTCCCAGGATATAGCCGCTGAACATTTCGGGTTCGGTGAACAATATCTGTGTCCCCAGAAGGGCACCGTAGGAATGGCCGAGAAACAGCTTTTGCCGGGGATCGGTTCGATAGCGGCGCGCAACAAAAGGCAGGGCCTGATCGCGCAAAAAGGTCTGGTACGCGGCGCCCCCGCCGTGGACCGCGCCGGCCGGCGCGTCGCTCGGCCCTTCGGCGGTCGGGGTATAGTCACGCCGCCGGCTCTGCACCGGATCGTCGCCCTTGGCATAGGACAATCCGACCAGAATGAACTCCTGCACCTTCGGGCCCTCGACGTTCAATCGCCGCGCAATCTGCCGGACGACCGGAAAGGCATAATCGGCGTCGGTGACGTAGAGCACCGGATAGGCACGCTGTGGATCTTTTGCATAAGAGGAAGGAAGGCTGACGAAGACCTGATAAACGCGGCCCGAAACCGGGTCAGGCACGTCCCAGACCTCGCTGCCCAGCAGGGCATAGGGCTTCCCCTGCCCTTCCTGAACGACCTGCGCCGCGGCTGTCTTGCCGTCGGCATGTCCTGTAGCCGCACCGCTACATCCCCCAAGCAGCGCCACGCCCAACGCCGCCGCCCTATATCCCCTTGCCATCGCTGCCGAATCTCCACCGCCCGTCCCTAACGGGTCCGCCAATCAGCAATCAGCGACCGGCTGGCAATGGCACCGCGCGGCCGAACAGGTCGGCCGTTCATGCCGCGCGGCAGAGCGATAGAACGTTGCAAAAGGGCAGCCCGAGCCGGTCCGGCTGCCCTCGCGCGAATATGACCCTATGGGCTTACGGGGGAATCCTCGTCCTTGTCGGCGACCAGGATGATCGCGCCGATGCCGACGAGCAGGCCGACAAGCCCGATGATCCAGCTCGAATTGCCTTCGAGTTCGCTTTCACCTCCGGCCGCCGAAGCTGCGCGGGCCGCGCCCGCCGCCGACGCCGCAACAGGCGCCGCGATCACCGATAACGCCGCAAAAGAGATTGCCGCCTTTTTGAGTATGCTCATGTCATTCTCCATCCACCCGGGGGTATCCCGACCGAAACCGACCAACGCACCTTCCGGGCGATGGATGCGTTTTAATGGCTGTTCATCGCGAAAGGCCGACGAGTCAGCCGATCGGCCGACGATGCAGCGGCCAAAAGTTTCGCAATTGCGTCAGCATGTTGCGCCGATAACGGCGCGCTCCTACGCTCGGCGAAACGAACAGGGGAGAATCGCATGACCGACATTGTGCCCGATCGACGGACCGTCCTCGCCGGGATTGGCGGCCTCGCCGTCGCCAGCGTCGCGGGCCCCGCCACCGCAAAAGAAAGCGGCGACGCCCGTCTCGACGCGCTGCTCTCCGCGCAATTCGAGCAAGGCCTGCGCGACGACCCGACCCGCGCCACGTCGCTCGGTATCGACACCGGCGTCCGCGCCGCCCTCCGCGCGCAATTCCCCGACTGGTCGCCCGCCGCGCGCGCCGCGCGAGCGCGCCAGATCGACAGCGACCTTGCCGCGGTGCGCGCGATCAAGGGCGAGACGCTCGGCGATGCCGCGCGCATCGCGCATGACAGCGCCGAATTCGACCTCGTCACGCGCCAGCGGCTTGCCCGTTTCACCTATCATACGGGCGGCTTCGGCCACCGCCCCGGCCCTTATGGCGTCACCCAGCTCGGCGGATTCTACACTGGGGTCAGCACCTTCCTCGACAGCCAGCATCCCGTGACGACCAAGGCCGACGCCGACGCCTATATGACGCGGCTTCAAACGATCCCGGCGCTGCTCGACGCGGACACCGAAATCGTAAAGGCGAATGCCGCAATGGGCGTCGTCGCACCGCGCTTCATCCTCGACCAGGCGCTGCAACAACTCGCACGCCTCCGCGATGGCGACGTCGGCGGCAAAACGCTTGTCGCCTCGATCGCCAAACGCAGCGCCGCGCTGGGTCTTTCGGGCTATGGCGAGAGCGCCGCGAAGGTGTTCGAGGGTCCGATCCGCGCCGCGCTCTCCCGCCAGATCGACACGCTGACCGCGTTGCTCCCGCGTGCCGGCACCGATGCCGGCGTCGCGCGCCTTCCCGATGGCGCGGCCTATTACGCCGCGACGCTCGCGCAGCATACGACGACCAGCCTCAGCGCCGCCGAAATCCATCGCATCGGCCGCGAGCAGGTCGCCGACCTGACATCGCGGATGGATGTGCTGCTGAAAGCGCAGGGCTATAAGGACGGCAGCATCCGCGACCGGCTGAACGCGCTCGGCAAGGCCGAGGGCCAGTTGTTCGCCAATGACGACACCGGCCGCGCCGAGATGCTCGCCTATCTCAACGGCCTGCTCGTCAAGATTCGCGGGCGCCTACCCCAGGTGTTCAGCCGCCTTCCCAAGGCCCCCTATGAAATCCGCCGCGTCCCACCCGAAATCGAGATCGGTGCACCGGGCGGGTCGGCGCAGGCGGGAACCCCCGATGGCTCGCGCCCCGGCATCTTTTTCATCAACCTGCGCGATACCGCCGAATGGCCGCGCTACACCCTGCCGACCCTCGCCTATCACGAGGGCGCGCCGGGGCATCTGTTCGAGGGTGCGTTGAAATATGAAGACGCCGAACTGCCGCTCTATCGGCAGGCGGCGTCGGTCACCGCCTATGGCGAAGGCTGGGGCCTCTACGCCGAACAGGTCGCCGACGAACTCGGCATGTATGAAGACGATCCGCTCGGCAAGATCGGCTATCTCGCCTCTTACGCGTTTCGCGCTTCGCGCCTCGTCGTCGACACGGGCATCCATGCGATGGGGTGGAGCCGCGAACAGGCGATCGATTATATGGTCGAGAATTCGTCGAACTCGCCCAGCGCATCGCGCACCGAGATCGACCGCTATATCGTCTATCCGGGACAGGCCTGCGCCTACAAGGTAGGCCAGATCGCGATCAGCCGCGTGCGCGACGAGGTATCGCGGCGGCCGGGCTATGACATCAAGCGTTTCCACGACGTGGTGCTGGGCGCCGGGCGCATCCCGCTCGCGGTGCTCGAACGCCGCGTTCGCGCGGCATTTCCGGCCTAGAAACAGGTAAGCCCCGTCGCATTTCTGCGGCGGGGCTCCCTAGGTTCCGTCCGAAGACAGGAACCAGATTCTACCTTCTCTTTCGATCTAGTAGATGAGTGAAACGCCGCAGGTCCGATTTGGTTCCCGCGGCGTTCAATTTTTTTACGTGATCTTTCGCGCCGCGGCCGATCCGAGGATCAGGAACAGGACAACGAGCGCAAGGCCGACGAAGAACAGGATCTTGGCGATCCCCGCCGCGGTGCCTGCAACGCCGCCAAAGCCGAGCACGGCCGCGACCAGCGCGATCACTGCAAAGATCAAAGCCCATTTGAACATCCGACGTCTCCTTCGATTGCAGAGCAGGACACACGGCACCGGTTTCGAAAGCCCGCGAAACGGGTTTTTCGAATGACGAAACAGCCGGTGGCCGCGCCTCAAGTCTCTGATTGATGTGTACGAAGGTGAAACGACGAATGCCGACGAAGGTTCCTGCCGCTCCCGCACCTTCCGACCAATAGGCTCTTGCCTATTCGGCCCGCGATGCGTTTATGCGTGCAACGATCGAGGGAGTTTTCATGTATCTACCGTCTTTGAACCGGCTGCTCGCGGCGGCCGCATTGGGCTGCTGCATTCCGGCGGCCGCCTCCGCCCAGCCGGCCGAAACCCCGTCCACCCAGGGCACGGCCTATCTCAACAAGCAGATGGCGGCACTCGCCGAGCGTCACGGCGCCGACGGCTGGCGCATGACACCCAGCGGACTGCGCTGGCGCAGGATCGCGGGCGATGGCAGCGGCGCGCACCCCGGCCCGGCCGATAATGTCACCGTTCATTATGTCGGCACCTTCGCCGACGGCCGCGAATTCGACAGCTCGGTCCGGCGCGGCGAACCGACGAGCTTTCCATTGAATCGTGTCATCGACGGCTGGCAGGAAGGCGTGCAGTTGATGGGCGTCGGCGACAAGGTCGAATTCGCGATCCCCTGGCAGCTCGCCTACGGCCCCGTCGGCAAGGGCCCGATCCCCGGCGGCGCGACCTTGCTGTTCACGGTCGAGTTGCTCGGCGTCGAACCGGCCGGATAATCTGTCGGGGCACCGGGGCGCGGCTGGGCGTGCAGGCGCGGAAAGACCGCCTCGAGCGGCTTGGTGTCGGGCAACACATAGACATATCCGCCTTTCTTCTGGAAGAGTGGGCGAACGCTCTTGTTATGAAACGATAGCGGGACGTTGATGCATCCGAAGGTGATGCGGTTGTCGTCGATGCCGGGCGACAGCATCCGCTGCCGGCGGCGCTCCTTCTGGCTGCCCTTCGGGATCGGGTGGAGCGCCACCGAGGTGGCATAATCGACCCAGAGCACCCTCTGCCGCCCCGCCGCCATCCCGAATTTCGCGAGGAAGCGCCCGGCAGGCGTGGTTCGCTCGGCGGGGCCGATCTCGGCGAGATCCTTCGATCCGATCCCGGGGGTGGCCTCGTCGCCGAGCGCAACGCCAATCAGGACCGGCGCCCGGCCGAGGAATTTCCCTTCGGCATCGAACAGGAACAGCGAGGCCGCGGGCTTGTCGATGATGATGTAGGGCAAGCCGCCATTGTCGCCCGAGGCGGCAATCCAGTCGGCGACCCGCGTCGCTGCCTCCGAACGCGTTGCGGCATCCGCAGCTTCGGCCTCGCTGGCCGGCGCCGCCGATCCTGCGGACACCGGAACGGTCAGCGCAAATCCCGCGAGCGCCACGAAGGTTTTGATCATAGGTCGATGCACTCGAATAGTGGGCGCCGTCGCCCGCGGGCGACGGCGCCGAAAATCACGATCTCAACAATTTCCGCCGTGTCGCGTCAATTGCGCGGCCGCTTCTGCTGCGCCTGCATGCGCTGTTCGATGCCATCGACGCGGCCGCTCAGCTGATCGAGGCGCTGGCCATTATTCTGCGCCTGCCCCGATGCGGCCTGCGCTTCGGTCAATGCCTGCTTCGCGGTGGCGTCGGTCGCCTGCAATTGCGCTTCGAGCGCATCGACGCGCTGGCTCACCACGGCGACCTGCTCGCGCACGAAGCCTTTGGTCGCACAGCCGCCCAAACCCAGGGATCCGGCCAAAATCACCACCACGGGTGCTAGTTTTTTCAGAGACGGGGACATAGGAATTCTCCTGATCGTTAATGCCCCCCACCCGGCCGGTCCAAGCCGAGCGACGCCGCGCAAACAACGCGATTCTGTCCGGCTGTGCATCGGTTCAGGCAGATGGATAACGTCGGCATGTTGCCGCGGGTTCCGGGGCCTGACCGGCGCAAAAAGGCGGCCGGAAAAATCCCCAAATCGTGTGTATCGGCAGCTATGCTATCGGTGGAGCGGGTAGCGGGAAACCCGCCTCTAAGATTATGAATTGAAACGGAAAAAAATTATCCGATTCCGATCAAATTTAAGCCCCGAAGGTGGCCCCAGAGCCATTTTATGGCTCCGGTTCGACCCTTAAAGAGGGATTCTGAGCCGTCTTAAACACCAACGATTCGTCCTGAGCAACATCTTTTCTGGGTGCAATATTTTCGGCAATTCTGGCCGATAGGTGAATGTCAGGTTCGGAGTTGAGATATGGTGATAGTCGCCGTCCGTGCCCGTCGCCTGCCGACCAACTCACACCTTTCCAATGGGGCTGTGGGGAGGTCCGCTTTCGCCAAAACCAGCCAGTGCAACGGTGATACGGCCCGGCAGTCCCCGACACACCAAGATACCTCAGCGAGGTTCCGGGCCGCGAATCGAGGCAATTTAGGCGGGATGCCCGCAATCGATGCGTGAGGTCTACTGCTCAGGTGCAGGCTTGGGCGATGCGCTTTTCATTCTCAAGCTGGTGATAGACGACCTGCGGAGCCACGCTGAAGGTGCTGGCGATCGTATATTGGTCCTTGTCGTCCGCCCGCATCGACTGAATCTCGTCGATTGGCGCGAGGAATTCGGCGGCGAAAGCGCGACCGGCTGCCTGACGATAGGCATTTTGTAGGCTGTTGATCGGCGCAGCTTCCTCAGACGTAAAACAGGCGGCGTCGCCGACCGCTCGAGCCAGTGCAAAGAGGTGCATAGACGGTGCGAAATCGCGCTCGCCGTGATTCCGGATGTGGACATTAATTCCGTGTGGGCCTTCGCGCCGCAGGGCATTGATCCCGTCGACCTTGGGCGCGAGCGTAAAGTTCTTCGACCCAAGCTTCTCGGCCAACTCGTTGAAGCTAGCAAATGCTTGGGACGGTCTGAGGTTGAGCGCGCGGCGCATCGCGCGAGCGCGTCGATATCCCATTGCCCAAGCCTGCCCGTTCGCGTGCGGCTGCGCGTTCCTGGCGAGTTGGTCGACAATCGGGCGTAGGTCGGAGAGCCGGTATTGATGCCCCTTGATCCGCATCATCCTGTCCACCCAGCCGATGAGGCGGGTCTGATCGACATTCGCGGCGTCGCAAACAAACTCTATAAGCGGCTCATCGTCAAAGACCGATTCTGCGCTTTCGATAAATCCGGCGAGCTTGTCGGCGATATTATAAGGATCGAGGCCGAGACTCCCGGCCGCCTCGCAGAAGTGCCGCTCCCGGGAGCGGCGCGAGGACTGGACCCGCTCCCACCGGATCGCCGCGCTGCTCGTTGGCAGGCCGCGATCCTTCAATCGCGCTAGCGTTTCGGTAATCAGCCCACCCAGCCAGGCTTCACCATCCGCGCGGCTGAGGACCTCCTGCGTCCCGCTCAGGAAGCGGAGATCTGGATCGACATAGGCGCATTCATGCGCACTCACCTCAAAGGCGGCTCCGTCGAAATAAAAGCGGACATCGGGCAATAGGTAGCCGGTGCGATAGCGGCGCAGCGAAAACTCTCGGTCGCGCGATCCGAAGATCGTCCACCAGTCATGCACCAAACCGTTGACCAACCCGAACAGCGCGACCGTGACGTGGTCATCAAGATCGCTGCCGCTGATATGGGTGGTGACATTCTGCCCGTTGAGCCAAAGACGCAGATCTCCAACCGTCGCCCGCTCCTCGGGCACGGCATTCTCTGCATCGTCCAGCCATTCAATCGAATGCTTCACGTTTCTCAGCCTCAGTAATGGGCCAGCCCTTATAGGTTCCTGCCGTCTGATTGACAGCGAATCCGAACCAGAACTGCCCTTCCTTGTCTCGATACCAGATATGTTTCGGAAAAGTCCCATCACCGTCACAAAAGCGGAGCTGTCCCGCACTCAGCGCTGCCTGCACCCAGCCGCTCGCTTCATCCCGCTCTTTAGCGGTTGTCCGGTGGCAAATATTGGTCTTCTGCTTCTTGGGCCGCTTTGCCACGCCATCGGGACCGATCCATGCCTGCGGCAATCCGCCCCAGAATCGCTTCACCTTGTGCTCGGGACTGCCGACGTAGCTTGCCTTCTCGATCTGCTCCATAGTGAGAGCGGCGCGTAGAGGCATTTGTTTCGGTCTTGGCATCGTCCCTAGGATAGCGAGTAAAGCGCCCTCCCGGCAACAAGACTTCGACCGAGAATATGCGATGCCTGGAAGCGGCTCGGACTGCTGACCAGGGTAAGCCACCAAGCATCACCTCCGGCGAAGGCGCCGCATTCCTTCGCCCGCGCTTGCCGTCACGTCTATCTGGCGAAGAAGCGATTGAACTCCTGGAACGTGTGGTCGAGAAGGCGAAGCCCCCCATGGGCAAGACCAACCACAAAATCGCTGGCAGCAAGCTGGTGCTTGTCGTGATTACGCACGAACGTAAGCGCGAAATCTGCTTCGGCTGCCTCCTCCTCATAGACAGCTGCAAAGCCCTCGGTGCCTTCCGCAACCTTCAGCCGTTCAAGCTGCTCGGTCGAGAAGAGAACTTCCAGCCTGACTTCGGCGTCACCCCATCCTTCGTCTCGGTAGGTCGCATGCTTGAACGTGTTGGCGACCGCCCTCGCCAGCGCAACATCCGGTAGCCAGGTCAAAACCTCCTTTTCGAAGAGCGCTTTGTCAATTTGCCTTCCTTGATTGCGCGCATCGGCGTGCGCGGCTTTCTCAAGCCATTCGACCAGTGATGAAGTTGAGATGCACGCGTCTTGCAGCAGATAGACCATGCCATCGACGTCTATCGGCTTTTCGGGATCGGAGCGTTTGAGCTCGAACTCATTCGCCTCCCAATTCAGCTTCGCAAGAATGTCGTAGGGGTTATCATGAATGACCAGCCTGCCAGGCTGGTTCGTCCACGGATGTTGCTCTCTCCCGCGCCTCGCCATTTTTGGTCATTCTCCATTGTCAACGATAGTCGATGAAGGGGTACTGTGTCGAAGGGATCTTTGAATGGGCGGTATCGGCGTAACTAGACATTCTTTTTTGCGGTGCCGATTGGCTGGAATGTCCCGGACCCAGTCATCATTTGAATGTCCACTTCCAAGCGCGGCAAAACCGAGGTCAAACGGCTTGGATCCGGCGTAAAGCTGCGGTGCGTCGGTCGCCGACTGGCTACGTCCAGGCTGCGATGGAGACGAGAGTCAGGAACGCCCCCAACAGCAATCCGCCTGTCCCTGCCCAGGTCACCCACCAATCCTGCTCGTGGGTCGATCGGCGCTGCTTTATCATACCCTCGACGCGCCCGAGCGACCGCGCCAGCTCCGCGCGTGCCTCGCCGACGGATTTGCGATCTTCGGCGCCATAGGCTCGCGATGCTTCATGGCTTTCGGCCGCAAGGGTCAGCGGCGTGAGGCGCATCGCCGGCTTGTCGCGGATGCTTTCGACATGCTGATCGATGTTGTCGAGGCGCGCCTCGATCTTGCGAAGCGTGGGCGAGTAGTCGGGCAGCTTGTCCTTTGCGGCCGTGAGGCCTTCGATCGCCGCGTGCAGGAGGGACACTTCCTTGCGCAGCTCGTCGAAAGCTTCGGCGGCATTGTTGGAGGGCGCGGGTGAGCGGGTGCGTTTTACTGTCATGGCAACCGCCTACATCGATATTCCGATCCCGCGCGAGCGGCCGAGCCACTGCTGGAGGTCGTGAGACAAATTTCCTGTCGCACGCGATGTCAGCCCCAGTTCGGCGCGGCGGTTCCGGAGCAGCGACTCGAGCTGCGGGTCGCGATGAAGGCTCTTCGCCATGTCGGATAGGCTGGCGCGCGCTGCATCCCGCGCCGCAAAGGTCGGCGCGTCCTTCGCCCGCGCGCTTTCTTTCTTCCATGAGGCGACGAACAGCTCGGCGCGTTTCTCGGTCTCGGCGGCGAGCTGCTTCGCCTGGACCGCCAGCCGCGCACGATCGCGCGCCGCGCGTTCGGCCACCACGCGCTCGGCCGCGCGCTCCGCTTCCTGTCTATCCATCGCCGCGATCGCGCCGGCGGTCCGCCCCTCCGCGGCGGCCTTCGTCAGCTGGTAACTCTTCCCGAACGCTTCGCGCAGATCGCTCGCGCCACCGGGACGCAGTGCATCGAGCTCGGCCCGCGCCTTGCGATAGGCGTCGATCTCGTGCGGCAGTTCCTTGCCGCCGGCGCGCCGGACGTCGACGATCTCCTTCGTCACGCGCGCAAAACGCTCGACCGCCTTCTCGAGGGATGACGGCGTCCGCAACGGATCGAGCGCACGGGCATTCACGCGAACATCCGCGAGCCTGACCGTCCGCTTGACCTCGGGCACCGCTTTCCGAGGCTCGGCGCGCGAGACCGACAGATCCAGCCCGTCGAACATGCCGCGCTTCGGCTCCGCTGCCTTCGCGGGTACAGGCGCACGATAATCGCTCGCCATATCCTTGCCGCGTTCGCGCGAGGCGGCGCGAACCAGCTTGCTCTGGCTCGCAAAATCATCGCGTCCGTAGTATAAATCCACCTGCTCGCGATGCCTGGACAGCGCGACATAGGTCGAGTGGCTGTCTACCCCCGGCGTCGCGAGCACCTGCACCCGGTCGACCGTCATGCCCTGCGCCTTGTGGATCGTCGCGGCATAGCCATGATCGACATGTGCATAGTCCTTCAGGTCGAACGCCACGCTGCGCCCGTCGTCGAGCATCACGGCCATGCGCATCCGGTCGACATTCTGCACGGTGCCGAGCGAGCCGTTCTTCACGCCGATGCTCCGCTCGTTCCGCAGGAACATCACACGGTCATTCTCGGCGAACATTCGCTCGCCGCGTTCGACGGTGATCGCCACCTCTCTGCCAAGTGCCCCGTCGGTTTTCAGACGCTCCCGCACCTCCTCATTAAGCTCCCGCACTTCGTCGTTGGTGTGGGTCAGGATGATCCGACTGACATCGGGGTAATGCTGGCGATCACGATCCCAGGCATCAACCAGCTCGGCGCGTGCCGCTTCGCGCGTTTCGGATGCATGCACAAAGCCAGCCTCCGCGTAACGCCCGATCGCCTCGCCGGTGCGCCCGCTGGCAAGCTCGCGAGTTGCTTCGCGCTGCCAGTCCTCCTGCTGCCGGCGGATATCCATGATCTCGACGGCGCCATGGCGTTCGGCGACAGACCGGAATGCAGCGCCCGCCTCGATCGCCTGTAGCTGTTGCGGATCGCCGACCAGCACCACCTTCGCCCCCTGTCGCTCGGCTTCCGACACGACGCGTTCAAGCTGGCGGGTCCCGACCATGCCGGCTTCGTCGATGACGAGGACATGTTTGTCGGTGAGGCGCTCGCGATCATTGGCCCACTGATGTTCGAGACTGGCGAGCGTGCGCGAGCCGATGCCCGAGCCCTGCTCAAGCCCTTCGGCGGCAATGCCCGACAGCGCGGCGCCCTGCACCTGATAGCCCGCGGCTTCCCAAGCTTCGCGTGCGACACCGAGCATCGCGCTCTTGCCCGTCCCGGCATAGCCGATCACATTGCTGATCCCGCGCGAATTGGTGATATGTTCGAGCGCGCCGCGCTGCTCGACGGAGAGGTCTAGGCCCCGCTCGGCAGCAAGCGCAAGCGCCCAGTCGCGCTGGCGGTCGGGCACTGCATGATTGCGCCGCATGTCGAGCGTCGCGGTCGCGCGTTTGAGGCGCTGTTCGGTGTCGATCATGCTGCGCGATGTGAAGCGGTGTTCGCCGCGGCCGTCCTTGCCGAGCGCGACCAGCTCGGGCGATGCTTTCACCGCGCCCATCACCGCATCGAACTGCTCCCTGCCATCGCTGTGCCGGTGCACGAACGTCGCAAGATCGCGGTTCGTGAACGTGGCCTGCCGGTGCGTGATCGCGTCGAGCGCGATCGATGGATTGGCGATGATCTTGTCGCCGTTCGACCGGGCGATCTCGAGATGCTCGCCATGCCGATCGGCGTCCAGCCCCTCGGCCGCCATGCGCGAGGCCGCCGGGCCAATCTTGTGCTGCGGTTCAAGGTCGATACCCTGCGCTTCGAGGGACCGATGATCGACGCGCGCATCGATGTCGAGCGCGGCAAGCCGTTCGTTGACATGCTCCGCCCAAGCCTCGCGCCAGTGGGTCAATAGTTGGGTGCGGTTCCAGTCGCGCACCTTGGCGCCGAACCCGGCGATTCCATCTTCGCCGACGCGGATCTCGCGCATCGTCAGCATGACATGTGCGTGCGGCTTCGCCAGCCCATCGGCGCCGATGTCCCAATGGACATTCAAATCGGCGATCATTCCGCGATCGACGAACTCGCGTGACACAAAGTCGCGGGCGAGCTCGATCCCTTGGCTCTCGGTCATCTCGCGCGGGATCGCGAACTCGATCTCGCGCGCGAGTTGCGCGTCCTTGCGAAGCTCGGCCGCCTCGACATCATTCCAGAGCTGCTCGCGGTCCTGCCAGCGTTCGTCCGCTCCTTCGGGGAGCAGGACTTCGCTATGAACCACGCCCGCCTTGTTCGAGAAGTCGTGGGCACGGCCGAGCCGTTCGTCGTGCAGCCGATCGGCCGACCGATAGGCCGCGGCGGCGACCGCGCTGCTGCCGGCGGCGCGGGAAATCACTTTTGCCGAGAAATGATAGATCGCCATGAGGGCTATCCATTTAGGGCAAAACGAGCACGTCGGCACGACGTATAAGCGCGCCCTCACACGATTTCATCGCGCTCGGGATCACAGCATCTCGTTAGATTTCAGCACCTTGCCGGGCTTTGAGATTCGGCATAGCTGGATCGTCCGACCCTCGAACATGGAAGGACAGACGATGCGTAAACCGCGTGATTTCGATGCCGAACTCCAGGCCCTCACCGACAAGGCAAAGACGCTTAAGACGAAGAAGCAGAGCCAGCTCGGCGAACTGGTCGCCGCGACCGGCGCCGATGCGCTATCGATCGAGCAGCTAGCAGGCGCGCTGCTCGACGCAGTCGGTGCCGAAACCTCGCGAAAGGAGGCGTGGCGCAAAAGCGGCGCGACCTTCTTTCGCGGCGGCCGCGCCCGCGCTCGCAAAGGCGCTGTCGGCAACGCGGGCGGCGGCACGGCGAACAGTGCAGGCGAGCAACCGCCTTCAGGCGAAGCGGGCGCGGCATGACACGCGGGAATGGCAGGTGAAGCGCCGCGAACGCACGCGCCAGCTGATCGAACTTGGCGGCCTCGTCGCCAAGGCCGATCTGATCGAGCTGACAGGTGACAATCGCGCGGTGATCCTCGGCATTCTTGTCGAGGCGGGCGCGAAGCTGCGCGGCGCCGAGCGCGAACAGCAATTAGCATTATGGCGCCGCCGGGGGCGGCGCGCCTTCGGTCCGGAAAATTGATTGTAGCGGCTGGCGGTCAGTCGAGCGTCGCTTCTTCTGTCGCCGTGGCATCGGCGCCAATCTGCGCGCGCGGCGGATCAACCGATTCGAAGTCGATCGCACCCCGTTCAACTTCAGGAACTTTGGCGGGCTCGGACCGAGCCGAACATCCCGAAGCGAACAGGAAAATGGTCGCCGCTGCCACTATCTTAAGTGTGATAAGCAGTCCCCCATCACCGATGTCAGCGAGATTTGCCTACAGACTATTTGCCCTTAGCGCCACTGCGCCCACGCGCTGCGGGCTTGCGGCCGCCCCCGCGCCCCTTGGTTCCGAGACCGATCTGCTTGGCGAGAACCCGACGCTTCTCGGCATAATTCGGCGCGACCATCGGATAGTCCTTCGGCAAAATCCACTTCGCGCGATAGTCTTCGGGGGTCATGCCATAGTGCGTCATCAGATGGCGGCGCATCATCTTGAGCTTTTTGCCGTCTTCGAGGCAGACGATATAGTCGGGCTTCACCGATGCACGAACCGACACCGCAGGCTGCTGCGGCTCGGGTTCGGGTTCGACGCCGGACGCCAGACCGGCAAGCGCTTCATGCACCGACCGGATCACGAGCGGGATGTCCGATATGGCGACACTGTTGTTGCTGACATGGGCGGCAACAATGTCGGCGGTCAGCGTGACCAGCGTTTCGGAATCTTCCATTTCGAGCACTTCCCTTCGAACGCTAAGTTATTTCGCTTGGCGCTCTAGCAGAGCAATGCGCTCCGAACAAATGGCATGAACCGCACGCCCCAGTTCTTCGACGCGCTCGCCAAGCCAGAGCAGCTCTTCTTCGGTGATCCGGAAGTGTTTTGAGTAGCGAGCCTTGACGTAAGCCTCTTTGAGCTTTTCGAAGCGTGACCGGTCGGCTTTAATTTCCCGCGGCCAGGCATCGACAAGGCGCATGTCGATGCGTTCGGCTTGCGTGCGAAGAAAGCCCAAATTGTGAACGTGCGGAGTGTAAAAGGTGCAGACCAGAAGAACGCAGTGATAAAGGCGTTCAGCGGCCTGATGTAGGTCGAACGCTGCGTCCTTGAGATGACCCTGCTCGCGATAGTAATTGGCGCCCCCGAAGCGCTTCATTGCGCTCGGAAACCATTCTTCAAAATATTCTCGCGCCATATTCAACGCCTGCTCCGGCGTCTTCGGCTTGGGCGTATGCAGTTCCTTGTCGTCGAACTCGTAGAGCGCGATGCCGTCCTTCGCGATGTCCATGAAGAAATAGCGCCCGTGCGCGAGGCCGTCGTTCACCTCCTGCATGGTGTGGACGATGAAGTTCACTGGGGTGTGGAGCGTCTTGTCGATCGCAAGCTCACGGTTGAGCCGGTCCTCGACCTTCAGCCAATAATCGACCTTGTCGGTGAGGCGCTTGTCGCTGACGATGATCAGCAGGTCGAAGTCGGAGCGATAGCCTTTGGCGGTGTGCGGCTCGTCGACCCAGCCGCCACGTGCGTAGCTGCCATAGAGGATCAGCTTCTCGATGCGGCCTTTCTTCTTCCAGTTCTGCGTCGCTAGCGCGATGCTGTCGGCGAACTCCTCGAAGATGATGTTCTTCACACGCTCGATTTCACGCTGCTTGTTGGCCGGAAGAAGATCAAGGTCAGTACGCATTGATTTCACCCTGTAATTGCGCGAGCCGGATGGCAAGCGCCATCCGGCTCGCGCGGCCACCTAAAGGCGGAATCGCCACCACCATGGATCCTTTTCGTCCATGGCGATCATGAGGACGCGAAGCGCGCCCGCAAAATGCCATTCGACCTCGGCGACCGTGATGCCAAAACGCTCCGCGATTGCGGGATAGCTGAGTTCCTCGACCCGGATCGCGAGGAAGATTTTGCGGTCCATCTCCTCCATCCGGTCAACGGCGCGCTCGGCGCGCCACAGGCGCAGCCGGTCGTCGCGCGACATGCGCGCGCTCACCGATCATCTCCCTTGAAGGCGAGGAGATAATCACTCGCCTTGCTCGCCGCACTCGCGGCGCGAAAGATCGCCTTGTCGTCATCGCGCAGCACCGACAGCCACGACGCTATATAGTCCGAATGCCGGACCGTCGGCGCGATGCCGAGCGATGCGCATGTAAACGCCGCCGCCATCTCGGCGACAAGCTCCTCCTTGGCGTAAGATTCCGAACCGAACCCGCCCTTCTGGTCGCGGCCCAGCCTGCTCCCATGGCCGGTCCAATGGCCAAGCTCATGGAGCGCGGTGCGATACCAGTTCACCGGTTCGTGAAATGCTGACTGCGGCGGCACCTGCACAAAGTCATGGCTAGGGCTGTAGAAGGCTTCGCCGCCGCCGATGTTGAAGCGGGCACCGCTCGCCGCAATCAGCGCATCGGCCTCGGCAATGGCAAGCACGGGATCGGGGCGGACCATCGGGGCGGTGAAGTCTTCGGGTAGTCCCTCGCACTGATCGACGTTGAACACGACAAAGCGTTTGAGGAACGCCACCTGCCGCGCCTCGCGGTCCTCGCCGCGCGCCGCCTCGGCTTCGGCCTTCGGCGTGAACCGGTCGGCGTAACAGATGACGGTGCCCTTCTCACCGCGCCGAACATTGCCACCCGCCGCCTCGGCCTGCCGGTAGGTCAGCCAGCGCTGCGAGGCATAGGCCTTGGCAATGCCCTCGGCCCACAGGATCAAGACATTGATGCCGCTATACTTGCGGGCGGTTCCCGCGTTCTGCGGCATCGTGCATCCGCACGCCGCGCTATCCCAAGGCTGCACCCAAGGCAGCCGCCCTTCTTCGAGCTCAACGATGATCCGGTTGGTGACCTCGCTGTAGAGGCTGGCCCGTTCGATCCTTTCTTTACGCATGACCCTTCTCCTTCCAGCCACCGCACCCCGGCCCGGAAGGGGGCGGGGTGGGCGGCAGGAAGGAGAAGGGAGACCCGCATCATCGGGCGGGCTGCATCCGAAGGACCGGAACGAAGAGCAGGACCCGCGGCACGCGGGTTGCGGCCCGGCCGGGCGGGGCTAAGGCGAGTGACGCCCACCCTGCCCCCGTCTTGCCGGGGATCATCAACGCCGCCGCGCAAGCGGCGACCGATTGGACGCCGAAGGCGTCCGAAACCTGCGAATCGGAAAGCGCCGCGCCGGTCGCGGCGCGACTTTCGGGAACGCGGCCGTGCGGTCCGGGACACTATGAGAATAATAATCGCAAGATGCGCCGGGGTGGTTCGAAGCTGCCCTGGGATGCCTGCGGATGCCTACGGATGCCCACGGAACTACGCTCTCGCACTACGCCCGAACGCGTGGTTTTCTGCGGCGTTGACGATAGGCGCGGTCGTCCCCTTCTATAGTCTTACGTCGACGTATGAACCACCAGCATATGGAGAACACACTCATGATATCACACACCCCCGACCGGTTCCTTCGCCTTCCCGAAGTACTCAAGCGCACCTCGCTCAGCCGGGCGACGCTCTATCGCAAAATTGCCGCGGGCACCTTCCCGCCTCAGATCAAGATCAGCGAGCGTCGCTGCGGCTGGCGCGAGTCCCACGTGACCGCATGGTACAACAGCCCGATCAGCTTCACCGTGGCCGACCTCCCGAACGATGCCCCGTAGGTCCTGGGCACGGCGAAGCCCCGCGCCGCATCTGCGGCGCGGGGTGGAAGCCCGCCTCAGTCGACCGGGTTCCAGATGAGCGCGTAGCCATCTTCGCCATCCTGGCCGGCGGCACGGCCGAGGTTCGCATAGAGGCGGCGCGGCCCGAACTCGGGAGCCGCGAGGCTCAGCGACACATAGGGCTCACGCGATACCTGTCCGACGCGGATCCAGCCGGCCCCGATCTCGACGCCTTCGGAATACACCCGATAGTCGGGCTGGACGTCGCCCGCTTTCGAGCGGTTGGTCCGGATTTCGATCGCCGCGCGGATCGAAAGGGTTTTCAGCTGGCCCACGAAGCCCTGTTCGATGGTGCCGTTTACAAAGCCGATAGCTGCCATTGGTCGTCTCCTTGAGAAGCCGCGGGACCATCCCTGCGGCATAGGCGGACCAAGGGCCGGCGCATGAGGTGACCCGCGAACCCGTGAGGGCCGCAGCGAATGCGGAGGAGTGCAGCGGCGCGATTATTTGAAGCGAAGCGGCCGCGAGGAGACTGCGCAGCAGTTGGGGAAATAATCGCGCCGCCGCACTTTCGCGGGGCGCCGCGCCGGTCCAGGTCACATCGCCCGTCGCCGGGGATGGTTCTGCAGAACAGGTGGAGCGAACCCGCGCTATCCGCGTGAACGATCGAACGCCGAAACTTGCGTGAGAAATGCGACCTAACCGCGAACTGTGGCTACGATCAGAGCCGCCGCGCCCGAGTTGGCAGTCCGTCCTCCTATCGGCTCATTCCGCGCGGCAAGGAAACCATATCCAAGGCATACGATTTGGCGCTTTCGTACAATCCGAGGGTCAGAAGCGATATTATCGGGCTCGGCAACTTCCGTCCGGGCTTGACGATTAGCGACCCCGGCAAGTCAGGATGGTGGGACGAAGGATGCATCATCCTCGTATGGGCGGCGCGACGGCAACTTCGCGTCGCCTCTTTCTTTGATCGACTCCTAGTTCGGACGCTTTTAGCAGCGTTGCGCTACAGCTGACCGCCAACGCCTTTGAATTTTGCGACAAAGTCCGACACACGCTGGAAGACGGAGCTCTTTTTTGTCAGATAGGCGGGGTTCAATGGGCTCATCTTTGGCAAAATGTCGTTCAGGGCGTTTCCGCTGTCGGTCGCGAATTCGCGTCTGATAGAGCTAACGACATACCGCTTTGCCGCCTCTCGATTCAGATTTTCTGTCGTGACAAGCTCATCGAACTCGCGGAGCTGTTCCTCTTGAGCAAATGCGAAGAATGCCTCGATGACTCCCTCCTTACCTTCAATTTCATCGAGATTGGTGCGGTTGATAAAATCGACAATCAGGCTCTCCTTTGCTCGGTTGCCCAGGCTTGATCGGATGAGTCGCCGAGCTTCGTCGATAAGACCGCTTTTGTCCTTTGTGCTTCGATTCTTCTCGAAAATAAGCTCCAGAATGTAGTCTAGGTTGATTTCCTGGGACTTCAGAAGATCAACCTCGAAGACCACATCGTCCCAGTCGAGCGAGGACTCTTCGGCTTCTGCTGCTGCTTTCTCGCGCCTGAGCCAGTCACGAATATCATTATAGGCGGACTTGTAGTCTTGAACCTTCCTCTCGGCCGGAAGCGTTATCGAAGCCAGCTCTTTGACATTCTCATCATCAAGATGATGCCGCTCTTTGAAATCTTCCACTGCGGCTGCGTCGCTCTGGTCCACATTCTGGAAGGCCTTTAGAGCAACGAACTCATCGAAGTTCTGAAGAATGTTTTCAGCCCTGAGGAATTCGCCGAAGAGTTTTGCGAACTCCTTCTTGTCTGCCTCTTTGACGATCGCAGCCGGGTCAGGGAAGCGCGTCTGCAACTCAGCTAAGATGGCTTTGAAGCCCCGACTAGCGGCACCGGATGCTATGTCCGAGAAGCCCTCCATGTACTCCCGAAAGCTCTTCTCCAATACCACGTTTTTGGTGTTACTGTCGCCAAACAGCGTGATCGCATCGATAGTAGCCTGCTCAAGATCACGAAAAGCGATGATGTTGCCGAAGGTTTTGGTCGCATCGAATATACGGTTGGTGCGCGAATAGGCTTGGATAAGGCCGTGGAAGCGCAAGTTTTTATCGACGAAAAGCGTGTTGAGCGATGGAGCGTCAAAACCGGTGAGAAACATCCCCACCACTATCAGCAGATCCACTTGCTTCGACTTCACCCGATTGGCGAGATCGCGATAGTAGTTCTGAAAGCCGTTGCCGTCCGTGCTGAAGCTGGTGCCAAACTGCGCGTTGTAGTCGCAGATGGCAGCGTTCAGGAACTCTTTGCCGCTGCTGGCCATCGCGGACACGTCAAAGCTCTCATCCTGAATCTCACCAATTGCGTTCTGCTCTTCGTTGGCAGCGAACGAAAAGATCGTTGCGATCTTGAGCGGCTTTTCACTGCCTTCCTGAAGCGCGTTGAGCGTTTCGTAATACAGCTTTGCAGCGTCCACGCTGCTGACCGCAAACATCGCATTGAACCCCCCGCTTCCGAGCTTGGTCCGGTGGGTTTTCTGCCGGAAGTTGTTTAAAATGTACTGGGAAACCTCCCGTATCCGCTCGGGGTGCAGCAACGCCCGTTTATTCTCAGCCGCGCTGAGCTTGGCCTCATCCTGCTCTTTCTCGATGTGCCGAAACTTCGGACGCACATCATTGTAGTCCACCTTGAACTTCAGGACCTTCTCATCCCGGATCGCATCGGTGATGACATAGGAGTGGAGTTCTTGGCCAAAGACGCTCGCAGTCGTCTCTGCGCCTGACGCATTTTCCGGAAAGATGGGCGTGCCGGTGAACCCAAACTGATAAAAGCGCTTGAACTTCTTTTTCAGGTTCCTTTGCGCTTCGCCAAACTGGCTGCGGTGGCATTCGTCGAAAATGAAAACAACTTCCTTGCCATAGATCGGGAGGTCGCTTTCGCTCTTCATCAGATTGTTGAGCTTCTGAATGGTCGTAACGACGATCTTGTTATCGTCCTTGGCCAGATTGCGCTTGAGCGCAGCCGTGTTCTCGGAGCCATTTACGCTGTCGGGCGAGAACCGCTGGTATTCCTTCATCGTCTGGAAATCGAGATCTTTGCGATCGACGACGAAGAAGACCTTGTCGATGAAATCGAGCTCCGTGGCCAGGCGCGCCGCTTTGAAGCTGGTCAGCGTCTTGCCCGAACCAGTCGTGTGCCAGATATACCCGCCGCCCTCCGGCTTTCTCCAGGACTTCGAATTGTGCGAGCTTTTGATCTTCCACAAGATGCGCTCGGTCGCGGCGATCTGGTAGGGACGCATGACCAGCAGCGTCTCGCTCACATCGAAGACGGAGTAGTGCAGCAGCACGTTAAGAAGCGTGTGCTTCTGCAGAAACGTAGCCGTGAAGTCCTTAAGGTCCTTGATGAGCCCGTTGTCGGCCTTGGCCCAGTTCATTGTGAAGTCGAAGCTGTGCTTGTTGCGCTTTGTCGTGTTGGCGAAATAGCGTGTGTCTGTGCCATTCGAGATCACGAAGAGCTGGAGAAACTTGTAGAGCGAATTGTCGCTGTTGAAGCTCTCTTTGCTATATCGGTGAATTTGATTGAAAGCCTCGCGAATGGCCACGCCGCGCTTCTTCACCTCGATCTGCACCATAGGCAAACCGTTGACGAGGATCGTCACATCGTATCGGTTGGCATGCGTCCCAATCTGCTCGAACTGCTTGATGATTTGCAGCTTGTTGCGCGCGATATTGCCCTTGTCGAACAGGTAGATGTTCTGAATGCGCCCATCGTCGAATACAAAATCATGGATGAAGTCATCGTGCACCTTGCGGGTCTTGTCCGTGATCCCGTCGCTGGGGCTGTCCAGATAGGACAGGACAAAACGCGCCCACTCGTCATCTGAGAAAGGGACGTTGTTGAGGTCTTCCAGCTGCACCCGCACGTTGGCCAGCATGGCCTCCGGCGAGGTGAGATTGGGCAGGAACTCATAGCCCTGGCTACGCAGGTCTTCGATTAGCTCGCGTTCAAGTTCGGCCTCGCTTTGGTAGTGATCCGCAGCAGTCCACTCGCTAGTGTATCTGTCGAGAACGATGAAGTTCTTCGATTCCGCTATTGGCTTGGTCTGCTCAACCATCTTGCGCTTCCTGCTGCCAATAGCCGTAGTTGTTAACCAGGTTTTCGAACAGCAGTTTGACCGTCTGCTTTTCCGGCCCCGTCGGTTCGCGAACCTGTTCTCCCGACAGGGTTGAATGGCTGGAGAATTGCATCACCCTGTTCAGGTATCCTTCCTTGGCTCCCGGAGCATCAGCGCCGGGCACGGTGCTCAGCAGATCACCCCAATTTTGATAACCCAGAAAAGCCGCTGTCTTTTCGTACATGTTCCGCAGAAACATAAAGTGGAATCGCTCGACCGTGCCCTGTTCGATAGCCTCTGCAAGCACCCTGCGCAGATACAGATGATAGGAAAAGCTCCTGTTCGAATCGCCGTGTTTGACATCGAGCCTGAAGGTGCCGTCTTCCAGCAGTTCTAGCAGCCGACAGCCCTCCTTCTTATTCCCCTGTTTCATATTCAGCTCGTTATGCAATACGTTGTAAAAAAGTGGACTGTGCGTTGTGATAACGAACTTCAGCCCTTCGGGCGCCCGGCTGATCAATGCAGCGAGGTCGACCGCCAGCTCAATCAGATGATTTTCATCCAGCGAGGTGACGGGATCATCGACGAAGATGTATTGCAGCTGGTCATAGTCCGCGGTACTTCTCAGCTCCGCCTCCGGCTCCTGCAGGACATCGATCACGGTTTCAAGCAGCGTGTAGAACACACTCCAGATGAAGTTGCTTTCTTCACCCTTGGAAATCTTAAAGTTTTCAGACGAATTATCGCCACCCGTCGCCATTGAAAATGTGACTTCGGACAGAGCGGGAACGGTCACCTCTCTTCCATCAGCGCCAGCGATTTTGTATTCCTCGTTGAAACGTGGGGTTAGCTTGTCATTGGTATAGCGTTGGAAGTTCCGCGCGATGTTCGGCTCCTGCCCCTGTTCGCGCAAAATCCAGTCGGTGAAGCTGTTCGCCTGGATCCTCAGCTTGGGTTCGGCATCTCCAAGTAGGTCGTTGTCCCAATAGAAAAGATCTTCCGTGAAGGCGTTGTAGTATAGGATTTTATGCCGTGATGGCTGCGGCGCTTCATCGCCCTCTATTTTGGGTGAAACCAGTCCCTTCAGAGCGCGGGAGAGGCGGGTTTTGCCGGTCCCGTTGAAGGCATAAATCAGTTGAACCTTCTTGTTGGTTTCGTGAAGCGCCTGCGCAATCTGTTCCAGACTCTGGCTCATGCCTCAGCGGCCTCGGCCGGTTTGCGGAAGGTCAGGAGAAGGTCGCGGTAATATTCATACTGCTTTCGACGCAGTTCGATTTCGCGCGACAGACCTTTGGTGAGCGACGTGGTCAGAGCGTCGAACTTGTCGAGGATCGCGACGATACGGGCTTGCTCCGCGAGGGATTTTTGCGGATCATCTGGGAACGGGATTGGCAATTTCACCTTCTTCATCCCATCGATCAAAAGCCTTTTGATCTTACCCCTTGAGACGAACTGACCTTTCTGATCATGGAACGCGTCAGTTTGCATAGTATATACAATATACTTGGGATTCATTGGGTGGCGAAACGCATAGCTATCATCGTGGATTGCGACTTTGTCGTCACCTAGCCAAGCAACGGCTTTGCCAACGTCTTCGAGCGTTTCGCTTACCCCGGCCATGACGACATCATTCTTCTCAGCAAAGCGCAGAGAGTTCGCCATGTCGGCTCTCACCTTGGAGAGCGTCTCGCTGGCGAACACACCATAGTGCGTGTAGATTTCTCCGTAGTGGATCGCCCTGATACCTTCATCCCGATAGTCTGCCTTGGTAAACCGCTTGCCCCTGACGAACTCACCGATGTGCTCCATAGGCAACCACTCGATCTCACCATCCTCAGAGGTCAGAAGCTGGTCGCGGTAGTGGTTGTATTGCTTCTTGCGCGCTTCAAGCTCGGTGGTCAGCTCGGTGGTCAGCTCGGTGGTCAGCTCGGTGAGCCTGTCCAAAATCCGAACAATCTCCCCCTGTATCGCCAGCGACTTCTCCGGATCGTCCGGACAGGGGATAGGGATTTCGAAAGCTTTTACTTTTCCGTCAGAAATTGCCGGATAGGCCGAACCGCTTTGGTTTTCTTCGACATAAGCCTTAAACTGGGAAGAACTTATCCAGTGAAGGAGCCAGCCGGGTAGAACCCTCGATTGATCTGGGCGGAGGACACAGTAACCCGTGCTGGCAACTTCGCCGGACCAATCAGGGGAAATCAGGCAAAACCTTTGCTGTGCTGGTCTCGTCGTCGCGAAAATCAGATCATCGGTTTTAACGAGCTTTTGAGCCCGGCTAGGGGCCGTTTCCGCCGTTATCTCTTTGGCCTCTGAAATTGTCCCTGTCTCACGGTGAACCGATGTCAAATCGATATACCGATAGGTTTGATCAGTGTCGGCCCACTTAATGTTGCTTGTCGGAAGCGTCACATCCTCCAGCGGCTTCCACTTAACCTCCGCTCCATCGAGCAGCTTCTCAAGAAAGCCCGAATCGCTCACGCTTCGATCTCCGAGACAATCGCATCAATCTCGGTGCGCAGCCTATCAATGTTCCCAACGGTGGTTTTCAGCTCGGCATTGAGCTGGGCGATATTGGTCTTAACGCGCGTGTCTTTCGGCTCCACGTAGGCGCTGACCGAGAGGTTGTAGTCTTTGCCAACGATGTCAACCTGATCGACCGTTGCGGCAACGTGAGGCTCGTTCTCCTTGCTGGCGAAAATCTCGATGATCCGGTCAGTGTGCCGGTCTTCCATGACGTTGGTGTTAGTGCCCTTGCGGAAAAACTCATTCTCTCGTGTCGCGTCGATAAACTGCACCTTGGTGTCGGTCTTGTTCTTGGCCAGAACCAGAATGTTGACTGCAATGGTCGTGCCGAAAAAAAGATTGGGCGCGAGCGCGATCACGGTCTCGACGACATTACTGTCGACCAGATATTTGCGGATTTTCTGCTCCGCCCCGCCGCGATAGAAGATGCCGGGAAAGCAAACGATGGCCGCGCGCCCCTTGGCTGACAGGTAGTGCAGCGCGTGCAGCACAAATGCAAAGTCAGCCTTGGACTTGGGGGCCAGCACGCCAGCCGCAGCGAAGCGTTCATCGTTGATCAGGGTCGGGTCATCCGATCCCTTCCACCTGACGGAGTAAGGCGGGTTCGAAACGATGGCGTCGAACGGCTTCTCATCAAGGAAATGAGGATTTTCCAGCGTGTTGCCGTGCTGGATTTTGAACTTGTCATAGTTCACATTGTGCAAGAACATGTTCATGCGGGCTAGGTTGTAGGTGGTGTAGTTGATCTCTTGACCGAAGAAGCCATCTTCAATGATATGATCATCGAAGTGCTTCTTGGCCTGCAACAGCAGGGAGCCGGAACCAGCGGCTGGATCGTAAATCTTGTTTACGCTCGCCTGTCCGTGCATCGCCAGCTGCGCAATCAGCTTCGAGACGTGCTGCGGCGTAAAAAATTCACCGCCCGATTTGCCTGCATTCGCTGCATAATTGGAGATAAGAAACTCATAGGCATCACCGAACAGGTCGCCGTGATTTTCTTCGAACTTCAATGGCAAGCCTGCAACGCCTTTCAGCACCTTGGCGAGCCGGTCGTTCTTTTCCTTGACCGTATTGCCCAGCCGGTTGCTGGTGGTGTCGAAATCCGAAAAAAGCCCCCTGATGTCTTCTTCGGAAGGATAGCCGCGCGCCGACCCTTCAATGGCCTTGAAGATCGCAGCCAGATCAGTGTTTAGACTCTCATTGGCGTTGGCGCTGGCAGCGACATTTGCGAACAGCTGACTGGGATAGATGAAGTACCCCTTCGTCTTCACTGCATCGACGATCGCTTCCTGGGGAATGGCGCCGTCTGCCATCCGCGCATAGTTGATGCTGCCATCACCTGCCTCAATGTAGCTGGTGAAGTTCTCGCTGATGAAGCGATAAAAGAGTGCACCCAGTACGAATTGCTTGAAATCCCACCCATCGACCGCGCCCCTGACCTCGTTAGCGATGGCCCAAATTTGTCGGTGTAATGCGTCACGCTGTTGCTGGCTGGTCATCTGGTGTCCCTATTCGGTGCTGGTTGTCTCTGGCGAAACCAGCGAGCAATGTCGAGTTGCAGCATTCTGCTGACGGGAAAGCGAAGTGCTTCGGTAGGCAACAGGGAATGCCGAGCCCCGCGCCATGCGCCAAACGCATCCGATTTTCTGTCTCCGGCAATGGGATGCCACGCGTGGCTTTCGAGGCTTTTCCGCAGGACGAACAGGCGTAGCATTCTACGCTTTTCCGGAGCCCTCCGCTAATTATCCTCGCTGAAAAAATCTTCATCCAACCGCTTCACTTCGACAATGCGACTACTCCTGACGCCCACGCCGAATTCCACCATCAATTCGCTCAGCCTCGCACCATCGATCAAAATTACCCGCTGTTGCAGGCCACGCACGAACTCGATGGCCGGAGCGCTAAAGGTGGAGGTCGTCACAAACACACCTTTCGTCGCTCCCAAGCCAACAAGGCTGCCCACGAAACCCTGAATTTCCGGCCGTCCGACAGGCACATGTTTCGCATAGCGCTTGGCTTGGATATAAATGCGATCCAGACCGAGGCGATCTTCATCAACGATGCCATCAATACCGCCGTCGCCGCTCTTGCCTAAGCGCATAGCTGCGTTCTCGTGCGAGCCTCCGTAGCCCATCGCCACCAGCAGATCGACGATCACGCGCTCAAAGAAAGTGGGCGTCTGCTCCAGAATTCGTGTCAGCAAATCTGCTCGGAGTGCTGATGTCAGGATAGCGTGGGCAGCATCGATTTGCTCTTCAGGCGTGATGGCAGATTCTGTTGCGGCAAGCGCGGCCGGTGTTTCGTAACCGTGTCCTGAAGGCCGCCTTGCGGGAAGCTGCTGCGGGGTGCTGATAGCCGCTCTTTGCGAGGAGCGGTGATGAGCGAGGATATCGGAGCGGCGGGAGCGAGTGTTCTCGTGAGTGGTCATA
>NZ_JNFD01000020.1 GCF_000756375.1 Sphingopyxis sp. LC81 | reverse complement strand
AAGCCACTCGCAAGGCCGACGCCGCGGGTCACTGGCGCTTCTCGGCGCCGAAGAAATATGGCGGCAAGGACGGCAGCAACCTCTGGATGGCGGTGATCCGCGAGCACTTCGCGGCGAAGGGGCTGGGACTCCACAACGACCTTCAGAACGAGCACAGCATCGTCGGCAACTTCCCCTTCGTCGAGATGTTCGAGCAGTTCGCGACGAGCGACGAGCAGAAGGCCGAGTTCATCCTCGGCGGGTTCGAAGGCAAGCGGCGCACCGCGTTCGGGCTCACCGAGCCCGATCACGGATCGGACGCGACGCATATGGAGACGCGCGCCGCGCGTGAGACCCGCGATGGCGTCGACGGCTGGCGGATCGACGGCCGCAAGATGTGGATCACCGGCATGCACAGCGCGACGCACTGCGCGACCTTCGCCCGCACCAGCGGCGACGACGGCGATGCGAAGGGGATCACCTGCCTGCTCGTTCCCACCGGCACGCCCGGCATGACGGTCGATGAATATCTGTGGACGTTCAACATGCCGACCGACCATCCGCGCATGACGTTCACCGATGTCTGGGTCCCCGACAGCGCGCGGCTCGGCCCCGAGGGCGGCGGCCTGTCGATCGCGCAGAGCTTCGTCCACCAGAACCGCATCCGCCAGGCGGCATCGTCGCTCGGCGCGGCGGTCTACTGCATCGAGGAGAGCGTCAAATACGCCCGCACCCGCAAGCCGTTCGGCGAGGCGCTGGCGAAGAACCAGGCGATCCAGTTCCCGCTCGTCGAGCTCGCGACGCAGGCCGAGATGCTGCGCCTGCTGATCCGCAAGACCGCGTGGGACATGGACAACACGGAGCACAAGGAGGTCGAGCGCACGCTCTCCGACAAGGTCAGCATGTGCAACTACTGGGCGAACCGCCTCGTCTGCGAAGCCGCCGACCGCGCGATGCAGGTCCATGGCGGCATCGGCTACTCACGCCACAAGCCGTTCGAACATATCTATCGCCACCACCGCCGTTACCGCATCACCGAAGGCGCCGAAGAAATCCAAATGCGAAAGGTCGCGGCCTACTTGTTCGGGTATATGGGGCCTAGAAAGGGGAGTTTGGGGTGACGCCCGGACGTGCCGGCTTGCTCATTTTCGGGCCGTTGATCCTGTCGTCGGCTTGTGGCCCGGTCCAGCCGGGCGCGCGCCTCGCGGAATTCGGGCCGACCGAGCGCTGCGGTTTTTATGCTGCGAAGGATTATCGCCAGAGTGAATATTATCGCGAAAACCCGCCGGCATGCGATTTGCCGGGAAGCGAGGAACTCGCTCTGTCCTGCGCGATAAACGACCAGATCAGCGCTCCCGATTATCGCCCTGAATATGACGAGGAAGGCGCGTTGACCAACTATGCACCGACACCCGAATATCGGCTGAGCAATCTTCGCTGTGCCTTTACGGGCACCGAACGCAACCGTGCCATCTGCACGTTCAGCATCGCAACGCCGGACATGACGGCGCCGATGCGCAGTTCGGCCAAATTGCGCCACCAATATTGGCGCGACGACGGTCCCGCGCATCATTTCGAAGGGACCCGCTGGTTTCTCGATGGCAGTTGCGTCCCGAACGGGCAGCGACCGGTCCGCGGAAACCGCGATTAGCGCTTCCTTACAAATTCCGCGCGCAGCACCAGTCCCTTGATCCCCTCATGCCGGCAGTCGATTTCCTGATCGTCGCCGGTCAGGCGGATCGACTTGATGACGGTCCCGACCTTCAGCGTCTGTCCCGCGCCCTTCACGGTCAAATCCTTGACCAGCACGACCGAGTCGCCGTCGGCGAGCAGATTGCCGACCGCGTCGCGCACCTCGGGACCCGCGGCGGCGGCAGCATCGCGTGCGGCAATGTCGCCGGCCGACATCCATTCGCCGCTCGCTTCGTCATAGACATAATCTTCGTCGTCGCTGGTCATATTCTTATCCCGGTTTGCGGAAGCGCAGGGTGAACTGGTCGGTCTTGCCGCGGATCTTGTCGTCGAAGACATTGGCGCTACGCGGATCGGCGGGGCGGCGATAGAGGTCGCTTTCGGCCTCGAGCTTGAAGCCGGCCTGGGTCAGCGTCGCGACGACCGCATCCTTGTCGATCCGGTGCAGGCTGTCGGACAAGGTCGTGCCGCTGCCTTTCGCCGCGCTATGATCGACGACGACCAACGTGCCGCCGGGCTTCAGCGCCGCGAACAAGGCCGCGCTCGCTTTGTCGCCCGTGCCGGCGGGGAAGGGCTTGAGGTACAGGTCGTGGAAATTCTGCACCGTGATGATCGTGTCGAGCGGCTCGGGAAAGGCGGGCGCCGCAAACGGTCCGGCAACGGCATCGACATTGACATAGGCGGCATCGACCGCGGCCTGATCGTCGCCATATTGCTTTTTGAACGCGATGAATTCGGCGGGCTGGAAGCCATAGACTTTGCCCGACGGCCCGACCGCGGCGGCGAGCAGCCGGGTGACGTAACCGCCGCCCATCACATAATCGCCGACCTTTTCGCCCGGTGCGATCTGCGCGAAGGCAAGCAGTTCAGCGGGCTTGCGCGCGGCGTCGCGTGTCCGGTCGGCGGCGGGCCGCGCGGGATCGGCGAGTGCGGCCTTGTAGCTGGGGGCGGCCGCCTGCTTGGCGGCGAGCGGGGTCGCCGAGACGGCGAGCATCAGGGCGAGGGTAAGCGGGCGGATCATGGCATCGACTCCCATTGCTTTTGATGCCCCGTCATAGCGCCTTGCCGAGACCGCGGCGCGTTTATTTGCATCTCGCGATTTTGATGATAGGTTTCTTCGTGAAACTAAAAAATTGGGAGAGCGGACATGCATGATCTGGTGATTCGCGGCGGCACCGTCGTCGATGGTTCGGGCGGAGCGCCCTTTGTCGCGGACGTCGCGATCGACGGCGACCGGATCGTCGCGGTGAGTGAAAACCTCGGCACGGGACGCGAGGAAATCGATGCCGCGGGCAAAATCGTCACGCCGGGCTTCGTCGATGTTCACACCCATTATGACGGGCAGGCGACGTGGGATGCCGAAATGGCGCCGTCGAGCTGGCACGGCGTCACCACGGTCGTGATGGGCAATTGCGGCGTCGGCTTTGCACCCGCGAAGCCCGACCGCCACGACTGGCTGATTTCGCTGATGGAAGGCGTCGAGGATATTCCCGGCACCGCGCTCGCCGAAGGGATGAGCTGGGACTGGGAAACCTTCCCCGAATATATGGATGCGCTCGAAAAACTGCCGCGCACCGTCGATGTCGCGTGCCACGTCCCGCACGGCGCGGTGCGCGCCTATGTGCTCGGCGACCGCGAAAAGCCCGGCGCGATCCCCACCGATGACGACATCGCCGAAATGTCGCGGATCGTTGAGGAGGGTGTGCGCGCGGGCGCGCTCGGCTTCTCGACCAGCCGCACCGTGCTCCACAAGTCGATCGACGGTGAACTCGTCCCCGGCACCACCGCGACCGCCGAGGAGCTGATCGCGATCGGCCGCGCGATGGGCCGCGTCGGTTATGGCGTGTTCGAAATGGCGAGCGACCTCAAGCGCGAATGGAACGAGTTCCAGTGGATGGGCGACCTCAGCCGCGAAACCGGGCTGCCGGTGACCTTTGCCGCGTTGCAGTCGATCGCCAAAGAGCTGCCGCTCGAGGAGCAGATCGAGGAAATGCGGCGCCAGAATGCGACCGGCGCGAACATCGTCGCGCAAATCGCGCTGCGCGGCAACGGCGTGATCATGGCGTGGCAGGGCACGGTTCATCCCTTCCGCTTCAAGCCCGCGTGGAACGAGATCATCGACCTGCCTTGGGATCAGCAGCTCGCGAAGCTGAAAGACCCGGCGTTCAAGGCGCGGATGATCGAAGAGGAAAATATCTGGCCCGAAAGCGACATCATCGACTTCCTGAAGGTCGTTGCGCTCGGCTGGCCGGTCCAGTTCGAGATGGACCCCGACTTCAACTACGAGCCCAGGATGGACGAAAGCATCATGGCGCGCGCCGGCGCGGCGGGCGTCTCGCCGGCCGAATATGCCTATGACCTGCTGATGAAGGACGATGGCAAGGGCTTCATCTATTTCCCGATTTTGAACTACCGCGACGGCAACCTCAATTTCCTCGAGGATTTGCAGGCGTCGGACGACACGGTGAACAGCCTGTCCGACGGCGGCGCGCATTGCGGGACGATCTGCGACGCCGCCTCGCCGACCTTCATGCTCCAGCACTGGGTGCGCGACCGCAAGGGCCATCGCATCGCGCTCGAACATGCGGTGAAGCGCCAGTGCCGCGATACGGCGCTGCTCTATGGCCTCGAGGATCGCGGGGTGCTCGCGCCGGGCTATCTCGCCGATCTCAATGTCATCGACATGGACGCGATCAAGCTCGGCAAGCCCTGGCTCGCCTTCGACCTGCCCGCGGGCGGCAAGCGTCTGCTGCAAAAGGCCGACGGCTATGTCGCGACGGTGAAGTCGGGTGTGGTGACGTTCCGCGATGGCGCGATGCAGGGGCCGACGCCGGGCGGCGTGATCCGCGGCCCGCAGCGCGTCGAAATGGCGATGGCGGCGGAGTAATCCGCCGCCTCGTGCGTCACCGTGCGAGCAGATCCGCAGGCAAGGTCGGTTCGCTGACGATCTTCGCCATGCGCCGCCACATCTCGTCGCGGCTTGGTTTGCCGCGCTCGACATAGGCGCGCACCATCGTCTCGCCGAGGCCGTAGTTGATCACATAGCTGCGATACTGGTCGGTGAAGCTCACCGACTGCTCGGCGCGCTGGGGCGAGACGAGCAGATATTTCTGCGTGAGCGCAACCGCGGTAGGCCGGTCGATGACGCCGTCGAGATATTGCTGCGCGATCGTCAGCCGCGCGCCCGACGCGCGCTTGATTGCCGCGAGCAGCTGCCAGTAGCGATCGTCGGACGGCACCGCGATCTCGGCGATCGGCATCAGGACGTCGCGTTCGGTATCGGCCTTGCTGCTTTCGGGAAAGGCGAGATCGATGCCGTAATTGGCGCTGCCCTCGGCGATCAGGCTTTGCGGGCTATAGAGCGGATAGACGCTGAACTCGCTCCAGCCGCGCTCCTTCACGAGCTTCTCCTCCAGCTTCATGTTGAGCAGGTGGTGGCCGGGATAGCCCTCGTGGCAGCCGAGATCGAGTGCACGCGACAGGCGGATCGGCAGGTCGGTGTTGACCTGGATCAGGCTGTGATAGCCGCCCTGATAATAATTATAGCCGCTCCAACTCTTGCCGGTGACGAACTCGAGGCGAAAGCTCTCCCCCTCGGGCATCGCGATATGCGCCGTGCTGCGCCCGCGGCAACGCGCGATCGCGGCGTCGAAGGTCTTTTGCAGGCGGTCCTTGGGTATGGTGAAGGCGTCGAGATAGGCTTCGACGCGGTCCGCCAGCGCACCTTCGCCGGGGACGAGCGCTTCGATCTTCGCGAGCTCGGAGTCGTAGCTCGCAAGCGGTTTCAGCCGCGGCCTTACGCCAAACAGTCGCTCCGCCTCGTCGGCGAAGGTGAAGCGGGTACCCTGCATCATCTGCAATCGCGTTTCGGCGGCGCGAAGTTGGGCGCGCAGGAAGGTCGCGCGGCGCCGTTCGAGCGGGTCGGGGATGCGCCGCGCCGCAAGGTCGATTTGTGCCATCAGTTCGCGAACCGCGACGAGCAGCGCAGGCTTGTCGCGCGGCGCGGCCTCGGCTGCCTTTTGCAATTCGGGCGGGCCGTAATAGGCGTCGATATAGCCAGCTTCATGCGTCCCGATTTCAAGCGTGAGCCGCAGATAGGCCGCTGCAATCTCGTCGAGCGCCTTGGTCGAGGCGGGGGTGCGGCGCACGTCGAGCGTCGCGACCCCGGGTTTGGTGGCGGGTGATTTGGTTGCGCTGGTCGCGCAGCCCGGCAGGGCGGCGATCAGCGACAGGACGATAAGTTTGCGCATCAGTCCGCCATAGCGCGGTTTTCGGAGGTGTCACGCACATCGCCGTCGGCGGCGATTTCGGCATCGGACGCGCTTTCGACCGCGCCATGATCGGGATGCGGCGGGGCGAAGCGCAGCACCGCAAAGCCCGCTAGCGCGGCGGCCAGCGACCCCATCAAAATCCCGATCTTCGCCTCTTCGATGAGCAGCGCGTCGCCCGGAAAGGCGAGGCCGCCGATGAACAGGCTCATCGTGAAGCCGATGCCGCACAGCATCGCGACACCATAGACCTGGAGCCAGGTCGCGCCGCGCAGCTTGCCCGCGATGCCGAGTTTGACCGACAGCCAGACGCTGCCGAAAATCCCGATCTGCTTGCCAAGAAACAGCCCCGCCGCGATGCCGAGCGGGAGCGGCGCGAAAATCTGCTCGGCGGTCAGCCCGCTCACATCGACGCCGGCGTTGGCGAAACCGAACAGCGGCACGATCGCAAAGGCGACCCACGGATGGAGGCCATGTTCGAGCCGGTGCAGCGGCGAGGTTTCGCTGTCGGGGGCGCCGGGGGTGCGATCGAACGGGATCGCCATCGCCGCGAGGACCCCGGCGATCGTCGCGTGGACGCCCGAGAGCAGCATCGCATACCAGAGCAAGGCGAACATCAGCAGGTAGAGCGACAGGCTCCGCACGCGCATCCGGCCCATCGCGAACATGACACCAAGGACGACCGCTGCGGCAGCCAGCGCGACGAGGTTGATCTTTGCGGTGTAGAACAGCGCGATGATCGCGACCGCACCCATGTCGTCGACGATCGCGACGGTGACGAGGAACAGCTTGAGCGAGGTCGGCGCGCGCTTGCCGAGCAGCGCGAGCACCCCCATCGCAAAGGCGATGTCGGTCGCGGCGGGGATCGCCCAGCCCTGCGTCAGCCCCGGGTCGCCCCCCGCAAAAGCCATATAAATCGCGGCGGGCACCGCCATCCCCGCCGCCGCGGCGATGAACGGCAGCCGCCGCCGGTCCCAGCTTGCGAGCCGCCCGTCGACGAACTCGCGCTTGATCTCCAGCCCGACGAGCAGGAAGAAAATCGCCATCAGTCCGTCGTTGATCCACAAATGGACGGTCATCGGCCCAAGCTTGTCGGTGAGCACGGGTCCGGTTACCGCATGAATCGCGTCGTGATAGAGGGCTCCAAGCGGCGAATTGGCGACAATCATCGCCAAAATGGCCGCGAAAATGAGCAGCATGCCGCCCGCGCTTTCGCTCGCAAGGAATTCGCGCAACGCGGAACGGGACGGATTACTGCGGCTCATGGGGTAACTACTTCCTTGGTTTGTCAGTCAATTTGACAATTATCTGCCAGCAGGCGCCTGACTTTACAAATTGAACTCGTTCATTAGCACTATCGGCGGCGATGACATCAGGTCATCGATGGGGGCGGGGCTAGCACAGTGGAGCTGTCGACCGCATGGCTGGAATGGCTGGTGCTGGGCGCCAGCCACGAACTGATGCTGTTCGCATCGGTCGGAATCCTGCTGTTCGGGCTCGATGACCTGCTTTTCGACGCGCTTTGGCTGGCGACGCGCCGGCGCGGACGGTCGCTGACGCCGACCGCGCCGCCGGTCGAGGGGCGCTTCGCGATCTTCGTGCCCGCATGGGACGAGGCCAAAGCGCTTCCCGCTATGTTGCGGCGCACGCTTGGCGCGTGGGAGGGCGAGGATTTCCGGCTTTACGTCGGCTGCTATCCCAACGACGCCGAGACGCTCTTCGCCGTGTCGCCGCTGGTCGCGCGCGATGGACGGCTGCGGCTTGTCGTCGGCAGCCGCGAAGGGCCGACGACCAAGGGCGACAATCTCAATCGGCTGTGGGCGGCGCTCGCCGAGGACGAGCGCGCCGAGGGCGTTCGGTTTGCCGCCGTCGTCCTTCACGATGCCGAGGATCATGTGCATCCGGGTGAACTTGCGCTCTATCGCCGCTATCTCGGCGAAAATGCGATGGTGCAAATTCCCGTCGTGCCCCTGATCAAGCGCGATGAGCGCTGGGTCGGCGGGCATTATGGCGACGAATTTGCGGAGGCGCATGGCAAGGAACTCGTCGTTCGCTCGCGCCTTGGCCTGCCGCTCCCGTCGGCGGGGGTCGGCTGCGCGCTGACGCGCACGGCGCTCGCGCTGCTGGCGATCGAACGCGGCGGCGAACCTTTTCGCTGCGACAGCCTGACCGAAGATTATGAGATCGGCATGGTGATCGGCGCCTATGGCCTTGGAACTCGTTTTGTCGACACGGTCGGACCCGCGGGCGACCGTATCGTGTCGCGCGGCGCCTTTCCCGGCCGGGCCGAAAAGGCGGTGCGGCAGAAATCGCGCTGGATCGCCGGGATCGCACTGGCGGGGTGGGATCATCTCGGCTGGCCGGGGTCGCGGCGCGATGACGCCGATCTTCGCAGCGGCCGCGCCTGGATCGCACGCTGGATGCTGTGGCGCGACCGCCGTGCGCCGCTCGCCGCGCTCATTCTCCTTGCCGCATATGCCGGGGCGCTGCTGACGGCGCTGGGCTGGGCGGGGCAATATCTGCTTGGCTGGAATGCGATCATCGTCGGCGACGGCATGCGGCTGCTTCTCGCCTTCAATGCGGTCATGCTGTGCTGGCGCCTGGCGATGCGCGGACATTTCACGGCGCGCTGGTACGGCCTCAGCGAAGCGATGCTTTCGCTGCCGCGCGCCTTTTTTTCGAATGTGATCGCGATGCTCGCGGCGCGGCGCGCGATCGGTCTTTATTGGCGCATGCTGCGATCGGGCGAAGTCATATGGGACAAGACCGAGCATCTGGAACATGAAACCGCATATGACGACGCCTTTGCAAGGACGATGGCGCGGTGATGACACGCCGGGCCGACGCACGGCGCGACGCGCCGGCGCGGCGTTTCCTGCTGCTCTGCGTCGGCGGCTGGATTGCCGTGCGGATCATGGTCGTCTGGAATCCCGCGATCGCGCCGCCGCCCGATGCGGCCATCACACCGTGGATCATGCCGGCGCCCCTTGGCGCGGGCGCCAGCGTTCCGGATGGCGTACCGCGCGCGGATGCTGCACCGACGCCTGCCGCGGCGTCGCCGCACAGGTACGCATCGCGTGCTTTCGCCATGCCGGGGGCTCGATCCGCCGATGCATCGGTCCCGTCCCGGGCAGAACCGCTTTCGGGCAGCTTTGCTGCCAATCGTCACAGTCTTCGCCTCACGCTCATGGCGCGATTGCTGCCGCCACTCGCGGGCGGCGGCGCGCGCTCGGCGCTTGGCGCGGGCGGGCCGGCATGGTCTTCGTTCGCACCCGCCGCCCACGCCGATCCGGGGCAGGGCAAGCCGTTCTGGCTGCGGCGACAGCTTTCGAGCTGGTCGCTCGGCAGCTGGCTTTATCTGCGCGAAGGATCGGGGAATGCGTCCGAAACCATCGGCGGCGCGAGCCAGCTTGGCGGCAGTCAGGCCGGGCTTCGGCTGGCCTATGGGTTCGGCGATACCGGCCGCATCCGCGCCTATGGCCGCGCGACGATCGCGGTGCAGCGGCCGCAGCAGCGCGAGCTTGCCTTCGGCCTCGCCTTTGCCCCGCTCGCGCAGCTGCCCGTTGATCTCGCGATCGAGCAACGCGTCGCGGCGGGAAAAGAGGGGCGGACCGCGCTGGCCATGATGGCGAGCGGCGGCATCTCGGACGTCGTGCTGCCCGCCGGTTTCCGGCTCGACGCCTATGCGCAGGCGGGCGTCGTCGGGACGCGGCGGCGCGACGGTTTTGCCGATGCGGCGATTGTCGTCGATCGCCGCCTTGGTTCCGAAGAAACATCCTTGCGCCTCGGCGCGCTCGCGGCTGGCGCGGTGCAGCCCGGCGCGGCGCGCGTCGATGTCGGTCCGCGGCTGACGCTCCGCCTGCCCGACGTCGGCGAGGGCAGCCGTATCGCGCTCGACTGGCGCCAGCGCGTCGCGGGCGATGCGCGCCCCGAAAGCGGCCTTGCGCTGACCCTCGCCAGCGACTTCTGATCTTCGGAAAATTTAGCCGCCGCGGCCGATTCCCCACGCCGAAAAAATGGTCTAGGGTCCTTGGAATCGGCGCGGTTCCAGCGCCGCTGAGCGCAATCGGGGCCCATGGACCTTTACCTTCCTGTCGCCAATCTGTCGGTCAATGCGCTGGTCATCATCCTGCTCGGTGGCGGGGTGGGTTTCCTGTCGGGCATGTTTGGCGTCGGCGGCGGTTTCCTGACCACGCCTTTGCTGATCTTTTACGGCATCCCGCCGACGGTCGCCGCGGCGTCGGCGGCGACGCAGGTGACGGGCGCGAGCGTGTCGGGCGTGATGGCGCATCTCGAGCGCGACGGTGTCGATTTGCGCATGGGCTGGGTGCTCGTCGCGGGCGGGCTTCTCGGATCGCTGATCGGCGCCGGGCTGTTCGAACTACTCACCGCCTGGGGCCAGATCGATACGGTGATCAACATCCTCTATGTCGCGCTGCTCGGCACCGTCGGCACCTTCATGGGGCGCGAGGCGTGGGGCAGCTACCGCGCGGCGCAGACGGGATTGCCGGCCCCCGCGCGCAAGCGGCGCCATCACCCGATGGTCGCGAACCTGCCGATGCGCTGGCGCTTCTACCGGTCGGGCCTCTATATTTCACCGCTCGCGCCGCTGCTGCTCGGCATGGTCGGGGGTGTGCTGACGATGCTGCTCGGCGTCGGCGGCGGCTTCATCATGGTGCCCGCGATGCTCTATCTGCTCGGCATGGGGACGCAGGTCGTCGTCGGCACGTCGCTGTTTCAGATATTGTTCGTGACGATCGCGACGACGATGGTCCACGCGCTGACCACCGGCGCCGTCGACATCGTGCTCGCGGGGCTGCTGCTGCTCGGCAGTGTGATCGGCGCGCAAGTCGGCGCGCGCTTCGCGCAAAAGGTGAAGCCCGAATATCTGCGCATGGCGCTCGCCGCGATCGTGCTGCTCGTCGCGCTGCGCATGGGGGTCGACCTCTTCATCCGTCCCGACGAAATCTACACGGTGCAATGAGCGCGCCGCGCGCCTTGCTCCTGTCGCTCGCGGCGCTGCTGCTGCCTACGGCCGCCCATGCGGCCGATCCGCGGCTGGTGCCCGATGTGTCGAGCCGCGCGATCGATATCCAGTACAGCTTTACCGGCGAGGAACTGCTGCTGTTCGGTGCGATCCTCTACCCCGGCCAGCGCCTGCCCGACGACCGCGCCGACATCGTCGTGGTGCTGAAGGGACCAGTGCGGCCGATCGTGCTGCGCGAAAAGCGGCGCGTCGCGGGTATCTGGGTCAATGCCAGCAGCATTCGGCTGCGTACATCTCCGGGGTTTTACGCGATCGGCTCGTCGCGCCCGATCGACAAGCTGGTCGACGAGCGGACCGCGGCGATCTTCGAGCTCGGCCTCGCCAATCTGTCGATGTCGCCAAGCGGATTTTCGGAGGCGAAGAAGCTCGAGCGGTTCGAGGCGGGGCTGACCGACCTCTACCGCCGCTCGGGTCTTTTCGTCGAAAATCCGGCCGCGGTCGAAATCACCGAAGGCGTGCTCTATCGTGCGCGCATCCCGGTGCCGGCGCGCGTTCCGGTTGGCACCTACCGCGCCGAAACCTATCTGATCAGCCGCGGGCGCGTGCTCGCCGTCGCGTCGCGCGATGTCCAGATTCGCAAGGCCGGGTTCGAACGTTTCGTTGCGCTCGCAGCGCAGCGGCACGGCTTTCTGTACGGCCTGTCGGCCGTGCTCCTGTCGCTGGTGCTCGGTTACGGGGCTTCGGCTATTTTCCGCCGTCGCTGACTATCATTCACGGCCTATTTACCCTCAGCTGCGATAGTCTGCCGGGGACCACAATAGGCGGGGCGGATACATGGACATGCAGGGCGGCGGATTCAACGCCGGGGATTTGACGGCGGCACAGCATGTTCGGCTTGCCGGCGGCGGCGTGGCGGCCTCGATTGCGCCGGTAACCAACCATCATCGCGACGATCTGATGATCGGCGAAGTCGTCGATATTTCGGGATCGGCCTCGCGTATCCTGCTCGATGCCGCGGCGATCGGCAAATTGGCCTCGTCCAGCGATTCCGCGGTGGCGATGGCCGGACAGGTCGGGGCGCAGGTCAAGGTCCGTGTGGGCAATATCTGGCTGATCGCCAGCATCCGCGACCAGCAGCTGCACGAACGCGGCGAGGGGCTGATCCTTGCGACGATCGACTTCCTTGGCGAAGGCGAAGAAGAAAAGATCACCGGCCGCATTCACAATTTCCGCCGCGGCGTCACCCGCTACCCGATCCCGGGCAGCCAGGTTTTTGCGGCGACCAGCGCCGACCTCAAGCAGATCTACGCCGCCGACGAGCGCGCGCATGTCGAAGTCGGCACCGTCTATCCGACCAAGGATATTCGCGGGTCGCTCTATGTCGACGCGATGTTGGGCAAGCATTTCGCGCTGCTCGGGTCGACCGGCACGGGTAAATCGACCAGCGCCGCGCTGATCCTGCACAAGATCTGCGAACTCGCGCCGCAGGGCCATATCGTGATGATCGATCCGCACGGCGAATATTCGGCGGCGTTCAAGGGCATCGGCGCGCTGTTCGACGTCGACAACCTCGCCATGCCCTATTGGCTGATGAACTTCGAGGAACATTGCGAAGTCTTCGTCACCGCCGAGGGCCGCGACCGCCAGGCCGACTGCGACGTGCTCGCGCGCTGCCTGCTCCAGGCGCGGACGAAGAACCGGCTGGCCGAAGGCATGACGAAGATTACCGTCGACTCGCCGATCCCCTATCTGCTCTCCGACCTGCTCAACATCCTGCAAAACGAAATGGGCAAGCTCGACAAGGCGACGTCGAGCGCGCCGTTCATGCGCATCAAGGGCAAGATCGAGGAAATGCGCGCCGACCCGCGCTATAATTTCATGTTCTCGGGCATGCTCGTCGCCGACACGATGACGAATTTCATCGGCAAGATTTTCCGCCTGCCGTCGGACGGCCGGCCGATCTCGATCATCGACGTGTCGGGGGTGCCGTCGGATATTACCGGCGTCGTCGTCGCGGTGCTCTCACGCCTGACCTTCGACTATGCGATCTGGTCGCGCGGCGAGCCGCAGCGTCCGATCCTGCTCGTCTGCGAAGAAGCCCACCGTTACATCCCGTCCAAGGATACTGGGCAGGGGCAGGCGGTGCGCAAGATCCTCGAACGGATCGCCAAGGAAGGCCGTAAATACGGCGTGTCGCTTGGCCTCATCACCCAGCGCCCGTCCGATCTGGCCGAGGGCGTGCTGTCGCAGTGCGGCACGATCATCTCGATGCGCCTCAACAACGAACGCGACCAGCATTTCGTAAAGGCCGCGATGCCCGAAGGCGCGCGCGGCTTCATCGATTCGATCCCGGCGCTGCGCAACCGCGAATGCATCGTCTGCGGCGAAGGCGTGTCGATCCCGATCCGCGTTTATCTCGACACGCTCGAGGAAGAAAAGCGGCCCGCATCGAGCGACCCGCTCTTCTCGAAACTGTGGCGTGAAACCGGCGGCGAGGCGGAAATCCTCGAGCGTGTCGTCAAGCGCTGGCGCAGCCAGGGCAGATAAAGAACCACCCACCAACTTCCGTTCGCATCGAGCGAAGTCGAGATGCCCCTCGGTCATGCACGCCTTCAGGGTGTCTCGACTTCGCTCGACACGAACGGATAGGGTCAGCTTTGCGGCGGCTCCCACAATTCGATCGGGTTGCCTTCCGGATCGTGGACCCGGGCAAAGCGGCCGACCGCGGGGTCGTCCCACTCATCCTTGGTGATCACCTCGTCGCCCGCCTCGCGAAACGGTACGAGCACCGCGTCGAGGTCGTCGACGCGCAGGTTCAGCATATGTTGCTTGTCGGCGGCGAAATAGTCGGTGTCGGCCTTGAACGCGCTGAATACCACCGGTCCCGCGGTGACGTTCCACACCCATTCGTTGATCGGCCCGGTATCGTCGGCGTTGCAGCCTGCGCCGATGCCCAACCGTTCGCGATACCAGGCGTTCAGCGCATCGGGGTCGCGTGCCCGGAAAAACAGCCCGCCGATGCCTTTGACATGTCCCATGATGGCCTCCCGTCCGTGAAGCGGGCAGCCTAGGCCGTTTGCGTCACTGTTTCCACTCTCCGCTGCCGCGGAATTCTTCGCGGATCTGACCCGACTGGTTGAGCCGCGGATCGGCATAGGTCGGCGTGACGGGAGCCGCGACGGGCGGCGGCGCGACGGGCGCCGGGGGCGCGATGGTGCCGGGCAACGGGGCTGCGATGGTATCGGGAAGCGGCGCGGCGGCGCCGGTGAGCATCGGCGCCGGGCCGGCGCCGGGCGGCAGGCCCTGGCCTTTCAGGATCGCGAGCTGCTGCGCGAGCGGCAGATAGGGGCCGGGCACCGGCTCGCGGCCGAGATAGGGCGCGCGAAACGCGTCGGGCATGCCCCAGCGCCCGCGCCAGCGATGGAAGATATGCGCGCCGACGATATTGGTCATCACCAGGCTCTTGCCCCAGCGCGGCCAGATCGCCTGCGTGTGATAATGCGTCGCGAGCCCGACCTTGGGGAAAACATAGCCTCCGAGCGCCGCCGACGCGATGCGGCTCGCGCGCAGCCAGTTGGGCTTGCTGGGGCTCCGCGCCATCGCGCCGTCGCAGCTGAAGGTGAACTGGCACACGCCCGCGCGCTGCGATCCCTGGAAAACGACGCCGCACACGGTGTTGGGGAAGCTCGGGTGGCGGACGCGGTTGATCACCGTCTGCGCGACGCCGCGCATCCCGTCGTCGGTTTCCGACGCGGCTTCGTAATAGATGGCGGCGGTCAGGCAATAATGCGCGCGCTCGCGGTCGAGCGCGGTGACGCCGCGGAATATATAGGATTTGGCGGGCGGCCCGACAAAGGCTTCCTCGCGCAGCAGCGCCGGGTCGGCGGGCGGCAGCGCGGCCGCGTCGCCATAACCGACGCTGTCGGGGTTGGGCAGCGTCGGGTCGATCTTCAGCGCGTCCGCATAATCCTCCGCATTCATGATCGCCCAGCGTTCGGGATCATAAGTGCGAAAGTTCAGCGGCACCGACACGCTATAGGGCCCGAAGAACGCCGGCGCACGAAACTGACCGCTCGACAGCAGGAAGGCGAGGCACGCAACGGCGACCACCGCGACGATCGCCGCCCAAAAGGCGCGCCCCGGCCCCGCCGGTTTTTCCGGCACCGGGTCGCGCCACGTCGAGCGGGCGGTCAGGGACAGTTCGGGCTTCATTCGCGCATCAAATTCCATCGCTCCGCCCGCCGCCGATTCGCGTGGACGGGTGTCAGCCCACCTTATACGCTGAAACGCCAACAAAATGTTGCAATGGCTGTGCGGTGGGTCGCGGTGGAACAGGTAAAGCGGCGGCGCTTAAGCGACGGATGGGTTTATGGATCTCGTCATTTCCGCGTCCCGCATGCCGCGATCCGCTCGCGCGTTGCCGCGTCCACCAGTTCGCGTATCTGAAAAAGCAGAGGGTGCCGGACGGTATGCTGCGCGCCATAGGTCAGGTTAAACGCATAATCGAAATCGGCGGCGTTCCGCCCGATGAGGTGCTGGAGCATCGTCTCCAGCTTGTCGAAACCCTTGACCATTCGGGCTTCGGGCGTCGTGCCGCGGCTATACTCGTCCCATAGGCCGAGGATTTCGCGGCCTAGGTCGTCAGGTAGCGGCGCGCATAATGTCTCGAGATCCGCGCGCTCGCGCGCCGCCCGGCCGTCGTCGGGACTTTGGCATGTGGCCGGGACGTCCCCCGAAATCGCTTCGCCCAGGTCGTGGACGAGGCAGAGCCTGAGCAGCTTCAGCCGGTCATAAGCCGCCAGTTCGCGGTCGAACAGCATCACCATCAGGCAGAGTCGCCAGCTATGCTCGGCGGTGCTTTCGGCGCGGCCGTTCGATGTGATCCCGCTGCGCAGCGTGTCCTTCAGCTTTTCGGCCGTCTGCAGAAAGTCGATGATCGCGGCGAGGCGCGACGGGGCGATGGCATAGGGTGTCGTCATGCGGCAAGGCTAACCGGCGGGATCGCCGACACAAGCCGCCGAATAATTTATGCGCCGCCGTCCTGGACCAGCCGCGCAAAGCTTCCGTCCGAAAGCGGCATTCGTGTGTAGCGAAGCTGGCCGGCGCCGATCGTGAGTTCGTCGAAATCCGCATATTCGGTATCGACGATGACCGCGGGCGCGACCGGTTCGTACCAGCCGAGCGCGTCCAGCGCTGCCTCGCCCTCTGCGATGCCCGGCGAGGCGAATCGCCACAGCGACTTTCCGGCCAATTCCTCAACCCCGACCCGCCAGCCGGAGATCCGCGCCGGCGACGCGGCGAAAAGCCGGTGCGTCAGGTCGCAGATGAGATGTGCCGGCTGCGGCGAATGGCGCACAAGGTTGAGCAAGGCGCTGTCGGCCGCCGAGCTGGGCCGCGCTGCGAGCAGGCGCGTCAGCCGATCCTCTTCGGTTGTCCCGGGGGCCAGCACGCCCGCCTCCCACCGCGACACCGTCGTTTGCGAGACGCCCATTTCGCCCGCCAGCGCCGACTGCTTGACGCGATTGAGCGCGCGCCAGCGCCGTAGCGATGCGCCCAGATGGTCGCGGCATGGCAGTACGGCATGGGTCACGCGGCAAGCATAGCGCCGAAGACCCGCCGCTGGAACGGCCTAGTTGGGCAAATGCGGGATGGTGGGCCGGCCGGCCGGCGGCGCGGGGTTCGCCGGTTCCGCGAAATATTTGCTCATGCCGCGGCGCGCGCGATAGGCGTCGATGCGGTCGGCATAATGGCCGGACAGATCGAAATCGGCATGGCGTGCGCTGGCGCCGTGCAGGGGGCGGGTGGCCATCAGGGCCATCTGGTGCCGGTAGAAAAGCTCGTTCATATCCATAGGATTATTCCTTGTGACTGCGCGAGCATGGGGCCGAACGATCGGCGAATGGTCCGGCCGGCCCCCCGAAAGGCGCCAGCCGGATGTCATTCATGCAGGCTGAAGATTGACAGCCGAGGTCTTGCCGCGCTGGTCGGTTTCCAGCTCGTAAGAAACGCGCTGTTCCTTGTTCAGCGTCGCCATTCCGGCGCGCTCGACGGCGCTGATGTGGACGAAGCTGTCGCCCGAGCCATCTTCATTGGCGATGAAACCATAGCCTTTGTCGCTGTTGAAAAATTTTACGGTGCCGATCGGCATGGGTGTTTCCTTTCACGAAAACAGGGAATCCTCCGGCAAAAGCACCGGCGGAGCTGGTAGCGCGTGAAGGGAAGTATCCGCCCAAAGGCATCAAATTTCCGTCGCAGGCGACGTTAGCCAAATTACATTGAAATTATTTTGCCAAAAAGTCAAGGTTTTTGGCAATTTCCGTAATTCTCCGCTGTTTACGAAGGAAATATTCGAGCGGAATTTACCCGGCGCAACCGATATCGAATATCCTGCCGTGCCCAGCCCGATTCAGCGAATCTCGACCGTCAGATGTTCGATTTCGTGGACGGGTTGGACGCGTGCGCAAATGGTCTCGCGCGTTGCGCCGACGACGCTGATGATCGCCGAATGCGCGCCAGGGCCGACGCGCCAGACGTGGAGATCGGTGATCTTCGCGTCGCCCGGTCCTTCGACCAGTTCGCGAATCTCGGCCTCGATCGCGGCGTCGGTCGCGTCGAGCAGCACCGCGCCGGTGTCGCGCATCAGCGACCAGGCCCACGCCGCGATCACCACCGATCCGACGATCCCCATCAACGGGTCGAGCCACACCCAGCCCAGATAGCGCCCGCCGAGCAAGGCGGCGATCGCGAGCACCGAGGTCAGCGCATCGGCGACGACATGCAGATAGGCCGAGCGGAGATTATTGTCGCGTTCGTGCGTATATCCGTGATGATCGTCGCCGCCGTGATGGTGATCATGTCCATGATCATGCCCGTGGCCGAGCAGCAGCGCGCTCACGATATTCACCCCCAGCCCGATCACCGCGATGATCGTCGCCTCGGTGAAGGCAACCGGCCGCGGATCGACGAGGCGCATCGCCGATTCGAACGCGATGCCGAGCGCGACGATGCCGAGCACGAGCGCCGAGGCGAAGCCGGCGAGGTCGCCGACCTTGCCGGTGCCGAAACTGTAGCGGCGGCCATGCGCGTGGCGCTTCGCATAAGCATAGGCGATCGCCGCGATCCCGAGCGCGCCTGCGTGCGTCGCCATATGGAAGCCATCGGCGAGCAGCGCCATCGAGTTGAAGGCAAGCCCCGCGGCGATCTCGCCAACCATCATCACCGCGGTGAGCGCGACCACCCACAAGGTGCGCCGGGCATTCTCGTCGTGCCGCTTGCCGAGGAAGACATGGTCGTGGGCCAGCGCCTCGATTTCGCTATCGAACGACATGCGGGCTCCTATTTCGCATAGCGGCGGATCGCCGCGAGCAGTTCGTCGCCGCCTTGCGCGCGCTCGGCGTCGGAGAGGCCCGGTGCGACGACATGCGATTGCATATGCTCGGCGACGAGTTCGTCCATCAGTCCGGCAATCGCGCCGCGGACCCCTGCCACCTGATGCAGAATCGCCGCACAACCCGCCTCGCCCGCAATCGCGCGTTCGATCGCCGCGATTTGCCCGGCAATCCGCCGGGTGCGTGCGAGAAGCTGATCCTTGTCGGCGTGCGTGTGTGACATAGGATACCCCCCTATCCTATATCGGCGACCCATGCAATCGCGGCGCTCGCCGCGGCGATGAAGCCGCATTCCCCCTTGCCGACTCATCCGCCAAAGCCTATATGCGCCCTACTTCTTGACATGGTTAGCCAGTTGGGACGTCGGGGCCGCGGGCCGCGGCGGCTATACCCACATGCTTTCCGGTCATCCGAAACGGGAAAATTCATTGGCCGATCTCGACGCCCTCAATGCGATCATCGCGCCCGAAGCCGAGGCTCTGGGCCTGGCGCTCGTGCGCGTCGCCTTTTTCGGCGGCGAGAGCGACCCGACCTTGCAGGTGATGGCCGAGCGCCCCGATACGCGCCAGCTGACGATCGACGATTGCGCCGACCTGTCTCGCCGCATCTCGGACCGGCTCGACGCGCTCGAGGAAGCGGGCAAGGACCCGATCGATCAGGCGTACCGGCTGGAAGTGTCGTCGCCGGGTATCGACCGGCCGCTGACGCGCCGCACCGACTTCGCCGACTGGGCGGGGCATGAGGCGAAGATCGCGCTCAAGGAAAAGCGCGACGGGCGCCAGCGCTTCAACGGCGAGCTGATCGGTATCGACGGCGATGTCATCACGATTTCGGATAAAGAGGGTGTGGAGCACAAGCTGCCGTTCGATGCGATCGACACGGCCAAGCTCGTTCTCACCGACAAATTGATTGCCGCAACCGTCCCGCTCTCGATCGAGGGCGCCGACGAAATGGAAGAAGAAGGACAGGACTGATGGCCACTGCCATTTCCGCCAACAAGGCCGAACTCCTCGCGATCGCCAACAGCGTCGCCAGCGAGAAGATGATCGACAAGGGCATCGTCATCGAAGCCATCGAAGAAGCGATCCAGCGCGCCGCACGCGCCCGCTACGGCGCCGAGAACGACATTCGTGCGAAGCTCGATCCGCAGACCGGCGACCTGCGTCTGTGGCGCGTCGTCGAGGTCGTCGAGCAGGTCGAGGATTATTTCAAGCAGGTTGACCTCGCCGCGGGCCAGAAGCTGCAGAAGGACGCCCAGCTTGGCGACTTCATCGTCGACCCGCTGCCCGCGGTCGACCTCGGCCGCATCGACGCGCAGTCGGCCAAGCAGGTCATCTTCCAGAAGGTCCGCGAAGCCGATCGTGAGCGCCAGTATCAGGAATTCAAGGACCGCGCGGGTGAGATCATCACCGGCGTCGTCAAGTCGGTCGAATTCGGCCACATCGTCGTCAACCTCGGCCGCGCCGAAGGCGTGATCCGCCGCGACCAGCAGATCCCGCGCGAACTGATGCGCGTCGGTGATCGCGTTCGTGCCCTGATCCTGTCGGTGCGCAGCGAAACCCGCGGCCCGCAGATTTTCCTGAGCCGCGCGCACCCCGACTTCATGAAGAAGCTGTTCGCGCAGGAAGTCCCCGAAATCTACGACGGCATCATCGAGATCAAGGCGGCCGCCCGCGACCCGGGTTCGCGCGCCAAGATCGGCGTGATCAGCTATGACGGCTCGATCGACCCCGTCGGCGCCTGCGTCGGCATGAAGGGCAGCCGCGTCCAGGCGGTCGTCCAGGAAATGCAGGGCGAAAAGATCGACATCATCCCCTGGTCCGAAGACACCGCGACCTTCGTCGTCAACGCGCTCCAGCCGGCAACGGTCCAGCGCGTCGTGATCGACGAGGATGACAGCCGCATCGAAGTCGTCGTTCCCGACGACCAGCTGTCGCTCGCCATCGGCCGCCGCGGCCAGAACGTCCGTCTCGCCAGCCAGCTCACCGGCAGCCAGATCGACATCATGACCGAGGCCGACGCGAGCGAAAAGCGCCAGCGCGAATTCGTCGAACGCTCGACGATGTTCCAGGAAGAGCTCGACGTCGACGAAACGCTCGCGCAGCTGCTCGTCGCCGAAGGCTTCGGTGAACTCGAAGAAGTCGCTTATGTCGGCATCGACGAACTCGCGAGCATCGAAGGTTTCGACGAGGAACTGGCGCAGGAACTGCAGAGCCGCGCCGCCGAAGGCCTCGAGCGCCGCGAAGAAGCCTCGCGCGCCCAGCGCCGCGAACTCGGCGTCGAGGACGCTCTGGCCGACATCCCGCACCTGACCGAAGCGATGCTCGTCATCCTCGGCAAGGCCGGGATCAAAACGCTCGACGACCTCGCCGATCTTGCGACCGACGAACTGATCGCCAAGAAGCGCACCGACAACCGCCGCGGCCCGCCGCGCAGCGAACGCGCCGAGGACAAGGGCGGCGTGCTCGGCGAATATGGCCTGAGCGAAGAACAGGGCAACGAGATCATCATGGCGGCACGCGCGCACTGGTTCGACGACGAAGAGTCGAGCGAGCCGGCAACCGGGGAGGCCGCCGATGCGGACCCCGCACAATGATCAGCTGAGCGAACCAGACCGCGCTGGTCGGCGCGGCCAGCATGTGCCCGAGCGGCGCTGCGTCATCACCGGCGAGGTTTCGCCGGCCGAACGGCTCGTGCGCCTTGCGCTCGGGCCCGACGGCACGATTGCGCCCGACGTCCATGGCAAGGCGCCGGGACGCGGCGCGTGGATCGGCGTCGATCGCGCGACGCTTGAAGCCGCACAGGCCAAGGGCAAGCTGAAAGGCGGGCTCGCGCGCGCGCTGCAGGATGGCAATTTCACCATCCCCGAGGATCTCGGCGCGCGCATCGAGGCGCAGCTTCAGCGCGCGACGCTCGACCGGCTCGGGCTGGAATCGCGGTCGGGCACCTTGCTCAGCGGCAATGAAAAGATCGAGACCGCGGCGCGCAAGGGGCAGGTTCGGTTGCTGCTCCACGCCAGCGATGCCGGCGAGGATGGGCGCAAGAAATTGGCGCAGGCATGGCGCGTCGGCGAGGACGATGAAGGCTCGGGCCGCGAGGGCCGGGTCTTGCCGGTGGACCGCGGCACCCTATCTATGGCATTAGGCCGCGAGAATGCGGTGCATCTGGCGTTGACCGACGCCCGCGCCGCGGACCGGGTGCTGGCGCATTTGAGCCGCTGGCAGTTTTTCACAGGATGGAGTAGGGACGCGGCCAACCGCGATTCCGACCCGCTTGCCGCGCCGGCTTCTGGCGAGGAAAATATTGGGGCGTTGCCGACCAGCACCGCCGCTTCGGACGCGTTTTGAAGGAATGATGGTTTTCGATGAGTGACGAACAGGACAAACCGACCCTTACCCGCAAGCCCCTGGGGCTGAAGCGGACGGTCGAGGCCGGACAGGTGCAGCAACAATTCAGCCACGGGCGCCGGAATACGGTGGTGGTCGAGGTGAAGCGTCGCCGCGTGCTCGGTCGTCCGGGCGAAGCCGCCCCGGTCGAGGTCGAAGAGGTCGAGGCCGCTCCGGCGCCCGCACCGGCTCCCGCTGCTCCGGCACCCGCGCCCGCTCCGAAGCCGGCCGCGCCCCGCGTCAGCGAGAATGACAGCCTGATGTCGCGTCAGGAACGCCAGGCGCAGCTGCTGCGCGAGGCCGAAGAAGCGCGCATGAATGCGCTCGAGGACAATCGCCGCCGCGACGAAGCCGCGCGTGCGCGCGCCGCCGAGGAAGAAAAGGCACGCGCCGAAGCCAAGGTCGAACAGGCGACGGCGAAGGCGGCCGAGCCGGCTCCTGCCGCGCCCGCCGCCGAAGCGCCCGCTGCTGCTCCCGCTGCCGAAGCGCCCGCCGCTGCACCGCAGAGCGAAGCCGCGCCGACGCCTGCGCCGCGCGCGACGACCAGCGCTGCTCCCGCACCGCGCCGCTTTACGCCGGTCGCGGCTCCTCCGCGCCCCGAACCCAAGCGTCCCGAGCCGAAGGCAACCCGTGGCGGCGACAGCCGCCGTCAGTCGGGGAAGCTCACCGTCACGCGGGCGCTGAACGAAGACGAAGGCGCGCGCGCACGCAGCCTCGCGGCGCTGAAGCGCGCCCGCGAAAAGGAAAAGCGTTCGCACACCGCCTCGTCGGGTCCCCGCGAAAAGCAGATCCGCGAAGTCACCGTGCCCGAAAGCATCACGGTCCAGGATCTCGCGAACCGCATGGCCGAAAAGACCAACGACCTGATCAAGGCGCTGTTCAAGATGGGCGTCCCGTCGGCCAGCACCGACACGATCGATCAGGACACCGCTGAATTGCTCGTCACCGAGTTCGGGCACGAGATCATCCGCGTCAGCGAAGGCGATATCGACATCCGTCACGATGAAGATGTCGACGATGCCGAACATCTGAAGCCGCGCGCCCCGGTCGTCACGATCATGGGTCACGTCGACCACGGCAAGACCTCGCTGCTCGACGCGCTGCGCGGTGCGAATGTGCAGGCGGGCGAAGCCGGCGGCATTACGCAGCATATCGGCGCCTATCAGGTGAAGACCCCCGACGGCTCCCTCGTCACCTTCCTCGATACGCCGGGTCACGAAGCCTTCACCGAAATGCGTCAGCGCGGCGCGAACGTCACCGACATCGTCATCCTGGTGGTGGCCGCCGACGACGGGCTCAAGCCGCAGTCGATCGAGGCGATCAACCATGCGAAGGCCGCGGGCGTGCCGATCATCGTCGCGATCAACAAGGTCGACAAGGAAGGCGCCAATCCGCAGCGCGTCCGCGAACGCCTGCTCGAACATGAGCTGGTGGTCGAGGAAATGGGCGGCGACGTGCAGAATGTCGAAGTGTCGGCGCTGAAGAAGACCGGCCTCGACAAGCTGCTCGACGCGATCGCGGTGCAGGCCGAAATCATGGAGCTGAAAGCCAACCCCGACCGCGCCGCCGAAGGCACTGTGGTCGAGGCGAAGCTCGACAAGGGCCGCGGCCCCGTGGCGACGATCCTCGTTCGTCGTGGTACTTTGAAGGTCGGCGACATCTTCGTCTGCGGCGCCGAAAGCGGCCGTGTTCGTGCGTTGATCGACGACCAGGGCAAGCAGATCAAGTCGGCGACCCCGTCGATGCCGGTCGAAGTGCTCGGTCTGGGCGGCGTCCCGATGGCGGGCGATACGCTCACCGTCGTCGAGAATGAAGCGCGTGCCCGCGAAGTCGCGACCTATCGTCAGGAACAGGCGACGCGCAAGCGCACCGTCCAGGCGCCGGTCAGCCTCGAAGGCATGTTCGAAGCGCTCGCCGACAAGACGAACGTCATTCAGTTCCCGGTGATCATCAAAGGCGATGTCCAGGGGTCGGTCGAGGCGATCGTCAATGCACTGAACAAGCTGTCGACCGACGAGATCCGCGTCCGCGTGCTCCAGTCGGGCGCCGGTGCGATCACCGAGAGCGACGTGACGCTGGCGGCGGCGACCAAGGCACCGATCATCGGCTTCAACGTCCGTCCGAACGCCAAGGCGCGCGACATCGCGAAGCGCGAAAACGTCCGGTTCATGTATTATGACGTCATCTATCACCTGACCGATGAAATCAGGAAGGAAATGGCGGGCGAGCTGGGTCCGGAACGCGTCGAAACCGTCGTCGGCCGCGCCGAGGTCAAGGACGTCTTCCCCGCCGGCAAGCGCGACAAGGCCGCGGGTCTGCTCGTGCTCGAAGGCTCGATCCGCAAGGGGCTGCACGCACGCCTTACGCGCGACGATGTCATCGTGTCGGCCACGACCATCTCGTCGCTCCGCCGCTTCAAGGACGATGTCGCCGAAGTGCGCGCGGGTCTCGAATGCGGTGTCGTGCTGGCGGACACCAACGACATCAAGGCGGGCGACCACCTCGAAGTCTTCGAAGTCGAACTGCGCGAACGGACGCTCTAACGGGCGTCCGCTCCGCGCGGATCAGGAGGTGCCGGCATGGCTCGCTATGTGGCATTGTTCGGCAGCATCAACGTCGGTGGCAACCGGCTGACGATGGCCGACCTGCGTTCGGCGTTCGAGGCCGAGGGTTTCAGCAACGTCGAAACCGTCGTGGCGAGCGGCAATGTGCTGTTCGACCATGACGCGCGGCCGACGCGCGGGCTCGAAGAGAAATTGTCGATCATGGTCGAGGATCGTTTCGACATGACGAGCGCGGCGCTGGTGCGCGACCGCGACGAGCTCGCCGCGGCGATCGCCGACAATCCGTTCGCGGGCACGAACGAGGACCGCATCGTCCATACGATGTTCCTCGACGGCCAGCCCACGGCGGAGCAATTCGACGCACTGGCGACCGACCACCGGGTCCGGCCGAACGAGCGCCTCGCGCTTGGCGACCGGGCGCTCTATATCGACTTTGGCGACGGCGCGGGCGACAGCAAGCTGCACGCGCGGCTGATCGAACGACGGCTGGGGCACAAGGGCACCGCGCGCAACATGCGCTCGATCGCGCGGATCATCGCGAAACTGGACGAAGAGGCAAAGGGTTAGGCGATGAAAACCGAAAAGGACCGGAAAAAGGATAGCGGCCCCTCGGTTCGCGTGCTGCGCGTCGGCGAACAGGTGCGCCACCTCCTCTCCGAAATCCTCGCGCGCGGAGACGTCCACGACGACGTCCTCGCGACGCATCCGGTGAGCATCACCGAAGTCCGCATGTCGCCCGACCTGCGCCACGCGACGGTGTTCGTGAAATCCTTGCTCGGCAAGGACGAGGAAGCGGTGCTGAAAGCGCTCAGGACCAACACCGCCTATCTTCAGCGCGAGGTCGCCAGCCGCGTCCGCATGAAATATGCCGCGAAGCTGAAATTCCTCTCGGACGAAAGTTTCGACGAGGCGAGCCATATCGAAAAATTGCTGCGCGACCCGAAGGTGGCGCGCGATCTGACGAGCGGCGAGGGCGACGAGGCCTGACCTCCATCATCCGTTTGTGTCGAGCGAAGTCGAGACACCCATCGAGTTAGCGCCAAGTCGAGGGACATCTCGACTTCGCTCGATGCGAACGGGTTAGGAAGGCTCGATAGGGGCTACTTCCCCTTGATCCCCGCCGCTTGCTCCAACTCGACCAGCGCATCCTCCAGATAGTCGATCAGCCGCTGGACGTGCGGGACGCTGCGGCGGCACGCGGTAATCCCGAAATCGATATTCTTGTTGTTCGACACCTGCGTGATGTTCATCGCCATGCCGTCGACCGGGATGCTTGCGGGATACATGCCGTCCAATCGCGCGCCGTTCCAGTAGAGCTGCTCGCGCGGACCCGGGACGTTCGAGATCGTCACGCTGTACGCCGGGAATTTGTCGGCGGTACGCGTCAGCGCGGTCAGCATCTGCGGCATCTGCGTGATCGCGGTATAGATCTGGATCTGCTGCGCGGTCATTTCGCGAAGCTGCGCCTTCGCGGCGTTCATCGATGCCTGGATCGTCGCCATGCGCGTCGCCGGATCGTCGATATGCGTCGCGAGGTTCGCGGTTACCGCCGCGACCGAATTGCCCGAATCGATATCGTCTTTCGCGCGGATCGACACCGGCGCCATGGCTTTGAGCGGTTTGTCGGGCAGCTCGTTCAGCGACTGCAGATATTTGCGCATCGCGCCCGAACACATTGCGAGCACCGCGTCGTTGATCGTCCCGTCATAGGCTTTGCCCATCGCGCGCACGCGGTCGAGCGACCAGCTTTGCGCAACGAAGCGCCGCGCCCCGGTGATGTTGCGGTTGAAACTGGTGCGCGGCAGCCCGCCCCACGGCGTCGCGAGGTCGCTGCCGCCCAGCCCGAACATCGCCGCGGCATATTGGTTGAGTGCCTTGGTCACCCCGACGCTATTGCCCCATTGCTCCTTCAGGAAGGTGCCGATGGCTTTGAGGTCGGTCAGGCTCGGCGTCGGCGCTTTCTTCGGCGGGGGGAACTTGCGCTTATAGGCTTCGTAAGCCTCGACCGACATCGGCGAATAGCTGCGCTTTTCCTTCGAATCGGCGCTGAGCATCGCGTTGGTGAAATGCATCGACGACGCGCCGTCCATCAGCGCGTGGTGGATCTTGAAATAGGTCGCGATCTGCCGGTCGGGCAGACCCGAGATCAAGGTAATCTCCCACATCGGGCGCGTGCGGTCGAGCAAGGTGCCGTGGAGGCGCGAAACGAGCTCGAACATCTCGCGGTAGCGCCCCGGTTTGGGCAGCGCGGCGCTGCGCACATGGTAATGCATGTCGATGTCGCGGTCGGGCTGCAGCCGGATCGGGCCGTACTGGCCGAGCGGCGTGAGCTTCAACACCTCGCTGAACGGCCGCCGCAGTCCTTCCGATTGCCGCAGCATCGCGAGCTGCTCGTTCAGCCACTCGGTCTCGTCGACCTTGTCGGGCAAGGTGTAGAGATTGACCCCGCCGACATGCATCGGCGTCTCGCGCGTCTCCGCGACCAGAAACATCGCGTCGGTCACCGGCATCAGCCGCATGGCAGCTCTCCCCACTGTTTATGCTGCATCTTTGTTACGCAGCATGGCATCGGGTGCAGGCGAGTCAAGCAGCCCGGCCGCGCTAGTTAGTTGACAAAGTCAAATAATTAACGCATCGAATCACCATGCCATCGGTCAACCTCCATTTGCCGGACGATCACGCGCCGGCACCCCACGCCGCGACGGACGCGCTGCGCCGCTTCAACCGTTTCTACACGCGCTTTGCCGGGGTGCTCGGCCCCGGCTATATGGGCAGCGAGCTGTCGCTGATCGAGGCGCGCATCCTCTATGAAATCGCCACGGGGCAGCCGGTCGTCTCGAAGCGGATCGTCGAGACACTGTCGATCGACCCCGGCTATCTCAGCCGCATCCTGCGCCGCTTCACCCAGCTGGGCTGGATCGCGCGGACGCGCGGTGCCGACGCGCGCGAGCATCCGATCCGGCTGACCACCGCGGGCGAGGCGCTGTTTTCCGAACTCGATCGCACGACCGCCGCGTCGACATCGGCGACGCTCGCGCATCTGTCGCCGGGCGAGCAGGCCGGGCTTGCCGAGCGGCTGGCATGGATCGAGGCGCGGCTGGCGGGGGCGCCGCTGCCGCCGCCCGCGGTCCGTCCGTGGCGGCCGGGCGACATGGGGCTGATCACCGCGCAGCAGGCGGTCTATTATCGCGGCGCCTATGGCTGGGGCGACGCGATGGAGGTCTTGATCGGCGAGATTACGAGCCGCTTCGTTCGCGATTTCCATGCCGGCCGCGAACAATGCTGGGTCGCCGAGCGGCATGGCGAGCTGCTCGGCAGCGTCTTCCTCGTCGCGGAGTCCGACAAGGTCGCGCGGCTGCGCCTGCTCTATGTCGACGCCGCGGCGCGGGGGCATGGGCTTGGCCGCGATCTCGTCGGGCGCTGCATCGCCTTCGCGCGCGAGGCGGGCTATGCCGAACTGGTGCTCTGGACGCACACGGTCCTCGCATCGGCGCGCGCCATCTATGCGGACTATGGTTTCACCATCGAAAAGGTCGAGACGCACGACGAATTCGGCAAGCCCGAACAGAGCGAGCACTGGCGGCTCGCGCTTTAGGTCCTGACAACTGGTGCAAGGCCCATGTCCGCGCTATTGGGCGCCGATGGCCAAGCTCTATTTCTACTACGCCAGCATGAACGCCGGCAAATCGACGACGCTGCTCCAGGCGGATTTCAACTATCGCGAACGCGGGATGGAAACGATGCTGTGGACCGCGGCGCTCGACGATCGCTACGGCGCGGGGCAGGTGACGAGCCGCATCGGGCTGATGGCCGAGGCGCATAAATTCGATCCCGACAGCGACCTGTGGGCCGCTGTGAATGCCGAAAATGCCGAGCGCCCGCTCGCCTGCGTGCTCGTCGATGAGGCGCAGTTCCTGACGCGCGCGCAGGTGCTCGACCTGGCGCGGCTCGCCGACGAGGTGGACATTCCGGTGCTCTGCTATGGCCTGCGCACCGATTTTTCGGCGGAGCTGTTCCCCGGATCGGGGGCGCTGCTCGGCATCGCCGACGCGCTCGTCGAGCTGAAGGCGGTGTGCGAATGCGGGCGCAAGGCGACGATGAACCTGCGCGTCGACGAAAGCGGCCGCGCCGTCGTCGAGGGCGCGCAGACCGAGATTGGCGGCAACGACCGCTATGTCGCGATGTGCCGGCGTCATTTCATGGCGAAACGGCGCGAAGCCGCCGAGGCGCCAAGGGAGGTGGGCGCCAATGCTTGACCGCCTCTATGTCGACCTCGCCGACGCCGACCTCAAACTGGTCAAGCTGACCGAAGCGCATCGCGAAGACCTGCGCGCCGTCTGCGCCGCCGATACCGATGTCTGGGCGATCTATTCGTCGAGCTTTGGCCCCGACCATTTTGACAAGAGCTTCGACACGCTGATCGGCGGCAGCGGCCGCATGCCCTATGCGATCATGGACGGCGACACGCTCGTCGGCATGACCGCCTGGCTGCGCCCCGATATGTCGGCGCAGACGGTCGAGATCGGCAACAGCTTCATCCACCCCGATGCGCGCGGCACCGGCTTCAACGGCCGCGTCAAACGCCTGATGCTCGATCACGCCTTTGCGGTCGGCATTCGCCGCATCGAATTCCGCATCGACGAGCGCAACAAGCGGAGCCAGGCGGCGGTCGCCAAGCTCGGCTGTACCAAGGACGGCGTGCTGCGCTCCGAACGCATCACCTGGACCGGCTATGTGCGCGACACCGGGCTGTGGTCGCTACTTGCAAGCGAGTGGCCGGCTCGCTGAGGCCATATTTTCGGGTCAGTGCCGGTTCAGATTGCCTCTGCTAGCACGCGCGTCGGGTAGGGTAACGCCGACCGAAAGATAGGACATGAAAAAGAATCTCGCACTCTCCCTGGCCGCCGTGCTGCTTCCCCTTTCTGCGGCTGCGGCGGCCAACGAGCCTGCAAAAGAACCGCGCGCGCTCGGCGTCGAAGCGAGCATCGTCTTCCCGAGCGACAGCACGATCCGCAACTGGCAGGCTGACCGCGATCGCGGCATCTGGATCGAGGGCCGCCGCGGCGAATGGTATTATGGCAGCTTCGCCGGCATCTGCCGCGACGTCGATTTCGCGCAGGCGATCGGCGTTGAAACGCGCGGCGCCGGGCGGCTCGACAAATTCGCGTCGATTGTCGTGCGCGGCGAGCGGTGCATGCTCTCGTCCTTTGTGACCTCGGCGCCGCCGCCCACGAAGGCCGAGCGCAAGGCGGCGCGCGAGGCAGAGAAGGCCGCGCAAAATTGACAGTCTTCGACCCGCGCCCTAGCGGCGCGGGATGAACGGCTGGATCATCCTCGACAAACCTGTCGGCCTCGGCTCGACGCAGGCGGTGGGCGCGGTGAAACGCGTGTGCCGCGAGGCGGGGCTGGGCAAGGTCAAGGTCGGCCATGGCGGCACGCTCGACCCGCTCGCGTCGGGGGTGCTGCCGATTGCGCTCGGCGAGGCGACGAAGCTTTGCGGCCGGATGCTCGATGCGAGCAAGGTTTACGACTTCACCATCGCGTTCGGGACCGAAACCGCGGGGCTCGATGCCGAGGGTGAGGTTGTCGCGACGAGCGACGTGCGGCCCACGCTTGCCGAAATCGAAGCGGTGCGGCCGCGCTTTACCGGCCCGATCGAACAGGTGCCGCCGGCTTATTCGGCGATCAAGATCGACGGCCAGCGCGCCTATGACCGCGCGCGCAAGGGTGAAGCGGTCGAGATGAAGGCACGCAGCGTGACGATCCATGCGCTCGAGCTGCACACCGCGCCGACGGGACCACTCGAAAGCGCCACTCTCACCGCCCACGTCTCCAAGGGCACCTATATCCGCAGCCTCGCGCGCGACATTGCACATGCCGTCGGCACCGTCGGCCATGTCACGATGCTCCGCCGTACAAAGGCCGGGCCGTTCGACCTGTCACAGGCGATTTCGCTGGACAAATTGAACGCTTTCGGCCAAGGGGCCGCGCAATCAGAAATATTTCTGCCGCTTGAGGCAGGGCTGGTCGACATCCCGGCTCTGAACCTTTCCCCGGAAGCGGCAGGGGCGATCCGTCAGGGTCGCGTCTGGACCGGGGGTAGCACGGATGACGGGCTCTATTGGGGAAGGGACAGCGAAATGCGTCCCGTTGCCCTGATCGAGGCTTTGGCGGGAACGCTGAAAGTCGTCCGGGGCTTCAATCTGTAAACAAGGATGTTCGAGGAAAAACGAATATGTCGATTACCGCCGAGCGCAAAACCGAAGTCATCACCGACAATGCCCGCGCAAAGGGCGATACCGGTTCGCCGGAAGTGCAGGTCGCAATCCTGACCGACCGCATCAACACGCTGACCGCCCACTTCAAGGCGCATCACAAGGACAATCACAGCCGTCGTGGCCTGCTCATGATGGTCAACAAGCGCCGCAGCCTTCTCGACTATCTGAAAAAGAAGGACGAGGCCCGCTATCAGGCGCTGATCGCGAAGCTGGGTCTTCGTAAGTAAGAATTTCTGGCGGCCCCGGATTTCCGGGGCCGCTGTCATATTGGCTCCGCGCAAAGTGCCGGACCACAGGGCCGCTCCCGCATCCGGCGGGACCGCCATTGGGGCAGACAGACGCCCTAAACCGCCCCGGGCCGGATTGCCCGGAATCAGAGGCCCCGCCCGGCATCGGGCCCGGCGGGCGAAGGAAACTCCATGTTTGACGTGAAAAAAGTATCGATCGAGTGGGGCGGTGAAACGCTGACCCTCGAAACGGGTAAGGTTGCCCGCCAGGCCGACGGCGCGGTTGTCGCGACGCTGGGCGAAACGATGGTTTTGGCGGCGGTGACCGCTGCAAAGACGGTCAAGGAAGGGCAGGATTTCTTCCCGCTTACCGTCCACTATCAGGAAAAATATTCGGGCGCGGGCCGCATCCCCGGCGGCTTCTTCAAGCGCGAGCGCGGCGCGACCGAAAAGGAAACCTTGGTTTCGCGTTTGACCGATCGTCCGATCCGTCCGCTGTTCCCCGAAGGTTTCTACAACGAAATCAACGTCATTGCCCAGGTTCTGAGCTATGACGGCCACAATGAGCCCGACATCCTCGCGATGGTCGCCGCGTCGGCCGCGCTCACCATCTCGGGCGTGCCCTTCATGGGCCCGATCGGCGCCGCACGCGTCGGTTATGTCGACGGCGAATATATCCTGAACCCGACCGATGCGCAGGTTGCCGAAGGCGACCTCGACCTCGTCGTCGCCGCCACCTACGACGCGGTGATGATGGTCGAATCCGAAGCCAATGAGCTGTCGGAAGAGATCATGCTCGGCGCCGTGCTGTTCGCGCACGAAGCGTGTAAGGACGTCGTCAAGGCGATCGTGAAGCTGGCCGAACAGGCTGCCAAGGATCCCTGGGACATGGCCGAACAGGCCGACCTGTCGGCCGCCAAGGACAAGCTCAAGAAGCTGATCGGCAAGGACATCGCCGCCGCGTACAAGCTGACCGACAAATCGGCCCGCTCGAACGCGCTGAACGAAGCCCGCGCCGCCGCCAAGGCCGCGTTCGCCGACGCGACGCCGCAGGACCAGATGGCCGCCGGCAAGCTGATGAAGAAGCTCGAAGCCGAAATCGTTCGCGGCGCCATCCTCAAGGACGGCAAGCGCATCGACGGACGCACGACGACGCAGATTCGTCCGATCGTCGCCGAAACGCACTTCCTGCCCCGCGCCCACGGCTCGGCGCTGTTCACGCGCGGCGAGACGCAGACGATCGCGACCTGCACCTTGGGTACCAAGGACAGCGAGCAGATGATCGACGGCCTCAACGGCCTCAGCTACTCGAACTTCATGCTGCACTATAACTTCCCGCCCTATTCGGTCGGCGAAGTCGGTCGTTTCGGGGCGCCCAGCCGCCGCGACATCGGCCATGGCAAGCTGGCATGGCGTGCGCTGCACGCGGTGCTGCCGACGAAGGACGAGTTCCCCTACACGATCCGCATCACCAGCGACATCACCGAGTCGAACGGTTCGTCGTCGATGGCGTCGGTCTGCGGTGGTTCGCTCGCGATGATGGACGCCGGCGTTCCGCTGAAGCGTCCGGTGTCGGGCATCGCGATGGGCCTGATCCTCGAAGGCAAGGATTATGCGATCCTGTCGGACATCCTGGGCGATGAAGATCACCTCGGCGACATGGACTTCAAGGTTGCGGGCACCGCCAACGGCATCACCACGATGCAGATGGACATCAAGATCGCGGGCATCACGCGCGAGATCTTCGAAGCCGCTTTGAACCAGGCGAAGGAAGGCCGCGCGCACATCCTCGGCGAAATGGCGAAGGCGCTGGGCGAAGCCCGCACCGAGCTGTCGGCGCACGCGCCGCGTATCGAGACGATGCAGATCGACAAGTCGAAGATCCGCGACATCATCGGCACCGGCGGCAAGGTGATCCGCGAGATCGTCGCGACCACCGGCGCCAAGGTCGACATTGACGACGAAGGTCTGATCAAGATCTCGTCGAGCGACCCCGAGCAGATCGAAGCCGCGCGCAAGTGGATTTCGGGCATCGTCGAGGAAGCCGAAGTCGGCAAGATCTATGACGGCAAGGTCGTCAACCTCGTCGATTTCGGTGCGTTCGTGAATTTCATGGGCGGCAAGGACGGCCTTGTCCACGTCAGCGAAATCGCCAACGAGCGCGTCGAGAAGGTCGCCGACGTCCTGAGCGAAGGCCAGGAAGTCAAGGTCAAGGTTCTCGAGATCGATCAGCGCGGCAAGGTTCGCCTGTCGATGCGCGTCGTCAATCAGGAAACCGGCGAAGAACTGGAAGACACCCGCCCGCCGCGCGAACCCCGCGGTGACCGCGGTCCGCGCCGTGACGGCGGCGACCGTGGCGACCGCGGCCCGCGTGGCGGCGGTGGCCGTGACCGCGGTCCGCGCCGCGACGGCGAAGGCCGTGGCGATCGCGGTCCGCGCCGCGAGCGCAGCGAAGGTCCGGAAGATCAGGGCCATGTGCCCGACTTCCTGAAGGACTAAGCCTTCCGCTATCGGAAACAGAGAAGGGGCCGCGAAAGCGGCCCCTTTTTCATTGGCGGCATGGCGCGATCAGCGCGGGGTGGAAAAAGCAGTTCGCCAATCAAGGTCCTGAAACGCGCGAACCGGCCAGCTTGCGGGGAAGGTTTCCATGGCTTGCGATCGTGGCGGTGTCGGCTGTGCCGTTTGCAGCGAAGCAGCAGGCGATCCCGTCGACTTGAATCAGCGTCTCCCTGACCGATCGCCAAACTCCGGCCTCTTCGCGGTCGCCTTTTCTCAACGCTGCCTCGATATGGCGAGAGGCAACCTCAATCGCGGATTTGCCATGTTTGGATGCGATGACGCACGCGCATGCAAAGGCATCCCTGTCGTCCATTTTGCCCTCCTGAAAAGAGGTCGCATCGATCGCGATCGGCATGGAGCGGAGAGAGTAAACTCCTCGTACAGTGCGCCGCGTGCGCCGAGCTTAGACCCGGCCCCCCGGCAATTGTGCAACATAGATCAGCGACATTGTGATTAATTCAGGCGGTATCGCGCGCCGCGATGAACGACCCTACGCGGCCCGTCGAAGCCGCCGGTGGAGGTAGTTTTCGTCGAAGCCGGCGATCTGGATCAACTTGACCGGGTCGGTGATTTCCAGGCTGCCGCGCTGCAGGCTCATGGCGCCGGACAGCCGTAACTCCTTCAGGACGCGGTTGAGATGCACAGCCGTCATGCCCAGCGCGTCCGCAAGCAGCAATTGCGACAAGGGCAGGCGGAGCCGATCCTCGTTGATCAGGCCGATGTTGCGCGCGCGCAGATAGAGTTCGCACATCAGATGCGCGACGCGCTCGATGCTGGCGCGCCGGCCCATGCTGGTGATCCAGGCGCGCATCGTGCCTTCATCGATGAGCTGCCCGACATACATGGCCCGCGCCACCGCGGGGTGGCGGTCCATGATCCGGTCCATTTGTACGCGATCGATCGTTGCCACCAGCGCAGGCGTGACGGTCTGAATGCTGTGGTCCATTTCCGCCAGCAAACCGGCGTGGAGATCGCAGGAATCTCCGGGCATCAGGAAGGCCAGGACCTGCCGCGTGCCGCTCGGGAGTATCTTGTACCGGCATGCCCATCCATCGAGAATGACAAAAACCGGACCCGGCTGATCGCCCTCGCGGATCAGATCGCGCCTTGCGCCGACCATGCGCGGCGCGGAGGTCGCCGCGGCCAGCGCGGCCACATCGTCCGATCCAAGATGGCCGAAGTTCTGCAATTTCTCGATGAAGCGGTTGGCCATGACGGCACCTTCCCACAACTCCATACTCAATAATATTGTCCAAAGTTATTGTCCAATATTGATATAGATGATGATTGGTGTGCGAATTCCGGCTATTAAGGGGCATCGTCGGCCATTTTTCAGGCACCGGCGGCTGGGAGACCCTGTGCTCTCGCCTGACCGGAGTCGCCAGCATGGACGACCATATTTCCAACGATAATGACATTTCACCTGTCGACGGAACGGGGCCGGGCCCCGACGCGCACGGGCAGGCGGCAATGCTTCTGGTTGAGAGCCTGATTCACAGCTTGATCGCGCGATCGGTCATATCGGTGGTCGATGCAGTGGAGATCGTGGAAACAGCCATGGAAATTAATCTCGAGATTGCTGAGCTCACCTTCCCGCCCGAGGCGGGGCGCAGGTCGCTGGCGATGCTTGAAGCCATCAGCACGAGCTTGCAGAAAGACTTGCCTGCGGAATAATCGCTTCAAGGCGGAATTGGCGCCGGACCGGCAGGCTGGCGAACGATCCGGCCGCACCCAGATATAGCGCGACGTCGCGGCAATCGTCCGGGCGTTGTTGCGGCCCGGTGCCGCGCATATAATCGGAATAGGGCATGGGCCTACCCCGGGGCCGCATTCAAGGACGCCATACCATGCAGCAAAGTGAAGCCCATCTCCGCGAGGCGATCGCGCTGGCCTATGCCAACGCCGAAAAAGGCGGCCGCCCGTTCGGCGCCGTCGTCGTCCGCGACGGACGGATCGTCGCGTCGGCGCAGAACGAGGTGATCCAGACCGGCGATCCGACGTCGCATGCCGAGCTCAACGCCATCCGCCTTGCAAGCCGCGCGCTGGCGACCACCGACCTCAGCGATTGCTCGGTCTTCGCGAGCGGCCATCCCTGTCCGATGTGCATGGCGGCGATGCGCCTTGCGGGGATCAAGGCGGTGACTTACGCCTATTCGAACGAGGACGGCGCGCCATACGGCCTGTCGACGGCAGCAATCTATGACGATCTGGCCAAGCCCTTTTCCGAGCAGGCAATGGCGATCCGCCATCTTTCCGTTCGCCTGGATGGGAAACCCGATCTCTATGCCGACTGGCGGCGGCGGCAGGGCTGATCCACGCAGGGTGGTACGCCGACGACGGCTTGCGAACGAAAATAGCCGCACCCGTCTCCACGCCGCGCCTTTTCCACAAAAGAAGAAGGGGCTGCACGCGCAGCCCCTTCCTGCGATACCGGGCAGGTCAGTCGAACAGGCGCTCGGCATAAACGCTACGCAGCTGCGCAAAATTGTCCCAGTGCGGCGCCGGCGTCGTGCCGCGCAGCTTCGCTTCGAGCACATCGACATGGCTGTGCCAGCCCGCGCTGACGTTGAGCAGCACCGAGGGATCCTCGACACGGCTGTGGACGATCGTGAGCAGCACGTCGTCGCCCTCCTCGCGAAGCGTGAAGGTCACGCCGCCGGTGCTGCCCCAGCTGATCGCAAGGCTGTGCGGGGCGTCGACCGCCACGACTTCGCATGTCATGCGGTGCTCGTCGCCAAAGCCCTCGGGACGCGCGCCCGGCGGGTCGGTGAGTTCGTCGTTGCGCCAGACGAGTTCGACCGGCGCGCCGACGCTTTGCTCCATCGCGCCCGCGGCCAGCCATTGGCGGCGCAGCTCGCTGTCGGTGAGATACGACCAGATGCGATCGACCGGGCCGGGGAGCAGGCGGGTGATCGTCAGCGTCGCGGGTTCGGTGAGCACGCCATAATTGTTCTCGGTCAGCATCGTCGTCATCACTTTTCTCCTTCTTTCCCGGGGAGGGGCTTCTTGGGG